>CAXTAK010000012.1:11501-112997 GCA_964242735.1 uncultured Quadrisphaera sp. | reverse complement strand
CGGCACCACGGACACCGCGGACGCCGGTGGCGGCGCGGCCAGAGCCGGGGCACCGGCACCGCTCACGACCCCGACGCCCACGGCGAGGGCCGCCAGGCGCCGCACGACGGCGGGCACCACCGCCTCTGCGGCGAGCGTGCGCGGGCACCTGGCCCCGAGCGGTGCGCCGAGCGGTGCACCCGCCGACCCATCGGTGACCGCTCGCACCGCGGTGAGCGCGGCGCCGGCCGCACTGACGAGCAGCACGAGGACGAGCGCGGCTGAGGCGAGCAGCAGCAGCACCTCGCCGAGCCGGCCGTCGTCGGGGCCGGCGACCACCGCGGCGGCCCAGCCGGCCGAGACCGCGACGACGACGACGGCCGCCCCCGTGCACAGCAGGGACCAGGCGAGCAGCACGACGCCGGCGCGCGCCCCGGCGGGCGTCGACCGCTGTGACACCACATGATTCACGATTCACCCCGTTTGATGATGTTTGACCTCGCTGAGGTGACCTTCTCATGGTGTCCGCAGCTGTCCCGACGGCGACGGGCAACCTGTGGACACAGCGCCGGTGCCCGCTCGCGAGCGGGCCGGCTACCGTCCTCGAGTGCGCTGGGACGCCCTCTTCGCCGACCTCGAGGCGCAGATGCACGCCACGGACGCCTCGGACGAGGAGGTGGCGGGGCTGGTGCGGGCCGAGGTCGGGCGCACCGAGCTGGCTGACCGCCTGCGAGCTCACCTGGGGGTCGTCGTGGCGCTGCAGGTCACCGGCGGCCAGTGGTGGCACGGCGCGGTGCTCGAGGCCGCTCCGCAGTGGTTGCTGCTCGACCAGTCCGGACCGGCGCTCGGGTCGGGTCCCGGGACGCGGTTCGGAGCAGGCGGTGCCGGCGGTGTCAGCGGCGCCACCCGTCAGGTGCTGGTGCCCCTGCCCGCGCTCCAGCGGATCACGGGGCTCGGTGCTGCTGTGGCACCACCGGCCGGCACGGTCGAGCGGCGCCTGGGACTGGGGAGCGCTCTGCGAGCCCTGGCCCGTGACCGGATCGCGGTGGTGGTGGCACTGGCGAGTGGCGAGGTGGCCGGCACGATCGACCGCGTGGCCGCCGACCACCTCGACCTCGCCGTCCACCCCGTCGGCGAGGCCCGACGCCCGAGCGCCGTGACCGACGTGGTGGCCCTGCCGTTCCACGCGGTCCTCGCGGTCCGGTCGGCCGCACCGACCGCCGGGCACGGCGGCTCATGACGGACTGCCTCGACGGCGTCCACCAGGGATGCGCGCTGCGGCAGCGGCGCGCCCCCGCCGGGCGCGCGGGTCAACCGGTGCTCGTGCTCCCGCCCGACGCGCGCGCGGGAGCCGCCTGCGCCTCCGGTCCCGCAAGAGGGGCGGCCACCCGCGCACGGGTCTCGGCGTACTTGCCCTGGATGTAGGCCTCCAGGACCTCGTTCTCCACCCGCCACTGGCCCCGCCCACCGACCTGGATCGCTGGGAGCTCACCTGAGCGCACCAGGGCGTAGGCCTGCACCGCGGAGATGCTGAGCACCTCCGCCACATCCGCCAGGGGCAGGAAGCGAGCGGCCACCGCGGAAGTCTGGCACGCCGGTGCACGCCGCTGGCCGCGTCGTCCACAGGCGCCAGCGCCAGCGCGCCAGCCGTCCCGCGCCAGCGCGGCTGACGCCGGTCCACGACGCTCGGTCACCGGTGACCCGCCGACGAGCACAGCGCTGACCCGACGGGACCTCCCTGCCCGCGAGGGCGTGGCCCGCTCCGACCGCGGTGCCATCCTGCGCCCGTGAGCACCCCTGCCGTCCGCGCCGCGCGGGTGCGAGCGCCGTCCTGGCGTGATCCGAGGCTGCTCGTCGGGCTGCTGCTGGTCCTCGTCCCCGTGGTGGCCGGTGGTCGACTGGTGGCGGCCACCGACGAGACGGTGGCGGTGTGGGCGGCCCGCGAGACCCTCGCCTCCGGTGACGCCATCGCCCCCGGCGCGCTGAGCGCGGTCCGCGTCCACCTCGACGACGCCGTCGCCCCGTACCTGTCCGCCGACCAGCCGCTGCCCGACGGGCTCGTGGCGCTGCGCACCCTCGGCCCCGGGGAGCTCGTGCCCACCGCCGCTGTGGGGCGGGCCGACGAGCTGACGCGCCTCCCCCTCGGGCTGCCCTACGAGGGCCAGCTGCCCAGCGGGCTGGTCAAGGGCTCACGGGTCGACGTGTGGATCACTCCGGCCGCGGTGGCGGGTGAGCCCGCGGACGGCTCTCCGCGCCAGCTAGCCAGCCGCGTGGAGGTCGCCGAGGTCACCACCGGTGACGGCTTCACCGCCGGCGCAGCCACCGTGCAGGTCTACCTGTCCGAGGAGGAGGTGGCGCTCGCGCTCGCCGCGCGCGCCGCGGAGGCCGACATCGCGCTGCTCCTGGTCCCGGGCACCACACCCGGTCGGCGATGACCACGGGCCTGCCGCTGCTCGTCGCCGTCACCGGTGCCGCTGAAGCGCCCCTCGTCGCCTCCCTGCGCGCGGCGCACGGTCTGGTCGTCGTGCGCCGCTGCGCCGACCTCGTCGAGCTCCTCGCCGCCTCCGCTGCCGGGCACGGTCGGGCCGCGCTGGTCTCACCCGACCTGCGCCACCTGGACCGGACGGCCCTCGCGCGCCTCGCCGACGCCGGGACCGCCGTGGTGGGGGTGCTCGACGGCCCGCCGGGCGGGGCGCTCGCGAGCGAGCAGGGCGCCCGCCTGTCCGCCCTCGGCGTCACCCACGTCGTGGACGCCGCGGCCGGCTCCGTGGCCCTGGTCGACGTCGTGACCGACGCGGTGCGCCTCGCCTCCGCGCCGGGGCGCGCCCGCGGGTGGACCTCGGCGGCGCTCGCCGACACGGCGGCCCTGCCGCCGGAGGGTGGGGACCGCGCGGGGTGGACGCCGACGTCAGCCGCGGCGAGCAGAGGCCGCGCTCCCACCCACCGCGGTGACCCCGTCCCGAGCCGCACGGTCGCGGTGTGGGGCACCCCCGGGGCGCCGGGGCGCACGATGGTCGCGACCTCGCTGGCCGTCGAGCTGGCCGCCGCGGGGGAGAGCACCCTGCTCGTCGACGCCGACACCACCTCCGCCTCGGTCGCCCTGGCCCTGGGGCTGCTCGACGAGAGCGCCGGCATCGCCGCGGCGTGCCGCTCCGCCGCCGCCGGGCGGCTCGATGCGGCGGCGCTCAGCGCGCTGGCGCCCGCCACCGCCCACGGCCTGCGCGTGCTGACCGGCCTGCCCCGCGCGTCCCGGTGGCCCGAGGTCGGCGCCGCCTCCTTCGCCCGGGTGCTGGACGTGGCCCGCGAGGCCAGCACCTTCACGGTGGTGGACTGCGCCGCGAGCATCGAGCAGGACGAGGAGCTGGTGCACGACACGGCGGCGCCCCGCCGGCACGCGGCGGCGGTGACGGCGCTGGGCCGGGCCGACGAGGTGCTCGTCGTGGGCGCAGCCGACCCCGTCGGGCTGCAGCGGCTGGTGCGCAGCGTGCAGGACCTGGCCGACGCGGTGCCCACCGCCCGGCCCACGGTCGTGGTCACCAAGGTCAGGGCCAGCTCGGTCGGGCCCTCGCCGCGGCGGCAGGTGACCACCACCCTGGCCCGCTACGCCGGCATCCACGACCCCGTGCTGCTGCCCGACGACCGCGGTGCGTACGACGCCGCCCTGCTGGCCGGTCGGGCGCTGCCCGAGCACGCACCGTCCTCACCGCTGCGGCGGGCGCTGGCGGAGCTGGCCGAGCACCTGCGGACCCGTGCCCGCGGCGGCTCGCAGCCCGCCGGGATGCCGGGCGCTGGTGCGGACGGCGCCCCTCGGTGGTGGCGCGGGCGGTGGGGGAGGATGCACCGGTGAGCGCGCGAGCGGACGCTGCGGGCGCAGGGGATGGCGGGGCCCGCGGCGCCACCGTGCGGGCGTACGTGCCCGCCACCGCCCTGGCCCTCGCCCGTGCGCTGCGCTCGGGGTGGGTGGACGCCGCCACCGCGCACGCCGTGACGCCCGCGCTGCGGGAGTGGTACGCCGGCGGTGACTCCGAGGAGCTCGAGCTCGCCGCCACCACCGACGCCGCGCAGGTCAGCTTGACCAGGGTCGTCGAGGAGCGCCGGACCCCCGCGGAGCCCGCCCGCGGTGATCCTTCCGCGGGTGGTCCTCTGGCCGGGCTGGCGCGGCGGGTGGTCATCGCCGTCGACGCCCCGGTCGTGGGGCCGACGGGCCCGGTGTCCGACCCGGTGGGGACCGGCGTCATCGGCGAGCGACCCACGGGCCGGTCGCTGGTGCACCTGGCGGGCGGCGGGGTGCCGTGGGCGGCGGTGGTCAGCGTCCACGTCGACGAGGCTGACGCGGTGGCGGACGTCGCGGCAGCAGCACTGTCCCTGGAGGCTGCCACGGCGGGGGACGAGGATGCGCTGCACGCGATCGAGGACGCCGAGGCCCGCGACCTGCTGTGGTACGACGCCACCGAGGCGGACGCCCTGCTGGCGGAGCTCTCCGCGACGGCTCGAGGCTGACCGACCTGCCTGGACGCGCTGGCGCACCGTGACGGGCGCCGGGGCGGGCGTCAGCCGGCGGTGCCCGCGCCGCCCGCGCCGCCCGCGCCGCCCGCGCCGAGCAGACGCTGCCGGGCGAGGTCCTGGAGCTGGTCCAGGGCCTGCAGGAGGGGCCCCGCCGCGGCGCGTTCCATCCGCGCCCCGATCACGGGCACGGAGGCGCGCAGGTCACCGTCGAGGACCTGCTCGGTGCTGGCCCCGCCGTCGCACGGGGTCAGGACCATCACGGCGCGTGCGGTCACCGGTGCCCCCTGGACCTCCAGCGTCAGCGTGCCGGTGCGGGCGCCGTCTCGACCCGGCGCGTCCCACTGGTCGACCTCGCGCACGCGGATGCTCGCGCCGATGACGCGCCGGGCCGCGTCGGGGAGGTCGTCGGAGGGCAGCACGCGGGTGGAGGTGACGGTGAAGGCGCCGCTCGCGGAGCCCTGCACCTCCACCTCCCACGCCGTGGCGTCGCTGGCCGCGCACACGGCCTCCACGAAGGACCTGTCGGCGAGCAGCAGGGCGACGTCCGCGGCGGGCGCCGGGTAGCGCAGGACCTTCTCCAGGTGCACTCGCGGCACCCTAGCCGCGGCGCCGGTGGTGCCCGGTGACGGCGCCGGTCGCTAGCCTCGTGCCGTGCCGACGCTCGCCTCGCTCCTGCACCGCATCGAGTCGGTCGACCACGCCGACCAGGAGTGGTTGCACCTCCTGGTCGGCGACTGGCAGATGATCGCCGACCTGTCCTTCGCGGACCTGCTCCTGTGGGTGCCAGAGGAGGACGGGGGCTTCGTGTGCGTGGCGCAGGCACGGCCGAGCACCGGGGCGACGGTGCACGACGACGACGTGGTGGGCACGCGCCTGGCCCCCGGTGCCCGCGAGCAGGTGGACCGGGCGATGGCCCGGGGCCGCATCTGCCGCGACGCCGACCCTGACTGGCTCGACGGCGGTCCGGTCCGGGAGGAGGCGGTGCCCGTGGTGCGTGAGGGGCGCACCATCGCCGTGCTCTCGCGCGACACCAGCCTCGTGCTCCCGCGCACCCCCAGCCGGTTGGAGCTGACGTACCTGCAGTGCGCGGACGCCCTGGCCCTGATGATCGCCGAGGGCACCTTCCCCGACCTCGGGGCCGGCACCGGACAGCGTCGGGGCGCCCCCCGCGTCGGCGACGGGCTCGTGCGCCTCGACGTCGACGGCCTCGTCCTCTACGCCTCGCCGAACGCGCGCTCGGACTTCCGCCGCCTCGGCTTCGCCGGTGACCTCGTCGGTCAGTACCTCGCCGAGGTGACCACCGGGCTGATCGAGCCGAGCAGCCACACCGTGGACGAGTCTCTGCCCCTGGTGCTCACGGGGCGGGCCCCGTGGCGCTCGGACGCGGAGTCGCGCGGCGCGTCGCTGTCGCTGCGCGCGGTGCCCCTGGTCGAGGCGGGGGTGCGCACCGGGGCGCTCGTGCTGTGCCGCGACGTCACCGAGCTGCGCCGCCGCGAGCAGGAGCTGATGACCAAGGACGCGACCATCCGCGAGATCAACCACCGCGTGAAGAACAACCTGCAGACGGTCTCGGCCCTGCTGCGCCTGCAGGCCCGCCGGATCGAGCATCCCGAGGCCCAGCTGGCGCTGGAGGAGGCGATGCGCCGGGTCAGCACCATCGCCCTGGTGCACGAGACGCTGACGAAGGGCTTCGAGGAGGCCGTCGACTTCGACGAGGTCATGGGCCGCGGGCTGCTGCTGGTCGCCGACCTCGCTGCTCGCCGCGGCGCGGCGCGCGTGGTGCGCGAAGGTGAGTTCGGCACCGTCCAGGCCGATGACGCGACCGCTCTGGCGCTGGTGATCACGGAGCTGGTCACCAACGCCGTCGAGCACGGTCTGGAGGGCAGCACCGGCACGGTGCTGCTGCGCGCCGAGCGCGACGACGACCAGCTGGTGGCCAGCATCATCGACGACGGCCAGGGGCTGCCGGTCGGCTTCGACCCGGGCAAGGGGCTCGGCCTGCAGATCGTGCGCGCCCTGGTCGAGGGGGAGCTGCGCGGCTGGATCACCTGGGACTCCACTCCGGGAGGTGGAACGCGCGTGGTCGTCCACGCCCAGCTGCGCAGTCTCGAGCGCGCCGGCGACCGCGGCTCCTTCGCCCCCCTGGTGCCGAGCGAGGTGCCCTGACGGTGCCGGCTGGGAGAGCTGGGGGTCCACGCACCACGAGGACGCCCTCCGGGGGAGGACGTCCTCGTGGGCACCGCAGCCCGGTGCCGGTGGTCGTGGGACGGTCAGGTGGAGCGGGGTCAGCTCGCGCGGCGGGCGCGGGCCGTGCGCCGCTTGAGGGCACGCCGCTCGTCCTCGGACAGGCCGCCCCACACGCCAGCGTCCTGACCGTTCTCCAGGGCCCACTTGAGGCAGGTGTCGACCACGGGGCAACGGCGGCACACCGCCTTCGCCTCCTCGATCTGGAGCAGTGCCGGGCCCGTGTTGCCGATCGGGAAGAACAGCTCCGGGTCCTCGTCCAGGCACAGTGCCTGGTGTCGCCAGTCCATCGTTCGCACTCCTTCTGCTCTCACGATCACGTGGCTCGGGTGCTTGTGAAGCACTTCACGAGCCGGTCCACAAGACATGGCGCAGTGATGCGCCCTCCAGACAACGATCTCAGATGCCGGGCGGCAGCACAAGAGCACGCTGCCTCGACCGGTGCTGAGAGCCCCTGGTGGGCCACCACCGTCTCCGGAGGTCACCGAGCCACCGCTGGTCCCAACGGTGAGCGGTCGTGAGACGTTCCGCAACCCGTCGTGCGCCGCCGCGCCGGTGGCGCGGCGGTAGCGTCGCCCCGTGCCAGCGAGTCCCAGCAGCGCCCAGCGCCGCGGCGGCTCCCCGGCCCTGATCGGTGTCGTGTCGGCCGTGGTGCTCGAGGCGCTCGTGCTGCTGGTCGTCGCCGGTGCCTACGTCGCGCTGCTGGTGGGGCAGGGCACCGCTGACCTGCTCTTCGCCGCACTGACGGTGGCGCTGGCCGTGGGGGTCGCCGTCGGGCTGCTCGCGTGCGCCCGGGGGCTGCTGAGGCACCGGCGGTGGGCCCGGGCGCCGGTGATCACCTGGCAGCTGCTGCAGACCGCCACCGTGCTGCCGGCGATCCCGGCGCTGCAGGGTCCGCCGCGCGCCGGGGCGGTGGCGCTGCTGGTGCTCGCGGGGGTGGCGGTGGTCGGGCTCTTCACGCCCTCGGTGCTGCGGGCCACCGACCCCGGTGGGCCGTCGGCGGTGGTCTGAGACCGACCCGTCGCCGACCCCGGCCGCGACGACCACGCCGCCGCAGCCGCCTCACCCGCCCCCGTCGGTGCCGAGCTCGGCGCGCAGCGTCGACAGCGTCCGGGCGAGGAGCCGCGAGACGTGCATCTGCGAGATGCCGACCTCCTCGGCGATCCGCGCCTGCGACATCCCCCGCACGAAGCGCAGGGCGATGATCCGCCGCTCCCTGGCGGGCAGTCGGGCGAGCAGGGGGCGCAGCGCCTCGCGGTCCTCGACCCCGCGCAGTCCGTCGTCGTCGGTCGCCAGCCAGGGTTCCGCGCCCTCGGCCCCTGCCGGCTCCAGGGGCACGGTGGTGTAGGCGCCCGCGGACTCCATGCCCTCGAGCACGGCGTCCTCGTCGACCCCCGCGCGCTCGGCCAGCTCCCCCACCGTCGGTGCGCGCCCCAGCTCCTGGGTCAGCTCGACCCGCGCCACGGCCAGCACCCGGGACAGCTCCTGGAGTCGGCGCGGGACGCGCACCGCCCATCCCCGGTCGCGGAAGTGGCGGCGGATCTCACCGAGGACGGTGGGCACGGCGAACGCCGCGAACGGCACCCCGCGCTCGGCGTCGTAGCGGTCGACGGCCTTGAGCAGACCGATGGTGCCCACCTGCACGAGATCGGCCAGCGGCTCGCCGCGGTCGACGTACCGGCGGGCCAGGTGGCGCACCAGCGGCAGGTGCTCCTCCACCACGGTCTCCCGGAGCCGCACCCGTGCCGGGTCGCCCGGCTCCATCGCCGCCAGCTCCCGCAGCTGCGCCGCGGCACGCGTGGAGCGCTCCGCGGCGCTGACCTCGGCGGCAACGCCAGCGTCCTCGGCCACGACGTCCCCATCACCCGTCACGCCGTCGCCGGTCCCGCTGTCGGGCCCGATGCGCTCGGTGCCGGGCAGCGGCCCCGCGCTCATGCCGGCCGACGCGTCCCGTGACGCAACGTGATGGTGTGTCGGCCGTCCTCGTCGGTCCCGGCATCGAGGACGTCGACGAGAGCCTCCAGCACCGACCACGCGAAGCTCGTGCGCTCGGGCAGGAGCCTGGACGGGCCGCTCACCCGCACGGCCACGCCGTGGTGGCTGAGCTCGAAGACCGCGTCGATCGTGGGGGTCACCGGCGCGGACGCGCCCTTCACGCCACGGGAGCGGGTCGACGCCGGCTCGCCGAGCACCAGCGCGCACGCCTCGTCGACAGCGATGCGCAGGTCCTCGATCTCGTCGATGGTCAGGTCCGCCCGCGCCGCCAGGCCAGCCGTCGCGGTGCGGAGCACGGCGAGGTACGCGGGGTCGGCGGGCACTGACAGCTCGACCCGGTCCACCCCGCTGCGCCCACCGGTGCCCGGGGTCCCCCCGGTGCCGCTGCTCACGTCCTGGACCACCGTCCTGCCCGACCTCGAGGCGCCCGCAGGGGCCGCACGGTCCTCTGCCCGGTCCATGGCCAGAACGTACCCGCGAGCGGTGGCTACGACATCCGGCTGCGATCCGGGGTGCCCGTCGACCGGGTCCTCGCGGCAGGTCGTCCACCCCTCCTGCGCCACCGCGCCGACCGCGCGGTGCACCCCTCGGTCGGGGTGCACCCGTCGAGGACCACCACTCCAGGCCGAGGTCCCCGTGGTCGTCGAAGACCCGGACCGGAGCGGCGAGCAGGGCCCGACCGAGCTCGAGAGCCTTCGCGCTCGGGCGCCCGCAGAGGTCCTCGAGCCGCGCGACGGACCCGTCCAGGTCGAGCGCACCGCACCGCACCGCACCGCCGTGCCGACGACGCCCAGGTCTGCGTGTCGTCACCCCGGGACCACCGCGTCCATCGCCGGCACGTCAGCCCGTGCCGCCGGTCGGGTCCGCCAGCGGCCACCGGACCGCGGGCCCCACGGGTCGCGCGCCGCCGGGGAGGCTCGCACGGCGTGACTGCAGAGGCAGCCGCAGGAGCGGTCCGGTGCTCAGCGCGACCTGGAGGCTGCTGGCGCGGCCGTCCACGACGAGGGTCGCGCGCCCCGCTGGGCCGGGACGGCTGCGCGGCAGGTGCAGCCCGACCACCTCCCCGTCGCCGGCGCCGAGCGGGTGCAGCAGGATCCCGTTCCGCGCCCGTCGCAGCAGCGGCACCAGCCCGCGGTAGGCACCGGTGAGCTCGGCCGGCGCGCCGGCCGCCACGAGGACCAGGGCGGGGGTGTCCTGCCGCGTCGCCGCCTCGACGTGACCGGCGAGCACCTCCTCGCTCGCAGTGCCGATCAGGCGTTCGACATCGTCGACGAGCACCAGCGGCGCCGGCCCCGCGCCCTCGTGCTCGTCGGACGCGTCGGGACCACCGAGGACCAGCTCGGCCAGCGCCGCTGCGACGACGCCCGCATCGCCCGCCGCAGCGCACGGCACAACGCTCTCCGCGGCCCACCGCGCCAGCGGTGAGCGGACCCCCGCGAGCACCAGGACCGGTCGCCGGCGCTCGTGGGCCGCCTCCGCCAGGGCCACCAGCGTCGTCGACCGACCGGAGCCGGCGGGCCCGGCGACGAGCCAGCACGGGGCCGCGTCGACGTCGAGGGCGACCACGCCGAGGTCGTCCCCACCGATGCCCACGGGCAGCCCGGCGCGGGGAGGCGTCGGCCCCGCACCCGCTGCGGCGAGCCGCAGCTCAGCGGTGGTCAGCCGCTGGGGCAGGGCCGGCAGCGCCGGCGGGCGGGCCGCGACGTCGGACCACCGCTCGGCGCTCATCGCGACGAGCGTCGCGACCTCGCGACGCAGCTGGTCGGTGGCGCGGGGGTCACCGAGCACACCGATCTGCGCTTGGACCACCGCTGGATGCGCACCGGGGTCGACGCCGATGCCGGTCGCGCCGCCGCCGGTGCTGGTCGTGGCTCCGCCGAGCACCAGCACCCGCCCCGGTGGCATGCTGGCGGGCACCTCGCGCACCGGCACGCCCGCGAGCACGGCGTCCGCGGGGTCGGTGAGGGCGAGCAGGAGGCGGTGGCGCACCAGGGCCCCGCACCGGCCCAGCAGCAGTGAGCGGTCACCGGTGAGCAGCGGTACCACCCCGGCGGCCGGCCCGGTGACGAGCAGCTCGAGGAGGAGCTCGCCGACGTCGTCCGCCGGGTTCGCGAGCGTCGCGCCGGCGGCGGCCAGCACCCGGTCCGCGCCGTCGACGAGCAGCAGCGTCGGTGGGCCCAGCTCCGCAGCGCCCACCGACCCGGCCGCCGAGGTGCGCTGGCGCCGGCGCACCTCGGCGGTGAGCAGGTGCAGCAGCCGCAGGAGGCGCTCGTGGTCGTCGGGGTCGATCACGGCGCCCACCTGGGGCAGGTCCTCCATCCCGGCGAGCACGGGGGAGGGCGTGGCCACCACGTGCGCGTGGAGGGCAGCGGGGGAGTGTGCGGTGGCCGCCGCGAGCACCGCGCGGACCGCGGTCGTGCGTCCGCTGCGCGGGGCGCCGACGACCAGGACGGGACCGGCACCCACGTCCCAGCGCAGCGGTGCGCGGCACTGCTGGGCGGGCAGGTCCTGGACGCCCAGCACGAGCACCGGCATCCTGCTGCCGCCCGCCGCGCCGCCCCCGTCGCCCGTGCTGCCCACCTCATCGTCGGCGCCTCCACCGCCGTCAGCGCTGGTGCCGCGACCGGACGGCGCGTCCGTGCCGAGCGTGACGACCTCCGGCAGGGGCGGCAGCCACGGGCTCCTCGGCCTCGGCTCGCCCTCGGCGGCCCGCCGCAGCGCGGCGACGATCGCGGAGGCGTCGCTCGGAGGGTCGGGACGGTGTGGGAGGAGGTCCTGGGGTGCGGGGTCCGGACGTGAGGCGGCGGGTCCGCTGCCCGTGGGGCCGGTGCCACGGACCCGCACCGTGGGGTCGTCGGGCCCGCGGGCGGGCCGGGTGCCCGACACGCGGGCGGCCTGCACCTCCACCAGTGGACCGCTGCCAGAGCGGGCGACGGCGCGCCCCGGCAGGCGGGCGTCGATGCGCGCGGCGTCGCGGCTGTCGACGACGTCGGCGGAGTCGCCGTCGTCCTGCACCCGCAGGGCGATGCGCAGCGCGGTGTTCGCCCGGATGTCAGCACTGACCACCCCCGCCGGGCGCTGGGTGGCGAGCACCAGGTGGACCCCCAGCGAGCGACCCACCGCAGCCAGGCGCACCAGCCCGCCGATGAAGTCCGGCAGCTCCTCGGCCAGCACCCGGAACTCGTCGACGACGACGACGAGGCGAGGCAGCACCGGACCGGCCGCTCCGTGGCGGCCGGCTCCCGCGGCGCCCCGGCGGCGCACGTGCTCGGCGTGGTCACGGCACCCGGCGTCGCGCAGCACCCGCTCCCGGCGGCGCACCTCCGCCTGCAGGGAGACGAGCGCGCGCTGCGTCAGGTGCGCGTCGAGGTCCGTCACCAGCCCGACCACGTGGGGGAGCCCGGCGAGGTCCGCGAAGGCGGCGCCGCCCTTGTAGTCGATCAGGACGACGGCGAGCTCCTCGGGTCGGTTGCCGACCGCGAGGGAGGTCACCAGGGCCACCAGCAGCTCCGACTTGCCCGACCCGGTGGTGCCGGCGACGAGGACGTGGGGCCCGTCGCCCTCCAGGTCCACGCTCCACGTCCCCGTGGAGCGCCGCCCCAGCACCACGCGCGTGCTCCGTGGCCGCAGCGACCACGCGGCGGCGACGGCGCCGGGATCCGTGGCGTCGACGTCCAGCACGTCGAGCAGCGCCACGTGCTCCGGCAGCACGCCGCCGCCGTGGCCGGGGGTGGCGTCGCGCAGCGGCGCGAGGGCGCGGGCCACCGTGCGCGCCACGGCCACGGGGACGAGGTCCGCAGCGACGTCCCCGCCGGTCGGCGGGGCACCGGTGCTGCCGAACGCCCCGCCGAGCGCACGATCGACCGGGCCTTCCGACCAGCCACCCCGCCCGCGTCCCCCGGCCCCCGCGGTGGAGCGCAGGCGCACCACGCCCCCGTGCGGGCCTCCGACCTCGGCGACGGCGCGGCACTCCACGGGCAGGGCCCCGACCTCCTCCTCCAGGCACACGGCGAGGACGCCGACGGCCGGGCCGCGCTCGAGCACGGCGGCGACACCCGGGACGCGTCGCAGGTGCCCGGCGCCGTCGAGGACCACCACGACCACCGGCTCACCGGCACCGTCGCTCGGTGCACCCGCGTGGCCCGTCCCGGCTCCCCGCTCGGCGGCGACCTCACGACGCCGCACCTCCTCCAGCAGCTCGGCGGCGCCCGCAGCACCGGGAGGTGGCGTGCCCGTGCCCGTGCCCGGTGCGCCGCCGACCGCGTGGTGGGGCAGCAGCCCGACCCACTCCCAGGACCCCGCCGGGGCTGCGCCGCTGCCGTGCAGCACCACCACCCGCACGTCACGCGGTGAGTGCAGGACAGCCACCTGCACCAGCAGGGACGTGACCAGGCCGAGCCGGGCGGCGGTCGGGCCGCTGATCCCGAGGACCCCCACCTCGGGCAGCGCGAGGAGCACCGGGGCGTCCTGGTGCGTGGTGACCGCACCCGGGTGGGGGCTGGCACCGCTCCTCTCCCCGGCGTCCCGCAGGCGCACGGTCGAGGGCACGGCGCCCCGCCCGAGGCGCAGCACCAGCTGGTCGTCGTCGCGGCCGCGCTCCCAGAGCCGGCGCCCGAGCGTCGTCGCGGCCGTGACGACCTCGCCCACGTCGGGCCCCAGGGCCGACAGCGCAGCGCGGTCCTCCACGACGCCGGCCGCCGCAGCGGCCCGCAGGCGCGTGCACCGGAGGCGGTGGGCCTCGAGGGCGCGCGCGTGCTGCGCCCGCTGGGCGCGCCGGTCACCCCAGGCGGTGCCGAGAGTGATCACGGGTGCCGCCAGTCCGAAGAGCAGCGCCATCGGCGACCACACCACCGCCATCACCACCGACAGGCCGATCGGGAGCACCACGGCGAGCACCGAGACCCGTGCGGGCTCCGGCGCGCGGGGCTCCTCGGGCAGCTCGAGGTCCAGGACGGGGCGCACCGCCGGGGACCGCGGCGACCTGCTCACGTGCAGGTGACCATCACCGGTGGCGGTCACGGCGGCACCTGGGTCGGCGGCGTCCTCGGCGCCCGTCCGCAGGCGCAGGGCGCTGGCGCCCACGAGCAGGTCGGTGCCGGGCGGCAGCTCCCGCCACGCCTCGCCGACGTCCCCGCCACCGACGTCCCCGCCACCGCGGGGGTCTCTGAGGCGCGTGCCGTTCGAGGAGCCCAGGTCGCGCACGCGCACGCCCCGGGCCGAGACCTCCAGGGCGGCGTGCGCACGGGAGACCTCGGGGTCCTGCAGGACCACACCCGCCACGGCACCGCGCCCCACGACGTGCTCCCCCAGGGGGAGCGGGTGCGTGGTGCCGGCCGCCGGGCCCCACGCCACGCACACCTCGAGCGGGGCGCGGCGGACACCGCCGGAGCCATCGGTGCGCGTGCCGGCACCCGTCCCTGCGCCGGCGCCGGCGACCTTGAGCACCGCCGCGCGCACGAGGGGCGGTACGCCGAGGACGGCCGTCCCGGGCAGCGCCGAGGCGCCCACAGACCAGGTGACCGGACCGGACCGGGTCGCGGCGGAGGGCAGGAGTGCGGTCAGCTGGTCGTGCACCGCGTGCAGCCGCGTGCCGGTCCGGGCCTGCACCACGACGTCGAGCGGTGGGCTGCCGTCGCCGGGGTCGAGGGCCAGCTCCAGGTGCACCGCGCCAGCATGGGCAGGTGCCCTGACACCGCCCCGCCACGCAGCAGTGGGCTGTGGACAACTCCGCTGCGCATGACGGTGCGCCCCGCGGCGGTCACCGGTGAGCACCCCGGGTGCGCCGATCGGGTCCACGCCCACCCCGTGGGTCCCCGACCGTCCACAGGTGGCGCTCCGCCGGGTCGCCGCACTCCTACTGTCGCCGCTGAGCACCTGCCGACCACGGCGAGAGGAGGCGACCGTGAGCACCACCGCAGACCGCGCACCCGCCGCGGTGACCCCGGCGCTCAGCGCCGTCCGGATCGTCGAGGACGAGGTGCGCGAGCTCGTCCGCCGCCGGTCCCTGGATCCCGCGCGCGACCTCGCCGACGTCCGCGGCGCGGTCCTGGAGGTCATCGCCGACTACGTCGAGCGCTCCCTCGATGGTCTCCTGCCCCCGCTGGGTGACCCCGGCGACGTGGAGAAGGCGGTGCTGGACGCCGTCGCGGGTCTGGGGCCGCTGCAGCGCTACCTCGACGACCCGGACGTCGAGGAGCTGTGGATCAACGAGCCGGGGAAGGTCTTCGTGGCCCGCGGAGGGGTCTCGGAGCTGACCACGACGATCCTCACCGCCGAGGAGGTCGCCGAGCTCGTCGAGCGGATGCTGAGGGGCACCGGCCGACGGGTGGACCTGTCCAGTCCCTTCGTCGACGCCGTGCTCGACGACGGCAGTCGTCTGCACGTGGTCATCCCCGACGTGACGCGCAGGCACTGGGCGGTCAACGTCCGCAAGTTCGTCGTGCGGGCCTCGCGCCTGGACGACCTGGTGAGCTTGGGGACCCTCACCGCGCAGTGCGCGGCGTTCCTCGACGCCGCCGTGGCGGCCGGCTTGAACGTGATCGTCAGCGGTGGCACCCAAGCGGGCAAGACCACCCTGCTCAACTGCCTGGCCGGCGCGGTCCCGCCGCGCCAGCGCGTGGTGAGCTGCGAGGAGGTCTTCGAGTTGAAGATCCCCGTCCGTGACGTCGTCAGCCTGCAGTGCCGTCAGCCGAGCCTCGAGGGCACCGGGGAGATCCCCCTGCGGCGCCTGGTCAAGGAGGCGCTGCGGATGCGACCGGACCGGATCATCGTCGGGGAGGTCCGTCAGGAGGAGAGCCTGGACCTGCTGATCGCCTTGAACAGCGGGTTGCCGGGCATGGCGAGCGTGCACGCCAACAGCGCCCGCGAGGCGATCACGAAGCTGTGCACCCTGCCCCTGCTGGCCGGGCAGAACGTCGGTGCCCGCTTCGTGGTGCCCACCGTGGCCGCCTCCGTGGACCTGGTGGTCCACACGGCGCTGGCCGCGGACGGGCGACGGCGGGTGCGGGAGGTCCTCGCCGTGCCCGGGCGGGTCGAGGGTGACGTGGTCGAGGTCGCCGACCTGTTCACCACCACCGGCGGGACCCTGGTGCGCGCTGGAGGGTTTCCCCCCCACGAGGACCGCTTCGCGCAGGCGGGCATCGACGTCCACGCCCTCCTGCGACACCCGGGGCCCTGAGGTGGCGCCGGGGACGGGGGCCGGGCTCGGGCTCGTGCTGGGCACGGGGCTGTTCTGCTGCTGGTGGGCGTGCTGGCCTCGGGCAGGACGGCCGCGGGCACCGCGGCGTCCGGGCTGGGCGGCGGTGCTGCGCGAGGACCTGAGCGCAGCCGGGGTCCACGGGTTGTCGCCCGCGATGCTGGCCGTGGCGTGCGCGGTGGTCGCGGTGGTGGTCGGTTCGGGCGTCCTCGCCGTCAGCGGCGCCGCACCCGTCGCGGTGTGCTTCGCCGTGATCGCCGCGGCGGCCCCGGTGGCGCTGGTGCGCTCGCGCGCCTCCTCGCGGCGCGCCCACGTGCGCGAGCTGTGGCCCGAGGTGGTCGACAACCTCGCCTCCGGGGTGCGCGCCGGGCTGTCCCTCCCCGAGGCCCTGGCCGCTCTGGGGCAGCGGGGTCCGGCGGAGCTGCGACCGGCATTCGCCGCCTTCGCCGACGACCACCGGGCCACGGGGCGCTTCGTGGCCTGCCTCGACGCCCTCGAGGAGCGCCTCGCCGACCCCGTCGGTGATCGCGTGGTGGAGTCGCTGCGCCTGACCCGCGAGGTGGGGGGCAGCGACCTCGGGCGCCTCCTGCGCACCCTCTCGACGTTCCTGCGCGACGACGCCCGCACCCGCGCGGAGCTGTCCGCCCGCCAGAGCTGGACCGTCCACGGCGCGCGCCTCGCGGTGGCGGCGCCGTGGCTGGTCCTCGCGATGCTCACCACCCGACCCGAGGCGGTCGCCGCGTACGACAGCGGCGCCGGTGTGGTGGTCCTGGTCGTGGGCGCCGTGCTCAGCGTCGTCGCCTACCGCCTGATGCTGCGGCTCGGGCGACTCCCCGAGGAGCGGCGGGTGCTGCGGTGAGCGGCCTGCACGCGCCGCGAGCCGTGCTCCCGGCCGTCCTGGTGCCAGGTGGCGCTGTGGTGCCGGGCGCCGGTGTCCTGGACGGCACGGGCATGCTCCTGGGGCTGGTGGCCGGCCTCGGGGCTGCGCTCGCGGTCTCGCGCGTGCCGCAGTGGCGCCGCACGAGCGTGGCCGACCGGCTCGCGCCCCACCTGCGCGACGCCCCTCGCGCCTCGCGCCTGCTCCTCGCGCCGGCGGTGGGGGAGAGCGGGTGGCGCTTGCTGCTGCGGCTGCTGCGCCCCGTCACCGCTGACGGGACAGCGGCGCTCGGTGTCCTCGACCGGCTCGCGGGTGGCAGCGACAGCGTGGTGCGACGCCTGCGCCAGGCGGGGAGCGACCGCTCCGCCGAGCAGTTCCGCGCCGAGCAGGTCGTGTGCGGCATCGCGGGGATCCTCGTCGGCCTGGGCGCCGCGACGGTGCTGGCGCTCGCCCGCGGGGCGCCGGTGCTCCCGCTGGCCGGCCTGGTGGTGCTCGCCGGGCTGGGCGGCGTGCTGGTGCGCGACTGGTGGCTCGGGATGGCGGTCGCCCGCCGGAGCGAGCGCATCGTGGCGGAGTTCCCCACGGTCGCGGAGCTGCTCGCCCTGTCGGTGGCTGCCGGGGAGGGCGCGGTCGGTGCCCTGGACCGCGTGGCCTCGAGCAGCAGCGGGGAGCTGGCCGGTGAGCTCCGGCGCACCCTGGCCGACGCCCGTGCCGGGGCTCCGCTGGTGCAGGCGCTGGAGGGTCTCGCGACGAGGACGGCGGTGCCCGCGCTGGGGCGCTTCGTCGACGGTCTGGCGATCGCTCTCGATCGCGGCACTCCCCTGGCCGACGTCCTGCGGGCGCAGGCCCAGGACGTGCGGGAGCTGTCGCGGCGCCAGTTGATGGAGGCCGGGGGAAAGAAGGAGATCCAGATGATGATCCCCGTCGTCTTCCTCGTCCTCCCGGTGACGGTGCTCTTCGCCGTCTTCCCCGGCTTCGCGGTGCTGTCCGGAGCCTTCTGACGACCCAGCCGCGGAGGACGACCGAGCCCTGCGCGACCCGACAGCCCTGCGTGACCCGACGAGAGGACGACCCCCGATGACGATGACCCGTGGTGCCCTGACCCGTGGTGCGAGCGGAGGAGCCGACGGTGAGCGTGCCGACGGCTCCGCCGGACCGCGACCCGAGCGGGACGCTCCGGCCGACGCCGGGGACCGCGGCGACGTGCCCGGGTGGGTCCTGGTGACCCTGATGACCGCCGGGCTGGTGCTGGGCCTGTGGGCGGTCGCCGACACGGCCCTGACGCAGATGTTCACCGACGCCATGAACGACGTCCAGGGCCGCTGAGCCGTGAGGGGGCCGCACCGGCACCCGCTCCGGGGGGAGTCCGGAGCTGCGCTGCCCGAGTTCGTCGCGGTCGCCGCGCTGGTCACCCTGGTGTTCGCCGCCCTGCTGCAGCTCGCCTACGCCCTGCACGTGCGCACGGTGCTGGTCGACTGCGTCGCCGAGGGGGCCCGCTACGGGGCGCTCGCCGACCGCACCCCGCAGGACGGGGCGGCGCGAGCCCGAGAGCTGATCACCGGCGCGCTGTCGCCGCGCTACGCGCGGTCCGTGAGCGCCACCGTGGTCGACGTCGCCGGGGTGTCCGCCGTGGAGGTCACCGCGGAGGCCCCGCTCCCCGTGGTGGGCCTGCTGGGCACCGCGGCGACCGTGACCGTCCACGGGCACGGCGCGCTTCCGGCGCCCGCGCCGCCACCCCCGCCCGTGTCACCAGCCGTGCCGGGCGGTCGAGGGTGAGGGACGCGGGCAGCGCTCTCGTGGAGCTGGTCGTCGTGGGCCTGGTGATGCTGCTGCCGCTGCTGCACCTGGTCGTGGTGGTCTCCCGCGTGCAGGCCGGTGCCTTCGCCGTCGACGCCGCCGCCAGGGCTGCCGCGCGCGCCGCCGCCTCGGCGCCCGACCCTGCGAGCGGCGCGGTGCGAGCGCACGCCTCGGTGCTGCTCGCACTGCGGGACCAGGGCTTCGACGTCGACCCCCGCGAGGCGGCCGCGGCGGTGCGGATGGACTGCGAGAGCGATCCGTGCGGTGCGCCCGGCACGCTCATCGAGGTCGTCGTCGACTACGCCGTCCCCCTGCCGGGACTGGCAGGGCTGTCCGGGCTGCTCGGAGGAGTCGTGCCGGCGACCGTGCCGGTCACGGGGGAGTCCGCGGCGGTGGTGGACCGGTTCGCCGTCCGGACGCCGGTCCCGTGAGGGTGCACCGACCGGACGGGGGCGGGCGCCTGGTGGGTGACGAGGGGCGCATCACCATCCTCGTCCTCGGCTACTTCGTGGTGCTCGCGGTGCTGCTGGCCGTCGTCGTCGCCGTCGCCGGCGTGCAGACCGAGCGGCAGCGGTTGTTCGCCCTCGCGGACGCCGCGGCCCTGGACGCCGCTGACGCCCTCGCGGTCGACGTGTACTTCGAGCGTGGACTGGGCGCCGCGGGAGGGGCCGCTCTGGATGCCGGGGCCGTGGTGGTGCCGCTGACCGACGACTCCGTCCGGTCGAGCGTCGAGGCCCACCTGGGGTCCGTCGGCGCTGCGCGTCGCTTCGACGCCCTGACCGTCTCGGGAATGACCGGCACCTCCGACGGGGTGACCGCCCAGGTGGTGCTCAGCGCGGTCGTGAGCCCGGCGGTGGTGCCGAGGGTGGTGGACGAGTGGGCGGGGGGCGTGCCGATCACCGTCACCGCGAGGGCCCGTGCCGCGGAGGGCTGAGTGGCGCTGTCCGTCAGGTGCCGCCGGCCCGTGCCGATGAGCACGGGGTGAGGGCCTGCGAGGTGCTGCTCGACGGCGCGTGGGTGCCGGGCCGGCTGGTGTCCTGGACGCGGGACGGCGCCGGGCGGTGGGCCGGGTTCGTGCTGGTGGGCGGCGGTGACGAGGAGCGGGAGGTGTGCGTGGGAGCGGCGTCGCTGCGCCCTGCACCCGCCGCGCCGCAACCGCCCGCCGCACCCGCTCGGGCCGGCGCCCCGACGACACCGCGGCCTCCTCCCGAGACTGTCGCGCCGGCCGGGTGCAGCTGCCCACCGGACTCCGCCGAGCTCGTGGTCGACCTGTCGGACGGCCCCCGCCGCGCGGTGGCCGTGCCGGAGGGGCGCGGTGGGCCGGTCTCCGGGCTGCTGCTGGCCCGCTGCACCCGCTGCGGGCGACCCCACACCGGGGCTTGGCGCCTCGCAGGACCCTGATGCCGCCGACGACCACGGGCGCGTCTCGGAGCGCCGCGCGGACCAGGACCCTGCACGCAGGACCGACACGCCGTCGCTGGTCGGTGCTGCCCCGGCGTGTCCCGTGGTGGTGCAGGGTTCTGATCCTCTCGGCGCACCCACGCACCGAGCGGTGTGGGGCGGGGGTGGAACGCCGCACCGGGGCCTGCGCCCGGTGCTGCACCGCGCGAGGCCGTGGTGTCGCCGGTCGTCGAAGCACTGCGGCGCCCCGTGCCCACGCAGCCGTCGAGCATCGCGCCAGTGCGCCCTCAGTCCAGCGCGAACCCCGGCAGGTGCTCCTCGAGCAACCGGTACGCCGGCACGGTGCCCCCGATCTGGGAGAGCACGCCGACGCCCCCCAGCCACACCCGCCAGATCATCACGTACTCCCGCGGCAGGTTCAGCTTCAGCGAGACCCACCACTCCGGGCGCTTCGAGTCGCTGACGTGGGTGAACATCGACTGCAGCCACGCGCGGTCGAAGGTGAACTCCTCGTGGCGCAGGATGTCGATGAAGGGGTCGAGGTAGTCGAGCAGGTCCGCGGCGTCGATGTCGATGCTGTCCTTGATGAAGCCCTCGGCGCGCAGCCCGTCGACCACGCCCTCCTCGTCGCCGTCCACGGCCAGGGACAGCAGCCGCCCGATGGCCACCGGCATCCCCTCGGGCAGCCGCGTGACCGCGCCGTAGTCCAGCACCCCGAAGCGCCCGTCGGGGGTGAGGCGGAAGTTGCCCGGGTGGGGGTCGGCGTGCAGCAGACCCGCGCGCGCCGGGCTCTCCAGCAGGAACTCCAGGTACGAGGCCGCCAGGGCGTCGCGCTGCTCCGGGGTGCCGTCGGCGATCAGCCGCGCCATCGGCACCCCCTCGAGCCACTCGCTGACCAGGACCTTCCCGGAGGCCTCCACCACCGCCGGCACGGCCACGCCGCTGTCACCGGCGTAGGCGCTGGCGAAGCCGGACTGCGCCTCCGCCTCGTAGAGGTAGTCGACCTCCTCGGCGACCCGCTCCTTCAGCTCGTCGAGCACCGGCCCGATGTCCAGCCCCGGGATCCACCCGGCGCTGAGCTTGACCACCCGCGCCACCTGGTTGAGGTCGCTGACCAGCGCGGCCCCAGCCCCGGGGTACTGCACCTTCACCGCGACGTCGCGCCCGTCCTCCCACACCGCCCGGTGCACCTGCCCCACCGAGGCGGCGGCGACCGGCGCGTCGTCGAAGCGGGTGAAGCGCCCGCGCCAGTCGCGTCCCAGCTGCCCGGCGAGCACCGCGTGCACCGCCGAGGCGGGCATCGGGGGTGCGCCCTCCTGCAGCTTGGTCAGCTGCTCGCGGTACGGGCCGGCGATCTCCTCGGGCAGGGCCGCCTCGAAGACGCTGAGGGACTGCCCGAACTTCATCGCCCCGCCCTTCAGGCGCCCCAGGACGGCGAACAGCTGCTCGGCGGTGGCGGCCTGCACCGACGCGGCGACGTCCTCGGCGGAGGCGCCGCCCAGTCGGCGCCCGAAGCCCAGCGCCTGTCGGCCGGCGAGGGAGACGGGCAGGCTGGCGAGCCGCAGTCCGCGGCCGAGTCCACCGCGGGGGATGTCGCTCACGCGCTCATCATCCCTCGTGCTCGCCGGACGTCGCCCCGGTCGGCGCGTGAGGCGGGCCACCTCTGGAGTCGGCCGCCCACGCGTCGAGCGCGCCGCCGTCCCACGTGCACCCGCACCGGGGGTGAGGTGGCCAGGGCCGCACGGCGACCGACCCCTCCGGCAGGGACGTCTCCAGCGTCGCCCCCAGCGCGGCGGGCTCGGGGACGCCGTCGATCTGCGCGAGGGCCTGCACCACGGCCAGGGCGGCGGTGAGCGCGGCCAGCGCGGTCTCCTCGGGTCGATCGCGGCTGCCGGGCGGCGTGCGCGCCAGCTGCGCCGCCACCTGCGGCCACTCCGGGTCGCGGTCGGTGCGGTGGTGGTCCAGGCAGCGCAGGCACGCCGAGGTGCCGGGGCGCACGAGGGGGCCGACCACGGTGTCGCCCTCGCGCCACAGCACCGCCAGGTGCGGCACCGACTCGCGCACCAGCGCGTCACCGGTGGCGGCGTCGACGGCGCCCGCCGCCACCAGGACCACCACGTCGGCTCCGCCGCTGCCCTCCGCCGGCGCCGTCACCGGTGGCGCCACGGGTTCCGTCAGCACCAGGGGGCACCGCGCTCGCACCAGCGCCGCGGCCCGCTCACCGCGGCGGCGCCCGACGTCGTCCACGCCGTACCCCCCGGGGCCGACGTCGTCGGGGCCGACCGGGACGTCGTCGCGGACCAGGACCCTGCCCACCCCGGCGCCCGCCAGGCCCAGGGCCACCGCGAGCCCGGTGCGCGACGCGCCGACGACCACGGCCGTGGAGCGCCAGCGGGCGGCCAGCACCCCCCACCCCTGCCCGCTCGAGTGCACCAGGGACAGCAGCTGGGCGTCGGGCACCAGCGCCCGCTGCTCCCCGGGGGTGCGGCGCGGGGGGCGCGTCCCGGCGGCGGGGGAGGGGTGGGAGCTGAGCACGCCCGCGGCGACCAGGACCCGCACGAGGTGGCGGGCACGGGCCTCTGGCACCGCGAGGGCGGAGGCGCGGGCGAGGACCCCGGGCAGGTCCAGGGTGCCGTCGAGGAGGGCGAGCACCTGCTCGTCGCCGCGGTCGACCCCGGTGAGCAGCACCGACCTCCCCGGTCCCGCTCCGAGCTGAAGCCGCCCGTCTCCTCGGGAGGCCCGCAGGAGTCCGGGTCGCAGCTGGAGGAGCACCGTGCCAGCGTGCCAGGGCACTCCGCGCCGCCGCCGGTGCCGTCCACAGGACACCAGCGGCTGCTGCCGACCGACGCCCGCGCCGACCTGCGCCGTCCCGCCGGGGACACCGGGCCGCCCGCTCCGAGACCGGACGTGGTCGAGGCTCCCCGGGCCGGGCGTCCCGTCTTCCCCTACGGAACACCCTGAGGCCCGGAGAGCCTCGACACTGCAACGGTAAGCACTGCACCAGCCCTGGTCAAGGCGAGGTGGCGGCTCGAGGACGGCGGTGGCCGGTACGCCTCGGGGTGGTGCTGCCGAACGGGTGCGGAGCGGTCGCAGCGCCGGCTGCGCCTGTCCTGTGACCGCTCCGGCCGCTAGCGTGACCACGGTGGGAGCCGGACGGGCGGTGGACGACGACGACGTCGAGGTGCGCCGCAGCACGCGGCGCCAGCGCACGGTCACGGCGTTCCGCGAGGGCGGGGTGCTCGTGGTGTGCGTGCCCGCGTCCCTGTCGGGGGAGGAGGAGCGCGACTGGGTGATGCGCATGACCTCGCGGGTGCGGGCCCAGGAGGACCGCCGCCGACCCGATGACACCGCCCTGGCCCGCCGCGCCGAGCAGCTCGCCGCGCGGTACTTCGAGGGGCTGGTCAAGCCCACCAGCGTGCGGTGGGTGGCCAACCAGAGCACGCGCTGGGGGTCCACCTCTCCGGCGGACGGCTCGATCCGCCTCTCCCGCCGGCTGTGGGGGATGCCCTCGTGGGTCGTGGACTACGTGCTGGTGCACGAGCTGGCGCACCTCGTCGAACCCACGCACGGGGAGCGCTTCTGGGCCCTGGTCTCGGGATACCCCCGCACCGAGCGGGCGCGCGGCTACCTGGAGGGCTCCGCCGACGCCGAGCGGCGCGAGGAGCCGGCGCCGGTCGTGGAGCAGGAGGTCTGAGCCGCTGCCGCGCCTGACGCGGAGGCGGCGGCACGGTGCAGCCGCGGGGGCAGGTCTGCGACGACGCCCGCGGGCAACCCGTCGAGCGGCCACCACGCGACGTCGCTGCTCTCGGCGCTGACCGCCGGCACCGCGTTGCGGTCAGCCGTGGCGAGGAAGGCGACGTCCAGGTGTGCTCGGCAGCGCCCGAAGGCGGCGCTCAGCTCGTGGTGGTGCAGGTCCGCCGGCGCACCGCCTCCGCGCAGGACGACGTCGACCCCCGTCTCCTCCCGGGCCTCGCGCAGGGCAGCGGCCGCCAGCGTCGCGTCGCCGGCCTCGACGTGACCGCCGGGCTGCACCCAGAACCGGCCGCGGCGGTGCAGGACCAGCAGCACGTGCTCACCGGCCTCGTCGAGCACCAGGCACGACGCGGTCAGGTGCGCGGGCGGGCCGCCGCGGTCCAGGGCGTCGGGGTGGGCCGCGAGGTGCTGCACGTAGCGCGAGCGCAGCGTCAGCTGCCCGGCGTCCGGCGGTGCCCACGCACTGAGCACGGCGACGGCGTCCGCGTGGGCCCTCGCGGTCGGAGAGGTCACCGGGGCCGCAGCGGTCGCGGGGGTCATCCGGGCCGCCGCGGTCGGCTGGGTCGCTGCCGTCACCGCCCGGCCGGCTGGTCGCCCTCGCCGTCGAGCATCCGCGCCAGCTCCGCGTCCACGTCCTGCGTGGCGCTCTCGGCGGCACGACGGCGCTCGGTGTAGCCCTCGGGGGTGTCGAGGTCTGCGGAGGTGGGCAGCAGGTCGGGGTGCACCCACACGGCGTCGCGGGCCTGCGCGCCGCCGACCTGGGCGATGACGGAGAACAAGCGGGCGGCGTCGCGCAGCCGCCGCGGGCGCAGCTCGAGGCCGACCAGTGACGTGAGGGCCTGCTCGGCGGGGCCACCGGCGGCGCGGCGGCGGCGCACCGCCTCCCGCAGGGCGGAGGCGTGGGGCAGGTGGGAGCCGGCGGCGGCGTGCACGACCTCGTCGACCCAGCCCTCCACGAGGGCCAGCGCGGTCTCCAGCCGGACCAGGGCCACCTCCTGCGCGGGGGTGCGCTCGGGCTCGAACATGCCCGAGGACAGCGCCGCCTGCAGGGCCTGGGGGTCGCTGGGGTCGACCTGGGCGACGGCGTCCTCGATGCGGGCGGTGTCGATGACGATGCCCCGCGCGTACTGCTCGACGGCCCCGATCAGGTGCGCGCTGAGCCACGGCACCCGGGCGAAGAGCCGGGCGTGCGCCGCCTCGCGCACCGCCAGGTAGAGGCGGACCTCGTCCACCGGCACCGACAGGCCCTCGGCGAAGGCGTCGACGTTGGCGGGCAGCAGCGCGGTGGTCGAGCCGTCGGTCAGCGGCAGGCCGATGTCGGTGGCGGAGACCACTTCGCGGGCGAGGCCCCCGACGGCCTGGCCGAGCTGCATGCCGAAGACCGACCCGCCGACGGAGCGCATGAGGCCCGCGGCGCCGGCCATCATCGCGCGCATCTCCGGGGGAGCCTGCTGCGCCATGGCGTCGGCGACCGCTGTCGCCACGGACGTCGCGACCGGTTCCACCAGGCGCTTCCAGGTCGGCAGGGTCGCCTCCACCCACTCCGAGCGCGACCACGCGGCGGCGCGCGCCGGCGGTGCCGCGAGGTCGGTGGCGGCGTCGAGCCACAGGTCGGCGAGGTGCAGCGCCTCGACGACGTCGCGCCGGGCGCGCTCGCCGGGGCTCGGGTCTCCCCCCGCCACCGCGGCCTGGCGGGCCAGGTCGTGGGCGATCTGCCAGTTGACGGGGCCGTCACCGGAGCCGGCGAGGAGCTGCTGGACGGAGGCCATCACCTGGGCCATCGCGCCGGGGTCGCTGGAGAGCTTCTCGAACAGGGCGGCGGGGTCGATGCCCCCGGGACCCCCGAGGGCGCCGAGGCCCCCCAGCCCGCCGAGGCCCCCCAGCCCTCCGAGTCCCGCGAAGGACCCGGGGCCTCCGGGAGGACCGGCGCCCAGCGGGCCCGCGCCACCGGTCAGGCCGCCCAGCTGCTCGAACAGCTGGGCGAGCGGGTCCGGCGGTGAGGGCGGGTCGCCGGCGCCAGCCGGGCCGTCTGCGCCGTCAGCGTCCTCGGGGCGGTCAGCGCGCTCGGGGCCGTCGGGGACGTCGGGGGTCTCGGGCTGGTCGGGCACTGCGGCTCCTGCGGGTGGCTCGGCGGGCGAGGTCGGCGGCGGCGTCGTCGCACGTCTCGGTCATGATGGCGCTCGAGCGCGCGTCCGGGTCTTCCGGCCTCCGGTGGGCTGTCGCCCACCGTACGACGCCCGGAGCGGGGTCACCGACCCACCACCTCGCCCCGGCGCCGCCCAGTCGTCCCGACCCGGAGGTGCCGTGTCCACAGCGCCCGTTCCGGCACCCACGCCGGCCCAGGCACCCCCGGGGGCCGCGGCACCCGCTGGGGGCCTGACGCTCGACGGGGATCACGAGACCACCGGCGCCGCCCCGCACGCCTCGCCGCGGCTCGTCGCCGGGTGGGTGGCAGCGCTCGGCGCCGTCGCCGTGGGCTGCGCAGCGGCGCTGCTGCCCGTGCCCTACGTGGTCGAGCGGCCCGGACCCGTCTACGACACCCTCGGCCAGGTCGACGGGACCGACCTCATCACCATCACCGGTGCCGTCACCTACCCCACCACCGGCTCGCTCGACCTGACCACCGTGCGCGTCGCCGGGGGCCCGGGCAGCCCCGTCGACCTGGTCTCGGTGCTCGTCGCCTGGCTGCACCCCGACCGCGTCGCCGTGCCCGTGGAGCTGGTGTACCCGACGGGGGCGACCGCCGAGGAGGAGGAGGCCCGCGACGCCCGCGACATGACCGCCTCCCAGGACAGCGCCACCGTGGCGGCGCTCACCGAGCTCGGCTACCAGGTGCCCACGACCCTGACGGTGGCGGCGACCCCCGCCGGGTCACCGTCAGCGGGGCTGCTCCTGGCCGGTGACGTCGTCCGGGCCGTGGACGGTGTGCCGGCGACCGACCTGCCGGCGCTGCGGGCCGCCCTGGACGCCGGTGAGCCCGGCCGCACCGTGGTGGTGCGGGTGCTGCGCGACGGCGCGGCCACCGACGTCCCCGTCGTGACGGCGCCCGCGCCCGCCTCGCCCGACGACCCAGCTGATCCCGCTGACCCGGTGGGCAGGGTCCAGCTCGGCATCAGCGTCGACGTGGACGTCGACGACGCCGAGCTCCCCGTGCAGGTCGACATCGAGGTCGACCGGATCGGTGGTCCCAGCGCCGGGCTGCTGTTCGCCCTCGGGATCGTGGACCGGCTCACCCCCGGGCCGATGACCGGTGGCCTGGTGATCGCCGGGACCGGCACGATCGACAGCACGGGGGCGGTCGGTGGCATCGGGGGGATGGAGCAGAAGATGGCGGCGGCCGCCGATGCCGGGGCCTCGGCCTTCCTCGCGCCGACCGCCAACTGCGGTGAGGTCGTCGGCACCGAGCCCGACGGGCTGCTGGTGCTCGGCGTGTCGACGCTCGCGGAGGCGCGCGCGGCCGTCGAGGCGCTCGGGCGCGGTGAGCGCGACGGCCTGCCCACGTGCCCGCGCACGACGGGGGCGACCTATCCTTGACCAACTGTTGACCTTCGCCGCCCCCCGCGAAGCCGCCCCCTGCGAACCCGGGTGACCCTGTGAGCTCTGCCGCCCCACCGCCCCGCCCCGCCCGACCGGCGCGCGGCGCAGCCGCCGGTCCCCGTCGCCGCGGGGCGCTGCTGCCCACCGCGCTCGTCGCCGGCGGCGCCCTGCTCGCCATCAGCCTGGCCTCGGAGGTCTACACCGACTTCCTCTGGTTCCAGCAGCTCGACTTCACGCGGGTCTACACCACGCGCCTGCTCACCCAAGGCCTGCTCTTCCTGATCGGCGCCGCCCTGATGGGCGCCGCCGTGGCGGTGAGCCTGTCGCTGGCGTACCGCACGCGCCCGGTCTACGCGCCCGTCTCGCAGGAGGCGCAGAACCTCGACCGCTACCGCGAGAGCCTCGAGCCGCTGCGCCGCGTGGTGATCGTCGCGCTGCCCGTCCTGCTGGGCCTGTTCGCCGGGTCATCCGCGGCCGGGCAGTGGCAGACGGTGCTGCTCGGCATCAACGCCCAGCCGTTCGGCGTGGCCGACCCCGAGTTCAGCGTCGACATCGGCTTCTACGTCTTCACCCTGCCGCTGCTGCGCTTCGTGCTCGGCTTCCTCACCGCCGTCCTCGTGCTCTCCCTCATCGCCGCGGCTGCCACGCACTACCTCTACGGCGGGCTCCGCCTGCAGGGTCCGGGTTCGCGCACCACGCGAGCCGCGCGCATCCAGCTGGCCGTCCTCGCCGGGCTGCTGGCCCTGCTGCAGGCGGGCTCGTACTTCCTCGAGAGGTACTCCCGCCTCATCCAGGGCACCGGGTTCCGCGAGATCGCCGGGTACACCGACATCACCGCCGGCATCCCCGCGCGCTTCATCCTGGCGATCATCGCGGTGGTGGTGGCCGCACTGTTCTTCTCCACGATCATCACGGGCAACTGGCGCATCCCCCTCGGCGGCATCGCGCTGCTCGTCGTCGTGGCCATCGTCGCCGGCGGGGTGGTGCCCGCGGTGATCCAGCGCTTCCAGGTGCAGCCCAGCCAGGCCAGCCGGGAGGCGCCGTACATCGAGCGCAACATCGCGGCGACGACGGCGGCCTTCGGGCTCGACGACGTCGATACGATCCCCTACACGCCCCAGGCGGCCGGCGCCGTGAACGCCCTCGCGGACGAGGCCCAGACCGCGGCGAGCATCCGCATCCTCGACCCCTCCATCGTCGGCCCCGCGTTCCAGCAGCTCGAGCAGAACCGCGGCTACTACGCCTTCCCCGACGCCCTCGACGTCGACCGCTACGCACTGCCGAGCGGCGAGAGCCAGGACACCGTGATCGCCGTGCGCGAGCTCGAGCAGAGCCGTCTGCCTGCGGACAACTGGTTCAACCGCCACATCGCCTACACGCACGGCTTCGGGGTCGTGGCGGCCGCGGGTAACCAGCGCAGCGACGAGGGCAACCCGGAGTTCATCGAGTCGGGCATCCCCTCCACCGGCATCTTGGGGGAGTACGAGCAGCGCATCTACTTCGGCGAGGAGTCGCCGGACTTCTCCATCGTCGGCGCGCCCGATGACACCAGGGAGGTGGAGATCGACTACCCCAGCGAGGGGGCGGAGATCCGCAACACGTACCAGGCGGACGGCGGCCCCAGCGTCGGGGGCCTGTTCACCCGGCTGTTGTACGCCATCAAGTTCCGCGATCAGAACATCCTGCTCTCCGACGCGGTGAACACCGAGTCGCAGATCCTCTACGACCGAGCCCCCCGCGACCGCGTGGAGGCGGTAGCCCCGTTCCTCACCCTCGACGGCGACCCCTACCCCGCCGTGGTCAACGGCGAGGTGCTGTGGATCGTCGACGCGTACACCACCTCCAACGCCTACCCGTACTCCGAGGGGCAGGCGCTCGACCGGGCCACCACCGACTCGGTGACCGAGCAGTCCCAGGCCGTGGTGCCCCTGCAGCAGCGCGAGGTCAACTACATCCGCAACTCCGTGAAGGCCACGGTCAACGCCTACGACGGGTCGGTGGACCTCTACACGTGGGACACCGACGACCCGGTGCTGCGGGCGTGGAGTCAGGCGTTCCCCGGCGCCGTACAGCCTCTGGACGCGATCGACGGTCAGCTGATGGCCCACCTGCGCTACCCCGAGGACCTGTTCAAGGTGCAGCGCTCGGTGCTCAGCCAATACCACGTCACCTCCCCGGAGGCCTTCTTCGGTGGCGCCGACTACTGGGAGGTGCCCAACGACCCCACCGTCGAGGCCAGCACCAGTGCGGTCGACCAGCCGCCGTACTACGCCACCCTGCAGATGCCCGAGCAGGATGCCCCGGCCTTCTCGCTGACGTCGAGCTACATCCCGTTCACCCGGCCCGGAGAGGATCCTCGCAACACGCTCACCGGCTTCCTCGCGGTCGACGCCGACGCCGGGTCGGAGGACGGTGTGCGGAGGGAGGGCTACGGGGTGCTGCGCCTGCTGCAGCTGCCCCCGACGGCGAACGTCGCCGGCCCCGGTCAGGTGCAGACCAACTTCGAGGCCGAGCCTCGAGTCTCTGCCGAGCTGAACATCCTGCGCGCCGGCGGGGCGACGGAGGTCATCAACGGCAACCTGCTGACCCTGCCCATCGGCGGGGGCCTGCTCTACGTGCAGCCCGTGTACGTGCAAAGCACCGGTGATACGACGCTGCCCCAGCTGCAGCGGGTGCTGGTGAGCTTCGGCGGGCGGATCGGCTTCGCCCAGACCCTCGACGAGGCGCTCGACCAGGTCTTTGGCGGGAACTCCGGCGCCGAGACGCCTGACGCAGGCGCCGCTGGGACGCCACCGACGACGCCAGCCCCGACGGAGACGACGCCCCCGGCCGAGGGCACCCCGCCACCCGCCCCCGCGCCGCCGACCGGCGCGGAGGGCGAGCTCGCCGCGGCGCTGGCCGAGGCCAACACCGCGCTGGAGGAGGGTCAGGCAGCACTCGCTGACGGTGACTTCGCCGCCTACGGCGCGGCGCAGCAGCGTCTCTCGGCAGCTCTGGAGCGCGCCATCGCCGCCGAGGCCGCCGCGGCGCCCACCGACCCTGAGGCGAGCGCCGGGGGGTGAGACCACCCTGCGTCGGTGGTGTACCTTAGGGATCACCGACGCGGGGTGGAGCAGCTCGGTAGCTCGCTGGGCTCATAACCCAGAGGCCGCAGGTTCAAATCCTGCCCCCGCTACGAGTGCGAAGGCCCGGGACCCCTGGTCCCGGGCCTTCGTCGTGCCGGTTCGCTCAGCCGCTGTACGCGCGCCGTCCGGCCTCGGCCACGCGGTGGTCCTCCTCCACCGACCCCGCGCTGACCCCCACCCCGCCGGCCACCGCGCCGTCCGGAGACCGCAGCAGCACCCCGCCACCGAAGACCACGAGCTTGCCGCCCGTCGTCGACTCGATGCCGAACAGTGGCTGTCCGGGCTGAACCAGGGGCGCCAGGTCACGGGTGTCCATCTGGAAGTAGACGGCGGTCAGCGCCTTGTGCCGCGAGATCTCGTTGCCGATCAGCTTGGTGTCGTCCATCGCGGCGAAGGCCACGAGGTTGCCGCCGTCGTCGACCACGGCGATGTTCATCGGCTGCCCCACCTCCACGGCCTCGGCCCGACACGCGGTCAGGACGGCCTCGGCCTGCTCGAGCGTGATGATCCTGCCCATGGCGTCTCCTTCGACGGGCGCACGACGGTGTGCGCGACGGGGCCAGCGGCGGACCCGCTGGGGAACAGAGTGTGACAGCCCGGCGGTCCGTCGATCCAGCCCTGCGCGTGCTCAGGTGCTCGGGCTCAGGCGCCTGAGCACCTGCGCGTGCAGGAGCCCGTTGGTGGCCACGGCGCTGCGCCCGAACGGCCCGTCCACGCCGCGCAGGTCGGTGAAGCGCCCACCGGCCTCGCCCACCACGGGGGCCAGCGCCGCCATGTCGTGCACCGCGAGGTCCGGTTCGCAGGCGACGTCCACCACGCCCTCGGCGACCAGCACGTAGGACCAGAAGTCGCCGTACCCGCGGCTGCGCCACACCGCGCGGGTGAGGTCCGTGAACTGCCGCAGCAGCCCTGCCGCCTCCCACTCCGGCAGGTCCGAGGACGACAGCGACGCGTCGCTCAGGTCCGCCACCGCCGACACGCGCAGCCGCGTCGGCGCGGCGTGGTCCGGTGCTGATCCGCCCGCGGCGCCCACCCACGCCCCCGTGCCCCGCGCCGCCCACCACCGGCGGTGCAGCGCCGGCGCGGAGACCACCCCGACGACGGGCTCGCCGTCGTCCACCAGAGCCAGCAGCGTCGCCCACACCGGCACGCCCCGCACGTAGGACTTCGTGCCGTCGATGGGGTCCACCACCCACTGCCGCGACCCCGAGCCGGTGGTGGTGGCCATCTCCTCACCCAGCACCCCGTCGTGCGGGCGGACCCGGCCCAGCTCGGCGCGCACCAGGGCCTCGGCGGCGCGGTCCGCGTCGGTGACCGGCGTGAGGTCCGGCTTCGTCTCCACGCGGAGGTCACCGGCGCGGAAGCGCGCGGTGGTGAGCTCGTCGACCGCGTCCGCGATGGCCAGCGCCAGGCGCAGGTCGTCGTCGTAGCGGGAGGGGTCAGGAGGCGGGGGGCTGACCACGGGGGGAACGTAGCGCTCGCCCGGCGGCCGTGCCTACGGTGCGCAGGTGAGCGGGCCCCGAGACGTCGGCGCTGACGAGCGCGTCCTGCGGGCGTTCCGCGACGACGCGGGACGGGTGGTGCAGATGCCCGCTCGGCGCGCCAAGCGCCTCGTGGTCCTCGACCACCTCGTGCAGTCCTTCGAGCCCGGTGTGCGCTACACCGAGGCCGAGGTCAACGCCGTGCTGGCGGCCTCCATCGGGGGTGGCGTGGACGTCGCGACGGCGCGCCGCTACCTCGTCGACGTCGAGATGCTCCAGCGCGGTGGCGGCTGGTACTGGCGCAGCGGTGGCTCCGTGCCCGTGTGAGGGCCCGTGTGGTGGCTGGTCGGGGACGTGGTGGCTGGTCGGGGACCTCAGCCTGCGCGGTCCGGCCGGTCACCGTCCGTGCCCTCCCCGGCCCTGCTGCGCAGCAGGCGGCGCAGCGAGCGCAACCGGGCCGGCCCGCCGTCCCCCGCGGACCCCGAGGCCACCCAGGCGTCCAGCGCGCACTCGCTCTCGTCGTGCGTGCACCCCCGCGGGCACTCCTCCGCGCCCGGCGCGAGGTCCTCGAAGGCGGCGAGCAGGCGCTGGGGGTCGAGGTGCGCGAGCCCGAAGCTGCGCACCCCCGGGGTGTCGGTGACCCACCCGCCCGACGCCCCACCCCCATCGGTCGCTGGCAGCCGCAGGGCCACCGCGGAGGAGGAGGTGTGCCGCCCCTGCCCCGTCACCGCGTTCACCCCCCCGACCGCGCGCAGCGCCGTGGGCACCAGGGCGTTGACCAGCGTCGACTTGCCCACCCCCGACGCCCCGACGAGCACGCTGTCGCGCCCGGCCAGGCGCTCGCGCACCGCCTCGAGGCCCTCCACGGCCCAGGTGCCGGCACCACCGGCGCCGTCACCGGTGCCGGGCACGCGCCGCAGCGGGAGCACCGGGGTCGCCAGCGCCCGGTACGCCTCGACCACCGGCGCGGGGTCGCCGAGGTCGGCCTTGGTCAGGGCGACGACGACGTCGATGCCCGCGTCCCACGCGGCCGCCAGGCAGCGGTCGACCAGGCGCAGGTTCGGCTCGGGGTCCGCGGCGGAGGTCACCACCACGAGCTGGTCGGCGTTCGCGACCACCACGCGCTCGACGGGGTCGGTGTCGTCGGCGCTGCGCCGCAGCACCGAGGTGCGCGTCCGCACCCGCACCACCCGCGCCAGGGTGTCCACGCCCCCCGAGACGTCGCCGACGAGGTCCACCCGGTCACCGACCGCGATGCCCCCGAGCCCCGAGCGGGCCAGCTCGCGCGCCTTCATCGCGACCACGGTGCGCTCGTCGGCGGTGCCCGCGCCCACCAGGGCGGTGAAGCGGCCGCGGTCGATGGTGAGCACGCGCCCGGTCACGGCGTCGGCGTGGGCGGGGCGGTCCTTGGTGCGCGGCCGCGACCCGCGGCCCGCGCGCACCCGCACGTCGCTCTCGTCCCAGCCGCGACCCGCCGTCAGGGCCGGCCCCCCGCGCCAGCGCCTACGACCGGTCCCGGGCCCGGGCTCACCCGCGTCCCAGCGCCGAGGACCACGCGCCGGGGAAGTCCGGCATCGTCTTGCCCGTCGACCCCACGTCCTCCACCAGCACCCCGGGCACGAGCAGGCCCAGCACGGCCCCCGCGGTGGCCATCCGGTGGTCGGCGCGGCTGCCGAAGACCCCGCCGCGCAGGGGGCGGGGGTGCACCAGGAGCCCGTCGGCGGTCTCGGTGACGTCGCCCCCGAGCCCGCCGATCTCCGCGGCCAGCCCCGCGAGGCGGTCTGTCTCGTGCCCGCGCAGGTGGCTGACGCCGAACAGGTGCGAGGGACCGGTGGCCAGCGCCGCCAGCGCGGTGAGCACCGGGGTCAGCTCCCCGACCTCGTGCAGGTCGGCCTCGATGCCGTAGACCTCCCCGGTGCTGGTCACGGTCAGCCCGTCGCGGGTGAGGTCGACGTCGGCGCCCATCTGGTCCAGCAGGTCCCGCAGCGCGTCCCCGGCCTGGGTGGTCCGCTGGGGCCACCCCGGCACCGTGACCCTGCTGCCCTCGGGGGCGAGCACCGCGGCCGCGAGGAACGGTGCCGCGTTGGACAGGTCGGGCTCGACCTCGACGTCGATCCCCGCGATCGGGCCCGGCTCGACCCGCCAGGTGCGGCTGCCCGCCCCCTCTGCCGTCCCGTCCGCCGCACCGCCCCCCGCACCGCCGCTGACGACCTCCACGCCCGCCTCGCGGAGCACCTCCGCGGTCATCTCCACGTGCGGCGCCGAGGGCAGCGGCCCGCCCACGTGCTCCAGGAGGAGGCCGCGCTCGAAGCGCGCGGCGGCCAGCAGCAGCGCGGAGACGAACTGGCTCGACCCGCTGGCGTCCACGCGGGCGTGCCCGCCGCGCAGGCCTCGCGCGCCGTGGACGGTGAACGGCAGGCGCCCCGGGACCCCCCCGGTGCGCACGTCGGCCCCCAGCGCCGTCAGGGCCTGCAGCACCGGCCCCATCGGGCGCTCGCGGGCCTGGCTGTCGCCGTCGAAGGACGTGGCGCCCGCGGCGAGGGCCGCGACGGGGGGGAGGAAGCGCATCACCGTGCCGGCGAGACCGCAGTCCACGGCACCACCGCCGCGCAGCGCACCGGGGGTGACCCGCCACGGCGTACCGGAGCTGCCGTCGCCGACCTCGCTGATGACCGCGCCGAGGCGCCGCAGCGCCTCGGCCATCAGCACCGTGTCGCGGGAGACCAGGGGGCGGGCGATCACCGAGGGGCCATCGGCCAGCGCGGCGAGGACGAGGTAGCGGTTGGTCAACGACTTGGAGCCGGGCAGCACCACGGTCGCGTCCAGCAGCTCACCGGGCACCAGGGTCGGCGCCGGCCACAGGTCCGGCGCGGTGCTCACCGGGCGAGCGTAGACGCCGAGCCGGGGCACCAGCGCGGCTCGCGCGCCGGTGCCCGAGCCCCTGCCCGGCGGTGCGTCGCGGGTGGCCCCTCAGGCGGCGAGGGTGTTGCGGCGACGGCTGGCCCGCAGCTTCGACTTCAGCTCCGCCTCGTTCTTCCGGCGACCCCGGGTGCGCTGGGTGTCCGCCGCGACGAGCTTGGCGGCCCGTGAGGCGTCGCGGCGCGCGCGCTGGGCGCGCCAGCTCAGACCCGGCTTGCCCTCGGTGTCGACGGCGGCGATGAGCAGCCCGCCGAGCAGTCCTGCGTTCTTCAGCACCTGCACGAACTGGAGCTGGCGCGTCTTGTCGTCGGAGGCCTCCCAGAACCGGTGACCGGTCAGGGTGGTCGGCACCAGGGACGCCGCCAGCGCCAGGGAGGAGAGCCGGGGCAGGCGGCCGGTGGCCAGCAGGCCCCCGGCGCCGCTCATGATCGCCCCGTTGATGCGCACCAGGGTCTGGGGGTCGGTCGGCAGCGTCACCGGGCCGACCGAGGCCCCCGCCAGCGCGGGGATGATCGGCCCGCCGTTCGCGGCCTTGATGTCGGGCTTGCGCAGCTGGTCGACTCCGCCCCACACGAACTGGGCGGCCAGGAGCGGGCGGGCGATGCGGCGGACGATGCTCATGTGCACGTCCTACCGCAGGGGTCGTCGCGGTGCACGCGGGGGGTCCCCCGCCGACGCCGCGGGGGGCATGCTGGCCCCGTGTGCGGGAGGTACGCGGCGAGCGCCGGGGCGCAGGAGGTCATCGAGGCCCTCGACGTCGATGACGACCGGACCGGTGGCGCCCTGCGGCCCACGTGGAACGCGGCGCCGACCCAGCGGCACCCCGTGGTGCTCACGCGGGCGCCACCGGACGAGCAGCCTCGGGAGGACGAGCGTCCCCACGAGGGTGCGCCGGCGCTTCGCGAGCTGCGGCTGCTGACCTGGGGCCTGGTGCCGTCGTGGTCCCGGGACGGCACGGGCGGGGCGCGGATGATCAACGCCCGCTCCGAGACGCTGCTCGAGCGCCCCGCCTTCCGCCGCGCCGCGGTCGCGCGCCGGTGCCTGGTGCCGGCGCAGGGCTGGTACGAGTGGCGCGCTGCGGCGACGGGCGCCCCGGGTGGCGCGGCCGCCTCACGGGGCCGCAAGCAGCCGCACCTGATGACGCTGGCCGACGGCGGCACGATGGCCCTGGCGGGGATCTACGAGCTGTGGCGCCGCCGGCCGGCGGCCGGACCAGGAGCGGGCCCGGTGGCGCGCTCGCTGGAAGACGGCGTGACCGGCGCGGGGGACGACGAGCCCGGTGCCGAGCCCGACCCGTGGCTGGTGACCTTCGCGGTGCTCACCCGCGAGGCCGAGCCGGGACTGCGCGCCGTCCACGACCGGATGCCGCTGGTGCTCCCGCGGCAGGTGTGGGCGTCGTGGCTCGACCCCACCGCCACCGGCGCCGACCAGGTGGCCGAGCTCGTCCACGACGCCACGCACGAACCGCCGGGCCGCTTCACGGCGGTGCCCGTGGGCCCGCGCGTCGGCCAGGTGCGCGAGGACGACGCCGGCCTGGTCGAGCCCGTCGGCCCACCGCTCGACCTGGGCGCCGACGGGCGCTGACCGCCGGTCGAACAGCGTCCGGCAGTGCGGAACAACCCCGGCCCGGGCGCGTGTTCTCATCCGTGGGCGGGCGGCGCTGCCGGAGCGGCCGGTGGCGCCAGCGCGCGGAGGAGGAACCATGCTGGTGTCCCTCGACACCGTGACCGGCGGGTCGAGCGCTGCGCACAGCGGTGCGCCAGCCGGCGCGCTGATGCAGCCGCGACTAAGCTCGCCCGACGTGAGCGAGGAGACGAGCAGGGCTCCCGCGGGAGAGACCGACGTCCAGCGCGGGCTGCGCTTCGAGGCCGAGGCCCTGCAGCACCTCGACCAGCTGTACTCCGCGGCCCTGCGCATGACTCGCAACCCCGCCGACGCCGAGGACCTCGTGCAGGAGGCGTTCACGAAGGCGTTCGCCTCCTTCCACCAGTACCGGCCGGGCACGAACCTCAAGGCGTGGCTGTACCGGATCCTCACCAACACCTACATCAACACGTACCGCAAGAAGCAGCGGCAGCCGCAGCAGTCCGGCACCCCCGAGATCGAGGACTGGCAGCTGGCGCGCGCCGAGGGGCACACCTCGACCGGTCTGCGCTCCGCGGAGACCGAGGCGCTGGACCACCTTCCGGACTCCGACGTCAAGGACGCGCTGGCCTCGATCCCCGAGGACTTCCGCATGGCGGTGTACTACGCCGACGTCGAGGGCTTCGCCTACAAGGAGATCGCCGAGATCATGGGCACCCCCATCGGCACGGTGATGTCGCGCCTGCACCGGGGTCGCCGCCAGCTGCGGGGGCTCCTGGAGCACTACGCCCACGACCGCGGCCTCAGCGCTGCGAGCGCCGTCGGCACGGCCACCACGGCCACGACGTCTCCGGGCCCCGACGGGAGCGCGTCATGAGCGAGGACGCGGCCGGAGTCGGCGTGCCGGACCGCTGCTCGGCCGTGCTGGCGCAGATCTACGGCTACATCGACGGGGAGATCACCGCCGGGGCGCTGACCTCGGTGCGCGAGCACCTCATGGACTGCCCACCGTGCCTGGAGCAGCACGACGTCCAGGTGGCGCTGAAGGCCCTGGTGCGCCGGTGCTGCCAGGACCGCGCGCCGGAGTCGCTGCGGGTGCGCATCGTCGCGCACATCACCGAGGTCACCGGGCTCCAGCACATCCCCGGGGGGCCAGCGGTGGTCCAGGTCTCGCGGGTGGCGCTCCTGCGCGACTGAGCGCGCTCGCGTCCCACCACGAAGGCCGGTGCCCGAGGGGGCACCGGCCTTCGTCACACGCCCCCGGTCTCAGGCGTTGGGCCGGTTCCCGTGGTTGGCGCCGCTCTTCTTGCGGGCCCGGCGCTTGCGTCCGCGCTTGCTCATGACCGTCCTCCGTCCTGCTCGATGCCGTGTGGTGCTCGGCGGTCGACCCCATCGTCCCACGCACCGCTCACAGCCAGCTCTTGCGCTTGAACACCCCGAACAGGACCAGGCCGCTGACCAGCATCATGGCCAGGGCCATGGGGTACCCGTACCGCCAGCCCAGCTCGGGCATGACCTCGAAGTTCATCCCGTACACGGTCCCGACCAGCGCGGGGGCGAAGAGGATGGCCGCCCACGAGGAGATCCGCTTCACCTGCTCGCCCTGGCTCAGGCTGGCCGCGGTCAGCCGCTGCGTCTCCTCGTTCTGCCGCTGGCCGACCAGGGTGGCGTTGACGGTCAGCATGTTCTGCATCAGCACCCGGAAGCCGTCGACGCGCTCGACGACGCGCACCACGTGGTCGTTGACGTCGCGCAGGTACCGCTGCAGCTCCAGGTCGACGCCGTACTTCTCGAAGCCCTCCACGAAGTAGTCGTGCATCGCCAGCAGCGGCTGGGTGGCGCGCTGCAGCTCCACGACCTCGCGCAGCAGCTCGTAGATGCGGCGCGAGACCGCCGGGTCGCCGTCGAAGACCTGGTCCTCGATCTCGTCGATGTCGTTCTGCAGTCCCGCCAGGACGGGCACGTACTCGTCGACGACCTGGTCGACCACCGCGTACAGCACCGCTTCGGGACCGAGGGCGAGCAGGTCGCGGTCCGCCTCCAGGCGGGTGCGCACCCGGGCGAGGTCGGGTGACTCGGCGTACCGCACGGTCACCACGAAGTCCTTGCCCGTGATGACGTGGACCTCGCCGAACTCCACCCGCTCCTCGGCGTCGAGGTAGCGCGCGGAGCGGAGCACCGTGAAGAGCACGTCGCCGTAGCGCTCCAGCTTGGGCCGCTGGTGGGCCTTGATGGTGTCCTCGACGACCAGGCCGTGGACCCCGAACTCCTCGGCGACGCTGCGCAGCTCCGCCGGGTCGGGGCGGTACATCCCGATCCACGCCAGGCCACCGCACGCGCGCAGCGCATCGTAGGTCTGGTCCAGGGAGGTGGGGGCGGTGCGCCGCTGCCCGTCGACGTAGATCGCGCTGTCCACCACTCCCACACCGCGCATCCTAGGAAGACCTCCAGGTCCGCGGGTCGCGTGTCGATGGCAGGGCATGGTCCGGGACGTCGCGCCGCTGCTGCGGGCGCTGACCGACCTCGCCGGCTCGGACCTGCACTGCAAGGTCGGCGGCCCACCGCGGGTGCGCATCAACGGCCGCCTGGCACGGTTGCAGGCTCCCGACCTCACCCCCGAGGACACCCAGGCCCTCGCGGACCAGGTGCTGCGGGATGACCTGCGCGAGGGGTTCGCCCGCACGTCCGAGGCCGACTTCGGGTTCTCCCTGCCCGGTGTGGGCCGCTTCAGGGTCAACGCCTTCCGGGCCCGCGGGTCGGTGGGGCTGGTCTTCCGCCGCGTCGCGGTCAACGCCATCGCCCTGGCCGACCTCGGGCTCCCCGACGCCGTGGGCTCCCTCGCCCTCGAGGCGCGCGGGCTGGTGCTGGTCACCGGACCCACCGGGTCGGGCAAGACCACCACCCTCGCGGGCATGGTCGACCACGTCAACGCCCTCCGGGAGGTCCACATCATCACCCTGGAGGACCCCATCGAGGTGCTCCACCAGGACAAGCTGGCGATGATCAACCAGCGGGAGGTGCGCGTGGACACCGCTGACTTCGCGGTGGCGCTGCGCGCGGCGATGCGCCAGGACCCCGACGTGGTCCTGGTGGGGGAGATGCGCGACGCGGAGACCGTGCGGGCGGCGCTGGCGGCGGCCGAGACCGGGCACTTCGTGATGTCGACCCTGCACACCACCGACGCGCAGGAGACGGTCTCGCGGATCGTGGACTTCTTCCCCCCGCACGAGCAGCAGCAGGTGCGCCTGACCCTGGCGGGCTCGCTGCGCGGCATCATCGCCCAGCGCCTCGTGCCCCGCGCCGACGGCCAGGGCCGCTGCGTGGTGATGGAGGTGTGCGTGACCACCCCGCGCGTGGAGGCGGCCATCGCGGACCCCTCGCTGACCTCGGGCCTGACCGCGCTGATCGCCGACGGCGCCTTCTCGGGCATGCAGACCTTCGACCAGCACCTGGTGCAGCTCGTGCGCGACCAGGTGGTGACCGTGCCGGCGGCCCTCGCCGGTGCGAGCGACCCCCACGACCTCACCGTGGAGCTGCGCCGCCTCGGCGTCGTGACCTGAGGGCACCGGCGGCGCGGGCCGGCGCCGCGGGCGCGGTCGGGGCTGCTGCCCCCACCGCTGGCGGGCATGATCGGGGGGTGCCGCGAACCGCCCCACGGCCCGACCCGCACACCGCGGCCGTCGCTCGACCTGCTGCGTCCGCGGTGGGCGCCGCGGTCGACCCCGGGGCGCCGCTGTCGACCTCGCCCCCCCTGCCGTGGCGCGTGGTGCTGCGCGCGACGCCCGCGGCGGTGGTCGACCACCTGCGCCACCGCGACCTGGCCCTGACCGCCGGGGGCCTCACCTTCTACGCGGTGCTGGCCGCGGTGCCCGCCGTCCTGGTCAGCGGCCGGCTCGCCGCCCTCGTCGTCGGCCAGGACACCCTGCGGGCCTTCGCCGCGGCCACCGATGACGCCCTGCCCGACGCCCTCGGCGCCGGCGCGGTCGCCCGGGGGCTCATCGAGGCCGCGGCGTCCGTGGGGTGGCTGAGCGTGGCCATCGCCGTCTTCCCCGCCAGCCTGTACGGGGAGGGTCTGCGGAGGGCGTACTCCACCCTCGGCGCCGGCTCGCACGCCGAGCGGTTCATCGGCTGGCGCGGGCGCCTCGGGACCCTGCCCGTGCTCGGCATCGCGCCCGCGCTGCTCGTGGCCGTCCTGGCGATCACCCCGCTGCTCGCCCGGCTGTGGGGGCACGGCATCGGCAGCACCGCCCTGGGGGTGTACCTGGCGCTGAACGTGGACTGGATCGCCGTCTCGGTGCCCCTGGCGTGGACGTTCCGGGTCGTCGCCCCCGACCGCCTGCCGTGGCGCGCGGCCATCGTCGGCGGGTTCGCCACCGGTGCGTTCGTCTCGGGGTTCCTCCAGGGCTTCGTGCTCTTCCTCGCCCTGCCCCTGGACCTCGGGGTGCCCTTCGGCGGGCTCGTGCCCGTCGGGGCCGCCATCGCCGTGGTGCTGTGGATGTGGCTGCTGCACGCCGTGATGCTCATCGGGTACGTGGCCACGCGCACCGCGGTCATCCTGCGCGTCACCGACGCCGGTGGCGCGCTCCGCGGGCCGGTGCCGCCGCTGCCGCCGCTGCCCACCCCGCTGGGGGTGTGACGCCGTGCTCGCCGCGCTCGCCGCCTCGACCTCGCCCGCCGACCCGCTCGCCGGCGTGGTCGTGCGCGACGTCGGCGCCGAGGTCACCGGGGCGCCTCCGGACGGCTGGGTGCGGATCGCGGTGACCGCCGCGAGCCTGAACCACCACGACCTGTGGACCCTGCGCGGGGTGGGGGTGCGCCCCGAGCAGCTGCCCGTCGTCCTGGGCACCGACGGCGCCGGGGTCGACGAGCAGGGCCGCCCGGTCCTCGTGCACGCCGTGGTCACCTCCCCGGGGTGGGCGGGGGAGGAGACCGAGGACCCCCGCCGCTCCCTGCTCTCCGAGGTGCACCCCGGCACCCTCGCGCAGGAGGTGTGGGTGCCGGGACGCAACGTGGTGGCGGTGCCGGAGGGGATCTCCGCGGTGGAGGCCGCGTGCCTGCCGACGGCGTGGCTGACGGCGTACCGGATGCTCTTCACCCGCTCGGGGACGTCACCCGGCGCGACGGTGCTCGTGCAGGGCGCCGGCGGCGGGGTCTCCACCGCGCTGATCGCGCTCGGCGCGGCCACCGGGCTGCGGGTGTGGGTCACCTCCCGCAGCGCCGTGAAGCGGGCGCGGGCCCTGGCGCTCGGCGCCGCCGCGGTCTTCGAGGCGGGGGCCCGTCTGCCGGAGCGGGTCGACGCGGTGATGGAGAGCGTCGGTCAGGCCACGTGGGCCCACAGCTTGCGCGCGGTGCGCCCCGGCGGCGCGGTGGTGGTGTGCGGTGCGACGTCCGGTGACGCGCCGCCCGCGGAGCTCGCGCGGGTGTTCTTCTCCCAGCTGCGCGTCGTCGGGTCGACGATGGGCAGCCGCGCGGAGCTCGAGCGCCTCCTGGCGCTGCTGGTCACCACGGGGGTGCGGCCCGTGGTCGACAGCGTCCTGCCGCTGGGCGAGGCGGGTGAGGGGTTGCGCCGCCTGCACGCCGGCGAGGTGTTCGGCAAGGTGGTGCTGGTCCCGTGATGGTCGGTGCCCCGCGCGTCGGTGCCCCGCCCGTCGGTGTCGTCGGGTGTCACTCCGGCGGGGTGAGCCCCAGCCAGCGGTGCCACCCGCCGTGCAGCACCAACCACGCCAGCAGCCCGTACCCGACCTGACCGGGCAGCGTGGGCAGCGGCAGGGGGGTGTGGATCACCCCGACGTGGCCGGCGACGGCGTGTCCTCCCGATCCGGCCTGCCCCGAGCGGGCGCGGGGTGCGCCGCGTCCACCGCGCTCGTCGCGCTCGGGATCCGCGACCGGTGGTCCCGGCACGGCGAGGTCGGCGAACCACTGCTCGTGCGCGACCAGCGGGGCGAAGCAGTCCACGTAGGGGACCCCGCGCCGCTGGGCGACGTCCTGCCACCCCTGCGAGAGTTCCGCCACCACCGCGTGCAGCGCCGGATCACCCGGCGGCGGCGGACCGACGAGGAAGCACGGCAGGTGGGCCTGCGCCGCCGAGTCGACCACGTCGGCGACGTTCAGCCGGCTGCGCGCCAGGGAGACCCCGGCGAGGGCGTCGGCGTGGCCGAGCCCCACCACCAACCGGTTGCCCCCGGCCGTGGCGCTGCGGTCCCAGCGCCGCGCGGTCTCGGCGGTCCACCGGTCGCGCAGGGTCGCCGTGTCCTCCCCAGGCACCCCGAGGGAGAGCACCGAGACCGCCGGCTCACCGTCCTCGTCGCGGGTGCGCACCGCCACCCGCCCCACCCACCCCAGAGCCCGGGGGTCACCGACACCGGCGACGAGCTCGTCGCCGACGACGCACACCCGCGCCGGTCGCCCGCTCACGCTCCGGTCGTGACGGGCGCCGTGGTGCTGTGCGCCGTGGTGGTGGGCTTCGTGGTGACTGTTACCGGGGCGGCCGCGGACGGGGCAGCTGCAGACGTGGCGGGGTCCATGGGGTCAGCGTGCCAGGGCCTCGGCGACCAGGGCCGCCTGCTCGGCCTGGTGGGCCTTCGCCGACCCCGCCGCCGGCGACGCGGAGGCCGCGCGGCTGACGCGCCGCACCCGGGAGCCGAACAGCTCGGTGAAGGCGTAGCCCAGCGTGGGCCACCCCCCCTGGTTCGCCGGCTCCTCCTGCACCCAGACCACCTCGGCGTCCTGCTCCAGCGCGCTCCCGTACCGGGCGACGGCCGCGGTCAGCGCCGCGGTGTCCAGGGGGTACAGCTGTTCCAGGCGCACGATGGCGGTGCGCGCAGCAGGTGTCGGTGCCCCGGGTGCGCCCTCAGCGGCGTCGCGGGCGGCGACGAGGTCCCACGTGACCTTCCCCGAGCACACCACCACCCGGTCCACCTGCGCGGCGCCCGCGTCGCCGGCGGCGTCGCGGGGGAAGGACGGGTCGTCGAGCACGGGCTGGAAGCCGCCGCTGGTGAAGTCCTCCACCGGTGACGTCGCGGCCTTCGCGCGCAGCATCGACTTCGGGGTGATGACGATCAGCGGGCGCCGCGGGCGGGCGTACGCCTGGCGGCGCAGGAGGTGGAAGTAGCTCGCCGGGGTCGAGGGCACCGCGACGAACATGTTGTCCTCGGCGCACAGCTGCAGGAACCGCTCGATGCGCGCCGAGGAGTGGTCCGGGCCCTGCCCCTCGTACCCGTGCGGCAGCAGCAGCACCACCGAGCTGCGCTGGCTCCACTTCTGCTGCGAGGAGGAGATGAACTCGTCGATGATCGTCTGCGCGCCGCCGGCGAAGTCCCCGAACTGCGCCTCCCACAGCACCAGGGCGTCGGGGCGCTCCACGGAGTACCCGTACTCGAACCCCATCGCGGCGTACTCCGACAGCAGGGAGTCGTACACCCAGAACCGCGCCTGGTCCGGGGTCAGGTACAGCAGCGGCGTCCACTCCTCACCGGTGACGCGGTCGGTGAGGACGGCGTGGCGCTGCACGAAGGTGCCCCGCCGGCTGTCCTGGCCCGCGAGGCGCACGGGGGTCTTCTCCACCAGCAGGGAACCGATGGCCAGCAGCTCGCCCCAGCCCCAGTCGATGCCGCCCTCCCGGGCCATCTGCGCGCGCCGCTCGAGCAGCTGGCGCAGCTTGGGGTGCACGGTGAACCCCGCCGGGGGCCGCAGGTGCACGTCACCGATGCGGGCCAGGACCTCGGCGGGCACCCCGGTCTCGATCACCTCGGCCACGGAGTCGTCCTGCTGGGACGACGGGCGGTCCAGCCCCGCCGTGGTCCGCGACGCACCACCAGCACTGTCGTCGCTCGACTCCGCGGCCGGTCGGGCGCTGTCGCGGGTCTCGTCGAAGACCCGCTCCAGCTGCGCGCGGTAGTCCTCCAGCGCCTGCTCGGCCTCCTCGGTGGTGATGTCGCCGCGACCGATGAGCCCCTCGGTGTACAGACGGCGCACGCTGCGCTTGGCCTCGATGAGGCTGTACATCAGCGGCTGCGTCATCGAGGGGTCGTCGCCCTCGTTGTGCCCGCGGCGTCGGTAGCAGACCAGGTCGATGACGACGTCCTTGGCGAAATCCTGGCGGTACGCCAGCGCCAGGTGCGCGACGCGCACGCACGCCTCCGGGTCGTCGCCGTTGACGTGGAAGATCGGCGCCTGCACCATGCGCGCGACGTCGGTGGAGTAGAAGGAGCTGCGGCTGGCGGCCGGCGCGGTGGTGAACCCCACCTGGTTGTTCACCACGATGTGCACGGTGCCGCCGGTGCGGTACCCGCGCAGCTGGCTCAGGTTCAGGGTCTCGGCGACCACGCCCTGCCCGGCGAACGCGGCGTCGCCGTGCAGCAGCACCGGCAGCACCGGGAAGGAGGAGCCGCCGAGGTTGATGCGGTCCTGCTTCGCGCGCACCACCCCCTCCAGCACCGGGTCGACGGCCTCGAGGTGGCTGGGGTTCGCGGCGAGGTAGACCTTCGTGGTCGCGCCGTCCTCGGTGGTGAAGGTGCCCTCGGTGCCCAGGTGGTACTTCACGTCACCCGAGCCCTGCACGCTCTTCGGGTCCTGCGAGCCCTCGAACTCTCGGAAGATCTGCCCGTAGCTCTTGCCCGCGATGTTGGCGAGCACGTTGAGCCGCCCCCGGTGGGCCATCCCGATCGCCACCTCGACCATCCCGGCGCGGGCAGCGTCGGTGAGCAGCGCGTCGAGCAGGGGGATGACGGACTCCCCGCCCTCGAGGCTGAAGCGCTTCTGCCCCACGAACTTCGTCTGCAGGAACGTCTCGAACGCCTCGGCGGCGTTCAGCTGGCGGAGCACCCGCAGGTGCTCCTCGCGACTCAGCGGCACGTAGCGCCGCTCGACGCGGTCCTGGATCCACTCGCGCTGCGCGGGGTCCTGGATGTGCATGTACTCGATGCCGGTGGTGCGGCAGTACGAGTCGCGGAGGACGCCGAGGACGTCGCGCAGGCGCATCCGCGACCGGCCCGCGAAGTCCCCGGTCGGGTACTCGCGATCGAGGTCCCACAGGGTCAGCCCGTGGCTGCGCACGTCGAGGTCGGCGTGGCGGCGCTGGCGGTACTCCAGCGGATCGGTGTCGGCCATCAGGTGCCCGCGCACCCGGTACGCGTGGATGAGCTCGATGACGCGGGCGGCCTTGCCCACCTCGTCGTCGTGGCTGATCGAGATGTCCGCCGTCCAGCGCACCGGCTCGTAGGGGATGCGCAGGGAGGCGAAGATCCGGTCGTAGAACTCGTCGTCGCCGAGCAGCTTGCCGTGCACCAGCCGCAGGAACTCCCCCGACTGCGCGCCCTGGATGATCCGGTGGTCGTAGGTGGACGTCAGGGTGAGGATCTTCGACACCGCCAGGCGGGCGAGGGTGTCGGCGGAGGCGCCCTGGTACTCCGCGGGGTAGTCCATCGCCCCCACGCCGATGATCGCGCCCTGGCCCTGCACCAGGCGGGGCACGGAGTGCATGGTGCCGATGGTGCCCGGGTTGGTGAGGGTGAGCGTCGTCCCGGAGAGGTCCGCGACGGTCAGCGCGCCCGCGCGCGCCCGGCGCACCACGTCCTCGTAGGCCGTCCAGAACTGGGCGAAGTCCATCAGCTCGGCGGCCTTGACCGAGGGCACGAGCAGTTGCCGCCCGCCGTCCTTGGCGGGCAGGTCGATGGCGAGGCCGAAGCCGACGTGGGCGGGCTTGACCAGGCTCGGCTTGTCGTCGACCTCGGCGTAGGACCAGTTCATCTCCGGCATCGAGCGCAGCGCCTCGACCACGGCGTACCCGATCAGGTGCGTGAAGGAGACCTTCCCGCCGCGCGAGCGCGCCAGGTGGTTGTTGATGACGATCCGGTTGTCGACCATCAGCTTGGCCGGGACGGCGCGCACGCTGGTGGCGGTGGGGACGGTGAGGGAGGCCTCCATGTTCGTCACCACCCGGGCCGAGGGGCCGCGCAGCCGCACCGTCTGCTCGACCGCCTCGGGGGCGCCGTCGGCGTCGTCCACGAGATGGGGCGAGCCACCGGCGGCAGCGTCGGCCTCGGACTGCGCCGGCTGCTCGGCGCGCGCCTCCGGGGCGTCGCCGCGGACCGAGGCGCTGGTCGCGCGACGGGAGCTGCCCGCCTGCGGCGCTGGCTGGTCGCGGGGCTGCGGGGAGGAGCCCGGCCCGGGGGGGGTGTCGGGCCCGGGGCCGCCGAGGACCGCTCCGGAGCGCGGGGTCCCCTCACCGCCGGGGGGCGGGGTGGGCTGGGCGGCCAGCCCGGTGGTGCGCCCGTCGGCGGGCTCCGTGGTGTGCCCGTCTGGGGGCCCGGTGGTGGCTGCCGCCGGGCCGTGGGGGGCTCCGGTGGTTCCGTGGCCGGGCTCGTACCGGGCGAAGAAGTCCCACCAGGCGGGGTCCACGGACGACCGGTCGTGCAGGTAGCGCTGGTAGAGCTCCTCCACCAGCCACTCGTTCGCTCCGAAGGCCGAGTCCGGGTCGTGCCCGGGCCCGCCCGAGGGCTGGGTGGTGGGGGACTGGGTCACAGCGGACCTCGCCTGCTTTCCACATCTCGCGACGTCGGGATCTCCGGGCAGTCTACTCGCGGGCCCGGTCACCGGCGGGTCCGGCGGGTTCCGCGACACGACGCGCGCGACCGGCGGAGGTCCCTGATCAGCCACCCCGCCGTGCCTATCCTCGCCCGTGCCAGCCGCCCGCCGCACTCGTCGCGGGGTGCCTCCGCACCGGGGCACCGCTGCCCCGCCACCCTCCCGGAGGTCTCCGCCGATGCCCTCGCACCTCGCCGCCGAGCTGACCGACGCGCTGGTCGGAGGAGATGCGCCGGGGCGGGTCGGCCCCCGACGCGCGCGGCGCGCCCGGGGCGGGACGGCGGGGCGCGAGGTGCCGGGCGGGCCGTGGGGGGATGGCGTCCCGGCGATGTCGGGAGCACCCGCGGGAGCAGCGGTGGCCGTGCTGCCGCAGCGCGCTCAGCTGCTGGCCGCTGACGCCGACCTCGACGACGGACCGCTGATCCCCGCGGGCGGCGCGCGCCCGGGCGCCATGACGGCGCCGCGCCCGTTAGGACCAGCGCTGCCGCGCCAGCGGGTGACCGCCCCCGAGGAGGTCGAGGGCCCGCGCACCCTCCCCGAGCCCGACGCCGGGTCGCCGCCGTGCGCCCCGCCCGCCCCCGCACCGCTGACGCGGCGGGCCCGCCGGGAGGTCGAGCAGCTGGAGGCCGCGCTGGCCCTGCCCGCTGCCGGGACGCGGCAGCCCGCCGCGGGCGCCCATGAGGCAGCGGAGGGGGCGGACACCTTCACGCCGTCGCGGGGACCCCGCCCCCACCGGGCACCCTGCCGGGCGGCCTTCGGGCTCCCCCAGGTCGGGATGGTGGGGGTCCTGGGCATCGTGACGCTCGTGGCGCCGGTCGCCGCCCCGGGCGCGCACGCCACCTCCGAGAGCAGCACCCAGGACGGCACCTCGACCCTCTCGCTGCTCCCGTCGGCGTCCCTCGACTTGCTGAGCACGGTCGACCCGGCCCCGGCCGGCGCCACCGCCCCCGTCACACCCGTCAGCGGCGTCGCCGTGCCCGACGTCGCGGAACTGCTGGCCAAGCGAGCTCAGGCGGAGCGCGCGAGCCGGGCCATCGGCGAGAGGGCGCTGGCCGAGCAGGCCGAGCTGGACCGCGCCGCCCAGGCGGCGGCGGACCTCCAGGCCCTGGTGGCGGGGTGCGACGGGCTGGTGGAGGAGGAGGTGTTCGACGCGGGCAACGGGCGGCTGGACACCGATGCGCTGTGCGGGCTGTGGGAGCCCGACGACCTGCTGCGCCCCGACGCGGCGATCGCGCTGGCGCACCTCGACCTCGCCTTCCGCGCGGAGTTCGGCGACGATCTCAGCATCACCGACAGCTACCGCTCCTACGCCTCGCAGGTGGCGGTCAAGCGCGCGAAGCCCGGCCTGGCGGCGCACCCGGGCACCAGCCAGCACGGATGGGGTCTCGCGGTCGACCTGGGGGGTGGCGTCCAGAAGGGCGATCGGCACTACGAGTGGTTGGCCGAGCACGCGCCCGACTTCGGGTGGGAGAACCCGCGCTGGGCCCGGCGCGGCGGCAGCGGCCCCTACGAGCCGTGGCACTGGGAGTTCGCCCGGGGTCGTGACGGGGAGAGCGTCAGCAGCGACGAGACCCCCTGACCCCACCCTCGGGAGGGACGTCACAGCTCGGGGTCGGGGTCCGGCCCGGTCCGCGCGGGGGGTGCGCGGGGCGCCCGCTGCTAGCATCGCCACCTCCACCGAGCCCCCGTAGCTCAGGGGATAGAGCACCGCCCTCCGGAGGCGGTGGCGCAGGTTCGAATCCTGCCGGGGGCACCGCGTGACCGGCACCCGCCAGCACGGCAGCGCAGACCCACGACGTCGACCGGCACGGGTCCACCACCTCGGCGCACCTCGATGCAGCACCCCCGCGCGCGGGGGGTCGATGGCCCCGGGCGCCAGGGCCGCGGACGTGTGCGGCAGCCGCGTCGTCAGGGCCAGCGCGAGCCCGGTCGACCGGTGGCCCGCGCCCGTCCGAGCAGCCGGGGCCGCGACGTCGTCCAGCTGCGCGGCGCGCACGGGGGCGAGCAGGACGTGCGCCCGGGCGATGCGCTCCACGAGGACCCCCTCGACCAGTGGTAGAACGCTCGTTCGAGCTGGACTCGGCGCCCGTCACCGGCACCAGCGGCGTACCAGCGGTCAGCTGCGGACGACCTCCTCCGAGGTGGCGCTCGCGACACCCCCCTCCCGAGGCGGAGGAGCAGGACGCCGTGATCACGCCCCTGGCCGCCGAGGTGCTCCCGCCCCTAACCTGCACGGGTGGCGGGTCGCGCGGTCCGCGTCCTGGTGGTGGACGACACCCCCCAGATCCGCTTCCTCCTGCGCATCAACCTCGAGCTGGAGGGCCATGTGGTCGAGGAGGCCACCGACGGCGCCGCCTGCCTGGCCCGGTTGCGCGACACCACCCGCGAACCGTTCGACGTCGTCCTGCTCGACGCCGAGATGCACCCGCTCGACGGGTGGGCCACCACCGCGGAGATCCGCCGCGACGCCGCGCTCGCCGACCTGCCGGTGCTCATGGTCAGCGCCTCGGTGCAGGCCCACCACCGCGCGCGGGCCCGCCAGGTCGGCGTCGGGGTCTTCATCCCCAAGCCCTTCGAGCCCTCGGTGGTCGTCGAGGTCGTCGAGCGCCTCGCCGGCGCGGCGCACCCGGGGCCGTGACCGCGAGGGGCGCCCGGCGAGCGCCACGGGGAGGTCCGACCCCCGCCCTACCCTGAGGGCGTGACCCCCGCCGAGCTCTCCGACGCCGTCCGCGCCTGCCTGCTCGAGGCCGTGCGCACCGGTGAGCTGGCCCTGCCGACCGCGGCGGTGCCCGCCGAGGTCAGGGTCGAGCGCCCCCGCAACCGCGAGCACGGGGACTGGGCCACGAACGTGGCCCTGCAGCTCGCGAAGCCGGCGGGCACCTCACCGCGGGCCGTCGCCGTGCTGCTCGCCGCGCGCCTGCGCGAGGTGCCGGGGGTGTCCGGCGTGGACGTCGCGGGTCCGGGCTTCCTCAACATGACCGTCGACGCCGCAGCCGCCGGTGAGCTGGCGCGCACCGTCGTGGTCGCCGGGCGCGACTACGGGCGCAGCGACGCGCACGCGGGGCTGCACGTGAACCTCGAGTTCGTCTCCGCCAACCCCACCGGCCCGCTGCACGTCGGCGCCGCCCGCTGGGCCGCCGTGGGCGACTCCCTCGCCCGGGTCCTGCAGGCCACCGGCGCGCAGGTGGTCCGCGAGTACTACTTCAACGACGCCGGCGCCCAGATCGACCGGTTCGCCGAGTCCCTCCTGGCTGCCGCCCGCCACGTCCCCGTCCCCGAGAACGGGTACGGCGGCGCGTACATCGCCGACATCGCCGCCCAGGTGGCGCTCGCGGCGGAGGAGGCGGGGGAGCCCGACCCGGCGACCCTGCCCGACGTCCGCGCCCTGCAGGTGATGCGCGCGCGCGGCACGCAGGCGATGTTCGCGGAGATCCGCCGCTCCCTGCACGACTTCGGCGTGGACTTCGACGTCTACACCCACGAGGACTCCTTCCACGCCTCCGGCGCGGTGGCCGCCGCGGTGGACCAGCTGAAGGCCTCCGGCGCCCTGTACGAGGCGGACGGCGCGTGGTGGCTGCGCTCGACCGACCACGGTGACGACAAGGACCGCGTGGTGGTCAAGTCCGACGGCCGGCCCGCGTACGTCGCCGGTGACCTCGCGTACCTCCGCGACAAGCTCGCCCGCGGCGCGGACCTGGCCATCTACATCCTCGGCGCCGACCACCACGGCTACATCGGGCGGCTCAAGGCAGCGGCTGCGGCCTTCGGCGACGACCCCGCCGTCGTCGAGGTGCTCATCGGTCAGCTGGTGAACCTGGTGCGGGGCGGGGAGCCGGTGCGGATGAGCAAGCGCGCCGGCACCGTGGTCAGGATGGAGGACCTCGTCGAGGTCGTCGGGGTCGACGCCGCCCGGTACTCCCTGACCCGCTCCTCGATGGACTCCCCGATCGACGTCGACCTCGACGTGCTGGTGCGGCGCAGCAACGACAACCCCGTCTTCTACGTGCAGTACGCCCACGCGCGCACGGCCGGGGTCACCCGCAACGCCGCGGAGCTGGGCGTGGCGCGCCAGCGCGACGACGGCAGCGACGGCTTCGACCCCTCCCTGCTCGACCACCCCACCGAGACCGCGCTGCTCGCCTCCCTCGCGGACCTGCCCCGGGTGGTCACCCAGGCCGCGGAGCTGCGCGAGCCGCACCGGGTGGCCCGCTACCTGGAGGCCCTGGCCGGCACCTACCACCGCTGGTACGACGAGCGGCGGGTGACCCCGATGGGCGACGAGGTCGTCACCGACGTCCACCGCACCCGCCTGTGGCTGAACCAGGCCACCGCCGTGGTGCTCGGCAACGGCCTGGGCCTGCTCGGCGTCTCCGCCCCGGAGCGCATGTAGTGCGCGCCCACGAGGCCGGCGCCCTCCACGCACAGGGCTACGGGGCCCCGGCGTGGCTGGCGCGCCCCGACGACGTCAACGCCCTCGTGCCCGCCCTGTGGCCGGTCGGCGCGGCGCGGCGCGCCGACGGGGTGCTGGCCGTGGCGGGCGTGGACGTCGCGCAGCTCGCCGCGGAGCACGGCACTCCCGCGTACGTCCTGGACGAGGCGGACTTCCGCGCCCGCGCGGTGGCCTTCCGCACCGCCTTCGACGACGCCTTCGCCGGTGCCTGCGGCGGCGCCGACGTGTACTACGCCGCGAAGGCCTTCACGTGCGCCGCGGTCGCCCGCTGGTTGCACGAGGACGGCCTGCGCTACGACGGGTGCACCGCCGGGGAGCTCGCCGTGGCCCTGCGCGCGGGGTTCCCCGCCGGGCACCTGCTCTTCCACGGCAACAACAAGTCCGTCCCCGAGATCGAGCGGGCGGTCGCCGCGGGCGTGGGCAGGATCGTGGTCGACTCCATGGTCGAGATCGACCGGGTGGCCGCCGCGGCGGCTCGCGCGGGGGTGCGGCAGGGCGTGATGGTGCGGGTCACCGTCGGCGTCGAGGCCCACACCCACTCCTACATCGCCACCGCCCACGAGGACCAGAAGTTCGGCCTCAGCCTGGTCGGCGGTGACGCCGCCCGCGCCGTCGCCGCGGTCCTGGCCCGCCCCGAGCTGGAGCTGCGGGGGCTCCACAGCCACATCGGGTCGCAGATCTTCGACGTCGCCGGCTTCGAGGTCGCCGCGCGGCGCCTGCTGGGCCTGCACGCCGACGTCGCCCGCGAGCACGGCGTCGAGCTGCCCGAGATCGACCTCGGCGGGGGGTTCGGCGTCGCGTACACCGCCGGGCAGCGGCCCCTGGCGCCCGCCGACCTGGCCGTGGGCATGGCCGAGGTGGTCACCGGCACGTGCACCGCGCTGGGGGTGGACGTGCCGAGGGTGAGCATCGAGCCGGGCCGGGCCATCGCCGGCCCCTCGACGTTCACCCTCTACGAGGTGGGCACCGTCAAGGACGTCGAGCTCGACGGTGGGGCGCGGCGGCGCTACGTGGCCGTCGACGGCGGGATGAGCGACAACGTGCGCACCGCGCTGTACGACGCCGACCACTCCGCGACGCTGGCCTCCCGGGCCTCGACCGCCGGTCCCGTCCTGTCGAGGGTGGTCGGCAAGCACTGCGAGAGCGGCGACGTGGTCGTCAAGGACGAGTTCCTGCCCGACGACGTCGCTCCCGGTGACCTGATCGCCGTCCCCGGCACCGGGGCGTACGGCCGCAGCATGGCGAGCCAGTACAACCACGTGCCCCGCCCCCCGGTGATCGCGGTGCGCGAGGGAGCCTCACGGGTGCTGGTGCGCCGCGAGACCGAGGACGACCTGCTGGCCCTCGACGTCGGCTGAGGTTCACCCGGTAGCGCCCTCCGGGTGGGCGATGTGCGTGGTGGGGATGGCGGGCTCACCGCGGGAGAGGGCCAGGCCCTGCCACGGCAGCGACACCAGCACCTCCCGCAGGTGGTCGCGAGACTCCACCAGGGTCGCCAGGTGCTCGACCGCCCGCCCGCCGCGGAGCAGCGGCACCTGCAGCGCCCGGTCGCCGGGCTGGCCCTCGACGGCGTCCGGGCCCGCGGCGACGACCTCCTCCGTCGCCGTCCCCGACGCCCGGTGGCGGCGCACGGCGGTCTTGCGGCCCCCGAGGCTGACCTTGGACTCCGAGCGCTTGGCGACCGGTCGCCCGTCGACCTCGACGAGCTTGTAGACCATGCCGGCCGTCGGCGCCCCCGAGCCGAGCACCACCGAGGTGCCCACCCCGTAGGAGTCCACCGGGGCGGCGGCCAGCGCGGCCAGCGCGTGCTCGTCGAGGTCGCCGGAGAGCACCACCCGGGTTCCGGTGGCGCCGAGCGCGTCGAGCTGGTCGCGGGTCTGGCGGGCGAGCACGGGGAGGTCTCCCGAGTCGATGCGCACCGCCCCCAGGCCGGGGCCGGCGACCGCCACGGCGGTGGCGATGCCGCGGGCGATGTCGTAGGTGTCCACGAGCAGCGTGGTGCCCACCCCCAGCTCCGCGACCTGCGCGGCGAAGGCGTCCTCCTCGGTGTCGTGCAGCAGCGTGAACGCGTGCGCGCTGGTGCCGGTGGTGGGCACCCCGTAGCGGTGCCCGGCCTCGAGGTTGGAGGTGGCGGCGAAGCCGGCGAGGTAGGCGGCGCGGGCAGCGGCGACGGCGGCCTCCTCGTGGGTGCGCCGGCTGCCCATCTCCACCAGGGGCCGCTCGTGCGCCGCGGTGACCATGCGCGCTGCGGCGGAGGCCACGGCGCTGTCGTGGTTGAGCACCGAGAGCACCAGGGTCTCCAGCACCACCGCCTCGGCGAAGGTGCCCGTCACCGTGAGCACGGGGGAGCCGGGGAAGTGCAGCTCGCCCTCGCGGTAGCCGTCGACGTCCCCGGTGAAGGCGTACCCCGCGAGCCAGGCGAGGGTGTCCTCGTCGACGACACCGTCGCCGCGCAGCCTGGCGAGCACCGCGTCGTCGAAGCGGAAGTCCGCGATCGCCTGCAGCAGCCGGCCGGTGCCCGCGACGACCCCGTAGCGGCGGCCGGAGGGGAGGTGGCGGGCGAAGACCTCGAAGGTGCAGTGCCGCGCGGCGGCGCCGCTGCGCAGCGCCGCGGCGAGCATGGTCAGCTCGTAGTGGTCGGTCAGCAGCGCGGTCGAGGGCACCGGCCCACCGTAGGGGCGGCCCGTCTACGCTCTGACGCCGTGACGGGCCCCGTGGTGTCGGCTCCCGCACCGGAGCGGGAGCGCCTCGCCGAGCCCGAGGAGGCGTTGCGCCTCGACGTCCCCTGGGTGACGATCGTGTGGAACGACCCGGTGAACCTCATGTCGTACGTCGCGTACGTCTTCCGCAGCTACTTCGGCTACGACGACGCCAAGGCCGAGCGCCTGATGCGCGACGTGCACGAGAAGGGCAGGGCCGTGGTCTCCACCGGCACCCTGGAGGAGATGGAGCGCGACACCGAGGCCCTGCACGGCTACGGGTTGTGGGCGACGTTCCGCAAGGACGACTGATGGCACTCCAGTTCACCCGCACCGGCGCTGGTGTGGTCGCGCGCCTGGACGACGCCGAGCGGGCAGTGCTCCGCGACCTGTTCACCGACGTCGCCGCGCTGCTGCACGAGGACCGCCCGCCCGCCGACGACCCCCTCGAGGACCTCGTGGGGATCACCGAGGGCGCCGTCCTGCCGCAGGACCCGGCGCTGGCCCGACTGCTGCCCGACGCCAGCCGCGACGACGGTGACGCCGCGGCGGACTTCCGGCGCCTGACCGAGCACGGGCTGCGCCAGCGCAAGCAGCACGCGCTGACCACGGCCGCCGCGACGCTGGACGGGCACGACGGCGAGCAGGGGCCCCGGCGCCCCGGGCGCGGCCGGCTGGGGGCTCGCGGGAGCCTCCTGGTGCTCGACGAGGAGCAGGCGCGGGCCTGGCTGACCGCGCTGAACGACGTCCGCCTCGTCCTCGCCGAGCGGATGGGGCTGCGCACCGACGCCGACGCCGAGCGCATCGCCGCCCTCGCCGCCGGCCCCGCTGGCCGCTCCGACCCTGCTGACCCGGTGTCGACGGGCGCGGCGCTGTACGACTTCCTCACCTGGCTGCAGGAGACCCTGGTGCACGCCGTGTCGGGACCGGCGCGGTGAGCGGGGCCCCGATCGGCATCTTCGACTCCGGGCTCGGCGGGTTGACGGTCGCGCGGGCCGTGCTCGACCAGCTGCCGCACGAGCCGGTGGTCTACCTCGGTGACACCGCCCGCGCGCCCTACGGTCCGCTGCCCATCGCGGCGGTGCGCGCGTACGCCCTGGAGTGCCTCGACACCCTCGTGGAGCGGGGGGTGAAGCTCCTGGTGGTGGCGTGCAACTCCGCCTCGGCGGCCGTGCTCCACGACGCGCGCGAGCGGTACTCGGTGCCCGTGGTCGAGGTGATCCGCCCCGCGGTGCGCCGTGCGGTGGCCAGCACCCGCAACGGGCGGGTTGGGGTGGTGTGCACCACCGCTACCGCGACGTCGGGCGCGTACGCCGACGCCTTCACCGCCGCGCCCCACGTGCGGGTCACCACGCGGGCGTGCCCGCGGTTCGTGGAGTTCGTCGAGGCAGGGGTGACCTCCGGTCAGGAGCTGATCTCCGTGGCGCGCGAGTACCTCGCGCCGGTGGTCGAGGCGGAGGTGGACACCCTCGTGCTGGGGTGCACGCACTACCCGCTGCTGACCGGGGTGCTGTCGTACGTGATGGGGGACGGCGTCACCCTGGTCTCCAGCGCCGAGGAGACAGCGCAGACGGTGTACCGCGAGCTGGTGCAGCGCGACGCGGTGCGCGAGGACGTCGGGGCGCCACCGCAGCACCTGTTCCTCACCACCGGTGACCCGGAGGTCTTCGGGTCCCTGGCGCGGCGCTTCCTGGGGGAGGCTTCCGACGTGCAGGCGGAGCGGGCCCCGACCGCGCAGCGCGCGGGGGAGCGCCGCGGTGCTGTGCCGAGTGAGTGGCGCTAGACGACGGTCAGGTGCTCAGGACGGGCGCCCACCACCGCGTCGAGCGGCACGGACCGGTCGAGGGTGACGAGGCGCCCGTCGTGGGCGACGGCCAGCGCGGGCAGGTGGGCGTCGGTGACCTGCCGGGGGCCGTGCACCCGGTGGCGGTCGATCACGTCGCTGTCGAGCAGCGCGAGCAGGACTCTGACGTCCAGCAGGGCGCGCCTCACTCCCCACCCCCTTCGAGCAGCCTGTCGACGAGCGCGGTGGAGACAGCGGGCCCGCGGTGCGACAGCGGGGAGGAGCCGTGGCGTGCCGCTGGCGACGGCAGGCCCGCCTCCGAGCGGTGCTGGCGGTCAGGGCTCGACGCGCCAGCTCCGACAGGACCTGCCCGGCGGTGCGTCCCGCGCCCTGTGCGCGCTCCCGGACCGCCATCAGCACGTCGTCGTCCACGGCGAGAGCGGTGCGCACGCACCTGGTGCTGGTGCACCGAGCGCCGACCCCCCGGCTCCGTCGCGGTCGGGGCCCCCGCGTCTCGGGTGGGTCCCAGGTGGTGTCCAGGCCGCTGGGGCAGGCTGGTCCCGTGAACGACCTCGACCAGTCGCCGGGCCCCACCACGACCCGCCGCCGCCGCTGGCCCCTCGTGCTGCTGACCGCCGTCGCGGTGCTGGCGGCACTGGTGCTCGTCGCCCTCGTGGGCCTGCGCGTGTACGCCGCCGCGCGCTCCGACGAGGCTGCCGCACCGCTGACGCCGCCAGCACCGTCAGCGCCCGCCGCGAGCGCGACCAGCGCCGCGAGCGACGCCGCGCTGGACGGCGACTGGCTGGTCGCCAGCGGGGGCACGGCCGGGTACCGGGTCGACGAGGTGCTCAACGGGCAGGACGTCACCGTCACCGGGCGCACCGACCAGGTCACCGGCGCCTTCACCCTCGCGGCGGGGTCGCTGACCGCCGGGCAGGTCACCGTCGACCTCGCCAGCACCTCCACCGACAGCGAGCGGCGCGACGAGCAGTTCGTGGAGATCGTCGGCGCCGCCGCGAACCCCACCTCGACGTTCACCCTGACCGGCGCGGTGCCGCTCGGCGGCCTCGAGGCGACGGGCACGGCCGTGGCGGTCACCCTTCCCGGGACCCTCGTGGTCAACGGCGTGAGCCAGGACGTCGCCGCCGACGCCACGGCGACACGCACCGACGCCGACACGATCACCGTCACGGGTTCGCTGCCGCTCACCTGGTCCGACCACGGCATCGAGACCCCCGACTACGGGTTCGTCGCGGTGGAGGACACCGGGGTCCTGGAGTTCCAGGTCACCGCCGACCGCACCTGACGCGCGCAGCGGTGACCGTGCTCCCGGCGCGACCCCGTCGCAGGTCGCCCCGGCCCGGTCGCTGGCGCAGCAGCCGCGGATCGTCCCGATCCCCGGAACCCGCCGGCTGACGCGCCCGGGGGAGGACATCGGCGGCGCCGACCCGCAGCCGAGCGCGCAGGACCCCGCCGAGATCGAGGAGGCCGCCTCTGCCGTCGAGGTCCAGGGCGCCCGCCACCCCGCGGCCGTGGAGCGCATGGTCGACCGGTGACCGCGCTCGTCCCCGCCGCCGCGAGGGCGCGCTGTCGGGGCCGCCGCCTACGCTCCCCGGCATGCCCGAGGCTCCCACCACCGCCCGCCACGACGGCCGCGCCGCCGACCAGCTGCGCGAGGTCACCATCACCCGCCGCTACCTCGAGGCCGGTGAGGGCAGCGTGCTGGTCACCTTCGGGCGCACCACCGTGCTGTGCGTGGCGTCGCTGACCGAGGGCGTGCCCCGGTGGCGCAAGGGCAGCGGCCAGGGGTGGGTGACCGCGGAGTACGCGATGCTGCCGCGGGCGACGTCGACCCGCAGCGACCGCGAGTCGGTCAGGGGCAAGGTGGGCGGGCGCACCCAGGAGATCTCGCGCCTGCTGGGCCGCTCCCTGCGCGCCGTGGTCGACCTCGGCGCGCTCGGGGAGAACACCCTGGTGCTCGACTGCGACGTGCTGCAGGCCGACGGCGGCACCCGCACCGCAGCGATCACCGGCGCGTACGTGGCCCTCGCCGACGCCTGCGCGCTGGGACGCGAGAAGGGCTTCGTGCGTCGCGACCCGCTGCGCGACTCGGTCGCCGCGGTCAGCGTCGGGATCGTCGGTGGGCGTCCGGTGCTCGACCTGGACTACCCCGAGGACGTGGACGCCGACACCGACATGAACGTCGTCGTCGCCGGCAGCGGGTCCTTCGTGGAGGTGCAGGGCACCGCCGAGGGCGCCCCCTTCGACCGCGCCGAGCTCGACGCGCTGCTCGACCTCGCGGTCGGCGGCTGCACCGTGCTCAAGGCGGCGCAGGAGCGGGCGCTGGGCACATGATGACGGCGCCCGCGCGGCTGGTGCTCGCCACCCGCAACGCGCACAAGGTGGCCGAGCTGCGGGCGATCCTCGGCGAGGCCCTCGACGCCGTGCAGGTGCTGTCGGTGGACGACGTGGAGCGAGCCGGTACCGAGGTGCCCGAGGTCCCCGAGACGGGCACGACCTTCGCCGAGAACGCGCTGCTGAAGGCCAGGGCGGTGGCTGGGGCCACCGGGCTGCCGGCCGTCGCTGACGACTCCGGCCTGGCCGTCGACGTGATGGGTGGAGCCCCGGGCATCTTCTCCGCCCGGTGGGCGGGCTCGCACGGGGACGACGCGGCGAACCTGGCGCTGCTGCTGGCGCAGCTGGCCGACGTGCCCGACCCCCACCGCGGCGCGGCGTTCTGCTGCGCCGCCGCACTGGTGGTGCCCGGGCGCTCGGGAGCCAGGGCGGAGGAGCACGTGGTGCAGGGGCAGATGCGCGGCGTGCTGGTGCGCACACCGCGGGGGAGCGGTGGTTTCGGCTACGACCCCGCGCTGGTGCCCGACGGCTCCACGCGCACCTGCGCGGAGCTGAGCGCACAGGAGAAGAACGCGATCAGCCACCGCGGGCGGGCCCTGCGCGCGATGGCCCCCGCGGTGCTCGCGGCGCTGGGCCCGCCCGGCGGCGCCCGCGCGGTGTCGGCGCACCGGACCACCACGGCGCAGCGGTGATGGACGAGCGTGGTCGCGCCGTGGTGGCCCGTGGCCTGGCGTCGCTCGCCGTGACCACCGCCGAGCGCGGCGGCACCGAGGACGAGGCGCGCCTGGCGATGGTGCGGGTGCTGCGCGCCCACGGCACCACCGACCCGTCCCTGGTGCGGGCGGCGGCCGCCGCGGTCAGCGACCAGCCGCAGCCGGAGGACGAGCACGAGCAGGACGCCGACGGTGCTGCGCGGGCCGAGCAGGTGCGCCAGGCCCTGGGCGTGCCCGCCCCGGAGGAGCAGCTGGCCGCGATGCTCCGCGGGCGGGAGTGGCTGCTGCGCTTCGCCGACGCCCTGGAGGCGTGAGCGGCGCGCACCCGCCCGCCCCCTCCGTCGTCCAGCGGGTCAAGCACGGGCGGCTCAGGCCAGGGCGGTGCGGGCCGCGTCGTAGCGGTCCCACACCAGCTGCACCAGAGGCGCCGGTGCCGGCTCTCCGGGCGCCAGCAGCGGCGATGTGACGACGTCGGCCCCGCACCGGTTCAGCATCGCGTCGAAGTACCCCGGCGCCAGCAGCAGGTTCGCCACCACGACCCGGGCACCGGGTCGCTCGGCGCGGCACCGCCGCACCGCCTGCGCCACGCTCGGCTCCCGCTTGGCCAGGTACCCGGTCACCACCGGGGCCGCGAGAGCTGCGGAGAGACCGGCACGCACCCCCTCGGCGTCGGGTACGGCCCGGTCGTCGCTGGAGCCGGCGACCCCCAGCACCACGGCGTCACCGGCGCGGCGACCCGCCTGAGCCAGGCGCGCCAGCAGCACCTCCACCAGGCGCGCGTCGGGACCCATGGCGCGCGCGAGCGCCACGGGCACGGGGGACGCCGCCGCGGCCTCGGTCAGGTCGTGGTGCACGTGGTAGCCCGCGGCGAGCAGCAGCGGCACCACCGCGGCGCTCGCGCCAGGGGCCAGGTCGGCCAGCACCGACGGCACGTCGGGCTGCTGCACGTCGACGAAGCATCCGCGCACCGCGGCACGTGGTCGGGCGGCCGCGACCGCGGCGACGAGCCCGGCGACCGCGGCCCGGCCCACGGGATCCGAGGTGCCGTGCGAGGCGGCGACCAGGACGGGGGCACCAGGCAGGGAGGTTTCGGGCAGGGGGGCGTCGGGCAGGGGGGCGTCGAGAACGGCAGCGGTGGGACCCACGGCCCCATCCTGACCCCCTCGCGCCGGTGCGGCTGTTCACCGCCGCGACCGTCCGGTGTGAGACCGGCGTCGCACACCAGAAACACCGGTGACCGGCCGTGGCAACACGCTCTGCCTAGCGTCACCACGGTGAGCCGCACCACCACGCGCACGCACTGCCCGTACTGCTCCCTGCAGTGCGGCGTCGTGCTGACCGCTGGTGACCGCCCGACCGAACTGGTCCCGGACGAGGACTTCCCGACCAACCGCGGCGGCCTGTGCTCGAAGGGCTGGACCGCCGCGGAGCTGCTCGACCACCCCGAGCGCCTGCTGCACCCCCTGGTGCGCACCCGCCCCGGCGACCGGAGCAGCCCGCTGCGGCAGGCGACCTGGGACGAGGCCCTCGACGTGATCACCGACGGCATCCGAGCGACGCAGCGCGACCACGGGCGCGACGCCGTCGGGTGCTTCGGCGGCGGCGGCATGACGAACGAGAAGGCGTACGCGCTCGGCAAGTTCGCCCGGGTGGCGCTGCGCACGAAGCACGTGGACTACAACGGCCGGTTCTGCATGTCCTCGGCCGCCGCGGCGCTCAACGCCTCCCTCGGGGTCGACCGGGGCATGCCCTTCCCGATGACCGACATCGCCGAGGCCGACGTCGTCGTGGTCGTCGGCTCCAACCCCGCCGCGACGATGCCGCCGGTGATGCAGTACTTCGACGCCGGCCGCGCCCGCGGGGCGGTCCACGTGGTCATCGACCCCCGCCGCACCCCCACCGCCGCCGGCTCGGCCGTGCACCTCGCGCCGGTGCCCGGCACCGACGCCGTCCTCGCGCTGGGCATGCTGCACACCGCCGTCCGCGACGGGCTCGTGGACACCGCCTACGTCGCCGCGCGCACCACCGGCTTCGACGCGGCCCGGCGCGCCGCGGCGCAGTGGTGGCCCGACCGGGTCGAGCGCACCACCGGGGTCGCGGAGGCGGACGTGCGCGCCGTCGTCCACGCCCTCGCCGGCGCGGAGCGGGCGATCATCCTGTCCGGGCGCGGCGCGGAGCAGCACGCGCACGGCACCGAGACCGTCAAGGCGTTCTGCGACCTGGCGCTCGCTCTCGGCCTGCCCGGGCGGCCGGGGTCGGGGTTCGGCACCCTCACCGGGCAGGGCAACGGGCAGGGCGGGCGCGAGCACGGCCTGAAGTCCGACCAGCTGCCCGGGTACCGCTCCCTGGCCGACCCCAGCGCGCGGGCCCACGTGGCCGCGGTGTGGGAGGTCGACCCCGACGACCTCCCCGGCCCGGGGCCCTCCGCCTACGAGATGATCGACGCCCTCGGCTCGCCCGACGGCGTCCGCGCCCTCCTGGTGCTCGCCTCGAACATCGTCGTCTCCGCCCCGGACGCCGGGCGGGTGCGCGAGCGCCTCGGCGCCCTCGACCTGCTCGTCGTCGGTGACTTCTTCCTCTCCGAGACCGCGGCGCTCGCGGACGTCGTCCTCCCCGTCACCCAGTGGGCGGAGGAGGAGGGCACGATGACGAACGTCGAGGGGCGGGTGCTGCACCGCCGCCGGGCGCTGGCCCCGCCGGAGGGGGTGCTCGACGACCTCGGCCTCATCCACGCCCTCGCCGACCGGCTCGGGCAGCCGAAGGGCTTCCCCACCGACCCCGAGGTGGTCTTCGAGGAGCTGCGCCAGGCCAGCTCCGGGGGGCGCGCGGACTACGCGGGCATCACCTACGCCCGCCTGGACGCCGAGCAGGGCCTGTTCTGGCCGTGCCCGAGCGAGGAGCACCCGGGCACCCCGCGGCTGTTCGCGGAGTCCTTCCCCACCCCCGACGGGCGGGCGCGCTTCACCGGGGTCCGCTTCACCCCCCGCCACGAGCGCACCTCGCGGTACTACCCGTACCTGCTGACCACCGGGCGCACGACGGCCCAGTACCAGTCGGGCACGCAGACCCGGCGGGTGCGCTCCCTGCTGATGGCCCAGCCCGACGCCCACGTCGAGCTCCACCCCGACCTCGCCGCCCGGCACGGCATCGGCGACGGCGACCTGGCGCGCCTGACCACCGCGCGGGCCAGCGCGGTGTTCCGCGCGAGGGTCACCCGCGACATCACCCCCGGTGTGCTGTTCGTGCCCTTCCACTGGGCGGGGATGTCCGGCGCCAACCTGCTGACCGAGGCGGTCCTCGACCCCACCAGCCGCATGCCGTCGTTCAAGGCGTGCGCGGTGGCGGTCGAGCGCGCCGGGGACCCCGACAGCCTCGACCTGACCGCCGACCCCACCGCTGATCCCGTCCCCGACCCGGCCCCCCTCCAGGAGGAGACCGCATGAGCTCGACCCCGAAGTTCCTCCAGGGCGTCTTCGACTACACCGGCACCGGGCTGGAGAAGCCGGTCGGCATGGACGCGTCGATGACCTACGTCGTCCCCGACGGGGTGCGCGCGCAGGCGGTGTACTTCCGCGGCGGCAACTCCGGCGACGACCTGGTGGTCGTGGTGATGCACCGCGACGGGGTCCCGATGCGCTACTTCCCCGTCGGCGCCCGCGACGGGGTGCACGTGGCGATGCGCGTGGTGGAGGACCTTGAGGCCGGCACGGTGCTCGAGCTGCGCGCGGCCGCCCCCGAGGGCGCCACCGGCACCGTGGTCATCGACCTCGGCCTCGTGGAGGTCTGAGCGATGACCACCACCCTCGACCGCCCCACCACCACCGGCGAGGCGCCCACCGCCCTGCGGCGCCTCGTCGTCGTCGGCAACGGCATGGCCGGGGCCCGCGCGGTGGAGGAGGTGCTCGCCCGCGGGGGAGCCGACCAGTTCACCGTCACCGTCTTCGGCGACGAGCCGTACGGCAACTACAACCGGATCATGCTCAGCCACGTGCTCGCCGGGGACGAGGAGGAGGACGGCATCTTCCTCAACCCCCTGGCCTGGTACGAGGAGAACGGCGTGGAGCTGCGCGCCGGGGTGCGGGTCACCCGCGTCGACCGCTTCGCGAAGACCGTGCTCGACGACACCGGGACCACCACGCCCTACGACGAGCTCGTCATCGCCACCGGCTCCTCCCCGCACTTCCCCCGCATGGAGGGCCTGGACGACGCGGACGGGCGGCGCACCGCCGGGGTCTTCGGCTTCCGCACCCTCGACGAGACCCGCGCGATGCTCGCCGCGGCGCCGACGTGCGGCACGGCCGTGGTCATCGGCGGCGGGCTCCTCGGCCTCGAGGCGGCGCGGGCCCTGCAGAACCACGGCGTCGACGTCACCGTCGTGCACTCCCCGGCCTCGCTGATGAACCAGCAGCTCGACCCGCAGGCGGGCGCGGTGCTGCAGCGCTCCATCGAGGCCCTCGGCATCACGGTGCTGGTCTCCGCGCGCACCACCGGGGTGACCAGCGCCCCGTCGCCCGACGGGCGCACCAAGGTGACGGGCGTGCAGCTGGAGGACGGGCGGCACGTGCCCGCCGACCTCGTGGTCGTCACCGCCGGCATCCGCCCCAACACCGACCTCGGGGTGACCGCGGGGCTGACGGTGGAGCGCGCGATCGTCGTCGACGACGCGATGCGCTCCATCGACGACACCAGCGTGTGGGCGGTGGGGGAGTGCGTGCAGCACCGCGGGGAGACCTACGGGCTCGTCGCGCCCCTGTGGGAGCAGGCCGCGGTGCTCGCCGACCGCCTCACCGGCGCCGACCCCACCGCGGAGTACCACGGCTCGCGCACCACCACGAAGCTGAAGGTCGCCGGTGTGGACGTCGCGGCGATGGGCCTGGCCTCCCCCGAGCACGACACCGACGAGCTCATCGTCTTCTCCGAGCCGCGCCGCGGGGTGTACCTCAACGCCATCCTGCGCGGTGACCGCCTCGTGGGGGCCACGCTGCTCGGTGACGTGCGGAAGACCTCGTTCCTGACCCAGGCGTTCGACAAGGCGCTGCCGCTCCCGGAGGAGCGGATCCGGCTGCTGTTCGACATGGGCGACGCCGCCGCCGAGGTCGGGGCCGCGGAGCTCGCCGACGACGCGCAGGTGTGCAACTGCAACGGGGTCACCAAGGCCGACATCGTCGGCGCCGTCAAGGGCGGGGCGACGAGCCTCGGCGCGGTGATGGGCGCGACGAAGGCCGGCAAGGGCTGCGGGTCGTGCAAGACGATGGTCTCCCAGATCACCGAGTGGGCCGCGGGCGACGCGATGACCGTCGACGAGTCCGCGTCCTGGTACGTGCCCGGCGTCCCCCTCGCCAAGCCGGAGCTCATGGCCGCGATCCGCGAGCGGGGGCTGAGGTCGGTGTCGGCGGTGTTCGCCGCGCTCGCCCCGGGCGGTGAGGACGACGCGAGGTCGAAGATGGGACTGACCTCGCTGCTGCGCACGATGTGGCCCGGTGAGGTCGTGGAGGAGCGCGACAGCCGCTACATCAACGACCGGGTGCACGCGAACATCCAGCGCGACGGCACCTTCTCCGTGGTCCCGCAGATCAAGGGCGGGGTCACCACGCCCGCGCAGCTGCGCACCATCGCCGACGTCGCGGAGAAGTACGGCCTGGAGACCATCAAGATCACCGGTGGTCAGCGCCTGGACCTGCTGGGGGTGAAGAAGGAGGACCTGCCGAAGGTGTGGGCCGACCTGGGGATGCCCAGCGGGTACGCGTACGGCAAGAGCTTCCGCACCGTGAAGACCTGCGTGGGCACCGACTTCTGCCGCTTCGGCCTCGGCGACTCCACCGCGCTGGGCATCGCCATCGAGGAGCGGTTCCAGGGCATCGAGTCGCCGGCGAAGCTGAAGCTCGGGGTGGTGGGGTGCCCCCGGAACTGCGCCGAGGCGTACGTGAAGGACCTCGGGGTCGTCGCGATCGGCGACGGGAGGTGGGAGGTCCACGTTGGCGGGGCGGCGGGCGCGTCGGTGCGCAAGGGCGACCTGCTCGCCACCGTGGGCTCCCCGCAGGAGGTCATCGACCTCACCGGCCGGTTCATCCAGCTGTACCGGGAGTGGGCGAACTGGCTCGAGCGCACCTACGACTTCGTGCCGCGCCTGGGCATCGAGCGGCTGCGCAAGGTGCTCGTGGAGGACAGCGACGGGATGGTCGCCGGCCTCGACGAGCGCATGCAGGAGGCGGTCGACGCCTACGTCGACCCCTGGAAGGAGGGCGCGGAGCCCGTGGTGCCGGGGCAGTTCCGCACCGCGCTGCCCCTGGTGGCGCTGCCGCTGGTGCCCTCGCAGCCGCGGGGCGCGCCCGGGGGGGTGCTGCCGGACGTGCACATCGGTGCTCGGGCGACCGCTCACACGGCGGGCGAGGCCGAGGTCGAGCAGTCGCCGGCGGCTGCGTCGTCGAGGAGCACGGTGTGACCGCGGTGTCGCACGGAGCGGGAGTGCGCGTCGGGCACCTCGACGAGATCCCCGTCGGCGAGGGACGGGCCTTCGCGGTCGACGGTGAGCAGGTGGCGGTCTTCCGCCAGCGCGACGGGCGGGTGAGCGCGATGGACGCGGTGTGCCCGCACGCCGGGGGGCCGCTGGCCGACGGGCAGATCGACGCGCGCGTGGTGGTGTGCCCGCTGCACCTGAACGCCTTCGACCTCGTGTCGGGGGAGAGCTCGACGGGGGCGCCGCCGGTGCGGGTGCGGGCGTGCCGGGTGGAGGCCGACGGCTCGGTGCTCGTCGGCGGGTAGGCGCGTCGGCGGCACCAGGTCGGGCCGGTGCCGCGGGCGCCGCACGTGCGCGTCGGTGGGTGGTCACCCTGCACCACGCTGCGAGACACCTCGTCCGGAAGCCGTTCCACCTCGGTGCGTCGTCCCCGGGTGCGAGGTCCACCCTCGCTCACGTCCTCGAGTGGGTGCGCGGCGTCCCTGTGCCGACCCCGGCCGCACGCGGCGTCCCTGTGCCGACCCCGTTGGCACGAGGACGCCGCGTGCGGCCGGAGCACCGGGGCCAGGTCCGGGAGGACGCCCCCTGCCGGAGATCGGCCGCGCCGCCTTCGCATCCGGCGTCCGCGGGCACCGAGGAGCCCCGGTGCACGTCTGCGGTCTGCCGGACGTGCACCGGGGCTCCCGGGTGCGTGGTGGTGGCGCGGGGCGCCGCGGCTCACACCCCCGCGGCGGCGATCGGCGAGCCCTTCCGCTGGTAGAAGTACCAGGTCACCGCCATCAGGACGACGTAGAAGAGGACGAAGCCGTAGAACGCGGTGGTGTAGCCGCCCGTGGCAGCGTTGGAGGCGTTGAGCACCTGCGGGATCACGAAGCCCCCGTAGGCCCCGATGCCCGAGATGATCCCCAGCGAGGCCGCGGCCCTGCGCTGGGTGGAGATCCCCTGGTCGGAGGCGTGGTCCGAAGCGCTGACGATCCCGCCGCGCGCAGCGAAGATCGCCGGGATCATGCGGTACGTCGCTCCGTTGCCCACGCCGGCCGCGACGAACAGGAACAGGAAGCAGGCCAGGAAGATCCAGAAGTTCGCCAGCGGCAGGGTCCACACCGCGGCGAGCGCGCCGACGGCCATGGCCGCGAAGGCGGCGATCGTCATCCGGGCACCCCCGATGCGGTCCGCCAGGCGGCCGCCGTACGGGCGGGCCAGGGAGCCGACGAGCGCGCCGGTGAAGGCCAGGTTCACCGTGGCCGCCCCGACCGCGAACTCGGAGAAGTCGGGGAAGGTGTCGGCGATCAGCTTGGGGAAGGTGCCGGCGAACCCGATGAACGAGCCGAACGTGCCGATGTACAGCAGCGCCATGATCCACAGGTGCGGTTCGCGCAGGGCCGCCGCCGCCCCGGCGAGGTCGCTCTTCGCCGTGGTGAGGTTGTCCATGTTCCGCCACGCCCCGAAGGCGGCGACCAGGATGAGCGGGATCCACACCAGACCGGCCAGCGGCAGGTTCCTGCTGCCGTCAGACAGGGCGAAGACGCTGATGACGATGGGCACGGTGAACAGCGCCACCGCCGCCCCGAGGTTGCCGCCGGCGGCGTTGAGCCCGAGCGCCCAGCCCTTCTCCCGCGCGGGGTAGAAGTACGTGATGTTGGCCATCGAGCTGGCGAAGTTCCCCCCGCCGAACCCTGCCAGCGCCGAGACCGCGAGGAGCGTGGTGAAGGGCGTGGTGGGGTCACCGACGACGCTCGCGAGGCCGATCGTGGGCAGCAGCAGGAGCAGCGCGGAGATGATGGTCCAGTTGCGCCCGCCGAACCTCGCCACCATGAACGTGTAGGGGAAGCGCATGGTCGCCCCGACCAGCGCGGGCATCGAGATGAGCCAGAAGATCTGCGACGTGGTGAGGGTGAAGCCCGCGGCGGGCAGCGAGACCACGACGATCGCCCACAGCTGCCAGACGACGAAGCCGAGGAACTCGGTGAACACCGACCAGCTGAGGTTGCGTCGCGCCACCGCTCGGCCCACCCGCTCCCAGAAGGCGGTGTCCTCGGGCTGCCAGTTGGTGATCCACCGTCCCGGGCGCGTCTCGAGGGCGGGGAGGACCACGTCCAGGACGTCCCGGGGCGGCGCCGTGACGGGCGGTGCGGCAGACCCCGGGGGGGTCCTGCGGGTGGTCTGCGACATGAGCTGCCTCCAGGGTCGACGTCCGGGTGCGCGCGACCGTAAGAGCGCCCTGTTACCGCCCGGCAGCCCCGCGTGACGCCCTCGTGCCGTTCCCCTCACAGCCGTGGATCTGCGCTGATGGACGTCGGACACGCCCCCGTCACACGAGCGACCCTGCGGCGTGACGCACGGTTCCTACCGTGGGCCCGGGTGCCGGCTCGGAGCCCGACGACGACCCCGGGGGGCAGCTGTGGACGGACACGCCGGGCACACCACCGTGCCGACAGCGCTGCCCGTGGCTGGACGCCAGGTGCTGGTCGTCGGCCACGGGCGCGCCGCGTGGAGGTGCTCCCGACGCCTGCTCGCCGCCGGCGCGGTGGTCACCGTGGCCAGTCCCACCGGTGCCTGGGGGCCCGGCGCGCGCAGGCACGCCGCCGGACACGCACGTCACGCGGCGCAGTCGCCCGACGACCGCCTGCACGTCGTGCGCAGCCCCGCCGGTGCGCCGGCCTGGGCCGGCCTGCTCGCCAGCACCTGGCTCGTGCACCTCGCGACGCCGGACCGCGCCCTGTCCGAGGAGGTCGCCCGCAGCTGCGCGACCCGTCGGCTGTGGTGCCTGCCCGAACCCGCCGCCGAGGGGGACGACGCCGGGCGGCCCGGCAGCATCACCCTGGTCGGCGGCGGCCCCGGCGACCCCGAGCTGATCACCGTCGCGGGCCGGCGCGCCCTGGCCGAGGCGGACGTCGTCCTCGTCGACCGCCTCGCACCCCGCGAGGGGCTCACCGCCCTCGCCCCCGCGGCGCTCGTGCTCGACGTCGGGAAGAGCCCGGGCCACCACTGCGTGCCGCAGGACCGCATCGAGGCCGAGATGCTGGCGCACGCGCGGGCCGGCGCCCGCGTCGTCCGCCTCAAGGGCGGAGACCCCTACGTCTTCGGCCGCGGGCGCGAGGAGGTGCAGGCCGCCCTCGACGCCGGCATCGTCGTGCGCGTGGTGCCGGGGGTCTCCAGCGCCGTGGCCGCCCCCGCCGCAGCGGGCATCCCGCTGACCCACCGCGGCGTCAGCCACTCCTTCACCGTGGTCTCGGCCCACGACCCCCTGGGTGAGGCCGAGCTCGGCCACCTCGCCGGCCTGGCCGGCGCCGGGGGCACCGTCGTGGTGCTGATGGGCGTGGCCACCCTGCCCCACCTGGCCGCGGGCCTCGCCCGGCGGGGACTGGACCCCGTGACCCCGTGCGCGGTGGTCGAGCGCGCCTGCGGTCCCTCGCAGCGCACGACGCTCTCCACCCTCGGCGAGCTGGTGGTCGACGCCGGCCGCGCGGGGGTGCGGTCTCCTGCGGTCATCGTCGTCGGCGACGTGGTGCGCCTCGCCGACGGTGCGGTCGTCGCTGGCCTGGCCGGCGTCGCGGGCGCTCCGGTGGGCACGGGTGCCACCGACGCCGCAGTGCCCGGCCCGCGGCGAGAGTCCGTCGGCGCGGGGCAGTGAGGGAGCCGGACGGCGGGCCACCGCACGGGCCGGCGGGTCAGCGGACCGGCGAGCCAGACGCCCCACCCGTCCGCGACTTCGCCACCGACCAGCTGGCGGGGTTCCGCATCGGGGTCACCGCCGACCGGCGCTCCGCGGACCTGAACTCCGCGTTCACCCGCCGCGGCGCGGAGGTGCTGCACGCCCCGACCCTGCGCATCGTGCCGGCCTCCGCCGACGCCCAGCTCGTCGCCGACACGCGTGCGGTGATCGCCGCCGCGCCCGAGGTGCTGCTGGTCACCACCTCCTACGGCCTCAACGGGTGGCTCGAGGCCGCGGACTCCGCGGGGATCGGCGAGGACCTCCTCGCCGTCCTGGCCGCGGCGCGCATCTTCGTGCGCGGTCCCAAGGCCCGCGGGGCGGTGCGCGGGGCCGGTCTGCACGACGCCGGGGCCGGGGCCCTGGAGACCACCGCCTCCCTGGTCGACACGGTGCTCGCCGAGCTGGCGGCCCGGCCCGGCGGTGCACGCGGGCTGCGGGTGGCCCTGCAGCTCCACGGGTACGTCGACGACGCCCAGCTGCAGCGGATCACCGGCGCCGGCGCGCAGCTGCTCACCGTGGCCCCCTACCGCTGGAGCGCCCCGCCGGACCCCGGCGCGGTCGACCGGCTCATCGACGCGACCATCGCCCGCGCCCTGGACGCGGTGGTCTTCACCAGCGCCCCGGCCGCCGACGCGCTGCTGCGCGTGGCCGCCGCCACCGGCCGCCACGAGGCCCTGCGGGCGTCGCTGGACAGCGACGACGTGCTGTGCGCCGCCGTCGGCACGGTGACGGCGGAGCCGCTGCGGGATGCCGGCATCACCCCCGCCCACCCCGAGCGGCACCGGCTGGGGGCGCTGGTGCGCATGGTCTGCGAGCACCTGGAGCGCGGTGGGGTGCGGCGGGCGGCGACCACGGCCGGGCACCTGGAGCTGCGCGGGCGGCTCGCGATGGTCGACGGGCGCCGCGTGATGCTCTCCCCGTCCGCCACCACCCTGCTGCGGCTGCTCGTCGACGCCGGGGGAGCGGTGCTCACGCGGCAGCGCCTGCGCGAGGCGCTGCCGGAGGCGGGCGACGACCACGCGGTCGAGGTGGCGGTGGCGCGCCTGCGCCAGGCCCTCGGGGCGCCGGGGATGGTCACCACCGTCGTCAAGCGCGGTTACCGCCTCGCCCCCACCGCCGACCGTGCCGACCCTGCCGACCGTGCCGACCGTGCCGACCGTGCCGATGACGACGTCGCCGCCGAGCCCCCCGAGCCGCTGCCCGGCGCCCTGGGGAGGGTCGACACGCTCGCGACTGCCACGCTGGGCCCGTGACGGCACCGGGGCAGCACGACGGCGGGCGGGTGCGTCAGCTGCACCGGGTGCGCCTGGGTTCCCAGGAGCTGGAGCTGCCCGTCGTCCCGGTCGCCCCCGAGCTCGCCATCGCGCTGCTCGTGGTGCCCGACCACGGGGTGCGCTTCCTGGCCCGCGCCGGCAACGACCTCGCCGCGCTGGTGACCGAGCAGGCCCCGCAGGTCGTCGCCGGCACCGCCACCCAGGGCATCCCGGTGGCCATCGAGCTGACCCGGGCCCTGGGCCTCGACGACTACCTGGTGCTGCAGAAGACCCGCAAGATCCACCTCGCCGACGCCCTCACCGAGCCGCTGCGCTCGATCACCACCGCGGAGCAGCAGACCCTCATGCTCGACAGGGCCCGCGCCGCGGGGCTCGCAGGCCGGCGGGTGGTCCTCGTCGACGACGTCATCTCCACCGGCGGCTCCGTGCTCGCCTCGTTGCGGCTGCTGCGCGCGGCCGGCGCCGACGTCGTCGCCATCGCCGCCCTCCTCGCCGAGGACGGCGGGTGGCGCGACGCGCTCGGGCCCGACGCCGCGCTGGTGCACACCCTGGGCGCCGTCCCGCTGTTCGCGCCCTCGGGGGACGCGAGGTGGGAGCCCGCGGTCACCGCCGTCCCGTGAAGTGCTACATCGAGGAGTGCACGCCGAAGACGGGACCGGCGAGGACGTCGAACGCCGCCGTGGGCAGCACCGCGCGCAGCGCCGCTGCCAGGCGCACCGTCCGCGGCGCCATCACCACCGCGGACCCCGCGGCCATGCCCGCCCACGCCGCGGCCACCGCGCGCTCGGGGGTCATCACCGGCGTCAGCCGGGGCCCGCGGGCCCCGGTGAACATCCCGGTGCTGACGAAGCTGGGGCAGAAGACCGTCACCCCCACGTGGCGGTGACCGGCCAGGGCCAGCTCCAGGCGCAGCGACTCGCTCCACCCGATCAGCGCCCACTTGCTCGCCGCGTAGGCGCTCATCCTCGGCACGGGCACGGTGCCCGACGCCGAGGCGATCGTCAGCACGAGCCGGCGCGCGGAGGTGTCGGCGATCATCGCGGGCATCAGCGCGCGCACCAGGTGGATCGGGGCCAGGGCGTTGACCTGCAGCACCAGCTGCGCGTCCTGCGCGCTGACCTCCCACGACCAGCCGGCGCGCACGACACCCGCGTTGTTGACCACCAGGCGCGGGGGTCCGTGGCGCTCCAGGACGGCGTCGGCGGCGTCCGCGACGGCGACGGGGTCACCGACGTCGACGATCTGGGCGTGCACCTCGCCGCCGGCGGCGCGCAGCTCGGCGGCCGTGGCGGCCAGCGCGTCGCCGTCGCTGTCCCACAGCACAGCGCTCGCCCCCGCCGCGAGCGCCCGTTCGGCGTGCAGGCGCCCCATGCCCCGGGCGGCGCCGGTCACCGGGGCGGTGCCGCCGACGAGATCATCGAGGGCCGCACGCTGTCGTGGCATGCCCGACCGTAGTGGCGCCCTCGCCACACCCGTGACCTGCGCCCCGGCGACCGGCCCTCGTAGCCTGCCGGGGTGACGCAGGACCCCACGGCCGCCGACGTCGCGCGCCTGCGCGCCACCCGCGACGCGGGCACCACCCGGCCCCTCGCGTGGCGCCTGGAACAGCTCGCGGGCCTGCGGGCGATGCTGAGCGAGCGCGGAGAGGAGCTCGAGCGCGCCCTGGGTGCCGATCTCGCCAAGCCGGCCCTGGAGGCGCACACCACCGAGGTCGCCTTCGTCGCCGCCGAGGCGGCCCACACCGCCCGCCACCTGCAGCGGTGGCTGCGCCCCCGCTCGGTGGTGGTGCCGGCCGCCCTGCAGCCGGCGTGGGCGTCGGTGGTGCGCGAGCCCCTCGGCGTCGTCCTGGTCATCGCCCCGTGGAACTACCCCGTGCAGCTGCTCCTCTCCCCGCTGCTGGGGGCGCTGGCGGCGGGCAACGCGGTGGTCGCCAAGCCGAGCGAGCTCGCCCCCGCCACCAGCGCCGCCCTCGCGCGGTGGCTGCCCCGCTACCTCGACCCCACGGCGGTGGCCGTCATCGAGGGGGGCCCGGAGGTCTCCACGGCCCTGCTGGCCCAGCGCTTCGACCACGTCTTCTTCACCGGCAGCCGGGCCGTGGCGCAGCACGTGGCCCGCGCCGCCGTCGAGCACCTGACCCCCGTGACCCTCGAGCTCGGCGGCAAGTGCCCCGCGTACGTCGACGAGGGGCTGAGCGACGCCGAGCTGGCGGTGGCCGCCAAGCGGATCGCGTGGGGCCGGTTCCTCAACGCCGGCCAGACCTGCCTGGCCCCCGACCACGTCCTCGCCGCCCCGGAGACCGCGCGGCGCCTCGAGCCGGCGCTGGCCCGGGCGGTCCACGAGCTGTTCGGCCCCGACCCCGCCGCGAGCGCCTCCTACGGCCGGGTGGTGAGCGCCGCGCACGTCGACCGGTTGGAGGCCCTCATGGGCTCGGGCCGGGTGGTGGTGGGCGGCACGGTCTCCCGGGCCGAGCGGTACGTGGCCCCGACGGTGCTGGCCGACGTCGACCGTGCGTCACCGGTGATGCAGGAGGAGATCTTCGGCCCGGTCCTGCCGGTGGTGCCCGTGGCGGGCCTCGACGAGGCCATCGAGGTGGTCGGCGCCGGGCCCGAGCCCCTGGCGGTGTACGCCTTCACCGGGTCCGCGCGCACGAGGTCCCGCCTGGTGGCGGAGACGTCCTCGGGCGCGGTGGCCTTCGGTGCCCCACTGGTGCACGCCGCGGTGCCCGACCTGCCCTTCGGCGGCGTGGGCGCCAGCGGCGTCGGCGCGTACCACGGGGAGGCCTCCGTGGCGCTGTTCAGCCACGACAGGCCCGTGCTGATCAAGCCGCTGCTGCCCGACACCCTGCGGGTGCTCTACCCCCCGTACACCGCCCTGCGTGAGCGGCTGCTGCGCGTCCTGGTGCGCCGGGGCCGCTGAGGAGCCTCGTCCCCCGCACGGAGCGCGGCCGGGCCGATGGACGCCCGTCCCGCGCGCCTCGGCCTGCCTAGGGTGGCGACCGTGACCGGCACCTCGCCCGCGGACTCCGTGCTCGCCGCCGCCACCAAGGTCGCGGCCCTGGCGCAGAACGGCTTGCTGTTCTCCACTGACCCCTACGACCGCGACCGCTACCGCCAGCTCACCGACGTGGCCGCTGACCTGCTCGCGGTCGTCAGCGGCCGCGACGTCGGCGAGCTGCGCCTGGAGCTCGGCCGCGACGAGGGGTACCGGACGCCGAAGGTGGACGTGCGCGGGGCCCTGGTCGACGACCGGGAGCGGCTCCTGCTCATGCGCGAGCGCTCCGACGGGCGGTGGTCGCTGCCCGGCGGGTGGGCCGACCCCGGTGACACCCCGTCGCACGCCGTGGTGCGCGAGATCCGGGAGGAGACCGGGTACGGCGCCGAGGTGGTCAAGCTCGTCGGCTGCTGGGACCGCGACGCCCAGGGGCTGTTGCCGAGGCTCCCGGTGTCGATCTACAAGCTGTTCTTCCTGTGCCGGGCGACCGGTGAGGTCGCTCCGCCCGACGCCCTGGAGACCCTCGACGTCGGCTGGTTCGGGCTCGACGAGCTGCCCGAGCTCTCCACCGGGCGGGTCGACCGCCGCCAGCTCGAGCGGGTGCTGGCCCACACCCGCGAGCCCGGCCTGCCGACCGAGTTCGACTGACGGCCAGCATCGTCGGCACTGGCGCAGACCAGTGCCCGAGGCGGCGCTCGCCAGCGCGGGTGCGACCACCACGGGTGGACGACGCAGGTCGATCCTCATCAGTGCGGCAGCCGAGCATCGACGGCCGCTGCCGAGGGTCGGACGAACACGGACTCGCGGATCCACACGAGAGGACAGCCCCCCAGCACTTGATGTGAAGGGGGCTGACGCTCACCGTCGTGGCCAAGGGCACGAAGCGGCGTGACGTGGAGGCGACGCCGACTGCGCGGGGTCGCTCGGTCCTGCGGGACAGAGGAGACCACACGGTCTGGGGATGCCCCTGCGGCGAGCATTCCGCGCCCGCACCGAGGGACGCCCAGGTCAGCCCGGGAGTCGTGCGCAGCGTGCAGGAGCAGATGGCCTGTCGTGCGGAAGGGTGGTTGCAGGCGATGGTTGCAGTGAAGGAGCACCGGGTGAGGGCCGTGCGCTGTGAGCACGGTCGGGAGCTGCGCATCGACGACGACCGGGCGACCCAGTCGCCCACCCTCGTCGGTGCCGAGCGCATGGTGCGCGACCATCTCGCGATCGGTGACGTGGCCGATGCAGCGACCGCTGTCGTCCGCATCGTCTCCGAGGTGCCTGGGATCTCCAGCGGCATCGCCCGTGCTCGCGCGGCGACCGCCTCCGCTGCAGAGGCCCAGGAGGTCGCGGCCAGGAACTCGCGGGACGTCACCGTCCGGCTCCAAGCGGCTGGTCCGAACGGTGCCGACATCGCTCGTGTGATGGGCGTCACGCGTGCTCGGGTCCACCAGCTCGCGAGAGCCGACCACAGCACCATCGCCCAGACCCAGGGCACGAGCAAGATCGCTACCGATGCACGAGCGACCAGCTGCGACGTCGCCCACCAGGTGGATCCAGTGCTGATGGACGTCGATGGTGATCGGGGGCCGCGGGCACAGCGGACCTGTGCGCGAGGCGGGACTCGAACCCGCACGCCCGTGAGGGCACAGGGACCTAAACCCTGCGTGGCTGCCGTTTCACCACTCGCGCTCCCGTGATCGCACCGTCGCGGCGCCCCCTCGACGCTCAGTCGACGCCGAGCTCCGCACGCAGCCGCTTCACGTGACCAGTGGCCTTCACGTCGTACTGCGCCGCACGCAGCGCGCCGTCGGGGTCGACGACGAACGTCGATCGGATCACCCCGGTGCTCTTCTTGCCGTACACGGACTTCTCCCCCCACGCCCCGTACGCCTGGAGCACCTGGCGGTCGGGGTCGCTGAGCAGCGGGAAGGTCAGGCCCTCGGCGTCGCGGAAGGCCCTGAGGTCCTCCGGGCCGTCGGGGGAGACGCCCACGACGTCGTAGCCCGCGACCTGCAGGGACGAGAGGCTGTCGCGGAAGTCGCAGGCCTCGGTGGTGCACCCGGGGGTGGCGGCCGCGGGGTAGAAGTACACGACCACCGAGTGCCCGCGGTGCTCCGCCAGGCTCCACGTGCCGCCGTCCTGCGTGGGCAGGGTGAAGTCGGGGGCTGTCTGGCCGGCCTGCAGGCGCTCGCTCACCCACAGCACCCTAGCTGCGGCCCCTCGAGCGCTGGCGGTGGCCGCCGGGGGCCGGGACGATCGACCATGGACCCGCGCGCCCGGAGCGACCCGCCCACCGCCGGCGACCCGCCCGCGGCCGGCACCCGGGCGTGGGTCGCCCGCTCGGGACCGGTGGAGCTGCACGTCACCGAGGCCGGTCCCCGCGACGGCCCCCCGGTGCTCCTGCTGCACGGCTTCCCCGACTCCGCGCTCGTGTGGCGCCACCAGGTCGCGGCGCTCGCCGCCGCCGGCCACCGCGTGCTGGCGCCGGACCTGCGCGGCTTCGGCGCCAGCAGCCGCCCCGTCGGCGTGCAGGCCTACGCCATGCCCCACCTGGTCGGCGACGTCCTCGCCGTCCTGGACGCCGCCGGGCTGGCGCGCGCGTCGCTGGTGGGCCACGACTGGGGCTCGGTGCTCGCCTGGAGGACGGCGATGGCCGCCCCGCAGCGGGTCGAGCGGTTCGTGGCGGTCTCGGTGGGCCACCCGGCGGCCTTCCGCGCCGGCGGCCCCGCGCAGGCGCTGCGCTCGTGGTACATCGGGCTGTTCCTCCTCTCGGGCGTCGCGGAGCGGGTGCTGCCGGCGCGGCGCTGGGCGCTGCTGCGCCGCTCCTGGTCACGCGCCTCCGCCAGCGAGGTGCCCGGGGCCGGGGCCGAGGACCTCGCGCGCCAGATCGCCGACCTCGCGCGCCCGGGCGCGCTGACCGCGGCGCTGAGCTGGTACCGGGCCAACGTGCCGGCGGCGCTGCGCACCGGCGGCGACACCGCCGCTGCAGACGGGCCCGTGACGTGCCCGGTGATGGGGGTGTGGTCCTCCCGGGACGCGGCCCTGACGCAGGCTCAGATGACCGCCTCGCGAGACCACGTCGCCGGGCCGTGGCGGTACGAACGGATCGAGGGCGTCGACCACTGGGTGCCGGTGCGCGTCCCGCAGCGCCTCAACGCCCTGCTCCTGTCCTTCCTGACATGACCACGCGCACCGCCCTCGACATGTGAACATCTGCTCAGGTGTTCTTGTGCTCGGCGGCCGTGCGGGGGACAGTTCGGGCATGCACGTGCCCGACGGCTTCCTCGACGTCACCACCTCCCTCGCGACCGCCGTCGCCGCCGCCGGGGCGGTCTCGCTCGCCGTGCAGCGGGCGGGCACGGAGGTCCGCGAGATCGGGGCACCGCTGGCGGGGCTCACCGCGGCCTTCGTCTTCGGCGCACAGATGGTCAACTTCCCCGTCGGGGCCGGCACCAGCGGGCACCTGATCGGGGCGGCGCTGGCCGTGGTGCTGGTCGGACCGTGGACGGCGGTGCTGTGCATGACCGTGGTGCTGCTGGTCCAGGGGCTGTTCCTCGCCGACGGCGGGCTGACGGCCCTGGGCACCAACGTGCTCCTGATGGGGGTCGTCGCCGTGCTCGCCGCCGCCGGGGTGCTGCGCGCCGCGCTCGCGGTCCTCCCGCGCCGCCCCACCAGCGCCGTCCCCGCCGCTGCCGCCGCGGCACTGGTCTCGGTGCCCGCCGCGGGCCTGGCGTTCACCGGGCTGTACGCCGTCGGCGGCACCGCCCCCGTCCCCCTGGCGGCCCTGGCCGCCACGGTGACCGGGTGGCACCTGCTCATCGGGCTCGGGGAGGCGGTGATCACCGCGGCCGTGGTCGCCGCGGTCGCCGCCACCCGCCCCGACCTCGTGCACGCCGCGCGCCACCTGCGCCGGGGACTGGTCCTGGTCGGCGCGGACGGCACCTCCACCACCGTCGCCGCGGCCGGCCGGGCCAACCCCCCGGCGGACGCCCGCCGACGGCGCCCCTTCGCCGCGGGCCTCGCCGTGACGGCGGTCGTCGCCGGGCTGGTCAGCCTGGCCGCCAGCGCCGCGCCCGACGGGCTGGAGCGCTCCGCCCTGGCGCTGGGCTTCGCCGACCGGGCCGGGGACTCCGCCGCTGCGGGCAGCCCGCTCGCGGGCTACGCCGTCGCGGGCATCGGTCACCCCCTGCTCGCCGGGGCCCTCGCCGGGCTCGTCGGGGTGGCCTTGACCCTGGCGCTGGGTGTGGCGCTGACCGCGGTGTCCGGACGCCGCGCCCGCCCGTGACGGCACTGGCCCCCCTGAGGCCCGTAGCGGCGCGGGGGCGCCGGTGACCGGCCGCGGCACCGGCGTCGACGGGCTCCTGGTGCCCGGCACGTCGGTGGTGCACCGCCTGCCCGCGCAGTGCAAGGTCGTGGCGCTGGTGGCCTGCGCGGCGGTCGTGGTCTCCGTGCCGGCGGGCCGGTGGGCCGCGCTGGCCGCGCTCGCGGTGATCGCCGGGGCGCTCGTGGCGCTCGCCCGCCTCCCGGTGCGGCTGGTCGCCGCGCGCATGGTGGTCGAGGCGCCCCTGCTCGTCCTCGCCCTGACCCTGCCGCTGGTCGCCACCGGTCCCCGGGTGCAGCTCGGGCCGGTGAGCGCGTCGGTGCCCGGGCTGGTCGCGGGCGGCACGCTGCTCGCCAAGGCGACGCTGGGGGTGCTGCTCGCCGTCGTCCTCGCCAGCACCACCAGCCCGCGCGCCCTGCTGGGCGGTCTCGCCCGGCTGCACCTGCCCGCGCCGCTGGTCACCGTGATGGGCCTGACGCTGCGCTACGTCGGTGTCGTCGCCGACGACCTCGCCCGCCAGGGCACCGCGCGCGCGCTGCGCGGCGCCTCCGGCCGGCGGCTCGCGCACCTGCCCGCCGTCGCGGCCGGCGTCGGCACCGTCTTCGTGCGCACCTACGAGCGCGGCGAGCGGGTGCACCGGGCGATGCTGCTGCGCGCACCGGTCGGCCCTGGCGCGACCGCGCCGGTGGAGCTGCTGGACGGCGCACCCGCCCCTGCCCGCGCCTGGCTGGCCGCTGCGGCGCTGCCCGCGGCCGCCTGCTGCGCGGCGGTGCTGGCCCGGTGAGCAGCGCCCTCTCGGTCGGCGGCCTCGCCTTCGCCTACCCCGACGGGCACCAGGCCCTCTTCGGCGTCGACCTGCACCTCGCGCCGGGGGAGCGGGTGGCGCTGCTCGGCCCCAACGGGGCGGGCAAGACCACCCTGGTGCTGCACCTGGTCGGCGTCCTCGGCGCGGTCGCCGGCGGCACCGGTGCGGGGTCGATCTCGGTGGGCGGGGTGCTCCTGGACCGCTCCACCCTCGCGGAGGTGCGCCGCCGCGTCGGGCTGGTCTTCCAGGACGCCGACGACCAGCTGTTCTGCCCCACCGTCGCCGACGACGTCGCCTTCGGCCCCCGGCACCTCGGTCTGCGCGGCGCGCAGCTCGCGCAGCGGGTCTCCGAGGCGCTCGAGGCCGTCGCCCTGACCGATCTCGGTGCGCGCCCGGCGCACCACCTGTCCACCGGTCAGCGCCGGCGGGCGGCGCTGGCCACGGTGCTGGCGATGCGCCCCGACGTCCTCGTGCTCGACGAGCCCACGGCCGGGCTGGACCCCGCCGCCCGCCGGGAGCTGGTGGAGGTGCTCGAGCGCCTTGACGTCGCGGTGCTCACCGTCACCCACGACCTGCCGCACGCCCTGCAGACCGCGACCCGCGCCGTGCTGCTCGACGGTGGCCGCGTCGTCGCGGACCGCCCCACGCGCGAGCTGCTCACCGACGCGCCGCTGCTCGCCGCCCACCGCCTCGAGCTGCCCTACGCCTTCGACCCCACCACCGCCCCGCCGGTCACCGGACGGGTCAGCGCGCCGGTCGTGCGCTCGCACGCGCCGGGCAGCGGCGCGGGCGCTAGGTTTCGGCCATGAGCACCGACCCCAGCGACCGGGCGTCCATCGAGCGGGAGATCCGGGCGCGCCAGCTGCACCTCGCCACCACGGTCGACGAGCTCGCCGCCCGCGTCACGCCCAAGGCGATCGCCGCGAGCACGGTCGCCACCCTGCGGGGTCGGGCGCTCCACCTGACCGAGAGCCTCAAGCAGCGGGCCGGCGGCGCCGCCACCACCGCGCGGGGACGCGCGGTGGGCGCGGCCACGACCGTGCGCGGCGCGGTGGCGCGCCCGGCCCCGGTGTCGCCGGCGGTGCCGGCCCCCGCCATCGAGGCCCGCCCGCGCGCGGGGGTGGCCGCGCACCGCGCGGGCCCCGTCGACCCCAGCCGCGACGGGGCGGTGAAGCTCGGCGGCGCAGCGACCGCCGGCAGCGTGCTCGTCGCACTGGTGGGTGCGCTCATCTGGCGGCGCAACCGCTGACCACCGCCCCCGGGCGCACCGGCCACCCCCGTCGACGCACCGGCCAGCTCCGTCGGCGCAGCGGGCCGCCGGGCGGCGCCCGTCCCAACGCCCGGTACACCGTGCTCGACGCGCCCGGTCCGCTGCCGCTCGACATGCTCCGGGCCCTGCCCGCGATCCGCGCCGACCCCCTCTCCTTCCTCGCCGTCAGCGTCGCGCGCTTCGGCCCGCTCGTCGCCTTCCCCCTGCCGAAGACCCCCGTGCTCCTGGTCAACACCCCGGCCGGTGCACGGCGGGTCCTCGTCGAAGGCGCCGGGACGTGGTCGAAGCAGACGGTGCAGTACTCCTCCCTCGCGCTGGTCACCGGCAGCGGACTGCTCACCACCGACGGCAGCGCGTGGCGGGAGCCGCGGCGCGCCGTCCAGCCCGCCTTCGCCCACAGCTCCCTCGACGTCGTCGCGACCCAGTCCGTCGCGGCCGCCGAGCGCCTGCGCTCGGCCTGGCCCCTGGGCGAGGCGGTGGAGCTCGACGTGGACGCCGCGGTGCTGGCGGCGACGCTGGAGGTGGTGGGGCGCACCCTGTTCGGCGGTGACGTCGGAGAGGACGGGGAGCGGGTCGTCGCCGCCGTGCTGGAGGGACTGCACGTCGTCGTCGCGCGCGCCCGCAACCCCGTGCCCGTCCCCGCGTGGTTGCCGACGCGCGGCAACCGCCGGCTGGCGCGCACCGGGCGGGTCCTGGACGCCGCCGTCGCCCACGTCGTCGCGCGCCGCCGCGCGGTCGGCGTGCAGGAGGGCGACGGCGACATGCTGGCGCTGCTGCTGCGCGCGGTCGACAGCGGCGCGCTCGCCGAGGTCTCGGTGCGCGGTGAGGTCGCCACGATGGTCGTCGCCGGTCACGAGACCGTCGCCTCGGCCCTGGTGTGGACCCTGCACCTGCTGAGCGGGCACCTCGACACGCAGGAGGCGTTGCACGCCGAGCTGGACGCGGTGCTGGACGGCGGGCGCCCACCGACGTGGTCGGACCTGCGGCGCCTGCCCTACACCCGGGCCGTGGTCGACGAGGCGCTGCGCCTGTTCCCGCCGGCGTGGGTGGTCACGCGCCGGGCCGAGCGCGACGACGTCGTCGACGGCGTGGCGGTGCCGGCGGGGACCCTGGTGATCATCAGCCCGTGGCTGCTGCACCGGCGGGAGGAGTACCCCGACCCGGAGGCCTTCGATCCGCGGAGGTTCCTCGACCACGACCCGCCGTCGCCCTCGCGGGGGGCGTACGTGCCGTTCGGGGCGGGTGCGCGGCTCTGCATCGGGCGTGACTTCGCCCTCGCGGAGACGGTGCTGGTGCTCGCCGCCCTGCTGCGCGACCGCCTTGTCGCACCCCCGGCCGGAGCGCCGCGGCGCCCGGTGCGCGTCGACGCGCTGGTGACGCTGCGACCGCGCGGCGGGTTGCGGCTGCGCTTCGAGCCGCGGACCTGAGGCGCTCGCGGTCCGGTACGCTCATGTCCGCACGCGGTGCTAGCTCAATTGGCAGAGCAGCTGACTCTTAATCAGCGGGTTCTGGGTTCGAGTCCCAGGCGCCGCACCACCTCCGGGCCGGGACGCCCTCACTGCTGCGGGCGCCCGTGCCCGGTCAGCGGTGGGGCGTCGAGAGCGCAGTGCCGCACCGGGGCTCCCGTCGCAGGCGGGGCGCCGACCGGTGGACCCGCCGGCCGCTCCGCCGGCCCGTCGTCGAGGACGTCGTCGCGGATGGTCACCCCCGCCAGCACCCCGCCGGCGACCAGCAGGGCGGCAGCCACCACCAGGCAGGTGCGGAAGCCTGCTGCGAACGCGACCGGGTCGCTCCACCCCTGCCCGGACAGGCCCGCGGCCCCGGGCAGCACCGCGATGGCGAGCAGCCCAGCGGCGCGGGCGACGGCGTTGTTGACCCCCGACGCCACCCCCGCGTGGGCGGCGTCGGCGGCGGCGAGCGCGGTGGCCGTCAACGGCGCCACCAGCAGCGACAAGCCGAGGCCCAGCACCACCACGGCGGGCAGCACCTCACCGGCGTAGCTCGCGTCGGGGCCGATGCGCAGCATCAGCAGCACCCCGGCCGCGCACACCAGCGGCCCGAGCGTCATCGGCAGCCGCGGGCCGGTGCGCGCGGCGAGGGCCCCGGCGCGCGCGGACAGCGCGAGCATCGCCGCGGTCACCGGCAGCAGCGCCGTGCCCGAGGCCAGCGGGGAGAAGCCGGCGACGACCTGCAGGTGCACCACGAGCAGGAGGAACACCACGCCGATGGCGGCGTACACGGCGAAGGTGACCGCGTTGGCCGCGGTGAACTGCCGCGAGGCGAAGATCCCCAGGGGGAGCAGCGGGTGCGCCGACCGGCGCTCGACCCCGACGAAGGCGGCGGCGGCCGCCACCCCGACCGCGCCCGCGACCAGCACCGCCGGAGACGCCACACCGATCGCGGGGGCCTCGATGAGCGTGAAGGTGGTGGCGCCCAGGGCGAGCACGACCAGGGCCGCGCCCGGAGCATCGGGCCGCCCGGTGGCCGTGGGGTCCCGGGTCTCGGGGACGTGGCGCACGGTGATGGCGACCACCGCTGCGGCCACGGGCGCGTTGATGAGGAACACCCACGGCCAGGAGGCGACCTGCACCAGCCACCCGCCGAGCAGCGGGCCGATCGCGGTGGCCACCCCGCCCAGGCCCGACCACGCCCCGATGGCCCGGGCCCGGTCGGCGGGGGCGAAGGACGCCTGGATCATCGCCAGGCTCCCCGGGGTCAGCAGCGCCCCGCCGACGCCCTGCAGGGCGCGGGCTGCGGCAAGGACCGGGGCGGTCGGTGCCAGGGCGCACAGCAGCGAGGCCAGGGCGAACCACACCACGCCGACCAGGAAGGTGCGCCGCCGCCCGTACCGGTCGCCCAGCGCGCCGCCGAGGAGGATGAAGGAGGCCAGGGTGAGGGTGTAGGCGGTGACCGTCCACTGCAGGTGGGCGACGTCGGCGTCGAGGTCCGTGCCGATGGCGGGCAGGGCGACGTTGACGACGGTGGCGTCGATGCCGACGAGGCCCGAGCCCAGGACCGAGGCGAGCAGCACCCACCGCCCCCGCGGCGAGGACAGGGCGAGGCCCGACCCGGGGGAGTCGGTGACCACCGGCGGCGCCCCCCGCGGCCGCACCGCCGGTCGCCGGGCCGTCAGTCGTCCTCGGTGGCGGCGGACAGCACCGCGACGGGCGCCCGGTAGCCGTTGGCGTCCAGCACCGACCCGGCGCGGGCGGCGGCGTGCACCACGTCGGGCGCCCACTCCAGGCGGGTGCGCTCGTCACCGCCGGTGACCACCAGCAGCTCCCCGCCACCGGGGTGGGCGTCGTCCTCACTGCCGGTGCCGGCATCGAGCAGCGTCACCGAGCGCCACGTGCCGGCGGGCACCGAGAGGGTGTCGAGGGGCCCGAGCTCGACGACGCGGGCGTCGTCCCCGGTGTTCAGCGTCACCGCCCACCGCCCGGTCCTGCCGGTGAGCACCTGGCTCTGGTCGTGGCGGTGGGTCAGCACGCCCTCGCCGGGGGTCGCGCGCAGCCACGCCAGGCTGAAGCCGTGGGGGTCGTGCAGGCGCGGGGCGGCGCGGCGGTCCTCGACGGTGCCGTACCCGATCACCAGGGCCAGCTGTCCGCGCCCGCCCGGCAGGTCCGAGCACAGGTAGGGCCGCGGGGTCCACGTCCGCTCGCTCGGGCGGGTGACGCGGGTGGCGAACTGCTCGGGGGTGAACGCGTCGAGGGCGTCGATCTCCGCCTGCGGCATCGGGGTGATGAGGGCGACGTCCTCGGGCACCACGTCGCCGGCGACCGTGTCGATCAGCTGGTTCTCCGCCGTCAGGTGCAGGCCGTGGGACGCGGCCTGCTCGAGCACCGACGGTCCCCAGATGATGCCGCCGGTGTCGTCGCGGCCGAGCACGGTCAGCAGGATGCCGTCGTCGGGGCCCGTGTTGGTGAAACCGCGGAAGATCCACGACGGCACGGAGATGACGTCGCCGTCGGTGGAGCGGTACCCGCCCTGCTGGCCGTCGGCGCCCCACCGCAGCGCGAACTCGCCGCCGAAGTTGATGAACACCTCGGCGGTGAAGTGCAGGTGCAGGTTGTTGGTCACCCCGTTCGGCATGCCGGCGGCTCCGAGGTTGAAGCCGTGGCGCTCGCGCAGGTTCACGTGCTGCGCGGTGTTCTGCGAGACCCCGGGGCCGATGAAGGCGTAGTTGTCCTTGCGGTCCGAGCCGGGGGTGCGGCAGTCGATGAACGCGGCGCGGTGGGGCACCCAGTCGGTGCGCAGGATGGTGCGGCGGCGCACCTCGTCGGTGGAGACGGTGGTCATGGCGGCCTCTCTGCGGGTGGTGGTCAGTAGATGTTGGTGGACGAGTGGGTGATGTCGCCGCGGGCGCCGTTGATCTGGCTGCGCAGCGACACCTCGTCGTAGACGCGCACCTCGCGGACGATGCGCCCCCCCTGGACGAGGAACTGCGAGACGCCGAGGACGGTGACGCTCTGACCGGTCAGGGGCCCGAAGCGCTCGACGCCGTCGTAGGGACCGGTCAGCGTCCACAGCACCGCGACGCGCAGGCCCGCGTAGCGCGGTGAGTCGTTGGCCTGCACGTCGCGCACGGCGAACCGCCCGGAGGGGAAGGCGCTGACGAGGGCGAGCAGGTCCTCCTGGTAGCCGGAGGGCCGGGTGATGGTCACGTCGCCGACGGTGTGCAGGAACAGGTCGCGGGCGACGTAGCGCCCCAGGGACGACAGGTCGCGCTGGTTCCACACCGCCTCGACGAGCTCCAGGACCATCTCGCACTCGCCCCGGTGGTGGGCCGGGCGAGGGCCGCTGTCACCGGTGGCGAGCACGTCCTGCGCGGCGGGTGCGGTCATCGAGCCGGACCAGCCCTGGAACAGGTGCCGGCGGGCGACCTCGTCGGGGTCCAGCCCGCGCTGCAGGCACTTCGCGAGCTCGTCGCGGACGACCCACTCCTCCACCATCCGCCCGCGGCGGTACAGGCAGTTCGCGACCGTGCGGCTGCGCACGCGCACCGGCCTTCCGGCCACGATCTCGGGGTCGGAGGAGAAGACGAGGTGGCTGGAGAGGAAGGCGTCGTCCCCGCGAGCCTCCCAGACGACGTCCTCGGCCTGGCCCACGTGCGCCGGGCTGGTGGCGATGCGCATCAGGGAGCCGGCGATCACACCGTCGCGGCCCACGGTGGTGCCCAGCGAGCCGTGCACGATGGAGTCCGGCTCGTAGTTCTCCGCGATGTGGGAGATGTCGCGCTGCACCCAGATCAGGTCGGTGACCTCGCGGATGAACTCGTCCGGGTCCGCGTAGGGGTGGTGCGCGATCGGATCCAGGGCCATCGGTGGTCGCTCCCGTGGGGTCTGCTCGCGGCGGGTGCCGCGCCCCACTCACGGTATGCGTATGCACTGACGGTCGGCAACCGTGGACGACGCGCAGCCCGCGGCTCACGAGGGCGGCGGCGTCGTGGAGCGCGCGAGGTACTGCGTGGGGAAGACCACGCGCCGCGCCGGGGCACCCGGGCCGCCCTCGACGCGGTCGACGAGCAGGTGCGCCGCTGCGCGCGACATCGCGTCCAGGTCGTAGGCCACGGTGCTCAGGCGCACCAGCGGCCACCGCGCGGTGGGCAGGTCGTCGAAGCCGACGACACCGACGTCCTCCGGCACCGCGACCCCCAGCTCCACCGCGGCGTTCAGGGCGCCCACGGCCACCACGTCGTTGCCGCAGACCACCAGCGCCGGCGGGTCCTGGCGGCCCAGCAGCGCGGCGGCGCCATCGCGGCCGGTCGCGGCGTCGAAGGGACCGTGCCGGACGTCGCGCTCGTCCAGGGCCAGCCCGCGGCGGGCCAGGTGGGAGCGCACCGCGCTCTCGCGCTCGCGTCCGGTGCTGGTGTCGCGGGGCCCGAAGATCGCCCCGATGCGCCGGGGCGGCCCGGCCGCGACGGCGTCGACGAGCTGGCGCACACCGTCCTCGGGGTCGGCCACCACCGCATCGGCGTCGACCCCGGCGGTGCGGCCGAAGTACACGAACGGGACGCCGCGCTCGCGCAGCCGGGCGGGCAGCACGGAGTCGATCGTCGCGGTCGCCAGCACCACCCCGGCCAGCCCGTGCCCCACGACGTGCTCCACCACCGGGCCCCGGTCGGAGGACTCCGGCAGCAGCGCCAGCTCGTACCCGCGCCGCTCCAGCTCGTGGTGCAGGGGCGCGATGACGTGGGGGTAGAACTCGTTGACCAGGTCGGTGACCACCAGGCCCACCCGCCGCGAGCGGCCCGTCGACAGCGCGCGCCCTGCGGCGCTGGGGGAGTACCCCAGGGCCTCGGCCGCCTCCCGCACCCGGTCCCGGGTGGCCCGCGAGACCTTCTCGCTGTCGCGCAGCGCCCGCGAGACCGTGGGCTGGGAGACCCCCGCGAGCCGCGCCACGTCGTGGCTGGTGACCACGCCCCGCCCCACCTGCCCACGCTCGCTCACGGCCTGCTCCTCACCACGGAGTCCTTGACGGGGGACCGGGACAGGCCCTTCGATGGCTGGCATACGCATGCCCACCCCGGGAGGGACGATGGCCCAGCACCTGAAGGCGGCAGCCGCACCGCCGACGGCGATCCAGCAGGACGACCTCGTCGCGCGCGTGCGGGCGATCATCGCCGACGTCCGCGCCCGCGGGGAGGCAGCGGTGCGGGAGCTGTCGGCGACCTTCGACGCCTGGGAGCCGGAGCGCTTCCGCCTCACCGAGGCCGAGGTCGCCGGTCACGTCGCATCCCTGCCCGACCAGGTCGTGGAGGACATCGCCTTCGTCCAGGACCAGGTGCGCGGCTTCGCCGTGGCGCAGCGGGCGTCGCTGACCGACGTCGAGGTCGAGACCCTGCCCGGGGTCTTCCTCGGGCACCGGCACCTGCCGGTGGGCGCGGTCGGGGCGTACGTGCCCGGCGGTCGGTACCCGCTGACGGCCTCCGCTCACATGACCATCGTCACGGCCAAGGCCGCCGGGGTCCAGCGCGTCATCGGGTGCACCCCGCCGATCCGCGGGGTGGTCCCGGCGGCCACCGTCGCCGCGATGTCGATGGCGGGCGCCGACGAGATCTACGCGCTCGGCGGCATCCAGGCCATCGCCTCGATGGCGATCGGCAACGAGGTGCTCGACCGGGTCGACATGATCGCCGGCCCGGGGAACGCCTACGTCGCCGAGGCCAAGCGGCAGCTGTACGGGGAGGTGGGCATCGACCTCGTCGCCGGGCCCACCGAGGTGCTCATCATCGCCGACGACACCGCCGACGCGCTCACCACCGCCGTCGACCTCCTCTCCCAGGCCGAGCACGGGCCCGACTCCCCGGCGGTGCTGGTGACCACCTCGGCCGCGCTCGGGCGCGAGGTCATCGCCCTGGTCGACCGCCTCCTGCCCGGGATGCCCACCGGGGACGTCGCGGGGCCGGCGTGGCGCGACCACGGGCAGGTCATCGTCTGCGACGACCTGGACGAGGCGTGGGCTGTCGGCGACGCCCTCGCCTTCGAGCACGTGCAGGTCTTCACCGCGAACCCGCGCGACGCGCTGGAGCGGATGCACGACTACGGGTCGCTCTTCCTCGGCGAGGGCACGTGCGTCTCCTACGGCGACAAGGTCATCGGCACCAACCACGTGCTGCCCACCCGGGGCGGCGCCCGGTACACCGGCGGGCTGTGGGTCGGCAAGTTCCTCAAGACCGTCACGCACCAGGAGGTGCGCGAGCCCTCGACCAGCGCCGAGCTGGGGAGGGTGTGCGGTCGGGCGGCGCGGGTGGAGCTCTTCGAGGGCCACGCCCGCTCCGGTGACCTGCGGGCCTGGCGCCACGGCGGCGGGTCGACGGAGAGGGCCCCCTGGCTCGACGCCCTGGGCGTGCCGACGCCGTGAGCGCGCCCCTGGCGGGCCGCACCGCCCTGGTCACCGGTGCCGGCAGCGGCCTGGGGGCGGCCATCTCCTCGGCCCTGTCCACGGCCGGGGCCCGCGTGGTGCTCGCCGGCCGGCGGCGCGCCGTGCTGGAGGAGACCGCGCGGGCCCTGCCCGGGGCGACCCGGTGCGAGGTCGTCGACGTCTCCGACCCCGACAGCGTCACCGCGCTCGCCGCCGCGCTGGCGGGGGAGGAGGTCTCCGTGGTGGTCAACAACGCCGGCGTGCCCGGGCCGGTGGCCCCCCTGGTGGAGGTCGACCCGTCGGCGTGGGACGAGGTCTTCGCCGTCAACGTGCGCGGCACGTACCTGGTGTGCCGGGCGTTCCTGCCACCGATGGTGGCGCGCGGCGGCGGTGACGTCATCAACCTCGCCTCCGTCTCGGGCAAGCGCCCGCTGGCGGGTCGCACCCCGTACTGCGCGTCGAAGATGGCGGTGATCGGGCTGACGTCGACGCTGGCCTTCGAGGTCGGGCCCGCGGGGGTCCGCGTCAACACCCTGTCCCCGGGACCGGTGGAGGGCGAGCGCATGGACCGCAACGTGGCGCTGGAGGCGCAGCGCACCGGCACGACCGTCGCCGCGGCGCGGCAGGCCTTCACCGGGCGGGCCGCGCTGGGTCGCTGGGTCACCGCCGATGAGGTCGGGGGGGCGGTGGTCGCGATGCTCGCGATGCCGGGGCTGTCCGGGGCCGACGTCGACCTCTCCGCCGGGATGGTCGCGTGAGCGCCCCGTCGCTGCGCGCCCGACTGCTCGCCGGTGATCAGCTCGTCGGCGCCCTGGTGCGCGTGCCGGGGGAGGACCTCGTGGAGATGCTCGCCGTCGCCGGCCTCGACGTGGTCGTGGTCGACGCCGAGCACGGGCCCGCCGACGCCACCGCGCTGCGCCACCACGTGATGGCCGCGCAGGTGCACGGGGTGCCGGTGCTGGTGCGCACCGGCGCCGACGAACCCGCCCTGGTGCTGCGGGCGCTGGACCAGGGGGCGGTCGGGGTGATCGCCCCGCACGTCGAGGACGCCGTCCAGGCCGCGGCGCTCGTAGCGTCCGCCCACTACCCGCCGCTGGGGCAGCGGGGCTTCGCGACCTACCCCAGGGCCGGCCGGTTCGGCACCGTGCCGCCCGGGGAGCACCTCGCGCGCGCGGCGCGGGAGACCCTGGTGATCGCGATGATCGAGTCCCCCGCGGCCGCGGGGCGGGTGGCCGAGGTCGTGGCGGTGCCGGGCGTCGACGGGTACCTCATCGGCCCCGCCGACCTCGCCGCGGCGCGCACCGACGCCGACCCGCCGCTCGCGGAGCTGGTCGCCGCGGTGCACCGCGACGCCGCGGGCGAGGGTGTGCTGCGCGTCGACATCGTCAACGACGTCGACGCGTGCCGAGCGGCGCTCGACGCGGGGGCGTCCCTGGTGCTGTACAACACCGCGCACCTGCTCATGGGGGTCTTCGCCGCCATGCGGCCACTGCCCCCGGGGTGAGCGCGGGCTCTCGGAGCGGGGTGTGCTCTGCCCGGTGGCCGTGCGCACGGGCGCACCGCGGCGCCCCAGCAGCCGGGTGACACGCCGTCGCCTCGCGCGGGTCCAGCACCGGGCGCCGACCCGTGGTGCGGCGTCCCGGTCCCGCTCACACCGCACGGCGCGCGGCCGTGCCGGCGCGGATCAGGATCCTGCACCAGCGAGGGACACGCCGTCGCAGCGTCGACTGGACACGGCGTGTCGATCCTTCGTCCAGGATCCTGATCCGCGGGGCGCGCAGGGACACCGTCGCCCGTGGTCGCTGGCGGCGCCCACGCAGCTCCCGGCGCCGCGGGACAACAGCGGCCGGAGGCCCTCCCGCCGCCCGGTCACCTCACTCAGGACCAGGCCTACGCGCCGCCCGGTGCTGCCCGCAGCCAGGCGATCATGGCCGCGGCCACCGGCCCCGGTGCCTCCACCGGGAGCAGGTGACCCACCCCCGGCAGCACGACCAGGCGCGCGCCGGGCACCAGCGCGGCCAGCTCGGTGGGCTTGGCCACCGGCACCAGCGCATCGTCGGCGCCGGCGAGCACCAGGACCGGCACGCCCAGGTGCCGCAGGTGCGGGCGCTCGTCCACGCGGGTGGCCTGCGCGCTGAGCTGCGCGGCCAGCGCTGGGGGCCCCACGTCGTCGGCCATCGCCAGTGCCACCTCCCGCTGGGCGTCGGTGGCGCCGGGCCCCAGCAGCAGCGGCAGCAGCGCGCGCTGGACGTCGCGGGCGCTCGCCCCGCCCGCCAGCTGGGCCGCGGTCGCAGCCCACCCCGCGCGCTGCGCGTCGCTCGGCGGGCGGGCGCTGGTGGCCAGCAGCGCGAGCCGGCTCACCCGGCCCGGTGCCCGGCGAGCGACCGCGAGGGCCACGACCCCTCCGAGGCTGTGGCCGGCCAGGGCGAAGCGCTCCGGCGCCGCGGCCAGGACCGCGTCGACGCACCCGGTGATGGAGGACGCCGCCACGGGCACGTGGACGACGTCCGCGCCCCCGTCGCCGTGCGCCAGCGCCTCGGGTACAGCTCCCCACAGTCGCGGCGAGCACAGCATGCCCGGCAGCAGCACCAGCGGGTCGGTCAGCCCTTCACCGAACCCGAGCTGAGCCCCGCCACGAGGTAGCGCTGGGCGACGAAGGCGAAGGCGAACACCGGCAGGGTGAGGAGGATGGCCGCGGCGCCGGCCTGCTGCAGCATCGGCAGGGTCTGCCCGAGCTGCGTGGCGATGAACACCGGCACGGTGCTCGCGTTGAGGTCGGTGAGCACCAGCGCGGTCAGGTACTCCTGGAAGGCGAAGAGGAACACGAAGAGCCCGGCGGTGAGGATGCCGGGGAGCATCAGCGGCAGGATGACTCTCCGCAGCAGCCCGATGCGGGTGCACCCGTCGAGCATCGCGGCCTCGTCGATCTCCTTCGGCACCTCGGCGAAGAAGTTGCGGAGCAGCCAGATGCTGAACGGCTGGTTGATCGCCACCAGGGCCAGCGCCAGCGCCCAGGTGGTGTCGTAGACCCCCAGGGCCCGGGAGATGTCGTACATCGGGAGCACGATGGCGAAGCGGGGCAGTGCCCGGAACACCAGCGCCGCGACGAGCAGCACGACCGAGATCCAGCCGGGGAACCGCGAGAGCGCGTACGCGCAGGGCAGCCCGATCACCAGGGCGATGACGGTGCTGATGACTGCGACGACCAGGGTGTTGCCGAGGTAGATGTAGAAGCTGGTGGTCTGCCACAGGTCGACGAAGGACTGCAGCGTCGGGGTCCACGTGACCACCGGGGGGTTGAGGAACGCGACGGACGTCGGCTTGGTCACCGACATCGCCGTCCAGATCACCGGCAGCAGCATCGCGAAGCACACGGCGGCGAGCACCGCGGCGACGAACGCGCCGCGCCCGCGCGAGGCGCGCGGCCCTCGCGGCCCGCTGGAGCGCGTCGTCGACGCCGCGCGCTGCGCTGGCGGCGAGGCAGCCGCTGCGGTCGGTCCGGCCTGGGTCTGCGGGACGGTGGTCACACCGACCTCCCCTCGCGGGCGGTGTCGCGGATGAAGGGCGAGAGCATGATCACGATGAGGATGATGAGCAGCACGTTGATGGCGCTGCCGAGGCCGAGCTGCTGGCCGCCGTCCTGGAAGGCCCGGTTGTAGATGTACTGCATGATCGACTCGTTGCCGATCTGCACCGACTGCGGTGAGAGCGGGATCAGCACGTCGAAGGTGCGCAGCACGTCCATGATGGAGATCAGGGCCACGAAGCCGAGGACGCCGCGCAGGCTGGGCACGATGACGCTCCAGTGGGTGCGCAGCGTGCCAGCGCCGTCGACGCGGGCGGCCTCGAGGATCTCGGCCGACACGCCCTGCAGCCCGGCCAGGATGATGAGCATCGCGAAGGGGATCATGTGCCACACCACCGCCGCCGCCACCAGGAGCCGGTTCGCCCACGTCTCGGAGAACCACAGGACCTCCGCGCCGGTGACGGCCTCGATGAGCAGGTTCACCACGCCACCGAAGTTCTCGTTGAACAGCCACGAGAACATCGTGAAGCCGATGATCCCGGGGATGACGTAGGCGACCAGCAGCAGCCCGAGCACGACCGGTCGCATCCGGGTCAGCCCGTTGACGAGGACCGCGAGCACGTACCCGGCGATGACCAGGAACGCCACCACCGCGACGGTGAGCAGGACGGTGAAGACCACGGCCTTCCCCAGCCGCGGGTCGGACACCGCCGCGGTGTAGTTGGCGAACCCGACGAAGGTGCCGGGCTGGCCGTAGTCGACGTCCTGGAAGCTCCACTGGAGGGTGCGGATCAGCGGGTAGACCAGCAGCCCGAACATCACCAGGACGCTGGGGGCCACCAGTACGGCGAACTCGCGGCGGCGCACAGCTCAGCTCGCGGGGTACTCGGCGAGGATCGCGGTCGCGATCTCCTGCATCTGCGCCTGCCCGTCGGCGACGGAGGTCTCACCGAGGACGACGCTGGCCACCACGTCGCGGGTGTCGTTGGAGATCCGCGCCGTCCACGGGAAGGGCTCGGCCGGCGGGGCGTTGGTGATCGCCTCGTCGGCGGCCGCCGCGACCGGGCCGCTGTCCTCGCTGACGCTGCCCGCGCGGGCCGGGTAGGCCGCCGGCACCGCCGACGTCGAGGCCTCCTCCGAGACCGACGCGGCGATGATCTCGAACAGGAGGTCCTCGTCGAGATCCGTGTTCGCGGGGATCGACCAGCCGTCGACCGACAGGGCGCTGTACTGCGGGCCGTCCGCGCCCACGCTCGGCGGGGGCGCGAAGGCGAAGTCACCCGAGTACTGGGAGTTGGACTCCAGCGTCAGGTCGTTCATGCGCCCGGAGAACATGATGGCCATGGCCGCGGACCCGTTGTACATCTGCTGCTGCACCGCGGGCTGGTCGAAGGTCGTCACCTGCGGGTCCATGAACGGCCGCAGCGAGATGAGCTCCTCGAGGGCCTGCGCGGCCTCGGGGGAGTCGAAGTTCGCGGTGCGGGTGTCGGGGTCGACGTAGTCCTGCCCGAGCGACCCCAGGGCCGCGTCGAAGGCGGTGGTGATGTCGCCGCTGGCCAGCCACGGCAGCGCGAGCGGGTACTCGAACTGCCCGGACTCCTGGATGGCGGTGGAGACCTGCCGCAGCTCCTCGAACGTGGTCGGGGGCTCGAGGCCGAGCTCCTCGAAGACGTCGGAGCGGTAGGCCAGGAGGAACATCTGCGCCTGCATCGGGACGGCGTACAGCTCGCCCTCGTAGCTCATCACCTGCCGCATGGCCTCGTCGAGGTCGCCGAGGCCGTACTCCTCGCTGTAGCGCTCGTACAGGTCGTTGAGCGGGCGGATCGAGCCCTCGCTGCTGAGCTCCGGGATGATGTAGCCGTAGGTCTCGATGATGTCGTAGGTGCCCGTCTCGCTCGACAGCGTCGCGGTGGTGCGCTGGGTCTGGCCGGCGAAGTCGATGGGCTCGTGCGCCACCGTCAGCGTCTCCTGCGTGCACGAGTTGACCATCGTGTTGGTGAACGGGTCGATGGCGGAGGAGTTGTACGCCAGGACGTTGACCTCGGTCTCCTCCGCCGGCACCTCGACGGCGCACTCGACCTCGACGGCGGTCTCCGTGCCCGTCCTCGACCCGGCGCCGCAGGCCGTCAGCGCCAGTGCGGCGGAGAGGGTGAGCGCCAGGCCTGCGCTCGTGCGGCTCGCGGACACGTCCATGACCTGCTCCTGTCGTCGGTGGATCAACTCCTGCATCCGTCGATCGCCCCCCGTCCGGGGGCGCGGGTGTGCATGCTGGGCAGAGTATGGAGCCCTCGCGCCCGATCCGACCAGGGGGCGCGTCAGGTGGCGCGCAGCACCCACCGGAGGACCTCGCCGACGCGGGTCCGCCTGCCTCTCGCGCGTCGGGGGCGACCCGCAGCTGGCCGGCGCCGCGCCCGTGGTGGCGCATCACACCAGGATGGCGACCTTGCCCTGCAGCCCTCCGCCGCTGACGTGCCGGTGCGCCTGCGCGACGTCGTCCAGGGCGAAGGTGCGGTCCAGGGGCACCCGCAGCGCCCCGGCGTCCACCAGGTGGGCCAGGTGGGCCAGGTCGAAGCTGTTCGACCTGGTCATGACCGAGGCGAACCGCGGGCCGCCGCGGCGCAGCGGGCGAACGGCGAGGGAGCGCAGGCTGTCGGGGGAGATGGGGTGGGTGGAGACCATGACCCCGTCGGGGGTCAGCAGGGGGCGGACGGCCTCGAAGGTCAGCGCGGCGGGCGCGTCGAGCACCACGTCCCAGCGCTCGCCGCTGGTCAGGACGTCGTGGGCGCGGCGGTCGAGCACCTCCTCCGCTCCCAGTGAGCGCAGGTACTCGGTGCGCGGGCCGCTGCCGAGGGCGGTGACGCGGGCGCCGTCGAGTGCGGCCAGCTGCACCGCGTAGGAGCCGATGCCCCCGGCGGCGCCGACGACCAGCACGCGCGGTGAGCGGCGCGCCCGCAGCTGCGCCCGGTCGCGGAGCGCCTGCAGGGCGGTCAGCGCCGCCAGGGGCAGGGCGCCGGCCTGCTCGACGGGCACCGTCGACGGTGCGCGGGCGGCCCGGGCCTGCGGGACCAGCGCGAGGTCGGCCTGGCCGCCGCCGCCGTGGCCCAGCAGCGCCATGACGCGGTCGCCGACGTCGAAGCCGGTGACCCGGGGGCCGCACGCGACCACCTCGCCCGCGACGTCGAACCCGAGGACCAGGGGCGTGCGGCGCACCCGCGCCACGGGAAGACCGCCGCGCGCGAGCCCGACGTCGGTGCCGTTGACGCTGGAGGCACCCACCCGGACCAGCAGCTGGGTGCCGGTCGGCGCGGGCGGGTCCGCGACGTCGTGGTCGACGCTCAGGCGGGGTGGCGAACCCCGGCTGCGCAGGCGGACCGCTCTCATGTCGGGAGCCTACGGAACGCCCCTGGACGCCGCCCCGGGCCTCCGTCGTGCCCCAGACCACGGGGCACCGCCGCTCAGGGCACCGGCCCCCACCACGGGGCGTCGGGTTCGCCCTCGTCGTTCAGGATGGCTCGGCTGTCGAGGTCGCCGCACTGCGCGAGGTCGACCAGCAGGCACAGCGGCACGCGGTCGTGCAGCAGAGCCATCACCCGGTCCTCGCCCACCTCTTGCACGGTGCCTCCTCGCCTCGACGTCTCACCGCCCATCGGCGGGGACCGGCGGCGCCTTGACCCGCCGCCGCCGGACGGGTGGTCGCTGCAGGGCGGAGGGCAGGCGTCCACCTCGGGGCGGTGAGCGGCTCGGGTGCGCCGGGGAGCGTCAGGGTCGACCGGGGGTGACGATGGCGGGCACCTCGGCCAGCGTGGAGATCGTGGTGACCCGGTCCACGGTCGGGGCCGCGCCGTCTCCTGCACCGCCTGGCTGCGCGGTCGAGCCAGATCGCGCGCAGCCCGGCGGCGGTGGCAGCTCGGGCGTCGAGGTCGAGGCGGTCACCGACGTGCACGGCCGCCTGCGGTGGTGCGCCCAGGTGAGCGCAGGCGGCGGTGAAGGCGCCGGGGTCCGGCTTCGCCGTCCCCAGGCCGTCCGAGGTCAGCACGGCCGCCACGCAGTCGGCGAGCCCGGTGCGGGCGAGCTTCGCCTCCTGCGCTGCCCCTGGAACGTCGTCCGGCGTGCCCGCCAGGCGGGGAAGTGGTGTTCGGCGACCTCCGCCCAGGTGGCCACCAGCGCTGGGACCTCCTGCTCGCTGGCCCACCCGGCGCCCAGCAGCCACCGCTCCACGGCGGTGGCTGCCGCGTGCCGGTGGTCGACGAGGGCGTCGTCGAGGTCGAACAGCACCAGCCGCACCTCACCGCGCCGAATCGCCGGGCCCCTCGCCGCGTCCGTCACCCGACCCACCCTCGAGGCCGCCTCCGACCACGCCCTCCCACGCGGACCGCTCCCCTGAGTCGTCCCACTCCTGCCACGCCGCGGCGTAGCCCTCCTCCAGACCCTCGTGGCGCAGCAGACGGATGGCGTGCTGGAGAGCCGCAGATCGAGAACGCGGGCCGGAGGACCGCACGCGCTCGTCCAGCACCGAGACATCGGCCTGGCTGACGCTGACGCTCAGATCCATCACGCCAGGCTCCCGCAGTGGTGAGTCCGGTAGCACCAGTGGCCGTCGTGCCGCGCGGGGATCGCGCGCGGTACGCCCGCGTCTCGTGGGCCTGCCGCTCGAGGACCCGTCACCGGGAAGGGTGGGTGCTGAACCAGCGCGCTGCGAGGGCGTCGAGCGTGGGTGCGCTCGGTGGTGGCAGCCGGGGCAGGTAGGTGGCGAGGTTGCCGCACCGGTGCAGCAGGGTCCACGCCATCAGCCGGCGGGCGAGGGCCCCGTCGAGCTGGTCCGAGCGGTACCCGTAGGCGCTCAGCGCCGCGCCCAGGACGCCCGGGTCGCCTTGGGCGAGGAAGATCCCGATCGCGACGAACTCGTACTCCCGCTGCCCGCGCATCGCCGGTTCCACGTCGCACAGCCCCGACAGGGACCACCGCCCCGAAGGGTCCTGCGCGGCGAGGAGGTTCGCGGGCATCACCTCGGTGTGCAGCAGCACCAGCTCATCGGCTGCTCCCGGGGCGAGGTCGACGCCGTCGAGGAACCCGGGCACCTGATCGAGCCAGTGCTCGGGCAGCCCCCACAGGCGGTGGCGGTGCACGGCGCTGGTGCGCTGGTCGGCGACGAAGCCCGCCCAGGGGGGTGGCCACGGACCCTCGAGCACCGGTGGGGCCACCTGGTGCAGCGCGCGCACGGCGGCTCCCACCTGCGTCGCCAGCCGCGTCCGCTCGCCGCGGCCGAGGCCCGGCCACACCGCGGCCAGGTCCACCCCGGGCAGGCGGTCCATGAGCACGTACCCCCACCCCTGGTGCTCCCCGGCGGCGTGCACCAGTGGGGTGGCCACCGGCAGCCGTCCGGCGAGGGCGGTGAGCACACCGGCCTCCACCGGTCGCTCACCGGCGTACACCGGGGGGAAGAGCTTGAGCACCAGCTGCCCGATCCCGTACACCGGCAGCGACCCGGTGGGGAAGCGAGCCAGCCCCGCGGTCTCGACGCCCAGCGATCGACAGAGCGCGTCCACGCCGGGGCGCAGCACGGCCTCGTCGGCGACGACCGCGTCGAAGGCCTCCACCGTCACGGCAGCCGGCAGCCGCGCCTCCACGCTCACCGGGGCGACGCTAGGCGGTCGGGGCGCCGCGGCGGTCGAGCCATCCCGTCCGGACTGGTCTCAGCCCGCCGGCGATGCGGAGGCTGGCGCCGGTGACGCAGCTGGACTCGGGCCCGAGGAGCTAGGCGGCGGCGGGGCGATCTCCTCCGGTGCCCCGGCCCTGAGCATCGGGATGCGCGGGGCGACCCCTCCAGGCGCTGCCGGTCGCCGGCGGCCTGTGGGGGGTGAGCTCGGCGGTGCAGCTGACCTGTGGCGACGCTGTCGGGGATCTCCACGTCGGGAAGGGCGCATCCCTCGACACGAGGGGAGCGTCGTCCACTGCCGCTCGTGCGGTGTTCGCGCGGTGTGCCGTGTGACGGCCCTGAGCTGGACCAGGTGACGGACGGCTCCAGCGCACGGGGGCGCCCTCCCGCGCCTCCAGGTCCCCTCGGAGGCTCTCGTGCCGGTCGGTGGTCCCTTCGCGGGGCGAGGCAGCTCACCGGCCTCCTCACGACGGGGTGCGCTGGAAGGCCTTGAGGTCGGTCAGGACGACGCCCACCGCCACGGGCGGCAGCAGCCGGCCAGCGTCCTCGAACCCACCACGCCCGCGCGGGCCGTCCCCGCCACGTCGGGTGGGGCGACGCAGAAGGGCCCGGCCACCCGCCCGGGGGTCCGCGCGGCCCACAGGACCGCTGCCCGGCAGCCCAGGCCGTGCGCGACCACCAGGGCCGGCTGAGCACCGACGGCGTCGCTGGCGCGGTCGAGGGAGCCCGACCAGTCCTCGCGGTCAGGGGTGTCCCAGGAACGCGGAGCAGTGCGCACCGCACCGCTCGTGTCCCGCAGCCAGAGGCTCTGCCAGTGCTGCGGGCCAGAGCCGTCCACGCCCGGGACCACCACGACAGGTGCGGTGCTCACGTTCACGAGTCCCCTCCGGAGACAGCCCGGCCACAGCGTGGCGGGTGGTTCCGCTGGGGGTCAACAGCCCTGCACCGGCCGCTCACCGGTCAGCCTGTGCCGCGACGACTCGTGAGACGAGCAACGATCCCCGCACGTCGACCATCAGCGATGACGCGGGTCTCGACCTCCGGCGGCTGCGCCTCCTGGCCGGTGTGGAGCGCCTGGGCACCATCGCGGCCGTCGCCGAGCAGTCCCACGTGACCGCCTCTGCGTCTCCCAGCAGCTGCAGCTCCTCGCCCGTGGGGTCGGGCGGCCACTGCTGGAGCGCCGCGGCCGCGGGGTCCTGCTCATCGACTACGGGCGCGCACTCGTCACCGCGCTGCGCACCACCGAGCGCCACCTCGCCGTCACGCCCGACCTGCTGGTGGCCACCGAGACCGGCCAGGTCGGCGCGGCGGAGGTCGCCGGCTCCGCCACCAGCACCACCCGCCTGCTGGCTCCCGCGGTCCACCTCCCTGCGCCACAACCACCCGGCGATCCGCGTGGAGGTCGTCGAGGTGGCCGCCCGGCAGGCCATCGCGCGCCTGGACACCGGCGACCTCGACCTGGTCGTCACCGCGGAACTCCCCGGCGCTCCCTCCACCGCCGACGCCCGGTGCCGGCGCAGCGACCTGCTCGACGACGTCATGGACGTGGCACTGCCCCCAGGTCACGCGCTGGCCGGTGAACCGTCACTGGCCGAGCTGGCGGGGAGACGTGGGTGGGGCCAGCAGCGAGCGAGCCCTGCGGGCACGTCCTGGCCGGGTCGCGCGCTGTCGCCGGTCACACGCCCGACGTGCGCCACCACTGCGCCGGGTGGGAGGCGGTAGCAGCGCTGCTCCACGCCGGAGCCGGGATCTCCCTGGTACCGCGCCCGGCCCAGCCCCTGCGCCCGCCACCACCGCGCACCATCCCGCTGGCAGGCAGCTCCGCCTCCCGGCGCGTCCTCACGCTGGCCAGGTCGCAGTCCCCAGGCGCAGCGCTGTCCGCTGTGCACGGTGCACTGCGAGCAGCAGCTGGCACCGCCGCCGATCCGCCCACTCGGTGAGCCCTGCGCTGCGGGTCCACACCGAGTGCCCTGCCCCGGTGCGGCTGACCAGCCCCGAACGGTCACCAGGGGACGGTGCCGGAGACGTTGGTGGCGAACACCGCGGCGAGGTCCTCTGCGGTGACCTGGTCGGTGGGCGTGGCGGGTCACCGGTGATGCCGGCGTCGTCGACCAGCACGTCGAGGTGTCGGACCCGCTCAGGCAGCTGGGTTGCTGGCGCCTGCACGGAGTCGTCGTCGGTGGCATCGATGGCCCGCAGGCGGGCCGCGGTCTCGTCGGCGGCGTGCTGGCTGCGGGTGGGGTCCGGGGAGTTGAGGTGGACGGTGTGACCGGCGGCGACCGAGAGCGGGGCGCTTCCGGGCCCTTGTTCGGGCCCGTGAGCAGGGCGGTCAGCGCAGCGCTGCTGGGCGCGGGGGGCGTCGTGGTGGCCACCGAGCACCTCCGGGTGGGCTCGACGGGCGATGTCCGATGTGCGGCTCCCGGGGCAGCGCCGGCGCTCAGCCGGCCGCCGCGGACACGGAGGGGACAGCGTCCACCCGGGTGGGCCTGAGCAGCCGCACTCCCACGGCGGCGGCGACGCTGACGGCCCCGAGCACCACCAGCGCGGACGTCAGCCCGCTGATGGCGGCACTGAGCGCCAGGACGACCAGGGGGCAGACGAACTGGCCCAGGCACAGCGCCGCTGTCCACACCCCGGTGCCGCGACCGCGCTGCTCGAGGCCCAGGGAGGCCAGCGCCCAGATCAGCAGCGCGGGCAGCAGCAGGCCGTTGCCCAACCCGGTGATGACGGCGAACACCATGATCACCGGCACGGCGGAGGCGAGCGCCAGACCGACCAGGCCGACCCCTGAGAGGGCGAACGCCAGCGGCACCGTCAGCGCGGGGCCCCGGCGGGCGAGGCGACCGAAGAGGAACGCGCCGACCGCGGTGCCCACCGAGGCGACCGCCGCGGCCACCCCGATCACTGCCGGGTCCCGCACCCCGATGGCGTCGAGCTTGAAGGGCAGCTCGATGATCAGCGCGTAGAAGACCACCGCCCCGATCAGCGTCACCGCGACCGGGGCGCGCAGCTGGTCCCACGGCAGCTTCGAGAGCCCGCCCGCGCCCGCGCGGCGGTGCGCCGTCGGCTGCCAGATGTAGCGGGCGGCCAGCACGGCCAGCGGCAGGCTCACCGCGTACAGCCAGAACGGGGTGCGCCAGCCGTTGGAGCCCAGCGCCCCGCCGAGGCCGAAGAAGATGGTCGCGGACACGGTGGTGAAGACGACCTGCAGTCCGAAGTACCGCTCGCGCTTGGAGCCGTGGAAGTAGTCGGCGAGCAGGGTGGTGCAGCAGGTCGCGATCACCGCCTCGGTCAGCCCGACCAGGACGCGACTGGCCAGGATGAGCTGCAGGGAGGGCAGGTACAGCGGCGCGGTGCCCACCACGGCGTACACCACCAGCGCCCCGATGAGCAGCTGCTTGCGGCCGACGCGGTCAGCGACGCGGCCGGCGAAGGTCGCCGTCAGGGCGATGACCAGGGCCGGGATGGTCAGGACGAGCACGGTGAGGGTCTCGACACCGGGAGTGCCGGCGAAGGCCCTCTGGATGGTCGGCAGGACCGGTGCCAGCAGCACCCCGCCGAGCACCGACAGGCAGCTGGCGAACAGCAGCACGAGGGCCTGCGCTCGGCCCGCCGGCCGGCCGGTGGAGGGGTCGACAGCCGCCCCGTCCACGATCTTCTCCGCGGTGGTGCGGCGGATGCTGTCGACCTGGTCTGACACGGGGCCTCCGGCGGTGGGGACGCGACCACGGTGGTGCGCATCATCAGCCGGTGACAATAGGGCCGAAACGTCCCAGCACACCACCGTCGTCATGAGCCGCGGTGCCCGACGTGGTGGGACGTGCGGACGAACGGACCCGACGCCAGTGGTGCCCTCCCATACGATCGATTACGGAGTGCTTCGTCATGTCGCTCGACGGTGATGGCGGGAGTTCGATCCTGCTGATCTCAGAGAAATGCGGACCGCGTGAGCGACCCGTGACCCGGCCGGTCGCAGCCGGACCTCGGGAGCGAGCACCTCGGCACGATCTCGGCCTGCCGCACTCCACGGCGAGCGGTGGCTGTGGTGTGCGGCGCCGACATCCACGGGCGCCGGCTGCCCGCGTTCGAGGAGGTCACGGAGTCATCGAGCCGTACGTGACGCCGTGCTCCTGCTGCTGGACCAACCCCTCTCACTCCGTCACCAAGGACTTCCACTCCTGGGTGCGGGAAACGACGAGAGCGCCGAGAAGGTCATGACCGTGACCCTCAGGAGCCTGGAGGTCGGCTCCGAGAACGAGGTCGCCGAGATCTTCGCCGAGCCTGGCGCACGATCAGCCGGTCGGTGACGCGGTCGGCTCCACACTGGCCGGTGGAGGCGAGGTGGGGGACCTCGGCGACCTGGGCGTCGGAGACCCACTGACCCCCTTCGTGGTCGAAGATCGCGTGGGGGTGGCGGATCGGGGTCCACGCGTCCTCCTCGACGATGGCCGGAGCGGCGCGGACGGAGGGGTTGGACCGCGCGGTGACACTGGAGTGGACTCCGCCCTGCGCGGGGCCTGCCCACACGCGGCGCCGTAGCACGCGGAGTCCGCGCACACCACGATCATGTGGGCCCCGGTGGCCCTCGCGGTCGTCGACCGCCTCACCGACGATCCTCGGTGGCCGTGGCCGTGGCCGTGGCCGTGGCCGTGGCCG
>CAXTAK010000012.1:0-11401 GCA_964242735.1 uncultured Quadrisphaera sp. | reverse complement strand
GTGGCCGTGGCCGTGGCCGTGGCCGTGGCCGTGGCCGGCGCAGCCGCGCTGCGGCGATCACCGGTGCCGGCCCGGGGGTGGACGTGGTGGCGAGCTGGGCGTTCGAGCCCTTGGCGCGGTCGTGGCCGTGGGCCACGCCCTGCTGGGCGTATCCGTGCACCACCTCGGTGGTGTCGTCCACGTCGACGTACGTGGTCGCCCCCGGTGCGGCCAGGGCGCCAGCAGCCCGGTGGCCCGGCCCAGGGAGAGCAGGAGGGGAGCAGGGACGGCGTCGGGCTGGCGCACGGGGGGAGGAGGTGCGTGCCCGGCGTCGAGGGGCCCTGACCCCTCGAACACCGAACGGTCAGTGCCCATCGCGCCGTGGCGCAGCAGGTCGATGCTGTTCGCGCCGGCCGCCATCTCGGCGATCACCGAGGTCACCCTCGCCGCGGCGTGCGCCCCAGCGCCCCTGCTGCCGGCCACGCTCAGCCGCTGCCCCAGCAGTACGCGCGACCCAGCCCGGTCAGCCAGTGCCATCACCGGCACGAGCCCCTCGCGCGCCAGCAGGTCCGCCTCGTCGACCGCGATGTCGGTCGCGGACACGACATGGGGGAGTTGCGTCTGGCGGATGTCCTTCTGCTGCAACCGATGTGACCCTCGACGCGTCCCATCGTCCGAGGCCAGAACGGCACCCGCCCTCCACGATCCCCCCAGCCCAACCACGACGCGGTGGACCCAGGCTGAGGCGACCGCCTGATGAGCGTGCCCACCGCAGGCGCAGGGCGTGAGCCCCCGTCGGCGTGCAGAACGATGGCCGGGGCGTCGGCGACCGACCGGTCACGGGCCCGCCGGCCGGTTCAGCGCACAGCGTCGGACGTGGTCGCCGGGTCCTTCCTCCGCCCGGACCTGACCCTGCCCGGGGTCGTCTCGATGCTCCTCCCAGGGTGGGCGGTCGTCGACGTGGCGAACAGCACCGCGCTCTGCACGGCAGCGCCTCACCAGGCGGAGAGTGGTATCGCGTCACCGGGTCCACGGGCGTTGCGGCTCGTCGAGGAAGAGAGCGCGCGCAGGGCCGATGACCAGGTCGATGGCGGCACACACGGCACCAGGAGCGCCGCGGTGGGCCCCGCACCGACCCCACCCGGGCGTCGACCGTGGGGCCCGACGTGCTCAGGCGACGTGCGTGAGAGCCGGGGTCGGCGCGGTTCCGGCTCCGGCACGGTCGATCCCGTAGATCTGCTCGCCGAGCTGCAGGCACGCGGTGATCTCGTGGCGGGTGCGCTCGTGCATGCGGGCCTCGAAGCGTCGCAGGGCGGCGGTCACCGTGGTGGTCGGGTCAGCGGTCAGGGCCTCGGTGAGCTCGAGCGCGTCCTGCAGGGCCAGGTTCACGCCCTTGCCCGTGAACGGCGGCATGACGTGCGAGGCGTCGCCGAGGATGGTGAGGCCCGCCCGGGTGACCCAGTGGTGGTCCGCGGGGAGGGCGTAGAGGGGCCAGGGCTCGAAGCCGCCGTCGATCTGCGTCGTCATCTCCACCAGGGCTGGCGAGAAGCTCCGGTACGCGGTGCGGACGTGCTCCAGGACGGCGTCGGTGTCCTCGATGTCGAAGCTCTCCCGCGCGGGCCAGTCCTCGGGGACCGCGACGGAGAAGTACAGGCGGATCAGGTCGTCGGCGCACCGCTGCACCCAGATCGTCGAGTTCTCACCGGAGATGAGCAGGGCGCCCTCGCCGAGGAGGTCCGAGAGCTCGCCGTGGCGCCACAGCTCCTGCCGGATCACTGCGGCGAGCATCTTCAGACCGACGTACTGCGGGCGGACCGGTGTCAGCTGGGCACGGACCCGGGAGTGCAGACCGTCCGCGCCGACGACGAGGTCGGCGGTCACGGCCTCCCCGTCACGGAAGCCCAGCCGCCAGCGCCCGTCCGGCTCGGCCTCGACGTCGCGGACCGTGCGGCCCCACACGATGGTCCCCGGGTCGAGGGAGTCGAGCAGGATCTGGCGCATCTGGGGTCGGTCGATCTCCGGCCCGTCCTCCTCGTCGCCGCCGCCCCCGCCGACGTCCTGGTCCGCGCCGTGCTGGTCCAGCATCCTGAAGGACGTGCTGTCGCCCCGGGCAGCGCGGTCGAAGGCGTCGCCCAGGCCGGCCTCGCGGACGGCCCGCTGGCCCGAGTCCGGGCGCAGGCCGAGGCTGCCGCCCTGCGAGCGCGCGGTGGGTGAGGCGTCGCGCTCGAAGACGTGCACGGAGAAGCCGCGCGTCTGCAGCAGCCTCGCCAGCGTCAGACCGGCAGGGCCGGCCCCGACGACGGCGACGGTGCCGGTGGTGTGCAGTTCCTCAAGAGTTCCCATGACAACTCCCAGCTGGGGTGTGGGGGGCGACGGCGGGCGGGTCGGGGTCCGCGTGCGGGGTCCGGCGGAGACGGCCCGGGGCAGCGGTCGACCCGCGCCGCCGTCCTGGTGGTGACAACGCTAACACAAGACGGTTAGCATCAGGGCACGTCAGCACGGACGTCGGTCGCAGGAGGAGTCGTGCATCACGCGGTGGAGCTGGAGGTCCTCGGGCCGTGGCCGTTGGCCACCAGCCGGCGGTTCTGGCTGGACCTCGCCCCGTGGCCCCTGGCGCCTTCGCCAGGGGCCGCGCTCGGGACCGCCGTCACGGCGGGTGCCGCGCAGGCCCTCCTGCCGGGTCTTCGTCCGTGCGGTTTCCAGTCGCCCCACGAGGCGGCGGTGTGGGCGGTGCTGTGACAGCGCACCGCGATCGCCCAGGCCGCCGCCACGACCCCGGCGACGCCCTCGCCGCCGAGCTCGTCCTCCTGGGAGGAGCGGGTGCTCCCGATGGTCTCCCGCTGCGGGAGTCGACGATGCAGGTCGAGGTCGAGGATCAGTACGGGCCGCAGCGCTCGCTCCAGGAGGTGTCCGAGCAGTGGCGGCCGTACCGCACCTGGGAGTCCCCGCACCTGCGGGTCGCCGGCGAGCGGAGGAGCGCTGCCGGCCACCGCGTGAGGGCAGCGTCCGATCCGGCGCCCCCGATCCGCCGGATCCACCCCGTCTCCTGCACCCGTGACCACCTGGAGGTCACCTTGATCGTCATCACCACACCCACGGGCCGGATCGGCCGCCGCGTCCTCGACGCCGTCCTCGACGCCGTCCTAGACGGGGCGGAGCCCGTCCGGGTCGTCGTCCGCGACCCGGAGGCGCTGCCGCCGGAGGTGCGGGAGCGGGTCGATGTCGTCCGGGGTCGCCACGACGCCCCGCCGTGCTGGACCGGGCCTTCGCGGGGGCCCGCAGCGTCCTGTGGATCGTGTTCCCGGACCTGTGCGCCGCGTCGCTCGTGGGCCACTGCACCGGCTTCACCCGCGCCGCGTGCGAGGCGGTCACCCGTCAGGGGGTGGGGCGTGTCGTCACTGTCTCCAGGCTGGGCCGCGGCATCGCCGAGGACACCGGGGTGGTGGCCGGCGCCTGCGCCGTGGACGACCTCCTCGAGGCCACGGGCGTGGCCCACCGGGACCTGCGGGTGCCGGCGTTCATCGACGACCTGCTCGGGCAGGCCGACCTCATCCGGACCCAGGGGAAGTTCGTCGGCTCCCAGTCGGCGGACGGCAGGGGACCGGCGTGCGCGACCCGCGACATCACGCTCGCCAACACCATGAAGGGGTGCTACGGCCTCGACCACGTGCCGAGCGAGCGCGAGATCAGCGACATCGCCGCCGCGTGGGCGCCCTGCGGCAGCCTGGGCGTGAACCTGATCTTCGCCGCGGCGGAGCTCGACGGCTGAGGACCGCGCCGGGGATCAGCCGTCGACGACGCGGTCGAGCCACTCGCCCATCAGCGCCCGCTCGGGGGCGGTCAGCGCCGTGGCCTGCGGCAGGACGGCGCGCATCGCGATGGCGGCTCCGGCGGGACCGGGTGCGACCGACGCCGGGACGTCGGTGGTGACCGCGGCGATCAGCGCCTCGCGGGAGGCGTGCGACAGCGCCGGGTCGCGCTCGCCCTCGGGGGTGGCGATCAGGGTCAGCGTGGTCCCGGTCCCGGCGGCGAGCATCAGCCGGGTGGCGCGGTCCTCGCTGACCCTCAGCCGGCCCGCTTCGGCGATGCGGTGGACGTGCTGGGCGACGACCTCGGCCAGCGCCACTGCCGCCGGTGGGGGGCTCGGACGCGGGTCGCCGTAGATGAGGGCGTACAGGGCCGGGTGGGTGAGACCGAAGCCGATGTGCTGGTCCCACCCGGAGCGCAGGTCCTCGACGGGGTCGGCCACCGCCTCGTGGTCCACCTGGCCGGTGACGTAGGCCTCGAAGCCGTGGGCCGCGACGGCGTCGAGCAGTCCCTGCTTGTCGCCGAAGAGCCGGTAGATCGTCGGAGCCTGCACCCCGGCCGCGGCGCAGACCGCCCGGGTCGAGACCGCCTCGCGGCCGCCAGCGGAGAGCAGGCCCGCGGCGGCGGCGAGGATCCGGCCACGGGTGTCCACGGCATGGTCCCGGACCGTCACGCCACTGAAGGTAACAGGCCGGTGTTAGCGATCTCAGGCGCGGCGTCCTGCGCCGGACGCAGCACCGCCTCCACGGCGGCGTACTGCTCGGGGGTGAGCGGCGCGTGCTCCGTGGCCGCGGTGCTTCCTCGACCTCCGCGGTCGTGGTGGCCCCCGGGACGGGCACCGGGATGGGCTCACCCGGGCCAGTGCCCCCTGCGCCAGGGTGCGCCCGTCACCGGCCAGCAGCTCTGGCCCGGCGTCCCGTCGGGCCAGGTGCTCCGGAGCTGGGCGCCCCCCGTCGAGCCACAGCAGCCACGGCGGCTGGTCGTGACGGATGTCTCCGGGCGGGATGAGCGTGCCGGCACCCACGCGCCCGGTGAGCAGGCCCATCGCCAGCGGGCTGCGGACGACGCTCGCCAGGCCCTGCGCCTCGCACAGGGCCAGCATGACGGGATCGTCATCGAGCACGTCGAGCTGGTGCTCCACCGCGGCGCAGTGCGGCCCCCGCGCGAGGAGCGCCGCCCGGGCCGGGCCGTCGATCCTCCGGGCGCACGCGCGCAGCGACCCCACGTCCACCAGGTCCTCGCACACCGCCACCAGGTCCTCGGCGAGCACCGGGTCGAGGTCGTGCAGGTGCAGGAGCCCACGTCCACGTCGTTCGTGCCCAGCTGCCGCAGCGAGACCTGCAGGGCCCGGCGCGCGTACCCGGGGCTGGGGTCGGTGCCGGTGCGCTCCCGCCGGGCCTCGTCGATGGTGCTGCCCCACTTCGTGGCCCGGACCAGGCGCCCGCCCTGCCAGCCGAGGGCGCGGGCCATGATCCGCTCGGCGCCGCAGGTGTCGGCGGTGTCGGAGCAGGTGACGCCGAGCTCGGTCGCCCGGCGCAGCGCCCGCACCGACCCCCGTCATCCACCGGCGCCCACCCGTGCTGCCTCCTCCCCGCGGTCGTCGGCCCGCGGAGGGCCCAGGTGCCCATGCCCACCGCGCTCACCTCGATGCCGCTGCGGCCCGGGAGCCTCTTCACCAGGGCCCGTCACCGTCCGGGACGGGCAGCGTCACAGCTGACTGCCGGTCGGAGTGGTGAGGACGATCGCGAGACCTCCGAGGGTGGCGGGCGGGATGAGAAGGGCTGCCGCAGGTGTGCCAGGGGTGTTCTCTGCACGCTAACATAAATCTGTTACCGTCATTACCACGACCCGGATCCCTCCCGACGTGTCGAGCAGCCCGCCCTGCCCCTCCGCCGCGCAGGCCGCTCGGGTCCGCATCGTCGTGGCCGCGGCGGGACTGCTGGCCGACGGCGAGCGCGAGGCCCCCTCGACCAGGGCGGTGTGCACCGCAGCCGGGGTGCAGGCCCCGACGATCCACCGGATCTGCGGGGACGAGCAGGGTCTCCTCGACGCGGTGGCGGCCCACGGCTCCAGCACCTGCCTGGCGCCCACGACCGACCGCGAAGCGGGCGACGACTCCCTGGCGGAGCTGCGAACCGGGTGGGACCCGCACGTCAGCTCGGCCCGGCCGACCCCCACCTGCACTCCCTGATCCACGGGGGGGCCAGCCCGGCGCCGCGCCGCCAGCGGCGGTCGCGGCCGCCGGGGTGCTCGCCGGGCACGTCCACCGGATCGCCGAAGCGGGCCGGCTGCGGGTCAGCGAGGACCGCGCCTCCCGGCTGATGCTCGCCGCCGGTACCGGGACGACCCTCGCCCTGATCGCCATGCCGGGCGAGGACCGCGACCCGCGCTGTCCGTGATGTCCCAGGAGGCGGTCATCGCCGCGATCACCGTCGGGACCCCTCCTCCGGCACCAGCGGGTCCGATCGCGGCAGCGGTGGCGCTGCGAGCCCGCCTCGAGCAGCTCCCCGCTATCGGCGTGTTCGAGCCCGACCTGCTGGGGAGTGGCTGGACCGGATCGTCGGGGCATGAGGGCCGAGGACCGTGCCGCCGGTGATGGGTCGCGCTGGTAACACGGAGCTGTTAGCGTTCTCAAGACATGCGCTGGCAACCGCTCGTCAGCGGCCGCGACACCGGCCTCCGCACCTCACCTCCGTCAGACCGGTCCCCACGAGAGGACTCCACCACGTCCGCCATCCTGTTCGGCTCGGTCGGCGCCATCGCTGACACCTCGGAACTGCAGCGCCAGGCCTTCAACGAGGCGTCCACCGCCCACGGCCTGGACTGGAACTGGGACCAAGAGGAGTACCGAGACCTCCTCCAGCGCGGCGGTGGCCCGCAGCGGATCGCCGACCACGCCAGCTCCCTCGGCCAGCGCGTCGACGCCGCCGCGGTGCACGCGATGAAGTCGGCCACCTACCAGGAGACCCTCGGCAGGACCGCGCTGCAGCCCCGCGCCGGCGTGGTCGACACGATCCGGGAGGCCAAGACCGAGGGCCCGGAGCTCGCCCTAGTCACCACCCCCTCGCCCGGGAACGTCGCCGCGCTCCTCTCGGTGCTCAGCCCCGCGGTCCAGGCCAGCGACTTCGACCTGGTCGTCGACTCCCCGACCGTCGACCGCCCCGAGCCGGACGCGGGGGCCTGATGTGGGACAACAGGCGCGTCCTGCACCGCGGGGACCACGCCGCCGTCGTTGGCGACCGGGTCATGCACCGCGGGATGGTGGCCGGCTGCTGATGCCCGTCCGTGCTGTGGCACGAGCGGAGGTGGCCGGTGCCGCGATGGGCCGGCACCGGTTCGAGCAGCTCGTCCTGGTCCTCGCCGATCGCCTGGGCGAACAGGAGACCTACAGCGCCACGATGCTCGACCAGGCGCTGGTGGCGTGCGAGGTGCGCCACTTCCGCGACCACGGTGGCGCCCTCACCGGCGCGCAGGCCCACCGGCGCACCTGGGGACCTGCGCTGCCCGCGCTGGTCACCGCGCAGCGCCACCTGGTCGCCTCCGGGGCGGCCCGTCTCGTCGAGCGCTCGGAGCACGGCAGGGTGCAGCGGCTCCTGGAGCCCGTCGTCGCGGGGGACACCGAGGCCCTCACCGCCGAGGAGCTCCGCACGGTCGACGCGGTGGTCCAGGAGCGCCGGCACCTCACGGCCCGTCAGCTGAGCGACCGGTCGCGGGCGACACCCGCGTGGCGCTCGGCCGCGGAGGGCGAGGCGATCCCCCTGGCGGCGTCCCTGCTCCACGAGGGGCCGGTCACCGGCGACGACCAGCGTGCCGCGCGCCCCGCGTCCTCGGGCCCGCCAGGAGCCCGAGGGCGAGCGGTCGAGGTGAGCGGCGGTGCGAGCGGCCTCGTGGAGACCGTTGGCTTCGCCGCGGACCGCGTCGCCGTGCGGGTCGGCGTCGAGCGGGGCGAGCACCTGCTGGACGCCGCGCTGTGGATGGTCGCGCGCCGCGGCGACGACCCCGTGCTGTGCCCGGAGGTCGCCGGCGGCCTGCGCGTGGGGCGAGCGGCGCCCCCCGGTCAGCGCCGTCCGCTGCTGCGGGTCTGGTTCCGGCACGACCGCGTCGCCCACCGCACCGTCCTGCTCGCCGGGGACGCCGACCAGCGCCTCCACCCGCCGGAGCCCCCCCACCGCCCTGCCCCGTCCTGCTCACCCCCTCGTCAGGAGAACCACTGATGCTGCTCGTCACCGGAGCCAACGGCCAGCTCGGCACCGCCGTCGTCCACCGCCTGCTCGAGCGCACCGACGCCAGCGGGGTCGGCGTCCTGGTGCGCGACCCCGCCAAGGCCGCCCACCTCGCCGCTCGCGGCGTCACCGTCCACGTCGGGGACTACGACGACACCCCCGCCCTGCACCGGGCGCTGGCGGGTGCCGAGCGCGTGCTGCTCATCGCGGGCACCGACCCCGAGCGGCGGGTGCGCCAGCACCAGAACGTCATCGACGCGGCCGCGGCGGCCGGGGTCGAGCTGCTGGGCTTCGCCAGCCGCTCGCTGCGCGACGTCCGCGCCTCGGTGAACACCCTGATGGGCGACTACCTCGAGACCGAGGAGCGGATCGCGGCCAGCGGCCTGCGACACGTGGTCTTCCGCAACGCCCTCTACCTCGACACCGTCCCGCTCTACGTCGGCGGCCCCCGGGTGCTCGAGACCGGTATCCGCCTCCCAGCCGGGGACGGCGCGGTGGCCTACGCGCTGCGCCGGGAGATGGGCGAGGCCATCGCCAACGCCATGCTGGACCACACCGGCGCGAGCCGGACCCACGTCCTCGCCGACACCCGGGCGCACACCTTCCACGACGTGGCGGCCGCCCTGAGCGGGGTCTCCGGCAGGGTGGTCACGTACACGGCGATCTCCGACGAGGACTACGTCGCGCAGACCGTGCGCGCCGGCTTCCCCGAGCCCCTCGCGCGCCGCTTTCTCGGCTTCCTGCGCGACATCAGGGACGGTCAGCTGGACCAGACCTCAGACGACCTGGGCGCGTTGCTGGGCCGGGCGCCCGCCACCCTGGTGGACGGGGTGCGGGAGGTGTTCGCACTGTGACCCGCACTGCTGTCGGCGCTGGGTCCGAGCTGCGCCCGCACGGCCCCTTCGACCTGGCCACGGTGGCGCTGCTGGGCCTGGGCGACCGCGACGCGGGCGTCTTCGACGGCGTGCTGCGCCTGGCCCTCTGCCTCGATGGAGGGACGTACGAGCGGTCGGTGGGCGTGGAGGTCCGCCAGGACGGCGCGGTCCTCCGGGTGTCTGTCGTCCCGGAGGCCGGGACCGCTGCGCTGACCGACCAGGAGCACGAGCGGCTGCGTGCGCAGCTGCGGCGGGTGCTGTCCCTGGAGCACGACGGGGCCGCGTTCGCCGCCCTGTGCGCCGCCGACCCCGCGCTCGCCCGGGCGCACCACGCCCTGCCGGCGTACCGGCCGCGGATGTTCCCCTCGGCGTACGAGGCTGCGGTGACGTCGGTGGTCAGCGCCCGCCGCAGCCGCCGCCAGGGCCTGGCCCAGGTGGGTCGGCTCGCGCAGGAGGGCGGCACGGCGTTCGAGCTCGGCGGGCGGGCGGCATCGGCGATCCCGACCCCCAGCCAGCTGCTCGCCGTCGAGTCGGTGCGGGGCCTGCCCGCGCAGCGGGTCGAGCAGCTGCACGGCGTCGCCGAGGCCGCTCTCCGCGGTGAGCTCGTCACCGACGAGCTGCGGCGCCTCCCACCGGAGGAGGCGGTGGCGCGACTGCAGCGCCTCCCCGGGATCGGGCCGTTCTACAGCGCCCTGGTCGTCGAGCTCTCGTTCGGGCTGACCGACCTGACGCCCACCGCCGCAGAGCGCGCCCGCGGCGTCGTCGCTCGCGCCCACGGGCTCGAGGACCTCGACGAGGAGGCGTTCGTGCGGCTCGCCGACGGGTGGCGGCCCTTCCGCGGGTGGGTCGTGTCGCTGCTGCGCACCCGCGACGACCAGGCCGCGACCACCGGCAGGCTCCGCGCCGACCCCGATCCCGCCTGACGGCACGACCGATCGACTCACGCCGAACCACAGGAGAGACCCGGCATGCCGCCGACGACGCGTCCCACGCTCGACCTCGACATCGAGGATGCCGTGCAGGTGTGGCCGGAGCGCCGCGACCGGTGGCTGTTCATCGCCGTCCCGGACGAGCACACCGCGCGCATCACAGAGGTCTTCGCGGCGGATCCGCGAGGGTTCCGCTCCGTCCCGGTCACCGCCCGGATCGAAGACCAGGAGTGGGACACCGCCCTGTTCCGCTACCACGACGGCACCTGGCAGCTGCCGCTGAAGGCCAGCGTCCGCCGCCGCCACCACCTCCAGGAGGGCGACACCGTGCGCGTCCGCCTGAGCCTGCGCCCCTGATCGGCCCACGGCCGCCGGTGAGGGCCGCACGGGACGCCGATCACCTCGTCGGCGAGGATCCCCGTCGGTGAGCCCCAGGTGGCGAAGTGCTCCTGACCGACGACGGCGAGCGGGGCTGACCCGTCGCGGCCTCGGACCACATCTGGCACCAGATCCCCTTCGGGAACGCGGTGAACGCCAGCAGGTCAGCGCGGGCCGCGTCGAGGTGCTCGGCCACCGGGGGCAGCATGCCGGCGAGGGTGTCCAGGACCCGGTCGAACCGGGCATGCACCGACGCCGCGTCGGGCTGGTCGAGGATCGAGTGCAGCAGCGCCTTCACCCGCGGCCAGGACGCCTCGGGAGTCACGCTCATGAGGTCCGCGGCGTAGTGGGTGCGGCACCGCTGCCGGGTCGCCCCTGGCAGGGCGCCCCGATCGCGGCGACCGGACCGGCGTGCGCGTCACTGGTCACCGGGCGCGCCCCGGACAGCCCGCGGGCGGTCAGGTCGCAGAGAGGGCCAGCCACCCTGCCCCGTCTCCGGCGCTGGTGACCTGCAGCCCGAGGGGGGGTACCTCCCGCTCGCGGGGGACTCCCGATGCCCGTCGGCATCCACCCCGCTCGCCACGAGCGCGCGCACCGGCACCACCCGCCCTCACGGACCTCCAGCACCAAGGCGTCGGCGGCCACGAACGTGTACGGGCCGGCGTCCAGTGGCCACCACCGTGGTCAGCGCCCGCTCCGCTCGCTTCCTGCGCTCCAGGATCCAGTCGGGGAAGCACGACCCGGTCCGCCACCAGGGGGTGTCGACTTCGATGGTTCCGGCGCGGGTGTCCCACGTCCGGGCCCGGTACCCGTTCCAGGCCGCGACCCGCTCGGGACCGGGCTGCCCGAACGCGACGCCGCACATCAACGCGTTGACGAACGAGGTCACCGTCGAGCGGAGCAGGTCCGGGGAGGCCTGGGCCAGGTGCCCGTCGACGAAGGCGGTGGGGTCGAGGTGGGCAGGGTCGATACTGCGGTCATCGCGTGCTCCTTCTCGGGTGCTGTGAGAGGTCTCCGAGAAGATCACGCGGTGGCCGCCCACCCGTTCACGGCCCCGACCCCGACGGCCGGGCCGTACACCACCCTGGCGGACTCGACTGGGTGACAGACCCGGCCGGTGGCGCCCAGGCAACGTCCCTGACCGGAGGGCTTCGCCTGCAGCATCGCAGGTCAGGAGCCCGGAGAGCGGGGTGAGTGACGGGACTTGAAC
>CAXTAK010000011.1:113601-118540 GCA_964242735.1 uncultured Quadrisphaera sp. | reverse complement strand
CGCAGCAGCGCGTTGCGCGGGGTGTGGGCGGAGTCGACGAACTCCACGACGTCGACCCGGTAGCCCGCCAGGCGCAGCACGGCCGCGCGCAGGGCGTCGGTGAGGACGTCGGCGAAGCGCTCGCGCAGGATCGGGTGGCGCACCACCAGCCCGTACGGCGCGGGCGCCGAACCGACCCCGCTGCCGAGCTGGCGCTGCACGTCGTGGTGGCAGCACGGGGCGGCGAGCACGACCGGCGCCCGCCACCGCACCGCGCGGGCGAGGGCGTCGTCCGTGGCCGTGTCGCAGGCGTGCAGCGCCAGGACGACGTCGGGGGGGCCGCCGAGCGCGGGCACCGGGTCGGCGTCAGCGATGGTGCCGGGGGTGAAGACCAGCCCGTCGAGGCCGGCGCGTGCGGCGCGGTCGGTGGAGCGGGCGACGAGGTCCTCGCGCAGCTCGACGCCCACGGTGCGGGCCCCGCCGGGGCGGTCGGCGAGCCACCGGTGCGCGGCCAGGGTCAGGTAGGCGTTGCCGCAGCCGAGGTCCACGGTGCGCACGGGGCGCCGAGGGTCGGGCGGCGCTGCGGCGGCGGCGAGCTGGCGCAGGAAGGCGTCGACCTGGCGCCGCTTGTCGGCCCCGGCCCCGAGCACGGCGAACAGCGGGTCGTCGACGGCGATCAGCCGCTCCTTGACGCGGTCGTGCCCGGCGCCGGTGCTGGAGGCCGCTGCCCTCGGCGACCGAGCGGTCGGACCCGCCGCCTCCAGGGCCGCGACGGGGTCGCCCGCGCCCGCGCCGGGTCCGCGGTGCAGCTGCGCGGCCCCGCGCTTGGTGACCCGCAGCTGCAGGATCGACGCACCCGTCTCGACGTGCCAGTTGCCGTACGGCTGCGCGAGCAGCGCGTCGACCGCCGCCGCGGCCTCCTCCCCCGACCGGTGGTTGTGCGCGCGCACCGCGGGACCCGTGCGCGCGCTGACGTGCAGGTGCTGGCCGGCGCGCAGCTCCACCGGGCGCAGCTGCGCCCGCTCGGGGTCCGGCGGCGGCGCGCCGTGGCGCCGACCGGAGGCGACGGCCCGCAGCAGCGCGCCGCCCAGCACCAGAGCGCGGACCTCCTCGAGCGCATCGGTCAGGCTCACCAGCGGCACGCCCGAGCTTCTCAGCCGCCGCGCGCACCACCAGCGGCGACCCCGTCCGCGGACCCGCGCGCCATCTACCCTGGGCCGGTGCGGCGAGGGCGGTCAGCGGCGCCCCGGCGCCCCGTCCCAGAGGTGGTGCGCACCGACGACCGCGGCACCGTGCTGGTGGGCACGGGCGGGTGGGCGCTGGCGCTGGGGGTGTGCGCACTGCTGCGCGACCAGCTCGTCGCCGCGGGCAACGGCTGGTGGCTGGGGGTGTGCGCGGCCGGGGTCGGGCTGGGGTTCGTGGCCCTGGCGCACCTGCAGCGCCTCGAGGTCCGCCACCGCCGCCGGGGCGCCGCCGACCGCAGCTGACCGCGGCGTGAGGGGCCGCGGGTGGTGGCGGTGGCCCCCGCGCTCAGCCGGCGGCCTCCTCGGCGATGGCCTGCGACGCCGCCGCGTCGTCGCCGTCCGCCAGCGCCGTCAGCACCTGCGCCAGCAGAAGGCGGCGCGGCCAGGCGCCGGTGACTTCCGCGAGCCCGCGCGCCAGGCCCCCCGGGGTGCTGGCGTGCACCTGCACGTCCTGCACCCACCAGGACACCTCGGCGGCACCGGAGCCCGGCACGTGCAGCTCCAGGCGGTCGTGGGCCGTCCACGCCGCGGGGCAGCCCGCCAGCGCCTCGCGGACGGACGCGGGCACCTCCCGGCGCCGACCGATCCCGCGCACCCGCGCACCCGCCCCCCGCTCGGAGGCGAGGTCGAGGTCGAGGACGTCGGCCAGGGCGGCGGCGAGGTCGGGCGCGACGACGACCTGCGGGCCGAGCGCGGGCAGCTGGCGCCACCGCGGGCCGTCGACGACGACGACGTCGTCTGCGGAGGCCAGGACCGGGACGCCTCCTGGACCGAGCGCCACCACCTGCTCCGGCGGGACCAGGTCGGGTGCGGCGGTGGCCAGGGCGCGCCAGAGGGCGAGCAGGTCAGCGGCCGCGGGCAGCGCCGCGCCGTCCCCCGGGGCGTCGACCACGCCCTGCCAGGCCGCGGGGGGCACCTGCGACCACTCCCGGACGAGGCCCAGCGCGGCACGCAGCGCCGGGTCGCACGCGGCGACCTCGGGGACGGGGGCGCGGAGGACCGCGGCGAGCCCGGCGCCGGCGGAGGGGTCGGCGCGGCCGGTGGCACCGAGCTCGCGACCGAGCCACCACGCGGTGTAGCTGGGCGCCGGTGCCGGCGCAGCTCCCGGCTCCCGCGCGGTCCCCGCACCCCGCCCGCCGTGCGCCGGGGTCAGCACCGCCTCGCGCAGCGCGGGGTCCGTCCCGCCGCTCGAGGCACCGGTGCTGGCGCTGCGCAGCAGGAGGGGCAGGCGCTGGGCGACCACGAGGTCGAGGTCGCGGACGGCGACGACCTCCCCGATGACACCGCCGTCGGGCGGGGCGACGGCGTCGAGCCATTCCTGCGCGCCGTCCAGGTCGAGCAGGGCGTCGGGGGGGTCGTCGGGGTCGACGTCGGCGAAGCGCAGCACCGCGAGCGCGGCGGCGACACCGACCGCCTCCAGCGCGGCGGCGCCCCAGCGGGCGACCAGGGCGGGGTCGACCTCGCCGACCTCGTCGGGGTCGAGCAGCGCCGCGGCGGGTGAGCCGGGGAGCACCAGGCCGGCGGCCGGCACGAGGGCACCGCCGACGTCGCGCAGCAGCAGCTCCTGGGCCCACGGCAGGTCGCCGGGGCGCAGGTCGCCGTCGTCGGTGGCACGGGCGGCCAGGGCGAGCACCGCGCCGGCGAGGTCCCCCGCGCGGTCGCGGGGCCCTGGGCCGAGCGCGTCGGGGCCCAGTGCGTCGGGGTGGACGGCGTCGGCGTCGGGGTCGTCGGCGACGTCCAGCACCGCGCCGGCCACCGCGGGGTGGTCGAGCACCGCACGGGCGCTGGCGGGCACCGCGCCGAGGCGTTGGAGGAGCGCGGCGCACGCGGCGCCGTCGGGTCCGGTGGTCACGGCGGGGTCGACGACGCGCACCCCGTGGCGCGCGAGCACGGCCAGCGCCTCCGCGAGGGCGCCGGGCGCACCCGCGGTCTCCTCCACCGCGGGGAGCAGCAGGCCCCGCGCGCCGCGCACCCCGGCGCCCCCGGCCAGCGGCACCGGCATCGTCGCGAGCTGCTCGCGCACCAGCGGGTCGAGCGCGGCGGGAGCGAGCGCCACCGCCCAGGCCCGCCACGTCGCGCTGTCGGAGGTGGTGGGCAGGGCGTCGACGAGGTCGCCCACCGAGGCGGTGGAGGCCCCCAACCGGCGCAGCAGCGCGCGGTGCCCCGCGGCGGTCGGGGTGGCGACCAGCCCTCCCACCACGGGGGCCAGCGCCGACAGCGCCGCCGGGTCGGCGCCCAGGGGCAGGTCGAGCAGCACGGCGTCCACGGCCCGCAGCAGCCCCGACCCCGACCCTCCGGGCGGCGCCGGCCCCGCTGGCGCTGCGAGCGCCGGCGGCCCCGCCGGGCGCAGGAGGCGGGTGCTGGGCAGCACCTCCATCAGCGCCTCGCGCAGCGCGGCGTCGAAGGGTCCGGCCGGGAGCCCGTCGGGGACGAGCCCCAGCACGTCCTGCCCCGCCGCGGCACGCTCCTGGAGGAGCTCGGCGTAGGCCCGTGCCGCTGCCGCCACCACCACCTCCGTGGCGGGGGACGGCGCGATCGCCCGGCGCGAGGCCTCCAGCGGCAGCGTGGCGACCAGCGCCGCCGGCCAGGGCAGCGGCACGTCGGTGGGGGTCGGGGCCAGGAGCACCCCGGGCAGCTGGTCGGCGCCGGCGTGCTCGCGGGGCAGCGCCCACGCCAGCGACCAGCCGGCGTCGGCGCGGGCGCGCTCCTCCACCCCCAGGTGCGCGGGGCCCGCGGCCGGTGCACCGGAGTCACCCGCTCCCGGACCCTGTGAGAGCGCACCCTCCACGTCCGGGACCCGCTGGCCGATCGCGCGGTGCGCGCCGGAGCGCCGCAGCACCCACCACCGGCGCTCCACGTCGGCCACCACGCGGTCGCCCTCGCCGGGCACCCGCACGACCACCTCCGCGAGGGCGGGCAGGGCCAGGAGCACCCCGTCACCGGTGGCGGCGAGCGCCGCGGCGGCGGCCTTCGCAGCGACTCCGTCGCGCAGGGGCAGCACCACGACCGTGTCGTAGCTGGCGGGGACGGGCACGTCATCGACACCAGCGGGCCGGTCGGGCAGGGGGTGGGGCAGGCGCAGCACCGGCAGCGCACCACGGCGGGCGCTGACCTCCGCGGCGAGCCCAGCCAGTGCGGTGCCCGCGGCGGCGGCGGCCGAGCCGGTGGCAGCGGCGAGGTCGCGCTCGGTGAGTTCCCGGGAGAAGCGCACCCCTCCGCGGGTCGAGCGCACCGATGGCGCGTCGGTCAGGGCCAGCACCGCGGTGAAGCCGACGCCGAAGCGACCCACCGAGCCCCCGGCCCGCTTGGCGGAGGCCCGCAACGAGGCCAGCGCCCGCACCCCCGCGGCGTCCAGCGGGGCCCCGGTGTTCGCGGCGACCAGCGCGCCGTGCGGCCCGACACCCGGGTCGAGGTGCAGCAGCAGCCGTCCCGGCGTGCCCGCGAGCGCGGCGGCGTCAGCAGCGTTCTGGGCGAGCTCGACCACGACGCGGTCGCGGTAGGCGCCGAGCGCCAGATCGGCCTCGGCGTTGGCGTCCTCCCGGAACCGGTCGGGGTTGGCCCCCCATGCCGCCAGGACCGTGCGCCGCAGGTCGGCGGTGCCGAACGGGTCGGGCCCGCGCCTGGTCGCCGGCTGCGCCCCGGACGCCACCGGTCAGGCGGGCAGCGCGATGTCGCCGAGGTCCCCCGGCGCCACGGGCTCCCCCACCACGGGCTCC
>CAXTAK010000011.1:110669-113501 GCA_964242735.1 uncultured Quadrisphaera sp. | reverse complement strand
CACCACGGGCTCCTGCACCACGGGCTCGCGGATGACGGGCTCCAGCGCCTCGTCGTCCACGACGGGTGGTAGCAGCGCCTCGGGCTCGGGCACCACATCGGTCTCGCTGTGCGCACCGCACCCGTGGTCGAGGCTGACCACGCGCCCGTCGTCGGATGACCAGCTGTTCGCGCACACCCCGAACACCCGCGACAAGCTGCCCGACAGGGGCACGAAGAACCCGCACGAGGTGCAGGACGCCGCGGCGGACCGGGCGCTCGGAGCCGTGGGTCCGGCGTCGCCGTCGTACCAGCGGGTCGCCGCCTCGGACCGGCCCTGCGCCCCGAGCACCCGCGCCCGACCGAGGCCCATCTCCCACGCGAGCGCCGCGTCGGCGTCGCCCTCGTCGAGGACCCCGGTCGCCTCGTACCCCTGCACCAGGCGCGGGTCGTCCTCGACCCGGGGCAGCACGTCGGTGGGGCCGACGTCACCGGGTCGCAGGCGCTCCGCCCACGGCAGCCAGGACGGTGCCAGCACCGCGTCGTCCGCGGGCAGCAGCACCACCTCGGAGACGGTGGCGACCTTGGCGCGCGGGGCGCGCGCGACCACCACCGACCACGCCCACCCGCGGTACCCCGGTGCGGTGCAGGCGAAGCGGTGGACGACGACGCGCTCCGTGCCGTCCGGGTCGGCGCCGCTGCCCAGGTGCTCACCGACGCCGGCGGCACCCGCGACGTCGACCGCCGCCACCCGGGCGAGATCGACGGCGGCCGCGGCGACGGCGTCCTTCGCGGCCCGCCGCGCGCGCGGCCGTGTGGTCAAGGACATGGCGCCTCAGCCCTCGAGGTCGTCGGCGACCCTGCGCAGCACGGCCGCGACCTTGCCCGTCGAGGCCCTGTCGGGGTAGCGCCCGCGCCGGAGCTGGCTCTCGAGGGAGTCGAGCACGCGGATCAGGTCCTCCACGATGGGGACCATGTCCTCGACGGGCTTGCGCTGGGCGGCGGCCACCGAGTGGGAGGGCTCGAGCAGCCGGACGGCGAGGGCCTGCTTGCCCTTGCGCCCGTCGGCGACCCCGAACTCCACCTTCGCGCCCTGGCGGACGGTCTCGGTGCCGCTCGGCAGCGCCGAGGCGTGGAGGAAGACCTCTTCGCCCGCGTCGGTGGCGAGGAAGCCGAAGCCCCGCTCGACGTCGAACCACTTCACCTTGCCAGTAGGCACTGCTGCGTCCCTGTCCTTCGTGGTGCTCTGCGTCGGCCCGCCGATGACAGCCCGCCGCACCAGGGTAGCCGTCGCGCGGGCGTGCGGGGTCCGGCGACGACGGGCACCGCGCACTACCGTGGTCGCCGATGACCAGCCCACCCTCCGCGGCCGCACCCGCGGCGGGCGGCGCGCCAGCGCCCCGCAGCCTCGCCGACGACCTCCGCTCCCGCACCCCCGCGCAGCTCGCCGCCCTCGTCCGGGCGCGCCCGGAGCTGGCCACCCCCGTCCCGCACGACACGACGGCCCTCGCCGCGCGCGCCTCGACCCGAGCGAGCGTGCAGCGCACCCTCGACCGCCTCGACCTGCCCGCCCTGCAGGTGCTGGAGGTGCTCGCCGCGCTCGCCGGGTCGGGGCCCGCCTCCCCCGACGACGTGGCGCGCGCCGGGGGCTGCGAGCCCGGGCCGGTGCGAGCGGCGCTCGGGCGGCTGCACGACCTGGCGCTGGTGTGGGGGCGGCCCGACGCGCTGGTGCCGGTGAGGGCGGTGGCCGACGCGCTCGGACCCACCCCGGCGGGCCTCGGTCCGCCGTTGGCCGAGGCACTGGGGCTGCGGTCCCCGGCGCGCACCGCGGCCCTGCTGGAGGACCTCGACCTGGCCCCCACGGGCGACCCCGTCGCCGATCTGCGCGCCGTCACGGACCTGCTCGGCGACCCCTCCCGCCTCGAGGCCCTGCTCGCCGGCGCCCCGCCGCCGGCGGTCGAGCTGCTGGCGCGCCTCACGTGGGGGCCCCCGGGTGGCGCGGTGGAGCAGGCGGACCGGCAGGTGCGGGCCGCCGACGCCGCCACCCCGCTGGAGTGGTTGCTCGCCAGGGGGCTGCTCGCGCCGGCGGGGCCGAGCACCGTGGTGCTGCCCCGCGAGGTGGCCGTGGCGCTGCGCGGGGGGCGCGTCCGCGACGGCTTCGCCCTCACCCCGCCGCCGGTGACCGCCTCGACCCGGGACCCTGCCGCCGTCACGGCGCGGGGCGCGGCCGCGGCAGCGGAGGCGGTGCGCCTGGTGCACCAGCTGCTGCGCGCGTGGTCCCTGACCCCGCCGCCGGTGCTGCGCGCCGGCGGGCTGGGGGTGCGTGAGCTGCGCCGCGCCGCGCAGCTGCTCGAGGTCGAGGTGGGCGTGGCGGCGCTGCTGGTCGAGGTGACCCGCGCCGCCGGTCTGCTCGGTGACGACGAGGAGGCCGACCCGGCGTGGGCGCCGACTCCCGCCTACGACGCGTGGGTCGAGCTGGGCACCGCGCAGCGGTGGGCGGCCCTGGCCCGGGCGTGGCTGGCGACGTCGCGGGTGCCGGCCCTGGTGGGGCAGAAGGACGACCGCGGAGGCACCCGCAACGCCCTCGGCGACGACCTCGACCGCACCGCGGCGCCGCTGCTGCGCCGCGCCGCCCTCGACCAGCTCGCCGCGCTGCCCGAGGGGAGCGGCGCGGCGGTGGACGACGTCGCCGCCGCGGTGCGGTGGGTCCTCCCGCGCCGCGCCGGGGGGGTGGGCGCCGCGCTGGCCACCGCGGCGCTGGAGGAGGCCGGCCACCTCGGGGTCACGGCGTCCGGCGCCCTGACCGGGCACGGCCGGGCGCTGCTGGACGACGCCGCGCCGGGCTCGGGCTCGG
>CAXTAK010000011.1:0-110569 GCA_964242735.1 uncultured Quadrisphaera sp. | reverse complement strand
CGGGCTCGGGCTCGGGCTCGGGCTCGGGCTCGGGCTCGGGCTCGGGGCAGGATCGCGCGGCGGCCGCCCTGGAGGCGGTGCTGCCCGAGCCGGTCACCGAGGTGCTGCTGCAGGCCGACCTGACCGCCGTCGCCCCGGGACCGCTGGCAGCGGACCTCGCCGAGGCGATGGAGCTGCTCGCCGACGTCGAGAGCCGCGGCGGCGCGACGGTGTATCGCTTCTCGCCCGCGTCGGTGCGCCGGGCGATGGACGCCGGGCGCAGCGCCGCCGACGTCCTCGCCCTGCTGGAGCGGCACTCCGCCACGCCCGTGCCGCAACCGCTGGCGTACCTGGTCACCGACGCCGCGCGCCGGCACGGGCGGGTGAGGGTCGGTCTGGCGGGGGCGTACCTGCGCAGCGACGACGAGGCGGCGCTGGCGGAGGTCGTGGCCGACCGCCGGGCGGCGCCGCTGCGGCTGCGCTCCCTGGCGCCGACGGTCGCCGTCGCCGGGGTCGACGCGGCCACCGTGGTCACGGTGCTGCGCGCGATGGGCCTGGCCCCCGCCGTCGAGGGCGCCGACGCCGACGTCGTCCTCGGCGTCCCGGCGGCCCACCGCGCGCCCGACCGTCCGCGCCCGACGCCGGTCACCGGCGAACCCCCCGCGGTGTCGGGGGCGAGCGCCGCGGCGCTGGTGGCCGCGCTGCGCTCCCGCGACGACACGGCCGGGCCGGGTGCGCGGGCGGGCGCGACGCAGGCCGCCGCGGAGCCGCCGGTGCTCGCCGCGCTGGACCCCCCCGCGGCGCTGGCGCTGCTGCGCACCGCGGCGGCCACCCACCGCGCGGTGTGGCTGGCCGCGAGCGACGCCACCGGGCGCCGGCGCACCACGCGGGTGCAGCCCCTCGACGTCGCCGGGGGCTCGGTGGTCGTGGTCGACACCACCACCGGGGCCGTGCTGCGCGTCTCCGCGCACCGGGTCGCCGCGGTGGCGTGGGCCGACTGAGCGCCCCGGGACAGGTGGGTGACAGCAGGGGCGGGATGACGCCGGCGCTGCGTACCGTTGGAGCCCCGAGCGCCGCGTCCGCGGCACCCGCAGTCAGGAGCCAGACGTGACCCACCCACCGCAGGACCGGCCCGACTACCCGTGGGGCCCCGGCGAGGGCGATCGTCCCGAGCGTGAGACGTCCCCACCCCTGCCTGACGCGCCGTCGAGCGGCGGCTCGACGCGGATGGGCGGCGCGGCGTCGTCCGCCGACGGGCCCGGCGCGCACACCGCCGCCCCCTACACGGGCACCCCGATGAGCGCCCTGCCCCCGCTGGGTGAGACCTCCCAGTCCCCCGCCGGCGCGGGGACGGCCTGGGACGCGCCGTACACGGGCACCCCCGCGCACGTCGCCACCGCGGCGCCGGCCGGCTACGAGCCCGCGGGCGCCACCCCGGTCTCGACCATCGTGCTGCTCGTGCTCAGCGGGCTCGCCGTGTTCACGGGGGTCTTCACCCTCGCCGGCATCCCCGCCGCGGCCCTGGCGATCGTGGCGCTGACCCGCACCACCTCCGACCCCGCGGGGGTGCGCCGCCTCACCCGCATCGGCTGGTGGATCTTCGGCGGGCTCGTGCTCCTCGGCCTGGTGCTCGGCGTCGTCGGCATCGCGCTCCTGATCGCCCTGGGCGGCGACGTGATCACCCCCGGCATCAGCGGCGTCGGTCCCGTCACGCCCCTGACCGCCGCGCTGGCGCCCGCGCTGGCCGTGGGGCTGGCGGCCGCGTGAGCGGTGACGGCACCGGCCCGCTGATCGTCCAGTCCGACAAGACCCTGCTGCTGGAGGTCGACCACCCCACCTCCCCCGCGGCGCGCAAGGCCATCGCCCCGTTCGCCGAGCTGGAGCGGGCGCCGGAGCACGTGCACACGTACCGCATCACCCCGCTGGGGCTGTGGAACGCGCGCGCCGCGGGCCACGACGCCGAGCAGGTCGTCGACGCGCTGCTGGAGCACTCCCGCTACCCCGTGCCCCACGGGCTGCTCGTCGACGTCGCCGAGACGATGGACCGCTACGGGCGCCTGCAGCTGCGCGTCGATCCCGCCCACGGCCTGGTGCTGCACGCCCTCGACGTCCCGGTGCTCGAGGAGGTGCTGCGCAGCCGCAGGGTCGCCCCGCTGCTGGGGGCGCGGCTCGACGTCGAGACCGTCGCCGTCCACCCCTCCGAGCGCGGCAACCTCAAGCAGGTGCTGCTCAAGCTCGGGTGGCCCGCGGAGGACCTCGCCGGCTACGTCGACGGCGAGGCGCACCCCATCGAGCTCGACGAGACCGGCTGGTCGATGCGCCCCTACCAGGCGGAGGCGGTCGACGGCTTCTGGGACGGCGGGTCCGGCGTCGTGGTGCTGCCCTGCGGCGCGGGCAAGACGATCGTGGGTGCCGGGGCGATGGCCAAGGCGAAGGCGACGACGCTGATCCTGGTGACCAACACCGTCAGCGCCCGGCAGTGGCGCGACGAGCTGCTACGCCGCACATCGCTGACGGAGGACGAGATCGGGGAGTACTCCGGCTCCCGCAAGGAGGTCCGCCCGGTGACCATCGCGACGTACCAGGTGGTGACCACGAAGCGGAAGGGCGAGTACGCGCACCTGGAGCTGTTCGACGCCCGCGACTGGGGCCTGATCCTCTACGACGAGGTGCACCTGCTGCCCGCGCCGATCTTCCGGATGACCGCCGACCTGCAGGCCCGCCGGCGCCTGGGGCTGACCGCGACCCTGGTGCGCGAGGACGGGCGCGAGGGCGAGGTGTTCTCCCTCATCGGGCCCAAGCGCTACGACGCGCCGTGGAAGGACATCGAGGCGCAGGGGTGGATCGCGCCCGCGGACTGCGTCGAGGTGCGCGTCACCCTGCCCGACGGCGAGCGCCTCGCGTACGCGATGGCCGAGCCCGAGGAGCGGTACCGGCTGTGCTCGACGTCGGACAGCAAGTCGCGGGTGGTCGAGCGGCTCGTCGCCTCCCACGCCGACCAGCACATCCTCGTCATCGGGCAGTACCTCGACCAGCTCGCGGACCTGTCCGCCCGCCTCGACGCCCCGGTGATCACCGGGGACACGACGGTCAAGGAGCGCCAGCGCCTCTACGAGGCGTTCCGCCAGGGCGAGGTGCCGGTGCTGGTGGTCAGCAAGGTCGCGAACTTCTCCATCGACCTGCCCGAGGCGTCGGTGGCGATCCAGGTGTCGGGGAGCTTCGGCTCGCGCCAGGAGGAGGCGCAGCGCCTGGGGCGGGTGCTGCGCCCGAAGGCCGACGGGCGCACCGCGCGGTTCTACACCGTGGTCGCGCGCGACACCCTCGACCAGGACTTCGCCGCGCACCGCCAGCGCTTCCTCGCCGAGCAGGGGTACGCGTACCGCATCGTCGACGCGGACGACGTCACCGCCGGCAGCACGGAGCCGTAGGGCTGCGCCCGCCCGCTCAGCCCGCGGTGACGACCTCGAACGACCGCCCGGTGGCCCGGCGCGCCGGCGAGGCGGGCGTCGGTGGTGACGAGCGGGGCGCGGAGGCTCTCGGCGAGCGCGACGTACAGGGCGTCGTAGGCCGAGAGGTCCTCCCGGAGCTCCCAGACGCGGCGGAGCAGCGGCTCGTGCCCGTGGCGGTCGATCCGGAGCCCGAGGTGGTCGGCGAGGGCCTCCTCGCCGCGGCGCACCGTGATCTCGCCCCGCTGGACCTCGCGGCGGAGCACGTGGGTCACCTCCGCGCCGAGCAGGTGCACGGCGTGCCAGGACAGCCCGCGGTCCGAGATCCTCTCCGCCACGCGCAGCCCGACCGGAGTGCGCAACAGGACGTCGACCACCGCGGAGGCGTCGAGGACGATCACCCGCGGTCCTCGCGCAGCGCCCTCACCGCGTCGGCCGCCGATTCGGTGAGCTCCACCGGTTCCCGCTCGGCCAGCCGCGCGAGCCACTCCTCGCGGCTGGGGAGCGCCGCCACGCGCCGCAGCTCCTCGAGCGCCAGCTCGGAGAGGGAGCGGCCCTCCTGCGCCGCGCGGACCTCCAGGATGCGGTGCACGTCGTCCGGGACGTTGCGGATCTGCAGGGTCTTCGGGCGATGAGCACAGGTGCGTGCGATCTGCACCCATGGTCCGACCATCCTCGGACAGCGACCACCGGTGATGGCACGCCGACGACGCCGCAGCAGCAGCAGGCACGGCGGAGCTGTGGGGCTCACACGCCAGCGGTGAGCGAGGCGGTCACGTCCATGCCCACGACCTGTCCGTCCTCGATCGCGCCGACCTGGCGGAGGCTGAGCCAGTCGAGGTCCGCGCCGCGGCGCTCGGCCTCGACGAGCAGCGCGATCATCGCGGGGTGCTGGGTGCCGTCGACGTGCCCGGACGGCTGGTCGTAGCGCCACCGCAGCGCCAGCTCGGGCCCGGCGGGGACCTGGCCGGTCACCACCTCGTACCCGTCCAGCCCCCAGTCCTGCGGGAGCGGGCGGGCGACCGGGTAGCAGCACAGCGCCTCCACGGCCTCCTCGTCGTCCGCGTCGACCCGGAACGACGACCAGAACGGCCCGGTCGGGGCGACGCCCTCCGCTGCCAGGGCACGCCACAAGGCGGCGAAGGCGCCGTTGGCCCGCTCGGTGGCCTGCTCCTCGTCGTCGGCAGGGTCGACGGGCATCACCACACCGACCCACGGCTGGGCCTGCGCCCACCGCTCCTGCACGTCCCACTCCTGCGCGCCGTGGCCCACGAGCTCGTCGAGGACGCCGAGGGCCGCGTCCTGGCTGGCGCGCTCCGCGGCGACGCGGACCCGGTGCCGAGCGAGCGACTCCTCCGCCTCCGCCGGGCCGCCCAGCGCCCGCGCCGCCTCGGCCAGCGGGACGCCGGCCTCGCGGAGCGCCTTCAGGCGCACCGCGGACGTCAGCTGGCTGGCCGCGTAGCGCCGGTAGCGCGACCACGGGTCGACCGAGGCGGGTACCAGCAGGCCCTGCTCGTCGTAGAGCCGCAGCGCCTTGACGCTGAGTCCGGTCAGCTGGGCGAAGGCTCCGATGTTCATCACCCGGTCAGCGTGGGCCCTCCCCCCGGGGCAGGGTCAACGGCGGATCAGGACTCTGCACGAGTGAGCGACACGCCGCCGAGCGACCTCTCGCCAGCGGCGTGTCGTGCACCGGTGCAGGGTCTTGACCCGAACGCCGGTCGACGGCCCTCCGCTCAGCGCCCGAAGTGCGCCTTCCGCAGGACCCCGTGGACGCCGACGGTGCGGTCGACGACCTGGCTGATGGTGAAGTCCGCCGCCGCGGAGAGGTACGCGTACGCCACCGAGCGCTCCACCCCCAGCTCGCCCTCGAGGAAGTCCAGGGCGTTGACCACGGCGCGGCGCATCGCGACGTCCAGGTCGCTGCCCTGCCCGCCCCCGGCGGCGCCGTCGGGGTCCGACAGCCCGATCGGCACCCACGCGTCGTCGGTCTCGGCGAAGGGGTACCCGAAGGCCACCGCGGGGGCGTCGCCGGAGCCCGGCTTGCACGCGGTGAGCCGGAAGGTGCCGCGCAGGGAGCCCTCCATCGCGGTCAGCGCCACCTCGCCGTCGCCCATGGCCATGTGCGGGTCGCCGACGTAGAACAGCGCGCCGGGCGAGGTCACCGGCAGGTAGAACGTGGAGCCCACGCCCAGCAGCCGGATGTCGATGTTGCCGCCGCCCAGCGTCGGGGGGATGGAGTTCAGCAGCGGGTCGGTCTCGGCGCCCGCTCCGAGGTACGCGACGCCCATCATCCCGAAGAACGGCGTCAGCGGGAACGCCAGCTCCCCGCCGTCCCAGCCCATCACGCCCTGGGCCCCGGTGCCGTCGCGCGCCTCGCGCACGGCGGTGAACGTCGAGACGTTGCCGTACCGCCGCGGGTCGCCGGTGGCGCGGCCGTCGGTGGCCACCGGCGGCATCACCTCCTCGAGCGTGATCCCGGCGGCGGGTGAGCCGTCGGCGAGCCGCGGCAGCGACCCCTTGCCGTGCCGGCTGGAGACCACCCCGTAGGGCACCCGCAGCAGTGCCGACGTCGTCTCGACCTTCAGCACGTCCCCGGGCTCCGCACCCTCGACGAAGACCGGGCCGGTGACGACGTGCGGGCCGTCCCGGTCGAAGTCCCGGGGGGTGCGGGTGTAGCCGCGGGCGATGTCGACGGCGTCTCGCAGCACCCCGTCGGCGGGGACGTCGTAGCCGCCGAACCAGGTCAGCGGGTCCCGGCCCTGGTCCTCGAGGATGCCCTCGTGGGAGACGGCGTCGATGGTCACCGTCTGCCCCGAGGCCATGGTCAGGGCCGGGGCCGCGCCGACGCTGGGCACGTACCCCCAGCGCACCGCGTCGACCGCTGAGGGCAGGTAGTGGTCGCCGTCGATGCGGCCCTCTCCGGGCTGCAGGGGCCGCTCGGGCACCTCGACGCGCCCGTCGCGCCGGCGGGACGCCGGGTGCCCGCCGCTCGCGGCGGCCGTGGCGGCGCCGGCCACCGGTAGGGCGGCGCCGCCGCCGAGCGCGGTGGCGGCCTGGAGGAACCGGCGCCGGCCTACCCCGCGCACCAGGAGGTCGCGGGTGGCGCGGGCGGCGGTGGTGGTGGTGGCGTCGTGGGGATCCATGGGGCGGACACTGCTCGGCGAGTGATTCGTGGGTGTTACGCGCCGTTTCGGGGGGGAGTCGAAGCCCCGGCCCGCCGCGGCCGGGCGGCGCCCGCCCCGGTCCCGCGCCGGGCTGACCCGCGCCCACCCCCACCACCCTCAAGTCGGGTGCGCGCGTGCCGATGGGCCGGTGTGCCCTCCCTTCCGCAGCAGCAGCCCTCCGGCGCCCGCACGCTGTCGCCGCGCCGCCCGCACGCCCTGTCGCTGCGCACCCTGCTCGTCGCCGTGGTCATCGCCGCCTCGGTGCTGCCCCTGCTCGCGATGGGCGGGTACGCCTGGCAGCGCAGCGTCACCGACTGGCGGGAGAACTCCGGTGAGCTGCTGCAGTCCGAGGCCCGCTCCATCATCGAGAAGGTCGACCGGAACCTCTTCGAGCGGTACGGCGACGTGCAGGCCTTCGCGGTCAACCCCGACGCGAGCGGCGAGGCGGCCGCCGTCCAGCAGCTCGCCGACTTCTACAGCCCCACGTACGGCGTCTACGACCTCCTCGTGGTGGTCGAGGCCGACGGCACCGTGGTCGCGGGCAACACCGCCACCGGCGACGGCGAGGCCGTCGACACCACCGCGGTGGCCGCCGCGGACCTGTCGCAGCGGGCCTGGTTCGCCGAGGTGCTGTCCCTGGAGCCGGGTCAGACGTACGTGGGCGACGCCGAGGTCGACCCGCTGGTGACCGCCGCCACCGGCCGCGAGCACCTCTCCCTGGTCTTCGCCGCTCCCGTCTACGGCGCGGACGGCGCGGCGGCGCGCGTGTGGGTCAACTGGGCCTCGTGGCCACGGGTGGTCGACCAGATCGTGGAGGAGCAGGGCGCCGGCATGGCCGAGCGGGGCATCGAGGCGAGCGCGCAGCTGCTGAGCAGGGACGGGCTGGTGCTCTCCGGTCCCGGCGCCGGCGAGGACGACCTGGTCGCCGCCGGCCTGCCGGCCGCCCGCGACCTGGCGGCGGGCCGGTCGGGCAGCGGCACGGGCGTCATCGGCGGCGACGAGCGGGTGATGGGGTGGTCGGCCTCCCAGGGGGCGCTCGGCTTCGAGGGTTACGGCTGGGGGGTGCTGCTGACCCAGGACCTCGCCGGCGCCGTGGCCCCGGCATCGGCGCTGCTGCGCGCGCTGGTGGCGGTGGCCGTGGTCGTCGCGGCGCTCGCCGCCGCAGCGGCGACCGTCGTGGCGCGCGCCCTGACCCGGCCCCTGGACCGCGCCGTGGGGGTGCTCGAGCAGGTCGCCGGGGGTGACCTGCGACCCCGGCTGCCCGAGGACGCCGGCCCCAGCGAGGTGCGGCGCCTGGCCGCCGCGCTCAACCGCTCCGTGGGGGACATCGCCGACCTCCTCGTCGCCGTGCGCGGGCGCACCGTCGACCTGAGCGAGGCCTCTCGCGACCTGCGGGCCCTGGCCGACCAGGTGGCCGCCGACGCCGAGCGGAGCACGGGCCTGGCCAGCGCCGCCGGCACCACCACGGGCGACGTCTCCGCGGAGGTGGCCGCGGTGGCCAGCGGCGCACAGGAGATGGGCGCGAGCATCCGCGAGATCGCCCACAGCGCCTCGGAGGCCGCGCAGACGGTCACCGCCGCCATGGCCACCGCTGCAGCGACCACCGAGACCGTCGGCCGCCTCGGTGACAGCTCCCGCGAGATCGGTGCGGTGGTGGCCGTCATCAGCTCCATCGCCGCGCAGACGAACCTGCTCGCCCTCAACGCCACCATCGAGGCGGCCCGGGCGGGCGAGGCCGGGAAGGGGTTCGCGGTGGTGGCCGGTGAGGTCAAGGACCTCGCACAGGCCACGGCCCGGGCCACGGAGGAGATCACCGCGCAGATCGTGCAGGTGCAGGTCCAGAGCGCGGACGCCGCCGGGGCCATCGGTGACATCACCGCCGTCGTGGCCCGCGTCCACGACCACCAGACCACCATCGCCAGCGCCGTGGAGGAGCAGAGCGCCACCACCGAGGAGATGGGCCGCAACGTCGCGCGTGCCGCGTCGGGGGCCTCCAGCGTCAGCGCCCACGTCGCCAGCGTCGCCGAGGCCGCGGAGTCCACCGCGCGCTCGACCGCCGCCACCCGCCGGACGGTCGGCGCGGTGGGCACGATCACCGACGACCTCGGGGCGCTGGTGGCCCGGTTCACCCTGCCCTGACAGCCCGAGCACCGGAGGCAGCGGCGCTACCGTGCGGGGGTGCCGTTCCTCGACCCGGTGCGGCTGACCGGCTCCCTCGTCGCCCTGGAGCCCCTCGCCCACGACCACCACGACGAGCTGGTGGCCGCGGTCCGCGACGGCCGCCTCTGGGAGCTCTGGTACACCCGCATCCCGACCCCGGAGGCCATGGGCGCTGAGATCGAGCGGCGCCTCGCCCTGCAGCGCGTCGGCACGATGCTGCCGTTCACCGCGCGCCGCACCGACACCGGCGCGGTCATCGGGATGACCACGTACATGAACGCCGACGCGGACGACCGGCGCGTGGAGATCGGGTCGACGTGGAACGCGCGCTCCGCCCAGCGCACCGGCACCAACACCGAGAGCAAGCTGCTGCTGCTGACCCACGCGTTCGAGGCGCTGGGGTGCATCGCGGTGGAGTTCCGCACCTCGTGGATGAACCAGCAGTCCCGGGAGGCCATCGCCCGGCTCGGGGCCAAGCAGGACGGCGTGCTGCGCCAGCACTCGCGGACGCCCGATGGGATCCTCCGCGACACGGTCGTCTTCTCCGTCCTCGACAGCGAGTGGCCCGCGGTGCGCAGCGGCCTGGTCCACCGGTTGGCGGCGGCCCGCTCCGGGCGGGCACCCGGCAGCTGACGCGCCGCTGAGGCACCGCCGCGCGCAGCGGACTCCCAGCCGACGCCCAGGCATCGCCCACGGCCTGCACAGCACCGCCGCCCACCCTGGGGGCATGAGCGAGATGCTGACCCACCCGGCCACCGACTCGACCCCGAGCCCGCACGCCGCGGCGCCCGGTGGCACCCCGCCGTCCCCCTCACCGGCGTCCTGGACGGCGGAGCCGGCGCGACCCCGCCGCCGCGGTCCGGGATGGGGTGGGGTGCTGGGTTCCGCGGTGCTCGCGGCCGTGCTCGCCGCGGGCGGCACCGCCGCGGTGCTCACCGCCGTCGACGACCCCGCCGACGCCGCCAGCTCAGTCGCCGTCACCACCCCCGCCGCCGCGACCGGGTCCGCGTTCGGGTCCGGCACGGGCAGCACCGCCTCCGTCCCCCTCACCGGCGCCGTCGACTGGAACACCGTCGCGGACGCCGTGCGCCCCTCCGTGGTGACCATCCAGGTCTCCTCCGGCGCTGGCGGCCCTGCCGGCTCTGCGGGCGGTGAGGGCACCGGTGTGGTCCTCGACGCTGAGGGCCACGTGCTGACCAACGCCCACGTCGCCACCGCGGCGGGCGCGGGCGCCGACATCCGCGTCGCCCTCTCCGACGGGCGCCTCTACGGGGCCACGACCGTGGGCACCGACGCCAGCACCGACCTCGCGGTCCTGTCCATCACCGGCGCCCCCGACGACCTGGTGCCCGCGGCGTTCGGCAGCTCCGACGCCGTCGAGGTCGGTCAGCAGGTGATGGCCGTGGGGAACCCCCTGGGCCTGTCCGACACCGTGACCACCGGCATCATCTCGGCCACCGACCGGCCCGTGACGACCTCCGACAGCGGCTCCGGCGCGCAGCGGGTCCCCGGCACCTCCGGGCAGGGCAGCGAGCCGGTGGTGACCAACGCCCTGCAGACCGACGCGGCGATCAACCCCGGCAACTCCGGTGGCCCGCTGGTGGACGCCGCGGGAACGGTCATCGGCATCAACTCCTCCATCGCCTCCAGCACCGGCGCCTCGGTGGGCCTCGGCTTCGCCATCCCCGGCGACGAGGCGCAGCGCATCGCCAGCGAGCTGGTCACCGACGGCACCGCCGCGCACGCCCAGCTCGGGGTGGGTCTGCAGGACGGCACCGCCACCGCTGACGGGCAGGCCCGGCAGTCCGCGGACGTCGCCACCGTCGTGGCGGGCAGCCCCGCCGCCGGGGCGGGTCTGGCCGCCGGTGACCAGGTGACCGCCGTCGACGGGGAGGCCGTGGCCGGCGCGGAGTCCCTCACCGCGCAGGTGCGCGAGCACGCCCCCGGTGACGAGGTGGAGCTGACCGTCGTCCGCGACGGCGCGGTCATCCAGGTCGCCGTGGTGCTCGGTCAGCGCGAGGAGTGAGCTCGAGGCCGCGCGCAGAGCCGGCGCTCGGGTGACAGCTCGCCCCAGTGCCGCGCGGAGCGCGTCGAGGTCTCCGATCTCCGAGCGCAGCGCACGCAACCGCCCGGTGTCCTCGCTCATCGCGTCCCCGCCGCGTGCCGGAGCAGCATCTCGCGGTCGAGGGGCGCGGTGGATGTCGCGCGGTCGGGGTCCCGCGCCGTCCTGCTGTCGTGGTCCGCGCGCGCCCCTCGTCCCCGGAGGGATCACCCGGCCCTCCTGGCCGATCCGCCCCCGGAGGAGCAGCGGGCCCCGTCGAGGACGACGAGGTCGACGTCTCCCGCGCCGGACGCCGCGGCGAGGCGGCGAGCCGGGCGCAGCTGCACCTCGTGCCGGTCGGAGGCGTCGACGTCGTGGCCGGTCAGCACAGCGGCGGCGGTGACCATCGCGGTCATCGTGCTGCTGCACCGCCCGGCGTCGGACCGCTCCTCCGACGCCGGGCGCGCTGCCCTCCCAGCCCGAGGGCGCGGCCGCCGGGACCGGCTCGGCGCACGGCTGCGGCCGCTCTCACCGGTCGACGACCCGGGCGAACAGGGCCATCAGCTCATCGGCGCGGCTGTCGAAGGTGCGCGAGGAGCGCGTGGCCCACGCCGCCGCCCGGCGCCGCGCCATCCCCGCCGCGTCGTGCAGCGCACCGGTGAGCTCCTCGGTCGACGCGTGCAGCACCCCGGTGCCGTCCCCGCCCGCGGCGACCGGGCCCACGAGCCGCTCGACGGCGACCGCGCACCCCGGGCTGCGGAGGGCGATCACCGGCAGTCCCGCGGCGGCCAGCGGCCCGAGGCGGGCGGGCGCGTTGAGGTCGTCCCACGTGGCGCGGCGCAGGTCACCGCCGTTGCTCGACCGCACCCGGTGCAGCCACCCCGCGTCGTAGCGCGAGAGCACCGACGTCCACTCCGGCTGCGCCACCCGAGGGTGCACGTGCACGAACCCCGGCGCGGTCGCCCGCACCTCCCCCAGCCACCGCCGCCACCCCGCCGCGGGACCGGGGGCGTCGACGAGGCCGTGGAAGTGGGTGTGCACCCCCGCCGCGGCCAGCTCCCCCAGCACCGCGGCGTCCAGGCCCAGCGGGCGCCCGACGACCGCGGTGTGCACCTGCCCGTCGTCGTGCGACAGGAGCGGTGAGGCTCGCGGTCCGTGCCACGCGGCCAGCGGCAGGTCGCCGTCGACCACCAGGGTGCGCCCGGGGTCCAGGAGCCCGGGCAGCGCCAGCTCCACCCACGCGCGCTCCTCCTGCGTGGAGAGCACGACTCCGTCGGCGCGGGTCAGCAGGTCCACCAGCTGCGGCCACGTGCCCGACCGCAGGCACGCCTGCGGGGACTCCTTGAGGTGGAAGACCACCGGTGTCCCGCTGCCGGCGAGCCCGTCGACCACCTCGTGCGCGAAGGGCACGGCCCGCCAGGAGAGCAGGGCGTAGACCACGTCGGGGCGCAGCGCCGCCACCGCACCCCGCCAGTCCGCCGCGGTCGAGGCCCGCACCTCGGCGACGTGCCCGAAGGGCACCGGGCCCACGCCGCTGTCACCCAGGCCGTCCGGGGTCCACAGCCCGTGCAGCTCCGCGCCGCGCTCGGCGAGGGCCACGAGGCGCTCGGGGTTGAACCCGAGGTCGCCGACGAGCAGCACCCGCGGCCCGTCGTCGGCGCGGGGCAGGTGCCGGGCGCGCAGCCCCGCGTACAGGCCCACCTCGTCGACGTCGCCGGAGTCGGTGGAGGAGAAGCGCAGCGGCGCCGCCACCCGGTAGCGGCGGCGGAAGACGTTCAGCCCGCCGTCGCGCGACTCCCGGATCGCCGCGGACCGCTGCCCGGGGTGCTGCGTCCACACCGCGGTGGCCCGCCCCGTGCGCACCCGCTCCCCCAGCCGGGCGAGCAGCAGCCGGTCGAGGTCGTCGGACTCCAGCTCCTCCCGCGCCGTCCACCGCAGCGGGGAGCGCCGGTGCGCCACCTGCACGAGCTGCGGGTACGGCGGGACGTCGGACGGCGGGTCGGCGAGGTCCGCCACCGCGACCGCGGCGGACGGCGCGGCGCGCAGGGCCGCGAGCAGGGTGGCGAGGTGGTCGGGCAGCCACACGTCGTCGCTGGGCAGGTACGCGACCACCGGCGCAGCGGTGGCGTCGATACCGGCCTGCAGGGCGGCGCCGAGCCCGGTGTTGCGGGGCATCCGCACCGCGCGCACCCGTGGGTCGGCCAGGAACGGGGTGATCGCCCGAGCGGTGGCGCCGTCGTCGTCCGACCCGTCGTCGACCACGAACACCTCCAGGTCCGTCGCGGTCTGGGCGAGGGCGCTGGCCAGTGCCCGGGGCAGGTGGGCCGCTTGCTCGAAGGTCGGCACCACCACGGCGACGCCGCGCCCGCTCACCCGGCCGCTCACCGGGGCTCGCGCGGGGGCGGGTCGGTGAGCAGGGGTCGGGCGGCGTCCAGCACGCGGGTCGCGGTGATGCGCGTCGCGCACCGGAAGTCGATGGGGCAGTCCAGGTGCCGGCACGGGTTGCAGCCGACCGGCTCACGGACCACGACGTGCCGACCGGTGTCGGGCGCGGCCCAGCGCGAGGGGTCGCCGGAGAGGAACAGCACCACGCTGGGGACGGCGCGCGCGCTGGCCACGTGGGCGGCACCGGTGTCGTTGGTGACCAGGAGCGCCGCGTCGTCCAGCAGCGCCGCGAAGCCCCCGAGGCCGGTGGCGCCGCACAGGTCGACCACCCCGGGGCCGCGAGCGGTGACCAGGGCGGGGGGCACCGCGGCGAGCACCGCCCCGGTGACGGTGCGCTCGGCGGGCACCCCGGTCAGGGCCACCCGCCACCCGTCGCGGGCCAGGGCGGTGGCGACCTCGGCGAAGCGCTCCGCGGGCCACCGCCGCGAGGAGCAGGTGGCGCCGGGGTGGAGCACGACGTAGCGGCCCGGCTCCAGGGCCGCGTCGGCGCGCACGCGGTCGGCCTCGGCGGCGTCAGCCCCGGTCAGAGGCAGCTCGAGGTGCCGCCCGGCGGGGGGGACGCCGAGGTGGGCCATCAGGTGCAGGTGCCGGTCGACCTCGTGCAGGTGCGTCGGGTACGGCACGTGCGTGGCCGGGTCCGGCGCGGCGCCGGACCCGTCGGCCGCGGCGGCGCCGCCGGGGCCAACTCCGGCGGTGCGGCTGGTCGGCGTGAAGCCTCCGGTGCGGGCAGCGCCCATCGCCTCCACCACGGCGCTCGCCGCGGGGTTGTCGCCGTAGACCTGCAGCGCCACGTCGAAGCGCCGCTCGCGCACCCGCTGGACCCAGCCGGCCCACTCCGCCTCACGAGGAGGGCGCTCGGGTATGCCCGCGCGGCCGGGGAAGTCCACCAGCTCGTCGACCAGCGCCCCCGCGCGCTGCACCACGGGGGCCATCTCGGCCCAGGTCACCAGGCTCACGCGGACGTCGGGCCGGGCCGCCTTCAGCGCGCGCAGGGCTGGCACGGTGCACAGCAGGTCGCCCATCCCGGTGCGCAGCCTCACCAGCGCCACCGAGCGCACCGCGGGGTCCAGCAGGGGCGGCACCTGCTGGCACGGGGGAGCCCCGCCGTCGTCTGCGGGCCGCTCATCCGGCACTGGGGCTCCCCCGTGCCGGGAGCCGCTGCGGGGCGAGGTCACGCCGCGCCGACCCCGTCGCCGCCCGGGGTGGCGACCGCGCGCCCCCGTGCACCCGAGCAGACCTCGGCGCTCACGTCGACGTAGATCCCGAGGACCCGCTCGGCCAGCGCCGGCCACGCGTACCCGGCGGCCACCTCGGTGCCCCGGGCCGCCAGGCGCGCGCGCCGGGCGGGGTCGGTGAGCAGCGCGTCCAGCGCCGATGCGAGAGCGGCGTCGTCACCGACGGGCACCAGGACGCCGCTGCGCCCGTCCTGGACCAGCGCCGGGATGCCGCCGGTGCGGGTGGCCACCACGGGCACCCCGGCGGCCATCGCCTCCACCACGGAGGTGCCCAGCTCCTCGTAGCGACTGGGCTGCACCGCCACGTCCGCGGTGCGCAGCGCGGCGGGCACGAGCCGGTGGTCGAGGTGACCGACCAGGCGCACCCGGTGCCCCACGCCGAGCGCGCGCACCAGCTCGGCGAGGGCTCCGGCGTCCGGCCCGGTGCCGACCACGACGACGTCGGCGTCCACGCCCATCCGCGCTGCGGCGCGCGCGAGGGTCGCGACGTCCTTCTGCGCCCCGAGGCGACCGATGAACAGCACCCGCGGACGTCGCGGCGCCCCGCGCGCCGCCGGGTCGGCCAGGGGGTCGATCAGCGGGTCGGCGAGCGCGTGCGCCAGCGGACCGGCGAGGGTGCCGGCCGGCGCGTCGCCCGGGTCGGCGAAGAGCACCGGGTCGACGCCCGAGGGCACCACGTGCACCCGCGCGGGGTCCACACCCGCGGCGGCCGCGGCGGCGGCCAAGCGCCCGGTGAGCACGATCGTGGCGGCCGCTGCGCGGCAGGTGCCGACCTCCAGGGAGCCGCCGACGGCCTGGAGCACCGCCGAGCGGGGGCCGATCACGGGCAGGGTGTGCGCCAGGCTCATGTGCACCGTCACCACCAGCGGCACCCCGCGGGAGGCGGCGAAGGCCCTGGCCAGCGGCAGGACGGCGAGGTCCTCGCCGAGGTGGGCGTGCACGACGTCCACCCCCGCCGCACCGCGAGCGCGCCGCACCAGCTGCGCGGCGGCCCCCAGGGCCCAGCCCTGGCGCGCCACGGGCGCGGGCCACCCGTGGCGGTGCACCACCGCGCCGGTGCCCACGAGCTCGGTGCGCGGCTGGCTCGGGGGGTGGGAGGTCACCACGGTCTGGCGCACGCCGAGGGCGTCGAGGGCGGTGGTCAGGTGACCGGTGTGGTTCTGCATGCCGCCGACCGCGTCGAAGCGCAGGTCGCGCTCGGGCACCGCGCGGTCGGGCAGCCCGAAGACCGAGCACAGCCTCAGCACGTGCACCTCAGGCCCCCACGGGCTGCGCAGCCGGGTGCCCGGTGGGCTGCGCAGCCGGCCACGCCCACGCGGGCCCGAGCGCCGCGGCGGTGCGCGCGGCCATCACCGCGTCGGTGTGCCCTGCCAGCACCCGCGCCCGCCCCTCCTCCGCCAGTCGCCCGCGCAGGGCGCTGTCACCCGCGAGGTCGGCCAGCGCCCCGGCCAGGGCCGCGTGGTCCTCGGGCGGCACGAGCAGCAGCGCGCCGCCCAGCATCGCGGGCACGTCGCCGACCGCGGTCGCCGCGCACGGCAGGCCGCTCGCCATCGCCTCCAGCAGGGCCAGCGGCAGCGCGTCGTCGCGGGAGGGCTGCACGTAGGCGTCGAGGTCGGCGAGCACCGCGTCGACGTCGCCGGTGTGCCCCACCCAGGTCACCGGCAGCCCGCGGGAGCGCTCGGCCAACGCCTCCCGCTCCCGGCCCTCCCCCGCCACGACCACCTCCACCGCGCCGGGCGAGGTGCGCTCGAGCAGGGCCACGGCGTCGAGCAGGACGTCGAGGCCCTTCTGCGCGGTCAGCCGGGCCAGGCAGCCGACCCGCAGCGGACGGGGGTCGCGGCGCAGGACCAGCGCGGGTCTCGGTGCCACCCCGTTGGGCACGTGCACCACGGACGCCGCGGGCACGCCCTGGCGCAGCACCAGGTGCTCCGCGATGGCCGCCGAGGGCGCGAGGACCGCCCGCAGGCCCGCCCACAGCGCCTCGGCGTCGGGCGGTCGCGCGGTGCGCGCGTACCGGTCGGTCATGTGCACGGTGGCGGTGACCGGCAGTCCCGTCGCCAGGGCGGCGCGCACCAGTCCCGCCTCGGCGTGCGGGTCGGTGGCGTTGACGTGCAGCGCCCCCACCCCGGCGGCGCGGGCCGCGGCCGCCAGGCCCTGCACGCCGTCCACGGGCAGGAGCGGGCGCCCCGCCCCCGCCGCGCAGTCCGCCAGGAGCTGGTCGACCGGGCGCAGGGCCAGGGCCACGGCGTCCAGGTGCGCCAGCAGGGAGAGCAGGTGCCGCTGCGCACCACCGAAGGCGGCCGGGGCGCACACCAGGCCCACGGGACGCTCACCGCTCACGGGGGCGGACGGTACCGACCGCCCCGCGCGGGCGCAGGCGTTCCACCCCGGACGGTGCAGCGCGGCGGCGGCACGCCCAGCGCCCGGCGCGGCTCGCGCCGCGCGATGGGGTGTCGGGCGTCACGGCGGGGCCCGATCATCGGGTAGACAGCCGACCACCACCGCGCGAGCGGCCCGCCCTCAGCCACGGGAGGCACGATGAGCACGGCCCCCACGACCGGTGAGCGACGGCCGGCGCCGCACATCGCCGACAGCCACGACATGATCCGCGTGCACGGCGCGCGCGAGAACAACCTCAGGGACGTCAGCGTCGACATCCCCAAGCGCCGGCTGACCGTGTTCACCGGCGTCTCCGGGTCGGGCAAGTCCTCCCTGGTCTTCGGCACCATCGCCGCGGACTCCCAGCGGATGATCAACGAGACCTACAGCTCCTTCGTGCAGGGCTTCATGCCGACGCTGGCCCGCCCGGACGTCGACGTCCTCGACGGGCTGACCACGGCGATCATCGTCGACCAGGAGCGGATGGGCGCCAACGCCCGCTCCACGGTCGGCACCGCCACCGACGCCAACGCGATGCTGCGCATCCTCTTCAGCCGCCTCGGGCAGCCGCACGTCGGCTCGCCCCAGGCCTTCTCCTTCAACGTCGCCTCGATCAGCGGGGCGGGCGCGGTCACCCTGCAGCGCGGCGGCACGACGGTCAAGGAGCGCCGCGAGTTCAGCATCACCGGCGGCATGTGCCCGCGCTGCGAGGGTCGGGGCACGGTCAACGACATCGACCTCACCCAGCTCTACGACGACTCGAAGTCCATCGCGGGAGGCGCGTTCACGATCCCGGGCTGGAAGTCGGACAGCTGGTGGACGGTGGGGGTCTACGCCGAGTCGGGCTTCCTCGACCCGAACAAGCCGATCCGGGACTACACCGAGCAGGAGCTGGCCGACTTCCTCCACAAGGAACCGACCAAGGTGAAGGTGCAGGGGGTGAACCTCACCTACGAGGGGCTGATCCCCAAGATCCGCAAGTCGATGCTGTCGAAGGACGTCGACGCGCTGCAGCCGCACGTCCGCGCCTTCGTCGAGCGGGCCGTCACGTTCACCGCCTGCCCCGACTGCGACGGCACGAGGCTGTCGGAGGCGGCCCGCTCGTCGAGGATCGCCGGCACGAGCATCGCCGAGGCCTGCGCGATGCAGATCAGCGACCTCGCCGCGTGGGTCCGCGGCCTCGACGAGCCCTCCGTGGCCCCGCTGCTCGCCGCGCTGGGCGCGAGCCTCGACTCCTTCGTGCAGATCGGGCTCGGGTACCTCAGCCTCGACCGCCCGACCGGCACCCTGTCGGGCGGCGAGGCGCAGCGCACCAAGATGATCCGCCACCTCGGGTCCTCGCTCACCGACGTCACCTACGTCTTCGACGAGCCCACCGCTGGTCTCCACCCGCATGACGTCGCGCGGATGAACGCCCTGCTGCTGCAGCTGCGCGACAAGGGCAACACGGTGCTGGTCGTCGAGCACGAGCCGGAGGTGATCGTCATCGCCGACCACGTCGTCGACCTCGGCCCCGCCGCCGGCGCCGGAGGCGGGCGGGTGGTGTTCGAGGGCACCGTGGCGGGGCTGCGGGCCAGCGGCACCCTGACGGGGCGGCACCTGGACGACCGCGCCTCCCTCAAGCCGTCGGTGCGGGCGCCGTCGGGGGCGCTGGAGGTCCGCGGAGCCAGCTCGCACAACCTGCGGGCGGTCGACGTCGACATCCCCCTCGGCGTGCTGGTGGTGGTGACCGGCGTGGCCGGGTCGGGCAAGAGCTCGCTGATCCACGGCTCGGTCGCGCGTGGCGACGGGGTGGTGACCGTGGACCAGGGCGCGATCAAGGGCTCGCGGCGCAGCAACCCGGCGACGTACACGGGGCTGCTCGAGCCGGTCCGCAAGGCCTTCGCGAAGGCCAACGGCGTGAAGCCCGCGCTGTTCAGCGCCAACTCCGAGGGCGCCTGCCCCAACTGCAGCGGTGCCGGCGTCGTCTACACCGACCTGGGCCCGATGGCCAGCGTCTCCACCACCTGCGAGGTCTGCGAGGGCAAGCGGTTCGACGCCTCCGTGCTGGAGCACCACCTCGGCGGCAGGGACATCAGCGAGGTGCTCGCGATGTCGATCACGGAGGCGGAGGAGTTCTTCGCCGCCGGTGCGGCGCGGACGCCGGCCGCGCACGCCGTCCTGCACCGGCTCGCCGACGTCGGGCTCGGCTACCTCAGCCTCGGACAGCCGCTGACGACGCTGTCCGGGGGCGAGCGGCAGCGCCTCAAGCTCGCCGTGCAGATGGGAGGCGGCGACAGCAGCGTCTACGTCCTCGACGAGCCGACCACCGGCCTGCACCTGGCCGATGTCGAGCACCTGCTCGCCCTGCTCGACCGGCTCGTGGACTCCGGCACCTCGGTGATCGTCATCGAGCACCACCAGGCGGTGATGGCGCACGCCGACTGGATCATCGACCTCGGCCCCGGCGCCGGTCACGACGGCGGACGGGTCGTCTTCGAGGGCACGCCCGCCGACCTCGTCGCGGCGCGCTCGACCCTCACCGGGGAGCACCTCGCGGCGTACGTCGGCGCCTGACGCCCGCGGGAGGAGCGGTGCGGCGGCGGTGCGGGCGGGCCCCGGCGTCGCGCGCCGGACGCCCCGCGATGATGGCCCGATGACGCTCGTCGCCGGCATCGACACCTCCACCCAAGCGTGCAAGGTCGTGGTGCGCGACGCCGCGACGGGGGCGCTGGTCCGCGAGGGCCGCGCCCCCCACCCCGAGGGCACCGAGGTCGCGCCGCGGCACTGGGAGGACGCGCTGCACGCCGCGGTGGACGACGCGGGCGGGCTCGGCGGCGTCCAGGCCGTGGCCGTGGGCGGGCAGCAGCACGGCATGGTCTGCCTGGACGCGGCCGGCGAGGTGGTGCGCGACGCGCTGCTGTGGAACGACACCCGCTCCGCCGACGCCGCGACGCAGCTGATCCTCGACCTCGGCGGCGGGGAGGAGGCCGCGGGCCGGGCGGCGTACGCCGACGCCGTCGGGGTGGTGCCCGTCGCCTCCTTCACGGCGACGAAGCTGCGCTGGCTCGCCGACGCCGAGCCCGAGCACGCCGACGCCACGGCCGCGGTGTGCCTGCCGCACGACTGGCTGAGCTGGCGCCTGGCGGGTGCGGGCGCAGGAGGCGCGGGCACCGCTGGTTTCGACGCCCTGGTCACCGACCGCGGCGACGCCTCGGGGACGGCGTACTTCTCCGCCTCCACCGGGAGCTACCGCCGCGACCTGCTCGAGCTCGCGACCCGGGGGCGGAGCCCGCGGGTCCCCCGCGTCGCGGCGCCCGGGGAGTCGGTGGGCGCCGTGGACCCCGCGTGGGGCGCCGCCGCGGGCGCGGTGCTCGGCGCGGGCACCGGCGACAACGCGGCGGCGGCCCTGGGGCTCGCCGCCCGCGAGGGCGACGTAGTGCTCTCCCTGGGCACCTCGGGGGTCGTCTCGGCGGTCACGGCCGTGGCCGTGCGCGACCCCAGCGGCACCGTCGCGGGCTTCGCCGACGCCACCGGGCGCCACCTGCCCGTGGTGGTGACGCTGAACGCCGCGCGGGTCCTCGACGCCACCGCACGCCTGCTGGGGGTCGACCACGACGAGCTGTCGCGCCTGGCGCTGAGCGCCCCCTCCGGCGCGGGGGGCCTGGTGCTGGTGCCCTACCTGGAGGGCGAGCGCACCCCGGACCGCCCGACGGCCACCGGCGCCCTGCACGGGATGACCCTGTCCACGATGACACCCGAGCACCTGGCGCGCGCCGCGGTGGAGGGGCTGCTGTGCGGGCTCGCCGACGGGGTCGACGCGCTGATCGCCCAGGGGGTGCCGGTCGAGAGGGTGCTGCTCGTGGGCGGCGGCGCCCGCTCCGAGGCGGTGCAGCGCCTCGCGCCCCTCGTCCTGGGGCGCCCGGTCGTGGTGCCGCAGCCGGGGGAGTACGTCGCGGACGGCGCGGCGGTGCAGGCCGCGTGGGCCCTGTCGGGGGCCGTGGAGCCGCCGGTGTGGGAGCACCCGCCGGCGCGGGTCGTGGAGGTCGGCGACGGAGGGGACGGCGCCGCGGTGCGCGCGCGGTACGCGGCGGTGCGGGAGCTGACCGACGGGGTGTGACGGGCGGGGTGTGACGGGCGGAGCGGGCGGGGTGTGACGGGCGGAGCGGGCGGGGTGTGACGGGCGGAGCGGGCGGGGTGGGTGCGCCCGCACCTCACAGGCCGGCCCCCTGGCGCGTTGGCCCACCGTGAGCACACCGCCCGAGCACCTGGCGCCGTTCGAGGCGGTCGTCGCCGAGCACGGCGCCCGGGTGCTGAGGGTGTGCCGCGCCGTCGCCGGCCCCGCCGCCGAGGACGCGTGGTCGGAGACCTTCCTCGCGGCGCTGGTGGCCCACCCGGAGCTGCGCCCGGGCAGCGACGTGGCGGCGTGGCTGGTGACCACCGCGCACCGCGAGGCCGTGGACGCGCTGCGCGCCCGCGCCCGGCACGCGGTGCCCGTCGCGGAGGTGCCGGAGCGGTCCGGCTCGCGAGGGGCTGGCGACCCGGCGGCCGATCCCCCGGACGCCGCGCTGTGGTCGGCGCTCGCCGCGCTGCCGCCCGAGCAGCGGCAGTGCGTGGCGTACCGCTACCTCGCCGACCTGTCCTACGCCGACGTCGCCGCGCTCGTCGGCGGCACCGAGGACGCCGCCCGGCGCGCCGCCGCCGGCGGCATCGCCGCGCTGCGCCGCACCCGTCCCCCCGAGGAGCCGTCATGACCGACCCGTTCACCGCCCTGCCCGGCGAGGACGCCGCCCTCACCCGCCTGCACCACCGGCTCACCGCCGCCGCCGCGGTGTCGGCGGTGCTCGACGTCGCCTACCGCACCCTCGACACCCCGGTGGGGGAGCTGCTGCTCGCCGCCACCTCGTCGGGGCTGGTGCGCGTCGCGTTCGCCGTCGAGGGGCACGACGCCGTCCTGGCGCGCCTCGCCGCGGAGGTCAGCCCGCGGGTGCTGCATGCCCCGGCACGCCTGGACGGCGCGGCGCGGGAGCTGGAGGAGTACTTCGCCGGGGAGCGGACCGCGTTCGACGTCCCGGTCGACCTGCGCCTGGTGCGCGGGTTCCGCGCCGAGGTGCTCGGGCACCTGCGCGGTGTCGACTTCGGCCGCACGGTCAGCTACGCGCGCCTCGCGGCCCTGACCACCTCGCCCCGCGCCGTCCGGGCCGTGGGCACCGCGTGCGCGACGAACCCGCTGCCGCTGGTCGTGCCCTGCCACCGGGTGCTGCGCTCCGACGGGTCGGTGGGGCAGTACCTCGGGGGGGTGGAGGTCAAGCGGGCCCTGCTGGACCTCGAGGCGGGGCGGTGAGCGCAGGACGGCGGTCCGGCTCATCACGTCGGGCGGATCCTGCGGCGGTGGTGGGTCAGGGCCGGTCGACCTGCGCGGCCAGCTCATCGCCGGTGACGTCGAGCAGATCGCTGCGCCCGGTCTCGACGTGGGCGCCGCCGCGCAGCTGCCAGGGGCGGACGCGGCGGCTGGCGGGGTCGGCGACCAGCACCTCGTCCACGCCGCGGGCGACGTGGAGGGCGAGCTCCGCGAAGGTCTCGTCACCCGGGCCCAGCACCTCGGCGACGACCGCTGCGGTGTCGGTGCAGGTGCCCGCGGGTCGGGTGCGCAGCACCATCCCGTCCGGCACGCGGACGCCGTCCGCAGTCCCGAGGTCGGTGGCGGTGACCACGTGGTGGACGCCCTCCCACACCCCGTCGTGGCGGTCCTGGCCCGAGCGCCGCCGCTGCTCCCGCCGCGCGGCGATCTCGGCGGGCAGGTGGCGTCATCCAGCCGCTGCCTGTGGACGACCGCCCCGCAGGGTCGGCGACCTGCCGTAGTGTCGAACACGTGATCGAGACCGTCGACCCGCCTCGGCCGGAGGCGCTGCGCCTCCTCGAGGTGCTGCGCTCGACGGCTGGCGAGCTGGTCGGGTGCCTGGAGCGGGCGTGGGCCCTGTCGGCGGTGGAGAAGGCCCGGGCTCTGGAGGAGCTGGCAGCCGCCCGCCGCACCGCTGACGGCGCGCACCTGGCGCTGCTGCGCTCCCTGACCCGGGCCGATGCCGCGGAGCTCGGCGCGACGTCGGTGCCGGCACTGGTCTCCTGGCGGCTGCGGGTGCCTGCCGGGCGCGCCCGCGCCGACGTCGAGGCGGCGACGGTCACCGACCCCGACACCGGGGAGCTGCGGGGCCTGGGCGCGGCCCTGGTCGCCGGTGAGGTCTCGATGGGCCACGTCGATGTCGGCCGCCGCACCCTCGACCACCTGCCCACGCCACTGCGCACCGAGCACGCCGGGGCCGTCGACGGCTTCCTCGTCGAGCAGTCCAGGGGCTTCCGGCCGAAGGAGTGCGAGCACCTGGCCGGTCATGTGCTCGACCGCCTCGACCCCACGCGCTCCGAGCGGGGCTTCGACCCCGACGCCTTCGCCCGCCGCTACCTGACGGTGACCACCGACAGCACCGGGATGGTGCAGGTCCGCGGCCAGCTCGACCCCGTCGCCGGCGCGCAGCTCAAAGCCGCCATCGACCACTGCGCGAGGCCCCTGTCGGCCACCGACGCCGAGGCGGTGGACGGGCAGGGTCGGGTGCGCGTCGTCGACGACCGCACCCCCGGGCAGCGGGGCGCCGACGCCCTCGGTCGGGTGACGCGCCAGGGCTTGGCCAGCACCGGGGTCCGTGGCGGGGAGCCGCCGCGGATCATCGTGCACGCCACCGCCGACCAGGTGCTCGCCCGCCCGGGCGCGGGCCGGGCCACCTGCGAGCAGACGGGGCTGGTGACCGCGCCCCTCCTGCGCCGCCTGCAGTGCGACGCGGCCCTCAGCGCCGTGCTCCTCGCCCCCTCCGGGGCCGTGCTGAACCTCGGCCGGAGCACGAGGTGCATCACCCCGGCACAGCGCCGGGCCCTCCTCGCCCGCGACGGCGGGTGCGTGGTGCCCGGGTGCGAGGTGCCGTCCGCGCAGCTGGAGGGTCACCACGTCACGGCGTGGGCAGCCGGGGGGCTGACAGACATCGACGCAGTGGTGCTGGCGTGCGGGCCGCACCACACGATGCTCGACCTCGGCACCTGGTCGGTGCGGATGGCCGCCGGCGTGCCGCAGGTGCGAGCGCCGCGCTGGGTCGACCCCGGCGGGCACTGGTTGGCCGTGCCGCGGCGCGCGGCGGCGCGAGCGGCGATCGCGCTGGGTGAGCAGTTGGCGCTCCCCCCGGCCTCGGGTGACCCGCGCTCGGACGACCCGTGCTCGGCGACCTCGCCGGATCCCCCCGGCTCGCCGTAGCAGTCAGATGACGCTCGTGCGGCCCCTGCGGCTGCGGTCGCGGCTGCCGCTGCGGCTGCGGTCGCGGCTGCACCACCCACCGTCCCCCGTCCCGGGCGCCGTCACACCACCCAGGTGTCCTTACCGCCCCCGCCCTGGGAGGCGTTGACCACCAGCTCGCCCTCGGCCAGCGCCACCCGCGTGAACCCGCCGGGCAGCACGGTGAAGCTGCCCTGTCCGTCGGCGAAGGCGAACGGCCGCAGATCCACGTGCCGGGGCACCAGCTGACCGTCGACGACGGTGGGGTGGGTCGACAGGGCCACCAGCTCCTGGGCGATCCACCCACCGGGGTCGGCGTCGATGGCCGCGCGGGCGGCGTCCAGCTGTGCCGAGGACGCCCGCGGTCCGATCAGCACCCCGTACCCACCGGAGCCCGAGCGCGGCTTGACCACCAGCTCCCCCAGCCGGGGCAGCGCCCGTGCCCGTTGCGCGGGGTCCCCCAGGTCGTACGCCGGGACCGAGCGCAGCAGCGGTTCCTCCCCGGTGAAGAACCGCACCAGGTCGTCCACGTAGGGGTAGGTGCGCTTGTCGTCGGCGACGCCGGTGCCGAAGGCGTTGACCACGACCACCGTCCCCGCCCGCAGCGGGGCCAGCAGCAGCTCCCCCAGCTGGTTCAGGTGCCCGGCGTCGTCGCGCAGCCTCTCCTCCGACGTCCGCCGCCACACCACGTCCACACCCCGCCCGTCGGGCAGCACCAGCCGCTCACCCCGCCGGTGCAGCTGGTGGGGCTGGACGGCGGGCACGGCCAGCACCTCGGCGAGGCGGGCGATCTCCCAGCGCACCCGGCCGGCAGCGCCGCCGCCCGTACCGCTGTCCGCCACCGCGCCCGTGGGCCCGTCGTCCAGCACCGCGACCACCGGGTCCGCCACTCCCGGCGCGGCGGCGCGCAGCATGGCCGCGATGGCCTCGCGGGCGGCGTCGTGCACCGGGCGGGGCGGGGACTGGACCCTCAGCCGTCCGGCGACGACGTCCCGCGCGGCGAGGGCGTGGGCCAGCATCGTGGGGGTCCGCACGTTGTCCTCGAGCACCACGAGCTCGCCGTCGGCGCCGCGCACGACGTCCGGCCCGGCCATCCCGATCCACGACGACGGGGGCGGCACCTCCGTGGTCAGGTAGCGGTTGGAGCCCACCACCGCCGCCGGGACCACCCCGGCGCGCACGGCCTCGCGGGGCCCGTGGGCGTCGGCGACGAAGGCCTCCAGGGCCCGCACCCGCTGGGCGACACCGGCCGCCAGCCGGTCCCACTCACGGCCCTCGACCACGCGCGGCACCGGATCGAGGTGGAAGGCGTGTCCGCTGCCGACGGCGTGCAGCAGCCCCGCCCGCTCGGCGTCGCGGGCGACGTCCGCGGCCAGGCGCGCCGGGCCGGACCGCCGCACCGCGGCCATCGCCTCGGCGGCGTGCTGGCGGTCGGTGCCGTCGAGGGCCAGCGCCTCGTCGACGCTCACCGCGACGCCGACGCCGACGCCGACCCGGCGGTCCGGCGTCCGACCACCGACAGCGCCGCCCGGGCCACCCACTCGCCCTGCCCGGGGTCGGTGACGTCGAAGCCGAACGGCGCGTTGGCCTCCAGCGCCACGAGCCGCCCGGTGCGCTCGACGAGCACGTCGACGCCCATCAGGCCCCCGCCGAGCGTCGCGACCATCCGCTGCGCGAGCTCGGCCATCTCGGGCGGCGCCTCGTAGACGCGCGGGTACACGGTGCCGTGGGTGACCAGCTCGCCGTCCTCGCGGGACTTCTCGTACGCCAGCGACACCTCGTGGGGGGTGGCGAACAGGCGCACGCACGCCGGCTCCTCCACCCACTGCTGCAGCAGTGCCACCCCGCGCCGCAGCCCCCCTCGCCCCTCGTCCTCGCGCCAGGCGGCCTCGACACCGCGAGCCTCGTCGAGGTCGTGCACGAGCTGGATGTCGCGGGCGCCGTCGGCCAGGGACGGCTTCAGGACCATCGGCCGACCCGGCTCGGGCCAGTCGGTGCGCTGGGCGAGGTCCCACACGGCCGGCTGCGGCACCCCCGCGGCAGCCCACACCGCGTGGGTGACGAGCTTGTCGGAGGAGGCGAGCACCGAGGCGACGGGGTTGACCAGCGGGACGCCACCGGCCTCGAGCAGCGAGGCCACCTGCAGGGTCGGCGCGAACGCGGCGACCTCCTCGACCAGCACGTGGGCCACCGCGAGGTCGAAGCGGGCCGCGAGCCCCTGAGGACCCTGCAGCCCGCCCAGCTGGTGGGCGCCCCAGCCGTCGGGCACGCGGGCGAGGCGCTCGACGTCGCACCCCTGGCCCCGCAGGGCCCCCTCCCAGGCGTCGGCGTACCCGGTGCCCGCGTAGAAGTCCTCGTCGGTGATCACCAGGGCGACGCGCACGGGACATCCACCCACGGATCACGGGTCGCTGCTGCACAGCCGGCGGATCCGTTCGGTGATCGGGTCACCGGCGAGGGGCCGCTGCTGCGCGCGCGACCGAGTCGCACCTCGCCGACCTGCTCCTCGTGCTCACCGGCCGACCGGCGCTCGGGCCGGCCCAGGACGCTGCGGCGTCGCGCGAGGCCCTGCCACCCGCGCGCCCTGCCACCCGCGCGCTCGCACCGAGCGGCGCGGGCACGACGACGTCCACGGCTGTGACGCTGAGGACGGGGTCGGGCGGGCCGGCGTCCCAGGGCCGGATCAGCGGTCGAGCAGCGCTGCCAGCTCGACCCGGCAGCGCGTTGGACCGGCGTGGGAGGGGTCGCCGTCCGGGGCGGGAGCGTCGTCGACCACCAGTGTCGTGGTCAGGATGCTGGAGGGGTGACCCGCGGGCCCGTGCCGTCCACCAGCGCAGCGCCGGCCGCCGCAGGGTCGCGCTGTCGGGGCCCGTCGCGCCGGTCGGTGCCACACGGGATCCCGCCATCCCGGGCGCTGCGGTGGGGGCTCGTCGCAGCCTTCGCCGTCCACGACCTCGAGGAGCTGGTGACCGCGCCAGCGTCCAGCCGCCGGTCGGCGGACGCCGCGCGGGTGCGCTGGCCCGGCGCGCCACCCCAGTCGGACGCCGCGCTGACGCCGACCCGGCCTCGCGCCGCGATGGCGGTGGCGCTCGTCGGCGTCCCCGTCACGTCCGCGGCCGTGCGGGGTGCCCGCAGTGCGGGTGGCTCCCGCGCGTACCAGGCGGTGCTCGCCGCCTCCGGGCTGCACGCGGTCACCCACCTGCTGGTCAGCGCCGTGGCGCGCCGCCGCACGCCCGGCGTGATCACCGCTCCGGTGGTGGTCGCGCCCTTCGAGGTGTGGAGCCTGGTCGAGCTGCGGCGCTGCGGCGTCCTCGCCCCCGGTGACCTGCGGCGTGCGGTGCGCACGGCACCCGCCCTCGCGCCGGTGCTCCTGATGGCCCACGCGCTGGCGTGGGCGATCACCCGAGGACCGTCCTGCTCCGCGGCGGCGAACGCGGGCGACCCGCGTCGATCACGGCGCGGTGCTCGATCATGAGACCTCGCCGCGTGCGCGCGGGCTCGAGGACGTCGTCCAGCGACCTCCGTCCGGGAGAGGATCTCTACCACCGGCGTCGCGGTCGGACGGTGGAGGGGTGGCACGGACCACTCCACGCACCCTCCTCACGGCCCAGCTCCCGTCGAGCGTGCACCCGGGCGTCACCGCCACCGTCCTCGTGGCCGCCTCGGTGGTGCTCGCCACGGACGTCTTCCAGGCCGCCGGCCCGACCGGGGTCGGCGTCACCTGGCGGAGCAGTCCTCACCAGGCGCACGGCCGCGACCTCCCGGCCGCCCCGGGCACCCCGCCTCGCTGGGTGGACCTCCCGCTGGGCCTCGTCATGGTCCTCGCGGCGCTCCTCGGCCCGGTGGTGGGGCTCTCCAGCGCCACGGGTGCCACGGCCATCGCCTGGACGCAGTGGCGGGGCGCCCCGAGCCGCTCCGCCCTCACGGCGACCGTCCTCGCCATGACCCTCGCCCTGGCCGTGGTCGTGGTGACCCGGGGGGACGAGATCGGCATCTGGGTCCTCGACCGGAGCGGCCCAGCCGACTCCCAGGAACCTCCCAGGCTCCCGCACGACGATGGGCACATGCCCACCGCGCCCGAGGCCCGCCTGCTCGTCGTCGACGACGAGCCCACCATCCGCGAGCTGCTCTCCACCTCCCTGCGCTTCGCCGGCTTCGAGGTGCACACCGCCGCGGACGGCGCGGAGGCCCTGGACCAGGCCGAGCGCACCCGCCCGGACCTCGTCGTCCTCGACGTCATGCTCCCCGACCTCGACGGCTTCGCGGTCACCCGCCGCCTGCGCGAGCGCGGGCGCGACGTCCCGGTGCTGTTCCTGACGGCCAAGGACGACGTCGCCGATCGCGTCGCTGGCCTGACCGTCGGCGGGGACGACTACGTCACCAAGCCGTTCAGCCTCGAGGAGGTCGTGGCCCGCATCCGCGCGGTGCTGCGCCGCTCGGGCGCGGGCGCCGACCCCGCGGCGGGGCGGCTGGTCTTCGACGACCTCGAGCTCGACGAGGACGCCCACGAGGTGCGCCGGGCGGGCACGCCCGTCGAGCTCTCCCCCACGGAGTTCAAGCTGCTGCGGTACCTCATGCTGAACCCGAACCGGGTGCTGTCGAAGAGCCAGATCCTCGACCACGTGTGGAACTACGACTTCGGCGGGGAGGCGGGCATCGTGGAGTCCTACATCTCCTACCTGCGCCGCAAGGTCGACGCGGTCCTGGGCACCGACGGCGCGCCGGTGCGCCCCGTCATCCACACCCGCCGCGGGGTGGGGTACGTGCTGCGCCTCGCGCCGACGGGCTGAGGGGCCGACGTGCTGGTAGCCATGCGCTCCCGGCTGCATGCGCTGTCGCTGAGCGCCCGCCTCGTCGCGGTGGTCACGGGCCTGCTGGTGGTGGCCCTCCTGGTCACCGGGGTGGTGACCACCGCGCTGCTGCAGGGGGTGCTGGTGGGGCAGGTCGACGAGGACCTGCGCAGCGTCACCCGCAACCCCAGGGCTCTGGAGGGCATCGCGAACTCCGCGGGCGGTCCCCGCGGGCAGGGGCCGCCGACCGACTACTACGTGCAGCTCACCGACGCGGACGGTGGGGTGCTGCGCAGCGTGGCCTCCCCGAACCAGGGCCAGGTGGACCTGGAGCCGGTGAGCCTCGACCGGGCCGAGGCCCGGGACGGCGAGCCCTTCGACATGGATGACGACCTGCGGGCGGTGGCGGTGCCCGTGCGCGTGCCCGTGGTGCTCGCCAACGGCGAGACCTCCGTCGAGGTCGGCGTGGCCACCATCGCGCGGTCGCTGGAACCGGTGGAGCGCCAGGTGCGCATCGTGGCCCTGTCGTTCTTGCTCATCGGCCTCCTCGTCGTCACCGCCTGCGCCCTGCTCGGCGCCGTCGGCGTGCGCCGGGCCTTCCGCCCGCTGCGGGAGGTGGAGGCGGTGGCCGCGGCGTTCGGCGACGGCGACACGACCCGGCGGGTCGACGCCGCGCCCGCCACCACCGAGGTGGGGCGCCTGGGCCGGTCGGTCAACGCGATGCTCGACCGCATCGAGACCTCCCTGGCAGCGCGTGAGGCCTCCGAGACCCGCATGCGCCGCTTCGTCGGCGACGCCAGCCACGAGCTGCGCACCCCGCTGGCCACGGTGCGCGGCTTCGCCGAGCTGCACCGCATCGGCGCGGTCACCTCTCCCGACGAGGTGACGACGTCCTTCCGCCGCATCGAGACCGAGGCCGTGCGCATGGGCGGCCTCGTCGACGACCTGCTGCTGCTCGCGCGCCTGGACGAGCAGCGCCCCCTCGACGCCGCGCCGGTCGACCTGCTGGTGCTGGCCGCCGACGCCCGCCACGACGCGACGGCGCTGGCCCCCGACCGCCAGGTCGCCCTCACCGGCCCGGTGGACGGCGCGCCGCCGGGCCCGGCGCTGGTGACCGGGGACGACGCCCGGCTGCGCCAGGTGCTCGCGAACCTGCTCGCCAATGCGCTGCGGCACACCCCCGCCGGCACACCGGTGCAGCTCGGCGTCGGGGTGCGCGACGGCGCCGCGGTGCTGAGGGTGGTCGACCACGGCCCCGGCGTGCCGGCGCAGGACGCCGAGCGGGTCTTCGAGCGGTTCTACCGCGCGGACACCTCCCGCGCCCGCCACCAGGGCGGGGGCTCCGGGTTGGGCCTGGCCATCGTCGCGGCGATCGTGGGGGCGCACCGGGGCACCGCCGCGCTGGTGCCGACCCGCGGTGGCGGGGCGACCGCGGAGGTGGTGCTGCCGCTCGCGGTCGGCCCGGGACGCCTGGACGACGGCGTCGGCGCCTGAGGGGCGCGACGTCGTCCACAGGCCGGCCGTCGCCCACAGGGCCACCGTCGTCCACAGGCCCCGGACGACGGCCGGGCCTCGACCGCTCACGGCCCTAGCGTCGGCCTCAGCGCACCGGCCTCCCCGGGTCACCGACCCCCCCGGCGCGAGAGGAGCCGTCATGAGCCGTTTCCAGGTCGACAGCGCGCAGGTGGCCTCGGCGTCCAGCGCCGTGCAGGGATCCATCGTCTCCATCACCTCCGAGGTGGACCGGATGATGCGGCTCCTGCTCGACCTGCAGGGCAGCTGGCAGGGTCAGGCGGCGTCGTCGTTCCAGGGCGTGGTCGGCGACTGGCGCTCCACGCAGGAGCGGGTGCGGGCCTCGCTGGAGGAGATCAACCGGGCGCTGGCCACGGCCGGTCAGTCCTACGCGGAGGTCGAGCAGGGCGCGGTGCGCATGTTCAGCCGCTGACCCACCGGTCAGGACCCCCGCCACCGGCGGGAGCGGTCCGCCTGGCGCCGACCGCGGCGGCGGTCGCCACGTCGGCCTGCCGCCGCACCGATCTGCCACCGCACCGACCCGTCGTCACCGGCGCCGCTGGACCGCACGCTCCCAGAGGGCAGTGGTGGAGGCGCGCCGCTGGGCCGCCGGAGCCGTGGTGCCGCCGACGGGACCACCCGCACGGGTCCAGCGCACCGGTGGCGCTCCGGGGCCGGGCGGACGGCGCGAGCCACGGCTGGCGGAGCGCCTCTCGCCAGGGCCCGGAGCCGTTGCCGGTCACCCGGCCCGGTGTCGCGGGCTCGAGCTCCCCTGCCGGCGGCCCGGAGCGCGGCGACCCCCCGTAGCATCGCCGTGTGACTGTCCAGCTCGGCCTGCCGCGTCACCGCGCCTCCACCACGGTGGTGCGCCTGCCCGACGACCGGCCCGCGGGTCGGGGTCTGACCGATGGCTTCGGGCGCACGGCCACCGACCTGCGGGTGTCGCTGACCGACCGCTGCAACCTGCGCTGCTCCTACTGCATGCCCGAGGAGGGGCTCGACTGGCTGCCGTCCCCGCAGCTGCTCACCGACGAGGAGGTGGTGCGGCTGGTGACCGTGGCGGTGGAGCACCTGGGCGTGACCGAGGTGCGCTTCACCGGGGGCGAACCCCTGCTGCGTCGCGGGCTGGAGGGCATCGTGGCGGCCACCACCGCCCTGCGCACCGCCGACGGCGACCCTCCCGAGACCTCGCTGACGACCAACGCGCTCGGCCTGGAGCGTCGGGCGCACGCCCTGGTCGCCGCCGGTCTGCGCCGGGTCAACGTCTCCCTCGACACGCTGCGCCCCGAGCGGTTCGCGGCCATCACCCACCGCGACCGCCACAGCGACGTCCTGGCGGGTCTGCGGGCGGCGAGGACCGCCGGCCTGGGCCCGGTGAAGGTGAACGCGGTGCTGCTGCGGGGGGTCAACGACGACGAGGCTGGGGCCCTGGTGCGGTGGTCCCTGCGCGAGGGGTACGCGCTGCGCTTCATCGAGCAGATGCCGCTGGAGCCCCACGGGGCCTGGGACCGCAGCTCGATGATCGACGTCGCGGAGGTGTTGGAGCGCATCACGGGGGACTTCGCGCCAGGCGCGCTCGAGCTCCAGGAGCAGCATCCTGCTCAGCGCGGGTCGGCCCCCGCCCAGGAGTGGGACGTGAGGTGGCACGACGACGCGCCGGTGCCCACGGTGCGCACGGGCACGGTCGGCATCATCGGGTCGGTGACCCGCCCGTTCTGCGCCGTGTGCGACCGCACGCGCCTGACCGCCGACGGACAGGTGCGCGACTGCCTCTTCTCCCCCAGCGGGCACGACCTGCGGGCGGTCCTGCGCGGTGGGGCGAGCGACGTGGAGATCGCTGACGCCTGGCGCGCGGTGATGTGGGGCAAGCGCGCCGGGCACGGCCTCGACGACCTCGCCGGTGCTGGCTTCGCGCGACCCGACCGGCCCATGTCGGCCATCGGCGGCTGACTCGTGGAGGAGGCGCAGACCAGCCAGGAGGCGCTGCGCGGCGGCGGTGCTGCGCTCGCTGGGTCGCGGTCCGGCGCTGCGACGGCGGGATCCCGTGGTCCCGTCGAGGTCCGCGTGCGCTTCTTCGCGGGCGCGGCGGCGGCTGCGGGCCTCGACGAGGAGGTCGTGCTCCTCGAGGACGAGCCGACGCTCGGCGCCCTGGTGAACCGCCTGCGCGCCCTCCACCCACCGCTGGACGCGGTGCTGGACGTGGCGAGCACCCTGGTCGACGAGGTGGCGGTCGACCCCGTCGCGGGCGCGGCCACCGCGCTGCGCGGCGGGGCGCTCATCGACGTGCTGCCTCCCTTCGCCGGCGGCTGAGCAGTCCGCAGCCCGCCGCGCCGACCGGGGGGTCGCGCCGGGGGTCCGGCGTCCCACGGGCGTGGTCCGCTGGGTGGCGGTCGCGGGAGCGCCTCCGGGGGTGGGTGTCACGCTCCCGTGGGCGGCAGCAGGGGTCGCCGGTGGCCGCAGGACCGGCGAGGCGGCGGGCACGGCGGTGCGCGGTGCGGCGGACCAGGCGGTGGGCGAGACGGTGCTCACGGCGGTGCGCGGGGCCGCGGACCGGGTGGTGACCTGCGCCGTGCGCGGAGCGGCGGACCACGTGGTGGACGACGCCGTGGGCGGAGCGATGGGCACGGCACTGCGCGGGGTTGCGGACGGCGCGGCGCGTCGAGCGGCGGGCGGGGTGAGGGGTGCCCGCCCCGGGGCCGCGGTCGCCGGTGCGGCGTCGGAGCGGGCGACGAGTGCGAGGGAGCATGCGCCGCAGACCGCGGCGAGCAGCAGCCCCAGGGTCTCGGTGGGGACTCGCAGTCCCGGATGGCGCAGCACCAGGTCCAGGCCCATCGCGACGGTCGTGATCATGTCGTCCTCCCCTTCGGACTGGCCGGTGCCAGTGCGGCAACAGTGGCTGGTGGGGCTGGTGGGAAGTTTGCGACACGCCGGTCGTCGAGGTCCTCGCGCCGCCTGTGAGTCCGTGCTAGCGGAGTGACAGAGCTGCGGAGCCACGTGCCGCCCGATCCCCCGACGTGCTGCCCGCGGACTCCCGGAGCCCCTGGTCGCCACCCCGGGCCAGGTCCGTGACGGCTGTCGCCACCGCGCCGCCCAGCAGCGGCGCGGCGGCCAGCAGGACCACCGCTGTGGCGGCGAAGGCGCCGGCCAGCAGGCCCTCCACCGCCGCACCGGTGCGGAACAGCCGTGCGGAGACGCGCCGTGGGCGGCCCCTGATCCACGTCAGCGGCACCGGCACACCACCGACGGTCAGCCAGTCGCCGACGATGTGGGTGATCACCCCACCCGCCACCGCCCACGGCAACCACTCCAGGGCCACCTCGCCGGTGCGCGTCGACCACCACGCACCAGCGAAGGACAGCAGCAGGTTCCCCACGACGCTCCGCTCGATCCTGCCGGGGAGCACCACGTGGCAGGCCTGCAGTGCCAGACCGATCGCGAGGGCCATGAGCACCAGGGAGGTCCAGGGGTACCGCCCAGCCAGTGCTGCCAGCACACCGAGCACCAGGGGTGCGAGCAGGACGTCGTGGGTGCCGTTGCGGTGGCCGCGCGCGATCACCGCGACACCGGAGGCGAGGGCCGTCGTCACCGGCCCCCACATGCGGGCCACCGTCGAGCCCGACAGCCGCGGCATCGGCCCGCGCCAGTGCAGGCCCCCCTGGTCGAGGTCGGGCAGCAGCGCGAACCCGCCCCAGGCGGCCACCCAGGCCAGCTGCTCCAGCGGGCCCTGCACCGGGGCCAGCGGCAGCGTCGCTGCGCCGGCCGCCAGGCCCGACATGGCGTGCGTGTGCCCGAGCACGCGCTTCCCCCGTCCACCCCGCACGGCCCGGGACCAGGCCGGCGCCCGAGCCTACGGCGGGTGTTCGACGTCGGACCTCTGGCGGCGCGGCCCTGGGACGGGGCAGCGGATCAGGGGCAGGCCACCCACTCCTGACCGCCTCCGGTGAGCACCTGCCGCTTCCAGACCGGCAGGCGGGCCTTGACCTCGTCGACCAGGGCGGCGGCCGCGGTGAAGGCCTCGGCGCGGTGCGCGGCGCTCACCGCGACCGCCAGCGCGACGTCCCCCACCGCCAGGTCACCCAGCCGGTGGGAGACGGCGACGGCGTCCACCGGGTGGGCGGCGGCGACCTGGGCGGCCACCTCGGTGAGGACGCGCTGCGCGCTCGGGTGCCCGACGTAGGTCAGGTGCTCCACGCCGCGCCCGCCGTCGTGGTCGCGGACGACCCCGGAGAAGGTGACCGTGGCACCGGCGGAGCGGTCGGCTACGGCGGCGGCGTGGGCCGGGACGTCGAGGGCCTCATCGGTGACGACGGCCACCACCACGCGCTGGCCGGGCGCGTCGAGCCTGCTCGCGTCAGCGGCGGCGGTCACCTCACCCGTGCGCTGGCCGAGGGCGTCGAGCGTGCTCGCGTCGGTGGGTGGGGCGGTCACCGCACCAGGGTAGGCGGGATGTCGACGTCGGAGCCGTCCGCGACGTCGGAGCACTCCACGAGGACGGCGCCCCGGGCCTTCAGGTAGCTGCCCGCGCCGCGGTCGCCGGTGGCCGCGGCCCCCGCAGCGGCCCAGTGGTGGCGTCCGAGCAGCACCGGGTGGCCGGCCCGGCCCTGGTAGCTGGCGCGGGCGAGCACGTCCTCGTCGAGCGCCAGGTCGGTCAGGCGCGCCACCGCTGACGACGTCAGCCCTGGGACGTCGACCAGCGCGACGAGCGCCGCCAGCGGCGGGGGATCGAGGTGCAGCGCAGCGCGCAGGCCCTCCTGCAGCGAGGCGCTCATCCCCCGCGACCAGTCCCGGGCCACCACCACGACCACACCGCTGCCACCCCCGCCACGGCCCGCATCACCGGCCGCGTCACCGCCACGGCCGGCGTCACCGCCACGGCCGGCGTCACCGCCACCGCCCGCGTCACCGGCCGCGTCACCGCCACCGCCGGCGTCCCCGTGGAGCAGCGCCCGGGCGCGGTCGGCGTCCGCTCCCAGGACGACCAGCACGGCCGAGCAGCCACCCTCGCGCAGGGCGCGGACGCGGTCGAGGACCCACGGCGTCCCGTCGTCGCTGCGGGCGAGGGCCTTGGGGCCGCCGAAGCGCGTCCCGGCGCCGGCGGCGAGCAGCACGCCCACCACCCCCGAGGTCGGGGGGCGGGTGGGGGCGGTGCGGTCGCGGCGGGGCACCCGCAGGCCCGAGGCGACCAGGCGGCGCACGAGCTCACGCGACCCGACGGGCTGCGCCCCCGCCGCGACGAGCGCGGGCACCACGGAACCGGGGACGTCGTAGTGGTCGTGGTCGAAGCTGCGCGGCGCGAGCCCGGCGGCGCGGGCGAAGGCGTGCAGCTCGGCGAGGGAGGTGTCGGAGACCAGGTGCGCCCACCGCAGCCCGTGCGCGGGCCACCGCGCCTCGTCGACCAGCACCGCCACCGCGGCAGGGTACGTGCGCCCCGAGCCGGTGCTGTTGCATCAGTGCCCCCAGCCCCTGCGCGCAGTTGTGGTGGCAACTGCAGTCCCCGCGCTCCCTCAGGTGCAGTTGCCGCCACAACTGCGGTCTCGGGCGGGCGGGGCGGGCAGCCTGGGACGCCGCGAGGGCGGCACCCCCTGGGGAGTGCCGCCCTCGTCACCACTGCTGTGCCGCCCGCGTCGTCGCGCCGGGCGGCGCGGGACTCAGAAGTCCATGCCGCCCATGCCGCCGTCGCCGCCACCGGCGCCGCCACCGGCCGGAGCCTTCTCCGGCTTGTCGGCCACGACCGCCTCGGTGGTCAGGAACAGCCCGGCGATGCTCGCCGCGTTCTGCAGCGCGGAGCGCGTCACCTTCGCCGGGTCGATGATGCCCGCGGCGATGAGGTCCACGTACTCCCCGTTCGAGGCGTCCAGCCCGTGCCCGGTGGGGAGCCCGCGCACCTTCTCAGCCACGACCCCGCCCTCGAGGCCGGCGTTGATCGCGATCTGCTTCAGCGGAGCCTGGATCGCGACCTTGACGATGTTCGCCCCTGTCGCCTCGTCACCGACGAGCTCCAGCGTGGGGAACGCGGTGTTCCCCGCCTGGATCAGGGCCACGCCGCCGCCAGCGACGATGCCCTCCTCGACGGCCGCCTTCGCGTTGCGCACCGCGTCCTCGATGCGGTGCTTGCGCTCCTTCAGCTCCACCTCGGTGGCCGCGCCCGCCTTGATGACGGCGACGCCGCCGGCGAGCTTCGCGAGGCGCTCCTGCAGCTTCTCGCGGTCGTAGTCGGAGTCGCTGCGCTCGATCTCGCTGCGGATCTGCCCGACGCGACCAGCGATCTGGTCGGCGTCACCAGCGCCCTCCACGATGGTCGTCTCGTCCTTGGTGACGACCACGCGGCGTGCGCGGCCGAGCAGGTCGAGGCTGGCGGAGTCCAGCTTCAGACCCACCTCCTCGGAGATGACCTGGCCACCGGAGAGGATCGCGATGTCCTGCATCATCGCCTTGCGGCGGTCACCGAAGCCCGGGGCCTTCACGGCGACCGACTTGAAGATGCCGCGGATCTTGTTGACCACCAGGGTCGCCAGCGCCTCGCCGTCCACGTCCTCGGCGATGATCATCAGCGGCTTGCCCGACTGGGTGACCTTCTCGAGCAGGGGCAGCAGGTCCTTGATGGAGGAGACCTTGGAGTTGACGAGCAGGATGTACGGGTCGTCGAGCTCCACCTCCTGGCGCTCCGCGTCCGTGACGAAGTAGGGCGAGATGTAGCCCTTGTCGAAGCGCATGCCCTCGGTCAGCTCGAGCTCCAGGCCGAAGGTGTTGCTCTCCTCGACCGTGATCACACCCTCCTTGCCGACCTTGTCGAGCGCCTCGGCGATGAGCTGGCCGATGGCCGGGTCGGCCGCGGAGATGGACGCCGTGGCAGCGATCTGCTCCTTCGTCTCGACCTCCTTGGCGTCAGCGAGGAGCTGCGCGGTGACGGCGGCGACGGCCTTGTCGATCCCCTTCTTCAGGGCGATCGGGTTGGCGCCGGCCGCGACGTTGCGCAGGCCCTCGCGCACCAGCGCCTGGGCGAGCACGGTGGCGGTGGTGGTGCCGTCGCCGGCGACGTCGTCGGTCTTCTTGGCGACCTCCTTGACGAGCTCGGCGCCGATCTTCTCGTAGGGGTCCTCGAGCTCGATCTCCTTGGCGATGGAGACACCGTCGTTGGTGATCGTGGGGGCGCCCCACTTCTTCTCGAGCACGACGTTGCGGCCCTTGGGGCCGAGGGTGACCTTGACCGCGTCGGCGAGGGTGTTCATGCCCCGCTCGAGGCCGCGGCGGGCCTCCTCGTTGAAGGAGATGGTCTTCGCCATGGTGGGGTTTCCTCCGGGTGGCTGGGTGACTGGGGTGTCGTGGTGCGGTGGCCGGCCCGGTGCCCGCGACGGACGCCCGTCGCACGAGGGCCCAGGGGCACCCGCACGGCCGGCTCACCGAGCCGACCGGGGAGCGGCGCTCCCGAGGTCAGCTGGCACTCGCCCGTGACGAGTGCCAGGCCAAGACTGGCACTCGGCGTGCCTGAGTGCAAACACGGGGGTGGCGCGACGCAGCGCCACCCCCGTCGGCCCGGCCCTCACCCGGTCTGGTCGGCTCCCGCCACCACTGTGACCGAGCGGCTCTGCGCGTCCTCGTCGAGCACCACCTCGACGTCCCCGCCGAGGCTGTCGGCGACCGCCTCGGCGGTGGCCTCGAGGTCGGCGTCCGGGTAGCGGACGGTGGTCGCCCCCGACGCACCACGGCGCTGGTTGCCCGTGCTCGCCACCGTCCACCCGTCGCGGGCGAGGGCGGCGGCGGTGGACGCCGCGAGCCCCTGCGTGCGGGTGGCGTTGAGGACGACGACGGGGACGTCGGTGTCCGCCGCGGCCGCGGGCTCGTCCGGCGGGGGTGGCGGGGTCTGCTGGCGCGCGGACGCCGACGGCGAGGGGCCGGGGGTCGCCGCGGGGCCGGTGGTGCTCGGTGAGCCGTCGGAGGCGCTCGTGCCGTCCGGGTCCTGCGAGCCGGAGCCCTGCGCGCCCGGACCCTCCGACGGTGAGCTCACGGCCGGTGTGCCGTCGGCGCCGGGCTCGGTGGTGCCCGGTGCGGCGGGGGCGGGGGACGTCGCAGCCCCGGTGTCCTCGGGCGCCGGGGCAGTCGCGTCGCTGGAGGGCGCGGTGGTGACGGCGGCGGCCGGGACGGCGCTGGTGGTCGACCGCGCGGCACCCGGGGCGGCGAGGCCGGCGAACAGGGCGACGGCGAGGACCAGGACCCCGACCGCCGCGGGCACCAGCGCCACGGGCACCAGCCCCGCCAGGGGCTTCGGGGCAGGGCGGTGAGCCCCGCGGCGCGCCCGCACGGGTGCCACCTCGTCGCGCGTCCGCAGTGAGGTCACGCCGGGCAACGATAGGGGCCCGCGCGCTCCGGCCCGCGGATTTCACCCGAAGCCCTCAGGTCGGCGCGTCGGAGGTGCGCTGCTCGCGCAGGCGCCGCAGGCGGTTGACCAGCACCGGCTCCAGGGCCAGGGCCGCCGGGTCGTCGAGGAGGGCGTTCAGCACCTGGTAGTAGCGGGTGGCGCTGAGCCCCAGCTCGTCGCGCACGGCCTGCTCCTTCGCGCCCTGGCGGCGGTAGCGCCGGCCCTCCAGGGCCAGGACGGCGAGCTGGCGATCGGTCAGGGCGTGGCCCGGCGCTGACGTCGGTCCGCTCGCGTCCTGCGCCGCCCCTCCCTGGGCGTCGTGGCCCTCCAGGGCCTCGGCGCCCTGGTGCACCAGGGCCTCGGCGCCCTCCCGCCCCACCGCGGCGACGTGGCGCACGCCCTCACCGTCGGCAGCTGCCGGTGCGCGGGGAAGCACGCCCTCACGCTACGCCCGGCGCGCGCACCGACACCCCACGACGACGCCCCGTCAGCACCGGTCCGTCCCCGCCGCCCCCACCCGGCGCGAGGGCCGCTGCGGTCCTAGCGTGCACTCGTGCCCGAGCCCCGCGTGCCCGAGCCGCCCCTGCAGCTCGACCTGGGCCTGGTGCAGGATCCGGCGGAGCTCACCGAGGTCGACCTCAGCGTCGTCCACCCCTCCTGGATCCCCGTGCTGGAGGGGCTGAGCGTCGACCTGGCAGCGATCGACGCGCGCCTGCGGGCCGACGTCGCGGCGGGCATCGAGGTGCTGCCCCGGCGCGAGCACCGGCTCCGCGCGCTCGCCACCCCGGTGGACGCCGTGCGCGTCCTGGTCGTCGGGCAGGACCCCTACCCCACCCCCGGTCACGCGGTGGGCCTGTCCTTCTCCGTCGCGCCCGGCGTGCGCCCGCTGCCGGGGTCGCTGCGCAACATCCTGCGCGAGCTCCGGGACGACGTCGGGGTGGGCGCCGTCGACGGTGACCTCTCCCCGTGGGCGGCGCAGGGGGTGCTGCTGCTCAACCGGGTGCTCACCGTCGCCGCCGGGACGTCGGGCTCGCACCGGCGCATCGGGTGGGAGCGCGTCACCGACCGCGTCGTCGACACCCTCGCCGCCCGCGGCACCCCCCCGGTGTCGCTGCTGTGGGGCCTCGACGCCCAGGCGCTGGCACCGCGCCTCGACGCCGCCGCCACCGTGACCGGCGTCCACCCCAGCCCGCTGTCGGCATCGCGGGGGTTCTTCGGCTCCCGGCCCTTCAGCGCCGTCGACGCCGCGCTGGCAGCCCGGGGCGCACCGCCGGTGGACTGGTCCCTCGGACCCGCGGCGACCCCATCGACCACCGGGCCAGCGACCACCGGGCCACGGGCACCGCGGTGAGGGGCGGTCCGTGGCGGCGCTACCTCGCCCTGGGCGACTCCTTCACCGAGGGCCTCGTCGACCCGGTCGACCCTGACGGCGCCGACGGCGCCGACGGCCACCGCGGGTGGGCGGACCGGCTCGCCGACCTGCTCGACCAGGGCCAGCGCCGCGACGACCCGGCCGCGCCCGCGCTGCAGTACGCGAACCTCGCCGTCCGCGGGCACCTGCAGCGCCGGATCCTCGACGAGCAGCTCCCCCGCGCCCTGGCGATGCACCCCGACCTGGTGAGCCTCAGCGCGGGTGGCAACGACCTGCTGCGCCCGCGCCCCGACGTGCCCGCCATCACCGCGCGCACCGAGGCGGCGGTGGTGGCGCTGCGCGCAGCCGGCGCCGACGTGCTGCTCGTCGCGGGCGTGGACCCGCGCGCCGCCCCGCTGCTGCGCCTGACCCGCAGCAGGGTCGCCGACCACAACCAGTCGGTGTGGGCGATCGCCCAGCGCCACGGCGCCCGGGTGCTCGACCTGTGGGGCCTGACCGCGCTGCAGGACCCGCGGATGTGGGCGCAGGACCGCATCCACCTCTCGCCCGAGGGCCACCGGCGCGTCGCGCACCTCGCTGAGGCGACCCTGACGGGCCAGGGCACCGGCCGGGGCGCGGCGGGCACCGGCGGCGAGCCCACCGGCGCTCCCGAGTGGTCCACGCCCTTGGAGCCGCCGCCGCGCCGCACGCGCACGGCGCTCGCCACGGCCAGCTCCGACGCCGCGTGGGTCCGGCGCGACCTCGTCCCCTGGGTGGGCAGGAGGCTGGCGGGGCGGTCCTCCGGCGACGGGCGGACGGCCAAGCGCCCCACCTGGGCGCCCGTGGGCGTGACACGCGCGACAGAACGGACGTCCCCGACATCGCCGGGATCGGGCGCCCCCGTCTGACACCCTCGCCGCCATGTACGACGACACGGCGCTGGCCGAGCACGACGCGGTGACCGCGCCGGCGCCGTCGACCGACCGCGCCGTCCAGCTCCTCGCCCTCGCCCAGCAGCACGCCGACCGCGTGCGCCGCATCGCGGACGAGGACGCCGCCGCCGCCGTCCACGAGAGCCGGTCGATGGCCACCCGGCTCCGGGAGGAGGCACGGGCGGAGACCGACGCGCTGCTGGTGCACGCGCACACCGAGTCCGAGCGCATGCTCGCCGACGCGCAGCAGGACGCCGTGGCCGCCCGCGCCGCCGCCGAGCAGCACGTGCAGGAGCTGCGGGCCCGCGCCTCCAGCGAGGTGATGGCCGCCGTGGAGGGCGCCCGCTCGGAGGCGGCGGCGCTGCGCGCCGAGGCCGACCGCCTCGAGGGGCTCATCGCCGCTCATGCCGACGCCCTGGAGCAGCTGCGGGCGGAGCGCACCGAGAGCGCCACCCGCCTGGCCGACGTGCGCACCGAGGTCGAGGCGGCGCTGGACGAGGCCCGCAGCGAGGCCCGCCAGCTCGTCGAGGACGCGGGCGAGCAGGCCACCCTCGTCGTGCGGGCCGCCGGGCGCAGCGGTGAGCAGCTGCTCGCCACGGCGGAGGCCGAGACGGCCGCCCGGCGCGCGGAGGCGGCGGAGGTGCTGGCCACCGCGCGGGCCCGCGCGGAGCACGCCCTCACCGGCAGCCGGGCCCAGGGGGACCAGCTGCTCGCCGACGCGCGCAGCGCGGCTGAGCGACTGCGCGCGGAGGCCGCCGCCGACGCGGCGGCGCTGCGCGGTGCCGCGCAGGCGGAAGCCGCGAGAGCCGTCGCGCTCGCCAGCGCCGAGGCCGGTCGCACGACCTCCGCCGCGACCGCTGACGCCGCCGCCGCCCGCAGCGCCGCCACCGCCGAGCTGCGGGGGGCCCGCGAGGAGGCCGCCCGCGAGCGCGAGACCGCGCGGGTGCAGGCGGACAGGGTGCGCGAGCGGGCGCGGGCCGAGGCCGAGGCCGAGCTGACCGCCTCCGCCGAGCAGCTCGCCTGGGCGCGCAGCGCGGTGGAGGACCTGCTGGGCGCCGCGCACGCCGAGCACCGGCTGCTGCGCGCCCGCGGGCACGCCGAGGCCGCCGAGCGGGTGCGGCGGGTGCGCTTCGGCCTGGCCGCGGCGATCGGCACCACCACCGCGAGGATCCGGGCCGAGCTCGCGGCGGTCCAGACCACGTCGTCGGCGCTGGTGGAACGCGCCCGCGCCGACGGCGAGGCGGCCTGCTCACGGGCGGAGCAGCACGTGCAGGAGGCCTGCGCGCGCGCGGAGGAGCTCACCGCCGCCACCGAGGAGGCGGCGGCGGCCCGGGAGGAGCGCGCGAACCGGCGCCTGGCCGAGGCCGAGAACGGGGCGCGCTCGCTGCGCGCCACCGTCGCGCAGGAGGTCGGCGCCGCGCAGCTGGAGGCCCAGGAGGTGCGTCGCAGCGCGCGCACCGAGGCGGTCCAGCTGGTCGTGGACGCCCGGGCCGAGGCGAACCGGGTGCGCGAGCAGGCCAGGACCGTCCTGGGACAGGCCCGCACGGAGGCCGCTGCGATGAGCCGGCGCCGCGACACCATCGCCGAGGAGCTCGGCCAGCTCTCCGGGGCGATCGACGCCCTCACCGCGCCCGAGGGACCGCGGGCCGACGGCCTCGCGGTGGTCCGCGTGGGGCAGCCGTGAGCGCGCCAGCGCCTGGTGGAGCAGCCGTGAGCGCGCGCCAGCGCCTGGTGGGACAGCCGTGAGCGCGCGCCAGCGCCTGGTGGGACAGCCGTGAGCGCGCGCCAGCGCCTGGTGGAGCAGCCGTGAGCGCCATGGTCCCGGGGGCTGCCGCCCCGGTCTTCCGCACGGTGCTGCGCGGGTACGACCCCGCCCAGGTCGACCAGCGCACCGCCGATCTCCTCGCCGCGATCGACGGGCACCGCCGCGACGCTGCAGGGCTCGCCCGCGAGGTCGACGAGCTGCGCGTGGCGCTCGAGGACGCCCTGCCGGTCCAGGAGCGCGCATCCGCCGCGTCCCAGGAGCTCGCGCCGGGGACGACGCAGCCTCCGCAGTGCGCGGGGCAGTGCACGGGCACGCCGATGAGGAGCCTCGGGTCCCGCGTGGAGCAGATCCTCGTGCTGGCCGAGGACGAAGCATCCGACCTGCTCACCCGCGCCCGCCAGGACGCGGCGTCCGTCGTGGCCCGGGCCGAGGCGGCCGCGACCGCCACCACCACGGAGGCGGACCGCTACGACACCGCGATCCGCGCCGACGCCGCCACCGAGGCCCAGCGACTGGTCACCAGCGCCCAGGCCCAGGCCGAGGAGGAGCTCGACGCCGCCCACGCCGCCGCGCAGAGCCGCCGGGAGGAGGCCGAGGTGCTGTGGGAGTCCCACCGCGCGCAGGCCGCCGAGGTCACCGCGCAGGTCGAGGCGGCGCTGGCCGCCCGCCGCGAGGAGGTCGAGCGGGAGCTCCTGGCTCGCACGGGCGCCGCCCAGGAGCAGCTCACCGCGCTCGAGGCCGCCGCAGCGCAGGCGCGGGAGCGCGCCCAGCACGAGGTGGACCAGGCCGCCGATCGCGCCCGCGACCTGCTCGCGCGGGCGCGCGCGGAGTCCGATGCGGTGCTGGCGGAGGCTCGCGAGCGGAGCGAGCGGATGCGCGCCGACTCCGCCAGGGAGCTCGCCGCGGCCGAGGAGCGGCGCGAGCGCATCACCGCGCAGCTGGCCACGGTGCGTCAGGTGCTCGGCACGCTGACGACCCCCGGGTCGCGCACCCCCGCCGTGATCGAGCTGGACGGCCGGCAGACGGAGCTCGCCGTGGTCGAGGACGTCGATCAGGGCACCCGCCGCTGACGGTGCGGCCCGGTGGGTGGGTCAGGAACCGCGCTGGCTCCCGCCGGTGCGCCCGCCCAGCTGCTCCTTCACGTCACCCAGGTCGTCCTCGGTGCCGCGGCTGAGGCGCAGGGCCTTCGCCCTCTCGACGTCCTCCTGCTCCTTCTTCTGCTTCTTCTCCGACGCGCGGGTGTCGCGCGGGGGCAGCTGCAGGGTCTCCTCCGCGGCGATGCCCGCCTGCAGCTGGCGGCCGCGCTCCGCCTCGGCGTCGAACTCCGCGCCGAACAGCAGGGCGTTGTTGGTGATCCACAGCCAGAGCAGGCCCACGATGACGCCGGCGAGGGTGCCGTAGGTGGCGTCGTAGTTGCCGAAGCGGCTCACGTACAGCCCGAGCCCGAGGGAGGCCAGTACCCAGACGACGATCGCGATGAAGGCGCCCATGCTCATCCACTTGATCTTGGGCTGCTTGACGTTGGGGGTCGCGTAGTACATCAGCGCGATGACGGTCACCACCGCCCCCGCCAGGATCGGCCACTTGGCGATGCTCCACACCGTCACCGCGGTGCCGCCGAGGCCGACGACGTCACCGATGGCCCTGGCGACGTCGGAGCTCACCACGACGGCGAACAGGCCGACCGCGACGAGCAGCAGGGCGATGATGGTGACCACCAGCATCGTCAGGCGCAGCTTGATGATCGGGCGACCCTCGTCGACCTCGTAGATGCGGTTCATCGCCCGGGAGAAGGCGTTGACGTAGCCGGAGGCGGAGAACAGCGCCAGTGCGAGACCGAGGAGCAGCCCGAGCCCGGCGCTCTGGTTCGTGGCCAGCTCCCTCAGGGGCACCTCGAGAGTCTCGACGACGTCGCCCTGCCCGAGGTTGGTGATGATCGCCAGGATCGCGTCGACGGTGTCGCGAGGGTTGCCGACCAGCCCGAGCAGCGACACGAGGGCGATCAGCGCGGGGAAGAGCGCGAGCACCGCGCGGTAGGTCAGCGCCGCGGCGAGGTCGAGGCAGTCGTCGTCGAGGAACTCCTTGAAGGTCTTGCCCAGCACGTACTTCCACGACGGCTTCGTCATCTCCGTCGGGCTCTGCGGCTTGTCCGGGTGGTCCGGGTCCGGCGCAGTGCGGGCCTTCTCGGTGCTGCTGTGCTGAGCCACGCGCTGGATCCTCCTCCGTGCCGCCCGTGCGACACCTGAGGATGGCAGCACCGGGGGCGCTGCGACACCGGCGCGCCGGTGCCGACGCCGACGCGCATGGTGCGGCCGGCCGGGGGGTAGGAGACGATCACTCCACGCTCGACCGCCGACCGCGCGGCGAGCCCCGCCGACACCAGGAGCTCCCATGGCCCGCGCCACCACCTCCCGCACCGCCCACGACCTCGGGCTCGCCGCCTGGTTCGGGGGCACCCTCGCCAACGCCGTCGCGCTCAACGCCGCCGCCGGGGCCGTCAGCGATCCCAAGGACGCCGGTCGCGTCGCCAACGCCGGGTGGAACCGCTGGACGCCGGTCAACGCCGCGGCCATCGGCGCGCACCTGTTCGGCAGCGTCGGGCAGCTGATCTCCAACCGCGACCGCCTCGTCGCCCAGCGCGGCGTCGCGGCGATGAGCAGCATCAAGACCGTGCTCACCCTCGGGGCCATGGGCGTGACCTACTACAGCCGCACCCTCGGCAAGACGATCTCCGACGCCGGAGCGGTGCCGCTGGCCTCGGGCACCACCCCCGCGAAGAACACCCCGCCGGAGGTCGCCGACGCCCAGCGCCAGCTGAAGTCCCTGCAGTGGGTCATCCCGGCGCTGACCGGCGCCCTGGTCGTCGTGACGGCCTTCGCCGGCGAGCAGCAGCGCGCCAGCGAGGTCACCTCCGGCGTCCTCGGCCGGTTCACCGGTCGCTGATGGCCCGCCTGCTGCCCGCCCTGCTCGACGCCCCCGTCGCCTGGACGGCTCTCGACCCGCTCGCGGGCGCGGTGGCCTCGGCGTGGAAGGCGGTCCTGCCGCGCAGGGTCGAGGACGCCCTGCACGGGGTCTTCCTGGGCCACTCCCTGCACGGGGTGCTCGTGCAGGTGCCGGTCGGCACGTGGGCCTCCGCGGTGGTCCTCGACGCGCTGGCCACCGCGCAGCAGCTGCGCGGCGGTGACCCGGAGCTGCAGCGCGGCCTCGACACCGCCTCGGGCGCGCTGGTGGCCACGGGCCTCGCGGGCGCGGTGCCCGCGGTGCTCGCCGGGTGGGCCGACTACGCCCGCTCGCAGCCCGAGCAGCAGCGCGTCGCGCTGGTGCACGCCGCGGCCAACATCGCCGGGATCGGGCTGTTCGCCGTGTCGTTGCGGCGGCGCTGGCAGGGCCGTGTCGGCGCTGCGCGCGTCCTGGCCCTGGCGGGCATGTCCGCCAACGGCCTCGGGGCCGCCCTGGGCGGTCACCTGACCTACCGGTGGTCCCTCGGCGCCAACCACACGCAGTCCGTGCCGCACGTGACGCCGTCGGGCTGGTACCCGGCGGTGCCGCACGCCGACCTCGTCGACGGTGAGCCGCAGCAGGTGCACGTGGGCGACACCCCGGTGGTGCTCGTCCGCCGCGGCGAGCGGGTCTTCGCCCTCGCCGACAGCTGCAGCCACCTGTCGGGGCGCCTCAGCGAGGGCGAGGTCACCACCGAGGGGGGTCGGGACTGCATCGTGTGCCCCTGGCACGCCAGCGTCTTCGCCCTGGACGGCGGCGAGGTCGTCCACGGGCCGGCGACGGCCGACCAGCCCGTCTTCGACGTGCGCGTGCTCGCCGGGACGGTGCAGGTGCGGGTGCGCGAGCTGCCCGGCGTCAGCGCCGCCGAGCCGGTCGACGGAGTGGTCCAGAGCACGGCCTGAGGCAGGCGGCGGGCCGGGTGCGGCTCTGGTCACCTCCGGCTCGGTCGGCGCCGGGTGCTGCGCTGTCAGCGCCGCCGCACCGGGCAGGTGCCCGCCGTGAGCAGCCCACCCACCACCGACCCACGACGCCGATGACCGGGGGGCTGGCTCCTCCGCCCTCCACCCGGGTCGCCACCGGTGGGGAGGCGCTGGTGCCCGCCGAGCTGCACGCCGCCCGCGCCGACGGCATCGCCGGCACCCCGCCGTCCGGGGCGTGGCTCACCACCCCCATCACCGACGGGGCCGGCGCCGGGGACACCGCCGAGCGCGCCCTGGCGCACGCGCTGCCGGGACCGGTGCAGCGCGACGACGGCACCGTCTCCCTCCAGGTCCTCGACACCGGGTCGTCATCGAGGCGGCCACGACCACCGACGCCGCGACCCGCCAGGTCCTGGACCAGCTGGCCGCCGCCCGCGCTCGCCGCTCCTCCGCCTCCGGACCGCTGCGGCGGGTCCGCGGGATGCACCCGAACCACCTCGACGACGAGCTGGCGACGCCGCTCGGGGCGCAGGAGCCCCGGGCGCTGGCCGCGATGACGGCATGGACGCGGCACGGCGCCGAGCCGCTCTCGGCCGTGATGGCCCCGGCCCTCGTGCGACGCACCGCCGTGAGCCCGCACCCGACCTGTCATCAGCGGCGAGGGATCGCCACCGGCGCTGCTGGCCACCGTGCTGGCGAGGCCGGACGGCTCCGACGTGCTGGCCGCCAGCGTCACCGCTCCGCTGCCGGGCGGTCGGACGGCTGCACCCGCTCCACCGCGGGCCCGCCCGGCACGCCCCCCAGCGCCTTGCACGGACGTGTGGCTCGTCGTGATGCCTGCGGATCTCAGCGTGGCGCGTCACGCTGAGCGAGCGCTAGCCCCCAGTGTTCATCCCGTCACGAGTTGCACGGAGCCGCAGCTGTGGCAGCCTTACGGCGCAAGCTTACAAGGTATGTCCGCGACAGACGTCCAGGAGGACTCACGTGATCACCATCGAGCAGGCCAAGACCGTGATCGGCCAGCGCATGGTCGGCACCGGCGGAGAGACGATCGGACAGGTCGGCGGCATCTTCCTCGACGACGAGACCGGGCAGCCGGAGTGGGCCACCGTGCCCGGGCTGTCGGGCGCGAGGGAGTCCTTCGTGCCCCTGGCAGAGGCTGACCTGAGTGGCGGCGGCCTCGCAGTGCCCTACACCCGGGACCGCGTGCAGGGAGCGCCGTCGGTGGACGCCGACAGCGCCCTGTCCCAGCAGGAGGAGTCGACCCTGTACTCCTACTACGACCTCGCCTACTCCGAGCGCGCCTCCGACTCGGGCCTGCCCGCCGCCGGCACCACCACCGCCGCCAGCACCCCGGCGCCCAGCCGGACCGGTGACGACGACGCGATGACCCGCTCCGAGGAGCGGCTGCGCGTCGGTGTGCAGAAGGTGGAGTCCGGGCGTGCCCGACTCCGCAAGTACGTGGTGACCGAGCAGCAGAGCGTCGCCGTCGGGGTCTCCCACGACGAGCTGACCGTCACCCGTGAGCCCATCACCGAGGCCAACCGCGGCAAGGCCCTCGACGGGCCGCAGATCACCGAGGCCGTCCACGAGGTCGTCCTGAACGAGGAGCGCCCCGTGGTCGAGAAGGAGGTCGTGCCCGTCGAGCGCATCAGGCTCGGCACGGAGACCGTCGTCGAGCAGCAGCAGGTCACCGACACCGTGCGCAAGGAGCAGATCGAGCTCGACGCGCCCGAGGGCGCGCGCGGGACCGACCGGTCCTGACCGCCACCGCCGCCACCTCCGCCCTGGCGGGGCGGGTCCTCCCCCAAGGCCCGCCGTGCGCCAGGACCACCGCACCACCGGGACGGCGGGCCGTCGTCCCCCCTCATGAGCACCCAGCCAGGAGAGCCATCATGAACTCCGTCACGTCCACCGCCCTCGAGCTCCGGCTCGTCAGCGGGGCCCGCACGTGAGCGCGGCCGGGGTCCTCGCGACCGCGTCCGTCAACGACGCGGTCATCACCACCCGCGGCACCTTCCAGTCCACCCTGACCAACATCGTGGAGTTCCTCCCGCGGCTGGTCGTGGCCCTGCTCATCCTGCTCATCGGCTGGCTCGTCGCCAAGGCCCTCTCCCGGGCCGCCAACGCCGTCCTCGAGCGGGTGGGCTTCGACCGCGCCGTCGAGCGCGGTGGCGTCAAGCAGGCCCTGGCGCGCAGCAAGTACGACGCGTCCGACATCGTCGCGAAGTTCGTGTACTACGCGCTGATGCTGTTCGTGCTGCAGCTGGCCTTCGGCGTGTTCGGGCGGAACCCGATCAGCGACCTGCTCACCCGGGTCATCGCCTTCATCCCGTCGATCATCGTGGCGATCGTCATCATCGTCATCGCCTCCGCGATCGCCGCCGGCGTCAAGAACCTCATCCAGAACACCCTGGGCGGGCTGTCCTACGGTCGACTGCTGGGCAACATCGCCAGCGTCTTCATCCTCGGCCTGGGCATCATCGCGGCCCTGAACCAGGTCGGGATCGCCACCACGGTGACCCTCCCGGTCCTGGTCGCCGTCCTGGCCACCGTCTCGGGGATCCTGATCGTCGGTGCCGGCGGTGGGCTGATCCGGCCCATGCAGGCGCGCTGGGAGTCCTACCTCTCCCGCGCCGAGGCCGAGGCCCCCCGCATCCAGGCCCACGCCCAGGCCTCTCCCGGCACGGGCGCTCAGGCCCGCAGCGCCACCACCCAGGCCGTCGGCACCTCGCGCGACGTCCCGTTCGACAACGCCGGCGGCGCACGCCGGATGTGAGCACCGGCGGCACCAGCCGCCCGTGAGCACCGGCGGCACGAGCCGCCCGTGAGCACGCCCCGGTGCCCTGCTGGGCACCGGCGCAGCACCACCTCGAGACCACCAGCACAGGAGGCACCATGACCACCGACGACCAGAACGCGGGGGCGACCCGGATGCAGGGCGCCGCCACGACGCGCGAGACCGTGCGCGAGCCCGCGCACGACGCGACCCGCGTGAGCCAGGGCAGCTACGCGCCGGCGCACCGGGTCGACCACGACGACACGGACATCAACGTCAACATCCCGCCGCAGCGCGGCGACCAGGTGCGCTGGGGCCCGGTGTGGGCCGGCGTGATCGTGGCCCTGCCCACCTTCCTGCTGGGCACCCTGATCCTGCTGGCGCTGGGGGTCCTGGACAACGGCGGTGACAACGTCTCGGGCTCCACCGCCGGGGTCCTGACCGGGCTCATCGCCCTCGGCGCCCTCTTCCTCGGCGGCCTCACCGCCGCCGCGACCGCCATGTGGCGCGGGCTGAACAGCGGCCTGCTGCACGGCATCCTGGTCTGGGCGCTGAGCATCGTGGGCATCCTGGCCCTGACCCTGCTCGGCGGCGGAGCGATCCTCGGCTCCGCCGGCAACATCGCCTCGCAGCTGGTCGACCCGGCAGCGGTGACCAGCGCCGCCAGCGGTGCGGACGCCTCCGACGTCCCGGAGGTCAGCGAGGCCGACCAGCAGCAGGCTCGTGAGGCCGGCCAGTCCGCCGCGTCCTACGGCCTCCTGGGCCTGGGGCTGACCTTCGCGGCCGCCGCCGCCGGTGGCGTCGTGGGGGCGAAGTTCTGGCCCCGCAAGAAGGACCTCGAGACGGGCACCACGCACGCCTCGAACTGACACAGCTACCCCCGCTCGAGCGCAGCACCGTCCGCGGTGCTGCGCTCGAGCGCGTTCCGGCCCCTGCTCACCGGTCCGTCCACCCACCCGTTCCAGAGCCGTGTTCGAGCACACCAGCCGCACGCCCGACGCGCGCACCGCGCGGTCCCCCGCCGCGTCGGTGTCGCAGCTGCCTCCCAGCCGGGCCCACACCGCTGGGACGCGCCCGATGGCCACCTCCAGGCGCGCGAGGGGATGACCGCCTGGCGGTCGAGGCAGGTCCACCTCCTCGCACAGCGGTGCGGCGGTGCGCGCCGCGCCGGCGAGGGGACGCCGGCACCACACCCGGGCGCCGGGCGAGCGGCCCGTGCAGCGGCCGGTGTCGAGGTGGGCGTGCACGTCGCGCGCGGTGACGGGCGCGAGGTGCCCGGCGCACCGGGTGAGGTCGTGGCGCAGCTGCGCGGCCACCGAGGGCGAGGTGCCGTGGTGGTCGACCACCCGGATCACCCGCCCGCCCATGACCGCGTCGTGCACCACGGGCGCCTCCGCGTCGCGCCGGGCGGGCGTGGTCGGCGTCGGGCCCGGTGGCGACGGCCCGCGCGGCGTCCAGCAGCTGCGGTCCACCCGGCTGGCCCGCGCTCAGAAGGTCAGCACCGCCCCGATGACCTCGCGCCGGTGCGCCGAGACGTCGTCCAGCAGCTGCGGCGCCCCCTCGAGGGGCACGTCGTCGGTGAGCACGCGCTCCTCGACGGCGGCGCCGTGGTCGGCCAGCAGGTCGATCGTCTCGCGGGAGAGCCGCTCGCGGTCCCACGCGTGCGCCAGGCCGCGGGGCACGCGGCCGATCTGCGCGCTGCGGATGCTCAGCCCGTTGTGGTGGAACTCCTCCCCCAGGCGCACGGCGCCTGCACCGCCGGCGTGGAAGGCGAGGTCGATCACGCTGCCCTGGGGTCGCAGGCACGCCAGGGCGAGGGCCAGGGCGCTCGCCCGCCCGCGGCACTGCAGCACCACGTCGGCTCCCCGGTCGCCCGCCGCGTGCGCGAAGCGCTCCCTCACCGCGGCGGCGGTCGCGGTCGGCGCGACGCCGTCCGTGCTGAGCGCGGTCACGCCCGGGACGGTCACGCCCAGGGCGGCCGCGGCGCGCAGGCGGGACGCCGTGGGGTCGAGCACGAGGACCTCCGCGGCACCGTGGGCAGCGGCGAACACGGCGCTGAGCAACCCGACCAGGCCGGCGCCGACGACCACCACGCAGCGCCCCCGCACCCCGTCGCCGAGGTCGCGCACCCCGACGCCGACGGCGTCGTGGGCGGCGTGCAGCAGGCCGTTGGCGCAGATGGGGCCCAGGTGGGCCACCAGCGTCGCGAGGCGGTCGGAGAGCCCGTCGGGCACCAGGACGGCCCGTTCGGCGAGCCCGCCTGCGGTGTGACCGCCTGCGGTGTGCCCGGAGCGGTGCCCGTAGGTCATCGCGACCCGCGCACCCTCCGCCACCCGGGGGCTGCGGCTGGCTCGCACCCGGCCCACCTCCATGTACCCGAAGCGCTCGACGGGGTATCTCTGCGCGGGCACCCCCGGGGTGGACGGCGCCGGGTCGGGGCCGCTCAGGGCCGGGTTGGTGCCCCTGTACCAGGTCAGCTCGGTGCCCATCGAGACACCGCTGGCCAGGGTGTCCACTCGGAAGCCCCCGGGCTCCAGCGCTGGGTCGTCGACGTCGCGGACGACGACCCGACCGGGGCCCTCGACGACCAGCGCACGCACACGCCGTGCGGCCCCGCCCACCGGGTCCGGCACCCCTCCGGCCACCGGGCTGCTCACGCGGCGTCCAGGGCCACGACACCACCGGCGGCGGCCGCCTGCACCACCGCGCACGCGACCGCGTGGGTGCGCAGCGCCTCGGCGCAGTCCACCGCCACCAGCGACGGGTCGTCGGCGCGCACGGCGTCGACGAAGGCGCGGTCCACGGCCACCCGCGCGTCCACCACCGGGGTCCGCACCTCGCGGTCGCCCCCTGCCAGGCGCACGAGGCGGTCCTCCTCGAGCGCCCACGCCGAGCCCACGCTCGACAGCTCCACCCCCGCGCGCACCAGTCGGTCCGCGACGCAGGAGACGGCCACGGTGGCGACCGCACCGCTGGCGAAGCCCAGCAGCGCCACGACCGCGTCGTCGATGACGGCGTCGTCGTCGACCGGCCCCGCCACCCCGGCGCGGGTCGCCGTCGCCCTCACCGTGACCACCTCGCCCACCAGGTGCCGCAGCAGGTCGATCACGTGCGTGGCCTGCTCCACGACCTGCCCCCCCGAGCCGGAGCGCTGAGCCCACCAGCCGACGGGGGCGACCTTCCCGACCCACCACGCTGCCGCGCTGACCACCGGCGCGCCGGCGAGCTGCTCGCGCAGGTGCGCGACGGTGTCGAGGTGGCGCCAGTGGTACCCGGTGGCGGTGATCACCCCGGCGCCGGCCACCGCCGCCGCGAGGCGCTGCGCGGTGGGCAGGTCGGCCGCCAGGGGCTTCTCCAGGAACAGCGGCAGGCCGCAGGCCAGCACCGCCTCCTCGATCGCGCCGCGCGCGAAGGGCGGGGTGCACACGTACACCGCGTCGGGGTGGGCGCGCTCCAGCAGCTCCTCCGCCGAACCCAGCGCGGCGGCGCCCAGCGGGTCGGCGATGGTGGCGGCCCGCACGAGGTCGACGTCCGCGACGGCGACGAGCTCGACGTCCTCGAACGCCGAGAGCACCCGGGCGTGGCGCTGGGCGACGCCCCCGGCGCCGACGATGCCTATCCTCAGCGGTCGCACGGGCGCCGAGGCTGCCACAGGGCGCGACGGCCCGCCCGGGGGCGCCGCACCGGCCGGTGCGACGCCGAGACCTGGAGGGGCCGTGGGGACAGCGCCGAGCGTGGTGGTGATGGACGCCGGGCCGTGGCTGCCGGTGCCGCCGCCGGGCTACGGGGGCCTGGAGAACGTCGTCGCGACGCTGGTGCCCGAGCTGCGGCGCGCCGGGGTGGCGGTGCTGCTGGCCGGCGCGGCGGGCAGCGAGCTGGAGTGCGACGAGCTGCTCGTCACCGGTGAGCCCGCGTTCGGCGTGCTGGGTCGCCCCTACGCGGAGGTGGTGGGGCGGGTGCACGCCCACGTGCAGCAGGTCGCCGACCTCGCGCGCCGCCGCGGAGCCGACCTCGTGCACACCCACACCGAGGTGGTCGGCCCCGCGCTGCTCGGCCTCGGCGCGGCTGCACCCCCGGTGCTGCACACCGTGCACTGGGACCCCGCCCGCCAGGCCGCGTTCTACGCGGGGTTCGACGGGGGCGGGCGGGTGTTCGTCAACGCCGTCTCCCACAACCACGAGCGCTGCATGCCCGAGCGGCTGCGCGGCATCTGCGTCGGCGCGGTGCACCTGGCGTCGCCCCCGTCACCGGTGCCGCTCCGGCAGCCGGGACCCGGGGCGCCGGTCGTGGTGCTGGGCCGGGTGCACCCCACCAAGGGTCAGGACGCCGCGGCGCTGGCGTGCCGGGAGGCCGACCTGCCCCTGGTCCTCGCCGGCCCCGTCGGCCCGCACGCCGGCCCCGACGAGCTGGGCGCCGCCTTCGCGGACGGCACCGCCACGCACGCCGACGTGGGGTACTACACCTCGCGCGTGGCCCCGCTGCTCGACGGGGACCGGCGGCGCTGGACCGGGGTGGTCGGCGGGAGGGCGAAGGCCGAGCTGCTCGCGGGGGCACGGGCGCTGCTCATGCCGGTGCGGTGGGAGGAGCCCGGTGCCACGGTGGTGGTCGAGGCGCTCGCCGCCGGGGTGCCGGTGGTGGGGACGGCGCGGGGGGCGCTGCCCGAGCTCGTGGAGCACGGTGTCACGGGGTTCCTCGCGCAGGACGAGAGCGAGCTGGCCGGGTACCTCGCGCGGGTCGGTGAGCTGGACCGGGCGGCGTGCCAGCGGGCGTGGGCGGACCGCTTCACCCCCGCGCACATGGCGCGGGGGTACCTGGCCGCCTACGCGGAGGTGCTGCGCCGCGCGAGCACCTGACCCGGCCGCACCGCACGCGGCGTCCTGGTGCCGACCGGGTCGGCACCAGGACGCCGCGTGCGGTGCGGGTCCGCCGACCTCAGGAGGCGGCGCCGGGCGCGGTGCCCTGCGGCTCCTCGCCCTCCGAGGCCGTCTGCGGCGCCTGCGCCAGCGCGGCCCTGCGGCGGGCGATCACAGCGGCCGCCGCGGGGATGATCGACGCCAGGGCGGCGATGCGCATCCACGGGCGGTCCAGCGCGCCACCGAGCGCGGCGTCGAGGGAGACCGGGCCCGCACCGGTGGCGGTGAAGGAGGCTCCCAGCAGCCCTAGCACAGCCGGGTACTCGAAGCCGCCCTCGGTGACGAAGAAGCCGTTGTCGGTGTGCATGGTGGAGGCGACGACCATGGTTCCGGCCACCGCGGCGCCGGCAGCCGGGGTGGCCAGGCCCAGGGTGATCAGCGCTCCACCTCCGGCCTCGCAGACCCCGGCGGCGATGGCGTTGGCCTTCCCGGGCCGGAAGCCCACGGACTCGAAGAAGGCGCCGGTGCCGGCGGGACCACCGCCGCCGAAGGACCCGAAGAGCTTCTGGGCCCCGTGGGCGATGAGCGTGGCGCCCACCCCCACCCGCAGGGCCGTGGTACCGATGGCGGTCAGGGTGCTGTCAGTCATCCCCGGAGTGTGGTCCCTCCCCGGTGATGACGCACCCGACGGTGTGACCACGCCCGACCTCGCGCGGCCGTGGCGCGTGCCACCGGCCGAGCCGGGGGGCCGCCACCGTCGGTGCCCCCCCGGCCGAGCAGCCCACCCCCACGGGGCGGGCATGGGCCTCAGTGCCCCAGGAAGGCCAGCAGGTGGCGGTTGAACTCCGCGGCGTGGGTGGCGTTGAACCCGTGCGGGCCGCCCTCGACGACGACGAGCTGGCTGCCGGGGATCATCTCGGCGCTGCGCCGGCCGCTGACCTCGAACGGCACGATCTGGTCGGAGTCGCCGTGGATCACCAGCGTCGGCACGGTCACCGCCGCGACGTCGGCGCGGAAGTCGGTGGTGGCGAACGCGACCGTGCAGTCCAGGGTGCCCTTCGGCGAGGCGCCCGTGGCGATGTCCAGGTTGTACTCGCGGAACGCGTCGCTGACGAGCGACTTCGCCCCGAGCAGGCCCTTGCCGGGGCTGAAGAAGTCCTTGAGGAACCCGTCGAGGAACGCCGGCCGGTCGCCGGTGATGCCGTCGGCGAACTGCTGCGCGAGCGCGTCGTCCACACCGCCGTCGGGGTTGTCGGCGCTCTTGTACAGGTACGGCGTCACCGCGGCGGCCAGCACCGCGCGCGAGACCCGGGCGGAGCCGTAGCGGGCGAGGTAGCGCACCACCTCGCCGCCGCCCATGGAGAAGCCGACGAGCGTGGCGCCGGTGAGGTCCAGGGAGGTCATCAGCACGTCGAGGTCGGCAGCGAAGGTGTCGTAGTCGTAGCCGGTCCACGGCTGCGAGCTCTGACCGAAGCCCCGGCGGTCGTAGGTGATCACGCGGTGGCCGGCCTCGACGAGGGCGGGCACCTGCTTCTCCCAGGAGCGCCCGCTCAGCGGCCACCCGTGGATCAGGACCACGGGCGCACCCGTGCCGACGTCCTCGTAGTGCAGCTCGACGTCCGCGCTGTTCTCTCGTGCCACGGTCAGCAGTGCCATGGTGGTCCTCCTCACGGCGCCAGGGGAAGTCCCGGGCGCCGTGGCGACAAGCCCTGCCCAGGGCGACCCATTCCCGGACCCGAGGACGCCGCCCGTGACTCCCCCGACAGCGGACCGTTCGTCACGCTCCGCAGCGGTGAGGCGCTGGCAGCGACGACTGGCCGACGAGCTCCTCGAGGCCGCGGTGTACCGCGACCTCGCCGCGCGCCGCACGGGTGAGGAGCGCGAGATCCTCCTGGCCCTGGCCGAGGCGGAGTCGCGGCACATCGCCCACTGGGAGTCGTTGCTCGCCGCGCGCGGGCAGGTCGGTGCCCGGGGCGTCCGTCGCAGGGCGGGGGTGCGCAGCAGGGTCCTCGCGCTGCTCGCCCGCCGCTTCGGCTCGGTGTTCGTGCTCGCCATGGCGCAGCGGGCGGAGGGCCGCTCGCCCTACGGCGTCGACGACGACGCGACCGCGGCGATGGCCGCGGACGAGAAGGTGCACGAGGAGATCGTGCGGGGCCTCGCGGCGCGGGGGCGGGCCGGTGTGTCCGGCACGTTCCGGGCGGCGGTCTTCGGCGCCAACGACGGCCTGGTGAGCAACCTGGCGCTGGTCCTCGGCGTCAGCGCCGGGGGCGCGGGCGCGTCGGTCGTGCTCCTCACCGGGCTGACGGGGCTGCTCGCGGGGGCGCTGTCGATGGGCGCCGGGGAGTACGTCTCCGTGCGCTCCCAGCGCGAGCTGCTGGACGCCGCGGCGCCGGTCTCGGTGGCGTCGGCGCTGGTCCCCCACCTCGACGTCGACGCCAACGAGCTCGCGCTGGTGTACCGGGCCCGGGGCCTGGACGCCGCAGCCGCGCAGCGGCGCGCCGACGACCACTTCGCGGCCGTGCGGGGACGGTCGGCACCGTCCCCGGCACCGGTGGCGGGCGTCGTCCCGGCCCCGGTCCCGGAGCTGTCGGGCACTCCGATCACCGACCCGGGCGTCGTCGGCAGCGGCTGGGGGGCGGCGGCGTCCAGCTCCGCCTTCTTCGCCACCGGCGCCGCCGTCCCCGTTCTCCCCTTCCTTGCCGGTCTGGACGGCGGAGCGGCCCTGGTGCTGGCGTGCGCCGCCGTCGGGCTCGCCCTGCTGCTCACCGGCGCGGTCGTGGGGCTGCTCTCCGGCGGGCCGCCGCTGGCCCGCGCGCTGCGCCAGCTCGCGGTGGGCGCCGGGGCCGCGGCCGTCACCTACGGGCTCGGGCTCGCCTTCGGGGTCGTCACGGGCTGACCACCAGCGGCAGGCGCGCGGTGGACGTCGTGTTCAGCTCGCCGGCGTGCCCGGGCACCGGGGGCAGCTCGCGGTCGTGCTCCCGGCGCACGGTGGCCCCCCCCCCCTGCTCGTGGCCCAGCACCACCGCGGTGCTGTCGAGGCCCGGGTGCAGGTCGACGTCGGCGTGCGCCGCGGCGTCCACGTGCGAGTACTGCTCCACCGCGCCCACGAGGGTGGAGGTGCGGGTCGAGGCGTCCTCGACCTCCTCCACCAGCGCCTCGGTCTCCAGGGCGTGCGCCAGCCACCGGAACGCCCCGTCGCGGTGCGGGCCACCCACCTGCCCGGCGATCTCGTCGACGCGACCGACGTCGCGGCCGGCGGCGGCGAACACCGGCGCCAGGTCGTGGGCGCCCGCCACGCCGAGGCCCTGGAGGTGGTCGGCGAGCTCCTCCTCCAGGTCGCTCTCCTCCAGCGCACCCAGCGGCCCGAGCGTCTCGGCGGCCCGCTCGACCACCTGCTCCACGAGCTCCACGAGCTGCCCGATCGCCTCCGGGTCGGTGCCGCCGGTGGCCAGCAGGCCGAGCTCGTGCCGCGTGCCCGCCACCCGCTCACGGAGCTGGGCCGTGGCGCGCACCGCCGCGGCCGCCGGGTCCTTCAGGTCGTGGGCGGGGTTCGCCGACAGGGCGCCGAGCTGGGCCAGGTGCTCGCGCTGGCGCAGCGTCGCCTCGGAGTCGCGCACCCCGGTGCACAGCCCGTCGAGCAGGCGCGCGGCCATCGGGGACTGCTCGCGCACGGACGTCCTGGAGTCCGCGGCCCGCAGCCGCAGGAATCGACTCGCCCGCACCGCGAGCACCGTCGTCTCGTGGTCGGGCACCGCCTCCCTCACGTGGGCCCGGACGGCTCCCGAGCACGCGCCGCGGTGCGTGGTCCGGGCGATCACCACCTCCTCGCCGCCGGCGGCGCGGAGCAGCCGCAGCTCGCCGTCCACCAGCAGCCGCACCGCCACGGCGGGCTCGCACCGCCACGGCGGGCTCGCCCTCCCGGTGGACCGCGGCGCCGTCGTCGAACGCCCTGACCTCGCCACGCGGCGCGAGCCGGGTGAGCTGCTCGTCGGTCAGGGCCTCGAAGAGGAACAGCCCTCGCAGGTCGGCGGGGGCGACGCCAGCGCCCGCGGGCGGGTGCCGTCGTCCGGGCTGAGGGTCGTGGCCGCCTCCGCACGGTCGGCGCCCGGGGTGGCGCCCTGCGGTCATCCCCGTCGGGCGGACCCTCGCGACCGATCGGAGCCCCGTGCCCTCCAGGCCCGTGCTGATGACCGTGGACGACGACCCGGGCGTCTCCTGCGCGGTCGCCCGGGACCTGCGTCGCCACTTCGGCACCCGCTGCCGGGTGGCGCGCTCGGGGTCCGGGGACGCCGCGCTGGAGGCGCTCAGGGAGCTGACGGCGAGGGCGAGCCGGTCGCGGTGCTGCTGGCCGACCACCGGATGCCCGGGATGGACGGCGGTGACGATGCCGGTGCGCGGGCCCGACCTGCGGGCCGGGTCGCCGGAGCGCGTGGCCTCAGCGGTGGGGGACGGTGCGATGGCCGTGACGCTGGTGCACCGGTACCCGTCCGACGCGTGAGCGGGTGGCGCGCCCCGGCTCACGACGCGGGCGTGGCCCCCGTCATGATCGCCACGGCCTCGGTCATCGAGTGCGTCGCCGGGCTGATGACCGCGGCCCGGCGACCCAGGCGCTGCACGTGGATGCGGTCCGCGAGCTCGAACACGTGCGGCATGTTGTGGCTGATGAGGATCACCGGCAGCCCGCTGTCGCGCAGCTGCTGGATGGTGCGCAGCACCTGCCCCGACTCCTTCACGCCCAGCGCGGCGGTGGGCTCGTCGAGCACCACCACCTTGCCGGCGAACGCCGCCGCCCGCGCCACCGCCACCGCCTGGCGCTGACCGCCGGAGAGGGTCTCCACCGTCTGCGTCATGTTCTGGATGGTGGTGATGCCCAGTGCGCTCACCTTCTCCTGCGCGGAGGCGCGCATCCCACGGACGTCGAGCATCCGGAACACCGACCCCAGCACACCCTCACGGCGCACCTCGCGGCCGAGGAACATGTTGCTGGCGATGTCGAGCGCCGGTGCCACGGCCAGGGTCTGGTAAACGGTCTCGATGCCGGCGTCCCGCGCGTCCTGGGGGCGCTTGAAGCTCACCGGCTGCCCGTCGAGGTAGATCTGGCCCCGGTCGGGCACCACGGCGCCGGTCAGGCACTTGATCAGCGTCGACTTCCCGGCGCCGTTGTCGCCGATGATGGCGAGCACCTCCCCGGCGTGCACCTCGAGGTCCACGCCGTCGAGCCCGACGACGCGCCCGTAGGTCTTGACGAGGCCCTCGCAGCGCAGGACGGGGACGCGCGTGTCGGCGGCGCCCTGCGACGCCGCCCCGGTGCCGGTGCCGACCGCGCTCATGCGCGCACCCTCCTGATCCACTGGTCGACCGCCACCGCCGCGATGACGAGGATGCCGATGATGAGCGTCTGGTAGAGCACGTCGAAGCCGGCCAGCGACAGCCCGTTCCGGAAGACGCCGACGGTGATCGCGCCCAGCAGGGTGCCGAGCACCCCACCGCGACCGCCGAACAGGCTCGTGCCGCCGATGACGACGGCGGTGATGCTGTCGAGGTTGGCGTCGGCCCCGAGGTTCGGGCTCGCCGCCCCGGCACGGCCGATGAGCACCCACGCGGTGAGCCCGAAGATGAGGCCGGCGATGGCGTAGACGCTGAGCAGCACCCGGTTCACCGAGATGCCCGCCAGGCGCGAGGCCTCGGCGTCGTCCCCGACGGCGTACACGTGGCGCCCCCAGGCCGTCTGCTTGAGGGCGAAGCCGACGACCAGGTACAGCGCCAGCACCGCGACGACGCCCACGGTCACCCGGAAGGCGCCGATCGGGAAGCTCGCGCCGGTGGCGGTGATCGTCCCGCCCAGGTCGTCGCCGTCCACACTGGCACCACCGCTGATGAGCAGCGCCAGGGCGGTGAAGATGTTGAGCGTCCCGAGGGTCACGATGAACGGCGGCAGGCGCACGCGCGTGACGAGGAACCCGTTGAGCAGCCCGGCGGCGGCGCCGACCACGATGCCCACGAGGAGCGCGATCCAACCAGGGGCGCCGCGCTCCGCGACCAGGTACCCGATGATCACGGTGGACAGGATCATCACGGCGCCCACGGAGAGGTCGATGCCTGCTGTGAGGATGATCAGCGTCTGCCCGACCGCCAGCGCCGCGACGATGGCCACCTGCTGCAGCACCAGGGACAGGTTCGCCGGGGCCCAGAAGCGCTCGTTGATGAGCCCGAAGACGATCACCGCCAGCGCGAGCACGACCAGGGGGCTGATCTCGGGGTGGCGGTGCAGCAGCAGCTGCAGCTGCTGCACCGGTGAGCGCCGGCGCTGGGCGAACTCCGCGGCCGCGTTGGACGGCGCGGTGGTGGCGCTCACGCCCTCACTCCCCCCAGCAGAGCTCGGTGCCCTGGGCGGTGTCGATGCTCTCCACGCCGTCGGCCGTGGTGTCGGTCACCAGGGCGACGCCGGTGTCGTAGAACTCCAGCCCCGGGCTCGTCTCGGGCTCGGTGCCGTCAGCGGCGTAGGCGGCGATGGCCTCGACGCCGAGCCGGGCCATCTCCAGCGGGTACTGCTGGGACGTCGCGCCGATGGTGCCCGCCTCGACGGCCTCGACCCCGGCGCACCCGCCGTCGACGGAGACGATGAGCACGCCCTCGGCCGAGCCGGCGGCCTCCAGCGCGGTGAAGGCGCCCTCCGCGGCCGGCTCGTTGATCGTGTAGACCACGTTGATGTCGGGGTTCTGCGAGAGGCAGTTCTCCATGGCGGTGCGCCCGCCGTCCTCCGCGCCCTGCGTCGCCTCGTTGCAGACGATCGTGTAGTCGCCGCCGCTGTAGCTGCCCGTCGCCTCCTCGTCACCGTTCGCGGCCTCGTCGGCGGTGTCGATGCCCATGCCGGTGAGGAACCCCTGGTCGCGGTCGACGTCGACCGAGACCACCTGGTCGTCGAACAGGTCGAGCAGGGCGATCGTGGCCGGCTCGCCGCCCAGCTGGGCGGCCGTCCACTGGCCGATGAGCTCACCGGCCTTGAAGTTGTCGGTGGCGAAGGTGATGTCGACGGTGTCCGGCGGGTCCGGGGGGGTGTCGAGGGCGATGACGTAGAGACCGGCCTCGCGCGCCTGCTCCAGGGCGGTGTTGACACCCGACCCGTTGGGGGTGATGAGGATGCCGGCCTGGCCCTGGGAGATGGCGTTCTCGATGGCCGTGATCTGCGTGGCCTCGTCGCCGTCCTCGCGGCCCGCGGCGGTGGTCAGCTCCACGCCCGCCTCCGCCGCGGCCTCCTCGGCGCCCTCGGCCATGGTGACGAAGAAGGGGTTGGTGGCGGTCTTGGTGATCAGCGAGACGCCGATCGGCTCCCCCTCGGCGGCGGCGCCACCCCCGGAGTCCGTGTCCGCGTCCGCGTCGCCCTCGGCCGGGGCGCTCGGGGCGCTCGGGGCGTCGCTGGCCGCGCACCCCGCGAGCAGCAGGCCCAGCAGGACGACGGGGGCGGCGGCGCGGACGGCGGTGCCGGGGAAGCGGCGAGGGGACGTCAGGGGTGGCACGGGCATGGTGGGTCCTTCCAGGGGCTCCTCGGGAGCCGACGACGGTGTCACCGCGTGTATAGGTCCTCGTCCGCTCCGTGGCAAGCAGGCGACGCAGGTCGGGGCGTCACGGACCGGTGGGCGCACCACAGCGCTTCCACAGGTCACTCACAGGTGCGGGGTTGATGCTTGACGCTGATCCCGGGAGCGGCCCGGGTGCGAGGGAGGACCACCATGAGGATCACCACGGGCGTCGTCGCCACCGGTGTCGCGAGCGCCGTCGGCCTGGCCGCCCTGGGTCTCGCGGCCGTACCGGCCTCGGCCACCTCCACCCCGTCGCCGTCGAGCTCCTCGGCCACGCAGGACGCCCCCGACACCGCTGCCGAGCGCCTGGCGGCACGCGTGCAGGCGGTCAAGGACGCGCTGGCGGGCCTGGTCACCGACGGCAGCCTCACCCAGGAGCAGGCCGACGAGGTCGCCTCCACGCTGGGGGAGTCCGACGACTGGCGCGGCGGGCCCGGCGGCTGGGGCGGCCACGGCGGCGGCCACGGCGGGTGGCGCGGCGGCGGGGTGGCGCTTGACACCGCAGCGGAGGCCCTGGGTCTGACCACCACCGAGCTGGAGACCGCGCTGGACGTGGACGGCACGTCGCTCGCCGACGTCGCCGCCGAGCAGGGCGTGCCGACGCAGGAGCTGGTCGACGCCCTGGTCACCGCCGCCTCGGAGAAGATCGACGAGGCGGTCACCGAGGGCGGCCTGACGCAGGAGCAGGCCGACGAGATCAAGGCCGACGTGCCGGAGCGGGTCTCGCAGGCCGTGGAGGAGGACGAGCTCTCCGGCGGTCGCGGCTGGCACGGCGGGCCCGACCGGGACGGCGACGACGACAGCACCGACGACGCCACACCCAGCTCGTCCTCGACCACCTCGGGCGCGTTCCTGCGCACCTGAGCTCAGCCGGCGCCGGGACCCCGCACCGAGGGTGTCCCGGCGCCGCCAGGACGCGGCGCCGTCCTCGGGGATGGGCGGGCCCGCAACGGGTAGTGACCGGTCACGGGCCCCGCCGACCGACGGCGGCGGCCGCCGACCACCCGAGAGGCGTGACCGTGTACCTCCACGTGCAGGAGCTCATCAACGAGATCGCGACCGACGAGCCGGACCCCGCGGCGGCCAACGCCCTCCAGGAGGGGCTCGGCGGCCAGTTCGGCGAGATGCGCACGATGATGCAGTACCTCTTCCAGTCCATGAACTTCCGCGGCCCGACCGCCAAGCCGTACAAGGACCTCCTCCAGGGCATCGGCACCGAGGAGATCAGCCACGTCGAGCTGATCGGCACCACCATCGCCCGCCTCTACGACGGGTCGCCCCGGTACCAGGGGAAGCCGACAGATCCGCTCGACATGGCCGGCGCCGGTGGTGCGACCCCGCTGAACTCGGCGCTGTCGTCGGGCAACATCCACGCCTACCTCGTCGCTGCGCAGGGTGCCCGCCCGGTGGACGCCGCGGGGAACCCGTGGAGCGGCAGCTACGTCTACAACTCCGGCAACCTCCCGCTGGACCTGCTCTACAACCTCATGCTGGAGTCCACCGGGCGCCTGCAGAAGTGCCGCATCTACGAGATGACGGACAACAAGATGGCCCGCTCCACCCTCGCCTACCTCATCGTGCGCGACCAGGCGCACGAGAACGCCTTCGCCAAGGCGCTGGAGACCCTCGGCGTCAACGCGCGGACGGTGCTGCCGATCCCGAAGACCAACGCCGAGCGCTACCCCGAGGTCAAGCTGCTCCTCGACAAGGGCCTGCAGAGCAAGCAGTACTCCTTCGACCTCACCGGCCAGTCCCTGGCGGGGAAGATCTTCCAGGGTGCATCCCCCTCAGGTGACGGCACTGAGCTGACCGCCACCGAGCAGGCCCCCGCCGGCACACCGATCACCATCGCCGAGGAGCGCATGGAGGAGTTCTCCCCCGGCCTCGACGCCGAGCTGCTCGCGCTGATCCAGGCCGTCGCAGACCTGGAGATGGCCGAGCCGACCGCCACCTACGGCCCGACGGGGTCCGTGGACGCCACCGGCAGCACCCGCGCCGCCGGCGCCATGGCCTGAGGGCCCGCCTCCGGCGCCGGGGCCCGGGCCGCCGGGACTCGGCGAGGGTCGCAGGGAGCACCGGGGCACTGCGGGATCGCGGTGCCCCGGTGCGCGGCGGTGTGGCAGGACGCGCGGGGGCATGCCCACCCCGACCGGGGGTAGGTCCCCTCCATGACCGCTGCCACGCCCCCGCCCCCAGGTCCCGAGGGGCCCGACGCCGACGCCGGCACCACCCAGCTGGGCGGGCTGACCGTCGAGGACGACCTGAGCACCGACCCCACCGAGCGCGGGATCGACTCCTCAGGGGGAGGCGACCAGCACGGCGGGCCGGCCGACGACCTCCAGGCCGACGAGGCACAGGACCCGAGCAGCTGACACCCCGCGCCGACGGGCGGGACCAGCGCGCACCGCTAGCCTGGCCGGGCAGGACCCACCGATCCGAGGAGCTCACGTGCAGGACCCCACCGCGCCGGACCCGTCCTTCGACGACGGCGCCGCCGCGCGAGCCCGCCACCGCGCTCCCGCCACCGCCGGCGCTCCTGCGACCACCACCGGTGACACCGACGGGGTCGCTGACGGAGGGACCCTGGAGGTGGTGCGCTCCGAGGAGCGCCTGCTCGTCGGGACCACCCGCGCCCCCGCCGAGCGCATCCGCATCCACCGCGACGTCGTGGTGGAGCAGGTCACCCGCACGTTCGACGTCCGCCGCGAGGTGCTGCGCATCGAGCGCGAGCCGGTCGCCCCCACCTCAGGCGCCCGCGACCTCGGTCCGACGACCGCACCTCCCGCGATCGAGGTGGTCCTGCGTGAGGAGCGCCTCATCGTCGACGTGGAGCTCGTGCCGGTCGAGCGGGTCCACGTCTCCGTGGTCGACATCGCCGAGACCGTCCGGGTCGCCCAGGACGTGCGCCTCGAGCGCGTCGAGCTCGACCCGCTCGACCGTTCCGCCCGCTGAGCCCGCCCACCCCCGCCCGTCCGGGCTGCGGTCCCTGACGCTCAGGGCCGCAGGCGGACCCTGAGCCCACGCTCGGTGACCAGATGGCGTGGTGACGGCTCGAGTTCGCGACGCCGCTCGACGAGGTGCTGTCCGGGGGCAGCGCGAGCACGGTGACTGGCGAGGACGCTGTGCAGGTGGGTGGTCCGTCTGACCGGCCTCGGGGTTCGATGCCGTTCGCTGCACAGGTGTGTGCTCGGTAGCGCGTGGCGTCGGGTTGGTGGACGTGCGTGCACGTGCTCCCCGCAGGCGACGCAGGTGGTGGACACCTCCCAGGCACGTCGGGGTGCCGGCACGCGACGAGGGCCCGCCCCGTGGGGCGGGCCCTCCTGGTGATCAGGTGGAGCGGTGGACCCTGTGGGTCCGACGGGATCGTTCCCCGCTGGGGCTCAGATGTTGTCGCGGCGTCCCGTTGTGCCCTGACCGCGGACGTTCACGCTGTCGGGGGCGTCGAGCTCGATCTGCTCCTTGCGCACCTGCTCGGAGACGGTCTCCGTCTCGGTGACGACCTCCTTGCCGAGCCGGATGCGCTCGACGGGCACGACCTCCTTGTCGACGACGGCGTGCTCCTCGTGGAGGACGACCTCGTGGACCTCCTCGGAGATGGCCGGGCCGTCGTAGGCGCGGTCGCGGTTGGCCTCGGTGATCGGCTCGCGCTCGATGCGCAGCTCCTCGTGGGAGACCTGCACGTTGGCGGTCTGCTGCTCGGTCACGACGTACTTGCGCAGGCGGGCGCGGCCGGCCTCCTGGCGAGCCACGCCGACGCGGAGCCGCTCCTCCGAGCGGGTCATCGCATCGTCGTCACCCACCGTGGTGTCGCGGGGGGTGGTGGCGCGGGCGGTCGTGTCGTGGCCGGCGGCGGCCGTCGTACCGGTGGTGCTCGCGGACCCGATGGTGTCGTAGCCGGTGGTGGTGCCGGCGCCGGAGTGGCCCGTCAGCCCGTAGTGGGCGTACAGCCGGTCCTGCTCCTCGTCGGAGATGTCCATGTCGGGGTCGACGTTCGGCGCGTCCTTGACCATCGCCTTCGTGTAGGGCACGCGGAGGTCGTCGCCCTGGACCGTGGCGTCGTCGAGGGGGACGAAGGTCGTGCGGGTGCCGAACAGACCCATGTGCACGGTGGCGAACGTGGGCTCGCCGGTGTCCTTGTCGGTGTAGATCTCGTCGATGCTGCCGATCTTGCTGCCGTCGTTGTCGTAGGCGGTGCCGCCGCGGACTGCGCTGAAGTCAACCATCGTCGTCGTTCTCCTCCGTGAGCCGCGGCTCATGATCTTACCGTGTAAGTGGACCGCGCACACCGAACCACGTCCGAGCAGCTGACGCCAGCCCCCGTCTGGGGCACTGAGCGCCGGGCGCACGGACGGCCGTGTGCGTCACCTCTGGTCAATACCCCATGACGGGTCGTCTCACACCTCGTCGGCCGGTCTTCGTCGCGGCCCGGCTCGCCGGGCTCCTGGCTCCATGATCCCATGGGGGATGGCCGAGTCAGCTGGCCTCAGCCGCCAGCGCATCGTCGTCGCCGCCCTCTCCTACATCGAGGAGCACGGCCTCAAGGAGCTCACCATGCGAGAGCTGGGTGCGAGCCTCGGCGTGGAGGCGATGTCGCTCTACCGCTACCTGCCCAGCCGCGAGGCGCTGCTCGACGCCGTGGTCGAGCACGTCATCGACGAGCTCTACGGCGACCCCGAGGTCTTCCTCGCCCCTCGACACGGGTGGCAGGACTTCCTGATCAGGCTCGCCCACGGCGTCCGACGACTGGCCCTCGCCCACCCCCGCACCTTCCCGCTGGTGGCCAGCCGCCCTCCGTCCGCGCCGTGGATCCGCCCGCCGCTGCGCAGCCTGCGGTGGATCGACGCCTTCCTCGACGCGCTCACCTCCAGCGGCTTCAGCGACCGGGCGGCGTCCGACGCCTACCGGGCCTTCAACAGCTTCCTGCTCGGCCACCTCCTCCTGGAGGTCTCCGGGCTGGGGGCGGAGTTCGGCCCCCTGGACGACCAGGAGCCGCCGACCGCGGGTGAGGTGGCCGCCGTGCTCGACGCGTACCCCACGCTGCGGCGCCTCGGGGCGCTGCTCGCCGAGGACCGCGCCGGCGTGGAGTTCGAGGAGTCCCTGGAGAACCTCCTGGACCGGATGGAGGGCATCATCATCAACCGCCGTTGAGCCGATCCGACGAGCCCGGGTTGCACGACCGGCTTACGGTGCAAGGCTGTGCGGTGATCCACGGCAGTCCGGCAGTGGTGTCGCGCCCTGCCGGCCCAGCTACGCCACTCGTCTCCAGGAGGACCCCTTGACCGATTCCCCGGGTTACACCCGTCCGGACGCCCCGCCCACCGCCTACCGCGACCCCTCCGGCTCGACCACCGGTGGCGTCAAGGACCAGGCCGCCCGCGTGGGCGAGGAGGCCAAGCAGTCGGGGGCCCACGTGGCCGGGGTGGCCAAGGACCAGGTGGCCGGCGTCGCCCAGGAGGCGGGCCGCCAGGCGAAGAACATCCTCGCCCAGAGCCGTGACGAGGTCGGGACCCAGCTGACCCAGCAGAAGCACCGTGCGGCCACCGGCATCGCGACCTTCGGCGAGCAGCTGAGCTCCATCGGCGGCGAGCAGCAGTCGGGTGTGGTCGGCGGTCTCGCGCGCCAGGCCTCGCAGCGCGTGAACGGCGTGGCGACCTGGCTCGACGACAAGGAGCCCGGTGAGCTGCTGCAGGACGTGACGGCCTTCGCGCGGCGCAGGCCGGGCGCGTTCCTCGCGGCCGCGAGCGTCCTCGGGCTCGTCGCAGGTCGCCTGACCCGCGGCACGGCGGCCAACGCGCACGACGCCTCGGCCAGCGATGCGTCCGGCTCGACCGGTGCGCACCCGGCCGGCGACTCGTCCCCCTCGACAGGGCGCGATGCCTACTCCGCCTCCGGCGCGTACACCACCGCGTCGGGCACACCGGGCGTCGCCACGACCGCCGGTGACGCCTACACCACGTCCACGACCTACCCCACCACCGTGAGTGGCAGCCAGGGCACCACCGGCGAGACCTACCGGTGAGCCAGGTCTCCGGGGTCGGCCACAGCGCCGGCAGCTCCTCCTCCGGCACCTCCACCGCGGACGCCCCCTCGGTGGGCGAGCTGTTCGGCCACGTCACCGAGGACATCTCGACCCTGATCCGCCAGGAGGTGGCGCTGGCGAAGGCCGAGGCCACCGTCTCGGCGAAGAAGGCCGGGAAGGGCGCCGGCATGCTGGCCGGCGCTGCCGTCGGCGGTCACTTCGTGCTGCTGTTCCTGTCCATCGCCCTGTGGTGGGCCCTGGGCAACCTGTTCGACAGCAACGGGCTGTCAGCGATCGTCGTGGCGATCCTCTGGGCGATCGTCGCGGGGGTCCTGGCCGCGGTGGGGCTCAAGCAGCTGAAGCAGGTCGACGGTCTGCCGAGGACCGCCGAGACGGTCAAGAAGGCACCCAACGCCCTGAAGGGCCAGGAGGAGAAGAACCTATGAGCACCGATCCCGAGCAGCTCCGCGCAGAGATCGACCGCACGCGCACGAACCTCAGCAACGACGTGGACGCGCTGACCGAGCACGTGGCGCCCGCCAACGTCGCGAAGCGCCAGACCGACAAGGTCAAGGGCGCCGTCTCCTCTGTCAAGGACAGGGTGATGGGCACGGCCGACGACCTCGTGGACACCGTCACCGGCAAGGCCGAGGACGTGAAGGACACCGTGACCGGGAAGGCTGCAGACATGAAGGACACCGTGACGGGCAAGGCCGGGGACCTGAAGGACTCCGTGAGCGACAAGGTCGGTGGTGGGCGCTCCTCCACCGGCTCCAGCGGTCCGGGCGGCCTGCAGCACGTCAGCGGCGCTGCCAGCAGCGCCAAGGACGCCGCCGCGCAGGCGCCGGCCAAGCTGCGGTCGGCCTCGCGGGGCAACCCGCTCGCCGCCGGGCTCATCGCCCTCGGCGCCGGGTGGTTGCTCGGCTCGCTGATCCCGGCGAGCCGCAGGGAGCAGCAGCTGGCCTCCCAGCTCAAGGACAGCGCCGGCTCGCTGGCGGCTCCGGTCAAGGAGATCGCCCAGGACATCGCCGGCAACGTCAAGAGCTCCGCTCAGGACTCGGTCCTGGCGAGCGTGAAGGACACGGCGCTGAAGGCTGCGGGCGCCGTGGCCAGCGAGGGGCTGTCGGCCGCCAAGCACGTGCAGGGCGAGGCCAAGGACGCGCAGGCCCAGGCTCGCCGGTCCTGACGGCAGGGCGCGGGGCCGGCCCTGACGGGGTCGTCCCGACGGGCGCCCGGCCCGCACGGCACAGCCGGTGACCGACGAGGGCCCGTCCCCCAGGGGGCGGGTCCTCGTCGTTCTGTCGCCCCACGACCTGAGTACCGGGCGGTCGCGCGGCGCCCGTCGTGCGGACGTGCGCCCCGCGACGCACACTCGGGCGGGTGACCGACCTGACAGCACGAGTTCCGCGATCTCATCCAGGGGGCACCCGGTGAGGATCAGGCCCGTCGGGGGTGCACCGGGCTGCCTCGCCATGATCCTGGTCTCCGTCGTCGCGTCGGTGGGCCTGACCCTGCTGCTCAACCTGCTGGTCCGCTGAGGTCCCTCCTCCCGAGCCCGGCACCACCGCCCGGGAGCCGGCGGTCTCAGCGCTCGGGCCAGTGCCAGGCCGGCTCGTCGAGGCGCCCCTGCCCCTGGACGGTGCTCTCACCGAGGTCCTTGACGAGCGTGACCGCGCGCCTCTCCACCGCCCGACCTGCGTCCTCGAGAGCGGCGCGCAGGGCGTCGGAGTGGGTGACGACCACGGTCTGGGTGCGCGCGGCGGCCTCGGCGACGAGGTGGGCCAGGGGGGTGAGCAGGTCCGGGTGCAGGCTGGTCTCGGGTTCGTTGAGGACGAACAGCCGCGGCGGGCGCGAGGTCAGCAGGGCCGCCGTCCACAGCAGGTAGCGCAGCGTGCCGTCGGACAGCTCCGGTGCGCTCAGGGGGCGCAGCAGACCGTGCTGGTGCAGGCGCAGGGAGAACAGACCGTCGGAGTCGGTGACCTCCAGGCGGCTGCCGGGGAAGGCGCGCTCCACCGCCTCGTCGAGGGCGCGGCCGCGGTCGAGCTCGCGCAGGGTCTGCAGCGCCGAGGCCAGGTCCGCCCCGTCGTCGGCGACCACCGTGGTGGACGTGCCGGGGTGCGCGCCTCGCGCCGGCGCGGCGGGGTCGGTGCGGAACGTGTCGTAGAAGCGCCACGAGCGCACCTGCTCGCGCACCGCCAGCACCTCCGGCGCCGCCACCGGGTCGGCGAGCTCGGCCAGGATGCTGTCCACGGGCCGCAGCTGGCGGCCGGAGTCGACCCAGGCGCCGTGGCGGTCGCGCCACCGCACGACCTGCCCGCGCCGGTCGGTCAGCAGCGACGCCGGGCGCAGCACCGGCCCCGCCCACACCGCCTCCCTCTTGACGTGGGGGTCGCGCGTGAACATCGACCCGCCGCTGGGGGCGGGCAGCCCCAGGTCGAGCGCGTACCCGTACTCGTCGCCGGCGAAGCCCACGCGCAGGGCGTGGGGCGCCCGGCGCACCGTCCCCTGCACGGGGTGGCGGCCCTCGCGCACACCGCGCCCGAGCGACTCGGGCCCCGCCCACAGCACCGAGGCCAGACCCCCCTCAGCGGCCAGTGCCGCGACCGCGCCGCCCCGAGCGGCGGCGGCCAGCAGCCTCAGCACCCGGTAGAGGCTGGACTTGCCCGAGCCGTTGGCGCCGGTGACCACCGTCAGCTGCGACAGGGGCACCACCAGGCGGCGCAGGGAGCGGTAACCCTCGACGGCCACGACCTCCAGCACGCGGGCGAGGGTAGTGGGCGGTGCCGTCGGTGCTGCCCGGCCGCCGTCGCGCGGTCAGTGAGCGCTGCGCCGCAGTCCTAGCGGCACCACCTCGTGCAGCTGGTCACGGCGCAGCGGCAGGTTCAGCAGACCGGGTCGCACCCTGTCGCGCTGGTCGCGGGTGCCGGGGTGCAGGCGCACCACCTGCCCCGGGGCGAGGAGCGGCCTGACCACCACGGCCTCCCCCGGCGACACGGCGCCGGCGGGCGCGCCGTCCACCACCACGTCCGCGGCGCGCGGCGATGGCAGGCGCAGACGCACCACGTCGGCGGCGGCGATCACCACCGGCCGCGCGATGCCCGACGCGGGACCCACCGGCGTGATCACCGTCCCCACCAGGGACGGGGAGAGCACGGGCCCCCCGGCGGCGTAGCTGGCAGCGGTGGACCCGGTGGACGTGGCCACCACGACCGCCTCGCAGTCGTAGGAGCCGACGCGCTGCCCGTTGACCTCCAGGTCCGCGACGAGACCGTCCCCGCCTCCGGTCAGGACCGCGTCGTCGAAGACCACCGACGGCACCAGCAGACCCGCGCCCGGCGCACCGTCGCGCTGCAGGCGCAGCCCGTGGTGGGCCTCGACGGTGAAGAGCCCCCCGACCAGGAGGGTGAGGGCGCGGTCGAGCTCGTCGGGGCGGGCGGCGGTGAGGAGGCCCGGGTCGTCATGGACGCCGAGGACCGGGACGGGGTGCGCCGCGAGGGCGCGCAGGGCGGCGCGCACGGCGACGTCGCCGCCGAGCGCGACCACCGCCTGCACCACGGCGGTGAAGGCGGTGTCGCGGACGACGCGCAGCGACCCGGCCCCGTCGGCCCCGTGCGCAGCGGCCCCGGGGCCGTCCGCGCCGGCGGGGTGGGCACCGAGGATGCGCCGGTCGCCCTCCCGGGCCACGAGGGGGAGCCGGCGGGCGGCCATCCACTCCTGCAGGATCGCGAGGGAGCCGTGCGCGAGCCCCCCGGGGTGGACCACCACGCCGATGACCCCGGTCTGCGCGGCGCGGCCGTCAGGAGCGGCCGACACCCCTCCGCCTCCCAGCGGCACGCGGCGTTGCGCACCACCAGCCGGGCGCCGCTCGGCGCGAGCGGGACCTCATGGCAGAACCCTGACAGAGCGGGCACCCCCGCCGCAAGACCCCCCGCGGATCCCGGGGTGCCGGGCGTCCGCTGCACTCAGGCGTGGACGTCGTGCTCGTGGTCCGCGTGGCTAGCGCTCTCCAGCTGGAAGGTGGAGTGCACGACGCTGACCGGGAAGTGCTGGCTGACGCACGCCTGCAGGACGTCGAGCACCGCCGGGGCGTGCCCGTCGCTGAAGCACGCGTCGTCGAGCACGACGTGGGCGGTCAGCACCGGCAGGTCGGCGGCGATCCGCGAGGCGTGCAGGTCGTGGACGCCGACCACGCGGGGCAGGCGCAGCAGGTGCGCGCGCACCTCGTCGAGGTCCAGGCCGCGCGGGGCCGTCTCGAGGAGCACGTCGACCGTCTCGCGGAGCAGGGCGGTGGTGCGCGGGATGATCAGCACCCCGATGAGCACCGAGACGACGGCGTCGGCGCGCAGCCAGCCGGTGGTGGCGATGACCACGGCGGCGACGACGACCGCGACGGAGCCGAGGGCGTCGTTGAGGACCTCCAGGGTCGCGGCGCGGACGTTGAGGCTGGTCGAGCCGGCCCTCCTGAGCACCAGCAGCGAGGCGGCGTTGCCGAGCAGGCCGACCACGCCGAAGACGAGCATCCCCCCGGCGGCGACCTCGGGGGGATCGACGAGGCGGCGCACGCCCTCGACGATCACCGACACACCCACCGCCAGGAGCAGCGCGGCCTGCAGGGTCGCAGCGAGCACCTCCGCGCGCTGCAGCCCCCAGGTGCGCCGCTTGGTCGCGGGTCGAGACGCCAGGGTCGCGGCGATCACCGCGACGAGCAGCCCGGCCGCGTCGGTGAGCACGTGGCCGGCGTCGGCCAGCAGGGCGAGGCTGCCGGTCAGGACGGCGCCGACGGCCGCGGCCACGAGCACACCGGTGGTGATGCACAGCGCGGCCACGAGGGCCCCGCGGTGCTGGTCGCCGGTGGGCGCCCCCTGGTGGTGCCCGTGGTGGTCGTGCCGGGGGCTCATGGTGAAGGTCTGCGCGCGGGAGGGCCAGCAGCGGGACTCGAACCCGCAACCCCCTGTTTACAAGACAGGTGCGCTACCAGTTGCGCCATGCTGGCCGGACCGCCGGGGGGCGGCGGTACCAGGGTAGTCACCGCAGCGCCTGCGAGCGCCGTCGCCGTGTGAGCACCGCGGTGGCAGCGGCCGCGGCGGCGAGCGCTGCCACCACCCACGGCACTGCTGACCCGCCCCACCCGCGCAGCACCTGGGTGGCGGGGCCGGCAGGCCCGTCGGGGCCGGCGCCAGCCGTGACAGCCGGTCCGGTTCGCTCGGTCGTGCCGGTCAGCTCGGGCTCGGTCGGGGTCACGGGGTCCGGCACTCCCGCGCCCGTCGCCTCGTAGGAGAGCTGTCCCTCCACGGGGTGCCCGTCCGCGGCGACCACCCGCCACCGGACGGTGTACCGCCCGGCAGGCACTGCGGCATCCAGGGCCCAGGTGACCGTGGCGCCGTCCACGCTCGCGCCGGTGACGGCCACGGGCGCCCCGTCGCCACCGGTGACCACCGCCTCGGCGCCCAGCGGCGCCACGTCCTGGGTGAGCACGAGCACCAGCTGCGCCGGTGGCAGCGGCAGCACCTCGGTGTCGGCGGGGGCGGAGGAGACCAGCGCGGTGTGGGCGCTCGCGGGACCGACTGGGACGATCAGTGACAGGAGCACCAGGAGCACGGCGCCGACCCCTCGGCGCACCCTCACGGCAGTCCCCACGGCGAACACGGGCCGACGCTAGCCGAGGGCCCGCCATGACCGGCGTCACGACCCGGACGCGGCCGCCAGGGGTGGACCGGGCAGCGGCGCCCAGTCGGGTCGACCGTCGTTCTGGGCCACGACGGTGACCGCCGCGACCACCAGCAGCACCAGCACGCCCGCGGCCACCGTGGGCCCGTGCGGCGGTGGGCTCACCGCCATCACCACCTGCCGGGCACCTCGCCGCAGCCTCGTCCCGCCCGGTCCCCACCAGGCGGTGAGGGCGCCGGTGACCGTCCCGACGGCGATCGGCAGGGACGAGCCGGGGGCCGCGGCAGCGCTCGGGTCGAGGGCCCACGCGAGCAGGAAGGCCGCGCTGACCCCCATCAGCACGGGCAGGACCAGGGCGACCGCGGTGGACGCCGCGGCGGCGAGCAGGTGCGCGGGCACCGAGGCAGCGGTCCGTGCGGTGTCTGAGGCCCGCGGGCCGTGCGCGGTCCGGCGCCGCGACCAGCCCCCGTGGGCGCGGTCGACGGTGCGGGCCACCACCGAGGCGCCGGCGAGCAGGATCACCGCCCACACCGGGGTGACGGCCGCGACGGCGGCCAGCGCGGCCAGCAGGAGCAGCAGGACGCCGGTCCGTGAGGTCCGGCGCGGCGGCGCCGGGGCGTCCTGGGGCACGGGCAGACCGCCGTCCGGTGGCGGTGGCCGGTGCCGGGTGGCGGGGACGGTCTCGGTGACCGGGACGGGCCCGGGGAGCGGGTGGGGCGCCACCGCCTGCGTCGGTGGGGCCGCCTGCGTCGGTGGGGCCGCGGGCACCGGTGTCGCCGGTGGTGCTGGAGGGGGGGCGGGGCGGGCGACGGTGAGCGGCGTGGTCGCGGCGGCGTCGGGAGCGCGCGCCGGAGCGGCGTCCAGGGCCACGGTCGGTGGAGCCGCGGCGGCCACCACCGGCGCAGGCGCGGAGGTGGAGGTGGAGGTGGACGGCGGGAGCGCCGTGGTCAGCGGCGACGTCGCCGTCGACGCGGAGGAGGGAGCTGGCGCGCTCCGCAGGAGCGCTGCGGCGGGCAGCACCGCGGTCACGGCGCCCCCCACCACGGGTGGGCCCACCACCGGCCCGGGCAGCGCGGACCCGCGCACGCTGCCGCCGTCCCAGCCGGTGTCGACGGCGGCCTCCCCCACGCCCTGCAGCGCCTCGCGCAGCGCCCGCGGGGTGGGCCGGTCGGCGGGGTCCGGGGCCAGGGCCGCGGTGAGCATCGCCGCGAAGGGCTCCTCGACGCCACGGGTGTCGGGAGCGCCGCCGTGCACCCGCGCCAGCACGGCCTCGAGGGGCCCGGTGCCGAACGGCGGCCGGGCGGTGGCCGCGAAGAGCACCGTGGCCGCCCACCCCCACCAGTCGCCCGCCACCGAGACGGGCGCCCCGTCGATGACCTCCGGGGAGAGGTAGCCGGGCGTGCCCATGACCAGCCCGGCGCTGGTCAGGCGCACGTCGTCGGCGATCTGCGCGATCCCGAAGTCGATGACCACGGGGTCGCCGTCGTCGACGAGCACGTTGCCGGGCTTGAGGTCGCGGTGCACCACCCCCGCGCGGTGGATCGCCGCCAGGGCCTCACCGAGCCCGAGCCCCAGCCGCGCCAGGTCACGCCCGCGCAGGGCCCCGACGGCGGCGACGTGCTCGTCCAGCGGCGGTGCGGGCACGTACTGGGTGACGATGTACGGCGGCTCGGCATCGGGATCGGTGTCGAGCACCTCGGCGACGCGCGGTGAGCGCACCAGCCGCAGGGTGTCGGCCTCGCGCGCCAGGCGCGCCCGCGCCTGCGGATCGGCGGCCAGGTGCGGGCGCAGCACCTTCAGGGCGACGGCGCGGTCGTCGGCGTCCAGGGCCAGGTGCACCACGCCCATGCCCCCGCCGCCGACCTCGTGCACCAGGCGGTAGGGGCCGAGGCGCCTCGGGCTCATCGCCGTCGGCCCGCGCGAGCGGCGGCATCCATGCACCCCATCGAAGCACGCTGGCGGCCCGCGGTGCAGTGCGCGCCGCGCTGCGTAGCCTGGTCCCGTCAGCGCCCGCGCCCGCGAGCGCCGCGCGAGGGGGTCCGGTGGCAGGGGAGTACGACTTCGTCGTCGTCGCCAACCGGCTGCCCGTCGACCGGGTGGTCAGTCCCGACGGCACGGCGTCCTGGCGCACCTCGCCCGGGGGGCTCGTCACCGCCATGGAACCGGTGATGCGCAGCGCCGACGGCGCGTGGGTGGGGTGGTCGGGCGACACCGACGAGGGTGCCGGCGGCGGCGCAGCGACGACGCCGGACCCCTTCGACGAGGCCGGCATGCGCCTGGTGCCGGTGCCGCTGAGCGCCGCCGAGGTCGAGGAGTACTACGAGGGGTTCTCCAACGGCACCCTGTGGCCCCTCTACCACGACGTCATCGCCCCGCCGAGGTTCCACCGGGAGTGGTGGGACGCGTACACGACCGTCAACGCGCGGTTCGCCGACGCCGCCGCGGCGCAGGCGTCCTCCGGCGCCACGGTGTGGGTGCAGGACTACCAGCTGCAGCTGGTGCCCTCGATGCTGCGCGAGCGCCGCCCCGACCTGCGCATCGGCTTCTTCAACCACATCCCCTTCCCCCCGTACGAGATCTTCGCCCAGCTGCCGTGGCGCTCCCAGGTGCTCGACGGGCTGCTCGGCGCCGACCTCGTCGGCTTCCAGCGCATGTCGGACGCGAACAACTTCCTCCGGGCCTGCCGGCGGGCGAAGGGGCTGACGACCCGGCGCCAGGAGGTGGTGGTGGAGGTCGGCGGGGTCCGCCGGACCGTGCGGGCCACCGCGTTCCCCATCTCCATCGACTCGGGCAGCGTCGACGCGCTCGCCCGCACCGAGGCCACCGGCGCTCGCGTCGCCGAGGTGCGCTTCGACCTGGGGGCGCCGCGCAAGCTGCTCCTGGGCGTGGACCGCCTCGACTACACCAAGGGCATCACGCACCGGCTGAAGGCCTACGGGGAGCTGATCGCCGACGGCGCCATCGACCCCGATGACACCGTGCTGGTGCAGGTCGCCACGCCGAGTCGCGAGCGGGTCGCGAGCTACATGGCCCTGCGCGACGAGATCGAGCTCACCGTCGGTCGCATCAACGGCGACCACGGCACCATCGGGCGTCCCGCCATCCACTACCTGCACCACAGCCAGCCCCGCACGGAGATGGCGGCGCTGTACCGTGCGGCCGACGTCATGCTCGTCACCGCCCTGCGCGACGGCATGAACCTCGTGGCGAAGGAGTACATCGCTTCGCGCCACGACGAGCTCGGAGTGCTCGTGCTGAGCGAGTTCACCGGAGCCGCCGACGAGCTGACCCAGGCGCTGCTGGTCAACCCCCACGACATCAACGCCCTCAAGGACTCGATCATGCGGGCCCTGACGATGCCTCCCCGGGAGCAGACCCGGCGCATGCGGGCGCTGCGCCGCCGGGTGCTGGAGCACGACGTGACCCGCTGGGCCTCGGAGTTCCTCAGCGCGCTGGGCCACCAGCGCAGCGGTGCGACGGCGGCGTCCGCGTCCGGCGGCGCCGCGTGAGCGGCGCGCTCGACCCGGCACTGGGCGCCGCGCTGCGGGCCCTCGCGGCGCTGCCCGGGGTGCTCGTCGCCCTGGACTTCGACGGGGTCCTCGCCCCGATCGTCGACGACGCCGCCGCCGCACGGGCACTGCCGGGGTCGGCGGCGGCGGTGGCCGCCCTGGCGGGCGCACCGGGCGTGCACGTGGCGCTGGTCAGCGGGCGCTCCCTCGCCTCGCTGCGCGCCGCCGCGCAGCCCCCGGCCGGCGTGGTGCTCGTCGCCAGCCACGGCGCCGAGGTGGAGGGCACCGACGTCGAGCTAGACGACGCGGCGCTGGCGCTGCTGGCGACGGCGGTCGCCGACGTGGAGGCGGTCGTCGCCGCGCACCCGGGCACGGCGGCGGAGCTCAAGCCGGCGGGCGTGGTGCTGCACACCCGGCGCGCGGCGCCCGACGTGGCCGAGCGGGCCGCGCGCGCGGTGCTGGCCGGGCCGGCCGCACGGCCCGGGGTGCACGCGATGACCGGGAAGGCGCTCGTGGAGCTGGCGGTCGTGGAGGTCTCCAAGGGCGAGGCGGTCGCCGGGTTGCGACGGCGCCTGGACGTCGACGCGGTGCTGTTCGCCGGCGACGACGTCACCGACGAGACCGCGCTGCGCACCCTGCGGCGCGGGCACGACGTCGGGGTGAAGGTGGGACCCGGCGAGAGCGCCGCGGAGCACCGCGTGGCGGACCCGGAGGCGTTCGCGGTGGTCCTCGGCGCCCTGGCCGACCTGCGCCGGAGCCGCTGAGCGCGGCCCCCTCCCCGGGGGTGCTCACCGGTCGGTCAGCCGGTGGTGACCAAGTGGGTGGTGTGGTCGTAGGTGAAGGTGACGGGGCCGCCGGCGGTGGTCAGCGCGATGTTCGCCCCACCAGGCGCCCCACCGGCTCCGTGGTCGACGTCCCACGACCCGTCGATGGCGATCTTGTACTCCCAGGCGCCGGCGGGCAGGTCCGCGGTCAGCTGCCACAGCCCCGTCGCCGCGTCGAGGGTCATCCGCCCCTGCTCGCACGCCGGCGCCCAGTCCGACGCGCAGCCCATCTCGCTGTTCAGGTCACCCGCCACCGTCACCGACGACGGCTGCGCGACGGGCGGGACGACCGGAGCGGGCGGCGGGCCGACCACCGCCGCAGCGGACGCCGCAGCGACCTTGCCCGCGTGGTCCCTGACGACCGCCCGGTACTCCAGCTCCGTGCCCTCCGCGACGGCGCCGACGTCGTGGAACACCCGGTACGGCGCGTTGTCGTCGGTGCCCAGCACGGTCCACCCCGCTGATCCCGCCGCGCCGGCCGGGCGGTGGGCGAAGGTGACCTGGTTCAACCCGTCCCCGGGCACGGTGACCCCCACCTCCGCGCGACCGGCCACGACGCCGGCCGCGACGGGGCCGGTGAACACCGGGGCGCTCGCCCTGCGGGTGTTCGCCAGCGGCCGGTCGGCCCGCCACACCACGGCCGACAGGGGCGGCACGGTCACCGTCACCGCCCCGGTCGCGCTCGAGCGAGCCTTCTCGGTGCCCGCCGGCCACACGCCCCGGAAGGTGGTGCGCTCGCTCGCGGTCTCGAAGGTGACCGTCTGCGCGACCTCCGCGTTGTTCACCGCCACCAGGTGCTCGACGTCCTCGGCGTCGGAGATGCGGCTGACGGCGAAGACGCCCGGGCCCTCGCTGGCGTACCGCGGGAGCTGCGCCCCGTCGGCCAGCGCCGGGTACCGCTCGCGCAGGGCCGCCAGCTCCGAGACCCAGCGGTACAGCGGGTGCTGGGGGTCGAAGCTGGACGCGGCGGTGGTGGCATCGGTGCCGATGAGGTCGTCGTCGTTGTACGTCGCGACCTCCGAGGCGAACATGTCCTGGCGCGCGTCCTGGTCGCCGCCGTCGCCCACGAAGCCCTGCTCGTCGCCGTAGTAGACGACCGGTTGGCCGCGGACGAGGTACATCAGGGAGTGCAGCATCCGGTCGCGGGCGAGCAGCTCGTCGCCGCTGGCGCCGTCCTGGGCGAGGAAGTGCCCGATGCGGCCCATGTCGTGGTTGCCGAGGAACGTGGGCAGGGAGTACGCGTTGCTGTCGGCGTCGGTGTACAGGTCGTCGAGGGCGAAGAGCTCCTGCAGGTCCGCAGCCGGACCGCCGCTGCCGAAGGCCCGGGCCCGGTCCTGGAACCCGAAGTCGAGGACGGCCTGCAGCTGGGCCTCGGTGGTGTAGCGGGAGAGGTCCGCCGGGTCGGCGTCGTAGACCTCGCCGAAGGCGAAGAAGTCCTCGTTCCCGCCCGCCGCGGCGCGGGCGTCGATGGCCGGGGCGAAGTCCTGCCAGAACTCGGTGTTCACGTGCTTGACGGTGTCGACGCGGAAGCCGTCGATGCCGGAGTCGACCCAGGCCTGGTAGATCTCCGTCATCCCGTCGACGACCCGCGGGTGCTCGGTGAACAGGTCGTCGAGGCCGGAGAAGTCCCCGTACAGGTCCGACTCGCCGCCGTTGAACAGGGCGTTCCCGCGGTTGTGGTAGAGCGTCGGGTCGTTCAGCCACGCCGGCACCTTCGCGGTGGCGTCGCCCGGCTGCGGGAGCACGGGGGTGTAGGGGGAGGAGGTGCTGGGGTCCAGGGCGGGGAAGGTCTCGGTGCCGGCGAAGTCCTCGTCGTCGAAGGGCTCGCCCGCGGCGGTGCGGTACGGCTCGAGCGCCTTCGGCACGTAGCCGTATGCGCCCTCGGCGTAGGAGATCACATCGGCGGTGTGGTTGGTGATGATGTCGAAGAAGACCTTCATCCCGCGGGCGTGGGCGGCGTCGACCAGCTCCTCGAGATCGGCATTCGTGCCCAGGTGCGGGTCGATCTGCGTGAAGTCGGTGATCCAGTAGCCGTGGTAGCCGGCGGAGGTCGCGTCCCCGGTGCCCTGCACCGGCCGGTTCTTGAAGGACGGGGTCAGCCAGATGGCGGTCGTGCCCATGCCCTTGATGTAGTCGAGGCGGTCGATGACACCGCGCAGGTCACCGCCGTGGTAGAAGCCCTTCGCCGTCGGGTCGAGCCCGCTGGCGAGGCGGTCGGGGCCGTACCCGCCGTCGTCGTTGGCGGTGGAGCCGTTCTCGAAGCGGTCGGCCATGACGAAGTAGAAGCGCTCCCGGGTCAGCTCCTCCCGCAGCGAGGAGGCGGCGGGGACACCCCGGGACCCCGCGCCGGGCGCGCCGGCCCCTGCAGGAGCTGCCGGTGGTGCTGCCGCGGCCCCGGCGGCGCCGGCCAGCGGGGCGCAGGACAGGGCCACGACCAGCACGAGCACGGCTGCGGGCCTGCGGGGGGAAGGGGCACCGGTCATGACATCTCCTCATCGTCGAGTGACGCAGAGCAACGTAATGCACACCTTCGAGGACGCGCCCAGCGTCAGGAGCGTTCCGCCAGCGCCGGCGGGTGCCCGCCGCCAGGAGGTGAGCACCACCAGGAGTGAGCACGCAGGGTGAGGACGCGGCAGTGGCGCACCTGTTCCGCACGACCCTCCGCCACACGGAGGATCAGGGACCTCCCCTGTGGACGCCGGTCGGTCATCCACAGCTCTCGTGGTCGACCCCGTGTCGGACGGAGGGTCGCGCAGGACACCTCGACCTGTCCCCGGGGTCCGACCGCGCGTGCCGCCCGTCGACGTCGACCGCACCACCCCCACCCGACCGCCACACCCCCGTCGACCGGGCGGCAGCAGGTGCGCGTGCGCCTCCGGGCCGCACGCCGGCAGCTCCACCACGCCGCCGGCGGCCGCACCACCGGCCGTCACGACGTCGCACCCCGCGAGGGTGAGCAGCTCCCCGGCGGACGACAGCCCCAGCCGGGCCAGCGGCAGGCGGACCGCCGGGTGGTCGGCGCGCGCGACGTGCACCAGCACCGCCTCGTCGCGGTGCTCGCGCGGGAACGTCATGGAGTCCTCGCCGACGTGCGCCCAGCGCAGCCCACCGCGGCGCAGCGTCTTCGGCGGGGAGGCGCGGACCCGGGTCGTCGAGGCCGACGGCGAGCCCGGGCAGTGGTACCTGCACCTGCTCGACGCCGGCGGCGAGGCGGCCCCGACGAGCAGCGCCCCGATGTCGGACCAGGAGGGGGTGCACGAGCTGCACCGCGCTGCACCGCGCTGCACCGCGCCTGCGACGCGACCTGGGTCTGGGCGGGGGGCTGGAGCGGCCGGGGGGGTGAGGCGAGGACGTCGTGGCGGCGCGGGTGACGACCACCGCGGGCGACGGCGTGCTCGTGCTGGCGGACCCGGGGGCGGCGCCCGTGGTGCTGTCCCCCGACGGGCGCGTGGTGCTGACCAGCGGGGCGCTGGAGGAGCGGGACGGCGCACCGGTCCTGCCGCAGGACACCACCGCCTGGATGCGGCTCCGCTGGTGCGGCGGTCCGACGTCCACCCGCCCCGGGCCGCCCGCGGCCCCGGCGACGACCCCGGTCGAGCGACCGGGGGTGGTGGCGCGTCAGTCCGTGCGTACACTGCGCCTTGGACACCGGCGTCCGAAGGTGGACGCGCGGATCCGGACCGCTGCGCGCCGACCGGCTCGCGGCCACCCCTCACTCGGATCGTCCGGCACGTTCCTGCCGGTGAGAGGACCTGATCATGGCCACCGTCACGTTCGACCACGCGAGCCGTCTCTACCCCGGCTCCGACCGCCCCGCGGTCGACGCCCTGAACCTCGACATCCAGGACGGGGAGTTCCTCGTCCTCGTCGGCCCCTCGGGCTGCGGCAAGTCCACGTCCCTGCGCATGCTCGCGGGCCTGGAGGACGTCAACTCCGGTCGCATCATGATCGGTGACCGCGACGTCACCGACATCCAGCCCAAGGACCGGGACATCGCGATGGTGTTCCAGAACTACGCGCTGTACCCGCACATGTCCGTCGCCGACAACATGGGCTTCGCCCTGAAGATCGCCGGCGTCAAGAAGGACGAGATCCGCACCCGCGTCGCCGAGGCAGCGAAGATCCTCGACCTGAGCGACTACCTCGACCGCAAGCCCAAGGCCCTCTCCGGTGGTCAGCGCCAGCGCGTGGCCATGGGGCGCGCCATCGTGCGCCAGCCGCAGGTGTTCCTCATGGACGAGCCGCTGTCGAACCTGGACGCGAAGCTGCGGGTGCAGACCCGCACGCAGATCGCCCAGCTGCAGCGCCGCCTCGGGGTCACCACCGTGTACGTGACCCACGACCAGGTCGAGGCCATGACCATGGGCGACCGCGTGGCGGTGCTGAAGGACGGGCTGCTGCAGCAGGTCGACACCCCTCGGCGCATGTACGACCACCCCGACAACGTCTTCGTCGCCGGCTTCATCGGCTCCCCGGCCATGAACCTGCTCGACCTGAAGGTCGTCGACGGCGGCGTCGCCTTCGGCAACGCCCTGTACCCGGTGGCCCGCGAGGTCCTCGGGAGCGTGGGGGCGCAGACGGTGACCGTCGGGGTGCGCCCCGAGGACCTGGAGGTCTCCGACAACGGGTTGGCCGTGGAGGTCGACGTCGTCGAGGAGCTCGGTGCTGACGCCTACATCTACGGGCGCGCGCTGTTCGACGGCGAGGAGCAGCCGATGATCTGCCGGGTCGACGGGCGCCGTCCCCCGGAGAAGGGCGCGCGGCTGCACCTGACCCCGAAGCGGGGGCACACGCACCTGTTCTCCACCAAGGACGGGCGCCGGCTCGAGGACTGAGCCCACCGCGAGCGGGCCCGGCGCCACGCCGGACCACCGCGCACGGGGGAGCCCCGGTGTCGCCTCGGAAGACCGGGGGTGACACCGGGGCTCCCCCGTGCACCAGGGCGTCATCGCGCGGCCCGGGGCCCGGCAGTGGGAGGATCTGCCGGTGTCCGGGAGCGTGCAGATCACCGCGGCCACCAGTGATCCGGCGCTGCTCGACCTGCCCGACCTGCCGTGGCAGCTGGCGCTGGAGGACTGGCCGGAGGACACCCTCGCGGCGCTGCCGCGCGGCATCTCCCGCCACGTCGTGCGCTTCGTGCGCCTCGGTCCGGCGGTCATCGCCGTGAAGGAGACGCGCGAGCACTACGCCAACCGCGAGTACGCGATGCTGCGCATGCTCCGCCGGCTGGGGGTGCCGTGCGTGGAGCCGTTCGCGGTGGTCGGCGGCCGCCTCGACGACCGCGGTGAGGAGCTCGAGCCCGCGCTGGTCACCAAGCACCTCCAGTTCTCCCTGCCGTACCGGGCCCTGTTCAGCCAGGCCCTGCGCCCCGACACCGCGCGCCGCCTCGTCGACGCGCTCGCGGTGCTCCTGGTGCGGCTGCACCTGACGGGCTTCTTCTGGGGCGACGTCTCGCTGTCGAACACCCTGTTCCGCCGCGACGCCGGGGAGTTCGCGGCGTACCTCGTCGACGCCGAGACCGGTGAGCTGCACAACACCCTCAGCCGGGGGCAGCGCGAGTACGACCTGGAGCTGGCGATGACCAACATCGCCGGTGAGCTGATGGACCTGCAGAGCGGGTACCTGCTCGACGAGGTCGTCGACCCCGTCGAGACGGCGCAGCACATCGTGCGGCGCTACCACTCCCTGTGGGCGGAGCTCACGGACTCCGAGGCCTTCGAGCGCGGTGAGCGGTGGCGGGTGCAGGCCCGCATCGAGCGGCTGAACGACCTCGGCTTCGACATCGGGGAGCTGGCGATCACCACCGACGTCGGCGGCGCGGTCGTGCGGATCCAGCCGAAGGTCGTGGACGCGGGGCACCACTCGCGGCGGCTGCTGCGCCTGACGGGGCTGGACGCCGAGCAGAACCAGGCCCGGCGCCTGCTCAACGACCTCGACGGGTACATCGCCGCGAGCGACCGCCAGGGCGAGCCGGAGGAGATCGTGGCCCACGACTGGGTGAGCACGGTCTTCGAACCGGTGGTCCGGGCGGTGCCGCGCGAGCTGCGCGCCAAGCTGGAGCCGGCGGAGGTCTTCCACGAGGTGCTCGAGCACCGCTGGTACCGGTCGGAGCAGCTGGGGCGCGACGTACCGACGGACGAGGCGGTCGGCTCCTACGTCGAGCAGGTGCTGCCGCTCCGCCCTGACGAGGCGGCGGTGCTGGGCACCGACACCGCGGCGCTGCCGGTGGTCGGGTCGTAGGCCGTGGACGCTCCCGTGGTCCGGCGCTCACCCCGGGGGCCCGCCCTGCTCGGTGCGTCGGGGGCGGTGACCGTGGCCGCGGGCCTGTGGCCCGACGCCGGTGCCGTGGTCGGCACGCGTCACCCGAGCCGGTGAGGCTCTGCGCGTGCGGCGCAGCCGCGAGCCCGACGTCGCCGTGACCACCGGTGACGCCGCGGGAGCCGCCCGGGCGCTGAGCGCGCCGGTGGAGCTGTCCGCCGCCCGGTGGACGGCCCGGTCACGGACTCGGGGGGCGAGGGGCCTCGTCATCCTCGCTCGTCGTCGTCCCAGGGGTGCTGGGCGCGGGGCCGCGCCGGCGACGTCCCGCCACGGGCACCAGGCGCCTCCACCGCTGGTCCTGGTGGAAGGCCAGCACCAGGGGTGCGACGACGATCGGCACCGCCTCGGGTGAGCGGGTCCACAGGAGCGTCACCACCGCGACGCCGCCGAGGACGACGGCCTGGACGGCGGGGACGACCACTGGCGGTCGCCAGCCCTCACCTCGCGTGTCTGCTCGTCCGGGTGTCGGTGCTTCGCGTACCTTCATGGTGACCCTCCGCTGGTCGAACGCTGACGGGGGATCGAGAGCGGCCTCCTGTGTCCAGCAGGGGGCCGCTCGCCTGAGTGGCCCAGCAGCCCGTCTCGCTCCGTAGTCATCCCAACACGCTGACACCCAGGCGGCTCAACGCCCGTCACCCGTTCGGCGTCCCGCTCAGGCCGTGGACCAGCTGGCCGCCCGTCGAGGAGCCCTCAGCCGCGGCGAAGTCCTCACCGCCGCCCGGGCCCCACCGCCACCAAGCCCTCACCGGTATCACTGCTGATCGGTGTCGCGACCGCACTCCGCCTGCGGGGAGCGCGGTCCCGACACGAGCTGGCGGCACGGCCCCGAGGGAGCGGGCTCGGGGCGCCTCAGCCCAGGCGGTCCGCCGCTGGCGTGGCGCGCCGGGCCTGCGCGACGGCGTACAGGGCCACCCCGGCCGCGACGGAGGCGTTCAGGGACTCGACCTGCCCCGCCATGGGGATCGAGACCACCAGGTCGCACGTGGCGCGCACCAGCCGCGAGAGGCCCTTGCCCTCCGAGCCGACGACCAGCACCAGCGGCCCCACCCCGATGCGCGCGACCTGGGCGTCCCCCAGCTCGGCGTCGGCGTCGGCGTCGAGCCCGACCACGAAGCACCCCCGCTCCTGCGCCAGCTGCAGCGCCCGGGTCAGGTTCGTCTCCCGCGCGACCGGGAGCCGCGCCGCGGCGCCAGCGCTGACCTTCCACGCCGAGGCCGTCATGCCCGCGGAGCGCCGCTCGGGCACCAGCACCCCGTGCGCCCCGAAGGCCGCCGCCGAGCGGACGACGGCCCCGAGGTTGCGGGGGTCGGTCACGGAGTCCAGGGCGACGACCAGCGGCGCCTCGCCGCGGTCCTCCGCGCCGGCGATCACGTCGGTCAGGTCGGTGTACTCGTACGGCGGCACCCGCAGCACCACGCCCTGGTGCACGGCGCCATCGGCGAGGCGGTCCAGGTCACCGCGGGTGGTCTCCAGCACCGGGAGCCCCCGATCGGTGACCAGGCGCAGCACCTCGCGCACCCGGTCGTCGCTGCCCGCGCCCTCCAGACGGTCCGCGAGGTGCAGCGAGCTCGCCGGGACCCCCGCGCGCAGGGCCTCGACGACGGCGTTGCGCCCGGCGACGACCTCGGTCGAGCCGGCGCCGCGCGGACCGCCGCGGCTGGCGGGGCCCCGACCCGGCGACGTCCGCGCCGCCGGTGCGCGACCCGCCGACGGGCGTCCACCCCCGCCCTGCCCGGAGCGGGCCGCCGCCGCGGCCCGCTTGGCGGCGGGGTGCTTGGTGCGCTCCTCGGCCTTGGGGGTGGGACCGCGACCCTCGAGGGACCGGCGGTTCTTCCCGCCGGTACCGCCGGTGGGGCCCTTCTTCGACCCGGGGGTGCGGGTCGCCCCGCGGCGCTGCGAGTTGCCGGCCATGTCGTGTCCTCCTGGTGGTGCTGCGCAGGTCGTCACAGCGGTCGAGTGCCGACAGGCGGGGTGGGCGGTCACGACGACAGCATCGGCGGGTGAGCCGGCTGACGATCGCGCTGTGTCCGCGTCGCCAGGGTAGAGCCAGTCCGGCTCAGGTGGATCGTGAGGGCGCTGCGCCCGCACCTCGGCCAGGACACCGTCCGGTGCACGTCCGGGCCGATGCACATCGTCGTCGGCGGCGTTCGGCTCACGTCGTTGCCACATGGTGTCGACCACTGGACGGCGCCGCGGCGGGCAGCACGCCGCTCCCGACGCCATGAGCGACGGGGACGAGGACATCGCCGCGGTGCTGAGCCAGCTGCGCACGCCCGCCACGGGGTCGCCCGCCGACGCCTCGGGGACCCGACGTCCTGACGGTGGCTCGATGCACCCCGGACCGGCCGTCCTCGGACGAGGCGCAGCGGGCGGTGGCGGTCGTCGGCGCGCTGACGCGACGGCGACGTGGTCGCGGTCGTCCTCGACACCTCGGTGATGTGCCCGAGCCCGCAGCGGGACCTCCTGCTGCCCCCGGCCGTCGAGGGCGTGCACCGGCCGGTGTGGGGTCCCGCGGTCCTGGGTGAGCTGGAGTCCGCGGGACCCTCGAGCCGGAGCGTCGCGGCGTCAGCCAGGAGGAGGCCCACCAGCGGTCCGCCCACCTGGTTCCAGCAGATGCGTGCTGGCCCCACCGACGCCGAGGTCACCGGGTGGCAGCCCCCTGGAGGCAGTGACCGATCCGGACGCCGGGGCCGGGCGTGGTCGGTGAGCGACGTCCTGGACCGTCTGCAGGACCGCTGCGACACGGGTGCCGCCGCTGCGGTCCTCCGGGAGGCCGCCCGGCAGGTCGTCGAGTCGAGAGCGAGGAGACGGCCTCGCCTCCAGTAGCACGACAGCTGCGGCCGCGGCGCTAGCTGCCCGAGGGGCGCGGGTTCCCAGCGGTGCCAGGCGCCACAGCGCGAGTGGCAGCCGTGTCGGAGTAGGTCGGCATCGTGCCTCCGCCGGGAAGGTCGATCAGCCTGATGCCCGCAGCCGCGAGGATCCCGCGCACGTCGTCGGCCGTCTCGTAGTCCCCCTCAGCCCGCGCCCGCGACCGGCGGTCGACGTGATGGCCCACGAGCACCTCGAGGGCAGCACCCCGTGCGTCGTCGGTCCCCGAGGACTGCGCGACGCTGGTGGACCACTGCGCATCGAGCGGATCGACCCCCAGCACACCGGCCATGCCAGCGACCTGCGCCCGCTGGGAGGCAGCCGCAGCGAGGTCGCCGGCATCGATCGCGGAGTTGCCCGAGCGCACGTGCTCGTGCAGCACCGCCAGCGCAGCGGGCACGTTCAGGTCGTCGTCCATGGCGCGGGCGAACGCCGGAGGAAGGCCCCGACCCGGCTCCACCTCCGGCCCCGCCACCTGGGCGCGGCGCAGGAACGCCTCGATGCGCGCCACCGCCGCCTCGGCGTCCGCCAGCGTCTGGGGCCCGTGCTCGATCGCCGAGCGGTAGTGCGCGGCGCCGAGGGCGTAGCGCAGCACCAGCGGGGAGGTGGTGGCCAGGACGTGCTCGACAGCCAGGGCGTTGCCCAGCGACTTGCCCATCTTCCGACCCGAGACCTGCACGAGGCCGTTGTGCATCCACAGCCCCGCGAAGCCGTCACCGGCGGCCCGGGACTGGGCCTGCTCGTTCTCGTGGTGGGGGAAGCGCAGGTCGAGGCCACCGGCGTGGATGTCGAAGGCCTGCCCGAGGTAGCGCCGGGCCATCGCCGAGCACTCCAGGTGCCAGCCCGGCCGTCCCCGCCCGAAGGGCGCCGACCACGACGCGGTGCCCGGCTCCCCCTCCTTCGCGCCCTTCCACAGCGCGAAGTCGCGGGGGTCGCGCTTGCCGCGCGGGTCGGCGTCCGGCGCCGAGGCCATGTCCTCCACGCGCTGGTGGGTGAGCTCCCCGTAGGCGGGCCAGGAGCGGACGTCGAAGTACACGTCGCCGCTGCCGTCGCGGGCGGGGTAGGCGTGACCGCTCTCCACGAGCTGCTCGACCATCGCCACCATGTCGGGCACGTGCCCGGTCGCGCGCGGCTGGTACGTCGGTGGCCGCACCCCCACCGCGGCGTACGCGGCGTCGAACTCCCGCTCGTAGCGGTACGCCCACGCCCACCACGGCACGCCCGCCTCCGCCGACTTCGCGAGCACCTTGTCGTCGATGTCGGTGACGTTGCGGACCATCGTGACCGCCGTGCCGTGACCGGCCTCGAGCCAGCGGACCAGCACGTCGAAGGCGATCGCCGAGCGCAGGTGGCCGATGTGCGGGGAGGCCTGCACCGTCGCGCCGCACAGGTACACCCCGACTGCGCCGGGGGTGCGCGGGACGAGGTCGCGCACCGCTCCCGTGGCGGTGTCGTGGAGGCGCAGGGGCACCGCCCCAGGCTACCGGCGGGCCCGGGCGCCCCCCGGCGCCAGCGTCTACGGTGCGCCCATGACCAGCACCGTCAAGGGCGTCATCGCCCGCAGCAGGGACGCCACCGTCGAGCTCGTCGACATCGTCGTCCCCGACCCCGGCCCCGGTGAGGCGGTCGTGGACGTGCAGGCGTGCGGCGTGTGCCGCACCGACGTCCACTACCGCGAGGGCGGCATCAGCGACGACTTCCCCTTCCTGCTCGGCCACGAGGCCGCCGGGGTGGTCTCGGCTGTCGGCGACGGGGTGGTGGACGTCGCCGTCGGCGACTTCGTCGTCCTCAACTGGCGCGCGGTGTGCGGGGCGTGCCGGGCGTGCCGGCGCGGACGCCCCTGGTACTGCTTCGACACCCGCACCGCCGCGACGCCCATGACCCTGACCGACGGCACGGAGCTGACCGCGGCGCTGAACATCGGCGCCTTCGCCGAGAAGACCCTGGTGCACGCCGGGCAGTGCACGAAGGTCGACCCGGCGCTGCCCGCGAGCGCCGCCGGGCTCCTGGGGTGCGGCATCATGTCGGGCTTCGGTGCCGCCGTGAACACCGGCGGCACCACCCGCGGTGACTCCGTGGCCGTCATCGGGTGCGGCGGGGTCGGCACCGCGGCGATCGCCGGGGCGCGCCTTGCCGGCGCGACCACGATCATCGCCGCCGACGTCGACCCGGCGAAGCTCGACGGCGCACGCCGCTTCGGGGCCACCCACGTCGTCGACAGCCGCGGGACCGACCCCGTCGAGGCGATCCGGGCGCTGACCGGGGGGCACGGCGCGGACGTGGTGATCGACGCGGTGGGCCGCCCCGAGACGTACCGGCAGGCCTTCTACGCCCGCGACCTCGCCGGCACCGTGGTGCTGGTGGGGGTGCCCACGCCGGAGATGCGGCTGGAGCTGCCGCTGCTGGACGTCTTCGGCCGCGGGGGGGCGCTGAGGAGCAGCTGGTACGGCGACTGCCTGCCCGAGCGCGACTTCCCCGTGCTGACGGCGCTCGCGCTGCAGGGCCGCTTCCCCCTGCAGGACTTCGTCACCGAGACCACCGGGCTCGACGCCGTGGAGGAGGCCTTCGCCGCGATGGGCTCCGGCGCCGTGCTGCGCTCGGTGGTCGTCCTGTGAGCCCGTCGGGCCCTGCGGGCCCCACCGGGCGGGTGCGCGTGGACCACGCCACCGCCAGCGGCACCTTCTCCCTCGACGGGTCCACCTTCGACGTCGAGAACAACCTCTGGGCCCTGGGCGACGACGCGGAGTGCGTGATCGTCGACGCCCCCCACGACCTCGACGCCCTGGCCGCGGTGGTCGGCGGCCGGCGGGTGCGCGCGGTGCTGTGCACCCACGCCCACGACGACCACGTGGCGCTGGCCCCGGCCGCCGGGGAGCGCTTCGGCGCGCCGGTGGCCCTGCACCGCGCCGACCTGGGCCTGTGGACCCTGACCCACCCCACCTCCTCGCCGGACCAGCTCCTGGAGGACGGGGAGGTGGTCACCGTGGGCGGCGCGGAGGTGCACGTGCTGCACACCCCGGGGCACTCCCCGGGCTCGGTGTGCCTCTACGTGCCCGCCCTGGAGACGGTCTTCACCGGGGACACCCTCTTCGCCGGGGGACCCGGTGCCACCGGGCGCTCCTTCAGCGACTTCGGGCAGATCGTGACCTCCATCAGCGAGCGGCTGCTGGTGCTGCCACCGGAGACGGTGGTGCGCCCCGGCCACGGCGCCACCACCACGGTCGGCGAGGAGGCACCGCACCGGCAGGAGTGGATCGACCGCGGCCACTGAGCCCGGGCGGGCCCCCACAGGGTCGCCACCGCCCGTTTGACACTCCGCCCGGATCCACGCATTGTATCGAGTGCTGCAGTCAATCGACGGTGATACCTGCGTGGAGGCCCCGTGAACTCCTTCGTCATGCTCGGCCCGGTGCTGCTCGCCGGGCTGGTCGGCGCGGTCGTCGCCGTGCTGCTCGCCCACCGCGCGGGCATCGCGGCCCCGGGGCTGGCCAGCGGGCACCCGGGCACCGGGGGCAGCGGTGGCGGCCCGGGCACCGGTGTCGTCGCCGCCGTCGCGGGTGCGATCGGGGCCGTCGGCGCCGCGGTGCTGCTCGAACGCACCCCCGGGGTCGCCGCCGGGGTGCCGCTGGTGCTCGCCCCGGTGGCCTTCGCGCTGACCCACACCGGTGTCCTCGCCCTCGTGGAGCTGACCCGTCCGCGCGCGACCGATGGCTGCTCCGCGCCGATCGGTGCCACCAGCGGGCCCGGCGGGGCCCCGGCACCGCCGGGCACCGGCGTCGCGCGCGGCCCCGCCCCCGCCGTCGCCCTGCACCGCCTGCTGGTGCTGGCCGCCGGCAGCACCGCAGCCGTCGCCGTGACAGGGGTGTTGACGGCCGCGGCGGACGGTCGCAGCGTCGTGCGCCAGATCTCCGCCGGCGGGGGCGCTGGTGGCACCGCACTGCTGACCGCGGACCCCTACCCCGGTGAGGTCTTCGCCGTGCCCGCCCTGGCCGGCACGGCCGCCGTGCTCGCCGCCGTCGTCCTCGTCCTGCGCGCGGTCTCCGCCCGCACCGGCGCCGGTGCGGGGCGCTCGCCGGCGCACCTGGCGTCCTCGCACCGGGTGCTGCGCGGGGCGACGGCCGGGCTGCTGGTGCTCGCCGGGGTGCTGTGGGCGCAGGCGGGGCTCGCGGTGCAGTCCCTCGCCGACGGCCCCGGGTCCATCGCCCTGGTCAGCGGGGCCAGTGCCGTCCTGCTCCTGGTCGCGGTGGCGCACGCCCTGGCGACCGCAGCGGTGCTGTGCCTGCCGTCGCCGGGGATGATCGCCGCCGTCCGCCCGGCGAGCCACAGCAGCAGCGGCCTGGCGTGGTGAGCACCGCGGCACCGGACGGCGCACGGGCGCTGCCACCGGAGCCGGGTGCGGCTGCGGGCCCGGAGGCGGGCTCCGGCACGAGTGCGGAGATGGGCCCGGCGCTGGCGTCGGTGGTGGTCGACCCCGGCGCCCCCGTGCCGCCGTACGAGCAGATCCGCAGCCAGCTGCGGGCCCACATCAGCGTCGGGGCCCTGGCGGCCGGCGACCGCCTGCCGACCGTGCGCGCGCTCGCGGCGCACCTCGGGGTGGCGGTGGGCACGGTGGCCCGGGCGTACAGCGAGCTGCAGCAGGCCGGTGCGGTCGTCAGCCGCCGCCGCACCGGCACGGTGGTCGCCACCACCACGGCGCCGCACGACCCCGCCGGCGGCACCGGCACCCAGCTGGTGCGCCGCAGCGCCGCGGTGCTGGCGCAGCACGCCAGCGCGGCGGGTCTCGACGACGAGGAGACGCTGGCGCTGGTGCGCGGTGCGCTCGCCCGCGATCGGTGAGGACCCGCCCTTGCTCCCGGCGATGACCAGGGTGGAGGGTGAGGGCGGTGACCAGCGCGCTCCCGCGCGGCCGGCACCCCCGGAGACCCCAGAGTCATCCAGAGACGGAGAACACCCATGGCCGAGTACACCCTCCCCGACCTGCCGTACGACACCGGGGCGCTGGCCCCGCACATCTCCGGTCGCATCATGGAGCTGCACCACGACAAGCACCACCAGGCGTACGTGACCGGGGCGAACACCGCGCTGGAGAAGCTCGCCGCAGCACGCGACGCCGCCACCTCCGGGGACCCGTCGCTGATGGCGGCGGTGAACCTGCACGAGAAGAACCTGGCGTTCAACCTCGGCGGGCACGTCAACCACTCGGTGTTCTGGAACAACCTCTCCCCCGACGGCGGCGACGCCCCCACGGGCGACCTCGCCGCCGCGATCGACGCGGACTTCGGCTCCTTCGAGGGGTTCCGCGCCCACTTCACCGCCGCCGCCGCCGGGGTGCAGGGCTCGGGCTGGGCCGTCCTGGCCTGGGACTCCGTGGGCCAGCGCCTGGTCGTGGCGCAGATGTTCGACCAGCAGTCGAACCTCGTGCTGGGCCTGACGCCCATCGCGCTGATCGACGTGTGGGAGCACGCGTACTACCTCGACTACCTCAACGCCCGCCCGGAGTACATCAAGGCGTGGTGGAACGTCGTCAACTGGGCCGACGCGCAGCAGCGCTTCTCCGCGGCCCGCGCCGCGACGCAGGGCGTGCTCATCGGCTGAGCGCGTTCGGAGGTCTCCGGGGGTCGTGCGCGCTGATCGCTGGTAGCGCGCACGACCCCCGGCGCGTGCGGCGGCCGGCTCGGCGACGGGACGGCGGCCGGCCGGGGGACGGGGCTGCGCCCGGGTCAGCCTCCGGCCGGCACGAGCAGGGCGGTCGCGATCGCCGCCAGGCCCTCACCGCGCCCCGTGAGCCCGAGCCCGTCGGTGGTAGTTGCCGAGACCCGCACCGGGGCCCCGCAGGCCGCCCCCAGCGCGGACTCCGCCTCCGCGCGACGGGTCCCGACGCGGGGGCGCACGCCGATGACCTGGACGGCGACGTTGCCGATCTCCAGGCCGGCGCCGCGCACCAGAGCGGCGGCCTCCGACAGCAGGGTGGTGCCCGCCGCGCCCGCCCACCGCGGCCCAGCGGTGCCGAAGTGCTGGCCGAGGTCGCCGAGGCCCGCTGCGGAGAACAGCGCGTCGCAGGCGGCGTGCGCGGCGACGTCACCGTCGGAGTGCCCGCTCAGGCCGGGCCCGTCGTCCCACAGCAGCCCGGCCACCCACAGGCCCCGGCCGCTGTCGCGAGCGGCGAAGGGGTGGACGTCGACCCCGATGCCCACCAGGGGCAGGGTGCTCACCGGGCCCCCGGCAGGGTGCTCGTCAGCACGGCGCCGGCCGGTGCAGCGCTCGCCAGCACGGCGCCGGCCAGCGCGAGGTCCAGGGGCCGGGTGATCTTGAAGGCCTCTTCGGCGCCGGGCACCACGTGCACCGGGTGCCCGAGCGCCTCGGCGAGGGTCGCGTCGTCCGTGACCAGCGCCGACGCACCCCCGGCGTGAGCGGCCTCGAGGACCGCGCGATCGAAGCCCTGGGGGGTCTGCACGGCGCGCAGGCTCGAGCGGTCGACCACGGTGCTGCCCCCGCCCGGGTGCAGCGCCCGCACGGTGTCGTGCACGGGCACGGCCGGGACCACCACGCGGTGGCCCGCGCGCACCGCCACGACCACCCGGGCGATCAGCTCCGGTGGCGCCAGGCACCGGGCGGCGTCGTGGACGAGGACGACATCGTCGCCGGCACGACCGGCACCGGGGTGCGACTGCTCGGCCAGGTCCGGGAGCGACCCCCACAGGTCGTGGAGCACAGCGACGCCGGACGACACCGACGCCGTGCGCGTGGGGCCACCGGCGGTGGTGAGGACGCCGTCCGGCAGGAGGAGGCGAGCGCGGTCCACCATGCCGGCGGGCACCACGACCACGACGACGTCGAGGCACCCGGGAGCCAGCAGCCGCTCGACGGCGTGCTCGAGCAGCGTGCGTCCGGCGAGCACCGCGAAGGCCTTCGGCAGGCCGGCCCCGAGCCGCTGCCCGCTGCCCGCGCCCACCAGCACGCAGGCGGTGCGCCCGCCCGAGGCGGTCAGCTCGCCAGCACCTCGTCGAGCAGCGCCTCCGCGCGCGACTCCTCGGTCTTCTCGGCGAGCGCCAGCTCGGAGACGAGGATCTGACGGGCCTTGGAGAGCATGCGCTTCTCGCCGGCGGAGAGTCCCCGGTCCTGGTCGCGGCGGTACAGGTCGCGCACGACCTCGGCCACCTTGATGACGTCGCCCGAGGCCAGCTTCTCGAGGTTCGCCTTGTAGCGGCGCGACCAGTTCGTCGGCTCCTCGGTGTAGGGCTGGCGCAGCACCCCGAAGACGCGGTCCACGCCCGCCTTGTCCACGACGTCGCGGACCCCGACGAGGTCGCAGTTCTCGGCCGGCACCTCGATCGTCAGATCACCCTGAGCCACCTTCAGCGTCAGGTACATCTTCTCCTCGCCACGGATCCTGCGGTTCTTGATCTCTTCGATCAGCGCAGCCCCGTGATGGGGGTAGACGACTGTTTCTCCGACCTTGAACGCCATCAGCGCGTTCCCCTTTCGCCGCGACGACGATACCACGCTCAGGAGGCACCCCTTCGTGCGCCGTCAGCGTTTGCGCAGGTCAGAGGCCCGTGGCGACGCGCGGGCCCAGCCTCGGAGCGCGCCGGGGCTCTCCCGCTAGCATCACGCCGTGCCCGCATCCCTCGCCCGTGCCGCAGCGACCGCGTGCGCGGCGCTGGTGCTCTCCGGGTGCACGTTCACCAACCCCCAGACCACGCAGGCGAGCTACGCGCCCGGTGACGGGGAGGACGTGAAGGAGCTCGGGAGCGGCATCGTCGTCTCGGCGCTGATGGTGGTGACCGCGGACGAGGGCGAGCCGGGGCGTCTCGTGGCGCGGGTGGCCAACGACACCCCGGAGGAGGTGCGCCTGAGCTTCACCGGTGAGGGCCTGGACGAGGTCGTCTCCGCCCCGCCGCAGGACACCCTGGTCGTGGGCGAGCCCGAGGACCAGGAGGCCGTCGACATCATCATCGACTCCGTCGACGCCGCTCCGGGCTTCCTGCTCCCGATGACCCTCGCTGTCGAGGGCGGCAACAGCGTCGAGGTCCAGGTGCCCGTCCTGGACGGCACCCTCGAGCAGTACCAGGCCTACCTGCCCTCAGAGGAGTCCCCCGAGGCCGCGGGCGGCGCGACCGGCACCGAGGACGAGGCGGGCGGCGGAGAGGCGGGCGCCGGTGGAGCTGCCGGGCCCGAGGGGCCGCAGGACGACGAGACGGCCAGCCCCACGGCCGCGCCCGACCCCGAGGGCTGAGGAGACCGGGCTCCGCGGAGTGCGGATCGCGCTGTGTCGTCATGGCGCAGGCGCCCTCGCAGGGCCCACACTGTGCGGGTGCCGCACAGCCGCGACCGTGACGACCTGTCGTCCGACGCCCACGACCTGCTCGCGGACGCCGACGTCCAGGTCCACCGGGGGTCCGACGGCGTGCTCGTGCGCGCCGACCTGCGCCCGCGTCCGGGGATGCCCGACGGCGCCGGCGCCGGCATCGTCGACGCCGTGGTCGCGCTCCCCGGCATCGCCGAGGGGGGCGGGCACGTCCACGCCGCCATCGACGTGGGCGACGCCCGCACCCTGGCCCGGGTGCACGAGCACACCGAGCGGGTGCACACGCACCTGGCGGGGTCGACCTGCATCATCGACGCCGAGCTGCTGCCGGCCCACGAGCGCGCCACCCACCCCTGACGGCCGGGTCGACGGCTGGCCGGGCGGCCGTCAGCCCACGTCGAGCTTGTAGCCCAGCCCCCGCACCGTCACCAGCACGCGGGGGTCCGAGGGATCCTCCTCGACCTTCGCGCGCAGTCTCTTGACGTGCACGTCCAGCGTCTTGGTGTCGCCGATGTAGTCGCTGCCCCAGATGCGGTCGATCAGCTGACCGCGGGTGAGCACCCGACCGGCGTTGCGCATCAGCAGCTCCAGCAGCTCGAACTCCTTCAGCGGCAGGCGCACCAGTGCCCCGCGCACGCTGACGGTGTGACGCTCGACGTCCATGCGCACCGGACCCACCTCCACCACGCCGATGTCGTCGACCTCCGGGTCGCCGCCGCGGCGCAGGACCGCGCGCACCCGGGCGAGGAGCTCGCGCGAGGAGTAGGGCTTGGTGACGTAGTCGTCGGCGCCGAGCTCGAGGCCGACCACCTTGTCGACCTCGCTGTCCTTCGCGGTCAGCATGATCACCGGCACGCTGCTGCGGGTGCGCAGCGCCCGGCACACGTCGGTGCCGGGCACCCCGGGCAGCATGAGGTCCAGGAGCACCAGGTCGGCCCCCGAGCGGTCGAAGGCCGCCAGACCGGCCCGGCCGTCACCGGCCACCTCGACCTCGTAGCCCTCGCGCTCGAGCAGGTAGGACAGCGGGTCGCTGATCGACTCCTCGTCCTCGACCACCAGGATCCTCGTCATCGCGCTGCCTCCACGCCCTCGCGGGCTCGTGTCCGTGCACCGGGTGGTGCGGGTCGCTCCGGCCCGGCCGAGCCGCCCGCCGCCGGGGTGGCGGGGGTCGCGCCGCCCGGAGCTGAGCCGCCCGGAGCTGGGCCGGCGGGCGCCGGGCCGGCGGCCCGGTCGGGCAGGCGCAGGGTGAACGTCGACCCCTGGCCCACCTGGCTCCACAGGTGGACGTCGCCGCCGTGGCGGGCCATCACGTGCTTGACGATGCTCAGCCCCAGCCCCGTGCCGCCCGTGGCCCGCGAGCGGGCCGGGTCGACGCGGTAGAAGCGCTCGAAGACCCGCTGCTGCTCCGCGGGCGGGATGCCGATGCCCTGGTCCTTGACGGTGACCTCCACGAGGGAGTCGCGGCGGCCCACGCCGACGGCCACGCGGGTGCCGGGCTCGGAGTAGCGCACCGCGTTGTCGACGAGGTTCGCCACGGCCGTCGTCAGCTGCTCGCCGTCGCCGTACACCCCGGCGTCCAGCACACCGGCGCCGGCGGCGCCGGCGGTGACCACGTCGACCGCGACCCCCCGGGCGGCGGCGGTGAGCCGGCAGCGGTCGACCGCCTCCTCCACGCAGGCCGCGAGGTCGACCCGGGCGGGGTCGGCCACCACGTCGCGGCCCTGGAGCTGCGAGAGGTCGACGATGTCGCGGACCAGCTGCGTCAGCCGCCGGGTCTCCACACCCATCCGGGCGGCGAAGCGGTGCACGGCCACCGGGTCCTCGGCGGCCTCCTCCACCGCCTCGGCCAGCAGGCTCAGCGCCCCCACCGGGGTCTTCAGCTCGTGGCTGACGTTGACGACGAAGTCGCGGCGCATCTCCTCCAGGCGCGCCGACTCGGTGTGGTCGGTGGCCAGCAGCAGCACGTGCGCGGGGCCCAGGGGGGCTGCGCTCACGTCCAGGACGACGCGGTCGACGCCGGTCAACGGGCCCCGCGCCAGCGCCATGCGGCGCTGGTGGGTGCCCCCGTCGTCGCGGGCCGCGCGGGCCAGGGCCAGCAGCTGGGGGTGGGCCAGGCTCGCGCCGTGCACCAGGCCCGCGGCCAGCGCCGCGGGCGAGGCGCGCACCACCTCGTCGGCGGCGTCGAGGACCACGCTGGGGCCACCGACCACCGCGAGGACGTCGGCCGCACCGGAGGGCAGGGGTCCCGGTCCGCCGTCCCGCAGCGGTCCGGCGGCCGGGCGGGCACCGCGGGACCGGCCGGTGAGGGCGAGCGCCAGCACAGCGCCCAGGGCGGCGCCCAGCAGCGCACCGAGCAGCGCGGCGAGCACGACGGGGAGCTCCACACCCGCCACGCTAGGCCCGCAGGCGCCGCCGCCGTGACCCCGGCCGCCCCCGTGCACCCGGACGAGCGCACGGACGGGCACCCGTTCCCCCCGTGTTCACCGGGGGCGCGGCGCTCGTTCACCGCGGGCACGGACAGTGGGGTGACGCGCGGTCGACACCCGTCGGGGTGCGTGCCAGCCTGGTCGGGGCCCGCCGTGGAGCGGGTCGGTCCGGCACCACAGTCAGGAGCACGGCGTGCGCGAGGTCTTCCACCACGAGCTCGACCAGCTGGCCCAGCGGCTGCAGCTGATGTCGACCCTCGCGACGGCCGCGATGCGCAGCGCCACCCGTGCCCTGCTGGACGCCGACCTCCGCCTCGCGGAGTCGGTGATGGCCGCGGACGCCGAGATCGACCAGGTGCAGCGCGACCTGGACGAGCGCGCGGTGCAGATCCTGGCCCGCCAGTCGCCGGTGGCCACGGACCTGCGCATCGTCGTGGCGGCGCTGCGGATGAGCTCCAGCCTCGAGCGCATGGGCGACCTCGCCCGCCACATCGCCGCCCTCACGCGGCTGCGCTACCCCCACCACGTCGTCCCCGAGCAGATGCGCTCGACCTTCGCCGAGATGGGCGAGCGGGCGGCGGGCATCTCGGCGAAGGCCGGCGAGGTCATCGCCACGCGCGACCTGGAGCTCGCCAGCGTCCTGGAGCGCGACGACGACGCCCTCGACGAGCTGCACCGCCAGGTCTTCCTGGCCTTCTCGGCGCCGGACTGGGCGAACAGCGCGCAGACCACCGCCGACCTGGCGCTCGCGAGCCGGTACTTCGAGCGGTTCGGCGACCACGCGATCTCCGTGGCGCGGCGGGTGAACTTCCTGGTCACCGGGGAGTACGCCCCGGGGCTGGACTCCGCCGGCCCGGAGCTCGAGCCCGTCGTCTGAGAGGTCGCCCGGCCAGGCCCCGCGCGTGGGTCGCGCCGCCTCAGCGCCCCTGGTTCGCCACGGCCGCCGCAGCGGTCGCCGCGGCCTCGGCGTCGAGGTAGCGCCCCCCGGGCACCACGGGCGCCAGGTCGTCGTCCAGCTCGTACAGCAGCGGGATGCCGGTGGGGATGTTCAGCGCGGCGATGTCGGCGTCGGAGATGCCGTCGAGGTGCTTGACCAGGGCCCGCAGGGAGTTGCCGTGCGCGGCGATCAGCACCACCCGGCCCTCGAGCAGGTCCGGGACCACCGCGTCCCGGTAGTGGGGGAGCATCCGCGCCACGACGTCGGCGAGGCACTCGGTGCTCGGGGCGTCGGGCCCGAGGTCGGCGTAGCGCGGGTCACCGCTCTGGCTGTGCTCGTCACCCGGGTCCAGCGGCGGCGGCGGGACGTCGTAGGAGCGGCGCCAGGTCATGAACTGGGCCTCCCCGTACTCCGCGAGGGTCTGCCGCTTGTCCTTCCCCTGAAGTGCGCCGTAGTGGCGCTCGTTGAGGCGCCAGCTGCGCCGCACCGGCACCCAGTGCCGGTCCGCGACGTCGAGGGCCAGGTGCGCGGTGGTGATCGCCCGCCGCAGCAGCGAGGTGTGCACCACGTCGGGCAGGAGGCGCTCCCCGGCCAGGAGCTCCCCGCCGCGCTGGGCCTCCGCGCGACCGAGCTCCGACAGGGGCACGTCGACCCACCCGGTGAACAGGTTCAGCGCGTTCCAGGTGCTCTGGCCGTGGCGGAGCAGCACGAGCGTGGCGGTCACGCCGGCACACTACCGAGCCGGCGGAGGGCCGGACCGGGCTAGAGGCAGTCAGGAGGCGAGCGCGGTCGCCGCGCGGGAGGCCGCCGCGGCGTAGGCCGCGAGGACGGCGTCGGCCGTGCGCCCCCACCCGAAGCCCTCCGCGTGGGCACGGGCACCGCGGGCGAGGCGCACGCGGCGCGCGGGGTCGGCGAGGAGCCCCTGCAGGGCCTCCGCCCACCGCTGCGGGTCGTGGCCGTCGACGAGCACGCCCGACCGCCCGTCGTCCACCGCCGTGCGCAACCCGCCCACGCGAGCGGCCACCACCGGGGTTCCGCAGGCCTGGGCCTCCAGGGCGACCAGTCCGAAGGACTCGCTGTGGGAGGGGACGGCGACGAGGTCGGCGGCCTGGAACCACCGCGCCAGCTCCGCGCGCGGCGCGGGCGGGGCGAAGCGCACGACGTCGGGCACGCCCGGCACGTCGAGCAGCCCCAGGCGGCGCGCGAGATCGGCGAGGTCCCCGGGTCGCTGCAGACCGGTGCCGGAGGGGCCGCCCACGACCGCGACGACGAGGCGCTCGCGCAGCGAGGGGTCGCGGCGCAGCATGGCCGCCGCGGCCGCCACCAGCACGTCGGCGCCCTTCAGCGGCTGGACGCGACCCGCGAAGAGCAGCACCGCCGCTCCGCGGTGCAGGCCGAGGTGCGCGCGGGCCGCCGCGGCGTCCCCCGGGGCGAAGACCTCCAGGTCCACGCCCGGTTCTGCGACGTGGACGCGCGCCGGGTCGGCGCCGTAGCGGGTCAGCAGGTCACCGGCCTCGTCGTCGGTGTTGGCGACGAGAGCGTCGGCGGCGGCCACCACCTGCTCCTCACCGATCACGCGACCGGTCGGCTCGGGGGTGTCACCGACGGCGAGGTGGGCGTTCTTGACCTTCGCGAGGGTGTGCGCGGAGTGCACCAGCGGCACGTGCCAGCGGTCGGAGGCCAGCCAGCCGACCTGTCCGGAGAGCCAGTAGTGGGAGTGCACGAGGTCGTACCAGCCGGGGTCCTGGCGCGCCTCGATGCGCATCACCCCAGCGGCGAAGGCGCACATCTGGCCGGGCAGGGCCTCCTTGACCAGACCCTCGTAGGGCCCGGCCTCGACGTGGCGCACCAGCACCCCGTCGTCCAGGTCGGCCGTCGGCGGCAGGGCCGAGGAGGTGGCGCGGGTGAAGACCTCGACCTCGGTGCCGCGCGCGGCGAGCTGGCGGGCCAGCTCGACGACGTAGACGTTGAGGCCGCCGGCGTCACCGGTGCCCGGCTGCTCCAGCGGGGAGGTGTGCATGCTGATCATCGCGACGCGCCGCGGAGGGCTGCGGACCACGGCCACGCCGGCACGGTAGCCGAGGCCTGCACGGCACCGGTGTCCGGGCGACACCGCCACGGCGTCCGGCGCCGCTCGGGTCGGCACCACCACCTGGCAGCATCCCGCTGGTGCCACCAGCCGCCCGCCCGCCCGTGCGGCCGGTCGGGACGCCCACGCGCGGCACCACCGGCGCGAACCGGCTGCGCCGCCTGGACCGGTGGCTCACCGGCCCGGCGGCGGCCGTGCTGGCCGCGGCGGCGGACCCCCTCGTCGTCGACCTCGGGCACGGCGCGAGCCCGGTGACCACCCTAGAGCTGGCGCGGGCGCTGCGGGCGGTGCGCCGCGACGTGGAGGTCGTGGGCCTGGAGATCGACCCCGCCCGGGTCGCCGCCGCGCGGGCGTGGCCGGGGTCGCAGGGCAGTGGCGACGAGGCGGTGGGCGGCGAGCGCGCGGTGCGCTTCGAGCTCGGGGGCTTCGAGCTCGGCCCCGTGGGCTCCTCGGGGCGGGCACCGGTGCTGGTGCGGGCGGCCAACGTGCTGCGCCAGTACCCCGAGGCGTCGGTGGGCGCGGCGTGGGCCCACGTGGTGGCCCGCCTGGCCCCGGGTGGGCTGCTCGTGGACGCCACGTGCGACGAGCTGGGGCGCCGGGCGGCGTGGCTGGCCGTGGTGGCCGGCGTCGACGGGGCGCCCCGCCCGGTGTCCCTGACCCTGTCGGTGCGCCTGGCGGACCTGCAGCGGCCCAGCGACGTCGCCGAGCGGCTCCCGAAGTCCCTGATCCACCGCAACGTTCCCGGCGAGGGGGTGCACGCCTGGCTGGGAGCCCTCGACGCGGCGTGGGAGCGCACCGCGGCGCTGGCCCCCTACGGACCGCGCCAGCGCTGGTCGGCGACGTGCGCGGCGGTGCGCCGGCAGGGCTGGACCGTGCTCGACGGCCCCCGCCGGTGGCGACTGGGGGAGGTGAGCACCACCGTGCCGCTGACCCCGCACGCACCACCGCCGGGCGCGCCGGGTGGCTCGGCGGTGGGCTCCGGGTCCTACCAGGAGCTGGGAGAGCCCCCGGAGCGACCGCGGCCGCCGCCCTGGACGGCCTCGAGGGCCGGGCGCACCGCGACGAGGAAGTAGATCGAGACCCCCGCGCCGAGGATGCCGGGCAGCTGGAGCGGGTTGTACGTGGCCACGAAGGCCAGCGCGGTGCCCACCGCGGTCAGCGCCACCCACAGCGGCTTGGTCTGCTTGCCCGCGCTCACGTACGACCGGGCCTGGTAGCGCACCGCCTGCACCAGCGCCCACGCGGCGAGGCCGAGAACGACGATCCCCACGCCCAGCAGCACCAGTGTCCGCGCGTCGTTCAGCAGAACCGTCACCCGGTGATCGTAGGCCCGGGGCCGGGGCGCTCCCCGCTGTCGCGCCACATCGACACCGGCCCCGCGGCACCCCTCACCCCAGGTGCCCGAGGTCGGCCACCGCCGTGACCGACCCCACGTCGCGCCCGTGGCCCAGCACCGGGGCGCTGGCGCGCGAGCGCACCACCTCGGCATCGACGCCGAGCGCGGCCAGCACCGCCGCCACGAGCGCCGGGAAGGGCCGGACGGAGCCGTCGAGCACCTTCAGGGCCGCCGCCCGGCCATCGGCCAGAGCCAGGGCGAACACGCCCTCGGCGCCGTCCTTGGCGACCAGCCCGGGGACGCCGGCCATGAAGGCGGTCACCTGCCGGTCGGTGCCGGCGACCAGGTGCGGGTGGGCCCGCATCGAGGCGGCCACCCGCCCCTCCGCGCTGCCGGGGGCAGCGGTGGCGAGGGCGGAGTACGCCCGGGCCAGGCCGAGCAGGCCCACCAGGGGCAGCGGCGTCCCGCACCCGTCGGTGGTCGCCCACGGACCCCCCGAGCGTCGATCCGCGCCCCGACCGGTGCTCCGAGGAGCGCCGGGCCCGGGCAGCAGGCCGCCGACCTGCTCGTCGATCGCCTCGAGGACCGCGGGCTGCAGCGGGTGGTCGCGCTCGAGGTAGTCGTGCCGCGACCAGCCGCGCGCCGCGCAGGTGGCGAGCATCGCGGCGTGCTTGCCCGAGCAGTTCGCGGTGACCGACGAGGGCGGGTGGCCCCCGGCGAGCCACGCCGCGGCGCTGGGGGCGTGCAGCGGGACGTCGGGGGTGTTCCGCAGGTCCGCCTCGGTGCAGCCCGCCGCGGCCAGGGCCGCGCGGACGCCGTCGACGTGCACCGGCTCGCCGTTGTGGCTGGCCGCCGCCAGGGCCAGGGCGCGCGCCGCGCCGCCGGCGGCGGCACCACCACCGGGATCCTCTGCACCGTCGGGGTCGTCGGCGACCCGCAGCCCCGAGCGCAGCATCCCCACCACCTGCAGGGGCTTCAGCGCCGACCGGGCCAGGACGGGCGCCCGCGGGTCGCCGACAGATGCGAGCACCCGCCCGTCGGCGTCGGTGACGACGAGGTGGCCGAGGTGCAGCGACTCCACCACCCCGCCGCGCTCGACCGCCACCAGCGGCGCCGCCGGTGCCGGTGCGCCGGGCGGGTGGTCCACGGGGACGGAGGCTAGCGGGACGCCCATCTGGTGCGGATCGCGCGCCGCGGGCTACAGGGGCGCCGGACGGTGCCGATGCACCCGACATGGCACCGCTGCTCGTGACGCCCCGCGAGGCCCCCAGCGCTCGCCGCACCCACGGCGCGGTGCCCGTCGTCCTGCTCGTCCTCGGCGGTCTCACCACCGCGGTGGCCCTGGCCCTGCCGGTCACCGAGCGGATCCAGGTCATCTCCGTGGCGCAGGTGGTGTCCTGCGCCGCCGGGGTGGTGGGGTTGGCGTGGCTGCGACCGGCGCGCCCCGTGCCCTGGCTGATGATCCTGCTGGCGGCAGCCTCCTACGCCGCGGCGTGGCACGCCCTGCGCCTGGGTGCCCCCGACCCCGTGGTGGTGGTGCTGTCCTGCACCACCTACGTCGCCATCGGCGTCCTCGTCGTCACCACCAGCGGTCGCCGCGCCGACCACGCGGGGCTGGAGTGGTTCGACATCGCCCTGCTCGCCGTCGCCGTGGCCAGCGTGACCGCGCACCTCCCGTGGGCGGGCGACCCCAGCACGGGCACCTGGGTCGCCCTGCAGTCAGCGGGCAGCGTCGTGCTCCTCGCGCTGCTGCGCTGGGTGGTCGTCGGGGGGCGCCAGAGCGATGCCGGCGCGCGCCTGCTGGTGGGCGTGCTCGGTGGGCTCCTGGCCTGGCACCTGTGGACCCTCGTGCTGGCGGTGGGCGGTCGGTACGCGCCCGGGGCGGCCAGCGACGTGCTCATCGTCATCGGGTGGGCGCTGGTCGCGGCGTCGCTGTGGCACCCGTACCACGCCCACCTCGGGCGCCCCTCCCCCACGCTGCACGGGTGGGTGCCCTCCTCGATGGGGACCGTCGTGGCCCTGCTGGTCCTGGGGGTGACGCCTCTGCTCGCCGCCGCTGACCGGGCCGGGTGGACCCTGGGCAGCAGCGTCGTGCTCGGCGTCCTGCTGCTGGCCCGCGAGCTCGTCGCCCGCCGCAACACCGCGCGCGCCGCCGGCAGCGACCCCCTCACGGGCCTGGGCAACCGCACCGCCCTGCTGCGCGCCCTGGTGCGCCACCTCGCGCGGCCGGGGGCGCACAGCGCGCTGCTGTGCATGGTCGACGTCGTCGACTTCGCGCGGATCAACGAGCACCGCGGCCACCACGCCGGCGACGAGGTGCTCCGCGCCGTCGCCCGGCGCATCGACCTGGCCGTCGCCGGGGCGTCGGTGCACCGGCTCTCCGGGGACGCCTTCGCCGTCGTGGTCCCCGGCGCTCTGGCGCCGGGCCAGCACGGGGAGTCCCGCCCCGTGCCCCACCCCGCGACGTCAGCGCTGCTCGCTGCCCTGGGCGAGCCCTTCGGGATCACCGGCGAGGCGGCGCCGGTGGTGCTGTCGGTGACCATCGGTGAGGCGCCCGTGGTCCCCTGGGGCGACCTCGACCGCGACGACCCCACGGCCGTGGACGACGAGGCGGTCGCGGTGGTGCAGCGCGCGGAGCTGGCCCTGGCCGACGCCCGCTCCCGCGGCAGGACGTCGTGGCGCGTGACGCGCCGGGTCGTCGAGCGCCACCAGCGCCACCGCCGCCTGGTCTCGGAGCTGGAGGGGGCGCTGGCCCGCGGGGAGGTCGTGCCGCACTACCAGGCGCAGGTCGACCTGCGCTCCGGGCTGCCCGTCGGGGTGGAGGCGCTGGCGCGCTGGGAGCACCCGTCGCTGGGGGTGCTCCCACCCGCAGAGATCCTGCCGGCGGCGGAGGAGCTGGACCTGCTCGACGGCGTCGACGCCGCGGTGCTGCACCGGGCGCTGCACGACCTCGCTGCGTGGCGCGCCGCCGAGCCGGCGCTGGCGCGGCTGCGCGTGTCGGTCAACGCCTCCGCGTCGTCCCTGCGCCGCCCCGACGTCGTGGACCGCGTGGTCGCCGCCCTCACCGCCGCCGGGCTCCCCGGGTCGGCGCTGGAGCTCGAGATCACCGAGAGCGCCAGCCTGGAGCACCGCACGGGCCTGGAGGACGTGCTGCGGGAGCTCCGGGGGATCGGGGTGAGCATCGCCGTGGACGACTTCGGGTCGGGCTACGCGTCGATGGACTACCTGGTGCGCTTCCAGGCCGACACCGTCAAGGTCGACCGGTCACTGGTGGTGCGCCTGGGTCAGGAGCGGGGGCACCAGGTCCTCGCGGCCGTCGTCGCGCTCGTGCACGACCTCAGCGCGCAGGTCCTCGCCGAGGGCACCGAGGACGAGGAGGCGGTGGAGGCGGTGCGGGCCCTCGGCTTCGACGTGGTGCAGGGCTTCGCCCACGGGCTCCCCGGGCCGGCGTGCGACGTGCCCGCCGCGCTGCGCCGGATCACCGCGGGCTCCGGCCTCAGGACGTCACGCGCTGGAGGCGGCGACCCAGCTCGTCGGTGAGGATCTGCTCCACGCCCTGCACCGCGCGGCGGAGCTCGGAGATGTTGCGCTCGACCTCGCGCAGGCGCCGCACCGCCGCGTCCAGGGCGGCGTCGTCGAGGAGCGCGGGGGCGCTGAGCTCCAGGTCGGTGACCGCCCGCTCCTCCTCGCGGCGGTTCTCCCCCACCCGGCTGGGCTCCGCGGTCAGGAAGCGGCCGCTGCCGCGGGTCACCCGGTGCTCGTCGGCGAGCACCCGGGAGATCACCTCCACCAGCTCGGCGTCGCTGCGGGCCGCGCCGTGCAGCGGAGCGGGGCGCTCCCCGGTGCGGTGGGCGCGCTCGTCCTCGAGCATGTCCAGGCGGCCGTGGAGCAGCCGGCGCAGGTAGGACAGGTCGACCTCCTCCTGCTGGACGTCGTGGCGGCGGTCGTGCAGGGCCGCGTCGTCGAGGCTCGCCAGACCGTCGAGGAACACCGGGTCCAGCACCCTGTCGAGGCGCCGCCGCCCACCGGGCCGGTACTCCACGCTCATGGCGCCACAGTAGACCGGGCGACCCCGCCGGGAGGGCTCTCTCAGTCTCCGCCGAGCGCGCCCGACGGGTCGGCGAGCCCCTGCTCCAGGGCCTCGACGTCAGCGCTCGCCTGCTCGACGCGGTCCAGCGCGGACGCCGCGGGCGGCAGCAGGTAGCGGCGGTCGAGGCCGTCGATCTCGCCGCGCGCCGCGGCCGCGGAGGCCAGCGCGGAGGCGGCGCTGGCCCTCGCGCGGTCCGCCTCCTCACGGGCGCCGGCGAGGTCGAGGGAGAGGGCGGCATCGCGCGCGCCGAGCGCGGAGGTCACCGCGGCCACCGCGCCGCCGGCTCCCCCGGTCGCGAGGGCGTCCGCGGCCCGAGCGCCCGCACTGGCGGCGGCGAGGTTCTGGCCGCCGTAGGGGAAGCGCTCCAGCAGCCGCCAGGCGCGACCGCGGGTCAGCGCGACGGCGGCGGCGGTGTCGGTGCGCATCGCCGTCGCGGTGGCCCCGGCGGCGTCGACGTCGAAGGTGGTCAGGCTGGCGGTCAGGGCCGGCACCCGGTCGGCGGCGTCGTCGAGGTGCCCGACGACCTGGGTGGCGCGCCACGCGGTGTGGGCGAGCACCGCGGCGACCACGACCAGGGCCACCGCGGCCACCAGCAGCACGAGCGTGACCAGCCGCGGCGGTGCGCCGCGCCTGCGCTCGGTGACCGGGCTCACCAGCGCGCTAGACGCGCTTGAGGCGAGCGGAGACGCGCGCGTGGAGGGGCTCCGTCGGAGAGGCGACATCGAGGACCCACAGCAGGTCGCCCTCCACGAGTCCGTACGTGCGCCGGCCCGCGGTGTAGTCGCTGCCCCCGGCGCTGCGGACCACGGCGTCGCTGACCAGGTCGGCACGGGCGCCGGTGCCGCGACCGACCAGCAGCTCCACCACGCCGGTGGGGTGGGCGAGCACCAGCTCCACGTCGATGCCCGGTTCCCGCGGCGAGGTCTGCTCGGCGGCGCTGCGCCAGTAGCCCACCTCGGTGTCGAGCGGGACGGTGCGCGACCCGTCGGCGTCGAGCAGCCACAGCTGGGAGCGGTGGTGCAGGAAGCCACGGGCGTCCACGGTGATGTCGAGCTCGTGACCGACCTGCACCTCGCCCGTGGAGGCGCTGACGAGCACCCCGGCACCCTCCCAGCGACCGGCCAGCCAGGCGATGGGCACCAGCTCGCGGGGTACTCCCGGGGGCGCCGTCAGGGAGGTCAGCGCGGGGCCCTCGCTCAGCGCTGACCCTTGAACAGGCGCCACAGCACGAAGCCGGAGAACCAGAAGATCACGCCGGAGCTGAGCACCAGGAGGCTGGTGTAGAAGATCTCCAACGCCTGGATCGACACGGACGTGATGATAGGTGATCCTTGGGCGAGGCGGGAGACCGCCACCCGCGCCAGCGCGGGCCTCCTGGTACGCCGTCCTAGCCCGTGGAGCCGCAGTGGGGCTCGTGCCCGATCACCGACCGACGACCTCGGCGCTGCGGCGCGCCACGGCCGTGCGCACCGTCACGCAGGTCGGCACCGCCGCTGCGGTCCTGGCCGCGTCGGTGGTCGTGGGACTGGTGACCGGTGACCTCCTGCTGCTGGTCGGCGCGGCGCTCCTGCTCGGGGGTGCCGGGGCGCTGGTGGCCGGCCGCGCCGGCTGGGCCTCGCAGGAGGTGCGCACCGTCGCCGTGGTGAGCACCGCGGCGGGGCTGCTGCTGACGGCCGGCACCACCGGCGCCGCCATCGCCGAGGACGACGGCGAGTTCTCCGGCACCGTCAGCGCGATGGTCGGCGGCGCGGCGGACTGGGTGGTGCCCTCCTCGCCGGAGCCCCCGCCCTCCCAGGAACCCGCTCCCGCGGCGGGCGACGAGGCGGCCCTGGGCCTGGCGTCGCCGCTGCCCGTGACGACGGCGCCACCGACGGCGGTGCAGCAGCCGGCGGCGGCGGCGACGCAGGCCACGGCCGCGCTGCGCGAGGTGGTCGCCGCCCAGGTCGCTTCCACCGCCCTGCGGCGCGACGACGTCGTGGCCGCCCCGGTGCCCACGGGGGCGGGGCGACTCCTGCCCTTCCCCACGACGGCTGCAGCCACCCCGGCCCCGCCCAGCAGGACCACCCCCCTGGGACCGCCGAGCCCGTCGACCCCACCGGTCAGCGCGACGCCGAGACCGACGCGCAGCGCAGCGCCGCCCGTCGCCCCGGCGCCCGCCCCGACCACGGCGCCCACGGCCCCGCCGACGGCCACCGCCACCGCGACGCCCCGGCCCACCACGTCCACCACCGCGACACCCACCACCACGGCCACACCTCGGCCCACCACCACGGTGGTACCCGCTCCCACCGCCACACCCAGCACCACCGCCACGGTGGTACCCGCTCCCACCGCGACACCGACCACCACGGCCACACCTCGGCCCACCACCACGGTGGTACCCGCTCCCACCGCCACGCCGACCACCACCGCGACCCCTCGGCCCACCGCCTCGGCCACCGCGACCGCGACTCCGGGGCCGACGGCGTCCACCACGGCCACGGTGACTCCCGCGCCCACCTCCATCACCGCGACACCGGCGCCGCCGACGTCCAGCACCCCGACGCCGGCGCCCAGCACCTCGCCCTGACCCACCGGGGACGGGTGGCCACGGTCGATGACCGCACCACCCGCGGCCGAGCGGGGCGCCGCGCCCTCAGGTGCGACGCGGCCCCACCGCGCGGGGTCGTTCCAGCGCCGCGCCCGCGCCCGGGTCGACCACCACCTCCTGCGCAGCCGCGACGCCACCGGTGACGAGGTGGGCGTCGACCGGCGTCGAGCGCCGCACCAGCGCCAGCGCCACCGGCCCCAGCTCGTGGTGGCGCACCACGCTCGTCACCGCCCCGACGACCCGGCCGGAGGTCGCGTCATCCACCGGGGCCCCCCGCCCGGGCAGCACCACACCGCTGCCGTCGAGGTGCAGCACCACCAGCCGACGCGGGGGGCGCCCGAGGTTGTGCACCTTCGCGACGCTCTCCTGCCCCCGGTAGCAGCCCTTGCCCAGGTGCACCGCCGTGCGCAGCCAGTCCACCTCGTGGGGCAGGGTGCGCTCGTCGGTCTCGTACCCCCAGCGGGGGCGCCACGCGGCCACGCGCAGCGCCTCCGCCGCCCAGGTGCCGGCCAGCGGCCGGTCACCGACGTGGGCGGTCAGGTGCGCACGGGGCACCAGCACCTCGCGCCAGGCGCGCCCGGCGCCGGGGTGCTCGGCCTCGGGGACCGCGGTGTACGCGGCCGAGCCGGGCGCCGTCCTCGGCCACGGGTCGCGCCACGCCAGCGGCTCCCCCTCCGCGGACTCCGCGGCGACGGGCTCACCGACCACCGCGAGCTCGGCGGTGGCGTCCTGCACGTCGACCGCGAGCATGAAGCGCATCGACCCCAGCCAGGCGACCAGCGGTTCCACCTCGGCCGCCTCGACGACGAGGTGGGTGGCACTGCCGTCGTCGACGACGTGCAGGGCGTGCTGGATGCGCCCCTCGGGGTTGAGCACCAACGACTCCGTGGAGGTGCGCGGCGCCAGGTCCCGCAGGTCCTGGGACGTCATCGAGTGCAGCCAGCTCAGGCGGTCGGGCCCGGTGACGCGCACGACCCCGCGGTGGGAGAGGTCGACGCTGGCCAGGCCCTGCTCCAGCAGGCGCTGCTCGCGCACCGGGTCGCCGTAGTGCCAGGCGACGCCGGCGTCAGCGCCCTCGGCGGCCACGGCGCCGGGCCGGGCGAGCAGGGGGCTGGGGGTCGCTGCGGCGTCCATGACCGCTTCAGCACCGGCGCCGGTGCGGTGCTTCCCCGAGCGCAGCAGCGGAGGGCGCGCCTGCGGCACCCGCGGCAGCACGCCGTCGGCGCTGACCGTCCCCTGCTCGCCCGCCGTCCCGCGATCCTGCACCCGGCGCCGGCGCGCGTGGGTGCGGAGCGGTGGCCGACGGTGGTGTGCGCGGTGATGACCGTGGGTGTCGCCGGCATCGACCGCGCGGTCGACGGGAGACTCCCGGCCCCCCGGCCCGCGCTCGCCCAGGGGGCTCCAGGTCCCCGGTCGCCTCCCCGCCACAGCGGTGGATCCCCTGCCCACCCGCGGGGCCACGGCGACGAGGACCACCGCGCACCGGCCGTCAGGCGTCGGCGCGCTGCCGGGGGGCGCGGTGCCCCGCGGCGTGCCGCACCTGCCGGGCGTGGGCCGCCGCGGCGGTGTGCTGGCGCGGGGGGCTCCCGGGGCCGGCGGCGGGTGCGCGG
>CAXTAK010000010.1:105451-123572 GCA_964242735.1 uncultured Quadrisphaera sp. | reverse complement strand
GCTCATCTCGCGATCACGCTCCAGCACCCACGGAAGGGTCAGGAGAGCCGGAAAACCCCACGACTTGCCGATGACCAGTGCCTGCACCCCTGGTGCGACGTCCAGGACGCGGGGCTCTCGGGGGGAGACCACGTACACCAGGGCCACCACCAAGAGGGCAGCGAGGCCGAGGACGCCCCAGCGGACCCGGGACATCCTCACGGTGCCCCCCGCGGAGGGAGACGCCGCGCCTGCACCACGGCCCTCCCCGCCACACCGGGAAGGCTACGGCGATCCGGCGCCACGTCGCCCCGACCGGTCACCAGGGGCATGAGCCGAGCCGGACGGCGGTGCGCCTGGATCCGGCCACGGGCCAGCAGCTTGAGGTACGCACCCGCAGGTAATACCTCTTACCCGCGGGCCGGACATCTTTACCATGTTTTGACTAAGTCGGGCTGAATCTTCGGTCACTCCCTTCTCTTGCAAGGTGGTGGAGGCCGTGTGAAGACTTGACTGATCGCGAGGACGAGAAAGGCTAGAGCCGCGACGAGCGTCATCCAACGGGCGGCACCCTCTACCTCGAAGGCCAGTGAGCCGAAGGCCAGCACCGCGATCACGTTGAGCCCGATACCAATGTATTTTCTGGTCATCGATCAATCCGCCGGGTTGCTGTAGGGATACTGCCTGATATAAGGATGAGCATCAGCGTCTGCATTGCCGTTCACCCATCGTTTCCCGACGCGGCGAAGTACCGTTCGCGCTTGTCAGTAGGGGCAGGGCGTGGGGAACCAGCCGTCCGTGATCGGCTCGAAGCGCTCGACGTGGCCGCGCTCGTCCTCGAAGAGGAGCAGGTCCTCGCCTTGCGGGGTCATCCAGCCCCGCTGAGCCGGCGTGTTCCAGCCCGGTGGGGGACCACCCGCGCCGTCATCGAGCAACCCGCCCACACGCCGCCACTCGCGCGACCCGTCGGTGAAGTACTCGATCCCGCACGCCGTGCCCACCGCCTCGGTCATCCGCCCGCGCGCGTCGGTGACGAAGGTGTCGTCCTGACGCGGCAGCAGCTCACCATCCGGGGTCGCCACCAGCGCGATGCGGTAGTTCTCGCCGTCACAGCGCGGGCCGTTCGGCTGGTGCAGCACGGGCTCGGCCACATCGGAGGTCTCGTAGGCGACGTCACCGGCCTCGGTGACCACCCGCACGTGGACCTCCACCGGATCCCTCGTCAGGTCGGCCTCCACGTCACCGCTGGGGTAGTACCAGTCGTTGCCGGCGAAGCCGCGGGTGTAGCTGCGGTCGAGGGAGGGCGCGCTGACCTCGGCGTAGTAGTCGCCGCCCTCGAGGGAGAGCACCTGCGAGAAGTCGACCGAGACGCCCTCCGCGTTCCCGATCGCGGTGCACCCCAGGCTCACTCCCGAGCCGCCGCCGGACGTGCCCTCGCTGCCCGGGTCGCTGGTGGTCTGCCCCGCCCGGTCCGCAGCGCCGTCGTCGGGCGGGCCGGGATCACCGCCTCCGGAGCATCCCGTCCCTGCCCCCACGACGAGCACGAGCGCCACCGCGACTCCTCGCAGCCGCGACCTGCGCCTGACCTCACCCACCGGGACCCCCCCGCGGCTCCTGGGGCGGGTCCTCGGGGAGCTCCCCGGGCGGCGCGGTGGTGAACTGCACCGGTGACCCCTCGAGGTCGATCAGGGTCCGCTGCCCCAACGGCTCGGGCAGGGTGACCTCCACCGAGCGGAGGTAGCCCACGGCAGGGCAGGCCTCACCAGTGGGTGAGTCGTACTCCGCGACGACGACCGTGGCCGCCAGGGGTCCCACCACGGGGTGACCGGTGTAGTCAGCCCCGCACGGTTCGCTGGCCGGCCCACCGGCGCCGGTGAAGTGGACGGTCACCGTGGTGGCATCGGGTGAGATCTCCGCGGTGCTCACCCGCACCACGTCGGAGTAGTCCACCTCCGTGGCCGGGGAGGCCGGGTTCTGGGGGGACCACGCAGCGACCGTGGACTCCGCGACGGCGACCACGTCGCGCACCGCCTCGATGCCCGGCCCGGGTGGCACCGGTGGTGTCGGGGCGGTCACGTCACCAGAGGGCGCGCAGCCCACGCCAGCGAGCATCACGCACACACCGATGACCAACCGCGCAGCCACGGACGATGCCCTCACCGCGGGTCCCTGGCGCTCACGAGCGGAACCGGGGCGCGCGCTCGCCGGCCGCGGCGCGCCACTGCCACTGCCACTGCTGGACGTCACTGACCCCACTCCCTCACCCGTGGTCAAGGTGAACACCCCGTCACCTGGAAGGACGCCCACCACGAGCGCGAGGTTGCTTCCGTGACGAAGCGCGGCCCCGACCACGCACCACGTCGACGTCCCGCACCGGTCGGTGGCAGGTTGTGCGCCATGACGGGCGGGGACTTGAAGGCTGACCTGCGCCACTACCTGCAGGCCGGTCGCGACGCGCTGGTGTGGAAGCTCCAGGGCCTGGGTGAGTACGACGTGCGACGGCCGCTGGTGCCCACCGGCACCAACCTCCTCGGCCTGGTCAAGCACGTCGCCACCGTCGAGGCCGGGTACCTGGGGGATACCTTCGGGCGACCGTTCCCCGAGCCGCTGCCCTGGGCGGGCGACGCGGCGGCGGCCGACGCCGACATGTGGGCTACTGCGGAGCAGTCCCGCGAGGACCTCGTGGGCCTCTACCACCGGGTGTGGGCCCACTCCGACGCCACCATCGACGCCCTGGCGCTGGACGCAGTCGGGCGGGTGCCGTGGTGGCCGGAGGACCGCCGTGAGGTCACGCTGCACCGGGTGCTGGTGCACGTGATCGCCGAGACGCACCGCCACGCCGGGCACGCCGACATCGTCCGCGAGCTCATCGACGGCGCCGTCGGGCTCCGCGACGGGGCGGAGAACATGCCGCCGGGGGACTGGGCCTGGTGGCAGGACCACCACGACCTCCTGCTACGCACGGCCGAGGCGGCCCGGCCCCGCTGAGCCGCCGTACCGCCCCTGTCGCTAGACCCTGTCGGAAGGTCGGAACGGATCGCAATGGATTCGAGGTCGCCGCCGACCGCGGATCTCCGCGGGTCGAGGTCGATCCGATGGGCCCGGCCGGGGGGTGTCGCCAACTGATCGGTTGACGACACCGGGGGAGGAGTGGCGGACCCCGAATAGTGGTCGTCGTCGGCGCTGTGCTGTGACGACCGGTGGTGGTTGTCGCTGGCGTGGTCGTGGACCTACGAGGTCTGCTCGCCGTGGAGGTCGAGGTGCATGGCGGCGTTGGCGAGCACCTGGTCACCGACGTGGTTGTCAGGGCCGTCCTCGTCGACGGTGAAGCCGAGGCGCTCCAGCAGTGGTTGGACCACCCTGCTGGCGCGGACGTCGACCCGACGCAGGCCGCGTCGGGTCGCCTCGGCGACGATGTCGGCGATCAGGGCGGTGGCGATGCCGCGGCGGGCGTGGTCGGGATGGACGAAGACCATGTCCATCCCACCGGTGTCGGTGAGGTCCGCGAAGCCCACGACCTGGCCGGCGTCGACGGCGACGACCGTCCAGGCCGCGGCGCGCCGGCTCCTCCACCGGTCGAGGTCGACCTCGTCGGGTGCCCACGCCTGCACTTGGGCGGGGGCGTAGTGGCTCAGGGCTGTCCGGCGGACGGCAGCGTGGAAGACCTCGCGGGTGGCGGGTGCGTCCTCGGGCTGGTACCCGCGGACGGTGATGCCCGGGGCCGTGTCGTGCGGCCATGCCGGTGCAGGGCGCCGTCGGAGTTCGTCGGCGTAGTGCTGGACCGCGCGCTGGTAGCGGGGCAGGTGCGGGGCCAGGGCAGCCAGGGCGGTGCTGAGCGCGGCCTCGTGGCGGCCGGTGTCGGCGAGGGCGAGGGCGAGGAAGGCGGCCCGGGCGTCGTGGAGTCCGTCCCCGGGTGTGGTGGCGATCTCGTCGTCGAGGAGGTCGACGGCCTCGGTGGCCCGTCCGAGGTTGCGCAGGGTGCTGGCCAGCTGGATCAGCGCCCTCGAGCGCCGCTGCCCGGTCAGCCCAGCGTGGAGCGCTCGGCGGTACAGCGGCTCGGCGCTCGATGCCCGCCCGGCGTAGTCGTGGGCCGAGGCCAGTTCATGGGCAGCGGCCGGGTCCCCGGCCGGCCTCTCAGCGGCCAGCTCCTCGATCGCGGCCACGACCTCGGCGTCGGAGTGCTCGCCGGCGGAGGCCCACACCGCCTCGACCCGGGCCTCCCACGCGGGGTCGTGCGCCGCGGTCATCGCGTGAGCTTCCCACAACGAGCGGGCCCTGATCACCTGCTGACTCCGCCGCGACGCGGAGGCGCCTGAGGGGCAGCGGGGACAGCCTCTTGACCGGTCCGGCGTCGTCGGTGGGCGCCGCCTGGTGTCCATCGTCGGCCCTGCGTGGCGTGACGGCGCGAGTCGGTGAGGATCCCGGCGTGGACATTCGCCTGCTCCTGCCCGCCGTGGACGCCGAGCTGGCCCACGCGCTGGTGGATCTGCAGCGGGCGGCGTACGCGATCGAGGCCGCTCTGATCGGGGATGACCGGATCCCGCCGCTGCACGAAGATGTCGAGGATCTGCGCCTGGCCCCACTGCACTGGCTGGGCGCGTTCACCGGCCCGGACGTGGTCGGTGCGCTGGCCTTCACGGAGGACCACCGCGGCGTCGAGGTCGACCGGCTGATCGTCGCCCTCCGCGCGCATCGACGCGGGGTGGGCACTGCGCTGGTGGGCGCGGTGCTTCAGCGCGCCGGCACCCTGCCCACGACGGTGGCCACCGGGCGGGACAACACCCCGGCCACGTCCCTCTACCAGCGCCTCGGCTTCACCCGGGATGCGGACGAGGAGGTGGCACCCGGGCTGTGGATCACCCGGTACACCCACACCCCGTAGATCAGGGGGCGCTCACACCCGGGGGGATGCCGGCCGCCGCGCGGTCCCGAGGCCTCCGCCGGTCTGGTAGGACGGCGCGCTGCTGTCAGGCCGCCACCAGGTCTGCGCGGTAGATCAGGTGGTCGACGCCGTGGTAGTCGGCGTGCTTCCACCAGCTCAGTCCCACCTTCTCGGCGACGCGGATGGAGGCGGTGTTGCGCGGGGCGACGATGGCGATGACGTGGTCCACGCCCCGGCGGCGCGCGAACTCCTTCGCGGCCACCGCGGCTTCGGTTGCCAGGCCCTTGCCCTGGTGGTGTGGCAGGACGTGGTAGCCGAGCTCGAGGGACTCACCGTCGATGGGCTGCCACGTCAGGCCGCAGTCTCCGACGAAGTCACCGTCCTCCGTCTCGATGATCCACAGCCCGAAGCCGTCCCGGGCGTAGTTGCGCGTGTTCCACTCGATCCAGGCCCGGCACTGCTCGCGCGTCTTCGGGTGGTCGTAGTGCGTCATCACGGCCGGGTCACCGAGCAGGGACTCCATCAGGTCCAGGTCGGCGCCGGTCATCCTGCGGAACCGCAGCCGCACGCTCGCAGGCACATCCACGGCGGCAGGCTAGGGGTCTCGACGTCAACCACGGGTGCACTGCGCCGCGCGCCGACACCACCGGCGCGCCGGCGCCCGGTCCAAGGTCGCCGTCCTGGCGGCCCACCGTCCTCGGCTCCACGCTCCCCGCCTAGCCCTGCGCAGACGCCTCGCACGTCACCGGCAGCCAGCCCGCCGAGCCGACTCCACCCCAGCACCGCCGCGTCGGCACGTGGCATGCCGGCGTGAGCGCCGTGCTTGGATCGCGCGGTGCCGGAGGCGGAAATCAAGCACATCGGGATCGTGCTCTTCGACGACGTCGAGGAACTCGACGCCGTCGGTCCGTGGGAGGTGCTGGCCTGGTGGACCCACACCTACCCCCAGGACGGGTGGACGGTGACCACCCTGTCCCGCGACGGTGGCCCGGTGCGGTGCGCCAAGGGCCTGAGCATCGCCGCGCACACCTCCTTCGCCGGCGCCCCGGCCCTGGACGTGCTGATCCACCCCGGAGGGCGCGGCACCCGCCCGCAGCTGTGCGACCAGGGGCACCTGGACTGGGTGCGAGCCCAGCGCGCCAGCGTGCCGTTGATGACCAGCGTGTGCACCGGGTCCCTGGTCTACGCCGCAGCAGGGCTGCTGGCCGGTCGCCCGGCGACCACGCACTGGGGCTCCCTGGACCTGCTGAAGGAGCTGGACCCGACCATCGAGGTACGCCCCGAGGACCGCTTCGTCGACGACGGGGACGTCGTGACCTCCGCTGGGGTCAGCGCCGGCCTCGACATGGCCTTGCACCTGGTGGCCCGTTTGGCCGGTGTCGAGCGGGCCCGCGAGGTCCGCCGGGGCATCCAGTACGACCCCGCACCACCCGTCTGAACAGCGACCGACCACTGCGGCGGTCATCGATCGCCTACCGGACATGCTCGACACCATGTGGCTGGCTCAAGCGCGTCACACAGCGCTGCAGAATCCGTGCCACACACCGCTGAACGTCCATGACCTCGCCGCTGTCGTCACCACCACAGGCGCCCGCGCTGGCACCTTCGTCCCCGGCAGGGACCACCGCGGAGGCGACCAGGACCTGGCGGCTCCGGTGATGCAGTGAGCGATGATCACCGCCCTGCCGGCGTGGCTGGACGCAGCCGGTGTCGGTGGGGCCGGTCATGCTGACCGGTGACGATCGGGGAGGTCACATGGCGCGCTCGGACACCCTGCGCAGTGACATCGCCCGGTTGGGGATGACAGAGGCCCGGCTCCGTCGTGACCTGGCCCGGTACGAGGACACCGCGGCCAAGGCCAGGGCGGCGTCGGCGAAGAAGCGCCAGGACGCCGAGCGGACCACGTCCGAGAGCACCCGCCGCGCGGCGGTGCGCTCAGCGGAGGAGCAGGACAAGAAGCTCGTCGCGGCCGAGAAGAAGATCGGCGAGATCACGACGAAGCTGGCCGCGAACAGCAAGGCGCAGGCCGCCAAGCGCCGCAGCCTCACCTCCGCCGACCGGACCGAGCGCACCGCCGTCGACCGCGAGGAGCAGCGCCGCCGCCGGGGGGAGAAAACCCACGCCCGGGAGGTCGCACGCCTGGCGCGGCCCACCGTCCGCTACGTGCAGGTCCGCCCACCGGAGCTGGAGCCGCTGCGGGTGCTGTACCTGACGGCGAATCCCGAGGCCGAGGACAGCACTACCAAGTACCCCGATGGTTCGACCACCACGATCTCCCGCTACCTGCGCCTGGACCGCGAGGTGCGAGAGGTCCAGCAGACGCTGCGTGGCGCGAAGTACCGCGACCTCGTCACCGTGGATCACCGCCCGGCCGCGACGACCGACGATCTCTTCGATGCGCTCAACGACGTCCGCCCGCACCTGGTGCACTTCTCCGGCCACGGCTGGACCGGGGGGCTCGTCTTCGACGACGGCGACCTCGCTGACCCCCAGGACCACCCCGTCGAGTTCGACGACCTCGTCCAGGTCCTGGCCGCCACCAGCACCCCGCCGCAGGTCCTGGTCCTCAACGCCTGCGAGAGCCTGGCCGGCGCCGACCTGCTCCTGCCCGCGGTCCCGGTCGTGATCGCGATGGCCGACACCATCGACGACACCGCCGCGATCGTCTTCGCCCGCCGGTTCTACGCCGCCATCGCCAGCGCCCAGCCCGTCGGCATCGCCCTGGCGCAGGCCCGCGCCGCGATGCGACTCACCACACCAGAGGACGCCGACCTCCCGCAGGTCGCCGTCCGCGACGACGTCGACGCCGACCAGCTCGTGCTCGTGCGCCCACCTGGCGGCCCACCGGCACCAGACCCGCCGCTGACCCTTCTGCGAGAGCACGGCCTCAGCCCGTTGGCCGTCGCGCTCCTGCGGCACGTGCAGGACCTAGAGGCCGACGACTCCTCCGCTGGCGTGCTGTCCAGCCACGTCGTGGCAGCCGCCCTCGCAGCCGCCCCCCGCCTGGTCAAGACCGAGCTGAAGCGGCTGCTCGAGGACGGCTACCTGGCCGCCGGCGCCCAGGAGGAGGACTACAGCGGCGGCTTCGACCTGGCCGCACCACGACTGACCACCCGGGGCGTCGCTGTCTTGGCGCGCTGACCGGTGGGAGGCACCCTCATCACCAGGCCCGGCCACCCATCGTGGTCAAGGAGACCACCGGGGGTGGCGGTCCTACGGTGGGGTACGTGGCGGGTGTGAGGCAGGTGCAGGTGACCTTCGACTGTTCGGCTCCACGCGCCGTCGCGGAGTTCTGGAAGGTCGCGCTCGGCTACGTCGATCCTCCGGTCCCGGCGGGGTTCGACTCCTGGGACGCGTTCGACGCCTCGCTGCCCCTCCAGCGGCGGGGGTCGGCCTGGATCTGCCAGGACCCGGAGGGCACCGGTCCGCGGCTGTTCTTCCAGCGGGTGCCCGAAGCTAAGGCGGTGAAGAACCGGCTGCACCTGGACGTGCGGATCGGGGTGGGGCTGACCGGCGAGGACCGGGTGGCTGCGCTGGAAGCCGAAGCGGCTCGACTGGTGCCGCTGGGGGCCCGGCGCCTGCGCCTGCTCGTGGCCGATGAGGAGAACGAGTCGTGCCTGGTCATGCAGGACGTCGAGGGCAACGAGTTCTGCCTGGACTAGCGCGGCGGCACTGCGGGTCATGCCGGTGGTGGGGGCGTTCAGGTGCTGGCGGTGATCAGGCGCAGGGCGCCGTCGCGCTCGGCCTGGCCGCGCAGGTGGCCGTGCGCCCGGTCCCACGCACCACTGGTCAGGTCGCCCCTGAGGCGCTGCAGGCCGTGCTGCACGGCGCTCGGGTCGACCAGGAGGAACCCCGACGTCGCGGCGCGGACCTCCGGGCGCAAGAAGGCCTCGGGGCGGGCGTAGAACGCCTCACCGAACCCGTCCGTGCAGTCCCCGGGCACCGCCACCACCTCGACGCGCACCTCGGCGCTGCCCTCGGCGAGGACGCCGGTCACCTGCTCCAGGGTGGGGAAGCGCCCCTGGTCGACGGCGATGACCTCGGGGGAGTACTCGGCCAACCAGAATCGCTCCAGCGCCGGGGCGTCCACGGTGAGCACCACGACCGGCCCGCGGGCGACCCGTCGCATCTCGCGCAGACCCCGCTCGACGTCGCCCCACTGGTGCACGGTCATCGTGGCCATGGACGAGTCGAAGGTGTCGTCGTCGAAGGGGAGGTGCTCCGCGGCCGCGTGAACAGCCGGCGCCGCCCCGACGGGGCGCTGGACGCGCATCACCGCCGACGGCTCGACCGCGAGGACGTACCGGTCGGTGGGCTCGTAGGACCCGGCCCCAGCGCCGACGTTAAGCACCGTCGCACTCGTGCCCAGCGCCGCGTGCACCCGGGCGGCGATCCGCCGGTCCGGGCGGCGCACCACCGCGTACCCCGCGCCGTGCTCCTCGTAGTCCACGTCACCAGCCAGACGCTCGCGGGTCGCCACCGACCCATCGAAGCACTGGCGCACTGGCCGAGCAGGAGGCGCGGGCTGCGCATCGCCGCCGCACGCCGACCCAGTGGTGTTCGGTAGCGCCGCTGGCATCGCCGGTGGTCCCTGCCAGGCCCCCGCTGGCACTGCGACGGTGTGGGCTGCTGGCGTCCCGGTGACCGATTGGCTGGGGTGTCGGCGGTTGGAGTGGCCACGGGTCCGCTGACCGCCTCAGGCGGTGGCGCACAGGAACCAGAGCCGACCGGCCGGGCTGGTGTCGACCAACCGCCCGCCGTTGCGCTCGATCACCCGCACCGAGGCGGTGTTGTCCGGTGCGCACGTCAGCAGCACCTCACCCAGCCCCTCAGCGGCGGCGACCTCCAGCGCCGCGGCGAGCATCGCGCTGGCGTGCCCGCGTCCGCGCACCGAGGGGCGCACGTCGTACCCGATGTGCCCACCGAAGTCCCGCAGCCCCTCGCTCAGCTGCAGGTTCAGACGCAACCGCCCCAGGTAGACCGGTCCAGCGGCCCACCACAGCACCCGGTGCGGCACCCGGTCCCACGGGTCCCCGGACGCTCCCGCCAACCCATCACGGCGCAGCTGCTCCAGCCACGCGGTGAAGCGGGCCGGGTCGCGCAGGTCCTCCACACCCAGGTCCAGGTGCAGCCCCTCGGCGTGGTGCTCGACCAGCGCCTCGAGGAAGGAGGCGTGTTGGACGGTGCTCGGCTCGCTGAGCCGGCCCAGCCTTCTGCCCGGGGCCGGCGTCTGCGGCTCAGCCACCCGCGCGGAGGCGGTAGCGGACCTCGGTGAAGGCGATGCCAGGCACGCCACCGAGCGCGGGGCGCTGGTCCTGGCGGGTCGGGCCGTCAGATGCCCAGCCCTGCCGCTGGTAGAAGCGGCGGGCCCGCTGGTTGCCCTCCAGCACCCACAGCACCGGCGCCGCCGGTGCGCCCGCCGCGGGTGGCCCGGCGACGGGCTCCCCCGCGCAGGCAGCGAGCGGGGCTCCTCCACTGGCAGCGGAGGCAGCACTGGCGGGCAGGTCCGCCACCGCTGCTGCCAGCAGGCGTCTTCCGATGCCCGAGCCCCAGGAGGCCGGGTGGACGTAGAAGGCGTAGACCTCCCCTGCCTCAGCGGGGACCTCCGGGTCGCGGCACGGCCCGTAGCAGGCGAAGGCGTCGACGCGACCGGCGTCCTCGTGGACCAGCACCGCACCGCCCTGCTCGAGCGCGCGGGCCCAGCCGGCCTCGCGGTCCTCGACGGAGAGGACGTCGAGGTAGCCCTGAGCGACCAGCCCGCGGTAGCCCTGCTGCCAGCCGGCGACGTGGACCGCGGCGATGGCGTGGGCGTCGTCAACGGCTGCGGTGCGGATGCGCTCGACCACCGCCCCATCGTGCCCGCGCCACCGCGCTGCTGCGCTCCTGCGGGACCCGAGCATCAGCTCGCACAAGGATCGCTTCCCGACAGCGAGGGGCGCGGCCGCGGTCACCGCAGGGTGCGGTCGATCAGTGATTCAACAGCGGGGAAGCGGGCCGTGGCCGGTCCCGGAGGGGTCAGTGCCCCAGCGCTGTGATCGCGGAGATGTCGAGGTCGGCGGTGACGACATCGTAGTGGTCCACGTGCAGGTCCTTCTCCACCAGGAGGTCGTCGTCGCCGGGGTAGAACTTCGCCCGGGAGGGGTCGTCGCCGGCGAAGGCGCGCACGGCGTCCATGGAGTCCCAGAACGAGATGGTCGTGACCTCGCACAGGCCGTCGTGGTCGCGGCGGATGACGAGCGCTCCGCGGTTGCCCGGGGTCTGGCGGTACTCGCGGATGCCGGTACGCCCCTGGTGGTCGAGGTAGCGGTCGGCGTCGCTGGAGCGGACCGCTCCCCGCCACGTCCTCATGATCATCGGCGGTTCCCTCCGTCGGTGCTGGGTGCTCGGTGCTGGCGGCCCGGCGTCCGGGCTCTCAGAGTGTTGACCAGCTCGGGCTAGGGGTGGTGTCAGGGGTCTCCCGCTGGCGCCGCTGTGGGGGTGATGCGTCGTTGGTGGTGCTGGCGGACGCGGTGGCGGTTGCCGCAGTCGCTGCTGGCGCACCACTGGCGGTTCTGGGCCCGGCTGGTGTCGAGGAAGACCCAGAAGCAGGCGAGGTCGGCGCATCGGCCCAGGCGCCCGTGGGGAGTGGTGAGCAGGTCCAGGAGGTCCAGGGCCAGGCGCCGGCGCACGGTGTGCTCGTCGAGGTCGGTGACCTGCCACCGGTGGGGGCCCCCGGTGTGCTCCCCGGCGCCACCAGCTCGTGCCTCGGGTGCCGTGGTGAGGTGGCTGTGGGCCAGCGCCTCGATCAGCACCGGTTCGACGTCGCCCGTCCGGGGTCGTGGGGGGGCCAGGACGGTGTCGGCGACCAGGGAGCGCAGGTCGTGCAGGCCGGTGAGGAAGCCGGCCCCGGCAGCGCGGCGGTCCTCGAGGTGGCGGCGCAGGACGGGTGCCTCGGTGGGGGTCAGGGCGCCGGCGCGCTGGGCCCAGGTGAGGGCGTCGTCGGGGGCGAGCAGGTGGTCCTGGGCACGGGCGGGGTCACCGCGCCAGGAGATGGTGTTGACCAGGTCCAGGACCGGGCGCCCGGCGACCAGGGGCACGGTTCCCGCGCGGGACCGGTCAGCGACCACACCACACCCTAACGGCCTTGGTTGCTCAAGGCCATTACCGTAGTGTCCGGCGGGTGCTGGTCCTGGAGTTCGTGCTGCGTGCTCGCGGACACCGGAGGTGGTGATGGTCGACGGGTGGCGGGCCGGGGTGCGGGCCTCGCTGCCGCTGGCGGTGCCCACCGCTGTGGTCGGGGCCAGCTTCGGGGTGCTCGCCGCACCCGCCCTGGGGGTGTGGCCGGTGGTGGTGATGTCGGCCCTGGTGTGGTCCGGGACCGCGCAGTTCGCCGCCGTCGGCGCCCTGCTCACCGGCGCCGGGGCCGGTGTCGCTGTCGGCGCCGGGGTGCTGGCCAACGCCCGGTTCCTGCCGATGGGCCTGGCCATCGCCGCCTCGGTGACCGGTGGCCCGCTGCGCCGGGCCGCGGTGGGGGCGTCGTTGGCCGACGGGTCCTTCGCGATCGGCTCGCGCGGCGGTGGCCGCTTCGACGTGGCCGCGATCGCGGGAGCCATGCCGGTGCAGTACGCCGCCTGGGTGGGAGGCACCGCGGCCGGCGCCGTGGGCGCCGGGGTCGTCGCGGACCCCGCGGCCTGGGGCCTGGACGTGCTCTTCCCCGTCCTCTACCTCAGCCTGCTGCTCCCCGAGCTCGGGCTCCACCGCACCGGCCCCCACCGCGGTCCGGGCCCCGGCCGGCGGGCCGGCCGTCGGCCCCGGGCCGCCGCCGCCCTGGCCGTGGCCATCACCCTGGTCCTGACCCCGTTCGCTCCACCGGGGGTGCCGGTGCTGCTCGCCGCCACCGCCGCCCTGATCGGCCTCCGCCGCCCCACCCACCCATCGGGCAGTACAGGGGGCCGGGGGTGAGCACCTGGGTGATCATCGTCGTCCTGGCCGCGGGGAGCGTGGCCCTGAAGGTCACCGGCCCGCTGCTCGCCGGTGGGCGCACCCCACCTCCGTGGGCGGACCGCGTCGTCGCCCTGCTGGCCCCAGCGCTGATCGCCTCCTTGGTCGTGGTCGCCACCATCACCGACGGCCAGACCGTGCGCGTCGACGCGCGCGCAGTCGGCGTCGTCGCCGGGGCCCTCGCCCTGTGGTGGCGCGCACCCCTGGTCCTTGCCCTGCTCATCGCCGCCACCGCCACCGCCGCACTACGAGCCGCTGCCTGACGCCCATCCCGGCGAGCCCCGCCCAGCACCGAGGCCGGCGTCTCGACCGACCACAGACCCCGATCCGGTCCCCGTCGAGGGCGGGCAGGAGGCGTCTCAGGTGGCGCAGCGGGTGACCAGCTCGGTCATGGCGCGCTGTTCGGCCTGCGTGGTGTGCGGGTCGCGGTGGCGCCGGGCGGTCACCGCCCGAAGGTGGCGCGAGGCCGCGTCGGCGTCGAGGGCGGACAGCGCAGCGGTGAGCAGCTCCCGGCGTGCCCTGGACCACCCTTGTCCGGGCCCCGGGTCGTAGCAGGCGAGCAGCACCCACGTCTCGGCGACGTCCGCGGCCCGGGGGCCGCACCCGGCGTCGGTGAAGTCGATCAGCACCGGGCCCCGGGGGGCGGTGATGATGTTGCCCGGGTGCAGGTCCCCGTGCAGCAGCCCCCAGGACGCTCCCCGGTCGGTGGTGGCGCCGGTGGTGTGCCGGGCCGGCAGCCCCGGGTGGCCCGGGACGTCGTCGAGCAGGCGGTGCATCGCCGCAACCACGGCGCCGGCGTCGGCGGCTGCGCCCGGTCGCGCGGCGACCTGGGCCAGCAGGGTGGGGCCGGTCACCTCCTCCATGACCAGGTCCGGTCCCGCCACGGAGACCACCGCTGGTACCGGGACGCCGTGGCGCCCCGCCCAGCGCATCGCAGCGGCTTCGACCTCGCTGCTGGCGCCGTCGCGCCGGCGGCGCAGCACCGTCCCGTCCCCGAGGTCGTAGACGTCCGCCGACCGCCCCGCGGCCAGCAGCGGCAGGTCCAGGGCCTCGGGCGGGAGCACACCAGTCATGGAAGCGGGCCCGCCCACCAGGTGTCGAGGACCCCAGGGCAGGCGCGGACCGGCTCGGCGCTGCGACGGTCACCGGTGGCGGATCGCTGCTCGCACGACGGTGAGGACGACAGCGGCGCAGTGCAGGGCGACGATGGCCATGGCGGCCGCGTCGGCGAGCAGCGGTGAGATCACCGAGACGCCCAGACCGGCGATCAGCAGTCCCCTCCTATGGTCGTGGAGTGGAACAGCGGCGGTTGGTCCTCGACCGCATCGACGCGGCGCGCAGCATCACCGGGCATCCGGTGGTGGTCGGGGTGTCCGGGTTCTGCGGGGCGGGGAAGTCGACCTTGGCGCGAGAGGTCCTCGACCGCGCTGAGGGGGCTGCGCGGATGCGTGGCGATGACTTCCTCGATCCGGCCCGCTCCCACCGGCGCTCTACGGACTGGGACGGGGTGGAGCGCGACCGGCTCGCGAGCGAGGTCCTGCAGCCCTTCCGCGCGCGGCGGGCGGGCACCTTCCGCCGCTACGACTGGTCCCGGCGTGCGCTGGGCGACCTGGAGGCGCTGCCGCGGGCCGAGGTGCTCGTGGTCGACCTGATCGGGCTGTTCCACCCCGATGTGCTGGCCCTGCTCGACGTCACGGTCTGGGTGGACCTCGACCCCGGCGCCGCCGCCGAGCGCGGCAGGGCCCGTGACGCGGCTCTGGGACGTCGCCACGAGCACCTGTGGGAGGAGGTGTGGGTGCCCAACGACCGCGACTTCGCCGCCCGCTTCGCCCCGCGCGCCGCCGCCGAGGTGGTCATCGACAACCGCTGAGACCCGTCCGAGCTGCGCGCCGCAGGCTCGCCCGGGGCATCGCCGGGACTGCTGCCTCCGGTTCGTCCTGGGCAGGGCCGTGCTGCTCGGTGCTCTCGCTGCCTTCGGCCTGTCGGGGGCACTGGCGCTGGCGGTGGGGTCCACCTGGTGTGAAGTGCCGGAGCGGGGTGCCCCAGTGGTGGGGAGCAACCCGCGTCGTCTGGACGGGTGTGCCGCGGTTCCCCTGGGACCGGGCTGCCAGTTACACCAGCGACGCGGGCGGAGCCGGCGGTGGCGTGTCGCCGGTTGTCCGGTGGTGGATCCTCCTGGGGTGCACCGGGTGCGAGGGCTGGGACGGCGGTGATCTGGACGTGCCTGCGGTGACCCGCCTGGTGACGTCCGTGGACGTCGACGCGGATGTCGCTGACGCCCGGTCGGTGTCGGTCTCAGCGCGCCACGAGGCCGTGCTGGAGGGCGGTCGGCGCGTGCTGCTCCTCGACGACCGGGGGTGGACCACCGGGGGACCGCCCGACGTGTGGGCCGTGACGTCGGTGCAGGACGTCGTCGAGACAGCGCGCACGGTGGTCGGACCCGACGAGCCCTTCGGTGGACGCTCCCAGGAGGACATGGAGGTGGACCACTGGGCCCACTTGGTGGAGCTGCTGGAGCAGCAGGGGGTCGCTGCGGACGCTGAGGACCTGCAGCGGTGCCAGCACGAGGTCGTGCTCGGCGAGGGGCTGCTCGCGCGCCTGGGTCACCACCCCGGCGGTGCGCACGAGGCGGGTCACCCGTGATGGGCCACGCCGTCCGGGTGCGGGCCATGCACGGCTTCGACGCACCCGAGGTGATGGCCATCTACGCCGAGGGCCTCGCGACCGGCACCGCGAGCTTCGAGACCACCGTTCCCCCCTGGACCCGCTGGGACGCCGGACACCTGGTCACGCCGCGGCTGGTCGCCGTCGACGCCTCCCCCAACACCAGCCCTGAGCGGCTTCTGGGGTGGGCTGCCCTCTCGCCCGTCAGCGATCGGTGCGCCTACGCCGGCGTCGCTGAGGTCAGCGTCTACGTCGCCGCTGACGCCCGCGGCCGCGGTCTCGGGCGGCGCCTGCTCCACGACCTCGCCTCCGCCGCCGAGCAGGCCGGGCTGTGGACCCTGCAGGCCGGGATCTTCACCGACAACCACGCCAGCATCGCTGCCCACCGAGCAGCTGGCTTCCGCGTCGTGGGCACCCGCGAACGACTCGGCCGCCTCGCCGGCACCTGGCGCGACGTCCTGCTCCTCGAACGCCGCAGCACCACCACCGGCACCTGACCCCTGCGCCGGACCACTGGTCGTGCGGGCTCGCAGGAGCCTGTCCTTCAGCCCCCGGTCCGTCCGTCGCGGGGCGCGAAGGCGGTCAGCGCCTCGGCGTCGCTGGCGCTGGCCGTCAGGTAGTCGCGCGCCCACGCCCGCCGGTCGGGGTAGGAGGAGCCGGCGACGACCTGCTCGATGGCCGCCTCGACGTCGACCGCGGTGTGCCGCAGGGCGACCTGCCCCTCGCGCAGCAGCGCCCAGGACCCGCCGGGGCGCCCGTAGGGCATCCCGATGCTGCCGGGGTTGACCACCAGGCGGCGGTCCACCAGGCGCACGAACGGCATGTGGGTGTGCCCGCACACCACGGTGCGCACGTCCTCGGGCAAGTCGGCGAAGACCTCCGCCCACCGCTGCAGGCGGGTGTCGACCAGCACCACCTCCTCGTCGTCGCGGGGGGTGCCGTGGCAGAACAGGACCGGGCCGAAGCCCGCGACGTCGACGGTAACCGGGTGCGGCAGCGCGGCGAGCAGGGCGACGTGCTCGCCCGTCAGCTGCGCGGCGGCCCAGGGGGCGATCGGGTCGGGGATGTCGGTGCCCCCTCCTCGGGCCAGGGCCACCAGCTCCCGGTCGGCGTTCCCACGCACCAGCAGCGCGCTGTCCCCGAGGCCGGTGAGGCGGTCCAGGACCTGCACCGGTTGCGAGCCGGCGGCGTGGTCACCGGTGACCACGACCAGGTCGGCGCCGGCCACGTCCGGCTCGGCGAGCACCGCGTCCAGGACGGGCAGCACGCCGTGCACGTCGGACAGGACCGCCACGCTGGTGACCACGGACCCATGATGACGCCCGCTCCACTGCCCGAGCAGTGCTGGCAGGTGATGGAAGGGGTCGCCGATCAGCAGGACGGTGAGTGGGCCTGAATGTGGGCCCGGCCACCGGCGCGAGCCAGGAGTCGCCCGCCGCAGCGATGGGGCAGGGAGCACCGGTCCTCCGATGCGACACCGTTCGGTTGATGTGATATAAGACAACCTATCGGTCCAGGTGCGGCGCGCCGGACCTGCGGGTGTCAGTGGCTGTTCCAGCTCGTGAAGCAGCCCGCCGTCCGCGTACCGCATCCACAGGTCGAGGGCGTCACCTGCCGGGTCCGGCCTCGTCCTGGACTTGGCGCTCCAGCTGAGACGCGCCCACTGGGCCAGCTCGATGGCGGCCGGCTGCCACTCTGCCGTGATGAGCGACGGCGCCCCCACCACGCAGGACTACCTCGCGCTGATCCGCGAGATGCTGGAGAGCTGGCAGCAGGTGAACCAGCGCACTGAGGTCCAAGTCCGTCGTGGCACGACCGTCGTCGACTACCCGGTGCTGCACGGGCTGACCGCCCACGTGCACCGGATGGCCGCCGCCACGGTGGTTCTCGCCGAGGCCGGGATGCTTACGGAGGCGCTTCCGAACGTGCGCAGCGCGTACGAGTGCGCCGTGACCGCCGCGTGGGCCGCTCACTTCGACGACTCGGTGATCGCCATCGGGAAGTCCTCTGCTCGTCGCCGCCAGCAGGTCATGGAGGAGAGCCAGCAGCTCGACCCCTCGCGGCTCGACGCTCCGGGGAATGTGACCGCAGTAGAGGCGCTGAAAGCGATGGAGTCCTCTGTCACGGGCAAGGCGGGCAACTTCAAGTCCGTGTGCGGTGACATCGTCGGCGGTGACTCCGGCTATGTGCACTACCGCATCTTCAGCAGTCTGGTGCACGCGACCCTCTCCTGCGCCGAGCAGTACCTGGTCGGCGTCGATGGTGACCCGCGCCTTCACCTGTCGCTGCAGCCGAAGCACGACTTCGACCGGGCTGCCACCGCGCTGCTGCTGGGAGCCGCCATCTGGTCTCGTCAGGCGTTGATCGCCCACGAGACGCAGGTCGGTACGCAGGGCAAGTTCCTGCGCTCGGTCGCCCGCCGGGGTCAGGTGGCGCTGCGGATAGAGCTGACACCTGAGGCGTGGGTCGCTCGCCAGCGCGCGAAGACCGAGAAGAAGGCGGCCGCGCGGCGAAATAGGCCTCGTGCTGCGCGTCAGGTGGTATTAAGTGGACTCGATCAACTCAATGAGGTGATGTCACCAACGTCCGCGTCCGCGTCCGCGTCCGCGTCCGCGT
>CAXTAK010000010.1:59877-105351 GCA_964242735.1 uncultured Quadrisphaera sp. | reverse complement strand
CGTCCGCGTCCGCGTCCGCGTCCGCGTCCGCGTTCGAGCGAGGCCGAGACGAGGGCGCTGGGCAGCCGACGTCAGCTGCGGATCTCCGCTTGCGCCTCGTCCAGGAAGTCCTCCGTCTGCCCGTACACCTTGAAGTCTTCAGCGGTGGAGATTTCGAGGCCTCCGCGTTGGCGATCACCGCCAGGTCCTGCTGCAGGTCGTACGTCACCTGCTCGAGCTCGGGGTCGGCCAGCAGGTAGACCACCGCGGCTTCTTCGAGGCTGTCCGTGTACGCCGTCCTCCACCGCTCGCGGTATTTCGCGTACTCCCCGGTCTCCTCCTGCACCGCACCCGCGCTGAAGCGCGGAGCCACCCGGCCCAGCTCCTGGATGGTGGCCAGGTAGTCCGCGTAGGCCACCCGGCGCTGCTCGCGCAACGTCTCCTCCGACTCTGACGCGGTCTGCCAGTGGTTGACCATCGCGTTCGCCCCAACGGTCAGCGCGGCGGTGCCAGCGGCGATGATCAAGCCGGTCAGCACCGACATCCTCCAACCGCTGGGGGACCGCTCGCTGCTCACCGGTCAGACCTGTTCTTCTGTGGTGGGGCGGAGGGAGGCGGGCGGTTGATCGTCGCTCAGGGTCGACGACCTGCACGGCGGAACACGTCAACACCGCCACGTGCTGACCCTGTACGGCAGCAGCGGCAGCGTGCGCGCCTTGGTGAGCCTCGACGGGGTCGGTGCCTACGAGCGAGCAGCAAGATGACGCCAGAGCAGCCGAGCACTCAGCAGAAGCTGACACAATATGAGTTATTGGCTTCATTACTCAGCAAGCTCGGACGCCTCGACGCCCGTGGCGCGTCCCGTACGACGGCCCTCAACGGGACTGACCTTCGGATGGGTCCGACCGGGACGGCCAGCGCCGCCGGCCTCCTCGCCGCTCGGCAACGGTGGTCTCGTGTCGTTGGGTGGTCGGTTGTCGGACATCGCTGCCCGTCGTGGGGATCGTCGGCTCAGGGGGAGACTGCCCGGGTGTTCGAGGGCTTCGCCGCGGAAGAGGTGTCCACCGCCGAGGGCACCGCCTTCGTGCGCCACAACCTCGTCGGCCGTCCGGCCGGTGGTGATGATCACGCCGTCGTGGTGCTCCTGCACGGCCACCCCCGCACTTGCGCCACATGGCACCGGGTCGCGCCTCTGCTGAGCGCCGCCGGCCACCGCGTCATCTGTCCGGACCTGCGCGGCTACGGCCGCTCCCGCGGCCCAGCACCCACACCTGACCACCGCGCACACAGCAAGCGCGCCGCCGCCGACGACGTCGTGCAGGTGCTCGACCACCTCGACGTGGCCCGCTGCGTGCTGGTCGGACACGACCGCGGCAGTTACGTGGCCCTGCGCCTGGCACTGGACCACCCCGACCGCGTCAGCCACCTCGTCCTCGCCGACTGCATCCCGATCAGCGAGCACCTGGACCGCACCACCGCCGACTTCGCCACCCGGTGGTGGCACTGGTTCTTCTACGCCCAGCCTGAGGTCCCTGAGCGGGTCATCAACGCCGATCCCGACGCCTGGTACCGCATCCATGACGCTGACCGGGAGGCCATGGGCGAGGAGAACCACGCCGAGTGGCGCGCCGCGATGCACGACCCGGATGTCGTGCGGGCGATGGTGGAGGACTACCGCGCCGGACTGGGCGTGGACGCCGACCACGAGCGCGCCGACCGCGCCGCCGGCCGCACCTTGGAGATGCCGCTGCTGGCCCTGTGGTCGCTGCGCGATGACCTCGAGGACCTCTACGGCGACGTGCTGGCGGTCTGGGAACCGTGGGCGCCGGACCGCACGGGCTTCGGCATCGACAGCGGCCACCACATCGCCGAGCAAGCCCCCGCTGCTCTCGCTGATGCTGTCGTGGGCTTCATCGCCGCGCGGTGACCTGGACGAGTCGGCGCCGCGTCGCACTGAGCGATCGTCCAGCGGAGGCGGTCACCACCTCGCGGGACGCGACTCCTCGGACCGGCCGGACGCCGGGCTCACCGGTGTGGACCCGGGCAACAGGGACGCCGAGACGGTGTCCCGGCAGTCGGGCGCCCAGCAGTCGGGAGCCTGGTTGGTGTCGTGCCGGTGAGCCGCTCGGCGGGCTCGGCCCAGGGCGGCGTTCCCACTCGCCGGCGTGGGCGCCGGCGAGGGCTGCAAGAGCGCCCACGCCGGCGAGTGGGAACGCCGTCTGGGACGGCACCAGCAGCACTGGCAGGAGCTGGACGCACGCACCCGCACCCCGACCGAGGAGGGGGAGTGGTGCCAGCTGCAGTGGCGCACCGACTTCTCACCCACCGGGGATCCCGCCGGGCGCGCTAAGTGGTTGTGGGCCACCCGCCCGCTGAGCGCGGTGATCAACGAGCGGGCCACCCCCGAGCTCTGGGTCGACCGCACCACCCGCGACCTGCTCACCCTCGCGGGGGCCGGACCGCTTCCCTTACCGCTGGTGGACCCCCGATGACCGGACCCTCGCGCGCTCACCCGGCGCTGCCCGCTGCTTGATCGGCGCGCTGGGCGAGGAAGGCCTCGAGCGGCCAGTGCGAGACCCCGCTGATGCGCACGCTCTCCACGGCACCGGCGGCGTCACGCACGTGCTCGACGACCGTGCTGACCGAGCCGGGGTCGGACGTCCGCTGACTGCGCAGGACCCCGTCGGCGAGCTCGAGCTCGCTGTGGACGGTGAGGGGTCGGGGTCGGTCGGGTGCAGCAGGAGCAGGCGCCCGCCCAGCAGGGCGACGTCGACCACCTCCCACAGGTTGGCGAACCGCCCGGTGCGCCCCGCCAGGTCCGCGTCCTCGCCCGGGGAGCCTCACCGCGGTGCTCAGCGCCGGCCAGCGCCAGGTCGACCAGGGCCAGCAGCCCACGCGCGAGCGCGTCGGCGGGGCCGTCGATGGCGTTGGTCAGGACGCTGGCCACGAGTCGGGCGTTGGTGTCGACGAACGTGCGGCTGATCTGACCCGGCCAGCCGCCGGCGTGCCCGGCCAGCTCCCGGCCGCGCAGGGTCTGCAGCTCCACGCCCAGGCCGTAGGCGCGCGTCAGTGCGCTCGAGGTAGCGACACGCCGTCCCGATGCGGTCCCGACCGCGCTGGTCCGGCGGCGTCCGTCGCGAGCGACGGCGCCCTTCCCACTCGGCAGCGTCGCTCCTCACAGCATCGTGCCGGCCGCTGACCTGCGCGAAGAGCAGTGGGGCGGGCGGGACTCGAACCCGCGACCGAGGGATTATGAGTCCCCTGCTCTGACCGGCTGAGCTACCGCCCCGCGCCGCCGACCCTAGCCCGGCGGCGCGGGGCGGTAGCTCAGGCCGGCGGGGTGGACGGTCGTCCCCGCATGATCCGAGGATCGATCCGGTACCCCGCCGTCGTCCTGGTCGTCGAGTGGTCGAGCCGTAGGGCGACCTCGGGGAGCCCGGCGGCGATGGCTGGGCGATGTCAGGACGGCCGGTCCTCAGACGCTGACCACGTCGAGGAGGTCGCTCACGCCGCGCAGGTCTGCGGCGTTGCGGGTGTACAGCCGGGCTCCGTGGGCGTGCGCGGTCGCGGCGATGAGCAGGTCCATGGTGCGAGCACGCGGCTGGCGGCCGACGGCGACGACCGCGGCGGTCAGCTGTCCGTAGCTGGCGGCCACCGACTCGTCGACGGGCAGCGCGTCGAACCGGCGCTGCAGCACCGACAGGCGGCGCAGCCGCTCGGCGCGCACCGCTGGGTCGGTGGCGACCAGGATCCCGAAGTGCAGCTCGGACAGGGTGGCGGCGCTGATGGCCAGCTCGCCCTCCAACGGCTGGACGTGGGTGGCGATGACGACGCTGGTGTCCAGCACCGCCCTGGTCGTCACGCTCATCACGGAGCCCACGGGTCGCGGGGGTCGTCATCGAGGCGGTCGCGGTCTGTGGTCCAGGCGGGATCTGCGGGGCCGTCGAAGAGATCGGCCACCTCGTTCCAGCTGCGCCAGGTACGGGGGTTGACGGGGACGAGGCGCGCGCTGGGCCTGCCGGCCACGGTGATGAGCACCTGCTCGCCGCCCTCGACGCGCCGCAGCAGCTCGGAGGCCTGTTGGCGCAGCTCGCGCAGCCCGATCGTCGTCATCGCTGGGGCGTTGCACAAGTGCTACGGGTGATCGGCGAAGCACTCGAAACGCCGGTGGAGCGATCGGGAGACGGACTCGGGAGCGAGGGAGCACGAGATCGATCCCGCCGCCTCCGACACGGGCTCATGGTCGGTCCAGCAGCACCCGTCAGGGCTGTCCGTACAGCTCGGGACGGTGCTGCGGGAGGCGCCGGGTCGGATGCGAACCTCGGCGACCGACCTCGACCAGAGCGGTTCTGGAGCCCGCCCGGCTCGACCGACGGCTCGCCGGCGCCGGTCGCCGCTGCTCATCGACACGGCCGCAGGTGTCAGGGGCGATGGACGACTGGGCCCGCACGCCGTCGTCAGGCTCGGGCCGCCGGCTGCCCGTAACGCTCCCGGACCGCCTGTCGGGTGATGCCGAGGACGAGGCCCACCTCCGCCCAGCTGCGCCCGTTGGCACGGGCGGCTGCCACCGCGTCGTCGACCTCGCGCTGGTCCTCGGCCATGGCGCGCAGGGCCGGGCCGATCCGGCGCAGGTCCGCAGGCTCCTCGGCCGGGGTGGTGGCCGGGTCGAGGGAGTCCAGCCAGGCCTCGGCCTGGTCGGCGGCCCGCTCGAGCTCCACACGGGTACGGGGCATCGGTGTCACTCTCCTCCGGACCGGTCGCTGACGGTCGCAGGTAGCGGTAGGACCTCCGGCGCAGGGGCATGGCGTGGATGGCCACGGGGTCGCCCTCGGGGTCGAGGACGACGACTTCGAGCAGGCGTCCGGCGCTGTCAGCGCCGATCACCAGGACGTGGTCGTCGCCTTGGCGGACCTGACGCAGGGGACCTTCGTCGCGGCGCGGATGTCGTCATCGGCGACGCCGTGCCGCCGAGCGCTGTCCGCGACCTCCACCGACGACAGGGTGCGACGTCGACGTCGACGCCTCGCTACCCCGATACCCGTCGTAGCTCGACACCGACGACTCGTCCTTGCCGCAGTCTCTACAGGTGACGACGAGGCCACCGGTAGAACGCCGGTCACACCACCGTTGGTGAGAAGGGCTCAGTCCCCTGCTCCGACCGGCTGAGCTGCCGCACCGCGCCGCCGACACTGGCCCGGCGACCCCGGCCCCGGTCGCGCGGCACTCAGAGCCTCAGCCGAGCGACTCCAGCAGCGCCCGGCACGCGGTCTCGCACGCCCGGCACGCCTCCGCGCAGATCGCGCAGTGCGCGTGCTCGTCACCGTGGCTCTCGCAGTCGTCCGCGCACGTCGCGCACGCCTGGATGCACGCCGCCAGCACCGCGCGGGTGAGGTTCGCGTCGTAGCCGGTGTGCCGCGAGAGCACCCGCGCGGTGGCCGCGCACACGTCAGCGCAGTCCAGGTCGTTGCGGATGCACGTGGCCATCGACCCCACGCCGCTCTCGCTGAGGCACGCGTCGGCGCACGCGGTGCACACCTGCGAGCACGTGGTCGCGGCGTCGATCGCCGCGGCGAGCACGGCCTTGTCCACACCCCCCAGGTCGGCGGGGTAGGCGTCGAGCATCCGGCTGGCCATCGTCATGGCTCCTGCTTACCCCACCGACCCGGGCCGCAACCCCACGACCCGCCACCCCCGGCGCGGGCGGCCGCGGCCGGGTGCCCGCTCCGGGGTCCAGTGCGATGATCTCGCGGTGACCCGCATCGTCTCCGTCGCGCCGGTGCTGCCGCCGGGGCGGTGGAGCCAGCGCGAGGTGACGGCGATGGTCCGCGAGATGGTCCTGCCCGGCGGCGCCGGCGACACCAGCTCCCGCGCCCGCCTGCTCGACTCCCTGCACGCCAACGCCGGCGTGGAGCACCGGCACATGGCCCTGCCGCTGGAGGACTACCCGCGCCTCGGCGGTTTCACCGACGCGAACAACGCGTTCCTGCGCGTCGGCGTGGAGCTGGGCCACCAGGCCGTCGAGACGGCCCTGAAGCAGGTGGGCCTGACGCCGGGCGACGTCGATGTCGTCCTGTCCACCACCGTCACCGGCCTCGGCGCGCCGTCCCTCGAAGCGCGCCTGGTCGGCCCCCTGGGCCTGCGCCCGGACGTCAAGCGCCTGCCCGTCTTCGGCCTCGGGTGCGTCGCCGGCGTCGCGGGCCTGGCGCGCCTGCACGACCACCTGGTCGGCCACCCCGACGACGTCGCGGTGCTGCTGAGCGTGGAGCTGTGCTCCCTGACCCTGCAGCGCCACGACACCTCCACCGCGAACCTCGTCGCCTCCGGGCTGTTCGGCGACGGGGCCACCGCGGTGGTGCTGCTCGGGGAGCGCCGCGCCGCCGACCTCGGTCTGCCCGGCCCCGAGGTGCTCGCCACCCGCAGCCGCTTCTACCCCGACAGCGAGGGCGTCATGGGGTGGGACATCGGCGGCACCGGCTTCAAGATCGTGCTGTCCGCCTCCGTCGCGGACCTCGTGCGCGACCACCTCGGTGAGGACGTCGACGCCTTCCTCGCCGCCGCCGACCTCGCCCGCGATGACGTGGGCGCGTGGCTGGCGCACCCCGGGGGACCGAAGGTGCTCCAGTCGATCACCGCTGCGCTGGCCCTGGACGACGGCGCCCTGCGCCACTCGTGGGGCCAGCTCGCCGACGCCGGGAACCTCAGTTCCTCCTCGGTGCTGCACGTCCTGCACCGCTACCTCGAGGCGGGCCCGTCGCGCGGCCGGGCGGCGGGGGAGCGCGCGGTGATGATGGCGATGGGCCCCGGCTTCTGCGCCGAGCTGCTCCTGCTGCAGTGGCCGCAGCCGGCGCCGGAACCGCATCCGCAGCCGGCGCCGGTGGCCGCGTGAGCACCGCGGGGCGCTTCACCGCGCTGATCGCCGCCGTCGCCGCCGAGCGCGTCGTCGAGCTCGTCATTTCCCGCCGGCACCTCGCCTGGGCCCTGGAGCGCGGTGGCCGCGAGAGCGGGCAGGGGCACTTCCCCGCGATGGTCGCGCTGCACACCGGGCTGCTGGTCGGCTCGGTCGCCGAGGTCCGGCTCCGCGGCCGGCCGTTCCGCCCCGGGACGGGGGTGCCCTCTCTCGCGGTGGCCCTCGCGGCCCAGGTGGGGCGCTACTGGTGCATCGCCGCCCTGGGGCAGCAGTGGAACACCCGCATCGTCGTCGTCCCCGGTCTGGGAGCCGTCCGCCGCGGCCCCTACCGGTGGCTGCGGCACCCGAACTACGTCATCGTCGCGGCCGAGGGACTGGCCCTGCCGCTGGTGCACGGCGCATGGGTGACCTCCGCGGCCTTCACCGCCGCCAACGCGGTGCTGCTGCTGCGCTTCCGCATCCCCGCGGAGGAGCGGGCGCTGACCGCGCTCGCCGGCACCTGATGGCGCCCCCGCCGCGCCGGGCGCTGCTCGCACCCGGGGCGCTGCAGGCGCTGGTGCGTGACGTCGTCGTCGTCGGCGGCGGCCCCGTGGGCCTGACCGCCGCCATCGAGGCGCGCCTGGCGGGGTTGCGCGCCGTGGTCGTCGAACCCCGCTCCGTGCCCGTCGACAAGGCCTGCGGTGAGGGGCTGATGCCCGGTGCCCTCGCCGCGCTCGCCCGCCTCGGCGTCGACCCCACTGGGCACCCCTTCACCGGCATCACGTACACCAGCGCGGACGGGGCGCGCCGCGCCGGCCACGACTTCGCCGCGGGGCCGGGCCGCGGGGTGCGCCGCACCGTGCTGCAGGAGGCCCTCGCCGCCCGGGCCGTGGCGCTGGGGGTGCGCATCGTGCCCGGGCGGGTGCGCGACCTCACCCAGGACGGCGCGAGCGTGCGCCTCGTCATCGATGACGGCACCGGCAGCTCACGCCTCGACGCCCGCTGGGTGCTGGCCGCCGACGGCCTGCACTCCCGCGTGCGCGGGCTCCTGGGCGTGGCCGGGGGCAGCGACGGGCGCCGGTACGCCGTCCGGCGCCACGCCGCGCTGGCGCCGTGGACCCCGCACGTGGAGGTGCACTGGGGGCCCCGCGTCGAGGCGTACGTCACCCCCGTGGGCCCGGGCGAGGTGGGCATCGCCGTCGAGGGCGGGCGCGGCGGTGATCTCGGGCTCGACGCGGCCCTCGCGGAGCTGCCCGCCCTGGGTGAGCGCCTCGCGGGGGCTGAGTGGACGTCGGACCCGCGCGGGGCGGGGCCGCTGCGCCAGCGCGCCACGGCCCGCGGGAACGGGCGGGTGCTGCTGGTGGGGGATGCCGCCGGGTACACCGACGCCCTCACCGGGGAGGGCCTGACCGTCGGGATGTCCACCGCGCGCGCTGCGGTCGCGGCGGTGGTCTCCGTCGGCGGTGCCGGCACCCGCGCGGCGCGGGCCCCGGAGGAGGCGCTGGCCCGGTACGAGGCGGAGTGGCGGCGCCTGACGCGCAGCTACCGGTGGCTCACCACCGCTCTGGTCGCGGCGACCCGGGTGCCGGCGGTGCGCTCGCGGATCGTGCCGCTGGCGGCGTCCGCCCCGTGGCTCTTCGGTGCCGCCGTAGAGCAGGTGGCGCGGCCCCGCGATCGCGGTCCCGCCCCGGGGGCGCAGGTGGGCTGGTAGCGTCGCGCCCGCGTCCAGGCCCCGCTGCACGGGGTGCGGGCCGGTCCCACATAGCTCAATTGGCAGAGCAGCCGGCTGTTAACCGGCAGGTTCTTGGTTCGAGTCCAAGTGTGGGAGCCACGGCGTCGGTAGTGCGGGTGAGGCACTCGCCACGCACAGCGGTGGTGTCGTCCGCAGCGGCGCCGCCAGCGCGCGGGTCATGCGCTCCGGCGCGTCGCGGCGACTGACCCGGTGGTCCTGTGGGCGCTGCGCTCGGCCTGGCGACGCTTGAGGTCGGCGAGGAGCGCCTCGGCGGACTGGATGGCGTCGTCCCGCTCTGCTGGCGTGAGTCGGTACGCGGTCCTGCTGGTCGGTGCCGGTCCGGTGCTCGTGCTCATCACAGCCCCCTCCGCCAGTGCTCGTGCCTGATGACGCTCAGTGCAGTTCGTGAGCACCCTCAGTGCCGTGGAGCCTCGATCCTGACTCCCTGAGTGCAGCGACGCCCCCAGCCCTGTCCAGCTCCGCTCGGCCGGGCGGCTGGCCCACGGCGGCTCTCCTGCCGCCCCGTGGTGCTCCCGCACCCCGCACGACGCCGGCCTCCCACGCACCGGTCACAGGTCGCTGGGGCACGTGCGCGTTCGACGCCCGGACACGCGCCTGCGCCGACGGTCCGTGCCTGCTCGCGGTCCAGGCGGCGCCGACGGTGCACCCCCTCGGGGCTGCGTCAGGCGGCACCCCACGCCGGAGATGCGCCCGCCACCACGCACACCACTGCTGCGGAGATGGCCCTTCCGCCACGCCACCGCGAGCTTGCGTCTCGTGGGGTGGTGTAGTTCGCGCCGCTGCTCGTGTTGATCACGGGGGCGGCCATCGTGCGATGGTCAGTGAGACCTGCCTGGGGAACTCACGGAAGGACACCGCACGATGGCCTTGGACCAGTCTGCCCTGCTCGAGGTGCTCGAAGCCCTGAAGGCCGCTGACGCCGGCGACCACACCCCGGCGAGGACGATGGCCACGCCGACGACCAGCGCGAGGGCGGCCAGCAACGGCCCCGGACGCCTCAGCGCCCCAGTGCGCACCGCGACCCAGATCAGAGCGGCGATGACCGTCAGGAGCCCGACCGCCACGAGGAGCAGCCGGCCCGACATGCCCGCGACCGCAGCGCCGAGGGCCCACTACGCCACGCCGGTGGTCTTCAGCTGCCGCGGGCGTCGGGACGGCGGCGCTGGTCCTTCACCGCGCTGCGCAGCTGCTTGGCGGCGGTGCGACGCCGGCGGGCGCCCGCGCTGGGCCGGGTCGGTCGCCGTGCTGCCCCGGGAGGCGTCACCGCGGCCTGGAGCAGCGCCTGCATCCGCGCCCGGGCCGCCGCGCGGTTGCGCAGCTGCTGGCGGTGCTCGGAGGCCGTCACGGTCAGCACCCCGTCGACCAGCCGCCCGGCGAGCGCGGTCAGCGCCCGCTCGCGCTGTCCGGGGGCCAGCGCCGCGGTCGCGGCGACGTCGAGGGACAGCTCCACGCGGGAGTCCGCGGTGTTGACGCCCTGCCCGCCGGGTCCCGACGAGCGCGAGAAGCGCCAGCGCAGCTCCGACTCGGGCAGCTCGACCCGGCTCACCCCCGCCCCCGCCCCGTGAGGCAGCGCAGCCCGGTGGTGCCGCTCAGCCCGGTGAGGCGGCTCAGCTCGGTGACGGCGGCACCTCGTCCGGCGGGGGCTGCTCCTCGAAGGGCGCGTGACCGGGTCCGTCGGCCCACGGCGCCCCCTCGCCTGCGGGCAGTCCATCAGCGGAGATGTCGTCGGGTGGGTCCAGGGGCAGCGGCGCGGGGCCGGGGTGGGGTGCGCTCATGCCCCCACTCATACCCTGGGCGAGTGCCCCCGGACCAGTCAGGACCGTCCCTGGTCGTCGTCCTCGACGTCGCCAACGTCATGGGCTCGCGCCCGGACGGGTGGTGGAGGGACCGCGCCGGCGCCGCCGAGGGACTGCTGGCGGGCGCCGCCGCGGTGCTGGCCGGCGGAGGGGCCGTGACCCGCGTGGTCGCCGTCCTCGAGGGCCTGGCCCGCTCCGCGCGCCCACCGGTGGCGCCGGGCCTGGACGTCGTCCTCGCCGAGGCCGACGGTGACGCCGACGTCGTCGCCACCGCGCAGGAGGTGATCGCGCACGGCGGGTCGGCGTGGGTGGTGACCGCTGACCGAGGCCTGCGCGAGCGCCTGCCCGCCGGCGCCGAGGTCGTGGGACCGAAGTGGTGGCTGGACCTCGTGGAGGCCGTGGCCGGCTCCCGGGGGTGAGCGCGTCGGGCCGGGAAGCGCCTCTCGGCGCGGGGCCGCTCGTAGCGGCTGGTGTTGGAGCCCGGGGCTACCGCGGCCCGACGCCCTCCTATTTTAGCTGCGCGGAGGCCGTTCGTCATCACCCACGGGCCACCGGTGTGCCGCGGCGGCCGCTTCGAGCTGCTCGGCGGTGCGCACCAGCCGGACGGCGGCCAGGCGGGGCGCCTCGTCCTCGTCCTCGGCGGAGGACTCCGCGCGCCCGGCCGCGACGACCCGGGCGAAGGCGGCGGCCCGCTCGAAGGTGGTCGCCACGTCACCGCGGGCGAGCCCGGTCAGCACCGCGTCGGCCAGCTCGCGCACCTCGCCGGGCCCGGGAGGGTCGCCGACGCCGGCGACGACCTCGGCGACGGGGGCGCTGAGGCGCCCGCGGTCGTACTCCCTCGCCGCGGAGACCGGGTCCTGGTGCACCCACTGGCGCAGCAGGTACAGCCGCCACAGCGCTCCCGCGAGGGTCTCCGCGGGGGCGTCGGCCCACAGCTCCGCCAGCACCTCCAGCCCGTGCTCGTCGGCCAGGCCCACCAGGCGCTGCACGACGGCTTCGTCGTCGGTGCTGCGGGACCCCTCGACGAGCAGGCGCGCGGTGCGCTGGGCGATCGCCTCGCGCTGGGCGGGGTCGCCGCCGGCGTCGAAGGAGTCGAGCGCGACGGGCCCCAGCAGGGCGGGGCGACGGGGCCTGACCATGCCCCCATGCTTCCACCGCTGCGCTCGCGCCGGTGCCGACCCCGGGCACCCCGCCACGGGCGAGCTCAGTGGCGGTACGGCTTCGGGGGCGGCGCCATGACGGCGCGCGGGCAGTCGGCGAGGGTGAGGTGCCCGTAGCCCAGCGCCTCGTCGGTCAGGCTCGTCAGCGTCCACCCGTCCGCGGTGCCGACCTCGGTCAGCGTGACCCGGTAGATCGTGATCTCGTACTTGGTGGGGGTGCCGTACGCGACGTGCACCGTGCCGATGGCCTCCGCGCCGGTGTCGTTGCGCGGGCCGTGCCACGGGCGGTCGTACCGGGTCCACAGGTTCGGCTCGGACTGCCACAGCCCCCCGTGCTGGACGTCGCGCAGCGCCATCTCGACGAGGATCGCGCGCGCCGCGTCCTCCGGGACGATCGCCGCCGGGCGGATGACCTCCGAGACGTCGACGGCCGACCGGCCCCGCTGTGCAGACTGCTCATCGCTCACACCTTCTCATCGGCGCTTACCACCGATAGCTTCACTCCCAGCGGCACGTCGTCAGCGATCGCGGGATGTGTGGTGTTCAATGCACGCACAGCAACGTCCTCGCTGGTGAACCTCCCGACCCTCCCGTGCGACGTCGTTGGGGAAGACGCACATCGCTGGTGGAGTGAAGGAGGCGGACCATGTCCGACGATCTGACGCGCGGTGTGCTCTTCGTGCACTCCGCGCCTCGGGCGATCTGCTCCCACGTCGAGTGGCGGGCCGAGGCCATCCTCGGCGTGCCCGTGCGCCTGGACTGGACCGACCAACCCGCGGCCCCCGGCCTCGTGCGCGGCGAGGTGCCCTGGCACGGCGCGCCCGGTACCGGTGCCCGGCTCACCTCGTCCCTGCGCGGGTGGGTGCACCTGCGCTTCGAGGTCACCGAGGAGCCTGCGCGCGGCGTGGACGGCGCGCGCTGGTCCCACACCCCCGAGCTGGGCATCTTCCACGCCCCGACCGACGCCCACGGCAACGTCATGGTCCCCGAGGACCGGCTGGGCGCCGCCGTGGCCGCCGCCGGCCACGACAGCCGCGCCCTGCTGGAGGCCATCGCCCTGGCGACCGGTGCCGCCTGGGACGCGGAGCTCGAGCCCTTCCGCTACGCCGGTGACGGTGCGCCGGTGCGCTGGCTGCACCGCGTCGGCTGACAGCCGCCCAGCTCCGGCGCCCACGCCCGAGCCCGGCTGTCACCGACGACCGTGCGCGCGTGAACCTCACACCACCCTGTGACGTAGGGCCAGCTCGCCCACCGCGCACCGTGTGAGCAGCGGTGGGCGTGATGCCCGACTTGTGAGGATGCGCTCCCCGCGGTGAGCGCGCGCCCGCGACCGGTTCGTGCAGTCGAGGACGAGCGGCTCAGGGGGCGGTGGCGAAGGCGATGGCCACGTTGTGCCCGCCGAAGCCGAAGGAGTTGTTCAGCGCCACCCCGTCGGCCAGCGGGCGGGGCGCGCCGTGCACGACGTCGAGGTCCACGGCCGGGTCGAGGTCGTCGAGGTTGATCGTCGGGGGGGCCAACCGGTGGTGCAGCGCGAGGACCGTGAAGATGCCCTCCACCGCCCCCGCGGCCCCCAGGAGGTGCCCGGTCATCGACTTCGTCGCCGACACGGCGACGCCGTCCAGCGCAGGGCCGAGCGCCCCGCGCAGCGACCTCACCTCCGCGAGGTCACCCACCGGGGTGGACGTGGCGTGAGCGTTGACGTGCACCACGTCGGAGGGACCCACCCCACCGTCGTCCAGCGCCTCGCTGATCGCACGGGAGGCGCCGGCGCCCTCCGGCTCGGGAGCGGCGATGTCGTAGCTGTCTGAGGAGAGTCCGACGCCGACCACCTCGGCGTAGACCCGGGCGCCGCGGGCCCGCGCGTGCTCCAGGGACTCCAGCACCAGCACCCCCGCGCCGTCGCCCATGACGAACCCGTCGCGAGCGGTGTCGTAGGGCCGCGAGGCGAGCTCGGGGGCATCGTTGCGGGTCGACAGCGCCCGCATCGCCGAGAAGCACGACAGGGTCAGCGGGTGCACCGAGGCCTCCGTGCCGCCGGCGACCACGACCTCCGCGCGCCCGGAGCGGATCATGCCCACCGCTTGGGAGATCGCCTCGCCGCCCGACGCGCACGCCGAGACCGGGGCGTGCGCCCCCGCCCGGGCTCCCAGCGCGAGGCTGATGGCCGCCGCGGAGCTGTTCGGCATGAGCATCGGCACGGTCAGCGGCAGCACCCGGCGCGGGCCGCGCTCGCGCACGGTGTCCCACGCGGTCAGCGTCGTCCACAGCCCACCGATGCCGGTGCCCACCGACACGCCCAGGCGCAGCGGGTCGACGTCCGGGGTCCCGGCGTCCTCCCACGCCTGGCGGGCGGCGACGACCGCGAACTGCCCCGAGGGGTCGAGGCGCTTCGCCTCGTGCCGCGGCAGGGACGCGGTGTGCGCAGCGGGGGTCTGTGCCGCGAAGGTCACGGGCAGGTCGTGCTCGGTGATCCACGGTGCGGTGATCGTCGCGACGCCGGAGGTGCCCTTCAGCACCGCCTCCCACGTGTCGTGGGCGGTGGCGCCCACCGGGGTGACGGCGCCGACCCCGGTGACGACCACGCGGGTGGGGGTGGTCATCGCAGGACTCCTTCAGTGGTGGGGACGGGGCACGACGGCGGGGGCGACTCAGCCCTGGGCCTGCTGGATGTAGTTGACGACGTCGCGCACCGTCTTGAGGTTCTTGGTGTCCTCGTCGGGGATGGTGACGCTGAACCTGTCCTCGGCCTGCACCACGATCGACGTCATCGACAGGGAGTCGATGTCGAGGTCCTCGGTGAAGGACTTGTCCAGCTCCACGCTCTCCACCGGCAGCCCGGTCTCCTCGTTGACCAGCTCGGCGACGCCCGCCAGGATGTCCTGCTCGCTCAGTGCCATGTGCGCTCCTCGGTCGTGGTGGTGCTCGGTGAGTGGGGTGGTGCTCGTGGTGGTGACGTCGGGCGCCGGTGCGGCTCAGGGAAGGACGACGACCTGCGCCGCGTAGGACAGGCCCGCGCCGTAGCCGATGAGCAGCGCCAGGTCACCGGAGCGGGCCGCGCCGTCGGCGAGCACCCGGTGCATCGCCAGGGGCACCGAGCCGGCGGAGGTGTTGCCCGCGGTGGCGATGTCTCGGGCGACGTGCACGTGCCCGGGCAGGCGCAGCTGCTTGACCATCGCGTCGATGATGCGCGCGTTGGCCTGGTGGGGGATGAACGCCGCGAGGTCCTCGGCGGTGATGCCGGCCGCGTCGATGGCCTTCTGCGCCACGGGAGCCATCTGCCAGACCGCCCACCGGAAGACCTGCTGACCCTCCTGCACCAGGGCCGGCCACCGCGCCGGGTCCGTGCCCGCCCCGGCCAGCATCGCCTCGTGCACCGCCGGCCACGACCCGCGGTTGCGGATGGCCTCCCACTGCCCGCCGTCGCTGCCCCACACCGTCGGCCCGATGCCCGGCACCGACGACGGGCCGACGACGACCGCACCCGCCCCGTCGGCGAACAGGAACGCGGTGGCGCGGTCGGTGAGATCGGTGTAGTCGGTGAGCTTGTCGACCCCGACGACGAGCACGTGCCGGGAGGTGCCGGCCCGCACCGCGTCGGCGGCCTGGGCGACGGCGTGGCAGAAGCCCGCGCACCCCGCGGAGACGTCCCACGCGGCGGCGGGCGTGGCCCCGAGGCGGTCGGTGAGCATCGCGGCCGCGGACGGCGTCTGGTACTCGTGGGTGACCGTGGCCACGATGACCGTGTCGATGTCGGCCGGGACCAGGCCGGCGGCGGCGACGGCCTCGACCGAGGCGGCCAGGCCCATGTCGACCACCGAGGTGCCCGCATCGGCCCACCTGCGGCTCTCGATGCCGGTCCGCTGGCGGATCCACTCGTCGGAGGAGTCGATGTGGCGGCAGACCTCCTCGTTCGTCACCACCCGCTCGGGGCGGAAGGCACCGACGCCCATCAGGGCGGTGTGCTCCACGCCGGAGGACGAGCGGAGGCTCATGCCGCACCCGCCCCGGCGTCGGCGCCGTGGCGCGCGAGCAGGTCGGCCGCGGCGTCGAGGTCCGCCGGGGTCTTCAGCGCCAGCACCTCCACGCCCGGCATCGAGCGCTTCGCGAGCCCGGCCAGCGCCCCCGCCGGGCTCAGCTCGAGCACCGCGGTGACCCCCATGCCCACCAGCGCGTCCTGGCACAGGTCCCACCGCACGGGCCGGCTGACCTGGGCCACGAGGCGCGCCAGCACCCCGGGGCCGTCGGTGACCACCGCCCCGTCGGCGTTGGACAGCAGCGGCAGCGCGGCGCCCGTCGGGGACAGCGCCGCGGCGGCGGTGGCGAGGGCCTCGCTCGCAGGGGCCATGTGGTGGGTGTGGAAGGCGCCGGCGACGGCGAGCGGCACCACGCGGGCCCGTGCCGGGGCGTCCGCGGCCAGCGCCGCGAGCTGCTCCGTGGTGCCCGCGGCCACGACCTGCCCGGCACCGTTGCGGTTCGCCGCGCTCGCGCCTGAGCGCTCGATGGCGGCCTCGACGTCCGCGGGCTCCCCGCCGACGACCGCTGACATCCCGGTGGCCGCGAGCGCCGCGGCACCGGCCATCGCCCTGCCGCGCACCGCGACCAGCGCCATCGCCTGCTCCGCGGTGAGGACCCCGGCGAGCGCGGCGGCCGCGAGCTCGCCGACGGAGTGCCCCGCGACGGCGCCCGCAGCACCCGCCGCAGGTCCCGAGGCCGCCGGCGGCGGGGCCAGCGCGGACCACGACGCCAGCGACGCCCCGACGATCAGCGGCTGGGCCACCGCGGTGTCGCGGATGGTGGCGGCGTCGGAGGTCGTGCCGTGGGCGAGCAGGTCCAGGCCGGCGGCCTCACCGAGGGACGCCAGGCGCTCGGCGTAGGCGGGGAGCTCCAGCCAGGGCGCGGCGAACCCCGGGATCTGGGCGCCCTGGCCGGGGCAGAGGAGTGCGAGCACCGGCACAGCATGCCGCCCGGGCACCCGCCGAGGCGGTGCAGATGCCGACGACGCTCGTCCGGCTGTGTTGTCGGTTGTCTACAAGCGGGAGGGTGTGGTCTCCCGCGTCGCGCTGCGCTCGGCGAGGGCGCCCACGGCCAGGCCCACCTGGATGACGAAGGCGTCGCGGGCCACCGTGGGGTCCCACCCGGTGAGCTCGGTGACGCGCTTGAGCCGGTAGCGCACGGTGTTGGGGTGCACGAACAGGGCGCGCGCGGTGGCCTCGAGGGCGCGACCGTGGTCGAGGTAGGAGCGCACCGTCTCCAGCAGCGGCGGGCCGGGGGTGGCCAGGGGGGCGTGCACCCTGTCGGCGAGCGCCCGGCGGGCGGTGGCATCGCCGGTGAGCACCCGCTCGGGCAGGAGGTCGTCGGCGGCGACCGGACGAGGCGCCGCGGGCCAGGCCCGCACCGCCGTCAGCCCCGACAGCGCGGTGCGCGCGCTGCGGCTGGCGTGCGCCAGCCCGGGGACGGTGGAACCGATGACCACCGGTCCCTCCCCGAAGGCCCCCACCAGGGCCGCCGCCGACTCCCGGGGGTCCCCGGACCCCAGGACGGCGAGCACCCGGTCGCCCTGCAATCCCACCAGCACGTCGTCGGCGACGGAGCGGGCGGCACGGCGCATGGCGGCGACGGCCTGCTCGGGAGAGCCGCGGTGGCGCGGCCCCGCGACGACGACGACGTCCTGCTCCCGGTGCCAGCCCAGCGCCGTGACCCGCCCCGACAGCGACTCGTGGGCCTCCCCGCGCACGAGGGCGTCGACGACCAGCGCCTCCAGGCGCGCGTCCCACGCGCCGCGCTGCTCCGCGGCCCGGGCGTAGACCTCCGCGGCGCCGAAGGCGACCTCGCGGGAGTAGCGCAGCACCGCCTCGCGCAGCTCCCCGCGGTGCTGCGGTGCGGCGATGGCCGGGACCTGGCCCTCCACCGCCTCGACGACGGTGCGCACGATCTGCAGCGTCTGGTGCAGGGAGATCACGCGGGCCAGGCCCCTCGGGGCGCTGCCGAAGACCTCGGAGGTGATCTCCCGGAGGTCGTCGGGGGAGCGGTACCAGGCCACGAACGCGGAGATGCCGCCCTGGGCGACCATGCCCACCGCGGAGCGGTCGCGGGGGCTGAGCTGCCCGTACCACGGCGCCTGCGCCCCGAGGCGGGCGAGCGCGACGCCCGCCAGGTCGCCCTGGGCGGCCTGCAGGCGGGTGAGGGTGTCGTCGGGACCGGTGGCGCCAGCGCGAGACCCCCCGGCCCCGCCGCCGTCAGCCCCGCCCGCTCCCACGCGGTGAGCGTAGTGAGCGCCCGGGACTACCCTGAGCCCCTGCCGGCTACCGGGGGGAAACGCGATGGGACTGCTGGGGAGACTCGCCAACAGGGCGAGGATCGCGCGCGAGGTGGGGCTGCGGCCGGCCTTGGAACCCCCGATCGCGCTGAAGAAGATCGTCTCCCCGGGTGCCCGCTCGCGGCAGCGCGCGGTGCCCCTGGACGCGGCGCAGGAGGTGACCCTGCGGGCGGCCCTGGACGCGGACCCCAACGACGAGGAGGCCTTCCGGCGCCTGGCCGACATCGTGCGGCGACGCGCCGCGGAGGGCCACGAGGACGCCGGGGCGGCGGACCCGCAGCGGGCCGCGGACGACGCGGTGTGGTCCCTGGCCGAGGAGATGGCCCGCAGCGGCCGCGCTTGGTACCCCCTCGTCGAGCTCGCCCGGTTGTCCCTGGTCCAGGACCGGGACGGGGCGCTGCGGCGCCTGGGCACCGCCGCGGAGCGCGACCCCTCGGGGCGGGCGCTCGCCGCGTCGCTGGAGGTGCTGCGGGACGCGGGCCTGCCGGTGGAGGCCCTCGGACTGGGTGTGGGCCACTGGCGCCCCCGCGAGCACGACCCCGAGGTGGGACGGCACCTGGTGCACGCGGCGGTGGACGCCGGGCGCATCGGCGAGGCTCGCCGCCACCTGGCGGCCTTCGACGCCTACCCCGACCAGTCGCGGGTCGCGGGGGTGCGCGCGGAGCTGGAGCGCGCCATCAGCCGCGCCGACGACTCCTCCCGCTCAGCCCGCTGAGCCCCTCGGGGGTGCGCTGGCGCACCCCCCGAGGAGCTCAGCTCTCACCCTTGTCGCTCCCCGTGGTGCCGGCGGTGACGTCATCGAGGCGGTACTGCTCGAAGGCCCTGGCCGGCACCGCGCGGTCGACCTCGCCGCGGCGGGCGAGGACCTGCAGGGCCCGGTAGGCGATCGAGGGCCCGTCGACGTGGAAGTACCGGCGGGTCGCGGGTCGGGTGTCGGACAGCCCGAAGCCGTCGGTGCCCAGGGACACGAACTCGTTCGGCACGAACTGCCGGATCTGGTCGGGCACCGCGCGCATCCAGTCGCTGACCGCCACCACCGGGGCCTGCGCCCCCGCCGAGGCCGCGAGCCGCTGCGCCACGAAGGGCACCGGCGGCTCCTCGTCGGGGTGGGTGAAGGCGTAGCTGTCGCAGGCGAGCCCGTCGCGCCGCAGCTCGTTCCACGACGTCACCGACCACACGTCGGCGTCGACCCCGAAGTCCTGCGCGAGCAGGGACTGCGCCTCCAGCGCCCACGGCACCCCCACCCCGGAGGCCAGCAGCTCCACCCGGGGCCGCTGCCCGTCGCCCGCGCTCTCGCGGCCACCCGGCGCGGGTGCGACCAGGTGCATCCCGCGCAGGATGCCCTCGACGTCGACGCCCTCGGGCTCGGCGGGCTGGGCGATCGGCTCGTTGTAGACGGTGAGGTAGTACATGACGTCCGGGTCCCGGTACCCGTCCTCACCGGGCTTCAACCGCGAGGACTCCCCGTGCATCCGCTCGAGCCCGTCACGCACGACGTGCCCGATCTCGTAGGCGTACGCCGGGTCGTAGGAGACCACCGCGGGATTGGTGGCCGCCAGGAGCATCGAGTGCCCGTCGGCGTGCTGCAGCCCCTCCCCGGTCAGGGTCGTGCGCCCGGCCGTGGCGCCCAGGAGGAAGCCGCGACTCATCTGGTCAGCGGCCGCCCAGAGCTGGTCTCCGGTGCGCTGGAAGCCGAACATCGAGTAGAAGATGTAGACGGGGATCATCGGCTCCCCGTGCGTGGCGTACGACGTGGCCGCCGCGGTGAAAGCCGCCACCGACCCCGCCTCGTTGATGCCGATGTGGAGGATCTGCCCCGACGTCGACTCCTTGTACGCGAGCATCAGATCCCGGTCGACCGAGACGTACTGCTGCCCCCGCGGGTTGTAGATCTTGAACGTCGGGAAGAAGGAGTCCATCCCGAAGGTGCGGGCCTCGTCGGGGATGATCGGCACCACGCGCGGGCCGAACTCCTTGTCGCGCGTGAGGTCCTTGAGGATGCGGACGAACGCCATGGTCGTGGCGATCTCCTGCTTCCCGGACCCCCGCTTGGCGGTCTCGTACGCCTTGTCCCCGGGCAGGGTGAGCCTGGTGCCACCGCTCGTGCGCCGTGACGGCACGTACCCGCCCAGCGCTCGGCGCCGCTCCTGCAGGTACGCCACCTCGGGGGAGTCCTGCCCCGGGTGGTAGTACGGGGGGCGGTAGGGGTCGGCGTCCAGCGCCGCGTCGGTGATCGGGATGCGCAGGCTGTCGCGCATCATCTTCAGGTCCGTCGCGGAAAGCTTCTTCATCTGGTGCGTGGCGTTGCGCCCGGCGAAGTTCGCCCCCAGGCCGTAGCCCTTGATGGTCTTGGCGAGCACCACCGTGGGGCGGCCGTTGCGAGCCGTGGCCCGCGCGTAGGCGGCGTACACCTTGCGGTAGTCGTGCCCGCCCCGCTTGAGCTTCCAGATCTCCTCGTCGGTGAGGGTGGCCGCGATCGCGGCGGCCTTCGGGTCGCGCCCGAAGAAGTTCTCGCGGATGAAGGCGCCGTCCTCGGTGCGGTAGGTCTGGTAGTCGCCGTCGACGGTGGTGTTCATCAGGCGCACCAGCGAGCCGTCGTCGTCCTGCGCGAGCAGGGGGTCCCACTCGCGGCCCCACACGGCCTTGATCACGTCCCACCCGGCGCCGCGGAAGAACGACTCCAGCTCCTGGATGATCTTGGTGTTGCCGCGCACCGGCCCGTCGAGGCGCTGCAGGTTGCAGTTGATGACGAAGGTGAGGTTGTCGAGGCCCTCGACGCCGGCGAGCTGGAGCAGCCCCCGGCTCTCCGGCTCGTCCATCTCCCCGTCGCCGAGGAACGCCCAGGTGTGCTGGCCGGAGGTGTCCTTGATGCCGCGCGCGTGCAGGTACCGGTCGAACTGGGCCTGGTAGATGGCGTTCGCCGGGCCGATGCCCATCGAGACCGTCGGGAACTCCCAGAAGCCCTTCATCAGCCGCGGGTGCGGGTAGGAGGGGAGGCCCCCACCGGGGGAGGTGAGCTCCTGGCGGAAGCCGTCGAGGTCGTCCTCTCCGAGCCGGCCCTCGAGGAACGCGCGGGCGTACACCCCGGGGGAGGCGTGGCCCTGGATGTAGATGTGGTCACCGCCGCTGGGGTGCTCGGGGCCCTTGAAGAAGTGGTTGAAGCCGACCTCGTACAGGGTGGCCGAGGAGGCGTACGTGGAGATGTGACCGCCGACGCCGATGCCCGGGCGCTGCGCGCGGTGCACCAGCACCGCGGAGTTCCAGCGGTTGAACGCGCGGTAGCGGCGCTCGACCTCCTCGTCGCCGGGGAAGTCCGGCTCGTCGGCGGGACCGATGGTGTTGACGTAGTCGGTGGAGATGGGCTCCGCCAGCGCCACACCGGCCTGGCGGGCGCGCTCCATCGTGCGCAGCAGCACGTAGCGGGCCCGGTCGACCCCGCGCTCGTCGACGAGGCCGTCGACGGACCCGCGCCACTCCCCGGTCTCCTCGGGGTCGGTGTCGGGCAGGTGGATGGGGGTGGTGGGCACCACGACCACGGCCCCCGCGTCGGGCAGGGCGTCGCTCCGGTGGGCCTGGGCCGTCACCGGGAGGCCCGCCCGGTCCGCCGCGGACTCCTCCGCCGGTGCGCGGCCGCTCGCCGGCGTCCTCGTCGCCTCGCTCGTGCTCACGATCTCTCCTCGCCTGGGCCACCGCGGCGGGTGGCCGCGGACCCGTCGGCGGCCGGGTCGGGTGCGACCGGCCACCGGCGCTGCCAGCGCACCGGGTGCCCTGATCCTGCCCCCTCAGCGCGCGCTGGTCACGGCGGGTCGCCCCCCGGCGGCGGCCACGGGCGCCACGGACACGCGGTGCTCACCGCTGTAGAGGTTCAGCAGCGGGTCGCGAACGAACCCCGCGAGGGTCATCCCCGCCTCCCGGGCCAGGGAGACCGCCAGCGAGGACGGCGCGGAGACCGCCGAGAGCACCGGCACCCCGGCGGCGTGGGCCTTCTGCACGAGCTCGAAGGAAGCGCGCCCGCTGACCTGCAGCACCGTGCCGCGCAGCGGCCAGCCCACCTCGCGGGCGGCCCGCCCGAGCACCTTGTCCACGGCGTTGTGCCGCCCGACGTCCTCCGCCGCCGCCAGGAGGGTCCCGGCAGACGTGAACAGGCCCGCCGCGTGCAGGCCCCCGGTGCGGGAGAACACCCGCTGCGCGGCGCGCAGGGCCTCGGGCAGGGCGACCAGCACCGCGGCGTCGAGCACCACGTCGTCGTCGGCGACGTCGTAGCGGGAGCGGTGGCGCACCGCGTCGATGCTCGCCGACCCGCACACCCCGCACGCCGAGGTCATCCCGAAGGTGCGCCGCCCCTCCAGGTCGGGGGCGGGCACGCCGGGGCGCAGGGTGACGTCCAGGACGTTGCCGGCCGCCTCGGGTGGCACACCCCCGCCCGTGCCCGCGCCACCCAGTCCGACGGGGCCGGTGACGGCGCAGTGGACCGCCCGTTCCACGTCCGCGAGCGAGGTGAGCAGGCCCTCGGTGAGCAGGAACCCCAGGGCCAGGTCGGTGTCGTCCCCGGGGGTGCGCATCGTGACCACCACCGGGTCGCCGCCCACCCGGACCTCCAGGGGCTCCTCACCGGCGAGGACGTCGGCGCGGGCGACCGCGGTGCCGGCGCTGACGTCCACGCGCGTGCGCCGGGAGGCGACGGTGCTGCTGGCCACCGCCGGAGCGTAGCTGCGGGTCCAGACAGCTGGACCGGCGCTCCGGGGCAGCCGTGGGAGAGGCGGTACGGTGCTGGCAGGCACGGGGCACCGGTCCCGGGGCGGGGCGACGGGGAGCGGGAAGGTGCGAGGCGACACGGTGGTGACCGCGGCACAGGCCGACGAGGCCCCGGCCAGGCGGCTGGGCCTCAGCGAGGGCCAGGTGGTCCAGGAGCTGGGGTACGACGACGACGTGGACCACGGCCTGCGCGAGCAGGTCGAGCAGGTGACCGGCGGCGAGCTGCTCGACGAGGACGCCCAGGAGGTCGTCGACGCGGTCCTGCTGTGGTGGCGCGACGGCGACGGCGACCTCGTCGACGCCCTCGTGGACTCCCTGGTCTCCCTCGACGAGGCGGGTGTGGTGTGGCTGCTGACGCCCAAGGCGGGGCGCACCGGGCACGTACCGCCCTCCGACGTGGAGGAGGCCGCGCCGACCGCCGGCCTGCACTCCACGAGCACCGTCAGCCCCAGCCGCGACTGGGTCGCCTCGCGCCTGGTCAGCGGCGGTCGCAGCAAGCGCTGATCGCTTCTCACCCTCGGGGCCCGTAGCTCAGCTGGTAGAGCGCCGCGCTTACACCGCGGCTGTCGTCGGTTCGAACCCGGCCGGGCCCACCCGGTGCAGCGCCCACGGCCGGGACGCCGCGCCGGCCGGCGCTGACTACCGTGGGTGCATGGCCTCCCCCACGGCGCCGACGCTGGCGGAGGTCATCGAGGTCCTCGACGCGCTGTACCCCCCCGGGTGGGCGGAGGACTGGGATGCCGTCGGGCTGGTGTGCGGAGACCCCGCGGCGTCGGTCTCCTCGGTGCTGCTGGCCGTCGACCCGCGCCCGGAGGTCGTGGCAGAGGCGCTGCAGCTCGGGGTCGACCTGCTGCTGGTGCACCACCCCCTGCTGCTGAGCCCCGTCCGCTCCGTCGCTGCCACCACCACGACAGGTCGCGTCGTGCACGACCTGGTGCGCGCCGGGTGCGCCCTGTTCACCGCCCACACCAACGCCGACCGCGCCCGTCCCGGGGTCAGCGACGCGCTGGCGAGGGTGCTGGGGCTCACCGGGCTCCGCCCGCTGGAACCCCTCCTGGCCGCCGGGGCCGACCCCGGCACGGGCCTGGGGCGCGTCGGTGAGCTCGAGCAGCGGATGACCCTGCGGGCCTTCGCCCGCGTCGTCGCCGAAGCGCTGCCGGCGGCGGCGCAGGGGGTGCGCGTGGCGGGGGACGCCGACGCCGTGGTGCGCACCATCGCGGTGTGCGGGGGCTCGGGTGGGTCCCTGGTCGCCACCGCCGCGGCGGCCGGGGCCGACGTCCTGGTCACCTCCGACCTCCGCCACCACCCCGCCTCCGAGGCGCGGGACGCGGCGGGGCCCACCGGGGCGGGCACCCCCTTCCTCGTCGACGTCGCGCACTGGGCGGGGGAGTGGCCGTGGTTGAACGGCGCCGCTGAGCGCCTGGGGACGGCGCTCGCCGCCCGGGACCGAGCGGTCACCACCGCGGTCAGCCGTCGCCGCACCGACCCGTGGACCTTCCACCTGCCGAGCACCGAGCCCCTCCTGAGATGAGCACCGCCCGATGAGCACCGCCCGATGAGCCCGACCAGTGCTGCCCGATGAGACCGCTGCGATGACCACGGCCCCCCTGGCCGACCAGGTCGCCCTGCTCGACGTCGCCGCGCTCGACGTGCGCACCGTCCAGCTGGTGCACCGGCGCCGGACCCTGCCCGAGCACGCGGCCCTGGCCGCGCTGGCCGCCCGCGAGCGGACCCTGCTCGACGCCGCCACCGCGGCGCGCACCCTCGCCTCGGACCTCGACCGGGCGCTGGTCACCGCCGAGGAGGGCGTGCGGCAGGTCCGCGAGCGGGCGACCCGCAACCAGGCCCGCCTCGACGCCGGCGCCGGCGCGAAGGACGCCACGGCCCTGCAGCGCGACCTCACCGCCCTCGCCCGGCGCCAGGGCGAGCTGGAGGAGGCGCAGCTCGAGGTCATGGAGCGCGCCGAAGCCGCCCAGGCGCAGGTCGCGGCCGTCACCGCCGACCTGGAGGCGCTCGCCGTCGAACGGGCCGCGCTCACCGCCAGCCGGGACGCGGCCCTCGCCGAGACCGCCGCCGAGGGCCGTCGGGTCGCCGCCGCGCGGGCGGGCGCCGTCCAGGGGCTGGACGCCGGGCTGATCGCCCTCTACGAGCGGCTGCGGGCCGCGAGCGGCCTGGGCGCCGCGGCGCTGCAGGGCGCGCAGTGCGGGGGGTGTCGCACCACCCTCAGCGTGACCGAGCTGAGCCGGGCGCGGGCGCAGCCGCCGGACGCGGTCGTGCGCTGCGAGGAGTGCGAGCGGATCCTCGTGCGCGTCGACCCCGGGGGCGCGTCGTGAGCCGCCGCCTCGTCGTCGAGGCCGACGGCGGCTCCCGCGGCAACCCCGGCCCCGCCGGCTACGGGGCCCTGGTGCGCGACGCCGACAGCGGCGAGCTGCTGGAGGAGGTCGCGGAGGCCATCGGCGTCGCCACGAACAACGTGGCCGAGTACTCCGGGCTGCTCGCCGGCCTGCGGGCCGCCGCCCGGGTCGACCCCGACGCCGCCGTGGCGGTGCGCATGGACTCCAAGCTGGTGGTGGAGCAGATGTCGGGGCGCTGGCAGGTCAAGCACGAGGACATGCGCCGGCTCGCCCGCGCGGCGCGGGAGGTCTTCCCCAGCGGTCGGGTCACCTACGCGTGGGTGCCGCGCAAGGACAACGCCGCCGCCGACCGCCTCGCGAACGAGGCGATGGACGCCGCGGCGTCGGGCCGGACGCGAGGACGCGCTCCGGCCGCGGGCGCTGGCGGTGCGGGTGGCGGTGCGGGTCCTGGCGGCGCGACCCGAACCGGTGACCTCACCCCGCAGCAGGCGTGGAAGGCGTTGGCGGAGGACCCCGCCGCGGTGCTGGTCGACGTCCGCACCCGCCCCGAGTGGACCTTCGTGGGGGTGCCTGACCTCTCGGAGGTGGGCCGGTCGGTCGTGACCGTGCAGTGGAGCACCTACCCCGGTGGTCACAACGACGCCTTCCTGCAGGAGCTGGCCGCGGTGCCCCACGAGGCGCCGGTGCTGTTCCTGTGCCGCTCGGGGGTGCGGTCGGCCGCGGCCGCGGACGCCGCGCGCGCCGCCGGGTGGGAGCGCACGTACAACGTGCTGGAGGGCTTCGAGGGTGACCTGGACGAGGACGGGCACCGCGGGGCGCGGGGGTGGCGGGCGTCGGGCCTGCCGTGGCGGCAGACGTAGCGGCACCGCCCGCTGACCACGGGGCCGGGCGTCGCGGGAGCCGGCCCGCCGGGGTCCACCGGGGAGGGGGGGCGCAGGACGACGTCGAGGCGCCGCCCCCTGCCCGGGGTCGCCGCGGACAGCTCGACGTCGAAGGCCTCACCCACCGCGGCGGCCAGGCCCTCGACGTCGCAGGGCGGGCGAGGGTCGCGGGTGAGCAGGTGGCGGGCCACCAGTCCCCGGGTGCGCTCGGCGTCGTGGGAGACCGCGCTGCGGACGCCGTCGCGCTCGACCAGCGCGTGCACACCCAGCACCTGGTGGGCCAGGGCCCGGGTGGTCGCCACGCGGCGGCGTGCGCCGCGGAGCGGCAGGTCCAGCGCGTCGTGGAGCACCCCGGTGCAGAGGTCGGCGACGCGGGCGGCGGGCTCGGTGCGCCAGCGGGTGTTGCGCTCGACGTCGGCGGCGGTGTCGGGCGTGGCACCGAGCACCTCGGCGGCCCGCGGGGAGGCGCTGGGCGCGGCCGCCGCTTCCAGGACGGCGGTGCGCTGCTCGGTCAGGGCGGGGTGGTGCAGGGCGGTGAGGTCGAGCGGTGCCCGTCGCGCGCTCGCCGGGGTCTTCCTCTCCGAGGGGGGCAGGAGGACGAGCACGGGTCCCATCCTGCGGCGTCCCGCACCTGACCTGGTGCCGACGGCCGGTGCACCGGCCGGCGCTGCCTACGATGGCCAGCGCGGAGGAGTCAGCTGGGCGGCCGCGTCGTCGCACGCCGCGAGGCGGGTGGCGCCGAGGAACGTCCGGGCTCCGCAGGGCGGGGTGGTGGGTAACGCCCACCCGGGGTGACCCGCGGGACAGTGCCACAGAGAACAGACCGCCACCCACTCCCACGGGGGTGGGCGGTAAGGGTGAAACGGTGGTGCAAGAGACCACCAGCACCCCCGGTGACGGGGGTGGCTCGGCAAACCCCACCCGGAGCTAGGCCGAACAGGGAGCGCTCGAGGGCTGCCCGCCCGAGCTCCCGGGTAGGCCGCTGGAGGGTGTCGGCAACGGCACTCCGAGATGGATGGTCGCCGCCCCCGGCCGGGTGACCGGCCGGGGGAACAGGACCCGGCGTACAGGCTGACTCCTCCGCACCACGGTCCCCCACCACGGGCCCATCGCCCGCACGACAGCCGCGGACCCGGCGACCTCGCGGCAGGCTGTCGTGCGTGGACCTGATCACCGGCCTGGTCGAGGCGGTCTTCCGACGCCTCTCGCGCCTGCTGCTCCGCGGCAGTGACGCTCCTCGCGGACGGCACCGCCGCCGCGGCACCGGTGACGTCCCGGCGACGTCGGGGTGGGTGTCGGTGCGCTGCGTGTTCCGGAGGACCCATCTGGGGAGAGCAGTGCTACGAGGAGCGGATCACGCTGTGGCACACGCCTGACGTGGCCGCCGCGATCGCCCTCGCCGAAGCTGACGCCCGCGACCACGCGTCGGACCTGTCGACCCCGCCCGCACCTGCGAGCGAGTACATCGGCATCGCGCAGAGCCACCTGCTGGTCGACCCGCCCGTGCACGGCGGGGAGGTGTTCAGCCTCATCCGCGTCAGCGTCCTGGCGCCACGGGAGTACCTCGACGACCACGTCGACACCGGACGGGAGCAGCAGACCCACGTCGACGACGACGGCACGGGGCGCGCGCGGCGATGACCGCGGACGGCCGCGACGCTGCTCGCCCGCCTGCGCGCCCAGCGCGAGCACGTGCTCGGCATCCTCGACGGCCTGCCCGATCAGGACCGGCAGCGGCCGGTCCTGCCGTCGAGGTGGACGTGCCCGGGGCTGGTGCGGCACCTCGCCCTCGACGGCGAGCGCTCCTGGTTCCGCGCCGTCGTCGCCGGGGAGCCCCTTCAGCAGGAGTCCGGGGTGGACCGCGGCCCCCGACGTGTCGGCGCAGGCGGTGTTCGACCTCAACCGGGGAGGGTGTGAGCTGGCCGACGCCGTCATCACGTCCACGCCCTGGGACGCGGCCCGGTGTGGTGGCCGGACGAGCTCGTGGTGGACCCGCCACTGCAGGACCTGCGCGGGACGCTCCTGCACCCCATCACCGGGACCGCCTGCCACGCCGACCACCTCGATGCCGCGGGGGAGCTCATCGACGGCCGCACGTGGCTGGGTCCTGACCGAGTGGGTCGCCGGCCTCACCGCGGTGGTCGAGGTGTCCGCCCAGACGGAGCGGGCATCTGACGACAGCGGCTGGCCAGCGGTGGGAGCCGGACAGCGGTGCGGGCGTCGTTGACCGTCACCACCGGCGGTGGGCACGGCAGCTGCGGGCCCACGCCGGTCGCCAGGTCCACCGACGTCCTGGGCTGCTCCCCGGCTCCTCAGGGCCAGCGTCTGTCGACCGCTGTCCCGCCGCCGGACGTGCGACACCGCGACGGGATCACGAGTGGCGATCAGTGACTCTGTGATGCGTGATGCCGCGCCGCGATCACTGCCGGAGTCGATGGCCTGACTCAGCGTGTCTGCTCTGGTTACGGTTGACCCATGGGTCGACGGGTTCAGCGGCGCCGCCCGGCGCGGCGCGTCATGGGCTTGGCGCATCCCGCGGAGGGGATCGCCCTGGGCGTCGCCGCCATCCTCGTCGCCGCGACCCTCTACTCCTCCGTCGGCCGGGTGGCGGCGCCCACTGGCGCGACCCCGTCCACCCGGACGCCGACCTCGGTCTCGGTGCCCGGCGTCGCCTCGGATGACGCGGCGAGCTACCCGTCCCCGCTGCTGCTCCGCAGTGCCACCCCGGACCCCGACGTGGGGAACGGGGTGCGGATGCCGGTGCCGCGCGTCGGGCCCCCTCCCACACCGCCGCAGGCCCTGGTCGACGCGTCGACGTCCGCGGTGGCCACCGCCCCGCCGACGACCACGGACCCGACCACGGACCCGACGACGACGGACCCGACGACGACCACCGACCAGCCCGCGCCGAGGACGGCCAGCACCGGTACCAGCACCGCGGGACCGGCGGACCCACCCACCTCGACCGAGGCGCCATCCCCCTCGCCGACGTCGGCGCCGCCCGCGTCGCCGACCTCCGCGCCGCTCCCTCCGGATCCGACGACGACCGACGAGCCGCCGAGCGTCACACCCTCGGACCCGGGCACGTCGCCCACCCCCTCGCCGACGGCGAGCCCCACCACGGGCACCGGGTCATCAGCCTCGGGTCCCGGCTCGACATCGCCCACCACCGGGTCCGGTACCACGGTGCCGGGCACGACGGACGCGGGTACGACGGACCCGGGCCCGACGGTGCCGACCGCCCCCGTGCCGACCAGCACGGCTCCGGACCCCGCCGGGCGCTGACGTCGTGGGCCAGCGCTCCCCGCGGCCCGCCCAGCCCGCGAGCATCACCCGCTGGCGCGCTCCCCGGCCAGCACCGCGGCCCCGATGATCCCGGCCTGGTTCAGCAGCGCCGCGGGCACCACGGGGGTGCGGATCTCCAGCAGCGGCAGGAACTTCTCGTGCTTCTTCGACACCCCGCCGCCGATGACGATCAGGTCCGGCCACAGCAGCGCCTCGACCGCCGCGAAGTACGTGGTCAGGCGCTTGGCCCACGCGTGCCAGCTCAGGTCGTCCCGCTCGCGGGCGGCGTCGGAGGCCCGGCTCTCCGCGTCGTGCCCCTCCACCTGCAGGTGCCCCAGCTCGCTGTTGGGCACCAGCACCCCGTCGACCATCAGGGCGGTGCCGATGCCGGTGCCGAGGGTGGCGAGCACGACCACCCCGCGGACGTCGCGGGCGGCCCCGAAGCGCGCCTCGGCGACCCCGGCGGCGTCGGCGTCGTTGACGACGTGCACCTCCTGCTCGCTGCGCCCGAGGGCCCCGGCGAACAGCGCCACGGCGTCAGTGCCCACCCACGCCGGGTCCACGTTCGCCGCGGTGCGGGCCACGCCGCCCTGGATCACTGAGGGGAAGGTCACCCCGACCGGCACCGAGGCTGCCGCGTCAGCGCTCCCGGGCAGCTCCGCGACGATGGCGGCGACGATCTCGGCGACCACCGCCGCCACGGCCGCGGGCGTCGAGGGCCTCGGGGTGGGCTCGCGCCGCCGCTCCGCGGCGAACCGACCACCCACCAGGTCCACCGGGGCGCCCTTCACACCAGATCCGCCGATGTCGATGCCGATGCCGATGGTGCTGCCCGTGCTGGCCATGGCGCGCACGGTAGCCGCGTCAGGGCAGCGTGAGGACCTCGGCTCCGGTGTCGGTGACGAGCACCGTGTGCTCGAACTGCGCCGTCCGCTGGCGGTCCCTGGTCAGGACCGTCCAGCCGTCGTCCCACATGTCCCACGCCGGGCTGCCGAGGGTGATCATCGGCTCGATCGTGAAGGTCATCCCCGGCTCGATGACGTCGTCGTGCTCGGGCGCGGCGTCGTAGTGGGGGATGATCAGCCCGTTGTGGAACGAGGTGCTGATCCCGTGGCCGGTGAACTCCGCGACGCTGCCCATCCCGTGACGGCGCGCGTGCTTCTCGATGACCCGGCCGATGACGTTGACCTGCCGCCCCGGCCGCACCGCGGCGATCCCCCGGTCGAGGCACTCGCGGGCGACGCGCAGGAGGCGCTGGGACTCCGCGTCGACCTGCCCGACCTCGAAGGTGGCGTTGGTGTCGCCGTGCACCCCCACCCCGTCGATGACCAGGTACGCGGTGATGTCGACGTTGATGATGTCCCCGTCGACCAGGGTGGTGGAGTCGGGGATGCCGTGGCAGACCACCTCGTTCACCGAGGTGCACAGCGACTTGGTGAACCCCCTGTACCCCAGCGTGGAGGGGTACGCGCCGGCGGCGAGCAGGTGCTCGTGGCCGACGGCGTCGAGCTCCTCGGTGGTCACCCCCGGCGCCACGGCCGCGCCGACGGCCCGCAGCGCCCGGGCCGCCACCACGCACGCCACCCGCATCCGCTCCAGGGTCGCCGCGTCCGGCACGTACCCGCCGCGGTGCGGTGCGGGCTCGGGCCGGTCGACGTACTCGGGGTGGGGGATGGACGCCGGGACGGTGCGCCGGGGGCCCACGGCCCCGGGGCGCAGGGTGCCGCGGGGGGCGGTGGTGGTCGTGCCGGGCATGCGGGGAGTCTAGGACGGCGCCACGATGTCGGGCATGGCCGGCGACGAGGACTCCTACTGGTACGACCTGCGCACCGGGAGGGTCGACCGCGGTCACCAGCGCGGCGCGCGGGACCTCATGGGTCCCTACCCCAGCGAGGCCGCGGCCCGGGACGCGCTGGCCACGGCTCGCGAGCGCACCGACGCGTGGGACGCGGCCGACCGCGAGGACTGAGCCCCGGGACGGCTGCGCGCGGGGTCCTGGCGCGGGCCCGTGTCAGCGCTGCAGCTTGGGCAGCACCTCGCGCCCGAAGACCTCCAGCCACGCCTCCTGGTCGCGGCCGACGTCGTGCAGGTAGATGCGGTCGAACCCGAGGTCGACGAAGCTCTGGATCTGCGCGCGGTGCGCGTCGGGGTCCTCGGAGATCAGCAGCCGTCCCGCGAAGTCCTCGGGGCGCACGAGCTTCGCCATCGCGGCGAAGTCCTGCGGTGAGCGGACGTCGCCCTTGGGGAAGGCCATGCCCCCGTTGGGCCACTGCGTCATGGCGTTGGTCAGGGCCTGCTCGTAGGTGGGGGCCCACGCGGTGTGCAGCTGGAGCACCTTCGGCATCGCGTCGGGGTCCTTGCCGGCCTTGCGGGCGCCCTCGGCGAAGCGCTCCAGCACCCCGGCCACCTTCGCCACCGGGCCCCCCGGCGTGATGATCCCGTCGGCGTGCTCACCGGTGCGCCCGGCGTTGATCGGCCCGGCGGTGGCCACCAGCACCGGCGGCGCCTGCTCGGGCATGGTCCACAGCCGGGTCGACTCCAGGCTGAAGTGCTTCCCGGAGTGCTTGACGTCCCTACCGGCCAGCGACCCCTCGAAGAGGCGTTTGATGAGGTCGACGGCCTCGAAGAGCATGGCGCTGCGCGTGCCCGCCTCGGGCCAGTACGGGGCGACCACGTGCTCGTTGAGGGCCTCGCCGGCGCCGACGCCCAGCCAGTACCGGTCCGGGTACATCGCGGCCAGCGTCGCGGAGGCCTGAGCGACGATCGCGGGGTGGAAGCGGAAGGACGGGCTCGTCACGCCGGGGCCCAGGTCGCCGGTGGTCCGCTCGCCCACCGCGGCAAGCACCGACCACACGAACGAGGCCTGCCCCTGCGCGGGCACCCAGGGGGCGAAGTGGTCGGCGGCCATGCACCCGGAGAACCCGTGGCTCTCGGCCAGCGCCGTGTAGCGCACCGCGTCGCTGGGCGTGAACTGCTCCAGGGCCGCCGCGTAGCCGATGGTCAGGTCTGCCATGGGCGTGACGCTAGCGGGCGCCCAGCAGCGCCTCGATGACCCGTTCGGTGGCGCGCCCGTCCTCCAGGTGGCACCAGCGGGCCTGGAAGGCGGCGTACCGCTCGGCGTGGGTGCTGCGCACCGCGTCCAGGTCCGCCAGCGCCGCCAGGACCTCCGGCGCGGTCGCCACCACCGGCCCCGGCGCGTCCGGCAGGGGGTCGGCGTAGAACCCGCGCAGCTCGTCGCGGTACTCCGCGAGGTCGTAGGCGAAGAACACCATCGGCTTGCCGGTGATCGCGAAGTCGAACATCGTCGAGGAGTAGTCGGTGACCATCACGTCCGCGGCGAGGTACAGCTCGGCGATGTCGGGCCAGCGGGAGACGTCGCGCACACCCGGGCCGGCCAGCGGCGCCATGCGGTCGGTCATCATGTAGTGCAGCCGGGGCAGCAGGCACCAGTCCGGGCCCATCGCCGCGGTGAACGCCCCGACGTCCAGGGCGAGGGTGATCGGTGGGCGGCCCGGCGCGAAGTGGTCCTGGTCGCGCCAGGTGGGGGTGTAGAGCACCGCGGTGGTGTCGAGTGCGAGGCCCAGCTCGGCGCGCACCCGCTCGCGCACGGCGTCGCGACCCGGTGAGGAGAGGACGTCGTTGCGGGGGTACCCGGTCTCCAGGACGGGTCCGGTGAAGCGGAAGGCCCCCCGCAGCCGCGGGGTGCTGGCCGCGTTGGGCGAGAGCAGCAGGTCCCAGCGGGCGACGTCGCGGTCGAGGGCCTCCAGCCGGCCCTCCGGGGCCCACAGCACGTCGTGGTGGATGCGCTTGAGCGGCGTGCCGTGCCAGGTCTGCAGGTGCACCGCCCCGGGCGCCTTGGTCCACTCCACCTCGAGGTGGGTGTTCGCCACGACGACGTCGGCGCGCTCCAGGGCCGCCACCGCGGCGGGTCCGCCGACGTCGACCGTCGCGACCCCGGCGGGGAAGGCGCCGCGGTGCTCGGGTGCGGCAAGCCACACGTGCTCGTGGTCCCCGCCCCTCGCGCGGATCCCCTCGAAGACCGCTCGGGGGTTGTCGGAGTACCGGCCGGCGAAGGAGTCGTAGACGAAGCGCACGCTGCTCAGGACACCAGGGACGACGGGCGCACGGCCACCGGGAACGGCGCCGTGGCGCGGTGCTCTTCGTCCCCGGCGACCACCGCCGTCACCGCGTAGGCGCCGGCGTCCAGGGTGAGGACCTGCAGGGACGGCGCGTCGGGGTCGAGCAGCCAGTACGAGGGCACGCCGCTCTCGGCGTAGACGTGCCGCTTCAGCGTGGCGTCGCGCACCCGGGTGCCGGGGGAGAGGACCTCGACGATCAGCAGCGGCGCGCGGTGCACCCCGTCGTCGCGCAGGTCCTCCCGGCGGACCACGAGGACGTCGGGCTGGAAGGAGCGGCTGCGAGTGGGGCGGAAGTCGAAGGGCGCGACGAACACCTCGAGGTCGGGCGGGCAGGCGTCGGCGAGCAGGCGGGCGACGGACAGCACGCCGCGCTGGTGCACCGGCCTCGGAGCGGGGGTCACCAGCAGCATCCCGTCGACGAGCTCGTAGCGGAGCCCGTCATCGGGCAGGTCCTCGAGGTCGTCGACCGTCCAGGTGTCCGTGGTCGGCATGAGCGTCACCGACACGATGATCCTCCCCAGCAGCCGTCATGTCGCCACGTCCCCCTGCTGGCTCAGTCCACTCGCGCGAGCCGCTTCGTCAGGAAGGTCGTCGGCGCCAGCGCGCCGTCCGGGGTAGCGGCGAAGTCGTGGACGACGCCGATCCGCTGCCACCCCCAGCGTTCGTACACGGCTTCAGCCGGGCTCCCGGTGCGCGTGTCGAGCACGAGCAGCCACCGGCCTCGGCGCTGGGCCTCCGCCTCCAGCGCCGCCATCAGGGCCCGCGCGACGCCGCGGTCCCGGGCTCGGCGGTGCACCAGCAGCTTCGCCACCTCCGCCCGGTGGCGGCCGTTGGGGAACAGCGCCGGGTGCAGGCGGACGACCCCGTCCACCGGCGCCGCACCGTCCAGCCGTGCCACCCACGTCAGGGCCGCACCGTCGAGGGCGTCCCGCCAGTAGCGCATGGCGTCGTCGCGCTCGAGGGATGACGGGAAGCCGACGGACGCACCGTCCGCCACCGCGTCGAGCAGCAGCTCGGCCAGGTCGGCGACGACGTCGTCGCCCTGCCCGATCAGTGCGACGTCCACTTGACGACTCACTCGGGGTAGGTGTGCTGCGGCCCGGGGAACGCCCGCGAGCGCACCTGCTCACCGTAGGCGCTGGCGGCGCCGAGCAGCGCCCCGCGCAGGTCGGCGTAGGCCTTCGCCAGGCGCGGGGCCCGCGGGGTCAGCCCGGCCATGTCGGTCCACACCAGCACCTGCCCGTCGCACCCGGCGCCGGCGCCGATGCCGATCGTCGGCACCGCCAGCGCCGCCGTCACCGCCTGCGCCGCGGACGGCGGCACCATCTCCAGGACCACCGCGAAGACCCCGGCGTCCTGCAGGGCCAGGGCGTCGTCGACGAGGGCGGCCACCGCGTCGTCCCCCCGCCCCTGCACGCGGAACCCCCCGAGGGCGTGCTCGGACTGGGGGGTGAAGCCCAGGTGCCCCATGACGGGGATGCCGACGTCGACCAGCGCCCGCACCGAGGCGGCGACTCGGGCCCCGCCCTCGAGCTTGACCGCGTGCGCGTCGCCCTCCTTCATCATCCGCACGCCCGTGGCCACCGCCTGCGCGGGGTCGATCCCGTAGCTGCCGAAGGGCAGGTCGGCGACGACCAGCGGGCGGTGCGTGGCGCGGGCCACGGCGCGCACCACGGGCAGCAGGTCCTCGACGCTGACCTGCACCGCGGTGGGCTGGCCGAGCACCACCGTGCCGTAGGAGTCCCCCACGAGCAGGACGTCGGTGCCGGCCTCCTCGAAGACGGCCGCGGTGATCGCGTCGTAGGAGGTGAGCATCGTGATGGGCCGCCCCTGCGCCTTCATCGCCCGCAGGTGGTGCACCCGCACCCGCTTCGCGCCCGGCACCGGAGGCTGGGTCGTCGCCGGCACCGGCGGCGGCGTGCTCACCGCGACTCGCTCTCGCGCCAGTGGCTGGTGACGGGCAGGCGCCGGTCGCGCCCGAACGCCACCCCGCTGATCTTCGTGCCCGGGGCGAACTGGCGCCGCTTCCACTCCGCGCGGTCCACCAGGGTCACCACCTCGTCGACCGTGGTGGCGGTGAAGCCGGCCGCGAGCAGCTCGGAGCGGCCCTGGGCCTGCACCACGTAGTGCGCCAGCAGGTCGTCGAGCAGCTCGTAGGGCGGCAGGGAGTCGTCGTCGCGCTGGCCCGGGCGCAGCTCCGCCGAGGGCGCCTTGGTGATCGAGGCCTCCGGGACCGGCGGGGTCTCACCCCGGCGCCGCGCCTGCGCGTTGCGCCAGCGCGCCAGCTCCCACACGAGCATCTTCGGCACGTCCTTCAGCGGCGCGAACCCCCCCACGGAGTCCCCGTAGAGGGTGGAGTACCCCACCGACAGCTCGCTCTTGTTCGACGTCGCGAGCACCAGGTGCCCCTCGGAGTTGCTCAGCGCCATCAGCGTCGTCCCCCGCACCCGGGCCTGGAGGTTCTCCTCCGCGACGCCGGAGACCTCGAAGCCCGCCTCCAGCCCGGTGGTGAACGCCTCGACCATCGGGGCGATGGGGATGACCCGGTAGTCCAGGCCGGTGCGCCGGGCGAGGTCGTCGGCGTCGTCGCGGGAGTGCTCGGAGGAGTAGCTGGACGGCAGGGAGATGCCGGTGACCGCGCCCGCGCCGAGCGCGTCGACGCCCAGGACCGCGACGACGGCGGAGTCGATGCCGCCCGAGAGCCCGAGCGCGACCTTGGTGAAGCCGTTCTTGCGCACGTAGGCGCGCAGGCCCACCACCAGCGCGGTCCACACCTCCTCGACCTCGTCGAGGCGCTCGGCGTGCGGTGCGGGCACCGGGTCGTAGGCGGGCACCGGGTCGGGGGAGAGGGTGACCCGGAGCACGTCGGGCAGCTCGGCGGTGCCCTCGTCGCCGCCACCGCTCGCTCCCTCCAGGTCGAGGTCGACCACCAGCAGCGCCTCGGCGAACTGCGGGGCGCGGGCCAGGACCCCGCCGTCGCGGGCGACGACCACGGAGTCGCCGTCGAAGACCAGGTCGTCCTGCCCGCCGACCGCGTTGAGGTAGGCCAGGGTGCACCCGGCCTCGGCGGCCCGGCGGCGCACCAGGTCCAGGCGCAAGTCGTCCTTGTCGCGCTCGTAGGGGGAGGCGTTGACCACCAGCAGCAGCTGCGCCCCCGCCGCGCGGGTGGCGGCGACGGGACCGCCGTCCTGCCAGAGGTCCTCGCAGACCGCCAGGGCGACGTCCACGCCGCGCACGCGCACCACGGCGAGCTCCCGGCCGGGCACGAAGACGCGGAACTCGTCGAAGACCCCGTAGGTGGGCAGGTGGTGCTTGGCGTAGCGGGCGACCACCTGCCCGCGGTGCAGGACGGCGGCGCAGTTCTGCGGCAGGCCCTTGGGCAGCGCGGAGCCCCCGCGCTCGTGCTGCCCGCCGAGCAGGTGCGCCTCGTCGAGGCTGGAGGGGTCCTCGACGCGGTCGAGGTAGCCGACGACGACGGGCAGGTCCCCGTGCCCGTCGGCGTCCAGGTCGGCGGCGAGGCCCGCCAGCGCCGCGCGGGAGGCGTCGACGAAGGAGGTGCGCAGCGCGAGGTCCTCCACCGGGTAGCCGGTGAGCACCATCTCGGGGAAGGCCACCAGGTGCGCGCCGGCGGCCTCGGCCTCGGCCGTGCGCTCGCGCACCAGGGCGGCGTTGGCGGCCAGGGCACCGACGGTGGGGTCGACCTGGGCCAGCGCCAGGCGCAGCTGCGGCATGGGGCCGAGCGTACTGAGCGGTCTCAGTGCACCGCCGCGTGCACGTGGTGCGCGTGCGCCTCGACGTCGGCGTCGTCGAACCGCTGCACCCGGGCGCGGCGGCGGGTGTCGCGCACCGCGGGCACCAGCGCCAGCGCCACCAGCAGCGCCGAGCACCCCAGCGCCGTGGCCGCCGCGCCCGCCGGGTCCCCGGCGGCGGTGATCATGAAGAACAGGCTGCCCACTACGGCGATGCCCGCCGCGGAGGACAGGCGCTGGAAGGTCTGGAGCACCCCGCTGGCGCTGCCCGCGTCGGCTTGCCCGATGCCCGCCAGCGTCAGGGTGACGTTGGGGCTGATCACCATGCCGCTGCCGGCGCCGGCCACGGCCAGCGGCAGGACCAGCAGCAGGCCGGTGCGCGTGGTGCCCACCGCCGGGGCGACCAGGGCGATCACGGCGACGGCGGCGAGGAGCCCGGCGACCACCAGGCACAGGCCGAGGACCACCAGGGCGCGGCCCCGGGTGGCGACGGCGCGCCCGCTGAGCGGGGCGCTGACCGCGCTGGCGACGGCGAAGGGGGTCTGGACCAGGCCGGCCTGCAGCGGCGTGTAGCCCAGGCCCTGCTGCAGGTACAGGCTGAGGGTGAAGAAGACGGCGGTGAAGCCGGCGAAGAACAGCGCACCCATGGTGACGCCCGAGGCGTAGGACGCCTCGCGCACCAGCTCCGGGCGCACCAGCGGCGTGTGACCGCGCGCGGCGTGGCGCCGCTCCCACCGGGTGAAGCCGACCCCGGCGACCACCGCCGCGACCAGGCTGGCCACGGTCAGCCCCGCGCCGAGCACGGCGCGCTCCTGCAGGGGCAGCAGCACCAGCAGGACGGCGAGGCCCAGCAGCAGCGACCCGACGACGTCCAGGCGCTCGGGCGGGCGGGAGGAGCCGGCGGGCAGCCACCGCCACGCCAGCACGAGCGCGAGCACGCCGATGGGCAGGTTGACCAGGAAGATCCAGCGCCACGCGTCGTCCCCGGGCACCAGGGCCAGGATCGCCCCGCCGATGATGGGCCCCGACGCCGTGGAGACCCCGATGGTGCCGCCGAAGAGCCCGAAGGCCCGGCCGCGCTCGGTACCGTCGAACATCGACTGGATCAGCGCGGTGACCTGGGGCTGCAGGGCGCCGGCCCCCACCCCCTGCAGCACCCGTGACAGTGTCAGCAGCGTCGCGTCGCCGGCGATGCCGCACAGCAGCGACCCGGCGATGAAGACGGTCAGGCCGATGAGGAACAAGCGCTTGCGGCCGTGGGAGTCACCGAGCCGCCCCGCGGAGACCAGCACCAGGCCGAAGGCGAGCGCGTAGCCGGTGAGCACCCACTGCAGCTGGCTGGAGCTGGCGCCGAGCCCCTGCTCGATCGAGGGCAGGGCGACGTTGACGATGCTGACGTCGAGCAGGGTCATGAAGCCCGCGACCAGGCACACGGCCAGGCCTCGCCAGCGGGCGGGATCGGGCGCACCTGTCACGGACGACGATCCTCCTCCCGCTCCCGCCCGCCCGCCTGCCCGCGCGGGGACGGGCCCGGGCGCCGGAGTGACACGATGCGGTCATGGACAGGCAGCAGGAGTTCGTGCTCCGCTCGGTGGAGGAGCGCGACATCCGCTTCATCCGGCTCTGGTTCACCGACGTCCTCGGGATGCTGAAGTCGGTGGCCGTGGCCCCCGCGGAGCTCGAGGGCGCGTTCGTGGAGGGGATCGGATTCGACGGCAGCGCCGTGGAGGGCCTGACCAGGGTGTCCGAGGCAGACATGCTCATGCGCCCGGACCCCACGACGTACCAGGTGCTGCCCTGGCGGGTCGACGCGCAGAGCGGCCAGGGGACGGCGCGGATGTTCTGCGACATCCTCACCCCCGAGGGCGCTCCCGCCCAGGCCGACTCCCGGCAGGTGCTCAAGCGGGTGCTGGGCCGTGCCGCCGACCAGGGGCTGACGTTCTACACCCACCCCGAGATCGAGTTCTACCTGCTCACCGACGACGGGTCCGCCACCGGGGCGCCCACCCCCGTCGACTCCGGGGGCTTCTTCGACCACGTGCACCGCGGCGCCGGGCAGGACTTCCGCCGCCGGGCCATCTCGCTGCTGGAGCAGATGGGCATCTCCGTGGAGTTCAGCCACCACGAGGGCGGCCCGGGGCAGAACGAGATCGACCTGCGGTACGCCGACGCCCTCTCCACCGCCGACAACATCATGACGTTCCGCACCATCATCAAGGAGGTCGCCCTGGAGCAGGGCATCTACGCGACCTTCATGCCGAAGCCCTTCGCGGACCACCCGGGGTCCGGGATGCACACGCACCTGTCGCTGTTCGAGGGGGACAGCAACGCCTTCCACGACGCGTCGGGGCAGTTCCAGCTGTCGAGGACGGCGCGCCAGTTCGTCGCCGGGCTGCTGCGCCACGCGCGCGAGATCACGGCGGTCACCAACCCGATCGTCAACTCCTACAAGCGCCTGTGGGGCGGCGACGAGGCGCCGGGTCACGTCTCGTGGGGGCACAACAACCGCTCGGCGCTGGTGCGGGTGCCGCTGTACAAGCCCCACAAGGGCCAGTCGGCGCGGGTGGAGTACCGGGCCCTGGACTCGTGCGCCAACCCGTACCTGTCCTTCGCGCTGCTGCTCGCCGCGGGGTTGAAGGGCATCGAGGCGGGCTACGAGGTGCCCGACGCCCTCGAGGACGACGTGATGCGCCTGACCCGGCACGAGCGCCGGGCGATGGGCATCGCGGCGCTGCCGAGCAGCCTCGGCGCGGCGCTGCAGGTGCTGGAGGAGTCGGAGCTGGTCGCCGAGACCCTGGGCGAGCACGCCTTCGCCTACCTGCTGCGGGACAAGCAGGAGGAGTGGGAGGCCTACCGCCGCCAGGTCACCCCCTTCGAGCTGAGCCGCTACCTCCCGGTGCTGTGAGAGCGGGCGCTGTGACATGGGTGGTGTGAGACCCGACGCTGTGAGGTCGGCGGCGTGAGGCCGGTGCTGGGCGGTGAGATGGCCGCGGGGGACGACGACGTCGCGCCGTGGCTGCCCGCCACCCGCTCCTCGCTGGCCCGGGCGGTGGACGGCGACGTGCCGGTGCTCGGCCGCGACGACGACCTGGTCGGGCCCCTGGCCCGCGGCGGTGGCGGGAGCTGGCTGACCGCCCAGGCCCACGACGACGCGATCACGGCCCTCCCCGAGGGTGGTGTGCTGCTCGCCAGCAGCACGTCCCACCGCGTGCAGGTCTTCCGGGCGGGCCGGTGCGCGTGGGACGTGCAGCACCACCCCGAGGTGAGCGGGCCCCAGCTCGACCGGTGGCTCGGCGACCGCGGTGCGGCGCTCGCTGCCCGCGGCACCGACCGCGAGGAGCAGCGAGACCTGGTGGTCGAGCACGAGGGGCACCTCGCCGAGCACCACGGCCGGCACCTGCGGGTCGGGGTCCGCGACGCGCAGGCGTGCTGGGTGGGCTCCGGCGGCGCTGCCGCGGTGAGCACCGCGTGAGCGTGGTCGGCGGGCGCCAGGACCCCTCCGCGGGCACCGCCCGCCTGGCCCGGGCCGGGTTCTCCGACCCCGCCGCCGCGCTGCGGCTGCTCGCCGACCCGGCGCTCACCGCCTGTTCCGCACCGGCCCTGGAGGGGGAGGGCCGGGCAGCCGGGGGACTGACGGACCCGGCGGCGCCGGTGACCGACCCCGACGGTGCAGACGACCTGCTCGCCGCCCTGGCTGCCGTCCCCGACCCCGACCGCGCCCTGCTGGCCCTGGTGCGCCTCCTCGACGCTGCAGGCACCGCCGCTCCTGGCGACGCCGCCGGCACCGGTGGGACCGGTGAGGAGCTGGCGGCGCTCGTCCGCGGTGAGGGGGAGGACGGTGGTGACGCGGGACCGCGGGCCCGGCTGCTCGCCGTCCTCGGCACTTCCGTCGCGCTCGGTGAGCACTTGGTGCGCCACCCCGATCACTGGCGGGCGGTGCTGCCCGGGGTGGAGGACGTGGACCCCGTGCGCTCAGCGCTGCTGTCCGCGGTGGGCGCCGACCCGGCGGCCCCGGTGCCCGTGGCGTCCACCGGCGCCGGGGCCGGCACGCGCTCGGGCGCCGCGGACCGCGTCGCGGTCGGCCGTGACGCGCTGCGCCGCGCCTACCACCGGCGGCTGCTCGCCATCGCCGCCGACGACCTCGTCGCCCCGGAGCCCACCGCGGTGGTCGACGTCGTCACGCACCGCCTCGCCGACCTCGCCGACGCCGCCCTGGAAGCGGCGCTGGCCCTGGCGCGGGAGCTGGTGCCCGGGCACGAGGGCGTGCGTCTGGCGGTGGTGGCGATGGGCAAGTGCGGCGCGACGGAGCTGAACTACGTCAGCGACGTCGACGTCGTCCACGTCGTCGCCCCAGCCGGCCCCGACGCCGGCAGCGACGGCGCCAGCACCAGCACCAGCACCAGCACCGACGGTGGCGAGGACGCGCTGGCGCAGGTCGGCGCGAGGCTGGTGACCCAGCTGCAGCTCGCCTGCTCGGCGACCACCGCCGAGGGCACCCTGTGGCCGGTGGACGCCGCCCTGCGCCCCGAGGGCCGCGACGGGCCGCTGGTGCGCACCCTGGAGAGCCACCTGGCGTACTACCAGCGGTGGGCGAGGACGTGGGAGTTCCAGGCGCTCCTGAAGGCGCGTCCCGCTGCGGGTGACGCGGCGCTGGGCCGGGCCTACGCCGAGGCGGTCGCGCCGCTGGTCTGGGTGGCGGCCGAGCGCCCCGGGATGGTCGCCGACACCCGGGCGATGCGCCGCCGCGTGGAGGCGCACGTGCCCCCCGCGGAAGCCGACCGACAGCTCAAGCTGGGCCCCGGTGGCTTGCGCGACGTGGAGTTCTCGGTGCAGCTGCTGCAACTGGTGCACGGGCGCGCCCAGCCGGCGCTGCGCCTGCGCAACACCCTGGTCGCGCTGGAGACCCTCGCCGCGTACGGGTTCGTCGGTCGCCACGACGCCGCGCAGCTCGACGCCGACTACCGCTTCCTTCGCGTGCTGGAGCACCGCCTGCAACTGGCCCGCCTGCGCCGCACGCACCTGCTGCCCACCTCCACCGCCGACCTGCGGTGGCTGGCCCGTGCCGCGAAGGTGCCGGGCGGGGCGGAGGGGCTGGCGGCCGAGCTGGCCGTGGTGCGCCGCCGGGTGCGCCGCCTGCACGAGCGGCTGTTCTACCGCCCGCTGCTGGAGGCCGTCGCCGAGCTGAGCACCGAGCAGGTGCGCCTGAGCCCCGAGGCGGCCCGGGACCGCCTCGAGGGCCTGGGGTACCGCGACCCCGCCGGGGCGCTGCGCCACATCGCGGCGCTGTCCAGCGGGGTCAGCCGCCGGGCCGCGATCCAGCGCCAGCTGCTGCCGGTGATGCTCACCTGGTTCGCCGACGGCGCCGACCCGGACGCCGGTCTGCTGGCCTTCCGCCGCATCAGCGAGCGCCTCGGCGGCACGCACTGGTACCTGAAGATGCTCCGCGACGAGGGCGCCGCCGCGCAGCGCATGGCCACCGCCACCTCCAGCTCGCGCCTGGTCGCCTCGGGGTTGGAGCGCGACGCCGAGGCCACCCGCTGGTTGGGCACCGACGCCGACCTGGTGCCCCGCACCGCCGCAGACCTCACCGCGGGAGCCCTCGCGGCCATCGGCCGCCAGGGCGACGGCGACGCGCAGGCGCTGCTGGTGCGGGCGCTCCGCGACCGGGAACTGCTGCGCACGGCCATCGCCGACCTCGTGGGGCTGGCCGACCCGGCGGCGGTGCGCGCAGCGCTCACCGCCGCCACCGAGGCCGTGCTGGCGGCGGCGCTGGCCGTCGCCGAGCGCCGGGTCCGCGCCCGGTGGGACCCGGTCGGGCGAGGAGCCCTGCCCACGGCGGTGGCGGTGATCGGCCTGGGGCGCCTCGGTGGCGGTGAGATGGGGTACGGCTCCGACGCCGACGTGCTGCTCGTGCACGACCCGGTGCCCGCAGCGGACGCCGCCGGCAGGGCGCAGGAGGCTGCGCTGGCCGTCGCGGGGGAGCTGCGCCGGGTCCTGGCCGCCCCGGGCGCGACCCTGCCGCTGGAGGTCGACGCCGCGCTGCGCCCCGAGGGGCGTGACGGTCCCCTGGCGCGCTCGCTCGCCAGCTACGCGGAGTACTACCGGCGATGGGCGCAGCCCTGGGAGGCGCAGGCCCTGCTGCGCGCTCGCCCCGTGGCCGGGGACGCCGACGTGGGGGCGCGGTTCATCGCCCTGGTCGACCCCGTGCGGTACCCGGTGGGTGGGCTGGGCGAGTCGGCGACGCGCGAGGTGCGCCGCATCAAGGCCCGGGTCGAGTCCGAGCGGCTGCCCCGGGGCACCGATCCTCGCCGGCACCTCAAGCTGGGCCCCGGGTACCTCGCCGACGTGGAGTGGACCGCGCAGCTCCTGCAGCTGCGCCACGCCCACGCCGTGCCCGGGCTTCGCACCACCTCCACGCTGGGCGCGCTGGCCGCGGCCGAGGAGGCCGGCCTCCTGGCGCCGGTGGACCGCACGACGCTCGCTCACGCGTGGGAGACCGCCTCACGGGTGCGTGACGCGCTGGTGCTGGTGCGCGGACGGGCCGGCGACGTGCTGCCCACCGATCCCCGCGAGGCCGGGGAGGTCGCCCACGTCCTCGGTCTCGCGCCGGCCACGCAGGAGGCGCTGACCGACGTGGTGCGGCGCGCCGGGCGCCACGCCCGCGCAGTGGTCGAGCGGGTCTTCTACGGCTGACCACGCCGCAGCGGGGTGCGGTCCGGGCATCACGGGTCCAGGCGCTGCACCACCCGGAACCGCTCGAGGACGACGGGCGTCGCGTCGTCCGTGGTGGAGGCCGGGTCGCCGAGCTCGGCGCGGAGCTCGCGGCTGTGGAAGGAGCGCTCGTGGTCGGCGCGCCACCGTGCCACGCTCTCGTGCCCCTCGCCCTCGTCCCGGGCGTGGCCGACGTCGACGTCGGCCAGGGCGGTGACGCGGACGCCGGTGACCTCCAGGACGGCGACGCGGTCACCGGCGGAGTCGAGCATGGCCGACCGGTCACCGACGGCGGGCAGCGGTTCGCCGTCGTGCTCGTAGCAGGCGACGAGGCTGGTGGTGCTGGTCTTGGTGCCGTCGAGGATCGCGGCCACGAGCCGGTCGCGCAGCGGTCTTAGGAAGGCGGACTCCGCCGGCGGCAGCGCGGCGACCCCGGGTGGGGCCGGCTCGCGGGTCACCGGGTCCTCACGGGTCCACCGGGCCGGCTCACCGGGGGCGCCGGGGGAGGATCCGGTCGGCGCGGTACGCGTCGATGGTCGCGAGCAGGGACCGCTCGGTGCTGACGTACCCGGTGAAGCCGGCCAACCGGCTGCGCGTCATGTCGGCGAGGACCTCGACGTCCCGCCCCAGGTCGCTGTCGGTGTGCCACCACGACGCGACCGCGGACAGGTCGGGTTCGACCAGGCCGTCGTCCGCGACGATGTCGGCCCACACCGGCCCCGCGTCAGCCATCTGCACCTGGAGCGGCTGCGGGGAGTCCCCGGGGCCCTGCGGCTCCACGCCGAGGTGGGCGGCGAGCCGGGGCCAGAGGCGGCGCCACCGGATCACGTCACCGTTGACCACGTTGAACGCGGTGTCAGCAGCGGCCGGGGTGGTGGCAGCCCACAGCTGGTGGTCGGCGAGCTGACCGGCGTCGGTGAGGTCGACGACACCGTCCCACTGGGTCCGCGAGCCGGGGAAGACGAACCGGCGCCCTGTCCTCGCGGCGATCGCGGCCTGGACCCCGAGGGTGGAGGCCATGTTCATCGCGCCCCCCACCGCGTGGCCGATGACCGTGTGCGAGCGGTGCACCGACCAGGTGAAGCCGTGGCGGGCTGCTGCGGCGAACAGCTCGTCCTCCTGCGCGTAGTAGAAGTTCTCCACGGGCAGGCGCTCGGCGTCCTCCAGGAAGGGCGTGTCGGGCACCTCGCCCCGGCCGTAGGCCTCGAAGGGGCCGAGGTAGTGCTTCAACCCGGTCACCAGCGCGACGTGGCGCAGCGACCCCCGGCCCCCGAGGACCGCCAGCAGGTCGCGCACCATGCCGCCGTTCACCCGGATGTTCTCCGCCTCGGTCTCCTGGCGTGACCACGCGGTGAGGAACAGGTGCGTCGGTGCCACGCCGGCCAGGGACGCCTCGAGGCCGGGCGGCGATCGGAGGTCCGCTGCCACGTGCTCTGCTCCCGGGACCTGCGAGGGGCGGCGGGACAGGCCCGTCGTGCGCCACCCCGAGGCCACGAGCTGGCTCACCAGCGCGGCGCCGGTGATCCCCGTGGCCCCGACGACGAGGGCGTGGGCGCCCTCGGGCGGTGCGCGCACGGGAGTGGGCGCGCGGTCGGTGGGGTCGGACCCGCGTGAGGCGGTCACAGGCGCTCCTCGGGTCGGGACGGTGGGTCGCGCCACCATCGTGCCCGCGGCGGCTCGTCCTGGCCCGGCGGCGTGGGCCCGGCGGCG
>CAXTAK010000010.1:56778-59777 GCA_964242735.1 uncultured Quadrisphaera sp. | reverse complement strand
CCACCATCGTGCCCGCGGCGGCTCGTCCTGGCCCGGCGGCGTGGGCCCGGCGGCGTGGGCCCGGCGGCGTGGGCCCGGCGGCGCGGGCCGGGGGACCACCGGTCGCCCAGCGCGGTCCCACCCCGCACCACGCCGACCCTCGCGACCCCGGGTGACCCCGAGAACCCCGAGGCCGTTGGGGAGGCGTGGACCAGCGGGAGAGGCAGCGGCGTGTGGTGGCGTCACCACTGACGATGACCACCGTGGGCCCCGGTGGAGCAGTCCGGGTCACCTGGCAGGTGCCCGGTGTCTGGAGCTGACCGCTCGAGGCGCCGGCGCAGCTGCGCCTGCTCGCCCGCACCCGCGACGCCGGGTGTGCCAGGGAGTCCGGTCACGTGGGCGGCTTGCCCCGCCAGGTGAGGCTGCGGGCGTCGAGGTCGCGCAGCAGCGGGTCGCCCTCCACGGCGATGCGCTCGGCGAGCGCCACCGCGGTGCTCAGCTGCGCGTCGTCCAGCTGCGCGAAGGCGGGTCGGCCGCTGCCGAGCACGTCGTACCACCGCCCGCCGACGGCGTTGTCGAGCACGATCCGCCCGAAGCAGTGGTCGGCCGTCACCAACCAGCGCTGGGCCCGCGCCCGCGCGGGGAGCTCGCGCAGCACCAGGGCGCGGTAGCGGTCCAGGAGCGCCTGGCGCCCCCCCGGCTCAACCACCGGTCTCCAGCAGCCGCGCGTCGGCCTCGACGTGCGCCGGCAGCGCGGTGCGCGCCCGCACCGCCGCGACCGCCGACGGCAGCGCCGCCCGCAGCCCCGCCCGCCCCGAGGGCCCTGCCGCCCAGGCGGCCCGCGCCCGCGCCGCGACCACCGGCCACGGGCGGCGCATCAGCGCGGTCAGCAACCCGGCCCGGGTGATGCGCGCCCGGCGCCGGCTCGAGTCCTCCCGGAGGGGCGAGGGGTGGTGGTGGACCACGAGGTCCTCGACGTAGGACAGGTCCCACCCCGCGGCGCTCAGGTCCAGGGCCACCCGCTCCTCCTCGCCGGGGAAGACCACGACGTCGTCGAAGCCGCCGACGGCGAGGAACGCCTCGCGACGCACGACCGCGGCGCACGCCACGAACCCGAGCAGCCGCGGGCCCGGGAGGTCACCGCGGGCGACCAGCGGGGACCGCGCCATCTCGGTGCACACCGCGTCGAGCCGCTCCTGCGGCCCGACGAGGATCCGCGCGGCGAGCAGCGCGACCCGGGGGTGGGCGTCGAGCACGGCGGTCGCGCGCGCCAGCGCCCCCGGCGCCCACCACGAGTCGTCGTCGGCGAAGGCGACGTAGGCGGTGGTGGCGCGCCGCGCCCCGAGGGTGCGCGCCGCCGCTCCTCGGTTCGCGGGCAGCGCGAGCACGTCCACCGCCGGCAGGTGCGTGCGCACGGCCTCGGCGGTGCCGTCGGTGGAGGCGTTGTCGACGAGCACCACCGGCGCCTCGTGCCGGGGCAGGGACGCGAGCAGCTCCTCGCGCCGGTTCCTGCTCGCCACGACCACCGTGACGTCGGCGGCCTCGGAGGGACCGCTCACCCCACGTACCGGCGCGCCGTCGACGCTGCCTGGGGAGCCTCGAGCGCGGCGAAGCGGGCCTCGACGGTCGGAGGCAGCGGACGCCGCTCGCGCAGCACCCACGGCAGGCCCCGGACGGCGTCGAGGACCCCCAGCGCCGTCGTCACGTCGTGCGGCACCGTGCGCGCCAGGACCGCCACGCGGCGCAGCACGGCGGGCCACGGCCGGCGCAGCAGGGTGAACCACAGGGTGTTGCGGATGCCGTGGCGCCGGCGCAGGGAGCCCTGACGCACCGCCGAGGCCCGGTGGTGGACGACGAGGTCCTCCACGAAGCACAGCTCCCACCCGGCGGTGGCGAGGTCAGCGGCGAGCAGCTCCTCCTCACCGCCCAGCCAGAGCCGGCGGGAGAAGCCGCCGACGCCGGTGAAGGCGTCGCGGCGCACCACCGAGGCGCCCGCCAGGAAGCTGCCCAGCGCGGGCCCGGGCAGCCCGGCCCGGGTGCCGACGACGGGGGAGTCGCGCAGCTCCGCGACGATGGCGTCCTCCCGGTCGCCCGGTTCCACGCGGATCGTCGCGGTCAGCACCGCGACGTCCGGGTGGGCGTCGAGGACGTCGGCGGCGCGGGTCAGGCAGCCGGGCTCCCACCACGTGTCGTCGTCGCAGAAGGCGACGTAGTCGGCGTCCACCAGGCCCACCCCGACGTTGCGCCCCAGCGCGCCGGCGTTGTACCCCAGCGCGACGAGGGTGAGCCGCTCGTGGTGGCCGCAGCGCGCGCGCAGCGCCGGCACCGTGCCGTCGGTGGAGCCGTTGTCGACGACGACCACCACCGGGGCCTCCGGCAGCGCCAGGAGCCGCTCGAGGGCCACGAGCGCTTCCGCCCGCCGGTTCCAGGTGATCATCACGACGGCGACCCGGGTGTCCCCTGCGGGGTGGTCCGGGGCCGCCGCGACCGGTGGTCCCGCCGCCGGGACCACCGGCACCGCGGCGGGCGGGTCTGCGGGAGCGTGGGTCCCCGTCGTCGCTGTCATCGCCGAGCAGCATGCCGCGCCCGGTGTCCGGGGCCGACGACGGGGTAGGAGGCAGCAGGCCGCAGCACCGCGGCCCCCGCACCTGAGGAGGACCAGATGGCCGACCAGCCCAGCCCCATCGAGCTGCAGAAGCACCTCGGCGGCATGAGCTACCCCGCCAGCAAGGACGCGCTGGTGGAGCACGCGACGTCCAAGGGCGCACCGGCGGAGATCATCGACCGCCTGAAGACCATCGCCGACCGTGAGTACGAGGGGCCCAGCGGTGTGGTGAAGGAGTTCTCGAACGGGTGAGCTGAGGCGCGCATCCGCGCGTCACGGTGGCTGCTCCGCATCGGCTGGGCGGGGCACCGGGGCCTCGGGCATGATCCCGCCGTGGCAGCGGCAGGCACGGCAGCGGCAGGCACGGCAGCGGTGGGCACGGCAGCGGTGGGCGACCTCTCCGGGGTGAGGGTCG
>CAXTAK010000010.1:52226-56678 GCA_964242735.1 uncultured Quadrisphaera sp. | reverse complement strand
GGCACGGCAGCGGTGGGCACGGCAGCGGTGGGCGACCTCTCCGGGGTGAGGGTCGTGGTCACCGGGGGCGCCGGGTTCCTCGGCAGCCACCTGTGCGAGGCGGCACTGCAGCGCGGCGCCGAGGTGCTGTGCCTCGACAGCTTCCTCACCGGTGCCCCCGCCAACGTCGCGCACCTGCTGGAGCACCCGAGCTTCCGGCTGGTGCGCTGCGACATCACCGACTACGTGCACGTGCCGGGCGAGGTCGACCTCGTCCTGCACCTCGCGTCACCGGCCTCACCGGTGGACTACCTGCACCTGCCCATCCAGACCCTGAAGGTCGGGGCCATCGGCACCCTGCACGCCCTGGGGCTGGCGAAGGAGAAGGGCGCGCGGCTGCTGCTGGCGAGCACCTCGGAGGTCTACGGCGACCCCCAGGTGCACCCGCAGCCGGAGGGGTACTGGGGTCACGTCAACCCGGTCGGTCCCCGCGGGGTCTACGACGAGGCCAAGCGGTACGCGGAGGCCCTGACCACCGCGTACCGCACCGCCCACGGCGTCGACACCGCCATCGTGCGCATCTTCAACACCTTCGGCCCGCGGATGCGCCCGCACGACGGGCGGGCGATCCCCACGTTCATCCGTCAGGCGCTGGCCGGGGAGCCGGTGACGGTGGCCGGGGACGGGCTGCAGACCCGGTCGGTGTGCTACGTCGACGACCTCGTCGCCGGCATCCTGGCCCTCGCGCTCAGCGGGCACCCCGGCCCGGTGAACATCGGCAACCCCCACGAGCTCACCGTGCGGCAGATCGCCGAGGACGTCGTCGCGGCCACCGGGTCGCGCTCACCGATCCGCTACGTGCAGCGCCCGGTCGACGACCCGCAGGTGCGCCGCCCCGACACCGCCCTCGCCCGGCAGCTGCTCGGCTGGGAGCCGCGGGTGGCGTGGGAGCAGGGCCTGGAGGCCACCGTGGACTGGTTCACCGCGCTCGCCGCCCGCGCCGGCTGACCCGCCTCTCACCCGTGCGCGCGCCAGGGCTCCAGGTCGCCCCGGCGCGTGCCGATCGAGGAGCGGTGCCGCGCGGACACGTGCCGCGGCCAGCGAGGAGGGGCGTGCCATGACCGCGGACACCGCTGGCGGGGAGCTCGCGCGGGCGCTGGGTGCGGGGGGCCTGCGCAGCGTCTTCCAGCCCATCGTCGACCTCGACACCGGTGCCGTGGTCGCCCACGAGGCGCTGGTGCGCGGGCCCGTCGGTCCCCTCGAGAGCCCTGACGCCCTCTTCGCCGCCGCCCGTGCCGCGGGCCGGCTGGCCGAGCTGGACGCCGCGTGCCGCCTCAGCGCCTTCAGGGCCGCGGTCGACCACCGGCTCTACGACCCCCTGACGCTGTTCGTCAACGTGGAGCCCGAGGTGCTGGAGACCGCGCCGCTGGACGACCTGTTCGCCGTCGTCGCCGAGGCCGCCGGTGACCTGCGCGTGGTCCTGGAGATCACCGAGCGGTCGATCGCCGCCCGCCCCGCGCACCTGCTGGCCACCGTGGACCGGGTGCGGTCCCTGGGGTGGGGCGTGGCTCTGGACGACGTCGGCGCGGACAGCCTCTCGCTGGCCTTCATGCCGCTGCTGCGCCCCGACGTCATCAAGCTCGACCTGCGCCTGGTGCAGGAGCGCCCCGGCCCGGCCATCGCGGAGATCATGAACGCCGTCAACGCCTGCGCCGAGCGCACGGGCGCGCTCGTGCTCGCCGAGGGCATCGAGACCGAGCAGCACCTGGTGGTCGCCCAGGCCCTCGGCGCCCGCCTGGGGCAGGGGTGGTACTTCGGTCGCCCGACACCGGGACCGGCGAGCGACCGCCCCGTGGCGGCTCTGACCCTGCCCGTGCCGCCGCCGGTGGTCAGCACGTCGCCCTTCGCCTGCCTGCCCGCGGGCGCCACGCTGCGCACCTCCCCCAAGGGGCTGCTCATCGAGCTCAGCAAGCAGCTCGAGCGCGAGGCGATGCGCGTGGGGGAGACCTGCGTGGTCGCCTCGACCTTCCAGGACGCCCGCTTCTTCACCCCCGCCACCGCGCAGCGCTACCGCGACCTCGCCGACCGCGTCGGCTTCGTGTGCGCCCTGGGCGAGGACCTGCCCGACGCCCCCGTGCCGGGGGTGCGCGGCGCGGGCCTGTCGGAGTCGGACCCGGTGCGCGGGGAGTGGGACGTCGCCGTGATCGGCCCCCACTTCGCCGCCGCGCTGCTGGCGCGCGACCTCGGCGACACCGGCCCCGACCGCCAGCGGTCCTTCGAGTTCGCCCTGACCTACGACCGCGACGTCGTCACCGCCGCGGCCCGGGTGCTGATCAGCCGGGTGGTGGCACCTGCCGCGGTGGCGCCCGTCGCCGGTGAGCAGGGACCGGTCGGGGCGCCGGCGTCGACCGCCCCGACCGCGCTGGGCGTCCTGCCGCCGACCTCGGTGGAGGGTGAGGTGCTGCTGCGCCGGGCGCTCGCGGCGTCCACAGCGGGTGTCTCCATCTGCGACATGCGCCAGCCCGACCAGCCCCTGATCTACATCAACCAGGCCTTCGAGCGCCTCGCGGGGTTCCCCGCGGAGCAGCTGCTGGGCCGCAACTGCCGCTTCCTGCAGGGCAGCGACACCGAGCCCGCCGCGATCGCTCGCATCCGCGCGGCGGTCCGCGCGGGCGAGCAGTGCAGCGAGGTGCTGCTCAACCACCGCGGCCCCGGGCGCACCCCGTGGTGGAACGAGGTCGTCCTGTCACCGGTCACCGACGCCAGCGGCGCGGTGGTCCAGTACATCGGCGTGCAGAACGACGTCACCACCCGGGTGGAGGCCCAGCGGGAGCTCGACGTGGAACGGCACCGCTCCCGCGGGTACCTCGAGCGGCTGGAGCTGCTGGCGCGCACCGACCCCCTGACGGGGCTGCTGAACCGGCGCAGCATGGAGGAGGCGTTGGAGGTGGCCCTGTGGGAGGCGCGAGGGCGCGGTGACGCGCTGGCCTTCCTCTTCCTCGACCTCGACGGCTTCAAGGCCGTCAACGACGAGCTGGGCCACGCCGCGGGCGACGAGGTGCTGCGCACCGTCGCGGCGCGGCTGCGCCAGCAGACCCGGCGCGGGGACCTCATCGCCCGCCCGGGCGGTGACGAGTTCCTCGTGGCGCTGACCGGGCTCGACCCGACCACCGCGGCCGCCGACGCCGCGCGCGTGAGCGAGGCGATGGCCGAGGCGGTGGGGGCGCCGATGGACGTCGGTGGGCGGCGGGTCGTGGTGCGCGCCAGCGTCGGCGCCAGCCTGCATCCCGGCGACGGTGACGAGTTCGAGGCACTGGTGCACGCCGCGGACACCGCGATGTACGCGCGCAAGTCGGCCCGGGTGGCCGCCCGCTGAGGGCCGGGCTCGCCGGGGCTCGCCGAGGCGCGTACCGACCACCGTGCCACTCCGGCACCGGACCGCTACCGGTCCAGCCCCGCCCGCCTGCCCGCCGCTCGGGCGGCCACCCGACCGGCCGCTCCGGTGTGCCGCACCGGTGGTGCCCCACGGCCTCCTCCACCGGCGGCGGCTCCACGACCGCGGGCTGTCGCAGCACCCCGCGCCGACTCCCACACCGGACCGGTGACGAGCCAGATCACCACCACGAAGCCGATGCGCCCGAACCAGGCCGTGAGCTCGCCGACGTCGCCCCCGTCACCGACGAGGGTGATGGACCCCGCCAGCAGCCCCGCGCTGATCGCCGCTGCCGCGCAGACCTGCGCGAACTCCCGCCACTCCAGGACCACCCTGACCCTGGTGCCCGACGCCGGGCGGCGCTGCGGGGCTGGGCCTCGAGCCCACCGGTGGGCCGCGCGGTGGTCGGCCCACCGCACGGCAGCGTGCCCGAAGACCACGGAGGCCCCGAGGTACACCGCAGCCAGGCCGTGCGCGAAGCGGGCGGGCGCACCGGCGCGCAGGTCCACGACGACGAAGACCAGCAGCGCTAGGTCCACCAGCGGGACGCACACCAGCAGCGCAGCGCCCAGCCGCGGGCGGCGCAGCGCGTACCGGGCCAGGAGCCCGGCGCCCAGGACGACCCAGAAGCCGATCTCGCACACCACGACCGCCGCGATGACCACGGGAGCCACCTCCTCCGCCCACGTGCCCGACGTGTCCGCGGTGAGTCTGGCCCGGTCTCGCACGTCGACGCCAGAACTGCTGGCGCGCTGACGCTGCCGCCACCTGCCAGGCTGCGCCCATGGGCACCGACAGCCGCTCATCGGCACCCAGGCTGCCGGTGGGTGCGCTGATCGGCATCGGGCTGCTGGTGGGCACCGTGCTGGGGCTGGTGCTCGGTGGCCTGGGCCTGTGGATCGCCCTGGGCACCATCGCCGGCTCCATCGCCGAGGGGTGGCAGCGGCCTCGGCGCCGTCACGGCGACCGTCGTCCCTGACCCGACCGCCCATCAGCGCCCTGATCAGCACAGCAGCGCCCTGACCCGCCCGGCACCGACC
>CAXTAK010000010.1:0-52126 GCA_964242735.1 uncultured Quadrisphaera sp. | reverse complement strand
GCCCGGCACCGCCTCGACCGGCGCCGCCGCGCGCCACCTCGCCCCCGGCGCCCACCGGTCCGGGTCCCCGCCCGCACACCAGCGCCCGAGGAGGGCCCCGTGGTCGTCGTGCTCGCCCTGTCGAGCGCCCTGGTGTACGGCGCCGCGGACTTCTGCGGCGGTCTGGCCTCGCGGCGGACCGGTGCGCTGGCCGTGGTGGTCGCCTCCCAGCTGGCGGGCCTCCTGGCGCTCCTGGCGCTCCTGCCCGCCCTCGGGGGCACCCCCACCACCGCCGACCTGGCGTGGGGCGCCGCGGCCGGCCTGGCGGGGGCGACCGCGCTCGCCGTGTTCTACCGGGCCCTCGCCGACGGGGTGATGAGCGTCGTCGCGCCGGTCACCGCGGTCTCCGCCGCAGCCGTCCCGGTCCTGCTCGGCCTCGCGCTCGGTGAGCGGCTCGGGGCCGCCGCCGTGACCGGCATCGCCCTGGCCCTGGTCGCCGTCGTCCTGGTGGCCGCCGAGGGGGGCGCGCCCACGGCGGCGGCCGTGCGGGGCGCCGGCCTGGGACCGGCCCTGGTCGCCGGCGCCGCGTTCGGGTTGTTCTTCGTCCTGCTCGACCAGCCCGGGGACTCCAGCGGGCTGTGGCCGCTGGTGAGCGCACGCCTGGCGTCCCTGACGCTGGTGCTGGTCCTCGCCGCCGGCACCCGCAGCGTCGTGGTCGTGCCGCGCGCCGCGCTGCCCCTGGCAGCGATCGCCGGGGTCCTCGACATGGCGGCCAACGCGCTGTTCCTGCTGGCGGCCCGGGAGGGTCTGCTGGCCGTGGCCGGCGTCCTGGCCTCGCTGTACCCGGTCAGCACCGTGCTGCTCGCGCAGGCGGTCCTGCGCGAGCGCCTGACCGGCGTCCAGCTGGCGGGGCTGCTGATCGCCGCGATCGCCGTCACCCTCATCGCCCTGCCCACCTGAGGACGCCGCTCGTGGCCACGGCGACCATGCCTCCTGGTGCGGGGCCCTCCTCCCGCTGGTCGCCGGGAACACCGAGCCCCACACTGTCGTTAGCAGAGGCAATGACTTCTGGTGACCTCGCAGCTCCCGCTCCTCCGCCCACCACCGCGCCCGGCCCCGACTCCGCCGTCCTGGCCGCGGACCTGCGCACCGGGGTCGCTCGGGCCGCCCGCCGCCTGCGCCGGGAGCGCAGCAGCGAGGAGATCACCGACGCCCAGTACGCCGTCCTCGCCACCCTCCACCGCACCGGCCCCACCACGCCCCGCGCCCTGGCCGGCGGCGAGCGCGTCCAGCCCCCCTCCATGACGCGCACCGTCAACGCCCTGGCCGAGGCCGGCCTCGTGCGGCGCACCGGCCACCCCGACGACGGGCGCCGGGTGCTCGTCGACCTCACCGACGCCGGGGTGCGCCACGTGCGCGAGACCCACCGCCGCCGCGACGCCTGGCTCGCGACCCACCTCTCGCAGCTCCCGCCCGCCGACCGGCGAGTCCTCGAGCGCGCCGCCGTGCTCCTGCAGGACCTGGCCGCTCGATGAGCGCCGTCTTCCGCTCCCTCGCGGTCCGCAACTACCGCCTGTGGGCGGCGGGGTCACTGGTGTCCAACACCGGGCTGTGGATGCAGCGGGTCGCCCAGGACTGGCTGGTCCTGACCGTCCTGACGGAGGAGTCAGCGCTGGCGGTGGGGGTGACCACCGCCCTGCAGTTCGGGCCGATCCTGCTCCTGGGCCCCCTCGCCGGTGCGCTCGCCGACCGCCTGCCGCCCCGCCGCCTGCTGGCGGCGACCCAGGCGCTGTCGGGGCTGTGGGCGCTGCTCCTGGGGCTCCTCGTGGTCACCGGCAGCGCGCAGCTGTGGCACGTGTACGTGCTCGCCGGGCTGCTGGGGGCGACCGCGGCCATCGACGGGCCGGTGCGCCAGACCTTCGTGGCCTCCATGGTGCCGCCGGCCCTGCTGGCCAACGCCGTGGGCCTGAACAGCGCGTCCTTCAACGCCGCCCGCCTCGTCGGGCCCGGTGTCGCCGGCCTGCTCATCGCCGCGTTCGGCACCGGGCCGGTGTTCCTGATCAACGCCGCGACCTTCGGCGCCACCCTGATCGCGCTGGCGGCGCTCCGCGCCGACGAGCTGCAACCCCTGCCCCGGGCCGCCCGGGGCCGCGGCGGCACCCGCGAGGGGCTGGCCTACGTGCGCTCGCGGCCCGACATCGTGCTCATCCTCGTGGTCGTCGGGCTGGTGGGGGCCTTCGGGATGAACTTCCAGCTGACCACCGCGCTGATGGCCAGGGTGGAGTTCGGCCGCGGCGCCCAGGCGTACGGCCTGCTCGGCTCGGTGATGGCGGTGGGGTCGCTGGCCGGCGCCCTGCTCGCCGCCCGCCGCGAGCGCCCGCGCCTGCGCCTGGTGGTCGGCGCCGCCGCGGCGTTCGGGGTCTTCGCGCTGGTGGCGTCGGTGATGCCGACGTACGAGCTGTTCGCGCTGTCCCTGGTCCCGGTGGGGCTGTCGGCGCTGACCCTGCTGACCGCGGCGAACGCCACCGTGCAGACCACCACCGCCCCGGAGCTGCGCGGGCGGGTGATGGCTCTGTACATGGCCGTCTTCGCCGGCACCGCCCCGGTGGGGGCCCCGCTGGTCGGCTGGGTCGGGCAGGTCTTCGGGCCGCGGTGGTCCATCGCCGTCGGCGGCTTCGCGGCGCTGCTGGCCGTGGCGATCGTCCTGACCGTCGTCGGACGCCACCGCGAGGTGACCCTGCGCTACCAGCTGCACGCCCGCCCGCACCTGTCCATCGAGCTGAACGCGCTCGCGCTGCCGGAGGCGGACGCCGCCCCCCCGCTGCCGGGTGGGGTCGTGCGGCCCGTCGGCGTCGTACCGGACGTCAGGCCGGAGCTGCCGAGCGCGCGGCGGACGCCGGTGCGCTGAGCGCGCCGGGCTCTGCGCCCGCGGTGAGCAGGTCCTCAGCAGCCGCGAGCACCTCGTCCTCGCCGATGCCCGCGAGCACCGGGTCCACCGCGGCGGCGTGCGCGTCGCCCCGGTAGCCCTCCGGTGCGGGCCACAGCACCACGTGCCGGTCGAGGTCCACCGCCGGCCCCCACTGGCCCGGGCGGCTGGGCCCGAACAGCAGCACCGAGGGTGTGCGGGTCGCCGTCGCGAGGTGCCCGACCCCGGTGTCACCGCACAGGACCACCGCGGCGCGGGCCACCAGGTCGGCGAGCGCCGGCAGGTCGAGGGCGCCCCCGAGGTCACGGCCGCCGGCCGCGGAGACCTGCGCCGTCAGTGACCGCTCGCCAGGTCCGCCGGTGACGACCACCTGGTGGCCCCGGTCGGCGAGTGCCGCCACCACGCGCGCCCAGCGCTCCGCCCCCCACCGCCGGGCTCCCGACGCCGCCCCCGGGTGCACCACCACGGGACCCCCGTGGTCACCGTGGTCCACCACGGGCAGGTCATCGCGCCCGCAGCACGCACCCACCTCGGCGACCAGGCGCACCCACCGGTCCACCTCGTGCTCGTCGAGGTCCCACGCGGGGCCGTCGGGGTAGTGGGGGCCGGCGTAGGCCACCACGCGGCCGGGGTGCAGCGCGTGCAGGGCGGCAGTGCTCTGCGGGCCGATGCCGTGGAAGTTGAGGGCCACGTCCACGGGGCCGTCGATGACCCCCGGTGACGCCCGCACCGCTTGCACCAGCGTCTCAGGGCGCAGGGGCGCCAGCCCGGCGGCGTGCACGACGGCGTCGACGATCCCGTGGTCGCGCAGCCACCCGCCGACCGGTAGGGGACCGGCGAGGACCAGGCGGGTGGTGGGCCACAGCCGCCTCAACCCGCGGAGCCCCGCGACGGCGACCAGTGCGTCGCCGAGGCCGAGGGCGCGAACGACGAGCACGGTCGCTGGAGCGCTCACCCCGCCCTGCTGGCGGTCACGGCCACGACGGCTCGGTGGAGACGGTCAGGACGATCTCGCGGACCTCGGTGCCCACCGGCTGGCGCAGCGCGTGCACCACCGACAGCGCCACCTGGCGTGGGTCCATCAGCGCCGCGTCCGGGCCGGGCCGGTACTGCTCGGTGCGCCCGTCGAAGAAGGCGGTGCGCATGCCGGCGGGCACGAGCATCGTCACGCCCACCTGCCCGGCGAGCTCCAGCTGCAGGGCGCGGGTGAGGCCCACGACACCGAACTTGCTGGCGCAGTAGGCGGTGGCGTCGCTGGCGGCGCGCAGCCCCAGCGAGGAGGCGACCGTGACCACGGTCCCGCGGGCGGCCACCAGGTGCGGCAGGCACGCTCGCACGGCGGCGGCGGTGCCGATGAGGTTCACCCCGATGACGGTGGCCCACGCGTGCGCCGAGACGTCCTCCAGGCGCCCCACGGCGTCGGTGCCGGCCGCGGTCAGCAGCGCGGTGGGGGGCCCGACGAGGTCGACGAGCTCATCGACGGCGCGCTGGACCGCCGCGGCGTCGGAGACGTCGGCGAGGGAGTGCGGGCCGCCGGCGGGCGGCGCGATGCGGTCGATGACCGCCGCGGTGCCCCCCAGGGCGGTGACGACCTCGACGACGGCGGCGCCCAGGCCGCTGGAGCCGCCGGTGACGTAGATCGTGCCGAGCGGGCGCTGCTCGGGCAGGCCCGCGAGGGGCGGGAGCGCGCCGGCGGGGTCGTGGGGAGTGGTCACGAGACCTCCTGGTCGGTGGCGAACGGGAGCTCCGGGGCGCCGCGTCCCAGTGCGGAGGCGGCGCCCCGGGCGAGGATCGCACTGGTGGACCTGCCGTCGAGGTAGGGCAGCAGCACCACGCGCCCGCCCCAGCTGCGCACCAGGTCTGCCTCGGGCAGCTCCGTCCCGCCGTAGTCCCCCCCCTTGGCCCACACGTCGGGGCGCAGCGCGTCGAGGGCGGCCCGCGGGTCGTCCTCGTCGAAGACGACCACCGCGTCGACGCTGTCGAGCGCGGCGAGGACGCGGGCGCGGTCCTCCACGCGGTTCACGGGCCGGTGGGGGCCCTTCAGGCGGCGCACCGACTCGTCGGAGTTCAGCAGCACCACCAGGCCGTCGCCGAGGCGCCGGGCCGCCTCGAGGCAGGCGACGTGCCCGGCGTGCAGGACGTCGAAGCACCCGCCGGTGGCCACCAGCGTGCCCCCGGTCGCGCGCATCCGCGTCGCCAGCGCCTCCGCGGGCACACCGCCGCGGGGCCCACCGGCGGTCGCCGCCGAGGGTGGGGCCACGCGTCCCACCGGTGTCGGGTCCCCTGCGCGGCGCGCTGCCTCGCGCCACCCGCTGGCACCCCCGGCGGCCACCCACGCGGAGGCGTCGAGCACCGCGACGGCCACGGCCTCCGACGGCACGGAACCACTGGCCAGGGAGACGGCGGCGGACGCGGCGAAGCGGTCGCCCGCCCCGCACGGGTCGCCGCCGGCGACGAGCGGCGCCGGCGCGAACAGCGGTTCGCTGCCCGGCGCTGCCAACCACGCGCCCTGCGCGCCCGTCGTCACGCACACCCCGCGCGCGCGCCACGTCGAGGCCAGCGCGACGGCGACCTCGTCGGGGCGGGAGCGGCCCGCGGCTCCGGTGCCGGTGGCCGCCACGGCTTCGGCGAGGTTGGGCGTGACCAGGACGCACCCGGGCACGGGAGCCCCGCCGCGCGGGTGCGGGTCCCAGACCACCGGCACGCGCTGGGCGGTCCGGGCCAGCTCCTCGCGGACCACGGGGTCGTGGGTGGTGCCGGCGCCGTAGTCGCTGACCAGCACCACGTCCGCGCCGTCCAGCACGCGCGCCACCACGGCGGCGTCCACGCCCCACGGGGTACCGGGGCCCCCGTCGTCCAGGCGCACCAGCGACTGCCCCGAGACCCTCACCCGGGTCTTGGTGCGGGTGCCCCCGGTGTGCCCGAGGCGGTGCAGGACCACGGGGGTGGGGTGCTGGGCCAGGGCGGTGGCCAGCGCCTCCCCGGCGTCGTCGTCGGCGACCGGGGCGAGGAGCTCCACGTCCACGTCGCCCGCGGCGCACAGCAGCGCGGTCAGGCCAGCACCACCAGGGCTCTCCTGCACGCCCTCGAGGTCGACGACGGGCACGGGCGCGTCGGGCGCGATGCGCTCGCTGCGACCGAGCAGGTCGCGGTCGAGGACGACGTCGCCGACCACCACCACGCGCCGCCGGGCCCCGCGGGAGCGGTGCGCCGGGGGTGCGGGCGCGGGCGCCGCAGAGGACGCGGAGGTGTCCTCGGCAGCAGGCGCTGCAGCGCCGCGCGCACCGGCCGGATCGGCCCCGGTCGCAGCCGTCAGGGTCCTGCCCGGCTCGGGCTCCTCGGTCAGGGACCTGCCGCTCACGCCCCCGTCGGTCACGGTCCCTCGCAGCGGTGCCCCACCCGCCGGCCCGTCCACCAGGCCGCCGTCCGAGCTGCGGGCGGGCGCCAGCAGGTGCGCGTCGACGGCGGCGCAGAGCGCGTGGACCGCCACGAGGTGGCCCTCCTGCACCGCGGAGGTGGACGGGCCCAGCACCGTCAGCGCCTCGTCCGCCGCCTCGGTGAGCGGGTTCGGCCCCGGACCGGTCATCGCCCACACGCTCAGGCCGAGGGTCCGGGCGCGCTCAGCGGCCCGCAGCACGTTGCCGCTGCGGCCGCTGGTGGACAGCAGGAGCAGCACGTCCCCCGCTCGACCGTGCGCGGCCACCTGGCGGGCGTAGACCTCGAGGTGGCCGTAGTCGTTGACGATCGCCGACGTCGAGGAGGTCTCGGCGTGCAGCGCGATCGCCGAGAGCGGGCGCCGTTCGCCCTCGAAGCGCCCGACGAGCTCGGCGGTCAGGTGCTGCGCCTCGGCGGCGCTGCCCCCGTTGCCCGCGACCAGCAGCCGTCCACCGCCGTCGAGGACCCGCGCGAGGTGCACCCCCCAGCGGTCCAGGACCGCGGCGTGCTCGCGCAGCCCCGCCAGCGACGCGGTCACCTCACCGGTGTGATGGGCCAGCCAGGTGCTGGCCGCGGCGCCGGGGGCCGGGGTGCGGGCGTCCGGGACCTGGTGAGGGTCGGTGGTCCCGCCGTCGGGGTCGGTCGCGCTGTCGGTGCTCACATCGCCTCCAAGGACTCGTCGTACACGCCCGGGGGGGCGGATGGCAGGCCCCGGCGAGCCAGGACGTCGTCGTACGCGGCCTCGGTCGAGGCCGCGACCCGGTCCCACCCGAAGCGCTCCAGGACGCGGGCGCGCGCCGCCAGCCCCCACCGGGCCCGTCGTCGCGGATCGTCCAGGAGCGGCTGCAGGGCTCCGGCCAGCGCTGCCGGGTCACGCGCGGGGACCAGGGCGCCGGTGACGCCATCATCCACGCTGTCCAGCAGCCCGCCCACCGCGCTGCCGACCACCGGCCGACCGCAGGCCATGGCCTCCAGCGGCACGATGCCGAACGGTTCGTACCAGGGGGTGACGACCACCACGTCGGCGGAGCGCAGCACCGCGGGGAGGTCGTCGTGGTCGATCCGCCCCGCCAGGTGCACCCGGTGCCCGACCCCGAGGTCGCTGGCGAGCGCCGTCAGGCGCATCGCCTCGGGGTCGCGGTGCAGGGCGCCCACCGGTGGCCCACCGACCACGACCAGGTCCGAGCCCGGCAGCATCGGCAGCGCCCGCACGATGGTCTCCACGCCCTTGCGCTCCACGAGCCTCCCGACGGTGACCAGGCGGTGGCGCCCGTCCCGGCCCCGCTGGCGCGAGACCCCACCGGCCGCGACGACCGACTCCGCTCCCGCCAGTGGCGTCAGGCGCTCGGCGACGGGCCCGTCCGGGGTGAAGTGCCCGGTGTCGACCCCGCACGGCACCACCGCTACGCGGTCGGGGCAGGCACCGGCGTCGAGCAGCTCCGCGAGCTCGTCCGAGCAGGTGGCCACCACCAGGTCCACCTCCTGGGCGAGGGCGGCCTCCAGGGCCACCCGCTCGTCCGGTGAGGTGTCGTAGTCGCCCTGGTGGCGCCGCTTGACGGCCCCGAGGGCGTGGAAGGTCTGCAGCACCGGGACCCCGCAGCGGCGCCCGGCGTCCAGGGCGGCGACCCCCGACATCCAGAAGTGGGCGTGGACGACGTCGGGTCGGCGGTCGGGGTGCGCCCACGCGGCGGCCAGCTCGGCGGCGAAGGCGGGCATCCACGCCAGCAGGTCGTCCTTGGGCAGCAGCTTCGCCGGCCCCGCCCGCACGTGCACGACGTCCACGCCCGGTGCCATCGCCACCCGCTCGGGCGCCCGCGGGTCGTCGCGGCGGGTGTAGACCTCCACCGCGTGACCGCGCTGGGCCAGCGCCAGGGCCAGCGCCGCGACGTGCACGTTCTGCCCGCCGGCGTCCACGCCCCCCAGGACCGCCAGCGGGCTGGCGTGCTCGGAGACCATCGCGATCCTCATCAGCGCCCCCTGCCCGCTGCGGGGCCTCGGCGGGCGTCCGCGAGGACCTCGTCCCAGTCGGTCAGGAAGCGCGCGAGCCCGAAGCGGGCCAGGGCGTGCTCGCGGGCCGCCGCGCCGTGCTCCGCCGCCCGCGCCGGGTCCGCCACCCACCCCCGTGCCACGTGAGCGAGGTGGCGGACGTCGCTGCTGACCGCGCCCGCCGCCGCGGGCACCGACTCACCGGCCGCTGTGGTCGCCACCACCAGCACCGGGCACCCCATGGTCATCGCCTCGACCAGGGCCAGGCCCAGGGAGGTCCACCGGTAGGGGTGGAAGTACGCGCGGTGTCGCGCGACCTCCTCGTGCAGCCGCGCCTGCGGCAGGTCCTCGTGCACCCGCCCGGCCAGGTGCGGTGCGTGCTGGGCGAGCGCGGTCATGCCCATGCCGTAGACGTCGACCTCGACCCCGCGCGCCGGGTCGGCCATCGCGAGCACCAGGTCGGTGCCGGCGACCCGCCAGCGCCGCACCGGCTCGTTGACCACCACCGCCACCGACTCGCGCTCACCGGTCCAGCGGTGCCCCGGGTCGATGACACCGTGCTCGACCACTCGCACCGCGGCGTCGCCGTTGTCCCAGACCAGGGCGTTGAAGCCCGTGACGTGCACCAGCGGCACCGGCGGAGCGCCACCGGCGCCCACCGGGTGCGCGGTGCCGACGGCGTGCCCGGCGGGGGTGTTGTGCTCGAGGTACACCGCGGGCACGTCCACCCCGGCGCGCAGTCCCGTCCACTCCGCCAGCAGGTCCGCCTCGTGGGGGCGCTGGAGGACCACGACGTCCGGCCCGCGCCCGGCCGCCGCTCGTGAGGTCAGCTCCTGCGGGGTGACCTCCTGCGCTGCGGCGGGCCAGTCCCACGTGCGGGCGCGCCCGCGCCCGTCGGGGCCGCGGTCGGGCAGCACGGGCAGCAGGTACTCGTGCCCGCCCTGGACGAAGGTCGTCGTCCAGGAACCGTGCACGTGCCACAGGAGCACCCTCACCGCGACGCTCCCGGCACGGCGGAGCCCGCGGCCAGGTCCGCCACGGCGGCCACGACGTCCGCGGGGTCCACCGCCAGGCAGGGGTGGCCCGGTACGGGGCAGATCCGGGTGCGGGTCAGCCGGCACGCGGCGCCCTGGTCGCCGAGCACCGCCACCGGCACGCCCCACGGCACCCACCGCTGCAGCGGCATGACGGGGGAGAAGAGGCTGACCACGGGGGTGCCCACGGCCGCGGCGAGGTGGGCGGGCCCGGTGTTGCCGACGACCGCGGCGGCGGCGCCCTCGAGCACCGCCGCCAGCTCCGCGAGGTCGGTGCGTCCACTCAGGTCGACCGCTCCGGGCACGCCGGCGGTCACCTGCGCGCCCAGGGACACCTCCTGGGGGCCACCGGTGACCACCACGGGCCACCCGGTGGCGGCGAGCGCGGCGACGATGGAGGTGGCCACGTCCGGGGACGGGGCGCGGGCGGGCACCGAAGCGCCCGGGTGCACCACCACGTACGGCCCCGCCACCCCCTCCAGCAGCTCAGCGACGTCGGGCAGGGGTGCCCGCACCGCCAGGCGCGGGTCGGCCGGTACCGGGCGACCGGTGGCGGCCACCAGGCTCAGGGCGGCGATCACCTCGTGCGGCCCGCCGGTGCCGGGGTCGGCGAGGACGTCGACGGTGGCGCGGTCCTCGCCGTCGTCGGGGACGTCGGTGACCGGACGGCGGTGCCGGACGTCGAGGAGGGTGCCCGGGTAGTCGGCGCTGATCCCGGAGACGGCACCGATGCCCGCCCACCGGGCCAGCAGGGCCATCGGCAGGGGGCTCTGGTGGTAGGAGGTGAAGATGACGCACTCGTCGTAACCGCGGGCAGTCAGCTGCTCGACCAGGGCGGTCGTCGCGGCTGGGTCCAGCGGGGCGGGCGCGTACCCGCTCCACGGGGGGTCGAAGGCGATCACCTCGTCGATGCCGGGCAGCAGGCGCGCCGCCGCGGCGCCCTGCGGGGAGGCGAGGAGGTCGAGGCGCTGCGCCTGCGCCCCATCGGGACCGGTCCGCAGGCACGCCAGCGCTGGGCCGGTCATCAGCACGTCGCCGTCGCTGTCGAGGCGCACCGCGAGGACCCGCAGCCCGCTCACCGCCCCGCCGCCAGCAGGAGGTCCACGGCCTCGGTGATGTCGCGGGCCACCACCGGGGCGTCGGCGACCTCCTCGGGACGGGTGGTGGGCGTGGGCACCATCACCGACCGGGCACCGGCCGCGGTCGCCGCCCCGACGTCGGCGCCGATGTCACCGACCACGGCGATCTGGTCGAGGGGCACACCGAGGGCCGCGGCCCCGGTGATGACCATGCCGGGCGCGGGCTTGCGGCAGGCGCATCCCGCGTCGGCGGTGTGCGGGCACACCTGCCAGGTGTCGAAGGGGCCGACCGCGGCGTCGACGGCCGCGTTGACCGCGGCCGCCTGACCGGCGGTGATCAGCCCACGGCCGATGCCGGACTGGTTGGTGACCACCCCCACCCGGACCCCGGCCGCGCGCAGCGCGGCGACCGCTCGTGCGGCGCCGGGCACCGGGGCGACCAGCGCGGGATCGCCGTTGTAGGGGACGTCGTGGATCAGGGTGCCGTCGCGGTCGAAGAGCACCCCGCGCACGGGCAGCGCCGACACCGCGGGACCCGCTGACCCCACGGATCCGGCCGGTGCCGCTGGTCCGGCCGGACCCATCGACCCTGCTGGCGTCGCGGGCCCCACCGGCGGCGGCGTCGGCACCATGTCACGCGCCTCGACCCACGGTCGGGCACCTCGGTGCGCCAGCTGACCGCGCACCCGGTGCCACACCGCCGCCGCGGGGATCACCGCGCTGGTCAGGAGCATCCGACGCACCTCCGCGGCGTCGCGGGGGCCGGGGGCGATGCGGCGGCGGGCGAAGTCCGCGCTCAGGCCCACCCAGGCGGTGGCGGCGAGCAGCGCGACGCCGCGCCGCCCGGCCGCCACCGCCACGGGGGCCACCAGGCCCGCCGCGAGCGTGGCGACGTGCCAGCGCAGCCGGCCCGCGGGTGCCTGCGCCCGCTCGCGCCACCCCGGGCCGTGCAGGGCGCCCATCAGCGCGTCGTCGGCGTTGCCGCGCTGCACGCGCACGCTGACCAGGTCGTCGGCGGGGCGCACCGGGTGCGTGGTGGTGCGCTCCCCGCGCACCAGGGCCCACCCGGCCGCCTGCACGCGCAGCGCGAGGTCGGCGTCCTCCCGGTAGGCCCGGGGGAAGCGCTCGTCGAAGCCGCCGACCGCCTCGAGCGCTCCTCGCCGGTAGGCCATGTCGGCGGTGGCCCACGCCGCGCCCTCCAGCCCGGCGGTGCCGCGCTCCCAGTCGGTCGGACGCCGGTCGCTCGGCAGGGGCACGTGCAACCGGCCCTGCGATGCGCCCACCCGCCGCGCCCCGACGGTGGGCACCGCCTCGCACGCCGCCAGATCGGCGGCCAGACCCGTCGACCACGCGGCGGGCAGCTCCACGTCGTCGTCGAGGAAGACCACCCACGGCGCGGTCGTCACCGTCCAGCCGGCGTTGCGCGCCGCCGCGGGGCCCCGACCACCTGGTCCACCCGAGCCGACCACCTGCGGCGTCCACCCCGCACCAGCGCGCAGGGCCAGCGGAGGCCCGCCAGGGCGGCGGTCGTCGACGACGACGACCTCCGTGGGAGCCGGGTCCCGCTGGAGCGCCAGGGTCTCCAGCAACCGGTGCAGGCTCGGTCGCCCGATGCTCGGGACGACGACGGCGTACGAGGGCCCGGTCACGCTCGGGCCGCCGCTGAGCCCCCGGCGGCACCGGCGAAGAGCTGGCCCCGGCGCACCAGGTGCGCCCCGAGGACCAGGGCGTCGACCGGCGCGGACCCGAACAGCTCCAGGGCGTCGCGGGGGTCGTCGACCATCGGGCGGCCGGCGGTGTTCAGGCTCGTGTTCACCAGCACCGGCAGCCCCGTGCGGGCCTCGAAGGCGCGCAGCAGCGCGGCCACGCCGGGGTTGGTGGTGTCGTCGACGGTCTGGATGCGCGCGGTCCCGTCGACGTGGACCACGGCGGGGATGCGCTCGCGCCACTGCGGGCGCACGTCATGCACGAAGAGCATGTACGGGCTGGGGATGGGCCCCCGGGCGAAGATGTCCCCGGCCCGCTCGGTGAGCACCATCGGCGCGATGGGCCGGAACTGCTCGCGCCCCTTCACGTCGTTCATGCGCTCCACGTTCGCCGCGTGCCCGGGGTGGGCCAGCAGCGACCGGTGCCCCAGCGCGCGGGGACCGAACTCCGCGCGCCCTTGGAACCAGGCGATGACGCCGTCGGCGGCGAGGACGTCGGCGACCTCACCCGCCAGGTCGTCCGGGGTGGTGAAGGGCACGTGCGCGCGGCGCAGCCAGTCGGCGAGCTCGTCGTCGCTCCAGGAGCGGCCGAGCGCGGCGGTGCCCATCGGCTCCGGCACCTGCCCGTGCTCGGCGCTGACCTGCAGCGCCGCCCCCAGCGCCGTGCCGGAGTCGCCCGCGGCGGGCTGCACCCACACCTCCTCGAAGGGGCTCTCGCGCCAGATCCGCGTGTTCGCCACGCAGTTCAGCGCGGTGCCGCCGGCCATCGTCAGCAGCCGGTCGCCGGTGCGCGCGTGCAGCCAGGTGGCGAGGTCGACCAGCACCTCCTCGGTGAGGGCCTGGACGGAGGCGGCGAGGTCGGCGTGCTCGGGCGCCCAGTCGGTGGCGTCGGGGGAGCGGCGTGGGGCCCAGCGGCTCCAGTCGGGCTCGGGTGCGACGAACGTGCCGTCGTCGGTCGCGTGGATGCTCGTCCGCAGCTCGGGCAGGTGCCGGGGCTCGCCGTAGGAGGCCATCGCCATGACCTTGAACTCGTCGGAGGAGCGCAGGAAGCCCAGGTGGTCGGTCAGGGACTCGTAGACCAGCCCGAGGGAGTGCGGCAGCTCGGTGGTGGCCAGCACCTCCAGCTTCCCGTCGACGTAGCGCCCCGACAGGTGCGAGCCGCGCTCACCGCGCCCGTCGAGGACGAGCACGCTGCCCGTCGCCGAGGGACCGGCCAGGCCGGACGACGCGGCGTGCGCCACGTGGTGCGGCACGAAGACGACCTTCGCCGGGTCCAGGCCCGGCAGGGCGGTGGTCAGGAAGCCCGGGGCCTTCTGCGCGTAGGTGACGCGCAGGTGGTCCCAGGGGTCGGACAGGCCCATCTGCTCAGCCGGGCGGGTCATGCCCGGGTCGAACCCGTAGGCGACCGCGTCGAGATCCTCGGGGCGCAGGCCGCCCTCCTGCAGGCACCACGCCATCGCGAGCTCCGGCAGCTCCCACGCCGAGAACGGCACGGGCCGCTTGCCGTGCTTGCGGCGGCTGAAGCGCTCCTCCTCGGCGGCGGCGACCACGCGCCCGTCCACCACGAGGGCCGCCGAGGAGTCGTGGAAGACGGCGTTGACCCCGAGAACCTTCATGCGCACGTTGTAGCCGACGCCCCCGACATCCACCCCCTCGACTCCTCAGAAGGCCGCAGCGCGCCCGGTCCGCACCGCGCAGCGCGACCGGTCCGCCCCGATCGGGGGACCCGCCGCGGCGGATGCGGTTGGGTGTCGGGGTGCCAGAGCTCACCACCGCCCCCCGCCCCGCCGACCGCGCCGCCCCCCAGCCCGCCGCTGGTACCGCCCCGCCGACGACGGAGGCGGGTCGGGTGCTGCCCACCACCGACCCGGCGAGCGGCGCGCCGGGGCGCGACGTGGTCTGCGCCACCGACGCCGAGGTCGACGCGGCGATCACCCGTGCCGACGCGGCCCGCCCGGGCTGGCGCCGCACCGACCCCGGGCAGCGGGCGGGTGCCCTGCGCGCCGCCGCGGCCGCGGTGCGCGCCGCCGCCGACGCGCTCGGTGACGCCCTGACCGCCGAGACGGGTCGGTTGCTCGGTCAGGCCCGCGGTTCCGCGCTGGTCGCCGCGGAGATCCTGGAGGAGGCCGCGGTCACGGGGGTGCTGGACGCCGGGCGCAACCTCGCCGGCGCGCTCGGGGCCGTGGACGTCGTCCGCCGCGAGCCCCGCGGCCTGGTCGCCGTCATCACCCCGTGGAACGACCCGTTCCCCGCGGCCGCCGGTCTGCTCGCCGCCGCCCTGGTCACCGGGAACACCGTCGTGCACAAGCCCTCGGAGCGCTGCGCCGGCGCCGGGGCGGCGATGGCCGCGACCATCGCCGCGCACCTGCCCGCCGGGGTGCTGGAGGTCGTGGCCGGGGACGGCGGTGTGGGCGCCCGCATCGTGGCCGACCCGCGGGTGCACGTGGTCGCTCAGGTGGGCAGCACCGCCACGGGCCGCGCGATCTCCGCCGCCGCGGGGTCCCGCGGCGGCAGGGCCCTGGTGGAGAACGGCGGCAAGGACCCGATCCTCGTCGACGCCCGGGTCGACCCGGTGTGGGCGGCCGGCCAGATCGCCGCCGGGGCGTTCACCAACACCGGGCAGCTGTGCACCTCGGTGGAGCGGGTGTACCTGCACGCCGACGTCGCCGACGCGGTCCTGGAGGCGCTGGTGGCCATCGCGCGCGCGATGGTCGTCGGCGACCCCCGCGAGCCAGCCACCGAGCTGGGGCCCCTGGTCGACGAGCGGCAGCTCGCGCTCGTCGCCGCCCACGTCGACGCGGCGGTCACCGCCGGTGCGAGCGTTCTGAGCGGCGGGGCCCGCGTGGACCGCCCCGGCACCTTCTACCCCCCGACGGTGCTGACCGGGTGCACCGAGGACATGGCGGTGATGGCCGAGGAGACCTTCGGGCCCGTCGCCGCCGTCACCGTCGTCCCCTCCTTCGCCGACGGCCTCGCGCTGGCGGCCTCGGGGGCCTACGGGTTGGCGGCGACGGTGCTGACCCCGTCGATGGGCCACGCCCTGGAGGCCGCCGCGGAGCTGGAGGTGGGCACCGTGAAGGTCAACGCCGTGTGGGGCGGGGCGCCGGGGGGCTCCGCTGACCCGCGGCGGGGCAGCGGCAGCGGACGGGGCTTCGGTCCCGACCTGCTGGGGGAGCTGACGGCGCTGAAGGCGGTGCACATCGAGCCCGCGCCACCGGTCCCGTCAGCACAGCCGGGGCGCTGACCCGTGCGCACCCAGCGCCTGGTCCTGCGCCCGTGGCGGGACGGTGACCGCGAGTCCTTCGCCGCGATGAACGCTGACCCCGCGGTCATGGAGCACTTCGTCGCGCCGCTGACCCGCGAGCGCAGCGACGCGCTGGTCGACCGCGCGCAGGACCACCTGGCCGAGCACGGGTGGGGGCTGTGGGCGGTGGACGTCGTGGACCCCGCCGCGGGCGGGCGCACGGGCTTCGCGGGCTTCACCGGTCTGAACCCGGTACCCGCCGGGCTGCCGCGCGCCCCGGCGGTGGAGGTCGGGTGGCGCCTGGCCCGGTGGGCGTGGGGCCACGGGTACGCCACCGAGGCGGGCGAGGCCGCCTTGGCGGTGGCGTTCGACGAACTGCGGCTCGAGCAGGTGGTGTCCTTCACCGCGGCGACTAACACCCGGTCGCAGGCGGTGATGCGTCGCCTGGGGATGCGCCGTGACGAGGCCGACGACTTCGACCATCCACGCGTGCCGGTCGGGTCGCCGGTGCGCCGGTGCGTCCTGTACCGGATCACCGCGCTCGAGCACGCCGCCCGGGACCGTCCTGAGTCCGACGGACGCCAGGGGTGGGTGGGCCACGTCTGACACAGCCCCTGTTCACGGCGGACGTCGAGGCCATCGCCGACGTCCGCCCCGATCCTCCGACAGCTGCGCATCGGCGCACCCGCGATCCCGACGACGAGCACCTGCTGAGACCGGCCAGGGCATCGGACGTCGTGGCGCCGGTATCCGGGGACTCGCACCTGACCGAGCTGGTCGACGTCGACCCGCCCGTCCTGACGCCCGCAGCCTTCGCCGGCCGCCCGCAGCTGTGACTGCACCGGGTCCTCGGCACTCCGCGGACGCACCGCACCGCTCACAGATGGCAGCCGATGGAGCGGTCGTGGATCGATGAGCCCCCGGTGGAGCTGTGGCGGCCCGGTCAGCCCCCCGCGGGAAGTGGCTGGCCGCACCCCTGAGCGGTCGGAGCCACCGCACGCGGTGCGTGGCGCCCTGCCGCTGAGCGGCCATCTGTGCCACTGTCCGTGGCCAGTGGACGGAACTCGCCGGGACTGGCATGCCGATGGGCTCCTCCACCCCACCGGATGTCGGTTCGCAGAGCGGCTCCCATGAGCGCACGTCCTGCGGCCCCCTGGCGCGAGTGGCACGACCAAGACCCCGCCTCCGGGCGGGTGGGCCACCCGCGGTGGGCACCGCCGCTGCCCTCGTCGTGGGAGCGCCCGGGCCGGGCGTCGTGCCGTTGGTGCCCGAGCCTCGGCGTCGTCGGACGAGGCGGTGACCCTGGGCGGTGCGCGACAGTGGTGCGGTGAGTGATGACCGGCCCCTGGTGCTCACCCTCGCCCTGGCCGAGGCCGATCAGCAGCGCTTCGACGCGTTGCGCCGCACCCACTTCCCGGCCGACCGCAACCACCTCGGGGCCCACGTGACCCTCTTCCACGCCCTCCCCGGTGCCGCGCTCGACGAGGTCGGCGTGCTGGTCGCCGCCGCCGCCCGCCGGGAGGCGTTCGACGTGGCCGTCACCGGTGTGCGCCTGCTGGGGCGGGGTGTCGCGTACACGATGGCCTCCGACGACCTGGCCGCGCTCCACCGGGCTCTGCTCCACGCGGTCACCGCGGCGTTCGGCGACGCGGTGACGGCGCAGGACCGCCAGCGGCTCGCGGCGCACGTCACCGTGCAGAACAAGGTGACCCCCGAGCGAGCACGGGCCCTGCACGAGCAGCTGTCCGCGGGCTTCGTCCCGGGCGGCGTGCGGGCCGTCGGGCTCGTGCTGTGGCGCTACGCGGGCGGTCCCTGGCAGCACGTGCGCACGCAGGCCTTCACGCCGTCGCTGTCGTGAGGTTCCCCGCGAGGCCTGCGGCGGGCCCTCCACCGAGCTCGGCGGTGCCCCGCGCCTCCAGGTCCAGCAGCCACCGCTTGCGCTCGACGCCGCCCGCGTGACCGATCACGGCGCCACCGGCGGCGACCACGCGGTGGCAGGGCACCACCACGCACCGCGGGTTGCGCGCGATGGCCGCACCGACCGCGCGCACCGCGGTGGGCCGCCCCAGCGCGGCGGCGACCTGCCCGTAGGTGCGGGTGCCGCCGTAGGGGATGCCCGCCACCTCCTCCCACACCGCGTGCTGGAACGCGGTGCCCGCCACCCGCGCCATCGGCACCTCCACCGCGGTGGCGGCGCCGTCGAGGTAGGCGAGGACGGCGCCGGCGACCGCCGCCAGCGCCGGGTCGTCCTCGTCGACCTCGCGCCCGAGCGCGGCGGGCGACGGCTCCGGCCGGTGGTCGGGCAGGTACAGCCCGGCGAGCGCCCCGGCGTCGTCGACGACCACGCGCAACGGGCCCAGGGGGCTGTCGACCGTGGCGCGGCGCAGCCCCCGGTCGGCCGCAGCGGGGTCGGCGGCAGCGGGCGTGGTGGTGGCGTCCATCCCGCCACGGTGCCCGGCGCGCGCACCGCGCGTCGATGGCGCCGCCACCCCTGTGGACCGCGCCGCGCCTGTGGACAGGACCGCCGCCCGGCGACGCCGCCGGACAGAACCGGACGAGACCTGCCCGACCCACCCATCCCACCCCGCACCCGCTCCGAACGGCTCACGTCGGTGGTGGCGCTCGCTCGCGCCGCCGACGGCCGGGGCACTGCGCCGGCGCCGCGGGACCCGCGACGCCGCGCACGACCCCGACCCCTCCGCGAGCGGCGACACCACGCAGATCGACCGATGGGAACGGGGCACCACATGTTCGGAAAGACCATGGTCAGCGACATGATCACCCGCAGCGCCGAGAACGGCACCGACCGCCGCAACTTCATGCGCACCGCCGGCCTCGCCGGCATGGGCGTGCTCGGTGCCGGCGCTGTCGGCACCGCCACGGCCGGCGCGGCGTCCGCCACGCCCCCCGGCGCCGTCAGCGACGTCGCGGTGCTGAACTTCGCGCTGAACCTCGAGTACCTCGAGGCGGAGTTCTACTCCTTCGCCGCGTTCGGGCGCGGCCTCGACGACGCCGACACCGGTGGCAGGAACCACGCGCGCGGCCGGGTCACCGGTGGCCGCAAGGTCGATTTCGCGACCCCGGTCGTCGCCCAGTACGCCCGGGAGATCGCCGGTGACGAGATCGCCCACGTCAAGTTCCTGCGCAAGGCCGTCGGCGGCGCAGCCGTCGCCCGCCCGGCGATCGACATCCAGGGCGCCTTCACCGCTGCCGCCACGGCCGCGGGGCTCGTCAAGGCGGGGGAGACGTTCGACCCCTACGCCGACGAGAACAACTTCCTGCTCGCCGCCTTCCTCTTCGAGGACGTCGGGGTCACGGCCTACAAGGGCGCCGCGCCGCTGATCTCGAACAAGACCTACCTCGAGGCCGCCGCCGGCATCCTCGCGGTGGAGGCCTACCACGCCGCGATCATCCGCACCCTCCTGTACGCCCGCGACCTCGGCGCCGCCACCACGGCGATCTCCGACGCGCGCGACTCCCTCGACGGCCGGTCCGACCTCGACCAGGGCATCGTCGGCACCGGTGGGGCCTCCAACCTCGTGCCCACCGACGCCGACTCCATCGCCTTCAGCCGCACCCCCGGCCAGGTCCTCAACATCGTGTACCTGAACCCCGGCAAGGTCGACCGCGGTGGCTTCTTCCCCGCCGGCGTGAACGGCGACCTCCGCACCAGCGGCTGACCCGCCACACTCGGGGGGTGATCGAGACCCCGTCGACGACGGCCGCCCCCCAGCCAGGGGGGCGGCCGGCGCCGTGGTGGACCAGCGCGGTCGTCTACCAGGTGTACCCCCGGAGCTTCGCCGACTCCGACGGCGACGGGATCGGCGACATCCCCGGCATCACCGCCCACCTGGACCACCTCGTCGACCTCGGCGTCGACGTCCTCTGGCTCTCCCCGGTCTACCCCTCCCCCCAGGACGACAACGGCTACGACATCAGCGACTACCGCGGCATCGAGCCCGCCTTCGGGACGCTGGAGGACTTCGACGCCCTCGTCGCGGGCGTCCACGGGCGCGGCATGAAGCTGGTGATGGACCTGGTGGTCAACCACACCTCCGACGAGCACCCGTGGTTCACGCGGAGCAGGAGCAGCGCGACGTCGGACGAGCGCGACTGGTACTGGTGGCGCCCAGCCCGCGAGGGCATGGCGCCCGGCGCCCCGGGCGCTGAGCCCACGAACTGGGCGTCCTTCTTCTCCGGCCCGGCGTGGACCCTGGACGAGGCCAGCGGCGAGTACTACCTGCACCTGTTCTCGCGCAAGCAGCCGGACCTGAACTGGGAGAACCCCGCGGTGCGCGAGCAGGTGCACGCCCTCATGCGGTGGTGGCTCGACCGCGGGGTCGACGGGTTCCGCATGGACGTCATCAACATGATCTCCAAGGACGTCGCCCCCGACGGGTCGCTGCGCGACGGCCCCGTGATCGGTGGTGCCCTCGGGGCGGGGCCCCTGGGGGACGGTTCCGCTTCCTACCTCACCGGCCCGCGGATCCACGAGTTCATGGCGGAGATGCACCGGGAGGCCTTCGCCGACCGCCTCGCCGCCGGCGCCCAGCTGCTGACCGTCGGGGAGATGCCCGGGGTCACCGTCGAGGAGGCGCTGCTGTTCACCGACCCCGACCGCGCCGAGATCGACATGGTCTTCCAGTTCGAGCACGTCGGCCTCGACCACGGCGCGAGCAAGTGGGACCACCGCCCGCTGTCCCTGCTGGACCTCAAGGCCACCTTCGGACGCTGGCAGGCGGGCCTGGCGCGCACCGGGTGGAACAGCCTGTACCTGGCCAACCACGACCAGCCCCGCGCGGTCTCGCGCTTCGGCGACGACTCACCGCGGCACCGCGTGGCATCGGCGACCTGCCTGGCGACCCTGCTGCACCTGCACCGCGGGACGCCGTACGTCTACCAGGGGGAGGAGCTGGGGATGGCCAACGCCCCGTTCACCAGCATCGAGGACTACCGGGACGTCGAGTCCCTGAACCACCACCGGCACGCCCTGGCCGCCGGCGCTGAGCAGGCCGACGTCCTCGCGGCGCTGGCCAGGGCGAGCCGCGACCACGCCCGCACCCCGATGCAGTGGGATGCCACCAGCGGCGCCGGCTTCACCACCGGGACCCCGTGGATCGCGGTCAACCCCGACCACGCCACCGTCAACGCCGCAGCGCAGCGCGAGGACCCGACCTCGGTGCTGGCGCACTACCGGGCGCTGATCGCCCTGCGCCACACCCGGCCGGTCGTGGCGCTCGGCGACTTCACGATGCTGGTGCCCGAGCACGAGCAGCTGTACGCCTTCACCCGCTCCCTGCCAGCACCGGACGGCGAGCGGCTGCTGGTGGTCTGCAACGTCGGCGGCGACGAGGTCGCCCTGCCCGCGGACCTGACCGGGCTGCTGCCCGGTGCCGAGGTGGTCCTGGCCAACACGCCCGGCGCCGACCCCGCGGGGGACCTGCGCCCGTGGGAGGCGCGCGTGCTGCGCCTGGCACCGGGCGACGGTGGGGCACCGGACGACGGCGGGACCGCGCCCGGGGTGTGAGCGTCCGCCGCTGGCCGCGGACGCGCCCCGCCCGCCACACTGGGCCGGTGGACCGCCGCTTCGACGTCGTCGTGCTCGGCGCCACCGGGATCACCGGTCGCCGGGTCGCCGCGCACCTGGGCCGCCCCGGCAGCGGCGCCCGGTGGGCCGCCGCCGGCCGCGACGCCGCCCGGGTGCGCGCCGGCCTGGCCGCCGCGGGCGTGACGGCCGACGGGGTGCTCGTCGCCGACGCCGGCGACACTGATGACACTGGCTCGCTGGCTGCCCTGGCCGCCAGCACCGCCGTCGTGCTGAACCTCGCCGGCCCGTACACCCAGCGCGCCGCCCCGGTGGTCGCCGCGTGCGTGGCCGCGGGCACCTCCTACGCCGACCTCTCCGGTGAGGTGCCGGCCATCGCCCGGGTCGTCGAGCGCTGGCACGCACCCGCGCGCGAGGCTGGCGTGGCGATCGTCCAGGCCGCGGGTTTCGAGGCCCTGCCGCCCGACGTCGCGGTGCTCCTCGCCCACGAGGAGGCCGCCCGGCGCGGCACCGCCCTCGCCGACGTCGTGGTCGGTGTGACCATCACCCCGCCCCCGGGACCGATGGGGATCAGCGAGGGGTTCTCCGGGGGCACGCTGCAGTCCCTGGCGACGGTGCTGGGTGATCCCGGGCCGCTGCGCCTCGCCGACCCGGCGCTGATGCTGCCCGGCCTGCCCGCGGCGGACGCCGCCGCGCTCCGCCGGCGCAGCGCCCTGGCGCTGCGCCCCCGCGCGGAGCAGGGCCGCGTCCTCGGCCCCACGATCCCGGCGGCCTTCATCAACCCCCCGGTGATCCACCGCACGGCCGCGCTGCTGGCGCAGGAGGCCGGGCGCCCGTCCACCCCGTTCCGCTACCGGGAGGGCACCGACCTCGGGTCGACCCGCTCGCCGTCCGCGCCGCTGCGGTGGGCGGCGGCCGGGGCCACCTCCGCGGGGCAGGCTCTGGTGCTCGCCGGCAGCCGGCTGCCGTCGGCGGTGCGCCGGCCCGCCGCCGGCGCCCTCGCCCGGGTGCTGCCCGGATCCGGCACGGGCCCGACCGGGCCGCGGGCGGAGCAGTGGCGCTGGGGCCTGGAGCTGCGGGCGACCACGACGGACGGCGCGGTGGTCCGCGTGGGCGCGCAGGGCCGTGGGCACCCCGGGTACGTCACCACCGCGCGCATGATCGCCGAGCTGGGCCTGCTCATGGCCACCGGCGATCCGGCGCGGCGCTCCGGGTGCATCACCCCCGCGCTCGCGCTCGGCGTCCCCGGGCAGGTGCTGGGCGCCGACGCGCTGGACCGGCTCGCGGGGGCGGGCCTGGTCTTCACCCCCGCCGTCTACGAGCCGGCGTGAGCCCGCCCGGCGCCCGGGCGTGGCCGGGGCCGGCCGGGGCGCTGGCGGCCGTGACCGCGGACGCCGTGGCCGCGGCCCGGGCGGGGCAGGCCGAGGCCTTCGAGGCCGCCGCCGCCCGGCTCGCCGCCGCCGACCCCGGGCACGTGCGCGTGGTCCTCGGCGGCGCCCTGCGCTCCCTGCTGGAGGAGGCCCACCCCGACGGGCTCGACGGCGATGACGTCGCGCAGGTGCTCACGGGCTGCGTGGCCGCGAGCGCGTGGTGCCCCGACGTCGACCCCGACGTGGCGCTGACCGTCCTGGCCGGGGCGCTGGGGGTCCACGAGTACGAGCCCGCGGCGCTGCCGCCCGCGGCGGTCGCCCGGCACGCCGCGCTGCTGCTCGCCCACGTGCTCACCACCCGCGGCCGGCCCCTGGGGCCCTCCCTCGACGCCGCCCTGGGAGAGCTGGCCCGGTCGGAGACCGTCGAGATGCCCTGAGCGCAGCCGCGGTCAGCGACGGCGGCGTCACCGCGGCGCGTCGGTGAAGGCCCCGCGGTACCGGGCGGCCGGGTGCCGGGAGTCGAGGCGCCCACCGCGCTCGCTCGTGCCGAACAGCTTGTCGCGCAGCGTGCCCGGCGCGTACTCGCCCTGCGCCATCCCGCGCCGCCGCAGCTCCGGCAGCAGTCCCTCGATCACCTCGGTGTAGCTGTCGGGGATCACGTGGTTGATGAGGTTGATCCCGTCCACGCCGGCGTCCTGCCACGTCTCCAGAGCGTCGGCGACCTGCTCGGGGGTCCCGACCAGGCGCATCTGCTCGGAGCGGTAGCGCACCATGTCCTCGATGGTCGGGTCGCCGCCGGGCACCGCGTCGACGATCGAGGCGTGGATGCCGCGGGCGCCCTCCACGTGCAGGTCCTTCAGCTTGGTGTCCACCGGGGCGTCGCCCAGGTCCACGCCCATCCCGCCGAGCATGTGCGCAGCGAGCCCCTCCACCGACAGGTGCTCGTCGTACTCCGCCTTCAGGCGCCGCGCCTCGGCCTCGGTGCTGCCGACGACCACCGACAGCCCGGCGAGGAAGCGCACGTCGTCCGCGCGGCGCCCGTGCTCCACCGCGAGCGCCCGCACCCGCGTGGTGATCCTCCCCGCCGCGGCCGGCGTCCCCGCGAACATGAACACCGCCTCGGCGTTGCGGGCGGCGAAGTCCATGCCCGCCGGTGAGCTGCCGGCCTGGAACAGCACCGGGGTGCGCTGCGGTGAGGGAGCCACCAGGTGCGGTCCCTCCACGTCGTACCGGGTGCCGCGGTGGTGGATCTTGTGGATGCGCGCGGGGTCGGAGAACCGGTTCGCGGCGGCGTCGCGCAGCACCGCGCCGTCGTCCCAGCTGCCCTCCAGCAGCTGGTAGACCACGTCGACGTACTCGTCGGCCCACGCGTACCGCTCGTCGTGGGGGGTGAGCCCGTCGAGGCCGTAGTTGCGGTGGGCGTTCTCCAGGGCCGAGGTGACGATGTTCCACCCCACCCGCCCGTGCGTGAGGTGGTCCAGGGTCGCGGCGCGGCGGGCGAAGGTGAAGGGGTGCTCCTGGATCACCGAGCTCGTCCACGCCAGCCCCAGGTGCTCGGTGACCGCGCCCAGCGCGGCGACCATCACCGACGGGTCGTGGCTGGGGATCTGCAGGCCCTCGGTGACGAAGGTGTCCCACCCGCCGCGGTGGTTCCCGTAGAGCCCGACGACGTCGGCGAAGAACAGGGCGTCGAAGCGCGCAGCCTCGAGCTGGCGGGCGAGGTCGGTCCACAGCGACAGCTCGTCGAAGCGGTGCTGCTGGGCCCGCGGGTGGCGCCACAGCCCCTCGAGGATGTGCCCGGGGGTGGCCATGACGAAGGCGCTGAGCAGCAACCGGCGGTGCCCCGGGCGCGCAGGGCCGCTCACGTCCGGGCTCACAGGCGGTGGTCCAACCGGCGCACCGCGAGGGTGCCCACGGCCTGCAGCGCCTGCACCAGGGCGATGATCACCACGACGGTCGCGATCATCACGCCCGTCTCGTACCGGTAGTACCCGTACCGGATCGCGAAGTCCCCGATGCCCCCGCCGCCGGCGAGCCCGGCGATGGCGGAGTAGGAGATGAAGCTGACCACCATGATCGTCACCGACCCCACCAGGGCGGGGCGCGCCTCGACCAGCAGCACCGACCACAGGGTGCGCCGGGTGCTGGCGCCGAGGGAGCGCGCGGCCTCCACCACGCCCAGCGGCACCGCGAGCAGGTTCGCCTCGACGAAGCGCGCCAGGTACGCGGCGGCGTTGACCGTCAGGGGCACGGTGACGGCCACGGTGCCCAGCGAGGTGCCCACGATGAGCCGGGTGATCGGGATCATCGCGATGAGCAGGATGATGAAGGGGAAGGACCGGATGACGTTGACGCACCCGTTCACCACCCGGTGCACCCGCCGGTCCTCCGCCAGGCCCCCGGGCCTCGTCGCGTAGAGCAGCACCCCGGTGGGCACGGCGACGAGGATCGCCACCGGCACCGCGATCACCACCATCAGCGCGGTCTCACCGAGTGCCGCGCCCATCTCGGGCAGCACCTCCACGACCCGGGCGACCTGGGCCTCAGCCACGGGAGCCCACCGCCGGCTCGGCGCCCCGCTCGACGCCCGGTACGACGCCGGTCACCGGGCGCAGGCGGATCTCGTCGTCGAGCAGGTACCGGGCGATCTCGCTGCGCGGCCTCAGCGGGCTCCCGTCCAGGGGGAGGTGCTCCACGACCCGTCCGGCGTCCATCACCGCGACGTCCCGCGCGAGGGCCTTCACCACGTTCATCTGGTGGGTGACCAGCACGATGGTGATCCCGAGGCGCTCGTTCACCTCCTTGAGGTACTGGAGCACCGTGATCGTGGTCTGGGGGTCCACCGCGCTCGTCGGCTCGTCGCACAGCAGCACGCTCGGTTCGTTGGCCAGCGCCCGCGCGATCGCCACCCGCTGCTTCTGCCCGCCGGAGAGCTTCGAGGGATAGGTCCCGGCCTTGTCGGCGAGGTCCACGACGTCCAGGCTGCGCGCCACCTTCACGGCTCGCTGCGCCTTCGGCACCCCGGCCACCCGCAGCGCCAGCTCCACGTTCTGCGCCGCGGTGAGGTTCTCCAGCAGGTTGAAGTGCTGGAAGACCATCCCGATCTTCGCCCGCCGGGCCCGCAGCTCCGCCTCGGGCAGGGCGGTGAGCTCCTCGCCGTCGACGACCACCGTGCCGGCGTCGGGGCGCTCGAGGAGGTTGATGGTGCGCACCAGGGTCGACTTGCCGGCCCCGCTGAACCCGATGATCCCCTGGATCGCGCCGCGCTCGACGTGCAGGTCGACGTCGTCCACGGCCGTCAGCCGCCGGCCGTCGGGCCCGCCGGTGGGGAAGGTCCTGGTGACCCCGCGCAGGGCTATCACAGGCTCACGCCTCCCACCAGTCGTCGAGCTGCTCCTGGGGGTCCTCGTCCCACGGCAGAGGTGCCCAGTCACCGTAGAAGTCGCGGTAGAACCTCTCGACCTCCTCGCTCTGGAACGCCTCCTGCAGGGCGAGGGTCTTCTCGGTGCCGACTGCGTCGGGGCTGCCGCCGAAGACGATGCGGTAGGGCACCGCGTCGACGTCCTCCTCGCGCAGCAGCGCATCGTCCTCCACGGCCAGCTCCATCTCGATGGCCTGGCGGGAGAAGAGGAACCCGGCGTCCACGTCGGGGAGGGTCTGGGTGAGGGTCTGCTGATCGACCTCGATGAACTCGTAACCGTGGGGGTTTGCGGTGACGTCCTCGACCGTGGTGGACACCACCTGGGCACCCTCGCGCAGCTCCAGGAGCCCCTCCCCGGCGAGCAGGTGCAGCGCCCGGCCGTTGTTGGCCGGGTCCACCGGCAGGGCGATGCTGGCGCCGTCGGGCAGCTGCGCGATGTCGTCGTGGCGGGTGGAGTACACCCCGGCGGGGGAGCCCACCGCGTAGAACAGCGGCACCACGTCGGTGCCGTTGTCGCGGTTGAAGGTCTGCAGGTACGCGCCGTGCTGGAAGAAGTTGTAGTCGAACTCCCCGTTGGAGACCGCGTTGTTGGGCTGGACGATGTCGGTGACGTAGGTGATGTCCACGGACCAGCCGTCGGCCTCCAACGCCTGCTCGGCGAGCTCGAGGGGTGTGGAGTACGCGGGGCTCTCGGTGGCGATGACGGTGATGGTGCGGTCCTCGCCCTCGGCGGGCTCCGCCGCAGCACCCCCGTCGAGGCCGCAGCCGCTCAGGCCCAGCGCACCGGTCAGGGTCAGCACCCCGGCCGCGGTCAGGGCGGTGCGGCGGGTGGGCGTGGCGGGATCTCGACGGGGCCCGTCGGGGTGGGGTCCGACGAGGTCGGGGGCGCGGTGGCGGTGCATGGGATCTCCAGGGTCTGGGCAGTCCGCTGGCGCCCTCGGCGCAGCGCTGCGGGGTTGTCGCAGGTCGTGGTCTCGCGGAGCGGTCGGGCTGGGTCAGGCGGCGCTGGTCACCGGCGACAGGAGTCGTCGACGGTGACCACGGGCATCGACCCCGGTGAGCACAGGTGGAGCTGCACGGTTCCTCCATCGGTCCTGACATGAGCACCTGTCCCCGGCGACGGCAGGGGGTGGTTGCTGCGGCTTCAGCGAGTCAGGTCTCTCGGCCGCTCTGGATGGGTGGTTCGCTCGGGAAGCTACCAGGTGCCCCGGACGTCGGGCGCGATCGGCGCGTGATGACAATGAGGCCGTGGGGCCCACGACATCCGCGGACGCGCAGTTCGTGCGCGACCACACCCGCCTGCTCGCCCCTCCGCTGGTGCCCGAGGTGCGTCTGCACCTCGGTGCGGGAGTGGTGCCGCTGTGGGAGGGCGTGGAGGTCCGGGCCGGGCGCAGCGGGCTGGAGCCGCCGTTCTGGGCCTACGCGTGGGCGGGTGGGCAGGTGCTGGCCCGCTACCTCCTCGACCACCCGCGCGTCGTCGCTGGCGCCGCGGTCCTCGACGTCGCCACCGGCTCGGGCCTCGTGGCGATCGCGGCGGCGAAGGCCGGCGCCGCGTCGGTGCTGGCGTGCGACGTCGACCCCCTGGCCGCTGCCGCGGCGCGGGTCAACGCCGCAGCGAACGGCGTGGCCCTGGACGTCGCCGTCGCGGACGCCACGACCGGGGACGGCGGCGGAGCGCAGGTGCTGCTGGCCGGTGACGTCTTCTACCAGCGGGGGATGGCCGAGGCGATGATGAGGTGCTTCGAGCGGGCCGCCGCGCGCGGCGCCACCGTGCTCGTCGGCGATCCGGGGCGAGCGCACCTGCCCACCGCTGGCCTCGAGGCCGTCGCCAGCTGCGACGTCCCCGGGCTGGGCGAGGTCGAGGACGCCGAGGTCAGGCGCTGCACCGTCTGGCGCGTGAGCGCCCCGAGTGGAGGGGAGCGCTAGCGTGCCATCCCCAGCGAGCCAGGCCTCGCCCGACCAGCCCCCCGGCGCGCAGGTCTCGTCCGACTGCCTCTCGTCCGACCACCGTGCCCGCGGCCAGCGCGCGCCCGACGGGCCCTGGCGCCCCACCGATCACCGGGCGAAGAGCCTCGCCGACATCCTGGCTCACCTGGGCCCCCGTGCCCGCCTCGATCCTCGAGCCGACCTGCGCGACACCGCCGGCCCCACCGCCGGACCGCCCACCACTGCCGGCCCGGCGACCGCCGGCGGTGGAACGCCGCTGGCCGTGGCGGTCACCGGCACCAGCCAGGACTCCCGCCTCGTGCGCCCGGGCGACCTCTACGTGGCGCTGCCCGGGCAGCGCCACCACGGTGGGGCCTTCGTCGGGGAGGCCGCCGCCCGCGGCGCGGTGGCGGTGCTCGCGCGAGACGGCGACCCGCTGACCTCCTCCGCGCTGCCGGTGGTGCGCGTCGGCGATCCGCGCGCCGTCGTCGGGCCGCTCGCCTCCTACGTCTACGACGACCCGTCCGCCGCGATGGACGTCTTCGGGGTCACCGGCACCAACGGCAAGACCAGCACCGCCCACCTGATCGACGCCGGCCTGACCGGCGCCGGGGTGCCGAGCGCCCTGTTCAGCGGCGTGGTGCAGCGCACTCGCGCGGCGTCACGGGCCGCTGGGCGCACCACCCCCGAGGCGTGCGAGCTGCAGCAGGTGCTCGCCGCCGCGCGCGGGCACGGCGCTCGCGCCGCCACCGTGGAGGTCTCCTCCCACGGCCTGGCGCTGCACCGCGTGGACGGCACCGCCTTCACGGCCGCGGTCTTCACCAACCTCGGCCCCGACCACCTCGACCTGCACGGCGACATGGAGTCCTACCGCGACGCCAAGGCGGCCCTGTTCACCGCCCAGCGGTGCGCGCTCGCGGTGATCGCCGTCGACGACGACGCGGGTCGCTGGCTCGCCGAGCACGCCGGGGCGCCGGTGGTCACCACCTCGGCGACCGGCGCGGACGCCGACTGGCGCGCCGACGACGTCCACCTCACCCCGGGCGGCAGCACCTTCCGCCTGCGAGGCCCGGACACCGACCTCACCGTGCGCCTGCAGCTGCTGGGGGCGCACCAGGTCGACAACGCCCTCGGGGCGCTGGCGGCGCTGGCGTCCACCGGGGTGGAGCTGGGCGCTGCGGTCGCGGGCGTCGAAGCGGTCACCGGGGTGCCCGGGCGCCTGGAGCGCGTCGACGCCGGCCAGCCGTTCCTGGCGCTGGTGGACCATGCGCACAACCCGTCCGCGCAGCTGCGGCTCTTCCCGTACCTGCGGGCGGTGACGCGCGGGCGGATCGTCGTGGTCCTGGGTGCCACCGGGGGCCGCGACGCCGGCAAGCGGCACCCCCTCGGAGCGCAGGCGGGGGCGATGGCCGACACCGTGGTCATCACCGACGAGAGCCCCCACGACGACGACCCGAGGGTCCTGCGGGAGGACGTCGCGGCCGGGGCACGTGCTGCTCGCAGCGCCCTGGTGATCGTCGAGCCCGACCGCACCCGGGCCCTCGAGCTGGCGGTGGCGTGCACCGACCCCGGCGACGTCCTGGTGGTCGCCGGCCGCGGCGACGACCCAGCGCTCGTGCGCGCCGGTGTGGCCACGCCCTTCGACGACCGGGTGGTGCTGCACGAGGTGCTGCGCCGCCGGCTCGCCGCGGGCTGAGAGCCAGGCGCTCGCGGCGGACCGGGCCGGTCCGCCGCGAGCGGTCCTCAGCGGGTGCGGGCGAAGTCCGCCGGGGCGAACTTCCGATCACGCAGGTGCGTCTCGATCTGCTCCAGGCTCTGCCCCGTGAGCTCGGGCATCTTCTTCCACAAGTAGAAGAAGGCGATGATGTTGAACGCCGCGTACAGCCAGAAGGTCTGCCCGGTGCCGATGGTGTTGATGATGCTCAGCAGGGTGAGGGTGATGAGCAGGTTCGTTCCCCACAGCGACGCGGACTGCGCCGCGGCGCCGGCGGACCGGGTGGCGAGGGGATAGATCTCCGAGCCGGTCAGCCAGCCCATCAGCTGGATGCCGCCGGCGGTGAAGGCCATGAAGATGATGAGGGTGGCGATGATGAACGGCACCTGCGCGGGGCCGTCGTTGCCGGTGACGAAGAAGGTGCCGAGCACGATCAGGGCGAGTGCGGCCCCGGGCAGGGTGATCAGCGTCAGGCGGCGGCGCCCGACGCGGTCGATGATGGCGAGCCCGATCAGCTGGGTGATCAGGTACGTCAGGCCCAGGCCGACCGAGACGTTCAGCGCGGCGTTCTCAGAGAACCCGTTCCTGGTGAGGATCGTGGGCGAGTAGTAGATGATCATCTCGATGCCGGACAGCTGCGTGAAGACCGCCACGCCGCACCCGACGAGCAGGGCCGGGCGCACCCAGGGCTCGCGCAGCCCCTTCCAGCCCCGGGTGCTCTGCTGCTCCTCGGCGCGCACGGCTGAGCGGACCTCCTCCAGCTCCGGTCCGACGTCGACGCCGCGCTGGCGCACCCGCTCCAGGGAGGCGCGCGCGCCGTCCTCGTCCCCGGTCTTGGCCAGCCACCGCGGGCTCTCCGGCAGGCGCAGCATCATGAACAGCATGACCGCGGCCGGGACGGCTGCCGCGCCCACGGCCACCCGCCAGTCGATGAACCCCGAGGCACCCACGATCGTGGAGATGACGATGCCGACGCCGATGGCGATCTGGAAGAACAGCACGAGGCGCCCGCGGTACTTCGTCGGGCTCAGCTCCGCGACGTACACCGGGGCGGTCTGGGTGGCGCCTCCGACGGCGAACCCGAGGATCAGGCGCCCGATGATGAGCATCGCGGGGTTGGGTGCCAGCGAGGCCCACAGCGCCCCGATGACGAAGACGACGGCGACCAGCACGAGGGTCTTGCGGCGCCCTCGGGACTCCGACAGCCGGCTGCACGTCAGGGCGCCGATCACCGCGCCCAGCAGGATCGAGGCGGCGATGACCTGCTGCATCCCGTCGCCGACGCCGAAGTCGTCGGTGATCTGCAGGAGTGCGCCGGAGATGATGCCGGTGTCGTAGCCGTAGAGCAGGCCCGAGATCGCCGAGACGAGGGCGATGATGACGATGGGGCCGGTCAGCTTCTCGGCCCCCGGACCACCCTCGCGCTGCGTCGGTTCCGCTGTCGTCGCCATGGGTGCTCCACTCCGTCGTGGTCGGTGGTCGGTGCGCGCAGGTGCGGGCGCGGCGAGCGTAGGGGACGTCCGCCAGAGGCGGCTAGGGCCTGTCCTGTGGATCTTCGGTGGCTTTGAGTGACCATGGTGGGGTGCCGGGTAGGGGTGAGCTGACGGATGCGGCGTGGGCGGTGATCGCCCCGCTGCTGCCGCCTGGGGGTGGCCGTGGTGGGCGGTGGCGTGATCACCGCCAGGTGATGAACGCGATCCTGTGGCAGGCGCGCACCGGGGCGCCGTGGCGGGATGCGCCGACGCGATACGGGCGCTCATGAGCGACTGCGGAAGTAGACCGTGGACGGCACCTGGGAGCGGTTGCTCGAGCACGTGGTGGTCAAGGATGACGCGGTGGGGGCGGTGGAGTGGGCGATCAGCGTGGACCCCACCAGCGTCCGGGCTCACCAGCACGCTGCTGGGGCCCGGAAGAAGGGGGCTGCGCACCCGGGGTCGAGGCCCTGGCCGTCGACGGTGAAGCACTCGGGCGCTCCCGCGGGGGCCTGACCTGCAAGGTCCACCTCGCCGTCGATGGGCGAGGGCTGCCCGTGGCGGTGATCCTGACCCCCGGTCAGGCGGGGGACAACCCGCAGCTGCTGCCGCTGCTGGACGCGATCCGGGTCCCCGGGTCGGGCCGGGCCGCCCGCGCACCCGCCCCGATCACCTGGCAGCGGACAAGGCCTGCTCCCATCCCTCGACCCGCCGGGCGCTACGAGCCCGCCGGCTCGCGCACTCGATCCCCGAGAAGGCCGACCACCGCGCCCAGCGCCTGGCCCGGGGCAGCCGCGGTGGGCGCCCACCGGCCTTCGACTGTGAGCGCTACCGCGGCCGCAACGTGGTCGAGCGGTGCTTCGCCCGGCTCAAGCAGTTCCGCGCCCTGGCCACCCGGTACGCCAAGCGCGCCGCGTACTACCGCTCCACCCTGCTCCTCGCCGCGACCATCCTCTGGCTCCGCCCATGATCCACAGGACAGGCCCTAGTCGACCGCCGTCGCGCGGACGGGGCTTCCGGCAGTGCGCGCTCACACGCCAGCGGCGCCCGGCTCCAGGAGCCGGGCGCCGCTGCGTTGACCGGTCGTTCCGTGCTGGTGGTGCCGGTGGGTCAGGCCGCGGCGGGCTGCTCCCCTGTGGCCTGCTGCTCCGTGGTGGCGTCCGGCTGCTGCGCCGGCTGCTCGACTGCGGCGTCCACGGCCGGGGCGGTCGGCGCGTCGCTGGTGATGGCGACGCGCACGGTCTCCGGCTGCGCCGGCACCGGGAACATCCCGGCGACGCGCACCCGCAGCACCCCGGCGTCGTAGCGGGCGGTCACCGCGTCGGCGCCGAGCCCCTCGGGCACGGTGACGGTGCGGGCGAAGCGGGTCTCGCGCCGCAGGTGGCCGGTGGTCTCGCGGCGGGTGCCGGCGACGGTCAGCTGCGAGCCGGTGACGTCGACGGACAGGTCGCGCGCGGGGTCCAGGCCGGGGGCCTCGACGACGAGGACGCCGTCCTCACCGTCGCGGTCGAGGACGACCGCGGGCGCCTGCGGCACGCGCAGGGCCGAGACGGTGTACGGGCGGTAGGGGGCGAGGGCGAACAGGTCGCCGCCGCGGGTCGGGCGGCGCAGGACGATGGTGCTCACGAGTTCCTCCGTGCTGGTGGTGCTGGCGCCCCGGTGGCGCCGTCCCCCTCCTCAACCTGAGTCGACCCGACTCAATTCCCGTCGACGCGGAGGCTGTCGACGCGGGAGGATGCGCTCTGCCTCAGATACGTATGGCGCTGGTAACATACGTCCATGGCCCTCCGACGCACCACGGTCTTCGCGGACGAGGGCGACCTCGCCGTCCTCAAGGCGGCAGCCGCTCGCCGGGGTGTCCCCGAGGCCGAGCTGATCAGGCACGGCATCCACCTCGCGGCCATGGCCAGCCAGTCGTGGTCCGACCCGTTCTTCAGCGCCACCTACCTGCCCGTCGACCCGAGCGCCGATCGCGACACCGCCGAGGTGCTCGAGTCCGTGCGACGCGACCAGGTCGACGCCTACGAGGCCACCAAGCACCGACGGGGATGATCGTCGTCGTCGCCGACACCTCCGGCCTGGTGGCGGCACTGGACTCCACCCACCCTGACGGGGACGGCGCTCGTGCGGTGCTCCGCGACGCCGGCACGCTCGTAATCTCGCCCGTCCTGCTCGGTGAGCTGGACCACGTCGCTCGACGCGTGCTCGGCCGGGCCGCTGCCGTCCGAGCTGTCGACGACGTCCGTCGCTGGGCGCGCGCAGGACGCGCCGTCCTCCCGACCGTGGACGCGAACGTCCTCGACACGGCCCAGGCCGTGCGCGCCCGCTACCGGGACCTCGAGCTCGACCTCGTCGACGCGGTGAACGTCGCTGTCGCGGCCGGGTACCGCACGGCGGCGATGCTGACCCTCGACCACCGGGACTTCCGCGTCGTCGCTCCCCTCACCGAGCACCCGGCCTTCCAGCTCCTCCCGGCGGACGCCTGATCGACACCGCACCGCGGTGAGGGCACCGGCGGCACCGGACTGTCGGAGCCGAGATCCCGAGCCTCGCCCTGATCGCAGCAGCGACCGTGACCCCGTGGCCAGCGGTGACCCCAGCCCCATGGTCAGCGGCGGCTCCACGAGGCGGCCGGACGAGGTCGGCCATCGGGCTGTCCGTCGTGTCCTCCGTGGTCTGGGAGGGCGTCCACCGCGTGGCGCCGCAGGAGCACTGGCGCAACGGACAGGTGGCCATGCAGCTGGTGGTCGCTCTCAGCGCGAGCGGGCGGTCGGCGGGTCTGATCCCCGGAGGGTCGTTCAACCTCGGGGAGGACGGCGACTTCCGAGTGCCGGACCTGGGGCACTACCGGCAGGCGCCTCCCGAGGGGGCCTACGTGCCCACCGCGGCGCTGGTCGTCGAGGTGCTGTCCCCGGGGGACGAGACGTTCGCCGAGTTCGACTTCTACGCCAGCCACGGGGTGGAGGAGCTGTGGGTCGTCGACCCGCTCCAGCACTCCGTGCCCACCTGGCAGCAGCAGGAGCGGGCATGGCAGGAGACGGGGCGCAGCGGACCTGGTGGGCACGACAGCAGCACAGGTGGCGGGGTCGCTGGCCTGGGCGGACTGAGCACGGGTCACGTGTACAGCGACCGGTCCGTGCTCTGTGCGTTCACGGCGTGCCCGTCGCCCGGCTGGTCCCGGTCGATGCCGCCCCGCCCCTGGAGGAGCTGACCCAGCGGAGAGTGCTCAGCCCACCGCTCTCCACCGAGCGTCCCCGGGCGAGCACCACGCCTCGGTCTCGCGCGGACGGCCCGGTGGCCGACCTCGTGGGCGAGCAGCGGCGGTAGCTCGTGACGGTCGTCTGCTTCGACAGCAGCGCCTTCGTGAAGCTGCTCGTCGGGGAGTCCGGCAATGACACTGCGGTGGTGCTGTGGTGTGGCTGCGATGTCGCCGTGTCCAGCCGCCTCGCGTCCCCGGAGGTCCGAGCCGCCCTCGCGGTGGCCAGTCGCGCCGGGCGGCTCGACGGCGAGAGGCACTCCGCAGCGCCGTGTCCACGTGCGAGCAGTTCTGAGCGAGCGTCCGCATCGTCGAGCTGACGGCGACTGACCGGTGCCCAGCCGGTGACTGAGACTTCCTGTGCCCGACTGTGGAGTGGGCATGGTCAGGCACATGGAGTCTCAGGGCGTCCGCCAGTTGGTCGGCGGATGCGTGGTGATCTTGGTCGGCCCTCCCAGCGGTACCGGGTCCATGCCAGCCGTAGCAGGGAACGCGACGTGACGATCGCCATCGCCAGGTCCAAGTACGCCTGCACTGCCAGTTCGGTCCGCTCGGTGCAGCGGCGCAGCTTCCCGAAGTCGTCCGTCCACGAGTTCGTCGCCTCCACCACCCACCGGTGCCCGACCTGGATCGGCGTGCCTCGCGAGGAGATCGAGCAGCCCAGACCACGCTGGTGCAGCTGCTCACGGCACGGGGCGTGGGCATACCCGGCGTCCAGGTGCACGGTGACGTCCTGGCCCAGCGGGGCGCCTTGGTGATGCACCCGTCGATGCACACGTGCTCCAGGTCCAGCCCGACCACCTGGTCGTCGGCGTCGGTCACGGCGGCGTGCAGCTGGTCCAGCAAACCCGCGCGGGCCCACTCATCACGGCGGCGGCGCATCGTGGTCGCCGAGCACGCCAAGGTGGCGATCTTCTCGTAGCCGACCCCGACGACCAGCGCGGTGATCAGGTGCTCGAAGGCGACGCCGTCATTGATGCGGGGCCGGTGCTAGCACAGCGGGTGGGTGTCCACCGGCGGGGGCAGGGCGATGTCGATCAGGTCGAGGAACTGCTCGCGCAGGGGATCGAGCAGGCGTGCTGGGAGGGCAGGCACGGGGAAGCCTTCCGGTCACGGAGTGTCAGCAACCCCGTGGTCGGTCGCTACCCCGTGCCTGCCTCACCCGACCCGGTCGTTGAGGCCCCCAGCACCTACTGGCGGACGCCCCTGGTGAACAACGCCAGATCGACCCTCGCCTTGTTGCGGAGGCGCGTGCAGGCGGGATGCACCATACATTCGTCAAGCGTCAAAAACGAAACGCGCGACAACAATACACTTCAAAGAACCGTCCGCCGCACGCAGTGTGCGGCGGACGGTCGAGAACTCCACGGGTTCAAGATGCAGGTGCGACCGGATGCATCACCTACCTGCTCACTCCCAGGACAGCCCGCCACCGGACTGGTACTCGATGACCCGCGTCTCGAAGAAGTTCTTCTCCTTCTTCAGGTCCATCGACTCGCTCATCCACGGGAACGGGTTGTCGACCTCGGCGAACACCGGGGTCAGGCCCAGCTGGGCGCACCGGCGGTTGGTGATGAAGTGCATGTACTGCGCGCACAGCTCGGCGTTCAGCCCCAGGATGCCGCGCGGCATCGTCTCGCGCCCGTAGGCGATCTCCAGCTCGCACGCCTCGGTGAGCATCTGGCGCACCTCGGCCTGGAAGTCGGCGCTCCACAGGCCGGGGTTCTCCACCTTGATCTGGTTGATGACGTCGATGCCGAAGTTCAGGTGCACCGACTCGTCGCGCAGGATGTACTGGTACTGCTCGGCGATGCCCACCATCTTGTTGCGCCGCCCGAGGCTCAGGATCTGCGCGAAGCCGGTGTAGAACCACATGCCCTCGAAGACCACGTAGAAGGCGATGAGGTCGCGCAGGAAGTCCTGGTCGGCCTCCGGGGTTCCCGTGCGGAAGCTCGGGTCCTCGAGGTGCTGGGTGTAGCGCAGCGCCCAGCTGTCCTTGGCCGCGATCGACTCGACCTCCCGGTACATGTTGAACAGCTCGCCCTCGTCGAGGCCCAGCGAGGTGGTGATGTACTGGAAGGTGTGCGTGTGCACGGCCTCCTCGAAGGCCTGGCGCAGCAGGAACTGGCGGCACTCGGGGTTCGTCAGCTGCCGGTACACCGCGAGCACGATGTTGTTCGCCACGAGGCTCTCGGCGGTGGCGAAGAAGCCGAGGTTGCGCTTGAGCATGAGCCGCTCGTCCTCGGAGAGGCCGTTGGGCGACTTCCACAGCGCGATGTCGGCCTGCATCGAGACCTCGGTGGGCATCCAGTGGTTGTTGCACCCGGCCAGGTACTTCTCCCACGCCCACCCGTACTTCAGCGGCAGCAGCTGGTTCACGTCGGCGCGGGCGTTGATCATCGCCTTCTCGCTGACGTCGACGCGGCCGGCGCCGACCTCGATGACGCCGAGCCCGGTGCTCGGGGCGGCTTCCTGGATGCTCACGGTGGTCTCCTCGGTGGGTCGGGTCTGGGTGGTCGCGTGGAGCTGGGTCGTCTCGCGGGATCGGGTCGGTGCGCTCACTGGCACGCCTCGCAGTCCTCGCCGTTCTCGATCGAGCACGCCACCGCGTCGACCGGCAGCTCGATCAGCGGGGACGGCGACTGCGTGAAGACCGCGGGGGGAGTGGCCGGCGGGCTCGCCGTCACCGCCGCCGGGGGCACCGCGGCAGCCGGCACGGGGGGCGGCACCGGGGCAGCGGCCACCGGCGACGGCGCGGGGGACTGCGCCGGGATCACCACCGGCGACGCCACCGCCCCCGGGGCGGCCGGCCCGGCCGGGGCCCCCGAGGAGACCGCGTTGAGCTTTCCGTCGGTGCCGCGCAGGGTGCTCTTCTCCACGTGCGTCGCCGAGGAGGAGCGCAGGTAGTACGTGGTCTTCAGCCCGTGCTGCCACGCCGAGCGGTACAGCTCGTCGAGCACCTTCCCGTTCGGCTGGGTCACGTACAGGTTCAGCGACTGCGCCTGGTCGATCCACTTCTGCCGCCGAGCCGCCGACTGCACGAGCCACATCGGCTCCACCTCGAACGCCGTCGCGTACAGGTCGCGCAGGTCGGCCGGCACCCGGTCGATCTGCCCCAGCGACCCGTCGAAGTACTTCAGGTCGGAGACCATCACCTCGTCCCACAGGCCCCGCTGGGCGAGGTCGCGCACCAGGGCGGCGTTGACGACGGTGAAGTCACCGCTCATGTTCGACTTCACGAACAGGTTCCGGTACATCGGCTCGATCGACTGCGCGACCCCCACGATGTTGCTGATGGTCGCCGTCGGGGCGATGGCCATGACGTTGGAGTTGCGCATCCCCTGCTGCTGCACCTTCTCGCGCAGCGGCGCCCAGTCGAGGGTGGTCGAGGTGTCGAGGGTGACGTCACCGCCGCGCGCGGTGCGCAGCAGCTCCAGGGAGTCGATCGGCAGCACGCCGCGGCTCCACAGCGACCCGTCGAAGGAGGCGTACCGGCCCCGCTCGACGGCGAGGTCCGAGCTCGCCTCGATCGCCGCGTAGGAGATCTGCTCCATCGAGGTGTCGGCGAAGTCCACCGCCGCGGGGGAGGAGTAGGGCAGGCGCATCGTGAACAGCGCGTCCTGGAAGCCCATGAGCCCCAGCCCCACGGGCCGGTGCGCCTGGTTCGCGTTCTCCGCCTGGGGGATCGTGTACAGGTTCAGGTCGATGACGTTGTCGAGCATCCGCACCGCGGTGCGCACCGTGGCTCGCAGCCGCTCCACGTCCAGGCCCTGCGCGCCCACGTGCGCGGCGAGGTTCACGGAGCCGAGGTTGCACACCGCGACCTCGTCGGCGCTGGTGTTCAGGGTGATCTCGGTGCACAGGTTCGAGGAGTGCACCACCCCGGTGTGCTGCTGCGGGGAGCGCAGGTTGCACGGGTCCTTGAACGTGATCCACGGGTGCCCGGTCTCGAACAGCGCGGTGAGCATCTTGCGCCACAGGTCCACGGCGGCCAGCGTGCGGTGCACCCGCAGCTCCCCGCGCGCCGCCGCCGCCTCGTACTCCGCGTAGCGGACGGCGAAGGCCGGCCCGTACAGGTCGTGCAGGTCGGGGGTCTCGTCGGGGGAGAACAGGGTCCACGACCCGCGCTCGGCGACCCGCTGCATGAACAGGTCGGGCACCCAGTTCGCGGTGTTCATGTCGTGGGTGCGCCGGCGCTCGTCGCCGGTGTTCTTCCGCAGCTCGAGGAACTCCTCGACGTCGATGTGCCAGGTCTCCAGGTACGCGCACACCGCGCCCTTGCGCTTGCCGCCCTGGTTCACGGCCACCGCCGTGTCGTTGGCGATCTTCAGGAACGGCACGATGCCCTGGCTCTGCCCGTTCGTGCCCTTGATGTGCGCGCCGATGCCGCGCACCGGCGTCCAGTCGTTGCCGAGCCCACCGGAGTACTTCGCGAGCAGCGCGTTGTCCTTGATGGACTGGAAGATGCCCGACAGGTCGTCGGAGACCGTCGTCAGGAAGCAGGAGCTCAGCTGCGGGCGTGTCGTGCCGGCGTTGAACAGGGTGGGCGTGGAGCACATGAAGTCGAAGGAGGAGATGAGCTGGTAGAACTCGATCGCCCGCTCCTCCTTCGCCTCGCCCTCGTTCAGGGCCAGGCCCATCGCCACGCGCAGGAAGAACACCTGCGGCAGCTCGTAGCGCTGCCCCCGCTCGTGCAGGAAGTACCGGTCGTAGAGGGTCTGCAGCCCCAGGAACGTGAACGACAGGTCCCGGTCGGCGTCGATGGCGGCGCCGAGCCGGGCGAGGTCGAAGTCGGCCAGGCGCGGGTCGAGCATCCCGAGCGCGATGCCCTTCGCGACGTACCCCTGCAGGTAGCCCGGGTACAGGGCGTGCATCTCCTGCTGGCTGGCCTGGCGGCGCTCACCGGCCACGGCGGTCAGGGCCTCGCTGCGCAGCACGTCCAGCAGCAGCCGGGAGGAGACGTAGGTGTAGTCGGGGTCGACCTCGACCTTGGTGCGCGCGGCCAGCACCAGGGCCTGCGCGACCTCCAGCTCACCGACCCCGTCGTAGAGCGTGCGCACCGCCTCGGTGACGACCGCGTCGGCGTCCACGGTCGGCAGACCGGCGCAGGCCTCGGCGACGACGACGCGGAGCCGGTCGCGGTCCAGCGGCACGACCTCCCCGTCGGTGGTGCGCACGCTCAGCGCAGGCACCACCACCTGGGGAAGGGCGCTCTCGCGCTCGCGGCGGGCCGCGGCGTGGGCCTCGCGGTAGAGGATGTAGGCGCGGGCGATGCGGAACTGCCCGGCGCGCATCAGCGTGAGCTCGACCTGGTCCTGCACCTCCTCCACCAGCACCGGGCGCCCCGACGACCCGGCCTCGGCCAGGGAGTTGCGCACCAGGGTCGCCACGACGGAGTCGGTGAGCTCCTGCACCTGCTCGTGCACCCGCGCGGAGTGCTCGGCGGCCTCGCCCTCGACCTCCAGGAACGCCTTGGTGATCGCGACCCTGATGCGCTCGGCGTCGAACGGGGCGTACGCGCCGCGCCGGGTGACGACACCGGTGGGCGTGGTCCCTCCGGTGCTCACCCCATCGGCGTCGGTGTCGTCGTGGAGGACGCGGGGTGCGTCGTCCGTCTCTGGCAGGACCTGTGTCACGGGTGCTCCTGGGTGTTCGGCGGGCTGGTCAGTGGGGCGGTCGTGGGGGTCGTCGTCACCGTGGTCGTGACGAGCGGTGACGGGGTGCTGTGATCGGTGCTCGTGGCGCTTCGTCGCACATCGGTACCGACCGCGGCCGCGGGGGCCGGGGGAAGCGGTAGCACTCGATCTCGCTGCTCCGACACTACATGCGGGGGGCCAGGTGCGCTAGGAGCCCACATGTTGTGTCGGCGTGTCGTGGCGGTCTGGGCGTGCCGCTGATGCTCGATCGGCGGGGTGACCGCGGTGGAGCGCCGCCGGCGACCCGGTGACCACCACGGGAACACCCTCGCACCGGCCACCGACAGCCCAGCGGGCGGCTCCGCACGACGAGCGCCCGGCCACCCCGCCGGGGTCAGCCCGCTGCGGCCAGCGCGCGCTGCGCGGCCAGCGCCGCGGGCAGCACCGAGCCCGGCCCCGGGGAGCTCGCCGAGGGCTGGAAGACCACGGACGTCGCCCCGGCCGCCGCCAGGCCCAGCGCCTGCCCGGCGGGGTCCTCGTCGGGCTCGACGAAGACCACCACGTGCAGCGGCGCCCCGGGCGCGTGCACCACCGAGGTCGCCCGGCCCTCGCGCACCGCGGTCAGGGCGTCGGCGACCGTGGCCGGCGTGGGGCCGCCGTCGTGGACGTCGAGGACCACCCCGTCGGCGACCCGCCCGGCCAGGCGCAGGGTCTTGGGGCCGCGGGCGCCGACCAGCAGCGGCGGCGCCGCGGCCGGCGGGTGGTCGAGGCGCACGGCGGCCAGGCGCACGTGCTCGCCGTCCGCGGTGACCTCCTCGCCGTGGAGCAGGGCCCGTACCGCGGCGGTGTGCTCCTCCAGCAGGCCCATCGGCGAGGCCGCGCGCGCGCCGACCTGCTCCATCCAGCTCAGCACCCCGTGCCCGGTGGCGGGCAGGAAGCGGCCGGCGGCGAGCCGGGCCAGGGCGCCGACCTCCATCGCCGCGAGCGCCGGGTTCCGCAGCGGCGCGGGCATCAGCCCCAGGCCGACGACCAGGGCGCTGGTGCGGGCCAGGACGGCGGCGGACGTCGCCACGCCCCCGGCGAGGAAGCAGTCCTCCCAGAGCCACAGCTCCTCCACACCGGCGTCCTCGACGGCCACGGCGGCGTCCAGCAGCTCCTCGGGGGCCAGCTCGGGGCGGGCGATGACACCGATCGCGGTCATGACCGCCATCCCACCAGACCCGCCGACACCAGACCTGCTGCTGCTGCGCCGGCCGCCAGCACCCGCAGCGGTGGTCGCGGGTGGCGCCCGACCGGCGGGGCGGGACGGCGCACCGGTCGGTGCACCGGTTGGCGCACCGCCGACCCGGGCGCCAGGATCGGCCCGTGTCGGACACCCTGTACGTGACCGCGCTGGAGGCCGGCGCCGGCAAGACCGTCGTCGCCCTGGGGGTGCTCGACCTGCTCGTCGCCTCGGTGCAGCGTCCCGCGGTCTTCCGGCCGGTCGTCGCCGACCGCACCCGCCCCGACCCCCTCGTCGACCTGCTCCGCGAGCGCTACCACCTCGACGAGGCCGACGAGGACGCGGTGGGCCTGACGTGGGCCGAGGCCGCGGCCCTGCTCAGCGCCGGGGACGACGCGTCGCGCCTGGTCGCCGAGGTCGGGGAGCGCGTGGCCCGGCTGCGGGCGCACAGCGACTTCGTGCTCGTCGTCGGCACCGACTTCACCGGCCCGTCCCCGGCCACCGAGCTCGACCTCAACGCCGTCCTCGCCGTGAACCTCGGCGCGCCGGTGATCACCGTGGTCTCCGCCGCCGGCAAGGACGACGACACCGTCGTCGAGGCCGCCCGCTCCGCGCGCGCCGTCCTCACCGGCCGGGGCTGCACCGAGGTCGCCACCGTGGTCAACCGCGCCGAGCCCGCCGCCGCACCGCGCCTGACCGCCCGCCTGCGCGGGGAGCTGCAGCACCCCGCGGGCGGCGGGCCGGCCGGCCACGAGGGCCGGGGCGCCCCGCCGGTGTACGTGCTGCCGGAGCTGCCGGTGCTGTCGGCGCTGACCGTCGACGAGGTGGTCACCGCCCTCGGCGGCACCCTGCTCGTCGGCGCCGCCGCGGGCACCGCCCGCGAGGTCGACGGGTACCTCGCCGGCGCGGGGCACCTGCAGACCGTGCTCCCGCGGCTGCGCGACGGGGTGCTGCTGGTCACCTCCGGTGACCGCCTCGACCTCGCGGTGGGCGCGGCGGCCGCCGCCGTCAGCCCGACCCTTCCCACCCCCGCCGGGGTGGTGCTCACCGTGGGCAGCCGCCCCGACGCCCTCGGCCTGTCGCTGCTGGAGCCCTCGGGGATGCCCGTGGTCAGCGTCGAGGGCGACACCTACGCCACCCTCGACCGCCTGCAGGGCCTGCAGGGCGTGATGCGCCCGGGTTCCTCCCGCAAGGTCGCCGCCGCCCTCGGCGCGTTCGCGGCTGCCGTCGACACCGAGGCGCTCCTCGAGGCGATCCGCCTCTCGCGCACCGACGTCGTCACCCCCGCGATGTTCCGGGCGCGGCTGATGGAGCGGGCCCGCGCCCAGCGGCGCACCGTGGTCCTGCCCGAGAGCGGGGACGAGAGGGTGCTGCGCGCCGCGGAGGAGCTGGTCAACCTCGACGTCGCCGACCTCGTGCTCCTCGGCGACCCGGCCGAGGTCGCCGCCCGCGCCGGGCAGCTCGGCGTCGACCTCACGGGCGTGGACGTCGTGGATCCCGCGTCCTCCCCGCTGCTGCCCGAGCTGGCGGCGGCCTACGCGAGGGCCCGAGCCCACAAGGGCGTCACCGAGGCCGCCGCCCGCGACGTCGTGGTCGACCCCACGTACTTCGGGACGATGATGGTCGCCACCGGCAGCGCCGACGGCATGGTCTCCGGTGCCACGCACACCACCGCCACCACGATCCGGCCGGCGCTGGAGGTCATCAAGACCGTGCCCGGCGTCTCCCGGGTCTCGGGTGCGTTCCTCATGTGCATGCCCGAGCAGGTGCTCGTCTTCGCCGACTGCGCGGTGAACCTCGACCCCACCGCTGAGGAGCTCGCCGACATCGCCCTGACCACCGCCGCGACCGCGGAGGCCTTCGGGGTGGTGCCCGCGGTGGCGATGCTCTCGTACTCCACCGGGTCCTCCGGGGCCGGCGCCGACGTCGACAAGGTGCGCGCGGCCACGCAGATCGTCGCGACGAGGCGGCCGGGACTGCCGCTGGCCGGTCCGATCCAGTACGACGCGGCCGTCGACCCCGCGACGGGAGCGGCCAAGCTGCCCGACAACCCCGTCGCGGGGCACGCGACCGTCCTGGTCTTCCCCGACCTGAACACGGGGAACACCACGTACAAGGCGGTGCAGCGCTCCGCGGGCGCGGTGGCCGTGGGCCCGGTGCTCCAGGGGCTGCGCCGCCCGGTCAACGACCTCTCGCGCGGGTGCACCGTCGCCGACATCGTCTCCACCGTGGCGATCACCGCCGTGCAGGCCCAGATGACTGCGGGGCAGGTCGCGTGAGCGGCGCCGCGCCGGTGCTGGTGGTGAACTCCGGCTCGTCCTCCCTGAAGTACCAGCTGCGCTCATCCGGGGGCGAGCGGCTCGAAGCGGGCTCGATCGAGCGCATCGGCGACGGCGGGCACGACGCCGCGCTCACGCAGGTGCTGCAGCGCCTGGACGACGCCAGGCCCGCCGTCCTGGAGTCCCTGGCCGCCGTGGGCCACCGCGTGGTGCACGGCGGCACCCGGTACACCACCGCGACGCTCGTCGACGACGACGTCGAGCGCGGCATCGAGGAGCTGTCGGCGCTCGCGCCGCTGCACAACCCCCCTCAGCTGGCCGGCATCCGCTCCCTGCGCGCCCGGCTGCCGCAGGTGCCGCAGGTCGCGGTCTTCGACACCGCCTTCCACGCCACCATCCCCGCGGCGGCGGCCACGTACGCCCTGCCCCACGACCTCGCCGCGCAGCACGGGGTGCGCCGGTACGGCTTCCACGGCACGTCCCACCGCTACGTCACCCACCGCGCCGCCGAGCGGCTCGGCACCGACGTCACGGCGGTGCGACTGATCACCTGCCACATCGGCAACGGGGTCTCCGTCACCGCGGTCCGCGACGGGCTCAGCGTCGACACGTCCATGGGCCTGACGCCCCTGGGGGGCGCGGTGATGGGCACCCGCAGCGGTGACGTCGACCCCGGGGTGCTGTTCCACCTCGCCCGCGCCGCCGGGCTCGACCTCGCCGGGCTCGACGAGCTGCTCAACCGGCGCAGCGGCCTGCTGGGCCTGACGGGGGAGTCGGACCTGCGGGCCGTGCACGCCCTCGCCGCCGGTGACGGCGACGCCGCATCCCGCGCCCGGCTCGGGCTGGAGGTGTACTGCCACCGGTTGCGCCACTACGTCGCCGCGTACCTCGGGGTGGTGCCCGGGGTGCAGGCCGTCGTCTTCACCGGGGGCGTGGGCGAGAACGACCCGCAGGTGCGCGCCGCGGTCACCGAGCCGCTGGCCCACCTCGGCGTCGGCACCACCGTGGCGGTGATGGTCGTGCCCACCGACGAGGAGGCCGAGATCGCCGCGCAGTCCCTGGCGGTCCTGGGCCAGGGCTGAGCACCCGGTCCCTCAGGCGCTGGCGGAGGTCAGGACGTCGGCGCGCGCCAGGTCCTCCTCGAAGTCGACCTCCACGGCGGCGTATCCCGAGATGTCCACCGGGGCGAAGCGCAGCCCGCCAGCAGCGATCGCCGTCTCGATGGCGCGCTCGAAGTAGTCCGTGGGTGCGCACGCGCGCAGGTGCCGGATCAGCACCGGCTTGTCGGCCGAGGAGACGTAGTTGATGCCCACCGCCTCACCCAGGCCCCCGACGACCGTCTTCGACAGCTGCGCGACGAAGCCGTGCGCGTCGACGGTGTACTTGATCTCCTCCTCGGCCACGGTCTCGGTGTTCACGCAGATCGCGCTGCGGTCGGCGGCGATGGAGGGGAGCAGCTCGTGGAGCAGGCGCGGGTCGAAGACCACGTCGCCGTTCAACCACAGCACCCCGCCGGGACGGGAGGTGCGCAGGGCGCGCAGCAGGGACTTGGAGGTGTTGGTGGTCTCGTAGCGGGCGTTGTAGGCGAACAGCAGCTTCGGGGCCGCCTGCATCACCACCGTCGCCTGGTGCCCGACCACGACCGTGATCGGCAGGCGCTTGCCCAGCACCGAGCGCAGGTTGTCGACCTGCTGCTCCAGGATGGTGCGACCGTCGCGCAGCGCGGTCAGCGGCTTGGGCAGCGGGCGGCCCAGGCGGGTGCCCATCCCGGCGGCGAGGATCACGGCCTGCACGGTGCCCGTCACCGGGCCCTGCCCGTGGTGCTGCGGCCGGTGGTGCTGTGGACGGTCCTCACGGGCGACGCTCCTCTCCGCGAACGACGGAGGGTCGACGCACGACCCATGATGGGACCGATCGCGCGCTGCCGCTTCCCGCCGTCCGGGATGCCTGCGCCGGACGGGGCGGGTGGGGTCGCCCGGGGGCGCTCCGGGAGTGAGCGGGCCACGCTGCGGTGGTGCCCGGTTGCGGCAGCGCGACATCCCGGCACGGGCCGCCGCACGCGGTGGCCCGCACACGGGGCCCCACGTGGGGGCATGGTCGGCGCCGCAGCGGGCACCGGAGGACCACCACGTCCCCGGACCCAGGAGCGACCATGTCCAGCCCCACCACCACCCGTCCCCTCGCCCTCGTCACCGGCGCCTCCAGCGGCATCGGCCTGGAGCTGGCGCGGCAGTTCGCCGAGCACGGCTACGACCTCGTGCTCACCGCCGAGGACGCCGAGCTGGACGCGGCCGCCGCGGAGCTGACCGCCGCGGGCGCGCAGGTCACCGCGGTGCGCGCCGACCTGCGCGTCCCCGAGGGCGTGGCGGCGGTGCACGCCGCGACCACCGGCACCGGGCGGGCGCTGGACGCCGCGGCGCTGAACGCCGGCGTCGGCGCCGGCGGCGCGTTCACCGACACCGACCTCGCCGACGAGGTCAGCATCATCGACCTCAACATCACCTCCACCGTGCGCCTCGCGAAGGCGCTGGTGCCCCAGATGGTGGGGCGCGGAGAGGGACGGCTGCTGTTCACCTCCTCGGTGGTCTCGCGGATGCCCGCGCCGTACCAGGCCGTGTACGGGGCGTCGAAGGCGTTCGTGGAGTCCTTCGCGCAGGCGCTGCGCGAGGAGCTGAAGGACACCGGCGTCACCGTCACCGCCCTGCTGCCGGGGCCCACCGAGACCGAGTTCTTCGACCGCGCCGACGTCGGGGACGACACGAAGGTCGGTGCGGCGAAGAAGGACAGCGCCGCGCAGGTCGCGCGCCAGGGCTTCGAGGGCCTGATGAAGGGCAAGGACCACGTGGTCGCCGGGTCGCTGAAGTCGCGGGTGCAGGCGCACCTGGCCGCCGTCACGCCCGACACCGTCGGGGCCGCGCAGCACGCGTCGATGTCGAAGCCGGGCACCGGGGACTGATCTCCCAGGCCCCTTGCGCTCGGTGACCGGGTGGGCCCAAGCTCACCGGATCGGCGCACCGTGGCGCCGAGGGGGAGTCGACGACGATGACCGCACGTGACAGGAACCACCGCGGGGCGCGCTCGCGGCGGCTTCACAGGGGTGCGGCCGCCGCGGTCGTGGGTTCGGTGGGACTGGTCGGGCTGGCCGGGTGCGGGGGCAGCACCGATGCGGGTCCGCCCACGCTGACCTGGTACATCAATCCCGACTCCGGGGGGCAGGCCGAGATCGCTGGCCGCTGCAGCGAGGACTCGGGCGGGACCTACACGATCGCCATCTCCCAGCTGCCCCGCGAGTCCTCCGAGCAGCGCCAGCAGCTGGTGCGCCGCCTCGCGGCGGAGGACTCCTCGATCGACATCATGAGCCTCGACACCCCCTTCGCCCCGGAGTTCGCGCAGGCGGGCTTCCTGGCCCCCGTGCCGGAGGACATCACGGCGCAGGTGCAGCAGGACGCCATCTCCGGGCCCGTGGAGTCGGCGACGTGGGACGGCGAGCTGGTCGTCGTCCCGTTCTTCGCCAACACCCAGCTCCTGTGGTTCAAGCAGTCCGTCGCCGAGGCGGCGGGGCTGGACATGACCCAGCCGGTGACCTGGGACCAGCTGGTCGCCGCCGCCCAGGACCAGGACACGACGATCGCCGCGCAGGGCATCCGCGCGGAGGCGCTGACGGTGTGGGTCAACGCCCTCGTGGAGTCCGCCGGCGGCTCGATCATCGAGGAGACCGCGGACGACCCGGCGGACGTGCAGCTCGGGCTGACCTCGCCCGCCGGCCAGCGGGCCGCCGAGGTCATCGAGCTGGTCGCCGACAGCGGGGTCGGGGGTCCCGCGTTCTCCACCGCGGGCGAGGACGCGAACGTCACCGACTTCGAGGAGGGCGACGCCGCGTTCATGGTCAACTGGCCGTTCGTCTACGGCCGGGCGCTGGCCGCCGTCGAGGGCGGCACCCTCGACGCCTCGGTGGTCGAGGACTACGGGTGGGCGCTGTACCCGCAGGTCGAGGCGGGGGCCCCGTCCGCACCGCCGATCGGGGGGATCAACATCGGCGTGGGTGCCTTCTCGAGCGACGTCGCCGCCGCCTACGACGCGGTCGAGTGCATCACTTCCCTGGAGAACCAGACCTACTACTTCACCACCAACGGCAACCCGGCGGCGCTGGCCGCGGCCTACGACGACCCCGAGGTGCTCGAGGTCTTCCCCATGGCCCCGGTCATCCGCCAGTCGCTCGAGCAGGCGGCCCCCCGACCGCTGACCGCGTACTACAGCGAGGTCACCTCGAGCATCCAGCGCTCGTACCACCCCCCGAGCTCGGTCACCCCGGGCGCGACGGGCGAGCGGGCGACCGAGCTCATCACCTCCGTCCTGGCAGGAGAGCAGCTGCTGTGAGCACCACGACCCTCCCGCCGGTGGAGAAGACCGAGCCGGTGTCGTCCCCGCGCGCCGGGATCTCCGACCGCTCGCGGGCCGAGCGGCGCCTCGGCTGGCTGCTGGCCGGCCCCGCTTTCGTCGTCATGATCGCCGTCACCGCCTACCCCATCGCGCAGGCGGTCTACGACTCGCTGTTCTCCTACCGGTTGACCGACCCGGCGAACCGCTCCTTCATCGGCCTGGGCAACTACGGGGTGATCCTCACCGACACCCTGTTCTGGACCTCCCTGGCCGTCACCCTGCTCATCACCGTCGTGACCGTCGCCGTCGAGCTGGTGCTCGGCTTCGGGCTCGCCCTCGTCATGGCCAACGCCCTGGCCTCCATCCGCCCCTTCGTGCGGGCGGCGATCCTCATCCCCTACGCCGTCATCACCGTGGTGAGCTCCTTCGCGTGGTCCTTCGCCTTCGAGATCAACACCGGTTTCGTCAACAGCTGGTTCGCGTGGCTGCCGGGGGTGGGCGCCGACACCGACTGGTTCGGCTCGTTCGGCACCTCCATCTTCGTCATCTGCCTCGCGGAGATCTGGAAGACCACCCCGTTCATCTCCCTGCTCCTGCTCTCGGGTCTGGCCCAGGTGCCGTCGGTCCTGCAGGAGGCCGCGAAGGTCGACGGCGCGACGTGGTGGCAGCGGATGCGCAAGGTCACCATCCCGAACATGAAGGCGGCCATCATGGTCGCTCTGCTCTTCCGGAGCCTGGACGCCTTCCGCGTGTTCGATTCCGTCTTCGTCATGACCGGTGGCGCCAACAACACCGAGTCGATCTCTTTCCTGGCCTACCGGCAGACCATCGCGCGTCTGGAGATCGGACTGGGCTCGGCCGTCTCGGTGCTGCTGTTCCTCTGCGTGGTGCTCATCGCCGCCGGCTTCATCAAGGGCTTCAAGGTCGACCTGGCGTCGGCCAGGGGGGAGGGCTGATGTCCACGCGCGAGAGGAACTGGTGGCTCGTCGGCGGCGCCGTCATCGTGCTGTACGCGCTCTTCCCGGTGGCGTGGATCGTCTCGCTGTCGCTCAAGGCGCCCGCCGACATCGCCAACGGCCGGTTCCTGCCGACCGTCTTCAGCACCGTCAACTACCAGAACATCCTCACGGGGTCGGCGAGCGAGCTGTTCCTGCCTGCGCTGCGCAACTCGTTCGGGATCTGCTTGATCGCCACGGCCATCTCGTGCGTCCTGGCCATGTTGGCCGCCTACGCCATAGCGCGGCTCGACTTCCCGGGCAAGCGGCTGGTGCTCACGACCGCCCTGGGAGTGTCCATCTTCCCGGTCATCTCGATCGTCACGCCGCTGTTCAACGTGTGGCGCCAGGTCGGTCTGTACGACACGTGGCCCGGGCTGATCATCCCTTACCTCTCACTGACCCTGCCGCTGTCCATCTGGACGATGTCGGCCTTCTTCCGGGAGATCCCCTGGGAGATGGAGCAGGCGGCGCAGGTGGACGGCGCCACGACCCTGCAGGCGTTCCGCAAGGTCATCGTCCCGCTCGCCGCGCCGGGAGTCTTCACGACGGCGATCATCGCCTTCTTCATCGCGTGGAACGACTTCGTCTACGGCATCTCGCTGACCTCGACCTCGGCCTCGCGGCCGGTGCCGGCTGCCCTCGGTCTCTTCTCCGGCGCCTCCCAGTTCGAGGACCCCTCTGGGCCGATCGCCGCCGCCGCGGTGATCGTGACCATCCCGGTCGTCGTCCTCGTCCTGCTCTTCCAGCGGCGCATCGTCGCCGGCCTCACCAACGGCGCGGTCAAGGGCTGAGCCCGCCGTCCCACCGAGCCGTTCCACCAGAGAGGATCCCGATGGCCGCCATCGAGATGAAGAACATCGTCAAGAAGTACGGCGACGGCTTCCCCGCTGTCAACGACGTGAGCCTGGACATCGCCGACGGTGAGTTCATGATCCTCGTAGGTCCCTCCGGGTGCGGGAAGTCCACGCTGCTGCGCATGATCGTCGGGCTGGAGGACATCAGCGACGGCGATATGATGATCGGCGGGAAGCGGGTCAATGACAAGGCACCGCGCGACCGCAACCTGTCGATGGTCTTCCAGAACTATGCGCTGTACCCGCACCTGACGGTGTTCGAGAACATCGCCTTCCCGCTCCGGCTGCACAAGATGGACGACGCGGAGGTGCGCCGGCGCGTGACTTCCGCGGCCGACGTCCTGGAGCTGCACGAGCACCTCGAGCGCAAGCCCGCGAACCTCTCCGGCGGGCAGCGTCAGCGCGTGGCGATGGGCAGGGCCATCGTGCGCGAGGCCGAGGCGTTCCTCTTCGACGAACCGCTGAGCAACCTCGACGCGAAGCTCCGCGGGCAGATGCGCACCGAGATCGCCCGCCTGCAGCGGCGTCTGGGGATCACCACGGTGTACGTCACCCACGACCAGACCGAGGCGATGACGCTGGGGGACCGGGTGTGCGTGCTGCGCAAGGGCGTCATCCAGCAGGTCGCCTCGCCGCGCGAGCTGTACGACCAGCCGGTGAACCTGTTCGTTGCCGGGTTCATCGGGTCCCCGCCGATGAACTTCCTGCCTGCCACGGTGGAGGGCTCGCGGCTGGTCACCCCGTTCGGGCCCATGGAGCTCGATGGCCGCCGCACCGCTGCCGTCGCCGGCCGCGACCTGCTGATGGTGGGCGTTCGCCCGGAGTACTTCGAGGACGCCTCCCTGGTCGAGGACTCCAAGCGACACCTGGGGTCGGTGTTCCGGGCGCGGGTCGACGTGACGGAGTGGCTGGGGGACTCGCAGTACGCCTACATCCCCTACGAGGCGCCCGAGGGTGTCACCCGGCAGCTGCGCGACCTGTCGAAGGAGCTGGACGCCGAGGAGCTGCGCACGCAGGCGATCGTCTCGATCGACGCGGCGAGCCGCATCCGCGAGGGTCGGGAGGCCGAGTTCTGGCTCGACAGCCGCAAGGCTCACGTGTTCGACCCGACGTCCGGGGAGAACCTCACACGCGACGCCGAGGCTGGAGCGGAGCTGACGCGCCTCGCTGCCCAGGACCGCGAGGAGCAGGTGCAGGAGGCGATGGCCCGGCAGGAGGCCGTCGGGGGGCGCACCTCCGTGGGAGCGGCCTGAGGCCTTCGCTCGACCACCGGCGGGCCCGCAGTTCCGCCGTCCGGGGCCAGCGGTGGACGCCGGGGTGCCATCGGGTGAGGGTGGGCGGGTGCTGAGCACCGCAGCGATGACCGCGCGCGCCGAGCAGGTGCGCGCCGCCCTGGACCGGGTGGTCACCGGCAGCGGCGCCGCAGCGGTCCTCGAGGCCGCGGAGGACGCGGCGCACCACGCCGAGCTGCTGGTGCACGAGGCGGTGGGCGCCGTGCGCGCGGGCGGCGCCTCGTGGAGCGAGGTGGGCGAGGTGCTGGGCATCACCCAGCAGGGTGCGCACCAGCGCTTCGGCCAGCAGGTGCTGGTGCTCGACGCCGGGCAGCCGTGGAGCTCCCAGGACGTCGAGGACGTGGCCGCGCGGGTCACCGCGCAGGTCCTCGACGCCTGGCGCGGTCGCCCCGACCGCGCCCTGACGGCGCAGTCGTGGCGGGAGTACTGCTCCACCGAGATGTACCTGGCCCGCCTGGTGGAGCTGCCCACCGCGACGCGGGTGCGGGTCGTGGTGGCCCTGACCGCCGCGGGCATGTCGGCCCGGGCGGTCGCCGCGGCGCTGACGGTGGGGGAGCACACCGTGCGCGCGGACCTCAAGCGCGCCGGCGCCCCCGTGCGGCGACGGGTGACGGGGGTGGACGGGCGCACCTACCGCGCCCCTGGCGGTGCCGACCCGGGACTCGCCTGAGCGGGTCCGCCGTGGTGGCGACGGGCGCCGGGGTCGGCTGGACGCTGCCACGAGGGGGCTCCCGCTCGTGGAGGAGTCCTCCCGGATCAGTCGAGGCGCCAGCTCGCCAGGGCCGGAGCGGCGGGCGAGCACCTCACGACCGCCGCGGACGGGCACGCCGCCGCGATGACGGCCAGCGCCGTGGTCAGCGCTGCTCAGCGGCGAGCGTCATGGGCCGCGCAGGCAGCAGGGCGGCGCCGGCGACGAGCCCCACGACACCGAGCACCACAGGGGTCGAGCAGGCAGCGAACACGCCGGCCAGCTGCACCAGCCCGGCGACGAGGCACTGTGGCCACAGGTCCTTCGGGTCGTGGGCTCCGCCCGCGACCTCGCGCAGCGGCAGGCGGTGCAAGCCGTCGACGACGTACGGAGCGGCGGTGGGAGCTGCGAGGCCCGCCAGGGCCACGACCCCCCTCGCGGTGGGGGTCGGGGCTCGGTCCTGGACGGCGGGAACCACGAGCTCGAGGGTGCACCAGGGCGGGCGCGCGAGGAAGGGGCGGACGACTGCGGCGCCGCTGCGGCCTGCCTGCGGACTGCTGGGTCACCGGAGCGACGGTGTCCGCGGTCGAGGACGAGGGAACCCCCGCCGGTCCATGAGGGACCGGCGGGGGTTCGATGGGGCGGGCCACGCCGCTGACCCCTCAGATGTCGTAGTACATCTCG
>CAXTAK010000009.1:113613-124781 GCA_964242735.1 uncultured Quadrisphaera sp. | reverse complement strand
CGGCACGGCACGGCACGGCACGGCACGGCACGGCACGGCACGGCACGGCACGGCACGGGCATGGCACGGGCATGGCACGGGCACGGGCACGGGCACGGGCACGGGCACGGGCCACAGTGAGCAGCACCACCACAGGCATGAGACCCCTCCGTGCGCCACCACGGGCAGGGACCCCTCCAGGCAAGGCCATCCGGGCGTCGGTCACGTCCAGCAGGGGACACCCCGGACACGTCGGGCACCCTAGGGTTCCAGCGACGGGCCACCCCCGTCATCGCTCGCGCTGAGGAGAGCCATGGCCGACCTGCCCGACACCGACACCCTGCACCCCGACCGCAACCTGGCGCTCGAGCTCGTCCGCGCCACCGAGGCGGCCGCCATGTCCGCCGGCCGGTGGGTGGGTCGCGGCGACAAGAACGCCGCGGACGGCGCGGCGGTCAACGCCATGCGCTCGATCATCTCCACGGTGCAGATGACCGGCACCGTGGTCATCGGCGAGGGCGAGAAGGACGACGCCCCGATGCTCTTCAACGGCGAGGTCGTCGGCGACGGGACCGGCCCCGCGTGCGACGTCGCGGTCGACCCCGTCGACGGCACACGCCTGACCGCCCAGGGCATGGGCGGGGCCATCGCGGTGCTCGCCGTCGCCGAGAGGGGCGCCATGTTCGACCCCAGCGCCGTCTTCTACATGGACAAGCTGGTCGTGGGCCCCGAGGCCGCCGAGGACGTCGACATCCGGCTCCCGGTGAAGGAGAACATCCGCCGCCTGGCCAGGGCCAAGGGCATCCGCTCCTCCGACGTGACCGTGATGGTCCTGGACCGGCCGCGCCACCAGGGGCTGGTCGCCCAGGTGCGGGAGGCGGGCGCGCGCATCCGGTTGATCCCCGACGGCGACGTCGCCGGGTCGGTGCTGGCGGTGCGTGAGGGCAGCGGCGTCGACATGCTGCTCGGCATCGGCGGCACTCCCGAGGGGATCATCAGCGCCTGCGCGATCGCCTGCCTCGGCGGCACCATCCAGGCCAAGCTGGCCCCCACCGACGACGCCGAGCGGGCGAAGGCGCTCGATGCGGGGTTGGATCTCGACCAGATCCTCAGCACCGGAGACCTCGTGACCGGTGAGCACATCTTCTTCGTGCTCACCGGCATCACCGACGGCGAGCTGGTGAGGGGTGTGCGCTACGGGCGTGACAGCATCGAGACCGAGTCGATCGTCACGCGCAGCAGGTCGGGCACCATCCGCACCGTCCGCGCCGAGCACCGGCTGAGCAAGCTGCACGCGTACACCGACGCCGGCGACCGCGACGCCCACGAGGCCCACTAGCCCCCAGCACGACGTCGAGCTCCGGGAACGCGCTCGGGTGGAGGTCGACGCGGTGCGGCGGCGGCCCCGGGCGGCGGACCAGCGCACGGCCCCGCTCCCGCGGTGGCGGTCAGCTCGGGACGACCGCCGCGGCCAGCTCGTCGAGCTCGTCGTCGTCGGCGGTGCCGGTCACCACCGTGGTGACCTGGTCGGTGACCAGCACCAGGCTGCGCCGGCGCGTGCCCGTCCCGGAGGCCAGCTCCTGCCACACCTGGCCGGCGACCTCGCGCTCGCCGTCCGCCTCACCCGCGGACGTCACCCCGTCCAGCCACGCCGGGGTGGCCCCCGCGGTGGTGCGCACCCCGGCGAAGGAGTCGTCGGGCAGCAGGTAGCCCACGCTCCACGTGGGAAGTCCCTCGACCACGTCGGGCTCGAAGGTCGCCGCGTTGGCCCGCCACCCCTCCGGCACCACCGGCTCGAGCGCGGGCAGGCCCGCCGCCTGCGCGTCGCGGACGGACGCGGCGACGTCGACGGGCTGCTCGATGCGCCCCCGCGGGCGCGGCAGGGCCAGGAAGACGATGGCGACCAGCACACCGATCACGACCAGGGAGCGCACCATGTCGGACGCCGTGCCCGCGCCGCGCCGCCGGGCCGGCGCGGCGGGTCGTCCCGGGGTGCCGATCGGCTGGCTCACCGGGCCAGTCTCCCACCGCCTCCGGCCGGTGTCGGAGGAGCAGGAGCGCCTGGCGACCCCGTCAGGCCCTGAACGCCTTCCACACCGCATCCATGCGCGCGGCCCGGCCGGACGTGAACGCCACCACGCACGCGACGTCGGAGTGGTCCACGGAGTCCTCCACCGGGTCGAGGCCGGCGTCCTCCACGCAGGTGTCCCTGCCGCCGGTGGGGCACCCGGACGCCGGGGCGGCCACCGCGGGGGTGTCGCTGACGCGGTCGTCCGCCGTCGAGCACCCGCCCTGGGAGGTGTGGTGGAGCCCGAGCCAGTGGCCGACCTCGTGGGTCAGCGCGTCGCCCTCGTCGTAGGGGGCCACCGCCCCGCCGGGCACCGACTCGTCGAGCACCACCACCCCGCCCTCCCACGGCTTGCTCGCCCCGCCCTGCTGGGGGAAGACGGCGTACCCCAGCAGCCCACCGCCGAGGTCGCTCGGGTGGACGTCGAGCGCGTCGTCACCACCGCGGCGCAGCGCGGTCCCGGCCTCCCGCTCGGCGGCGCTGCCCGGCGCCAGGTCGTACCACTCCGGCCGCACGCTCCAGTCCGTCGCCACCGCGGTGGACCGGAAGGGCGTGGCCGCGGCCGCCCCGCTCTGAGCACCGGCGAAGGCGTCGCCGAGCACCTCCACCTGGGCGTCGACCTCGGACTGGCCGAGGCAGCTCCCCGCGCGTGCCGTCCTCGGCGATGACGTGGACGTGGGTGTCCACGACGATGCTGCCCGCGGCGCTCACCGATGTGGGCTCCTCGCCCTGCAGCAGGTCCGGACCCCCGCGGCTCAGTGCCGGCTCGGACACCTTCGCGCCGGGCCACACCCTCAGCGCCGGCCCGCCCCCGGAGGCGCCGTCGGAGGCGCCGGCAGCCGCGGACGGCGCGGCCACGGCCGGTGCCGCCGGGAGCACCGACGCGCTGAGGGCGGGCACCGCGGGAGTGGGGGGACGGCGGGAACGGGGCACAGGACCTCCAGGGGGTGACGCGAAGTGATGGGCCGGTGCATCCCGGCGCGGGGAGGTCGTCGAGGGCACCACTAGCATCACGGCGCCGCGCGAGGGCCGCCGGCAGCTCGGACGGGAGGCCCCTGGTGGACCAGGACGGCGCTACAGCGGTCGGCGCCGACGCGCAGGGCTCGACCGGCGCCGACGCGCAGGGCTCGGTCCTCGTCGTCGGGGAGGCCCTGGTGGACGTCGTCCGGCGCGCTGACGGCTCTGTCGACGAGCACCCCGGGGGCAGTCCCGCGAACGTCGCGCTCGGGCTCGCGCGTCTGGGCCGCGCCACCCACCTGCTGACCCACCTGGGTGACGACGACCGCGGCGCGGTGGTGCGCGCCCACCTCGAAGGCGACGGCGTGCACCTCGTTCCCGGGTCGGTGCAGCCGGGCCCGACGTCGCTGGCGCAGGCCGCGATCGCCTCCGACGGCTCGGCCACGTACGACTTCTCCCTGACCTGGGACCCGCCCGTCCCGCAGCTGCCGCCCGGGCTCCTCGCCGTCCACACCGGCTCGATCGCGACGACCCTGCAGCCCGGCGCTGCCACCGTCGAGCGCATCCTGCGCGGTGCGCGCGGCGGCGCCACCACCTGCTACGACCCGAACCTGCGCCCGAGGATCATGGGCTCGGCCGAGCAGGTGCGGGCCACCGTGGAGTCGCTGGTGGCGGTGAGCGACGTGGTCAAGGTCAGTGACGAAGACCTCCGCTGGCTGCTGCCCGGCGCCGACCCCGAGCAGGTGGTGGACCGGTGGGCGAGCGCCGGGCCCGCCGTGGTCGTCCTGACCGGCGGCAACCAGGGCGCGCTGGCCGTGTGCGCCGCCGGGCGGGTGCGGGTGTCGGCCCCACGGGTGGCCGTCGCGGACACCGTCGGGGCGGGCGACTCGTTCATGGCGGCGCTGGTCGACGCGCTGTGGTCGCTGGACCTGCTGGGGGCCGCCGCTCGACCGGCGCTGCGCGCGGTCGCGGTCGCGGACCTCGAGGCGGCGGCGCAGCGCGCGGTGCGGGCGGCCGCGATCACGGTCTCGCGGCCCGGCGCCGACCCCCCGCGCCGGGCGGAGCTCGCGTGAGCACCCCGGGCGGGGCGGCGGTCACGCCGGCGCAGGCGTGGGAGGAGCTGCAGCGCGGCAACGCCCACTTCGTCGCCGGCGACCCCCCCACCGGTGACACGAGCCCGGCGCGCCGGGCGGCGATCAGCGGCGGCCAGGAGCCCTTCGCCCTGGTCTTCGGGTGCTCGGACTCCCGGGTCTCCGCCGAGCTGGTCTTCGACCAGGGACTCGGCGACCTGTTCGTGGTGCGCACCGCCGGGCACGTGACGGACTCGGGAGTGCTGGGCTCGATCGAGTACGGCGTCTCGGTGCTGGGCATCCCCCTGCTGGTCGTGCTGGGGCACGACGGCTGCGGCGCGGTGGCCGCGACCCTGGAGGTGCTCGACGGCGGGGAGATGCCCCAGGGGTACGTGCGCGACGTCATCGAGCGCGTGACGCCCTCGGTGCTGGCCGCTCGCCGCCTCGCCGGGGGCGCCGCGACCCGCGGGGAGGTCCTCCTCGAGCACGTGCGCCAGAGCGTGGACCAGCTCGCGCGCCGGTCGGTGGTGGTCTCCGAGGCGGTCACTGCGGGGCGGTGCGCCATCGTCGGGGTGGTCTACGCCCTGGACGACGGGGAGGCGCGCGTCGTCGAGGTGGTCGGGGAGCTGGAGTGAGGGGTCACCGGTGAACCGGTCCTGGGCGGACCCCGGGGCGGACCCGGCCTGGGACCCCCGCGTGGGGTGGGTGGAGCTGGCCCGGGCCGACGGGGTCCTCGGCGAGCTGGTCCTGCGCCAGCGGCCCACGCCGAAGGGCCCGCTGATCGATCTGGTGTGCGCCGGCGTCGACGTCATGGACGACCAGGAGACCGCCAGCGAGCGGGCGCTGGCCGCGCTCGCCCTCGACGAGGTGGAGCGGCTGCGAGCCGGGGCAGCGGGCCCAGCCGGCGCGGGGGGCTGTGGCACCGGGCTGCGGGTGGTCGTCGGCGGACTCGGCCTGGGCTTCACCGCCGCCACCCTGCTTGCCGACCCCCGGTTGGGGTCGGACGGGCGGGTGATCGTCGTCGAGGTGGAGCCCGCCGTGGTGGCCTGGAACCGCGCCGGGCTGGTGCCCGCGACGGCGGGCACCACCGACGACCAGCGCCTGGAGGTGGTGGTCGGTGATGTGGCCGACGTCCTGCCCGACCTGGCCCGCCGCGACGGCGCCGTCGCCGACGCGGTGCTGCTCGACGTCGACAACGGACCGGGCTTCCTCGTGGTGCCCGACAACGCCCGCCTGTACGTGCCCGCGGGGCTGGCCGCCGCGGCGTCCGTGCTGCGACCCGGCGGGGTGCTGGCGGTGTGGAGCGCACAGGCGGCGCCGGAGCTGACCCAGGCCCTGGAGGCGGTGGTGGGACCGGCGGTGGTGCGCGTGGTCAGCGTCGTGCGCGAGGGCCGCGACCTGGACTACTACGTGCACCTGGCATCGCGACGGGGATGAGCGGCTGGGAGCATCGCGCGCATGGCTGACAGCACTGAGGGCGGCAGGGCGGGCGCAGCGGACGCAGCGGGGTCCCGCATCGAGCGCGACACGATGGGCGAGGTGCGGGTGCCCGCGGCGGCCCTGTACCGGGCACAGACCCAGCGCGCCGTGGAGAACTTCCCGATCAGCGGTGTGCGCCTGGAGCGCAGCCACATCGCGGCCCTGGCGCGGGTGAAGGCCGCGGCGGCCAGGGCCAACGCCGAGCTGGGCGTGCTGCCCGGCGACGTCGCGGCCGCCGTCGCCGAGGCCGCGGAAGCCGTCGCCGCTGGCCACCACGACGGCGACTTCCCCGTCGACGTCTTCCAGACGGGCTCGGGCACCAGCTCGAACATGAACGCCAACGAGGTGATCGCCACGCTGGCCACCCGCGCCCTGGGCCGGCCGGTGCACCCCAACGACCACGTGAACGCCTCGCAGTCGAGCAACGACGTCTTCCCCACCTCGGTGCACGTCGCTGCCACCGCCGCCGTCGTCGGCGACCTGGTGCCTGCCCTGGAGCACCTCGCGGACTCGCTGGCGCGCAAGGCGGTGGAGTTCGCGCCGGTCGTCAAGGCGGGGCGCACGCACCTGATGGACGCCACACCGGTCACCCTCGGTCAGGAGTTCGGCGGGTACGCCGCGGCGGTGCGCTACGGCGTGGAGCGCCTGCACGCGGTGCTGCCGCGGGTCGCGGAGGTGCCGCTGGGGGGCACCGCGGTGGGCACCGGCATCAACACCCCGGCGGGCTTCCCGCAGCGGGTCATCGAGCTGCTGGCGGCCGACACCGGTCTGCCCCTGACCGAGGCGCGCGACCACTTCGAGGCGCAGGGCGGCCGCGACGCGCTGGTGGAGCTGTCGGGGCAGCTGCGGACCATCGCGGTGTCCCTCACCAAGGTCAACAACGATCTGCGATGGATGGGGTCGGGCCCCAACACCGGCCTCGGAGAGCTGCGCATCCCCGACCTCCAGCCCGGCAGCTCGATCATGCCCGGCAAGGTCAACCCCGTGGTGTGCGAGGCGGTGCTCATGGTCTGCGCCCAGGTGATCGGCAACGACGCGGCCACGGCGTGGGCGGGGGCGTCGGGCAGCTTCGAGCTGAACGTCCAGATCCCGGTCATGGCGCGGGGTGTGCTGGAGTCGGTGCGGCTGCTCGCCGCCTCGTGCCGGCTGCTCGCCGACCGGGTCGTCGACGGCCTGGAGGCCGACGTCGAGCGGGCCAGGCACTACGCGGAGGCCTCCCCCTCGATCGTCACGCCCCTGAACCGGGCCATCGGTTACGAGGCCGCGGCGAAGGTCGCCAAGCACGCCGTCGCCCACGGGGTCACGGTCCGCGAGGCGGTGGTGGCGCTGGGGCACGTCGAGCGGGGTGATGTCACCGAGGAGTCGCTGGACGCCGCACTGGACGTGATGTCGATGACGAGGCCGCCGACCCCCCGGTGAGCCGGGGCGGGGCGCTCGGTCTCAGGCGCTGACCAGAGCGTGGTCGTCGGCGGCACGGCGAGGGGCCGGCACGGGGGCGAGGGCGGTGAGGGGCTGCGCGGTGGTGGGCTGCGCGGTGGTGGGCAGGACGGCCGCCGCGCGGCGGGCTCGGGCGGTGCGGCGCTCGTCGAGGATGGTGCCGAGCACCCGGAAGCCGTCGCGGAAGGTGTTGAGGTTGCTCGTGCCGTAGCGGCGCTCGCTCTCGAAGCTGGCGACCTCGGTGATGGCCAGACCGGCGACGGCGACCCGCACGTTGATCATCGTCTCGATCTCGAAGCCGTCGCCCCACTGCGGCTCGGTCGTGCCGTGGGCGGTGGGGAGGTCGAAGGCGGCGACGCACTCGCGGGTGAAGGCGTTGTAGCCGTAGCACAGGTCGCTGAACCGGCTGCCGAAGAGGGCGTTGGTCAAGGAGTTGAGACCCCAGTTGCCGGCGCGGCGCAGCACGGTGATGTCGTCGCTGCCGCCGCCGGCGCAGAACCGGGTGCCCTTCGCGTAGTCGGCGCCGGACTCCAGGGCGGCGATGTAGTCGGTGATCTCGGCGGGGTCCATCGACCCGTCGGCGTCGATCATGACGATGTGGTCGCCGGTGGAGGCCTCGAAGCCGGCTGCGAGGGCGTTGCCCTTGCCGCGGCGGGTCTGGCGGACGACGGTGATGTCGGGGCGGACCGCGCGGGCGGCCTCCACGGTGCCGTCCACGGAGTTCGCGTCGACCAGGATCACCTCGGTGACCGTGGCGGGCAGCCGCTCCAGGACCCAGCCGACGTTGCGGGCCTCGTTCTTGGTCGGGATGACGACGGTGATCGTGGCGCTGGTGGCGGAGCTGCTCTGCGTGGTGTTCATCTGGACCCCCGTGACGAGTGGATCCGGGTCGGTTTCGCCACTCGCTCCCCCACCCCGCATCGCGGCGACCAAGGTCGCGGGGTGGGATCTCTGCGTTCCCGTCACAGCCTGTGTGGCTGATGTGACGAAGATAGGAAGTCGCCGATCACATTGGCAACGGTGCGTGACCACATGTGACCCTCAGGTCACTAGTATGGCGTAGTCAGAGGCCCATCACCATCACGGGGTCACTGTGCGTGACTGACATCGTCATGACGGCTCGTAGACGGCCACCCAGTCGACCTCCACGTGACCCGCCGCCGTCGGGGGTGGCGCGCCGCCGTCGGTCTCGGTCTGCAGCACCCAGTGCAGGGGGGTGCTCGGCGCCTGGTCGGAGACCCCGACGACGACCCCGTCGAGGGTGAAGGTCACGCGGCCCGGCGTCCACTCGATGCTCGCCGTGTGCCACTGGTCGTAGGTGGCGCCCGTGTCGGCCGCGAAGCAGGTGCGCTCGGGCTCGCTCACGCAGTGGTCGAACGCGCCGATGGTCCCGGTCAGGCTCCCCTCGGGGAAGTCGACCTCCCCGTCGGCCCACTCGTCGGAGTCGGGCCAGAGCAGCCAGGCCGTCTTGTACCCCGGCACCGGGTCGGCGCGGAAGCGCACGTCGAACCGGCCGTGCAGCTGCCCCCCCCACGAGCCGTCGACCAGGGGCAGCGGCGCCGCCACGAGCGGGACGCCGTCCTCGGTGCGCAGGTGGAGGTCCATCACGCCGCCGCCCACCGAGACGACGCGGGCCTCGGAGTACAGGCCCGCCCCGGAGGTGTCGCGCAACCCCTCGTAGCCCGACCAGCGGTCGCCGTAGACGTCGGTGAAGTCGCCGAGCGCCGCGCTCCGCGTGAAGTCCTCGACGAAGGTCTGGCGCCACCCCCGCAGGTCACCGACCGGCAGTGCCTCGCCCGAGGGAGCGGGCACCGCGAGCTCGCGCTCCCGGGGCGGCGACGAGCCGCAGGACGTCGCACCGACCGCGAGGAGCAGGACTGTCGCCGCGGGCGCGAGGGCCGGTCGCCGTGGCAGCACCGCGCACCCCCTACCCCGAGCATCGACGTCGGCGGCGTCGTGACCGCACGGTGACGCTAGGGGTGACGATCGGCGGCGACCACGCTCCGTGACCCGAGCGGGTCGTCGTCCGCGTGGGACGGCCCAGCCCAGTGCCTCACAGCGACACTCGGGCTGCGTGTCGTGACGGCGGTGGCGCTCAGCGCCGCTCGTCGAACCAGGCGACGACGTCCTGGGCCTGGAAGCAGGACGGGTCCACGTGCTCGCCGGTGCAGCCCACGAGGGAGACCTCCGCGACCCCCTCCAGGCGCTCGGCCAGCGCGCCGGCGTGCTCGGGGGTGGGGACGACGTCGTCCCCGTCGGTGACGTAGAAGCGGAAGTGCTGCCCCGCGAGGCGGTGCGGCGGCAGGAGCAGCGGGTCGTCGGCACCGCCGGGGACCCGGCCCCACGCCGCCGCAGCCGCCTCGCCGTGGGCCGCGACCGACGGTGCGGTCAGGCTGATGGCCGGGTTGATCGCCGCCGTGCCCCGCAGGTCGCGCACCTCGCCCGAAGCGGCCAGCGGCAGCGCTGCGAGCCCTCCCATCGACTCCGCGAGGAGGAAGGTGGTGTCGGTGGCGTAGTGCTCCCGCGCCGCCTCGGCGAGCCGCAGGTACGCCCCCTGGGCACCGGGGCTGCCGAAGCTGTCACCGCCCGCGTCGCTGGAGACCACCGCGTAGCCGGCCTCCACCAGCGCCTGCGTGACGACGCGCAGCTGCGGGTCGTCCAGCGTCGCGGTGCTCGTCTCGCCCCGACCGTGCAGGTACACCACGAGGGCCTCGACGGGCCGCCCGCGGCCGCTGACCCCCATCACCGGGTCCCCGTCGAGCTCGTACCGCTCCACCACCAGGTCGCCGGTGCCCGGTGGTCCACCGTCCAGGGCGGGATCGTCCGGGGCGGCGCAGGCGGTGCCCGCGCAGCACACGAGCAGCGCGGCGAGCAGCGCGGGGACGTGCCGGGGACCGCGTCGGCGCGTCACGCCCCGTCCGCGCCGCTGGGCTGGCGCTCCGGGACCAGGAGCGCGAGCGGGTCCTGCGTGATGCGCCGGACCGCGTCCTGCATCACCGCGGCGTCGAAGACGCTGCCGTGGAACGACAGGGAGACCTGCAGCGCGCGGCCGACCTCGGTGATCGCGGCGGTCACCCCCTCCCGGGGTGAGGCCGTCGACATCGAGGAGAACAGCCGCTCCCCCGGGGGCGCGACCCACGGCAGGCGCTCGATGCTCGCGAAGCCGCCCATCCCGGTGACCGCCACGACCGGCCGCGGGTCGAGCGGGGCGCGCTGTGACCGGGCGGGGGGCGGCTGGCCCCCGCCGCTCGGCGCCAGGGCGGCGCCGACGCGCGCCCGCAGCGCCCGCGCTGCGCCCCGGGTGATCCCGGCGGACATCGCGGTGAGCGGCCGGCCCGCCTCCAGCGCCCGGGCCAGTGCGTCGTCCACCTCGTCGATCCCCCACCGGTCGGTGACCGGCAGGTCGAGGCCGGCGACGAAGTTGCCGTGCACCGACGACCCGGCCGGCAGGTAGCGCCGGGCGTCGACCAGCACGATGGGGCGACCGCGCGGCGGCGCGCCCGCGGCGGCCAGACCGGCCCTGACCAGGCTGGTGTGCACCGCCGTCACGGCCCGGCCGGGAGCGTGCTCGCGGCGCCAGGCCTTCAGCCGGGTGGAGGTCTCGGGCGAGGCGAAGGCGTGGACGGCGGTCATCGCGGGCCGCCGGTCGCCGTCCTGCTGCCTCGGCTCGCCGGGCTGCACGGGACCGCCCGGCTGCACCGCGGCGGCGGCCGCCCGCACCCGGTCCCACCGGCCGCGGTAGTGGTGCGCGAGCGCGCGGGCCAGGGGATGCCCGGTGTCGGGCTGCTCCAGGACCGTGGGCAGCTCACCGGTGCGGGCGGTGGTCACCAGACCGCTGAGCAGGGCCATCATCAGGCCGGCGTCGCCCACCGCGTGGTCCAGCGCCAGGCTCAGGTAGCGGCCCGAGACCACCCAGCGCACCGGTGTGGAGCCCGCACGCAGGGCGTCGACGTCGCGGCAGAAGGCGCCGAAGCCCGCTCCGTCGGGTCCCGGGCCCTCGCGGAGCACCACCGCCGCGTGGCCGGCCTCCTCCGCTGACGCGGCGTGCTCGCGCCACAGGCCCGCCGGGGCGTCCAGGTCCTGGCGGAGCCTGGCGCGGGGCACGCGCTCCGCCCACGCCGTGGCGGCCGCGCGCAGGTCGTCGACGGGAGGCACGGCCAGCGGGCCCACGGTGACGA
>CAXTAK010000009.1:63892-113513 GCA_964242735.1 uncultured Quadrisphaera sp. | reverse complement strand
GCCGTGACGGGCGCCGTGGTGGGCGTTGCGACGGGGGCGGTGAGGGGCTGTCGGTGCACGCTCGAGCATCGGCACGGCGGTCGGTCTGCTGGAGCGCCGCTGGGTCGCCGCGAAGCCGCTCGCCGCTGCTGCGAGCGACCTAGGGTGACGCGCGATGAGGATCCTGACCCACGTGCTCGAGCTGGCCCGCCTCGGCGGCGTCGAGGTCAACGTGCTGGAGACCTCGGCCGCGCTGGTCGCCGCCGGCCACGAGGTCCACGTCGTCTTCGGCCCCGACCGCTTCAGCACCGGTCTCCCGCTGCAGCGGGAGATGGAGGCGGCGGGCGTGGTCCTGCACGGCCCGCACCCCTTCGGCTGGTCGCTGCAGCACACGGTGCGCGACTGGCGCAGCTACCGCCCGGCGGCGGTGCTCGCGGCGTCCCTGCGACCCGACGTGGTGTGGCTCCACCGCTTCGAGCACATCCTGTGGGGCCGTGTCGTGGCCCGGCGGGCCGGTGCCCCGCTCGTGTGCCACCTGCACCACGTGCCGAACTTCCGCCCGAGCCTCACGCCCGTCCTGGCACGCGGCGTCGACGGCTTCATCGCGGTGTCGCACTACATGAGCCGCCAGTGGGCCGCGGCCGGCATCGACCCGTCGCGGATCACCGTGCTGCACAACGCCGTTCCCGAGGTCGGCTACCCCGTCGGCGGCCTCGCGGAGCGGCGACGCGCCCGCGCTGCGCTCGGGGTCCCCGAGCACGCCTTCGTGGCGCTCAGCTACGGCCGGCTCGAGGCCGCGAAGGGCGTCCGCACCCTGCTCGACGCGTGGGCGCGGATCGTCCGCACAGCGGTGTCGGGGTCCACGCCGCACCTGCTGCTCGCCGGCGAGGTCCCACCCGACGACGTCGAGACCGCCGCGCGGGTGCGGGCGCTCGTGGGGTCGGGAGGGGCGACGCTGCTGCCGACGCAGAGCGACGTCGTCCCCCTGCTGCACGCGGCCGACGTGGTGCTCTTCCCCTCGCAGCTGCCGGAGTCCTTCGGGCGGGTCGCGCTCGAGGGACTGGCGACGGGACGGCCGGTGGTCGCGTCGCGGGTCGGTGGGGTCCCGGAGGTGCTGAGCGGCCCGCTGGGGCGGTTCCTGGTCGAGCCCGGCGACGTGGAGGGCCTCGCCGACGCGGTCACCGCCCTGGCGGGCTGGCGCGAGACGCAGCCCCAGCTCGCCGCGGAGTGCAGCGGCGCGGCGCGGGCGGGCTTCTCCTTCGGCCGGCACGTCACGGAGCTCGAGGGGCTCCTGAGCGCGGGGGCGCGACGTCCGGGTGCCCGCACGCCCGCCTGAGCGACCGGCTCACGGCGAGGACGGCGCGGCGGTGCGGTCGGCGCCGCGGGCTGAGCGGAGCTGGTGCAGCAGCCACGGCAGGCACGCCAGCGCCGCGACGAAGCGGACGGCGATCCACCCGGCGTCCTGGGGGGCGAGCGTGGAAGCGGCGCACACGGCGCACACGGCGAGCCCGAGGAGCACCAGACGGGACGGGGTGGACTGCCACGCCAGCCCCGCGGGCAGGGCGCGACGGTGCAGCACCGCCTGGACGGTGAAGGCGACCACCGTCGCCGCAGCCGCTCCGGCGATGCCCCAGCGAGGCACCGCCACGAGGTTGAGGGCGGTGTTGACGGCCGCGGCGCAGACGCCGCTGAGGGCGAGGGGTCGGCTGCGGCGAGCGGTGATGAGGGCTCTGGCGCTCGCGTTGCCGGCGACGACCGGGAAGGCGGACAGGGCCACGAGGAAGGTGACGACCAGCAGCCGCTCGGGCTCGAAGCTCGCCGGAGCCACCACCCTCAGCAGGACCGGCGCGGCGAGCGTGACGCCGAGCACCGCGGGCAGGGCCAGTCGATGCAGCTCGTCGCGCGACCGGGTGATCAGGGACCACCGCTCAGCCTCGTCGCGCACCGCCGCGAGCGGGGCGGCCCACGACTGGCTCGCGAGGCCCAGCAGCAGGACGACGACGAAGCCGACCGTGTACGCCACCTGGTAGCGGCCGACCTCCGCCGACCCCAGCAGGCGCTGGACGACGAGCCGGTCCCCGGCGTTGAGCACCACCACCGACAGGCCGCTGACCAGCAGGGGCGCCCCGAAGCGCAGGGCGCGGTGGACCACGGGGAGGTCGAGGACACCACGCCAGCGGGGTCGGACGAGCACCAGGGCGATGACCATGGCCAGGACCTGGCTCGCCACGGTGCCCACGAGGTGGGCGTCGGCGCTGCGCTCGACCAGGAGCACCACACCGAGCCCCCCGACCTGCCCGCCCACCGCGGAGACGAGGCTGACGAGGGTGAAGGCCCGCAGCCGGTCCTGGCTCAGCAGCAGCGCCAGCGCCAGCTGCACCGCTGCCGCCGGCGCCGTCCACGCCACCGCGGCCGCCAGCAGCACCGGTGGACCGTCGAAGCCCAGCTCCCCGCTCCACCACGGTGCGGTGACGGCGGCGGCCGCGGTGGCCACCGCGGCGATGGCCACGCCGAGGGCCACGAGGCCGCGTGCGCCGCGGTCGCTCCCCTCGTCGGCGCGCTGGAGGACCAGCGCCTGGTCCAGCCCGATCGTGGCGAGCACGATGAGCACCTGGTGCAGCGCGATCGCCGATGCGAGCCGCCCGAAGTCACCGGGCCCCAGCACGTGCGCCAGGACGGGGGAGACGAGGGTGGCGGTCACCAGCGGCAGGGAGCCGACGACGACGTAGAGCATGCTTCGCCCGAAGAGCCCCGCCATCGCGGTCTGCCCTGCGACGCCCTCGGCTCCACCTGCCGTCCCGCGCTCGGGGTCGATCTGGTCGTCGGCCTGCGGCTCGGCCGGCGCGGTGGTCCCCATGCTGGTCATCTCGGCAGGTCGGGACCCGCACTGGTACCCGGGGCCGTGAGATCCCCCGTCGGGCGGAACGCGCGCGGCAGGGCGAGGCCGCGGCGGACTGCCCTCAGACCGTCCAGGTCTGGAGTTCGGAGAGGCCGGTGTTGCGGGTGCTGGCACTGACGCCCTGGACGGTGACCCGCACGCTGGTGGTCACCTGCGCGGGGAAGGACACCACCACCGCGGACCCCTCGTTGCTCAACGCGCCCACCGCGATCGTGGACCCGTCCGAGAACGTCACCCGCGCCGAGGTCACCTGGTCATCAGCGTTGGGGCGGTCGTGCAGGACCACCCTGCCCAAGGTCACCGGCTGCGCCCAGTCCACCTGCACCCAGCTGCCCGCACCACCACCACGGGTGGCCCACTCAGCGGTGTGGTCCCCCGGGTAGCCGGAGACCACCCCGTCCACGGCCTTGACCGCCGTCTGGGCGTCCGCCGGGTTCTCCGACGACGCGCTCACCCGACCCGACCCCGCCACCTGCACCGGCGAGGACGAGGACGGCGACGGCATCGGTGTGGGCGTGGGCGACGGCGACGGCGTGGGCGACGGGCTCGGGACCGTCCAGGTCTGGAGTTCGGAGAGGCCGGTGTTGCGGGTGCTGGCACTGACGCCCTGGACGGTGACCCGCACGCTGGTGGTCACCTGCGCGGGGAAGGACACCACCACCGCGGACCCCTCGTTGCTCAACGCGCCCACCGCGATCGTGGACCCGTCCGAGAACGTCACCCGCGCCGAGGTCACCTGGTCATCAGCGTTGGGGCGGTCGTGCAGGACCACCCTGCCCAAGGTCACCGGCTGCGCCCAGTCCACCTGCACCCAGCTGCCCGCACCACCACCACGGGTGGCCCACTCAGCGGTGTGGTCCCCCGGGTAGCCGGAGACCACCCCGTCCACGGCCTTGACCGCCGTCTGGGCGTCCGCCGGGTTCTCCGACGACGCGCTCACCCGACCCGACCCCGCCACCTGCACCGGCGAGGACGAGGACGGCGACGGCATCGGTGTGGGCGTGGGCGACGGCGACGGCGTGGGCGACGGGCTCGGGGACGGCGCGCCGACGGTGTGGGCACGGGGCACCCACCGGCTCTCGGGCCTCCCGCCGCAGGCTGCGGCGTCCGCGCACATCAGCGGGTCGTGACGGGCGTAGGCGCTGATCGCGGCCCACTTCGCCTCCAGGTCGGAGCCGGTGACGTTCTCCGCCTGCGCCTCCGTCGGGTAGCCGGCGTAGCCGGCGAGCTCGGACGCCGGCAGCGCGGCGGCACGGGCCTCGGCGACCAGGCGGGCCACCGCGTAGTGGTCGCTGTGGTCGCCGTCGCCGTAGGTCCCGGCGAAGTCCTGGGTGCGCACCAGGTCGGCGCCGGTCATGGCGAGGACCCCACCGACGGTGGCCACCAGGTCGGCACGGGTGTAGCTGGAGGACCCGTCGAGCGTGCCCAGCGCCTGGATCGAGCCGCGCTCGAGCTGCTCGAGGCTGGTCCAGCCCGAGCGCGCGCTGCCCCGGCCGTCGAGGTGGCCGTCGGGGAGGCCGAGGTGCGCCAGGCGCACGGAGGGTGCGGCGTCCAGCACGTCCACCACGACGGCGTGGCCGGCCACGGACGCCACCGTGGTGGTCCAGGCGTCGGGGACGCCGGCCATGACCGCGTACGCGGCCCGCACCCCGCGCTGGCGCCCCTGCCAGTAGCTGTCGGCGTACCCGGCGTCCGCCGCCGTGACGTAGACCGTCGTGGTGCAGGTGCCGGCACGCACGTCGCCCAGCACGTGCGGGTTCTGGAAGAACAGGTCGTCGTCGGGGTGGGCGACCACGTTCACGGAGCCACCGGAGCCACCGGAGCCGCAGGCCGGGACCGCGGCGGCTGCCGCGGGCGGGACCGCGGTGAGGCCGACGAGGGCCGTCCCCGCCAGTGCGGTGACGGCGGTCGTCCGCCGCAGGCAGAGGCGGAGCCACCGAGTCCTCGTACCGATCATGTCCTTGCTCCCGTCGTGTTGCGTTCCCTGATGCTTCGTCACGGAACGTAAGGACGAGTCGCGGTGCTTGGCGAGAGCTGGGCGCCAGATGAGCCGTGATAGCTACGCAGTGTCACCCGTTGGGCGCATTCGGCCATGACCACGACCCGTAGTCACTGGATGTGACCTGACGGGGAGGTCATGCAGCAGCTGCTGCGCACCGAGCGTGGACTCCGTGACGACATCCGGGCTGGGCGAGGCCGCCGCCGCGTCAGGACCGGGCGTAGACGGCGACCCAGTCGACCTGGACGTCGGCGACGGGCGGGACGTCGGTGAGGGAGCAGCTGCCTGCGGAGTCGAAGCCGAACTCGATGGACCTCTGGCACGCGGATGACGAGCTCTGCAGGGCCAGCCACATCGGCTTGCCGGGCACGTCCGCCTCCGAGCGCACCTCGCTCCACACCCGACCGTCCACCGTGAAGCGCAGGACCCCGGGCTCCCACTCCACACCGACGACGTGCCACTGGCTCATGTCGATGGTCACGGAGCGCTCCTCGAAGCTGGCGGCGCCGTGGTAGAAGGCGTTCAGGGTCTGGCGGCTGCCGTCGAAGCTCTCGGCGAAGTCGATCTCGGGGGGCCACACCTCGTCCTGCGGCCAGAGCAGCAGGTGGTAGGCGATCTCGTCGCTGGGGTCGACGCGCACCTGGACCTCCCACTTGCCGTAGGTCTGGCTGTGACGCCAGTTCGACACGCCTCCGGTCACCCACCGCCCGTCCACCCGCTCTCCGCGCAGACGGAGGCTGCCGTCCCCGAGGATCACCTGCGAGGGCTCCCAGCGGCTGTAGGGGTCACCCCCGGGCTCGCCCGTGTACGCGGACCACTCCTCGCCCAGCGCCTCGCGGTCGAAGTCGTCGACGAACACCTGCTGCCAGCCCGGCAGGTCGCCGCGCGGAGCCGGCAGCTGGAGCGCGGGGGGCACGCTGGGAGCCACCGGAGCCGGGCGCGCGCCGCCCAGGCCGGCCAGCCCGCCGCCTGCGGGGCCGCCGCGCGCCAGCGCGCCGCCCGGCGACGGCGCCGCCTCGGACTGGAGGCCGGCGGCGCCCCACAGCGCGAGGCCGGCGAGGCCCGCCGTCGCGGTGAGCACGCCGAGCCCGCGCACCCGGCCGCCCACGAGGCGACTCACAGGGCCATCCCCGCGAGCCGTCCCGCGGTGGCGACCAGCGCCACGGCGGCGGCCAGCACGCAGCCGGCCCAGAGCCTGCCGGCCCGTGGCGTGCGGCGGGTCGCGCCGCTCGCCGGCACCTCGCGCTCGCGGACCACGGAGAGCACCAGCAGCAGGGCGGCGGCCACGGCGAAGGCCGTGACGCTGGCCGCGGTCACCGCGGGGCCCCCGCGGCCGGTGCACCGGTCCGGCGCAGGAGGGTCTGGTCCGGGTCGTCCGCCACCACCCGGTAGAGCCTGGAGGCGAGCAGCTCCTGCACCCCCGCGGCCGCCCAGCCCGGGGCGACGCCCGACTGCAGCACGACCTGCGCCTCGTGGGCGCTGGTGACGAGCACGTGGTCGGGGAGGGTCTGCAGCGTGCAGGCCGCGGGGCGCTCCAGGCAGCGCGGGCGCTCGGGCCCGTAGACCACGCTCACGTCCACCTCCTGCAGGCGCGTCCCGACCAGGTATGGCGAGTTGCCCCACGTCATCACCGTGGCGCCGTCGGGCGCTCCCGCCAGCAGCTCCGCCCCGAGCACCACCTGGGCCTGCGTGACCCGTTCGAACGAGGCGTTGAGCCCGCGCGTCGCCGTCAGGGCCAGCGCCCCGACGAGCACCGCCGCGGCGAGCACCAGCACGCGGGGCCAGCCGAGCTCCCGCTGACCGGCGGGCACGCGCACCGGCGCCACGCGGACCACCGCGCTCGCCGCCAGGGGGGCGAGCACCGGGGAGGCCAGCACGAAGCAGCGGATCGCGACCTCACCACCGTAGCTCTGCACCAGCACCAGGCCGAAGGGCACGGCCGCGAGCGCGGTGCCGAGCACCCAGCCCGGGCGCCCCCGGCGCAGGAACCACCCCAGGGCAGCGAGCACGGCCAGGGACCCGGAGCTCGCCAGGCGCAGGTACTGCCCGGCCTGGTAGCCGGGCAGCGTGCCCACCCGGTCGCTGACAGCCCCCTCCAGCGTGGACCCGACACGCCCCACGTCGCCGAGGACGGTGCCGAGGTGTCCCAGCCAGAAGTCGGAGGCGCCCAGGCTGAACCAGGCGGTGAAGAGCAGCACTCCGGCCAGCCACAGCGACGTGAAGCGGGTGGCGCCCGTCGCGGCGAGGACGACCAGGGACCCCACGAGCACGACGGGCGTCAGCTGGTGGCTGACGACGACGGCGGCGACCACGAGCAGCAGGAGCCCCTCGAGCGCCGTGGCGCGCCGGGGCCCCACCCCGGGCGGGCGCCCGGGGGTGCGGCGCAGCGCTGCCCCGACCCGTGACCGGACCCGTGCGCCGGGCGGCGCGGGCACCGGTGCGGCCCGCCACCACCACACCAGGGTGGCCAGCACCGTGACGTGCAGGACCAGGGCCAGGGCCTGGGGCGCGAAGTAGTCCTGCTGGTACCAGTTGGCCAGCACGTGCAGCACGACGCCGACCCACGCCGTGCGCGAGCTGCCGGTCAGCGCACGCCCCAGCACGTGCAGCGGTGCCATGAGCAGGGCCGCGAAGGCCACCGGGGCGAGCGCGAGGAACGGCTGGACGTCGTCGAGCCCGGCGACGACCACGAGGTGGGCGGCCGCGGCGAAGAACCCGGCCCAGCTGAAGCGCGCGTCGAGGCCGCGCGGCAGCGCCTCGAGCTCCACCAGCACGTCGACCAGGCCCCGGTGCACCCAGCCGGTGGGCACGGACGCCGCTCCGTCGGCGGCGCTGACGAGCGTGGTGACGACGGCCGTGAGGGTGAGGCACGCCAGGGTCAGGACCACGGGGTCCACGGCCGGTCGGCGCAGTCCGGTCGCGATGACCAGGGCGATCAGCGCGAGGGCGACGACGTACGGGGCCCGCACCTGGGTGACGACGCCCAGGGCGCCCGCGCCGCCGACGTCCAGCGTGCTCGCCTGAGCGGAGAACAGCAGCAGGGCGACCCCCAGCGCGCCGAGGGACAACCACCGCTGCGAGGGGCTGTGCCGCACTGTGCGGGCGGCGCGCGCCGGCGGTGCTGCGCTCGAGGGGGGGCCTGACGGGCGGGCGGGCAGGTGCCGCCACGCCAGGGCGCACAGCACCAGGGACGCGGCCACCAGGCCGGTCTGCGCCCTCACCGGGTGCCAGGAGCCGGTGACGATCGACGTCTGCGCGAGCAGGACGGTGACCGACAGCGAGACCGCGGTCGCCAGCGCCAGGCTGAGCGCGCGGCTGGGCAGGCGCAGCAGCACCGCGACCGGCGCTCCGGGCAGCAGCGCGGCCGCCACCGCCGCGAGCGCTGCGCGCAGCGGGACCGGGGGCAGGAGCGCACCGGAGGCCGCGGACCAGGCGAGGACGACGGACGCCGCGCCCAGCAGGGCCGCGACGACCAGCGCCGGCCGTGCCGCAGCGTCCCACCAGGTCGCGGGCTCGGGTGACGCTGCGGACGCCGCGGACGGTGGGGAGGCCGCACCGGGGGCCGGGACGACGGGGCGCGCGAGCGCGGGCACCGCGGCGGGCGCGTTCATCGCCTCCTCACCGCCGCGCCCCGGCCCACCAGGTCGTGATCGGGACGGCGCGGCGGTGGCGGGCCTCCAGGGTGCTGCGCACGTAGAGGTACGGGCCGACGAGGTAGCCCAGCAGCTCGACCCAGATGAGCTCGCGCGGCATCTCGGCCGGCTTCTTGGCGTTCTTGCTCGACCCGGGCGCGAGCAGCGTGTGCAGCCCGCGGGGGACGCAGCGCAGCACCCCCAGCGCCGGGCGACCGCCGCCGAGGACGAGCTTGGTGAGCACCGCCGACATCCCGACGCCGTACCCGTGCATCTGCTCTCGCAGCGCCGCGTAGCTCTCCCGGTGGAAGTGGCGCACCACCGCGTCCGGGGTGTAGACGAGCACGCCGCCGCCGAGGATGACGCGGCGGAAGATGTCGAGGTCCTCCCCGCCCTTGGCGAGGCTGCCGGCGCCCAGCGCCTCGTCGAAGCCGCCGAGGTCGCGCAGGGCGGCGGTGCGGAACAGCATGTTGTTGCCGCTGCCCATCTCCCCCGCCGTGTACGGGAAGAACGCCGAGCGCACACCGGGGGCGCCCAGCCCCTCCAGCCCCGCGTGGGCGGACGACCCCGTCGACGCTGCCGTCCACACCGCGGCCGCCCCTCCCTTGTCGAAGACGCCGGACTCCTCGAACCAGCCCTGCTCGGCGGTGGTGATCTCGGCGGCGAGCACCCGCCCGGTGACGCAGGTGACGGCCGCGGCGGCGTCGCGGTGCAGCACGGCGAGCAGCTCCTGGACCCAGGTGGGGTCCGGCACGGCGTCGTCGTCGGTGAAGGCCACCAGCGCGCCGGTGGTGGCGTCGAGGCCGGCGTTGCGGGCGGCGGAGAGCCCGCGGACGGGCTGCGCCACGATCCGCAGGCGCGGGTCGGTGATCGGCGACAGCAGCTGGTCCACCCGTCCCGAGGCCGGGTCGTTGTCGACCACGACGAGCTCGAGGTGCGGGTGGCTCTGGTCCAGGACCGCCAGGGCGGTGCCCACCAGGCGGGGGTCGCGGCCGAGGGTGCACACGACGACCGTGACGAGCTCGTCCTCGGCGAGGGGGTCGGCGCCACCGGCTGGGCGGGGCGCGGGCGCCCGGGGGGCGGTGAGCACCCCGACCACGGTCAGCGCCAGCCCGAGCACGAGCAGGGCGGCCCGGGCGGGCGCACCGGCGTCGCCGCGCACGGCGGCGAGGGCGGCGCGCAGCACGGCGGCGCTGAGGGTGCGCGTGACGTAGGCGGCCTCCACCGAGAGCCCGGTGCCGACCCCGACGGTGCGGGCGACCACGGCCTTGGAGCGCCCCTCGTGGAAGCAGCGGCGCAGGAAGTATCCGACCTGCTGGCGGGCGGCGGGCACGAGGTGGTCGACGGCGAAGCGCGCGTCGCGCAGCACCACCGCGTCGGGCAGCTCCTGGCGCACCCGGATGCCCATGAGGGTCTCCTCGCAGCCGACGGGCAGGGTGCCGACGCGGCCCAGCTCGGTGGAGAAGCCCCCTGCCGCCTCGAGGGCCGCGCGGCGCACCGCCATGCAGGCGCCGATCGGGTTGCGGATCGGCGCGCCGTCGCCGGCCATGCCCCGGTAGTCGCAGCCGACGACCCACCCGTACTCGGCGGGGAACCAGCTCGGGGCGCCGCCGCCCTCCCAGCGGGGGTGGACGGCGCCGCCGACGACGGCGACCGCGGGGTCGAGCAGGCGCTCGCGCAGGGCGGCGAGCCAGCCCGCCCGCGGGAGGGCGTCGTCGTCCAGGTAGACGAGCGTGTCGGCGGTGGTCGCCCGGGCGCCGGTGTTCCGGGCCCCGGACAGCCCCCGCGGGCCCGCGTTCTCCACCACGAGGACCCCGGGCGGCACAGCAGCGGTGGCCGCCGCGAGCAGCTCCTCGCAGTGGTCGACCACCAGGACGACCTCGTCGTCGGTGCCGTCCGCCTGGGCGCGCGCCTCGCGCACGGCCTCGAGGAGCAGGTGGAGGCGCGCCGGGGTGTAGGCGCACACGACCACGGCGACCGGCGTGGCCGCTGCGGTCGGAGCGGCCGTCCGTGGGAGGTGGGTCGAGGAGGGGGCAGCAGTGGTCGGGGTGGTCGGCACCAGGGGGCTCCTCGGACGGCGGCGGTCCCCGCGGGGGCGCGGGGTCCTCCTCCACCCTTCGGCGCCACGGGTCCGCGGGTTGAGCCGCGGCTCACGACCCCCGGCGCCCGCCTCCCCGTCGCCGCGCCAGACCGGCGGCGAAGGCGGCCCAGGAGCTCGTCAGCGACCCTGCCGACGACCCGGCCAGCGACCCGGCCCTGCGGTAAGCGCGGCAGTCGCACAGCGCGCACTCCGTGCCGCGGCGGTGGTGCTCGTGCGCGTCCCGGTCGTGCTGGCACCGGCACGGCGACACGCTCGACCCTCCGGGTGGTCCCACCGGGGCGACGCTATCGGCCGGCCTCGGCCTCAGTACCAGTTGACGGCCTCGCTGTGCGCCCACGCCCCGCACGGGGCGCCGTACACCTCGCCGATGTACTGCAGCCCCCAGCGGATCTGGGTGTGGGGGTTGCTCTGCCAGTCGGCGCCGGCGCTGGCCATCTTCTCCCCGGGCAGCGACTGGGGGATGCCGTAGGCGCTGGAGGTGGGGTTGTCGGCGTCCCACTGCCAGCCGCTCTCGCGGGTCCACAGGCGGTCGAGGCAGGTGAACTGGTCCTCGCCCCACCCCCGCTGCACGGCGAGCCCGCGGGCCGTGCCCCGCGGGTCGGCGAGCGCCGCCTGCGCCACGGCCACCCGCTCGGCCTCCGCGGCGGCGGCCGCCCGCGCCTGCTCAGCGGCCCGGGCGACGGTCTCCCGCTCGACCTGGGCCGCGGCGATCGCGGCGGTCCGGGCGGCCTCCTCCTCCGCGCGGCGGGCCTCGACCTCGAGGAGGTCCGCCTGCTCCCTGGCCTGCGGGTCGCCCGGCAGCAGCGCCGGGCGCTGCGCTGCGCGGCTGCTGGCCAGGGGCCCGCGCTCGCCCGGGTCGCCCGGCGCTGCTGCGGTGCCGCCGATCAGCTCGACCGTCCGGCCCGGGTCCGCGGTCAGCAGCGTCGGGCCGTCGGCCAGCAGGGCGCCGTCGGCCAGCACGGCGCCTCCGGCCGGCGCGGTCGTGGAGGTCGACGAGCCGGTGAGGGCCGCCACGGGTCCGGTGCCGCCGGCGCCGAGGGAGGCGCCGGCGGCGGCGAGCGCCACGGCGGCCACGATGGTCAGGGGGGTGGGACGAGCGGGCACGGACGGCCTTCCACGCAGCGCAGCCCCGCACGAGGGCGCGCACCGGTCACCGGGCGCGGCTCGACGCACCCGGGGGAAGGGCGGGGCTGTGCACGAGCGGGGGGGCGTGCCGCGCGACGCGGCGGCGGCCACCCGCGTGCTCCGGTGGATGTCGGCCCCACCGAAGCAGATGGGTGGGCGGAGTGTCCAGTTCGCTCCCACTCGTCCACCGGCGCGCGGTCACTGCCGAGCCGCCTCGCAGCCGTGTCCGGTCAGTCGCGAGGTCCGCTCTCAGCTCCCGAAGCGGCGTTCCCGCTCGGCGTAGGCCCGCAGCGCCCGCAGGAAGTCGACGCGGCGGAAGTCGGGCCAGAACGCCTCGCAGAAGTAGAACTCGCTGTGCACGCTCTGCCACATCAAGAAGCCGGACAGGCGCTGCTCCCCCGAGGTGCGGATCACGAGGTCCGGGTCCGGCTGGCCCCTGGTGTAGAGGTGCTCGGCGATGTGCTCCACGTCGAGGACCTCCGCGAGCTCCTCGATGGTCGTCCCGCGCTCGGCGTGCTCGGTGAGCAGGGAGCGGACGGCGTCGGCGATCTCGCGCCGCCCGCCGTACCCCACGGCGACGTTCACGTGCAGGCCGGTGACCGCCGCGGTGCTCTCCTGCGCCCCCAGCAGGAGGGCGCGCGTGCTCGCCGGCAGGAGGTCCAGGGCGCCGACGAGGCGCACGCGCCACCGCCCCTGCCGGGCCAGGCGGTCGACGAGGGCCTCGATGATGCTGATCAGGGGGGCGAGCTCGTGCTGGGGGCGGGCGAGGTTGTCCGTGGACAGCATCCAGAGCGTGACGACCTCCACCCCGGCCTGCTCGCACCACTGCAGCAGGTCGAGCACCCGGTCGGCGCCGGCGCGGTGCCCGTGGGCCGCGGGGGCCCCGGCGGTCGCGGCCCAGCGCCGGTTGCCGTCGAGGATGACCGCCACGTGCCGCGGGGTGACCGCTCCCTCGAGCCAGCGGCGCAGGCGGCGCTCGTAGAGCGGCAGGACCAGGGAACGGACGCCGGGCCGCACTCCGGCACCGTACTCGGGCGCCACCGCGCGCAGCACACCGCGACCGCGCGGGGGTCGCCCGGCGGATACCGTCGCCACGTGCCCGACGCCCCCACGCAGCCCGCGGTGGTCGCCGACGTCGTCGCCGCGGTGAAGCCCCGGCTGCGCGGATGGGTGCACCTGGCGGCCTTCCCCCTCGCCGTCGCCGCGGGCGTCGTGCTGGTCGCGGTGACGCCGAACGGACCGCTGCGGTGGGCGACCGCGGTCTTCGCGCTCACCTCGGCGCTGCTGTTCGGCACCAGCGCCCTGTACCACCGGGGCACGTGGTCACCGGCGGCCGCGCTGCTGCTGAAGCGACTGGACCACTCGAACATCTTCCTGATCATCGCCGGCACCTGCACGCCGCTCGCCGTGGCGCTGCTGGCGGACGGCAGCGCCCGCACGCTCCTGCTCACCGTGTGGGTCGGGGCCGTGCTCGGCGTCGCCTTCCGGGTCGCGTGGACTGGTGCGCCCCGCTGGCTGTACACGCCCCTGTACGTGCTGCTGGGCTGGGCGGTGGTGGGGTACCTGCCGCAGTTCTGGCGGGCGAGCGGGCCGGCGGTGGTGTGGCTGGTCGTCGCCGGTGGGGTGCTGTACAGCCTCGGGGCGCTCGTGTACGGCCTCAAGCGGCCCGACCCGAGCCCGCGCTGGTTCGGCTTCCACGAGATCTTCCACGTGCTGACCGTGACGGCCTTCGCCGCACACACCGTCGCGGTGTACCTGGCGGTGGCCTCCGCCTCGAGCAGCCCCGCGAGCTGACCGGGGACGCCGACAGGACCAGTTGACCGGATCAGCTCACCGGGTCGTGGCGCCCGCCGCTACGGGCAGGCGTCGAGGACCTGGCCGGGCAGGAGGAGGTCGGGATCGTCCCCGACCACCCCGGTGTTGCGCGCGTGCAGCGCGAGGGTGGCGGCAGCGACGACGGCGTCCGTGGCCCCGGTGGGCAGCCCACGGGCGGCCAGGTGCCACAGGGTGTCACCGCTGGCCACCACGACCTGGCACGCGGTGCCCCCGGTCGGGGGCGGGGTGGGAGCCAACGGTGGCGTGCGGGACGGGGCGGCAGGAGCGGAGGGGGCGGCAGGAGCGGAGGGGCCGGCAGGAGCGGAGGGGCCGGCAGGAGCGGAGGGGCCGGCAGGAGCGGAGGGGGCGGCAGCCACCGGTGGCGCCGTGGCGGCCGGCGGCGCGGGAGCCTCCGGGGTGGGCGCCGCGTCGACGTCGGGGGTGGGCGCCGCGTCGACGTCCGGAGCGGGCGCCGTGATCCCCGCCCGCGCGCCGGCGGCGCTGTCGGGGCCGCCGGTCTCAGGGCCCGGGCCGGTGGTGGCGGACAGGACCACGACGAGCAGCGCCGGCGCCGCGGTGACCGCGGCGAGGCCCACCGCAGCGCGCAGGCGCGAGGTCGGCGCCGGTGACGGCCTCACCCGCGCGGTGGGAGCGCCCTGCCTGGGCACGTCGACGACGACCTCGTCGGGAGCCACCGGCTGCAGGGCCACCGACGCCGCCAGGGCGCTCGCGGCCACCAGCCCCCCCACGGCCAGCGCACCCACCACCGACATCGCGACCGACCACCCGCCGCTGGACCCCGGGGCGCGCCAGGCCACCAGGGCGACGGTGGCCAGCAGCAGCAGGAGCAGTCCCAGCGACAACCGCCACGCCCGCCGCTCCACCGCCAGCACGGCCCCCGGCGCCTCAGACGTCGCGGCCCCCGCCGCCGGGGCCATCGGCGGGACCTCCGCCGGGCACATCACCGGGGCCTCCGTCGAGACCCCGCCGGGAGGCCGGCGGCTCCGGTGGCCCCGACGACGGCGGAACGCCCGGCGCCTGCGCGACGCGGGGGTCCGCGGCACGCCGATCCGCGGCCTCGCGCTCCATCGCCTCCCCGCGCAGCCTCAGGCGGCGCACCCGCCGGCTGAAGTCGCGCATCAGGAGGACCACGGCGATGACCACGGCGAACGTGGCGATGAAGCCGGCCGGACCGGGCGTCACGTCGTTCGGGTCGATCTCGGGCGTGTCAGCCGCAGCCGCGACCAGGCGCAGGAGCCCGGCCCCGGCGGCCTCAGGCACGCGCGGCCCCCAGGTGCTCGCGCACACCCGCGAACAGGTCGTCCTCGACGACCTCCCCGGGCTCGGACGGCAGCAGGGTGCGGGCGAGCTCGTAGTCCTCCGTCGACCACAGCCGCGCCTCGTCCTCGCGCGGCACCGAGAACCAGAAGCCCGTCGGGTCGATCTGCGTGGCGTGCGCCAGCAGGGCGGCGTCACGCTGGGGGAAGTGGTCAGCGCACTCGACGCGCGTGGTGATGGGCCGGTCCTGCTCGGCCGGGCGCCGCTCGAGCCACTCCCCGAAGTGGGACTCCACGCCCAGGGCGAGGAGGTGCTCGTGGAAGGCGACCATCCGCGCCCGCGCCCACGCGTGGTAGTACAGCTTCAGCGGGGTCCACGGCTCCCCCGCCGCGGGGTAGCGGGTGGGGTCGCCGGCGGCCTCGAAGGCCTCCACGGACACCCGGTGGCACATGATGTGGTCCGGGTGGGGGTAGCCGCCGTTCTCGTCGTAGGTGGTCATCACGTGCGGACGGAACTCGCGGACCAGCCGGACCAGGGCCTCCGCCGCGACCTCCACCGCCTCCAGGGCGAAGCAGCCCTCCGGCAGGGGGGGCAGCGGGTCGCCCTCGGGCAGCCCGGAGTCGATGAAGCCCAACCAGCGGTGCGCGACGCCGAGCGCAGCGGCGGCGGTGGCCATCTCGCGCCGGCGCACCCCCACCATGTCGCGCTCGACCTCCGGGTCGTGCTGCAGGGCGGGGTTCAGCACGTCGCCCCGCTCACCACCGGTGCAGGTGACGACCAGGACGTCCACCCCCTCCGCGGCGTAGCGGGCGGTCGCGGCAGCACCCTTGCTCGACTCGTCGTCGGGGTGCGCGTGCACGGCCATCAGGCGCAGCGGTTCCACGGGGTTCCTCCAGGCTCTCGGCCCCGGCCCCACCCCGGCGAGCGCGGGGGGGCGGGCGGATGATGTGACCTCGCGGTCGCTCCAGCGACCAGGGTAGACACCGGGACGGGGGAGGGCGCCGTGAGTCCGCCCCTCCCCCCGCCACGGCGCCCGCAGGAGCGCTACGGGGCCCGCCCCGCGTCCCCGCCCGCCCGACGGCGGCGCCTGGCGGTGCTCGCGGTGGTGCTGGGAGCGGTGGGGGTGGCCTACGCCGCATGGTTCGCCGTCTCCACCGCTGGTGCGGTGAGCTTCACGACCACGGGCTACGAGCACCTCGACGAGGACGCCACGCTGCGGGTCAGCTTCTCGGTGACCAGGCCGGCGGGGTCCGTGGCAGTGTGCGAGGTGGAGGCGCTCAGCTCCGGCGCGGCGCAGGTGGGCCTGCGCAGCGTGACGGTGCCGGCCTCGCCTGAGACCACGGTGGTGGTGACCGCCGACGTGCGCACCTCCGAGCGCGCCGTCACCGGCCAGGTCTCCTCCTGCGCGCTGGGCTGAGCCCGGCGGCGCTCCGCGCTGGACCGGGCGATCGGCGCTGGCCCGGCCCCCGCGCTGGTAGCGTCGACCCCTCTCGCAGGACCGCGGCCGCTCCTGCAGCCGTCGCGGGACCCGCGCCCCCACCCGAGGAGGCCCCGATGGCTGGTAGCACACCGGCGACGTCCGACAGGCCCGCCGTCACCTGGCTGACCCAGGAGGCGTTCGAGCGCCTCACCGCCGAGCTGACCGCCCTGTCCGGGCCCGGTCGCTCCGAGATCGCCAAGCGGATCGACGCGGCCCGCCAGGAGGGCGACCTCAAGGAGAACGGCGGGTACCACGCCGCGAAGGACGAGCAGGGCAAGCAGGAGGCGCGCATCCGCCAGCTCGAGCAGCTGCTGCGCTCGGCGCAGGTCGGCCCCGCGGCCGCCTCGGACGTCGTGGCCCCCGGGACGGTCGTCACCGCCCGCGTGGCCGGCGACCAGACGCGCTTCCTCCTGGCCAGCCGCGAGGTCGGGGGCGGCACGGAGCTGGAGGTCTACAGCGAGCAGTCGCCGCTGGGGGCGGCGATCCTGGGCCTCGCCCCCGGGCAGAGCGCGAGCTTCACGGCTCCCACGGGGCGGAGCATCACCGTGGAGGTCCTCGCCGTGGAGACCTTCACGGGCTGAGCGACGGGCCGGAGCACCACCGTGGAGGTCCTCGCCGTGGAGACCTTCACCGGCTCACCGGCGGGTGCGCGGTGCGGGTGCTGCCGCCGAGCTGCCCCGCGGCCGACCGGGCGGGCTCCGACGCCGTCAGGCTCTCGACCCCCGCCGACCTCACGTCGTCCACCAGGGGACTCGTCTTCGGCACGGGGTCGGGCTCCAGCGGCGCGCTGGCCTCGTTCTCCCCGGCCTCCTCCGGCAGCGGCCCGCCGTCCCCGCCCTGGGCGAGGTAGGAGATGACGGTGTTGAGGACGGCCACGACGGGCACCGCGAACAGCGCCCCGGGGATGCCGGCGAGCACGATGCCCGCGGAGATCGCCAGGATCACCGCCACCGGGTGCACGGAGACGGCGCGGCCGAGCAGGAAGGGCTGCAGCACGTTGGCCTCCAGCTGCTGCACCCCCAGCACCACCACGAGCAGGATCAGCGCGCTGGTCGGCCCGACGGTGACCAGGGCGACGAGCACCGCGACGGCACCGGTGAGCAGCGCCCCGACGAAGGGCACGAAGGCGCCCGCGAACGTGATCACCGCGAGGGGCAGGAACAGCTCCACGCCGAGGGCCCACGCCCCGATGCCGATGCCGAGGGCGTCGACGAAGGCCACGACCACCGTGGCCCGCACGTAGGAGACCAGGGTGATCCACCCGCGGCGCACCGCACCGTCGAAGGGGGCCTCCGCCTGCTGGGGCAGCAGGCGCACGCACCACTCCCAGATCCTGCGGCCGTCCTGGAGGAAGAAGATCAGCAGGAACAGGACGACGAAGGCGCCGGTGATCAGCGACGTCGCGGCCGACGTCACGGTCAGCACCGAGGAGGCGATGGCGGTGGCGTTGGTCTCGATCTGCGCCTGCACCTGGTCGGTGTAGCTGGTGAGCTGGTCGTCGCCGATGTCCAGGGGGCCGTCCTGCAGCCAGTCCTCGACCTCCTGGATCCCGCTGTTGACCTGGGCGGTGAGGCCGGCGGCGCTGCTGGTGAACTCGGCGGTCACCAACCCGCCGAGGCCCACCAGGACGGCGACGGTGGCGAGCAGCACGCCGGTGGTGGCGAGGACCCGCGGCACCTTGACCCGCACGAGGGAGTCCACGACGGGGGCGAGCAGCGCCGCGAGCAGCATCGCCACCAGCAGGGGGATCAGGACGGCGGAGAAGAACCCGAGGATCCTGCCGAGGAAGTACACGCCGGCGCCGATGGCCACCAGCCGCCAGCTCCACGACGCGGCGACCCGGACGGCGAGCGGCATCTCGACGTCCGGGCCCGGACGGCGCGGCGCGCGGGTCAGCCGGCTCTGGGTGGGCACGCGGTCAGTGTGGCGCAGCGATCACCGCGTCGGCGAAGTGCCGCTCAGCCCAGGGCGTGCTCGAGGTCGGCGACCAGGTCGTCGGCGTCCTCCAGGCCCACCGAGAGGCGCACCAGGTCCGGCGGCACCTCCAGGGCCGAACCGGCGACGGAGGCGTGGGTCATGCGCGCCGGCACCTCGATGAGGGACTCCACGCCGCCGAGGGACTCCGCGAGGGTGAAGACCCGCGTCCGCTCGACCAGTCGCGCCGCGGCGTCGGCGTCGGCGACGCGGAAGGACACCATGCCCCCGGGGCGCCGCATCTGCTTGCCGGCCACCAGGTGTCCGGGGTGCTCGGGAAGGCCCGGGTAGATCACCGAGGTCACGCCGGCGTGGCGGGTGAGGCGGTCGACGACGCGCTCGGCGTTGTCGCAGTGCCGCTCCATGCGCACCGCGAGGGTCTTCAGGCCCCGCAGGGTCAGCCAGGCGTCGAAGGGACCGGCGACGGCGCCCGCGGCGTTGTGCAGGAACGCCAGGGACTCCGCGAGCTCCCCCGCGGGGTCGGCGCCGATCACCAGCGCCCCGCCGACCACGTCGGAGTGACCGCCGACGTACTTCGTCGTGGAGTGCACGACGACATCGGCGCCCAGCACCAGGGGCGTCTGCAGGTAGGGGCTCGCGAAGGTGTTGTCGACCACGAGCAGCGCGCCGGCGTCGTGGGCGAGGTCGGCCAGCGCGCCGATGTCGGCGATGCGCAGCATCGGGTTGGTGGGGGTCTCGACCCAGAGCAGCTTCGTGGTCCCGGGGCGGATGGCGGCGCGCACGGCGTCGACGTCGGACAGGTCGGCGGTGGACTGCTCCAGGCCCCACGGGGCGGCGACGCGGGAGAACAGGCGGTGGCTGCCGCCGTAGGCGTCGTCCGGGGTGACGAAGTGGTCCCCGGGGCGCATCACGGTGCGCAGCAGGACGTCCTCGGCGGCCAGGCCCGAGGCGAAGGCGTAGGCGCGGGTGCCCTGCTCGACGGCGGCGAGCGCGATCTGGAGGGCGTCGCGGGTGGGGTTGGCGGAGCGGGAGTACTCGTAGCCCCCGCGCAGCCCGCCGATCCCGTCCTGCTTGTAGGTGGTGGCCAGGTGGATCGGGGGGATCACCGCCCCGGTGGTGGGGTCGGGCTCGGAGCCGGCGTGGATGGCGCGGGTGGAGAAGCCGGCGGTCGACCAGGTGCTCTCGCTCACCGGGCCACTGTAAGGAACGCGCGCGGGCGCCGCGGTGTTGGACTGCTGCGTCCGGAGTCCCCGTGACGACGTCCACCGCGAGGAGTTCCCGTGTTCCTGTTCGGCAGCCGCACCAAGACCACGATGGTCTCGCCCGCCGACGCCCTGCCCGGGCGCGATCAGCGCCCCTACGCCGTGCCGTCGCGCCACGCCGTGCTGGGCACCCCGCTGGAGGGGCCGTGGGCCGAGGGCACGCAGGTGCTGCACGTGGCGATGGGCTGCTTCTGGGGCGCCGAGCGCGAGTTCTGGCAGCTGGACGGGGTGGTGACCACCGCGGCCGGCTACATGGGCGGGTACACCCCGAACCCCACCTACGAGGAGACCTGCACCGCGCTGACCGGGCACACCGAGACGGTGATGGTCGCCTACGACCCCGCCCGGATCAGCGCCGAGCAGCTGATGAAGGTGTTCTGGGAGTCCCACGACCCCACGCAGGTCAACCGGCAGGGCAACGACCTCGGCACCGAGTACCGCTCGGCGGTGTACTGGACCACGCCCGAGCAGGGCGAGGCGGTCGAGCGCACCCGCGCGGCCTTCGAGCCGCGGCTGCGCGCGGCGGGCCTGGGCGGTGTGGCGACGGAGTTGCGACCGGCGTCGGACGCCGGGCCGTTCTACGTGGCCGAGGGGTACCACCAGCAGTACCTGCACAAGGTGCCGAACGGCTACTGCGGTCTCGCCGGCACCGGCGTGACGTGCCCGGTGGGCGTGGTCGGCGCCTGAGCTGCTCGACCCGCAGCGCAGACGCCGAGGGGGGCACCCGGATCACCCGGTGCCCCCCTGCGTCGTTCCTCACGGCACCGGGGATCCCCGTCGTCGTCCCAGGCGTCCTGGAGGAACAGCTGGGACCCCCGGTGCGGCGGGGGGCGTGATCAGCGCTCGACGAGGTCGCGGTACGGGGCGGACGGCATGGTGGGCCCGCTCCAGTCCTGGAGGGACGCGGGAGCGGAGCGGTGGCCGTACCCGTCGTCGCGGACCTCGTGGACGAGCGTGACGAGGGAGAGCCAGAGGACGACGAGGACGAGGGCCGCGATGAGCATGGCTCTATTCTCGACCATGGTTGGCCTGTTGTGATGGAGCCAATCGTGGGACAGTGGACCGGTGACGCCCCCGGATGACCGCCCACTGCCCGGACGGGGCGGCGTGTCCGCCGACCGGCTCGCGCACCTGATCGGCCGCGACACCCTCCACGCCCCCCTCAACGCCTCGGTGGCGGCCGGCATCCGGTCCCTGGTCTCCGACGGCCGGCTCCCCGTCGGCGCCCGCCTGCCAGCGGAGCGCGAGCTGGCCCTCGCGCTCGGCCTCAGCCGGGTCACGGTCACCACCGCGTACCGCCGGTTGCGCGAGCAGGGCTGGGCGGGCGCCCACCAGGGCTCGGGCACCTGGACCCGCACCCCCGACGCCGGGGGAGTCGTCGCGGCGTGGGTGCCCGGCACCGCCCGCGAGGGACTGCTCGACCTCACCTTCGCCGCGCCCCCCGGGCCCCCCGAGGTCGCCGAGGCCTACGCTCGTGCGCTGACCGCGCTCCCCCACCACCTGCCCGGCCACGGGTACGCCCCCCAGGGCCTGCCCGAGCTCCGCGAGCGCATCGCCGCTCGCTACACCACCCGCGGGCTGCCCACCCGGGTCGAGCAGGTCATCGTCACCGTCGGTGCCTCCGGGGGGATCACCGCGGCCCTCCGCGCGATGACCGACCCCGGTGACCGCGTGCTGGTCGAGCACCCGGTGTGGCCCAACGCCCTCGACGTGCTCGCCATGATCGGCGCCCGGCCGGTGCCCGTGCCCCTGGACCCCGCCCGCACCAGCGCCTTCGTCAGCGCCGTCCACCGGGCGGCGCGCCAGACCGCCGCGCGCGCCGCCTACCTCGTCCCGGAGTGGTCCAACCCCTCCGGGGCGCGGCTGACCGAGGGCGACCGCCAGCACCTGGTGGTCAGCCTGCAGCAGCAGGACGTGACCATCCTCGCCGACGAGACCCTCGTGGACCTGGGCCTGGACGGCGAGGCCCCGCTGCCGCCGCTGGCCGCGTTCGGCCGGCCGGGGGCTGTGGTCAGCGTCGGCTCGCTCGGCAAGTCCGTGTGGGCGGGGGTGCGCATCGGGTGGCTGCGCGGTGAGCAGCCGTTCCTCGACCGGGTGGCGTCGGCGATGTCGCGCGACCACGGGTCGGTCTCGATCCTCGACCAGCTCGCCGTCTGCGTGCTCCTCGACGGCCTGGACGCCGGCCTGCCGGCCCGCCGCGCGCAGCTGCGGGTGCAGCGCGACGCCGTCGTCGCGGCGCTGGGGCGCGCCCTCCCGGACTGGGAGGTGCCCGTCCCGGGCGGCGGGCAGTCCCTGTGGTGCCAGCTCCCGGCGGGCACCTCCAGCTCCCTGCTGGCCGACGCCGCGGAGCCGCTGGGCCTGCGCATCGCCACGGGGTCGCGCTTCGGCACCGGGCACGCCTTCGACGACCGGTTGCGCGTGCCCTTCACCCACCCCGTGCCGGTGCTGGAACGGGCGGTGGAGCTGCTCGCCGCCGCCCAGGACGCCGCGGGCAGCGGCGGGGTCGGACGTCGGGCACCCCGCGAGGGCGCGCTGCTGGGCTGAGCGCCGGCAGCGCTGCCACGGCCGCAGCGCCGCGTGCTGACAGGATCGCGGCGTGGCAGCCGAGCACGAGGAACGACCCGGGTACGCGCGCGTGGGGGCGCTGGTGCTCACCATCGCCGAGGACGTGATCTACGTGGCGATCGCGGCGCTGCTCGTCGTCCTCGCGGTGCTCGTCCTCGGCAGCTCCGTCCTGACCCTGTTCGACGTCAGGGAGCTCGGCGTGCAGGAGGCGGCGCTGGAGGCGCTCGACGCCCTGCTGCTGGTGTTCATCGTCGTGGAGCTGCTCTTCGCGGTGAAGCGGACGCTGACGAAGCGCGAGCTGGTCGCCGAGCCGTTCCTGCTGGTGGGCATCATCGCCTCGATCAAGGAGATCGTGGTCCTGTCGGTGCGGGCGGCGGACGAGGCGGGCACCGACCGCGAGCTGTTCACCGACCACCTCACCGAGATCGCGGTGCTCGGGGTGCTCGTGCTGCTCCTCGGGGGCACCGCGTGGCTGCTGCGCCTGAAGGAGCGCGAACCCGACGAGGGCGAGCGGGCCGGCCGGGGTGGGCAGGCCGAGGGGCAGGACGGCCAGGCGAGGGGGCCGGGCCAGGCGAGCGGGTCGGGCCAGGGGAACGGGTCGGGTCGGCCGGGCGAGGCCGGCTGACGCGGCCCTCCGGCCTCAGCCGGCGAGGTGGCGGAGGAGGTCGGCGTGCGTGAGGACGCCCGCGGGCCGACCGTCGGCCGCCACCAGCACCGCGCCGCGCGCGTCGAGCTGCGCCCGCAGCTCCACCAGGCCCTCCCCCACCCCGACCAGCGGCAGGGGCGGGTGGAGGTGCGCCGAGACGGGGTCGTCCAGGTGCGCGGCGTCGGTGAGCACCACGTCGAGCAGGCCCTGCTCGGTGACCGAGCCCTTCACCTCGCTCGGCATCACCGGAGGCTCCGCGGTGGTCACGACCAGGTGCGCGACCCCGTGCTCGGCCATGGTCGCGACGGCCTCGCGCACGCTGGCGGTGGGAAGGACGTGCACCAGCCCAGCGGCGGGCGCACCGGCCAGCACGTCACCGGCCGTGCGCCCCTCCTCACCGGCGCGCGCGGGCAGGAACCCGTAGGACCGCATCCACCCGTCGTTGAAGATCTTCGAGAGGTACCCGCGGCCGCTGTCCGGCAGGAGCACCACCACGACGTCGTCGGGACCGGCCCGGCGGGCGACCTCGAGGGCGCCGACCACCGCCATCCCGCAGGAGCCGCCGACGAGCAGCCCCTCCTCGCGCGCCAGGCGCCGCGTCATGGCGAAGGCCTGCGCGTCGGAGACCGCGACGATCTCGTCGGGCACCGCGGGGTCGTAGGCGCTGGGCCAGAAGTCCTCGCCGACGCCCTCAACGAGGTAGGGCCGCCCGGAGCCCCCCGAGTACACCGAGCCCTCGGGGTCGACGCCGACGACGCGCACGGGTCCCCCGGCGGAGGCCGGGCGGTCAGCGGAGGCGTCCTTGAGGTAGCGCCCGGTACCGGTGATGGTGCCCCCCGTGCCCACCCCGGTCACGAAGTGGGTGATGCGGCCGTCGGTGTCCTTCCAGATCTCCGGCCCGGTGCTGGCGTAGTGGCTCGCCGGGCCGGCGGGGTTGGAGTACTGGTCGGGCTTCCAGGCCCCGTCGATCTCGCGGGCGAGGCGGTCGGAGACGGAGTAGTAGGACTCCGGGTGGTCCGGGGGCACCGCGGTGGGGGTGATGACGACGCGGGCGCCGTAGGCGGTGAGCACGTCGCGCTTGTCCTGCGCGACCTTGTCGGGGCAGACGAACACGCACGTGTACCCGCGCTGCTGCGCCAGCAGGGCGAGACCGACCCCGGTGTTGCCCGACGTCGGCTCGACGATGGTCCCCCCGGGGAGCAGCGCCCCGGAGGCCTCGGCCTCGTCGACCATGCGCTCGGCGATCCGGTCCTTCACCGACCCGCCGGGGTTGAGGTACTCCACCTTGGCGAGCACCGTCGCCTCGATGCCGGCGGTCACCGCGTGCAGGCGCACCAGGGGTGTGCCGCCGATGAGGTCCACGACGTTGTCCACGTACTCCATGCCGCCATGGTCCCACCGCCGTGCCTCCACTGCGGTGGGGCAGGGCGGTCCGCCGTCATCGGCGCCGGTGCGAGGGGTCAGGGCAGCGAGGATCACGGCAGCGAGCGGCGCAGGGCCTCGAGGCGGTCAGCGACGTCGTCCGCGGCGTCCGCCTCCAGCGGGCCGTCCGGGCCGGTGAGGTCCAGCACGTCGGAGGCGAGCACCGCCAGCTGGTGACCGAGGGCGTGAGGGGCCAGGGCGGGCACCGCGGCGGGCACCCGGCCCTCCGCGCGGGCGGCGACGTCGGCGAGGTGCTGCAGGAGCGGGCGCACCAGCTCGACCGGGGTGCCGCTCGAGCCCGGACGCGCCAGTCGGGCGGCACCGAGGGCGGCCAGCCGGGTGGTCACCCGACCGAGCTCCACCTCGGCCCGCCCGACGGCGTCCGGGACCTGCGGTGAGATCAGTCCTCGCCGCGCAGGATCGACAGGATGCGCAGGAACTCGATGTAGAGCCAGATCAGCGTGACGACCAGGCCGAAGGCCGCGGTCCACGCGTAGCGGGTGGGGATGCCGGCCTCGACACCGCGCTGGATGAAGTCGAAGTCGAGCACCAGGGACAGCGCCGCGAGCACCGCACCGACGGCGCCGATGAGCAGGCCCAGGGCCCCGCCGCGCAGGTCGGCCACGCCGGTGAGGACGAGGACGAGGTTGATCAGCGAGAAGACCATGTAGCCGAGGATCGCCCCGAGCATGATCTTCTTGAACTTGGCCGTCGCGCGGATGACCTCGCTCTTGTACAGGCCGAGCATGACCGCGAAGGTCGCCAGGGTCGCGAGGACGGCCTGGAAGACGATGCCGCTGGTCTGGGCCTCGAAGAGGCGGCTCACGGCGCCGAGGAAGATGCCCTGGGTAGCGCCGTACGCGAGGATCAGCGCCGGGGAGGGCTCGCGCTTGAAGGAGTTCACGAGCCCCAGGACGAGACCGACGAGCGCGAACGGCAGGGCCAGGGCGATCGGCAGGACGAACCAGGCCAGCGCCGCGCCCGCGACGACGAGCGCGAGCAGCCCGCCGGTGCGGACCACGACGTCGTCGTAGGTCATCCGCCCGGTCTGGACCGGACCGGCCGACGGCGAGGCGTAGAGGTCCTCCAGCGACGGACCCGGTGACGAGGGGCCCTGCTGGTACGGGGCGGGCTGGCGGGAGGACGTCGGGGCGCCGGGGGAGGCGCCGAAGCCGGCGTACCCACCGCCCTTGAAGGCCTCCGAGCTGCTGAGGACGGGGTTGTGGCTGCGCATGGGACAAGAGTAATGGTTGGGTAAAGGATCGCGTGCAGCACCCCCGCCGGTCCCCGCAGACGGACCAGCGCCCCCGGCGGGACTCGAACCCGCACTGCAGCGCTTTTAAGGCGCCTGCCTCTGCCGGTTGGGCTACGAGGGCAGGTGCCGCCGACGGCGGCTCGGCGGTCGACCGGCTAGGAGCGGGGCCCGGTCTGCGCTGCCGCCCCCGCCAGGCGCGGCGCTGGGGGCTTCGCCGCGGCCAGCACGAACTCCTCCCGCGGACGCGCGCGGCGGCCGAGCGGCACCAGGTCGCGGCGGAAGGCGCCCTGCCCCGCCCAGTCCAGGAGCACGCGGAACTTGCGGTTGAACGTCGGCACCGCCATCAGGTGGTACCCGCGGTGCATCAGCCACGCGGGCAGGCCCTTGACCTTCACCCCGTAGATCACCGCGACGCCCTTGCCCAGGCCCAGGGACGCCACCGACCCCGCGTACTTGTGGCTGTAGTCCGCGGGCGCCTCCCCGCGCAGCACGGCGACGAGGTTCTTCGCCAGCAGCTTCGCCTCGCGCACCGCGTGCTGGGCGTTGGGCGCGCAGAACTGGCCCGGCTCCTTGGTGATGTCGGGCACCGCGCACGCGTCGCCGGCGCCCCACGCCCCCTCGACGATGCCGTCGTCGCCGGAGACGCGCAGGTCCGCGCGCACCCGCAGCCGCCCGATCTTGTCCAGCGGCAGGTCGGTGCTGGCGAGCACCGGGTTCGACTTCACGCCCGCCGTCCACACCACCGTGTCGGCGTCGAACTCCGAGCCGTCGGAGAGCACGATGTGCCCGCCCTCGCAGGACTTCAGGAAGGTCTCCAGCCGGCAGTCGATGCCGCGCTCGCGCAGCTGCCCCAGCGTCCAGCGCCCCATCTCCTCACCCACCTCGGGCAGGATCCGGTTCAGGGCCTCGACGAGCACGACATCGAGGTCGGCGCGGGTGAGGTTCGGGTACTGCGCCACCGCCGAGCGCAGCATGTCCTCGACCTCGGCGAGGGCCTCGATGCCGGCGTACCCGCCACCGACGAAGACGAAGGTCAGCGCCCGGCGGCGGGCCGCGGCGTCGGTCATGCTGGCCGCGACGTCGAGCCGGTCGAGCACGTGGTCGCGGACGGCCGCGGCCTCCTCGACGGTCTTGAAGCCGATGGCGGTCTCCGCCAGGCCCGGGATGGGGAGCACGCGCGAGACGGAACCGAGACCGACGACCACCTGGTCGTAGTGCAGCACCAGCTCCTCGCCCTCCACCGGCGCGACCGTGGCGGTCCTCGCGGCGTGGTCGACGGAGGTCACGGAACCGGTGACGACCTCGACGCCCTTGAGGTTCCCCCGCAGGGAGACCACGACGTGGCGCGCCTCGATGGAGCCGGCGGCGACCTCGGGCAGGAACGGCTGGTAGGTCATGTAGGGCCGCGGGTCGACGACGGTCACGTCGGCCTCGCCGGGCTTCAGCGCCTTCACCAGGCCCATCGCGGTGTACAGCCCGATGTAGCCCCCGCCGAGGAGGAGGATGCGGGGCTTCGTGGCGGCCGGCGAGGTGCTCTGCTCGGCCGTGGTGGTCGCGGTCATGGGCTCAACACTAGGGCGTGGGGCGGGCCGCACGACCTGCGGTGGGGGAGCTCGTCAGCCCAGCTCGCGCACCCGGCGCGCCGGGACGCCCGCGTACACCCCGTCCGGCGGGCAGTCGCCGGTGACGACCGCCCCCGCACCGATGATGCAGCCGGGACCGATCGTGACGCCGGGGAGGACGACGACCCCGGCGCCGATCCAACTGCCCGATCCGATGCGGATCGGCGCGTCCGCGATGCCGGCCGCTCGTCGGGCACGGTCCCCGGTGTGGTGGGAGCTCGCGGCGAGCACCACGTAGGCGCCGATGTTGACCTGGTCGCCGATGTCGATGGTGGCGCTGCCGGCGTCCATGACGCACCCGACGTTGATGTAGCAGTCGACCCCGATGGTGACCCCTTCGGTCGGAGCGACCACGCCGTGCTCGATGCGGGTGTCCTCACCGACCACCAGGCCGCCCCAGCGCAGGAGCCGGGCCCGCCGCGCCTCGGAGAGCACCGTGGTGCCCGCGAGGCGCCGTGACCACCGCCGCACCCTCACCTGCACCACCCGCCGGACCCTAGTGGCGCCGCCGCGTCGCGATGATCACGGGGCGGCCAGCGCCGCCGCGAGCGCCACCACCTCGTCGAGCATCGGCGCGGTCAGGCGCCCGGTGGAGGTGTTCTGCTGGCTCACGTGGTAGCTGCCCACCAGGTGCAGCACCCCCTGCTGCTGCCGCGCACCGGGAGCGGCGGGGCTCAGCGCCGCGCGGGCGCCGTGGCCGAAGGAGGGCCGGGGGACGGGGACCGACCACCCCGCGCGCCGCGCCGCGCCCAGGGCCGCGGCCCAGGCGAATCCACCCAGCACGAGCACCGCGCGGGGCCGCACGAGGGCCAGCTCCCGGTCCAGCCAGGGCGCGCACGCATCGCGCTCCTCGGGGGTGGGGGCGTTGTCGGGCGGGGCGCAGCGCACCGCGGCGACGACCCGCAGCCCTCCGGGCGCGGTCGGGGCCAGCCCGTCACCGGCGGAGGTCGACGACGGCCGGTCCACCAGGCCCGCGCGGTGGAGCGCGGCGAACAGCCAGTCCCCGGACCGGTCCCCGGTGAAGACCCGTCCGGTGCGGTTGGCCCCGTGCGCGGAAGGCGCCAGCCCCAGCACCAGCAGGTCGGCCCGCTGCTCGCCCCACCCCGGGGCGGGGCGGCCCCAGTACTGCTCGCCGGCGTGCGCGCGGCGGCGGACGGCGGCGACCTCCTCGCGCCAGGTCACCAGGCGCGGGCACGCCCGGCACACCGAGACCCGCGCGTCGAGCACGGGCACGGACCGCGCGGAGCCCGCCAGCGCGGCGACGTCGCCGGCCGTGGCGGCGCGCGGCGTCCGGGCGCTCGCGGGGTCCCCGGGCCAACCGCTGCCCGGAGGGACCGGACCGGGCACCACCGGACCGGGCAGCCGACCGGCCGCCGGAGTCGAGCGGCGGGGTGCCACGGGGGTCGAGCGTACGGCGGGGCCGGCACCGTCGCGCGGCACCGCTGCGGCACCCTGGTGCCATGGTCGAGCGCGTCCTGGTGGTCGTGCCGACGTACGACGAGCGGGAGAACCTCGGGCCCGTCAGCGGGCGGCTGCTCGCGGTGGTGCCCGCTGCGCACCTGCTCGTCGTCGACGACGCGAGCCCCGACGGCACCGGTGAGCTCGCCGACGCCCTCGCCGCCGGCGACCCGCGGGTGCACGTGCTGCACCGGGCCGGCAAGGAGGGCCTGGGCGCCGCGTACCTCGCGGGTTTCGCGTGGGCACTGGCCCGTGGGTACGACGTGGTGGTGGAGATGGACGCCGACGGCTCCCACGCCCCCGAGCAGCTGCCGCGCCTGCTCGAGCGGCTCAGCGGCGACGACGGCGGCGGGGGCGCGGACGTCGTCCTCGGGAGCCGGTGGGTGCCCGGCGGGCGGGCGGTGGGCTGGCCGCTGCGGCGCCGGCTGGTCAGCCGCGGCGGCAACCTCTACGCGCGCCTGGCGCTCGGCCTGCCGCTGAGGGACTCCACCGGGGGGTTCCGCGCGTACCGCGCCGACCTGCTGCGCTCGCTGCCCCTGCGGGACGTGGCCTCGCAGGGCTACTGCTTCCAGGTGGACATGGCCTGGCGGGCGTGGCGGACGGGTGCCGTGGTGGCAGAGGTGCCCATCACCTTCGTCGAGCGCGTGCACGGGGTCTCGAAGATGGACGACGCGATCGTTCGCGAGGCCCTGTGGCGGGTGACCGCGTGGGGGCTGGGCCAGCGGTGGGCCCGGCGGCGGCTGGCACGGCAGCTGGCGCTGCCCGGCGGGGATCAGGCGGCCCGGGACCCGCTCTGACCGCCCGTCCCCGGCCCCTGCCCGCCCGTCTCGGGGAAGGGCACGGCGATCGCCCCCGGGTGGACGAGCCGGGCGGTGCGCAGGCTGACCTCAGGGGGGCCCGGACGCACGATCTGCGAGGCGATGACCAGGGCGCCGCGACCCGCGGACGACGCGCTCCCCCACCGCCGGGCGCGCGCGCTCGCGCCGGCGTGGCGGAGCAGCTCGCGCGCCTGGCGCGCCTCGAGGTAGCGCCACGCGCGCGCCACGAGGCGCCGCTGCTCGGCGGTGTTCTGCGGCGAGCGCCACGCCAGCCGGCGCACCCGGGCCTGCAGGTGCGCGATCTCCTCGCTGCGCGACGACATGTTCGACCCGTGGCGGCGGTACCAGACCACCTGGCGGTCCAGGGCGGCGTAGGGCCCGTGCCGGCTCGTGCGGATGAGGAACTCCCAGTCCTCCTGCATCGGGAACCCGACGTCGAAGCCGCCGACCCGGTCGACGACGGCGCGCCGGTGCAGCGCGACGGCCGGCGGCCAGATCGGCCCGACGACGACCATCGTCGCGAAGGTCGCGTCCGCCTCGTCGGGGAGGGTGCGCATCCGGGCCAGGCCCTGCAGCTGTCGACGCGAGCGCTGGCGCGCGGGGTGGTCGCCGAGCGCCAGGGGCTGCCCCCGCTCGTCCATGTACTCGGCCAGCCCGTAGGCGCCCACCGCGTCGGGGCGCTGGGCCAGGAGGTCGACGAGGGCGCTCAGCGCGTCGGGCAGGTACGTGTCGTCGCTGTCGAGGAAGGCCACCAGATCGCACTCCGCGGGCAGCACCGCCAGCCCGGCGTTGCGCGCGCCGGGCAGGCCGGTGTTGGCCTGGCGGAGCAGGTGGATCCGCGGGTCCTGGGCGGCGATCGCGGCGACGACCTCCGCGGTGGCGTCGGTGGACCCGTCGTCGACGACCACGCACCGCCAGTCCTGGAAGGTCTGCTCCTGCAGGCTGCGCAGGGTCGCCCCGACCCACCGCTGCGCGTCGTACGCCGGCACCACCACCCCGACCACGGGGAGCGCCCCGGCCGCCCTGCCGGGGGGCGACCCGCCACCGGTGCCCGCAGCGGGGGGCGCCGGGGGAGCGGCAGCGGGGTCACCGACGTCCGGCGCACCCGTCGGGAAGTCGGTGGTCATCTCCTGCGGCTGCATCCAGCGGGCCGCGGCCCGCGGCAGGCGCGGGGGGTTCGCCCCCGCGAGGGTCGCGGTGACCAGGACGGCGCCCACCCCCAGGCGCGCAGCCGTGCGCCACCGGCGCGCCCGCACAGCGGCGACGGCGTACAGGGCAAGCTGCCGCACCTGGCGAGCTTCCAGGTACCGCCAGCTGTTCACCACCTGCCGGTGCTGCGCGGGGGTGTTCTGCGGCGAGACCGCCGCCAACCGGCGCACCCGGGCCTGCAGGTGGGCGATCTCGTAGTACTTCGACGTCATGTTCGCGCCGTGGCGGCGGTACCAGACCACGTGCCGGTCGGTGGCCGCGTACGGGCCGAGCCGGCTGGTGCGGATGAGGAACTCCCAGTCCTCCTGCATGGGGAACGCCACGTCGAAGCCGCCGACCGCCTCGACGGCGCTCCGCCGGTGCAGGGCGACCGCGGGCGGCCAGATCGGGCCGGCGACGACCATGGTGTCGAAGGTCGCGTCCGCGTCGTCGGGCAGGGTCACCATGCGGGTGCGCCCGATGAGCTGGCGGCGCTCGCGCTGGCGCTTCGGGTGCTCACCCAGCGCCAGGGGCTCACCGCGCTCGTCCATGTACTCCGCCAGGCCGTAGGCGCCCACCGCGTCGGGGCGGGCGGTGAGGCGCTCGACGAGCACGCCCAGCGCGTCGGGCAGGTAGGTGTCGTCGCTGTCGATGAAGGCCACCAGCTCGCACTCGGCGGGCAGCGCGGCCAGCCCGGCGTTGCGTGCCCCGGGCAATCCCGTGTTGGCCTGGCTCAGCAGGTGGATCCGCGGGTCCTGGCGGGCGAGGCGGGCCACGACGGCGGCGGTGGCGTCGGTGGACCCGTCGTCGACGACGACGCACCGCCAGTCCTCGTGGGTCTGGGCGAGGAGGCTGACCAGCGTGGCCTCGACCCACCGCTCCGCGTCGTACGCGGGCACCACGACGCCGACCGTGGTCCCGCTCGGGGGCACGGCGCCAGGACCGGCGGGAGCGGTGGAAGGTCCGGCGGTGCTGGAGGGGCTGGTCGTGGCGGTGGGCACCGGGGGCTCCTGACGACGCGGGGGTTGGCTCCGAGCCGCCATCGCCTCGGGGGGACCGTACCTTCCGCGGCGTTCCGCCACAACGGTCCCAGGGCGCTGGCGCACCGGGGCTGGCGGGCGGCGCCGTCGCGCGCTGGCGCACCCACCGGTCGTGGCGCGCGTCAGGCGCGTCCCACCCTGGCGATGGCGAGGCGCCCGTGCCCCTCGACGGCGGCGTCGGTGCCCGCGGGCAGGAAGGCCGACTGCCCGCGCCGCAGGGTCAGGGACGCACCCGGCGCCGAGAGCTGCAGGTCGCCCTCCAGGTCCAGGACGATCCGGGGACCCGGCTCGGCGGGCAGCGGGCCACCGGAGCCGGTGCCCTCGCGGCCGACCGTGACCACGTCGATCCCGAAGTCCTCCACCGGGGGCTGGTAGGTGAGGAGTCCCGCCCCGCGGTGGCGCGGGGCCAGCACCGGCAGGGGCCCCGGGGTGAGGTCGAGGACCGCGCGCAGCGCCGCGACGTCCACGTGCTTGCGGGTCAGCCCGGCGCGCAGCACGTTGTCGGACGAGGCCATGACCTCCACGGCCAGCCCCGACAGGTACGCGTGGAGCTGGCCCGCGCCGAGGAACAGGCTCTCCCCCAGCGCCAGGGTGACGTGGTGCATCAGCACCGACAGGAGCACGCCGACGTCGGCGGGGTGGGCGCGCTGCAGCTCCAGCACGCACCGGTCGTCCTGCGCGTGCTCCCCGTCGTCCCCGGAGCGGTTCAGCCGCGCGGCGCTGGCTCGGGCGAGGGTGTCGCAGGCACCGGCGAGCTCGCTCACCCCGGCCCCGGCGGCGACGTCGAACGCCGCGCGCACCGCGTCGTCGGGGTCCGGGCGGCGCAGCGCGTCGCGGAACGCCGCCAGCGTCGGGGAGGACGGCGCGCCGCCCGGCCCGTCGAGCCCGAGCCCGTCGAGGACCGCCAGGGTGGCGCCGGGCGGGCGGACGCCGCACACGGCGCGGAAGGGTGTCAGCGCCAGGACCAGCTCGGGCTTGTGCCAGGGGTCGCGGTAGGTGCGCTCCGGCGCGTCGCGCGCTGTGCCGAGCGCCTCCTCCCGCGCGTAGCCGGCGCGGGCCTGCTCGAGGCTCGGGTGCACCTGGAGCGACAGCGGCGCCCCGGCGCCGAGCAGCTTGAGCAGGAACGGCAGCCGGGCGCCCCACCGGGCGAGGACGTCGGCGCCGAGCAGCTCACGGGGGTGGGAGGCGACCTCGGCGTCCAGCGTCGCGCCGACCGCGCGAGGGGCACCGGGCGCCGGCACCGGCGGGGGCTCGGCGTCGTCCGCGACCAGCACCGAGGGGGCCAGCGGGTGCGCGCCCATCCACACCTCGGCCACCGGCGCGCCGTCCTCGAGCGCGCCGAGGAACTCGGGGATCGCGGTCGGCGAGCCCCAGGCGTAGCGCTGCACGGGGTTGGCGAGGCGGTGCACGCGCCGATCATGCCGGCCGGGCGCGGTCGGCGGACCACGGCGTGCCGGGCGGTGGGCCCCGCGGGTCGCTGGCACCGGGGCGGGCCCTGAGCGGGCTGCGCCCGGTTCGTCCTACTCTGATCCGGTGCACCGCTTGCGCACCGCCACGGCCGGTGACCGGGGTGGCGACGGGGCGCTCACCTTCCTGCCCGGGGCCGTGCTCGCGACCGTCCTCGCCGTGTGGGGGTTCGACGAGGAGGCCCTGTGGCGCGACGAGTGGTACACCCTCGCCACGGCCGGGCAGGGTTGGGACCACCTGGTGGCCGTGGTCTCCGGCCCCGACGTCGCCCTCTCGGGCTACTACGCGCTCATGCACGTGTGGCTCCTCGCGGACCAGTCGTCGGCCTGGCTGAGGCTGCCCAGCGCTCTGGGCACGGTCGCCGCCGCGCTGCTGTGCGCCAGCGTCGGCCGGCGGGTCGGCGGCACCCGGGTGGGGGCCCTCAGCGGCGTCCTCGTGGTCTGCACGCTCGCGGTGAGCCAGCACGCTGCCGAGGCGAGGCCGTACCCGCTGGTGATCACCGCGGTGACCGCGGTCGCCGCGCTGGCCCTGCGCCACCTCGACCGCCCGAGCGCCCGCACGGGGGCGGGCCTGGCGGTGGTCGCGGTGGTCGCGGTGTGCCTGCACCCCCTGCCCGGCGTGCCGGCCGTGGCGGGGACGCTGCTCGGCCTGCTGCTCGCCTCCCCCCGCCACCAGCGGCCGGGGGTGATCGCGCGGGGGCTGCCGGCGGCCGTGACGGGGCTCACCCTGGTGGCGCTGGGGTACCGCAACCGCGTGCCCCGGGCCGGCGGCGCGGTCGACCTGCTCGACGTCACCGACTTCCGCTACAACCTGGCGCAGCAGTGGTGGCCGGCGGCCCTCGTGCTGGCCCTCGCCGTGCTGGGGGCCACCCGCCTGCCTCGGAAGCGGGCGGTGGTCGTGGGGTGCTGGGCGGTGGCACCGCCCGCGGCGGTCGCCGCGCTGGGCCTCAGCGGTGGCTACTTCGAGTACCGGTACGCCTCCTCGATGGTTCCCGCGGTGTGCGTGCTGGCCGCCGCCGGGGCCGCGGCCGCGGTCCGCTCGCGGCGCGACGCGGTGGTCGTGGTGCCGGCGCTGGCCGCGCTGGTGCTCGCCCCGACGCTGGGCACCGCCGTGTCCGACCGGATGACGAACGCGCCCATCGACGACCCGCGCGCCGCGGCCGCCAGCGTCACCGGCCTCGCCAGGCCCGGTGATGCCGTGGTGTTCCTCGAGGGCGCCGACCGGGGGATGTTCGACTACTACGCACCCGACGACCTCGACCTCGTCGACGCGCTGCTGCTGCGCACCCCGCTGCAGAGCGGCACCATCGCCGGGATCGAGCTGCCGGCGCAGTGGTGGCCCGGCGCGGTACGGCGCTACGACCGGGTGTGGGTGGTGGGCGGGATGGTCGACGGGGCGTGGCGACCGGGCCCCAAGGTGCCGGTGGTGACCGCGGGGCGGGTGCTGGACCACACCGACGACCACGGGGCCTACCGCGTCCAGCTGTGGACCGCGCCCGCCTGAGCCGACGCCGGCCGGATCATGGCCGGTGGGGTTCCGCCCGAGCCAGTGCCAGCGCCGTCCCGTCGAGGATGTCGTGCTCGCTGGCGGTGACCTCGCGCACGCCAGCGTCGGCGGCCACGCGCGCGACGACCTCACCCCACAGCAGCGCCCCGGCGCCGATGACGTCGACCCGCCCGGGGTGCATGGACGGCAGCGCCGCGCGCTGGGATCGCGTCATGGCCAGCAGCTCCCCGCACGCGGCGAGGACGGCGTCCACGCCCACGACCCGGCCGTGGATCAGGGTGGGGTCGTAGCGGTCGAGCCCGGCGGCGTGCGCGGTGACGGTGGTGACCGTGCCGGCGACCCCGACCAGGGTGGCGGTCGAGGCCAGGGGCACCACGGCCCCGGCCCGCCCCAGCGCGGCGGTGACGTCGGCGCGGGCGGCCGCGACCTGCGCCGGTGACGGCGGGTCGTCGTGCAGGTGCCGCTCGGTCAGGCGCACGCAGCCGACGTCCACCGACGTCGCGGCCACCACCCGCCCGGCGGAGGCCGACCCCAGCACCAGCTCGGTGGAGCCCCCACCGACGTCGACGACCAGGTGCGGGTCGTCCGCCCCCGCCCCGGCGGGCCGCGCGCTCGAGGCCGTCGCCCCCCGGAAGGACAGCCGCGCCTCCTCGGCGCCGGTGATCACCTCGGGGTCGACCCCCAGCAGGGCGCGCACCCCCGCGGTCAGCTCACCGGCGTTGGTCGCGTCGCGGGCGGCGGACGTGGCCACGAAGCGCACCCGCTGCGCGCCGAGCGACGCGACCACCTCGGCGTAGCGGGCGGTGGCGGCCAGCGTGCGCGCCAGGGCCGCGGGCGCGATCACCCCGGTGGCGTCCACGCCCTCCCCCAGGCGCACCACCTCCATCCGGCGGTCCACCTCGACCACGACCCCGTCGTCGTCGCCGAGGACGTCGGCGACGAGCAGGCGGATGGCGTTGGTGCCGCAGTCGATCGCCGCCACCCTCACCCGCCCATCCTCACCCCTCCCCTCCTGGCCCGGCGCCGGTGGGGACCGGCGGGTACCGTCGCCACGATGAGCAGCTCACCGGTGAACGAGCGCGGCGGGAGCGTCGACGCGGTCGTCGTGGGCTCCGGCCCCAACGGGCTCGCCGCGGCGATGGTGCTGTCGGGGGCCGGCCTGTCGGTGCAGGTGATCGAGGCCAACGACACCCTCGGCGGGGGGGCGCGCAGCGCCGAGCTGACCCTGCCGGGCTTCCTCCACGACATCTGCTCCGCGGTGCACCCCTCGCTGATGGTCTCGCCCTTCTTCGGGGCCTTCGACCTCGCTGCGCACGGGGTGCAGCTGCTCGACCCCGAGGTCCCCTACGCACAGCCGATGGACGGCGGGCACGCCGCCATCGCGTACCGCGACCTCGAGCAGACCGCCGCGGGCCTGGGGCGCGACGCCGCCGCGTGGACGCAGCTGATGCGTCCGCTGGTGCGCGGGTGGCGAGAGATCGGCGACCTGTTCCTCTCCGACTTCCGCACCTTCCCCTACGCCCGCCGCCCCGCCTCGGTCGGCGTGGGGATCGCCGCGGGGCTGCGCACGATCGAGCAGGGCACGCCGCTGTGGAACCTGCGCTGGAAGGGCGACGCCGCACCCGCCCTGCTGTCCGGGGTCGCGACCCACGCCATCGCGCCCGCCCGACGCCTCGCCCCGTCCGCCGCCGCCGTGTACCTGGCGTCCCTGGCGCACTCGCGCGGCTGGCCGATCCCCCGCGGCGGCACCCAGACGATCGTCGACGCCCTGGTCGCCGAGCTGCGCCGGCGCGGGGTGGTCTTCACCACCGGACAGCGCGTGCGCTCCCTCGGGGAGCTGCCGCGCACCCGGGCGGTGGTGCTCGACACCGCTCCCAGGGCGCTGCAGGAGATCGCCGGGGACCTGCTGCCCCCGCTCTACCGGCGGTGGCTGGGGGCGTACCGGTACGGCGACGGGGTGTGCAAGGTCGACTTCGCGCTGTCGGGGCGGGTGCCGTGGGCGAATCCCGAGTGCGCCCGCGCCGGCACCCTGCACCTGGGCGGCACCCGCGCGGAGCTGTACGAGTTCGAGCGCAGCGTCACCCGCGGCGAGCACAGCGAGACCCCCTACGTGCTCGTCTCCCAGCCCGACGTCGTCGACGAGAGCCGCGCCCCCGCCGGGCGGACCACGCTGTGGACGTACACGCACGTCCCCCACGGCTCGACGCTGGACCGCGGCGAGGCCGTCACCCGCCAGATCGAGCGCTTCGCGCCCGGCTTCCGCGACCTGGTGCTCCACCGCACCGTCTCGACCGCCGCGCAGGAGGAGGCCCTCAACCCCAGCTACATCGGGGGTGACATCTCCGCGGGCGCGGTCACCCCGTGGCAGATGCTCATGCGGCCCGTGCCGGCGTGGGACCCCTACCGCACCCCCGTGCCGGGGGTGTACCTGTGCTCCTCGGCCACGCCCCCGGGACCGGCGGTGCACGGGATGAACGGCCTGCACGCCGCGCGCCGGGTGCTGCGACAGCGCTTCGGCGTCACCACCGAGCCGCTGGACCTGGTGCGCTCCCCCGCGGCTCGAAGCGCCTCCTGACACAGCCCCGCCGGTCACAGCTCAACCCGTCGCGGCGTGTCCGGGGGACCTGCCGTGTGAGCGGCGCCACGGGGGGGTACACACGGGGCATGACACTCCTCGCTCTCGGCGTCGCGAGCTGGATCCTCCTGGCCGTGATCGTGGCAGCCCTCTACGCATGGGTGGCGGGCGCACCCGGCCGACGCGAGCGGCGGCGGCTGCCCGCCACCCGCGCGGTTCCCGCGCCGGCCCCGGCCACGCACACCACCGGCGCCACGCACACCACCGGCGCCACGCACGCCACCGGCACCGCCGACACCGCGACGCGGCGCCTGCTCAGCCCCCCGGCCGCCATGGCCTGAGCCCACCGAGCGCTGCCAGCGCACGCGGACGAGCGGCCAGGACGCCGCGGTAGACCGACTCCAGCCGGTCGACGTGGGTGACGAGGTCCAGCTCCTCGCGCTGCAGGGCCTGCAGCGCCCGCCCGTACTCCGTGCGGGCCCGGTCGTCGGCGGCGAGCCGTCGCAGGTGCTCGGCTGCCGCCGCGGCGTCCCCCGGCGCGAACAGCGCGGCGCCGCGGTGGCGCCCCACCGTCTCCACGTGCCCCCCGGCGCCGGCGGCCACCACGGGCAGCCCGTGCGCCATGGCCTCGATGACGCTGAGGCCGCACGGCTCGCCGGGAGCCGTGGCCAGCAGGACCTGCGCGGTCTCGTACGCCTCCGCCGGGTCGGGCAGCCACCCGAGGAAGTCGGTGCTGCCCGCGACCTCCAGCTGTCGGGCGAGGGACTCCAGCGCCGTCCGCTCGGCGCCGTCGCCGGCGACCAGCAGCCGCCAGCCGCGCTCACCGAGCCCGGAGGCCGCCCACGCTCGCAGGCCCGTCGCGGTGTCCTTCTCCGGCTCCAGGCGCTGGGCGATCAGCACGCGCTGTCCCCCGCTGCCGCGACGGGCCCCGGTGTCGGCGACGCACCGGACCCCGTTGACCAGCACGGTGTCGGGCTCGGTCTCGACGCTGCGGGCCACGAAGGCGCTGACGGCGAGCTCACGGGCCATGGCGCGGCGCACCACGGGGGCCAGGCGCCGGGCGAGGCCGTCGTAGCCGCGCGGCGCGAGGACGTGGCGCGTGGAGACCCGGCGCCCGCCGGTGACCGGGGCGGCGATCAGGGCGGTGAAGTCACCCTTGCTGGTGTGGCTGTGGACGACGTCCTGGCGGCCCGCTGCGGCCAGCGACCGCAGCGCCTCGGGGGCTGTGGCGCCGGGCGACCACAGCGCACCGGTCGGCAGCAGCCGCTGCATGGCCGCCGGCTCCCCACCGACCACGTGCACCCGGTGGTCGCGGGCGGCGAGCTCGGCGGTGACCTCCAGGACGTACCGCTCCGTGCCGGCGAACAGCGCGGTCCCGAGCACGTGGGCCACGCGCAGCCCGCTGCGGGGTCGGAGCACGGTCTTCGCTGCACCCACGTCCGGGTCGGCTCCTTCCCACGATCAGGCGGCCGTGACTCGGCCGTCAGCGCCGGCCACAGTAGCGGCGCCCTCCCCCTCGCCCGGACGGCCCCGGCGCCGGCTCCGTGCAGGTTCGCGATGCCGTGGACGCGCCCGTCCGGTCGACGACACCGCCGCGGGGTCCGCCGACGTCCGCGGGGTCCCCGAGGGGTGCCGCGCGTCGGTGACCCGCGCCCGCCAGGCGTCGCCCTCGGCAGGGACACCCGGGGGGCGGGGGCGACGGCAGCGGCGGCGCGGCCAGCCCGGCACTGGCGCGGGTGTCGTCGTCGCGTCGCGGACCCCAGTGGTCGGTGGACAGCGCCGACAGGGTTCCGGGCCGTTCGCGCGACCTCGCGCGGCACGGGGCCACGGCCCTCAGCTGCCCGGGGCGACGACCCCCACGGGGCGGAGGCCGACGGCTACCGCGGGGGCCGACCCTGCAGCAGGGGTTCGACGACCTCCGCGACGGCTGCGGTGGCCGCGGACGGGGCGAAGTCGCGCAGGTACAGCGCACGGGCGGCAGCTGCCAGCCGCGCGGGCAGCTCGGGCTCCTGCACCAGGCGCGCGGCGCCCTCGGCCAGGGCCCCGGGCGTGTCCCCGAACAGCAGGTGCTCACCGTGCACGGCCCCCAGGCCCGCGCCGCCCAGGCGGGAGGTGACCACCGGGAGACCCACGGCGAAGGCCTCGAGCACCTTCAGCCGGGTGCCCCCGCCGAAGCGCATCGGCACGAGCGCCGCGGTGGCGTCGAGCAGCTCCCCGCGCACATCGGTCCTCTCCTCGACCTGAAGGCCGCGGGCGCCGGCGGGCACGGGCACCAGGCCCGCGGAGCGCCCGACGATGCGCACCCGCGCGGTGGGCACCCGCCGCTGCAGGTCGGGCAGCACGTGCTCGACGAGCTGGCGGGCGGCATCGAGGTTGGCGGCGACGGCGAAGTTGCCGATGAGCAGGAACACCGGTTCCGCCCCGGGCACGGCGCCCACCGGGGCGCCGTCGACGCGGACGGGCGGGCCGGGGTCGGGGTAGGTGTTGGGCACCACGCCCACCGAGGGCGCGCCGGTGGCCCGCAGGCTGGCGGCGTCCTCCTCGCTGCACACGACGACGGTGTCGTGGTCGGCGACGGCCCGGCGCTGCACGCCCGCCCACAGGGGCAGCTCGATGCGGCGCTGGAGGCGCTCGGCCCGGTGCGCGAGGGAGGTCACCGGCTGCTGGAGGTAGGCGCGCCACTTCTGCGTCTCGATGTCGTCGAAGTCCACGACCGAGGCGGGGGCGTCGACCGCGCCGCGCAGGGACACGGCGTGGTCCAGCCCGCCGTACCAGACGAGGTCGTAGCCGTCCGGGTCCGCCCACTGCGCCAGGCGCGAGCGCACCTCGTCCCAGCGCTGCGCGGCGAGCATCCAGGGCACCCGGGCGGAGACCAGGCGCACCGCCGCCCGCGGCAGCGGCAGCGGCGGGGGCGCCAGGCGCAGCCACCGGCGCACGCTGACGTCGTCGGCGAAGGGCGCCCCGTCACCCTCGGCGCGGGAGAACAGGACGAGCACGTCGACGTCCGCGACCTCGGCGAGGCCGCGGAGCACCCCGGCGCACCGCAGCCGCTTGCCCCCGTCGAGGGGCCACGCGACGTCGGGCAGGGTGACGAGCACCCGGGGTCTGGCCGGGCTCACCGCCGACTCACGACTGGAGCTGCTCGGCGGGCACCGCGGCGCCGTCCGCGGTCCACCCGGTGGTGGTCAGGCCCTCGGCGTCGCTCTCGGGGACCCGCAGCAGGGTCTCGGGGCCGCCGGAGACGGTGAGGTCGGTGATGGAGATGCCCGTGGCGGGGAAGCCGCCGAAGGCGAGGATGCCGACGTCGGCGCTCGCGCCGGGCCGGGTGCCGGTGATCTCCAGGCCGCTGATGCTGACGTCGCTGACGCCGCTGTCGTAGTTCGCGTAGACCAGCACCGCCCCGTGGTCGATCTCCGCGTTCGTGTTGGCGCCGGTGATGGTGCCGCCCTCGACCCGCACACCGGCCACCCCCGCAGAGCGGTAGCTGTCCTCCGCCGCGACGTAGACCGAGGCCGCGGCGGAGTCGACCACCTCGATGTCGCGGTAGGTGATGGCCTGCCCGCCGACCACGGACACCCCACGGGCCTGCGCGCCGCGCACCACGGGGCGCTCGATCACCACGTCGCGGCACGGCTCGCCGTCCTGCAGGTAGCTGACCACCGCCACCCCGTCGTCGCCGCTGTCGGTCACCTGCGGGTCGAGCACCTGCCCCTGGGAGGAGCCCTGGGTGATGTGGATGCCGTCGGCCTCGGTGCCCTCGACGACGAGGCGGTCCAGGACCCAGCCGGTGGACCGCGTGCCGACGTAGATGCCGGTGGCCCCCGAGCCGACGATCCGCACGTCCCTCACCACCGTGCCCACCGTCTCGTCCAGGCGCAGGCGCTGCTGCTCGTAGGCGTCCCAGCGCTGCGTCGTGTCCTCGATGGCCAGGGTGATGCCCTCGAGGGTGACGTCGTCGCCCTGCACGAGCAGGCTGCTGCGCTCCTCGTCGGTGCTGAGCAGGGTGCCGCCGCCGGTGACGGTCACCCCGTCGCCGGTGATGGTGAGGATGTCGGACACGGCGAAGACCGAGCCCTCCTCGAGCACGAGGCTCTGACCGCTGCTCAGGCCGTCGAGGGCCGCCTGCAGGGCGGCGAAGTCGTCGGTGGTGCCGTCCCCGGCGGCGCCGGCCTCCAGCGCGGAGACCTCGCCACCGGTGGTGGTGGTGATGGTCGGCGGTGGGGGGGCGGGCTCGGGGCCGGTGCATCCAGCCAGGGCGCCGACGAGCAGGACGCCGGCCGCCAGGGCGGCAGGGACCTGCCGGCCCGTGCGGTCCGGACCGCCGCGGTGACCGGTCCGTGCGCGGTGCGCGGTGCGCGCTGAGGGCACGACCCACCTCTTCCCACGGCGTGCGCCGCGCTCCTGGGGGCCCGTACGCCCACGATCGGATGCTCGTCTCGCGTCGTCGGTGACGCTCGACGCTACCATCGGCGCGCCGGACCGGGCGCGAGCCGCCGGGCACCCCCACGAACCAGGAGCACCCGCCATGACCGCGAGCCGGCCCGATGCCCCGCCCGCCGGCGGTGACGGCCGCACCCACCAGGTCTCGGCACCGCGCACCTCCCTGGTGCTCGCCGCCGCCGCCGCGGGCCTGCTGCTCGGCGGCCTGTGCGGGTCGATGATCGCCGGGCTGCAGCCCGAGGTCGCCCAGAGCGAGGCCATCATCCAGGTGCGCCCCGACCCGGCGGTGCTCGACCAGGGCCAGGGGTCCTCCAGCGACGCGACGGGCACGTTCGTCCAGACCCAGGTGATCCGCCTGAACAGCCCGGGCTTCACCACCCTGGTGCAGGCGCGGCTGCCCGGCTCGGAGCCGGAGCTCACCGCCACCCGCGTCGAGGAGTCGTCGACCATCTCGCTGCGCTCGGAGGCCCCGAACGCCGACGACGCCGTCGCCGTCGCCAGCGCGGCGGCCGAGACGTACCGCGAGGTGCGCACGCAGGAGGTCACCGCGCGCCTCGACGCGGAGATCGCCTTCGTCACGGAGCAGCAGGCCGAGGCGCAGCTGGCGCTGCAGGCGCTGCCCGCGCCGCCGCGGTCCACCACCATCGTCGAGTCGACGTCCGTCACCACCGCTCGCCAGATCGCCTCGTCGCGCGCCTCGGACCTGGTCAGCACCGGCGACGCGCTGAACCGCGCCAAGCAGTCCGCCGTGGAGGTGGTCACCGTGGTGCAGGAGGCCTACCCCGTGGAGGCCGGCGGCCTGGACCCGGAGGTCACCGGCGCCGTCGGCGGCGCCACCCTGGGCGCGCTGCTGACCATCGGCACCGTCGTGGTGGCCCGGCGCTTCTCGCGCCGCATCGACGGCCCGGAGGACCTCAGCCGCTACGGGGTGCCGTTCATCGGCCCCGAGGTGCCCCACCGCCGGGTGCGCCGTGGAGCGCCCACCCCCAGCGCGGTCGCCGCCGTGGTCGCCACCCACGCCCCGCGCCTGGCGAGCGCCCGTGACCAGCGCCCCGGCCTGGTGCTCGTCGGTCCCACCTCGGGGGTGGGCTCGAGCTACCTGGCGCTGCAGCACGCCCTGCACGCGGCGCGGCGCGGACCCGCGCTGCTGGTGCGCACCTCGGGCCCGGACGACGATCTCCTCGCCGACGTCCTCGGCATCGACCCGCACCGCTCCGGGCTGCGCGAGGTGCCCGCTGGGCGGATCGGCCCCGAGCAGCTCGCCCCGATGCTGCAGGAGACCACCGTGCCGGACCTGCAGGTCCTCACCCACCCCGGTGACGACGACACCGACCTCGGCGCCTTCGAGCGGGCCCTGGAGAGCGGGCTCCTCGAGGCGGCCGTGAGCTCGGGGCGGCACGTCGTCCTCGACGCCCCGGCGCTGGACCGCTCCACCGCGGGTCTGGTGGCCGCGCGGCGGGCCGGCTCCACCGCGCTCGTCATCGCCTCCGGCAGCACCCGCCGCGAGGAGGTCGAGCGGGCCCTCGACACCTTCGCGGCCTGGGGAGTGGCACCGACCGGGATCATCACCAACCGGGCTCCGCGCCACGCCGGCCGCACCTCGCGCCGCCCGTCCCCGGGGCGCTCCACCCCGCCACGACGCGACGCACCGGAAGCGCTGGACCGCGCCACCACGGCGACGCGCACGTGAGCGGAGGCGACCCGGCCCCCCCTGAGCCGCACCTGCCGCCGGTGGAGCTGACCCTGGTCGTGTCGACGATCGGGCGCCCCACCGAGCTCACGCGCCTGCTGGCCTCGGTCGACGCCAGCGGCGCACGAGACCGCGTGGAGGTCGTGGTGGTCGACCAGAGCCCCGACCGCTCGTGCGTCGCGGTCCTGCAGCGCGGTGGGCACCGGGTGCGCACGCGCTGGACCACCTCGGGGCGGGGTGCGGCGCGGGGGCGCAACACCGGTCTGGCGCTGGGCACGGCGGCGCTGGTGGGCTTCCCCGACGACAACTGCTGGTTCCCCCCCGGCGCGCTGGGCCGAGTCCTGGGGACCTTCGCGGCGGAGGGCTCGCTCGCGGTGCTCTCCGGCCGGCAGACCACGCAGGACGGTCGCCCCTCGATGCTGCGGTGGCTGCCCGCGCCGACGGCGGTCACCCGCCGGAACTTCATGCGCACCACCATCATGAGCACGATGTTCTTCCGCCGCAGCGCGGTCGACGCCGCCGGTGGCTTCGACGAGTCGATGGGCGTCGGCTCGGCGGGGTGGCACGGGGCCGGTGAGGAGTCCGACCTGCTCCTGAAGATCACCGACGCGGGGGGCCGGGCCTGGTACGACCCGTCGCTGACCGTGCTGCAGGACGAGCCGCGCGACGACGTCGACGACGCGTTCGTGCGCAAGATGCTCAGCTACGGCTGCGGCATGGGCAACCTCTGGCGCCTGCACCGCCTGCCCCTGGACCAGTTCGCGTGGTACTCCGCCCGCAAGGTCGGTGCCGTCGCGGTGCGCGGCGCCACGGGACGGCGCGCCCTGGCCCGGGCCGACGCGGCGTACCTGCGCGGGACCCTCGCCGGGTACGCGGGGCGGCCGCCGCGCGAGCTCGCCGACCGGGCGGCCGCCGCGGGGCCACCCCGGTGACCGCGGGCGCCGGCCCGGCTCCGGTGCGGCGTCCCGCGCCGTCCGCCCCGTGGTGGCTCAACCCCGGGGCGGCCGTCCTGCTCATCGTGCCCGTGACCGTCGCGGTGGCCGCGGTTCTGACCGACGCGGACTTCCGCGCGGAGTTCGGCACCCCCAAGCACCTGACCACCGACACCGTGGTGCTGTGCCTGCTCGCCGCCCTGGTGCTCGCGACCACGGCCACCCTGATGATCACCCCGGCGCGCAGCGGCGACGACTCCGCGATCGACGACCCGCGCGTTGAGGGCACCCTGCGGCGCGCGGCGCGGTGGCTGTTCTGGCTGACGATGCTCGGGTACGCGGCGTTCGCGGTCTCCGGGGTGGCCAACGGCGTGCGCCTGTCGACGATCGTCGACGCCGTGGTCTCGCAGTCGAACTACAGCAACACGCTGAAGACCCAGTTCGCGACCGTCCCCGGGATCACCACGCTGACCCAGGTGGGCATGGCCTTCGTCATCGTCGCCCTGCACTCCCTGCGGCACCGCCGCGACCGAGCGCTGACCGCGCAGGTCGTCGTGGTCTTCGCACTCGCCACGGCGCGGGCCTTCCTGCTGACCGAGCGCCTCGCCCTGATCGAGCTGGCGGTGCCGGCGCTCGCAGTGGTCGCCGTGGGCGCCGGCGCCGTCGGAGCGCGCCGCGGGAGAGCGCTGCGGCCCCTGGTGCGGGCCGCGCCGTTCGTGGCCCTGCCCGTCGTCTTCGCGGTCTTCGCCGCCTTCGAGTACTCCCGCAGCTGGCAGTACTTCGCCAGCCGCACCGACCGCACCTTCGGCGAGTTCGCGCTGCTCCGCTTCGGCGGGTACTACGCGACCGCGTACAACAACGGGCAGGTGCAGCTCGACCACGGCACCTGGCCGGGCCGGCTGCCCGACCAGAGCCTGTCGGCGCTGTGGACGGCGCCCGGCATCGGCAGCATCGGCCTCTACGACCGCCTCTCGGCGCTGCCGCCGCCGGACGCCCAGCAGCTGCTCGAGCGGTACGCCAACCCCGAGTTCAACAACCCGGGCGGCCTGACCACGCCCTTCGTGGACTTCGGCACCGTCGGGGGGCTGGTCTTCTTCGCCGTCGCCGGCCTGGTGCTCGGGGTGCTGTACCGGGGGCTGCGCGACGGGCGCGTCACCGGGTCGCTGATCTACCCCCTGGCCCTGACCGGCCTGGCCGACATGCCGCGCTACCTGTACTGGACGCAGGGCCGGGTGGTGCCCTCCATCACAGCCCTGGTCGTCGTCGCGCTCGTCGTGCACGGCCGGCGGCGCGTGCTGTGGCGCCCGCCGCCGCTCGCCCCACCCCCGGCACCGCGCCCCGCTCCGGGCGGGGCGGTGCGCCTGGAGCCGCCCGGGGAGGGACCCGTCCCCGCTGGGCGTGAGCCGTCCGTGCTGGTCACGCGGTGACCCCGTCGACGCCGTCCAGCGACCGGCCGGGAGACCGGTTGAGGTGGCTGCTGGGAGCCTCCCACGTGCCACCGGGGGGCAGCCTCGGGGGCATCGTGCGCTACACCGTCGAGCTGGCCCGCGCCCTGGGCCGCCGCGAGGACGTGGAGCTGCACCTGACGGCCGCCCCGGACGCCGCGGAGGACCTGCGCCCCCTCGTCGGGGACGGGCGGGTGCACGTGCTGGCGCGCGTGCCCGGCGCCGCGGCGCCGTTGCTGGAGCGCTACGGCCGCGTACCGGCGGGCTGCGACGTCGTCCACGGGGTCAAGCACCTGCTGCCGGCCCGGCTCCCCCGCGGTGGGCGGTCGGCACTGCCGGGGCGGTCGGCACTGCCGGGACGGTCGGGCCCGCTGACGGTGCTGACGGTGCACGACATGATCCTGCTGGACCGCCCCGGTGACTTCGGGCTCGCCAAGCGCACCCTCCTGCAGCGCCCCTACCGGGCGTCGCTGCGAGCGGCCCACGTGCCGGTGTGCGTCAGCGCCGCGACACGCCACCGCCTCGGGGTGTGGGAGCCGGCCGCCGCCGCCCGGGCGGTGGTCACACCCCTGGCCTCCTCCCCCGCGCTGCTGGGCGTCGCCGCCGCGCCGGTCCCCGAGCTCGCCGCGCTGGTGGCCGCCGGGCGCCCCTTCGCCCTCGTGGTCGGGGATCCCAGCGCCCGCAAGAACGTGCCGCTGGTCGTCGCGGCGTGGGCAGAGGTGGTGCGCACGCGCCCCGATGCGGTGCTGGCCCTGGTGGGGCCACCGAGCTGGGGGGTGAGCTCCTACGGGACGCAGGCCGCCGCCCTGGAGGCGGCCGGCCAGCTGGTGCGCCTCGTCGCGGTGCCCGACGCGGCGCTCCGGTGGGCGTACGAGCACGCGGCGGTGGCGCTGTGCCCGAGCCTGGTCGAGGGCTTCGGGCTGCCCGTCGTCGAGGCCCTGGACCTCGGCGCGCCGGTGGTCGTCTCGAGCGACGCCGCCCTCGTCGAGGCCGCCGCGGGCCGGGCGGGCGCGGTGCTCGCGCCCGACGACAGCGGCGCGTGGGCCCGAGAGGTGCTGCGGATGCTCGCCGGTCCCCCGCGGCGGAGCGCGGCCCCACCCGCGGCACCTCGTTCGTGGGACGACGTCGCACAGGACACGGTGGCGGCGGTGCGGGCGGCCCTGGCGACCCGGGAGGCCCGGGGCTGATCCACCGCGGCGGCCCCGAGCGCATCCCGTGGTGGCCGGTGGTCGGGAGGGCGCCTCGCACCGCAGCGTCCGGGTGAGCCGGCCCGTGCGCTCACGCCGAGCGGGGGGCCCCGCCGAGCACGCCGTCGACGACGTCGGCCATCCGCGCGCGGAACGCCGCCCGCGAGAAGCCCTCGGCGTGGCGGCGGAGCACGTGCGCGTCGAAGCGGCCCGGGTCGAAGGCGCGCAGCGCAGCAGCCCAGTCCTCGACGTCGGTGCCGGGCACCAGGACGCCGGTGACCCCGTCGACGACGCTGTCCAGCGCCCCGCCGGCGGCCTGGGCGATCACCGGCGCGCCGGTCGCCTGGGCCTCGACGGGCACGATGCCGAAGTCCTCGACGCCGGGCATGAGCAGCGCGCGGCAGCGCCGGTACAGTGCGCGCAGCTCGTCGTCGCCCACTCGCCCGAGGAAGGTGGTGCCCGGCCCGGCGAGGCGCTCGAGCTCCGCGCGGCCCCGCCCGCCCCCGGCGACGACCAGCGGCACCCCCGCGGCGGCGGCGGCGGCCACCGCCAGGTCGGGCCGCTTGTAGGCCACCAGCCGCCCGGCGAGCAGGAAGAACGGCTCGCGGGCCGTGCCCGGGTCGGGGGTGTAGCGGTGCGTGTCCACCGGGGGGTGCACCACCACTGACGCCCGGCCCCACCAGCGGAGGATGCGGGAGGCGACCTCGGAGCTGTTCGCCACGAGGGTGTGCACGCGCTGGGCGGCGGCGCGGTCGGCGCTGCGGTAACCCGCCGCGTAGGCCGCGAGACCCGCCCGCCCCACGCGCCCGCCGACCTCTCCGCGGCGCATCTGCGGGTCCCACACCCACCGGGCCGGGGAGTGGACGTAGCTGACCACCGGCGCATCGGTGGCGCGCACCGCCTGCTGCGCGAAGGCGTGGTGGCTGGCGATGACGACGTCGGCGGCCGGCAGCCGCAGGCGGGCCATCGCCACCGGCAGGGCGGGCAGCAGGTGCGCGTACGTGCCGCCGCGCAGCAGGGCGCTCAGTCGGGTGTCGACGACCCGCCCGGCCAGGTCGGCGGGCAGGATGCCCCGGCGCGCGACGGGCACGTGCACGGGCGCCCCGGGCCACTGGGCGGCGAGCTGCTCCACGACGGCCTCCGACCCGGCCATCTCCGTGAACCGCTCGTGCACGATCACCACGCGCGGGTCGTGGCGGCTCGCCCCGCTCACCGCGGGGCGCCGGTGCCAGCGCCGGTGTCGACATCAGCGTGGGTCCCGGCGCCGGCGCGGGTGTCGACGTGCGTCCGCGAGCGCGCCGACCGGGTGGGGGCGAGCTGGGGGGTGCCGAGCCACTCCACTGCCGGGCCAGCGCGCTGCGGCAGGGCGCCGGCCAGCCACGTGACGTCCGCCCCGGCGACGGGGTGCACCACCCTGCTGACGAGCAGGGCGACCGCGCAGAAGGCGACGCCCGAGGCGAGCACTCCCACCAGGCCCGGCGCCGCGGCGTGCACGAGGAGGGCGGCGGCCGCCGACGGCCCCGCGACGGCGGCCGCGCCGAGGACGGGGCGCCCCCCGATCCGCAGGCCGCCCGTGCGCCGGTGGGTCATCACCAGCAGCGACAGCGAACCTGCCGCGACCCCCCCGAGGTTCGCCGCGACCGCTCCGCGGGCGCCGAACGCGGGGATCAGGGCCAGGCACAGCGCGACGTCGGCGAGCAGCCCGACCGCGCCGGTGGCGAGCACGGGGCGCAGCAGGCCCAGGCCCGTCCAGTACACCCGGGCCACACCGGCCAGCGGGGCGAGCAGCAGGGACAGGCACATCCACGGCACCAGGCCCGACGCGTCGGAGAACTCCGGGCCGTAGATGAACAGCACCAGGCCAGGGCCCACCGACGCCACGGCCGCGCCCAGCAGGATGCTGAAGGTCACCAGGAGGCGGCCGGCGCGGCGCATCGCGCCGTGGACCTTGTCCATCTCCCCCCCGGCGGCCAGCGCCGCCACCGAGGGCAGCGCCGCGAAGGTCAGGGACGAGCAGACGAAGAAGGCGACGGCGAAGAGGTTGAAGGCGGTGGAGTAGGCGGCGATCTGGTCGGCGGTGGACAGCCGCTCGATGAAGACGATCTCCAGGCGCCTCTCCAGCAGGGTGATGAACAGGCCGGCGGTGAAGAAGCCGCCGGCCAGCACCAGGAGCGCCCGCGGGGTGGGGCGCGGCGCGGCGGACGCGCCCGAGGGGGGCGGCTGCTGGCGGACCAGGGGCAGGATCCAGAGCAGGCCGCCCACCGAGGCGAGGGTCTGGGCGGCGAAGACCCCCGGGATGCCCAGGCCCAGCAGCAGGGCCGCCACGCCCATCAGCGGGGAGAGGATCTGGAACAGCAGGCGCCGGGCACCGACCCTGCTCCACCCCTCGTTCGCCACCACGCGCGACTGCAGGGCGATGCCGATGGCGTCGACGAGCACCGTGGTCGCGGCGATGACCCACACGACCCGCAGCACGTCGGCCCGGCTGCCCACCGCGAGCATCACCGCTGCGCTCACCACCCCGGCGCCGACCAGGGCGACGGTGGTGGCCCTGGTCAGCCACGCCAGGTCGGCCGGCCGGCTGTCGCGCGCGGCGGAGAGGACCTGGACGGCGGTGGAGCTGAACGCGCCGATGAGCAGGGTGGCCAGCAGCGAGGAGACCAGCGCGATGTAGCTCTGCTCCCCCAGCACGCTCTTGCCCAGCTCCAGCGGCCCCCAGCTGCGGGCGATGCCGGCGGAGAGCAGCACGGCGGACGCCATGGGCACCACCTGCCCCGTCGCCAGCCACAACCCGCCCACGACGGCGCGCCGCCGCTCCTGCGTCGGGGGTCGCTCCGCGGACGCCGCCGGCGTGGTTCGC
>CAXTAK010000009.1:61336-63792 GCA_964242735.1 uncultured Quadrisphaera sp. | reverse complement strand
GTCGGCCGTCCGCTCGTCGGCGGTCCGGGGGTCGGTGGTCCGGGGGTCGGTGGTCACGACCCCGGGTGGCGCACCACGGACGCGACGGTCTGCAGCAGCACCTTCGCGTCCAGCCACAGCGACCAGTTCTCGATGTAGTAGTTGTCGAGCATCGTCCGGTCGGCGATCGAGGTGTCCCCGCGCAGGCCGTGGACGGCGGCCAGGCCGGTCAGCCCCGCGGGCACGCGGTGGCGCCCGGTGTAGCGCGGGATGCGCGAGGAGAACTGCTCGACGAAGTGGGGCCGCTCCGGGCGCGGGCCGACGACGGACATGTCACCGCGGATGACGTTGATCAGCTGCGGCAGCTCGTCGAGGGAGGTCGCGCGGATCACCCTGCCCACCGGGCCCATCCTGTCGTCGTTCGAGACGTTCCACATCGTCTGGGACTCCGTCTCGTCCACGGGTCGCAGGGAGCGGAACTTCAGCATGGTGAACGGTCGCCCGTCCAGGCCCACGCGGTTCTGGGAGAAGATGATCCCCGGGCCGCCCTCGAGGCGGACGGCGAGGGCGACCCCCGCCAGCACGGGCAGGACCGCGACGAGCAGCAGGCTCGCGGAGACCAGGTCGAACAGCCGCTTGACCTTCCACCCCACGGTGCGGAACGCCGCGCGGCGCACGCGCACCAGCGGCATCCCCCACGCCTGCTCCATGTCGCCGTGCACGTGCTGGAGCTCGAACAGGCGGGGCACGAAGAAGAACTCGCACTCGAGGCGGTCGCAGGTGCGCAGGACGTCGACCAGCTCCGCCTCGCGCACGCCGCTGAAAGCGACCACCACGACGTCGACACCCTCAGCGGTGATGGTGTCGGCGAGGCGGTCGAAGCCGCCGAAGCAGGGGACGTCGAGCTCGCGCCCGCTGTACATCGGCTGGGGGTCCAGCACGCCGATGGGCGTCAGGCCCAGCTCGGGGTGGTCGCGGAAGCGGCGCACGAGGTCGGCGCCGATGTCTCCCCCACCCAGCACCAGGGTGCGGTGGGCGACGATGCGGTGGCGGCGGGCGCTGCGCACCACGGCCAGGGCGATGGTGCGGAACAGCAGCAGCGCGCCGATCAGCTGGAGCGCGCGCACCAGCAGGATGCCGGTGGAGGCGCTGGGGTCCAGCAGCTCCGAGACCACCATGGCGACGATGCCCCCGACCAGGCCCGCCGCGAACAGCCCCGGTGCCTGGTCGAGCACGGACGGGGTGAGGTGGGAGCGGTAGAGGCGCTGCCCGACGAGGCCGAGGACGGTGACCCCGACGAGCACCAGCGGTGGTACGGCCGCCAGGTCCTGGTAGCCGAAGATCAGCAGCGTCGCGGCGATGGCGATCACGTCGGCCATCACCTGGAGGCGGCCCATCGTCGAGGCGTGGGCGCGGACGGCGTGCGACCGCGACACCTCCTGCTCACGCACCGGGCCCGGCGCCGCAGCGGGCAGCGCGTCGTGGTGCTGGTGGAGGTAGCTCCCCCGGGCCGTGCGGTCCTGCTCGATGGTCACGCGGATCCTTCCCGGCGGTCAGGGCGGTGGTCGGTCGCTGGGCCCGCAACATCCGGGCTCGGCCGGACCAGCGGCGTGCGCAGGGGCACGCGGTCACCAGACCTGTTCGTCGCGGGGCCCGGTCAGGGATGGCCGGTCACGTGCTGCTCCCGCAGTGGGCAAGACCCCATCCTCACCCGTCAGCGGGGCTGGGATCAACACGGGCCGGGGGATGCGTCACTGATCGGCCAGGATCTCACCACGCGTCGTCGGGCACTCGGTGCCGGTCACCGGCACGCCCGCGGTCCTGCAGCGCCGTCCTGGCGCGGCCGGCGCGGTCAGCGAGCCGGACCCCCCGGGCGGTCGTGCAGCGGTGCGGCGGTGCCGAGCACGTCGGGCGTCACGAGGTCCCCCGAGCGGAGGAGTGCCGGACCGGTGGGCGCCGGACTGGCGGGAGCAGGGCCCTGACGCGGACCGCCCCGTCGAGACCTGGCCAGGACGGCGCCCAGGCCGAGGGAGATCAGGAGAGAGAGGCAGCCCGCGACGGCGAGCACCTGCAGCAGGACGGGAGCGGGCACGGGCGGATCATCGGCGTCGCCGGGCACGACCTCGAGCTCCACCGCCCCGCCTCACCCGGACGGTGGAGCCGCGCCCGGATCGCCGGGATGGCACAGATATGTCGTGATTGCGCTGCGTCACCACCGCTCACAACTCATCATGCGTCCATGTCCCACGTCCCGCGCCTGCTCCTGGCCGCCCTCCTCACCCTCCCGCTCGTCCCCGCCCTCCTCCCCGTCGACGCCCCGGTCGGCGCTCCCGCTGACGCCACGGGGCCGGTGGCGACCACGGCCGCGGACCCCACGGCGGTCACCGCGGCGAGCGCCCTGGTGGCGCGGCCGTCGAGCACCCGCGCGCCCACCCCGACCGCGACGACCTCCCCCACGCCCACCCCGACCCCCACCC
>CAXTAK010000009.1:52892-61236 GCA_964242735.1 uncultured Quadrisphaera sp. | reverse complement strand
GCACCGGCACCGGCACCGGCACCGGCCACGTCGTCCCCCGCAGCACCCACGACCGCGCCCACGGGCGCGGCGGCGACTCCCGCGCGGCTCTCCGTCCTCGACTTCGGCGCGGTCGGCGACGGCACCACCGACGACACCGCGGCCCTGCAGCGCGCCCTCGACGCCGCGCGCGCGGGGGACGTCGTCCTCGTCCCGGCGGGGCGCACCTTCGCTCACGCCGCGGTGGTGCGGGTGCGCCGGCCCGGCACGACCGTCACCGGGGGCGGCACGCTGCTCGCCACGGCCCCGGCGCGCTCGACCCTTTGGGTGGAGGCGGACTCGGTGACGGTCTCGGACCTGGTGCTGCGCGGCACCGGCACCGCGCGGGGTGGCACCTGGGACGACACCGGGCTGCTGCTGAAGGGCACCGACGGCGTGGTGGTCGAGCGGGTGACCGTGCGCGGCGCGACCTCAGCTGGCGTCTTCGTCGACGCCTCCTCCGACTTCACCCTGCGCGACGTCGTCGTCGAGGACAGCCTCGCCGACGGCATCCACGTCACGGGCGCCTCGCAGGACGGCGCGATCACCGGCGCGGTGGTGCGGCGCAGCGGTGACGACGGCATCGCCGTGGTCAGCTACCGCGACGCGGCGCTGCCGGTCACGCGCATCACCATCGACTCCCCGCGCGTGGAGACCACCACGTGGGGACGCGGCCTCAGCGTCGTCGGCGGCACGCGGGTGGCCTTCCGCGACGTGCACGTGCGGGGCAGCGACGCCGCAGCGCTGTACTTCGCCTCGGAGGCGAACTGGAACACCCACGCCACCTCGGGCGTGACCGTCGACGGCGGCACCCTCGTGGGGTCCAACGACTCCGCGACGGTCGACCACGGCGCGATCCTCCTGTTCAGCGGAGACGCGGCGCGCCCGGTCACCGACGTGCGCATCACCGGGGTGGAGGTCCGCGACACCGCCGACCGCGCCAGCCGCGAGGTCGGCGTGCTGGGTGCGCCGTCGTCGAGGGTCGTCATGACCGACATCGACGTCGTCGGCAGCGAGCGCACCCTCTTCGCCACCACCAGCCCCCGCAGCGCGCTGACCCTGACGGGCTGGACGCGCAACGGGAAGGCCGTGGTCGACGTCCTCGACGGAGCGTGACCGGCGAGCGCAGCGCGGTCACCGCGGGGTGCGTGCCGGCGGGGGAGCGCGACCGCCCGGTACCTCCAGGTCGCGTGCGGTTCGTCCGAAACGGGTAATCTCCTCCTGTTTCGGGTGGATGCTGTCCCGGTTGCGATGTTCTGGGCAGGTACCTGCCCCCTATCCCGTGGAGGCCAGCTCGTGACCGCCGGAATCGACGCTCCGACCGCCGGCAGGGGCGCCAGCACCAGTGGGGCGAGCCGCAGCGGTGCCGCCAGCTCCGGCGGCAGCGGGCGGCACTACCCGTACGCGGCGTACAGCGAGCTGGCCGGTCCGGTCGAGGAGGTGCCCGGCGGGCGGCCGTACACCGTGCGGTACCGCCCGGTGGGCGAGGGGGGCTCCCGCGGACTGCGCACGTTCGCGCTGACCGGCACCGCCCTGGTCGTGGAGGTCGGCTTCTTCGCCTGGCTGATGAACCCCGCCCACTGGCCCGACCAGGCCGCGGGCACGTGGACCTACGCCCTGAGCATGGTGATGGTCACCTCCATCGGCCTCATCGAGCTGATGCGCGTGGTCAACGTCGCCACCCTGGCCCTGGCCACGGTCGTGGCGCGCGACCCGGTGCCGGTGCGCCCGCAGCCCGGGCTGCACGTGGCGTTCATCACCACCATCGTGCCGGGCAAGGAGCCCGTGGCGATGGTGCGCGCCACGCTCGAGGCGGCCCGCGCCGTCCGCCACGACGGGGCGCTCGACGTGTGGCTGCTCGACGAGGGCGACGACCCCGACGTGCGCGCCATGTGCGCCGACGTCGGCGTCCGCCACTTCAGCCGCCGGGGCGTGGAGCGGTGGAACCGGGCGAGCGGACCGCACCGGGCGCGCACCAAGCACGGCAACTACAACGCCTGGCTCGACGCGCACGGCGACGAGTACGACGTGCTGGTCTCCGTCGACCCCGACCACGTGCCGCTGGTCAACTTCGCCGAACGCCTGCTCGGGTACTTCCGCGACCCCGACGTCGCGTTCGTCGTCGGCCCGCAGGTGTACGGCAACTACGACAACTTCATCACCCGCTCCGCCGAGAGCCAGCAGTACCTCTTCCACTCGGTGCTGCAGCGCGCGGCGAACGCCTACCAGGCCGCGATGCTCGTGGGCACGAACAACGCGATGCGCATCAGCGCGCTGAAGGCCATCGGCGGGCTCCAGGACTCCATCACCGAGGACGCCGCGACCTCGATGACCCTCCACGCCAGTCGCAACCCCGCGACGGGCCGCAAGTGGAAGAGCGTGTACACCCCCGACGTCCTGGCCGTCGGCGAGGGGCCGTCGTCGTGGACGGACTACTTCTCCCAGCAGCACCGGTGGGCGCGGGGCACCAACGAGGTCGTGCTCGGCCGGTTCTGGCGCTCGCTGCCCCACCTCAGCCCCGGCCGGGCCCTGCACTACGGCCTGCTCATGTCGTACTACCCCTCCGCGGCGCTGGCCTGGGTGCTCGGGTGCACCAACGCCGTGCTGTACCTGACGACCGGTGTCGGGGGTGTGCAGGTCGCCGCGCAGCTGTGGCTGATGCTCTACGTCGACGCCGCCGTGCTGCAGCTGGGCCTGTACTTCTGGAACCGCACGCACAACACCAGCCCCCACGAGGAGGAGGGATCCTCGGGCATCGCGGGGATGTTCGTCTCGGTGCTGTCGGCGCCGGTGTACGTCACCGCCCTCGTGCAGGGCCTGCTGCGGCGCGACGCCTCCTTCGTGGTCACCCCCAAGGGCGACTCCATGAGCCCCGACCGCGTGCTCACCTTCCGCAAGAACCTGCAGTGGACCGCGGTGCTGGCCCTGGCCCTGGCGGCCAGCGTGCCGCTGGGCCACGACCACGCGGCGATGCGCACGTGGGCGGTCGCCAGCCTCGCCATCACCCTGTGCCCCCTGGCCATCTGGGCCCTCGGACCGGGTCGCCGCGGCCCGCGCCCCCCGGCCGTGATCGACCTCCGTGAGATCCCCGACCTGCCTGCCGCGACCGCCGTGGCCACCGCCCAGGAGACCGCGATCCAGAAGACCGCCCCCACCTCGACCCCCCACCTGGAGAAGACCCCGTGACCCGCCGCGCCTCCCTGCCCCGCCGCGTCCGCAACGCCGGGGTGATCACCGGCGCCGTCGTGCTGGTGGCCCTGGTCAACGCGCGGCCCGTGGCGGCGGTGACCAGCGAGATGATCGACGACTACCGCACCTCCCGCCCCGAGTACATCGCCGAGTTCGGCGACTGGCAGGTCCTGGAGCTGCCCGAGGAGCTGCGCGAGGCCCACCACGGAGCCTCGAGCCCGGAGATCAACGCCATCCACGCCGCGCTGCTGCCCACCGGCAAGATCCTCGTCATCGCGGGCTCCGGCAACGACGCGGCGCAGTTCGAGGCGGGCAGCTACCGCACCCTGCTGTGGGACCCGGCGACGAGCGAGACGACCGAGGTCGAGACCCCCGAGGACCTGTTCTGCGCCGGGCACGCCTACCTGCCCAACGGCAACCTGCTCGTGGCCGGCGGGACCCGCCGCTACGAGGTGCTCGCCGAGGACGTGACGAACGCCGCGGGGGGCATGACGGTCAAGAACGAGTCGCCCGACGAGGGCCTGACCCTGCCCGAGGGCACGGTCTTCGCCTCCGCCGGCGGCGTGCGCTACCGCAGCACCGCGGAGATCGCCGTCCCGCCCGCGGAGAAGGTGGTCGCGGCCGACGGCACCACCACCGTCACCGCCTCGGAGACCCCCGTGTGGGTGGAGGCGGTGGAGGAGGGCGAGGCCTCGGTGGTCACCGAGGGCGGCGGCTACACCATCGAGGCCCTGAGCGGGGCGCCGGCGCGCAACGTGTACGGCACCGCCGACAAGCTCACCCTGGAGAAGCAGGAGTACCAGGGCCTGGACGCCAGCTGGGAGTTCGACCCCTACCAGGAGCGCTACCTCGAGACGGGGCGGCTGAACGAGAGCCGCTGGTACCCCACGCTGGTCGGCGTCGAGGGCGGGGACGTGCTGGCCGTCTCGGGCCTCGACGAGTTCGGCGTCGTCCTGGAGGGGCAGAACGAGCTCTTCGACCGCGAGAGCCGGGAGTGGGTGGCGAAGCCGCAGCTGGAGCGGTACTTCCCGACCTACCCGGCGCTGTTCCGCATGGCGGACGAGCGGGTGTTCTACTCCGGCTCCAACGCCGGGTACGGGCCGGCGGACGAGGGGCGCGCCCCGGGGGTGTGGGACCTCACCGACAACACCTTCGCCCCCGTGGGCGGCCTGCGGGACCCCGGGATGACCGAGACCTCCAGCTCGCTGCTGCTGCCCCCGGCGCAGGACCAGAAGGTGATGATCATGGGCGGTGGCGGGGTGGGCGACTCCCCCGACACCAGCGTGCGCACCGACGTCGTCGACCTCGACGCCGAGCAGCCCCAGTACACCCCCGGGCCTGACCTGCCGGTGGCCGCGCGCTACCTCAGCACCGTGATCCTGCCCGACGACACGGTGCTGACCACCGGTGGATCATGGGACTACCGCGGGCGCAACGGCTCGGACATCCTCGCGGCGAACTTCTACCACCCCGACACGAACTCCTTCACCCCCGCCGCGGCCCCGGAGGTCGGCCGCGGCTACCACTCCGAGGCCCTGCTGCTGCCGGACGGGCGCGTGGTCACCCTCGGTTCGGACCCGCTGTACGGCAACGGGGCGAACGACGTCCCGGGCGCCTTCGAGCAGCGCATCGAGGTCTACTCCCCGCCGTACCTCTCCGACGGGGACCGACCGCGGATCACCGCGTCGCCGGAGCGCGCCGAGCGGGGAGCCGCCGTGGAGGTGAGCACTCCCGACGCCGCCCGCGTCGCCGGGGCGCGGCTGATCAGGCCCAGCGCGGTCACGCACGTCACCGACACCGAGCAGCGCTCCATCGAGCTCGGGGTCACCGCCGGTCAGGACGCAGTCTCCCTCGCGGTCCCCGAGGGTGAGGGCCTCGTCCCCTCCGGCTGGTACATGCTCTTCCTGCTCGACGCCGACGGCACCCCCTCGGTGGGGTCCTGGATCCAGGTGTCGTGACCGCAGGTCGCTGCCGTGCGCGATCCGTCACGATCCTGCGCGCACTGGAAGCCCGACCCTGGCTCATGCTGGTGAGCGTGGACCACACCCGGCACGGACGGATCCCCACGCGGGGAGCACGGCGGTGAACGGCGCGCGTCCCCGGCGCGCCGCAGTGCCGAGGGCCGCTGACAGGCCCGTCACGGTGCCCGTCGCCCTGGCCGTCCCCGCGTCCATCGCCCTGTCCGTCGCTCTGTCACTCTCAGGGTGCAGCCAGTCGGTCGAGGTCGTGCCCGCCTCACCGCCGGCGCCCAGCGACCCCACCCCGCAGGTCAGCTCCGCGCCCGTGAGCCCCAGCCCGCTGGCCGGTGAGCGGTTCTACCTCGACCCCGGCGGGCACGCGGCCTCGGAGCTCGCCGCCGCCCGCGCGGAGGGCAGGACCGCGGACGCCCAGGTGCTCGAGCGCCTCGCCCGTCCCACCGCCACGTGGTTCTCCGGGCAGGAGGGCGACGCCACGGCGGCGGCGCGCTCCCTGACCGAGAGCGCGCAGACCGCGGGGCGCACCGCCGTCCTGGTGCTCTACAACATCCCCCAGCGCGACTGCGGCTCCTTCTCCGGCGGGGGTGCGCTGGACGGGGAGGCGTACAAGGCGTGGGTGGGGCAGATCGGCTCCGGCCTCGGGGACCGGCCGGCGGTGGTCGTCCTCGAGCCGGACGCCGTGCCGCAGGCCGTCTCGGGGTGCCCCACCCTGCCCGACCCCGCCGCGCGCTACCAGCTGCTGTCGGAGTCGGTGGACATCCTCGCCAAGCAGAGCGGCACGCGCATCTACCTCGACGCCGGGCACGACGACTTCGTCACCGACACCGGGGTCCTGGCCCAGGCCCTGCGGGCCAGCGGGGTCGAGCGCACCGACGGGGTGGCGCTGAACGTCAGCAACTTCCAGACCACCGAGGCCACCACCGCCTACGGCCAGCGCCTCTCCGACGCCCTGGGCGGGGTCCGCTCCGTCATCGACACCGGTCGCAACGGTGCTGGACCCGCCGCCCCGGACGGCACGGGACTGGAGTGGTGCAACCCCCGGGGCCGGCAGATCGGCTCGATACCCACCGGGGACCCAGGCATCGAGGGCGTCGACGCGCTGCTGTGGATCAAGCCGCCCGGCGACTCCGACGGGGCCTGCCGACCCGGTGAACCACCGGCGGGGGAGTTCTGGCTGGACTACGCCCGCGAGCTCGTCGACTGAGCATCGAGCGGTGCCCGTGGTGCCACTACGCGTACCCCGGCGACCGCGCCACCAGCGCGGCCGCGTAGCCGGGGAAGAAGGTGCCCGCTGGTGGCTCGCCCCGGCCGCAGTCGCCGTCGGACTCCCCCACGATCTTCACCCACAGCAGGGCGTCGACGGCCGGGTCGGGCACCGGGCTCAGCGGCCGCTCCCCCAGCGAGCGGCCGGCCGGGTTGCACCAGTCCCGACCCAGGGGGCCCGAGCCGTTGCGGGAGGTGTCGATGACGAACGGCTTGCCTCCGATCGCCCCCGAGATCGCCCGGCCGTGGTCGGTCATCCGCGGCGTGGTCTCGAAGGCGCTGACGTTGAGCGCGAAGCCTCGCGCCCCAGCGACTCCGGCCTGCTCCAGGTGGGCGGCCATCTCCGCCGCCGGCACCCAGTGGCTGGCGTCGAGGTAGGTGCTCACCCCCGGGCGGGCCGCCAGCACGGTGACGGCGTGGCGCAGCAGGGCGAACCGCTCCTCGCGCTGGGTCGCGGTGAGGCAGCCCAGGTGCCCCAGGGCGTCGGGTTCGATCACCACCGCCGCGGGCGAGTCCCCGAGACCGGCCGCGAAGGCCTCGATCCAGGCGCGGTACGCGGCAGGGCTGCCTGCGCCGCCCGCGGAGTAGCCGCCGCAGTCGCGCCCCGGGATCTCGTAGGCCACGAGCACCGGGACGGCGCCCTGGGCGGCGGCGGCGCGCACGACCTCCGCGACGGCAGCGGTGACCGACCCCGTGGGGATCCAGCCACCGAACCAGGCGGCCTTCGGCTGACCGGCGAGGGTGGTCAGCAGCGCCCTGGTGCCCGGGTCCTGCTCGGCGGCGGCCGCGCGGTGCCCGGAGGACTGCGGGTCCAGGTACAGGCGGGAGCCGGCGAAGACGCTCTGGCCCGCCACCAGCGCACCGTACTCAGCCATGTTCGGCGAGGTCGGCGCCAGGTTGGCGATGCGCTCGCTCACCGACGTGCTCGCGGTGATGGCGGCGGCGCTGGTCGCGCCCAGCACCAGGGCCGCCGACGCCAGGGCTGACGCCAGGGCCGTGCTGCCCGGGGCGGTGGAGGTGAGGGCTGTGGAGGCCGGGAGGGGCCGGTGGCGCAGGAGCAGCGGATCCTCCTCGGGTCAGCACGCAGGGCGGGGCGCACACCGCCCTACCCGGACGCACGACGTGATGCGGTGTGACCCTTCGTGGGTCCAGGTGACACTGTGCAACAAGTCGGAGCGCTGTGGGGGGACCCGGGGCCGACCCGATCAGCCCTCGTCGGCCGTGCACGGGCCGGACGCCCACCACGCGCCCAGCTCCTCGCGCACCTCGTCACCCAGTGGGTTCGTCCCCGGGCCCGCCACCAGGGCGTGGGCCAGGAGGACGTGCAGGCACTTGACGCGCGTGGGCATGCCGCCGGCGGAGACTCCCCGGATCTCGGGGACGTCACCGAGCTGGTCGCGCCGCGCCAGGTAGTCCTCGTGGGCGGCGCGGTGAGCGGCGGCGAGGGCGTCGTCCTCGGCGATGCGCTCGGTCATGGTGCGCATGAGCCCCGAGGACTCCAGGGTGCCCACCAGGGACGCCGCGCGCGGGCAGGTGAGGTAGAAGGTGGTCGGGAAGGGCGCGCCGTCCGGCAGGCGGGGCGCGGTGGCCACGACGTCGGGCAGGCCGCACCCGCAGCGGTGGGCCACGCCGAGCGCCCCGCGCGGCTCGCGCCCCAGCTGGGCGCGCAGGGCGCGGCGGTCCGCACCGGTGACGGCTTCGAGAGGGCCGGGTTCGCGAGGGCCGGGCGGGTGAGCGGGCCCGGGATCGCCGCTCAGGGCGCTCCCGCCACGTCGAGGGAGTCCCGCAGCGCCAGGTACCAGGAGGAGGCCGGTGCAGCGCCACCAGTGCCCGCAGCGCCCGTGAGCCCGGTCGCGGGGGACGGAGCGGCGTCGCCCTCCTCGCCGGAGGCGTCCTCC
>CAXTAK010000009.1:0-52792 GCA_964242735.1 uncultured Quadrisphaera sp. | reverse complement strand
CCTCCTCGCCGGAGGCGTCCTCCGCGTCGAGCACCCGGTAGCTGGTCTCCCCGGGCAGCGCGTACTGCAGTCGCGCACGGGCCTGGGCCGAGACGTACGCGGGGTCCTCCCACCGCTGGGCCGCTGCGGTGAGCTCCACGACCCTGGCCCGGCCCTGCTCCACCTCGGCGCCCAGGGCCGCCAGGTCGGACTGCTGGCGCACGTACGCGCTCAGCGGTGCCAGCAGGGACACCAGGCAGGCCACCACCAGGGCGCACATCACCCCGGCGCGCAGCGCCCTCGCCGGTGGCAGCACCGCACCGGCGCGCACCGACCGCGGACGGGCGGCCGACGCGGGACGGCGTCCCGACGCCGATGGAGCGCCAGCCGGGCGTGCCGGTGGTGTGGGGCGGGAGGCGGGAACCGGTCGCGGACGACGCGCCGACGGCGTCGCCGGCCGACGCGCCGTCACCGGCCGCCTCCCGGCGCGCCCGGCACCGCCGCTCGCACCGCGGGCCGCTCGACCACGGGCACCCCCACCACGGGCACCCCCACCACGGGCACAGGCACGTGGATCAGGGCGTGAAGCGGGGAAAGGCGCCGCGACCGGCGTAACGGGCCGCGTCGTCCAGCTCCTCCTCGATGCGCAGCAGCTGGTTGTACTTGGCCACGCGCTCCCCGCGCGCCGGGGCACCGGACTTGATCTGGCCGCAGTCGGTGGCCACCGCCAGGTCAGCGATCGTGGTGTCCTCGGTCTCACCGGAGCGGTGGCTCATCATCGCCCGGTAACCGCTGCGCTGCGCCAGGGCCACGGCGTCCAGGGTCTCGGTGAGGGTGCCGATCTGGTTGACCTTCACCAGGAGCGCGTTGGCGGCCCCGCTCTCGATGCCGCGGGAGAGGCGCACCGGGTTGGTGACGAACAGGTCGTCGCCGACGATCTGCACCGCGTCACCCATCTCGGCGGTGAGAGCCGACCACCCGTCCCAGTCCTCCTCGTCGAGGGGGTCCTCGATGCTGACCAGCGGGTAGGCGGTGAGCAGGTCGCGGTAGAAGGCGATCATCTGCTCGGTGGTGTGCGCCGTGCCCTCGAAGGTGTACGTGCCGCCCTCGCAGAACTCGCTCGCCGCGACGTCCAGCGCCAGGGCGACGTCGGTGCCCAGCACCAGGCCCGTGCCCTCCACCGCGCGGGCGATGACGTCCAGCGCCGCGCGGGTGCCGGGCAGGTCCGGGGCGAAACCGCCCTCGTCGCCGAGGCCGGTCGCGAAGCCCTCTGCCTTCAGCACGGACTTCAGCGACTGGTAGACCTCCGCGCCCCAGCGGACGGCCTCGCGGTAGGTCGGCGCACCGATGGGGGCGACCATGAACTCCTGCACGTCGACGCCGGTGTCGGCGTGGGCGCCGCCGTTGACGATGTTCATCATCGGCACCGGCAGGACGTGCGCGTTGGGCCCACCGAGGTAGCGGAACAGCGGCAGCGAGGCGGACTCCGCGGCGGCGCGGGCGACCGCCAGGGACACCCCGAGGATGGCGTTGGCGCCCAGGGCGCTCTTGTTGTCGGTGCCGTCGAGGTCGAGCATCGCCTGGTCGACCAGGCGCTGCTCGCTGGCCTCGAAGCCGATGAGCTCGGGGGCGATCTGGTCGATGACCGCGTCGACGGCCTGCTCCACGCCCTTGCCGCCGTACCGGTCGGTGTCGCCGTCACGGCGCTCGTTGGCCTCGAAGGCCCCCGTCGAGGCGCCGGAGGGCACCGCTGCGCGACCGCTGGTGCCGTCATCGAGGGCGACCTCGACCTCGATGGTCGGGTTCCCGCGGGAGTCGAGGATCTCGCGGGCTCCGACGGCTTCGATGCTGGCCACGGTGTTCCTCCACTGCTGCTCGCTGGTGCTCGGGGTGACTGCTCGCCGGCGTCCGGGGCGGCCCGGCGCCGTCCCCGGCGGGTCGTGGCGAGCGTAGTGGTTGCGGCCCGCCCGGCCCAGGGAGTGCGATCGCACCCCTGGTGCCACGCGCGGTCGCGCCCCTAGGCTCATCATGGTGACGATGATCACCTCGGGGACCCTCCGACTGGACGCGAGCCCCGTGGACTACGCGATCATCGCCTCGTACTTCCTCGTCGTGATCGGCATCGGTCTGCTCGCGCGGCGGCAGGTCTCCTCGAGCCTGGACTTCCTGCTCTCGGGCCGCTCCCTGCCCGCGTGGGTGACCGGGCTGGCCTTCATCTCGGCCAACCTCGGCGCCATCGAGATCCTCGGCATGTCGGCCAACGGCGCCCAGTACGGCCTCGCGACGATGCACTACTTCTGGATCGGCGCCGTGCCGGCGATGCTCTTCCTCGGCGTGGTGATGATGCCGTTCTACTACGGCTCGAGGGTGCGCAGCGTGCCGGAGTTCATGCTGCGCCGCTTCGGGCCCACGGCGCACCTGGTGAACGCCATCAGCTTCGCCGTCGCCCAGGTGCTCATCGCCGGGGTGAACCTGTTCCTGCTCGGCACGATCGTCAACGTCCTGCTCGGGTGGTCCCTGCTGCTGTCGGTGGTCCTCGCGGCGGCGATCGTCCTGGTGTACACCTTCCTGGGGGGACTGTCGGCGGCCATCTACAACGAGGTGCTGCAGTTCTTCGTCATCGTCGCGGCGCTGACCCCGCTGACCCTGGCCGGCCTGCACCGGGTCGGGGGTTGGGACGGGCTCAAGGCAGCGGTCGCAGCGGGCCCCGGGGGCGCCGAGCAGCTCTCGTCGTGGCCCGCCTCGCAGCTGACCGGCTTCGAGAACCCCATCGTCTCCGCCGCGGGCATCGTGCTGGGGCTGGGCTTCGTGCTCTCCTTCGGGTACTGGACCACCAACTTCGTGGAGGTCCAGCGCGCCATGGCCTCCAAGGACATGGCCGCGGCCCGGCGCACCCCCATCATCGGGGCGTTCCCGAAGCTGTTCATCCCCTTCATCGTCGTGATCCCCGGCATGATCGCCGCGGTCGAGGTCACCGAGCTGCGGCAGTACAAGGAGTCCGGCGGCGAGCCCGTGGGAGCGGGCGCGACCGGCGTCGACTACAACGACGCACTGCTGCTGCTCATCCGCGACCTGCTGCCCGACGGGCTCCTCGGGCTCGCGCTGACCGGGTTGCTGGCGGCGTTCATGGCCGGGATGGCCGCCAACGTCAGCGCCTTCAACACGGTCATCACCTACGACATCTGGCAGACGTACGTGGTGAAGGACCGCGACGACGGCTACTACCTCGGGGTCGGCAAGGTCGTCACAGTGGTGGTGTGCCTCGCCGCGATCGGCAGCTCGTTCCTCGCCGCGGGGTTCAGCAACATCGTCGACTACCTGCAGACCCTGTTCTCGTTCTTCAACGCCCCGCTGTTCGCGACCTTCATCCTGGGCATGTTCTGGAAGCGGATGACCGCGGCGGCGGGCTGGGTCGGGCTCGTCTCCGGCACGCTGGCCGCCATCGCGGTGTACGTGCTCACCGCGCCGGACCTGCTCGCCGTCTTCCCCCTGCCCGGGCAGGGCGGGGCGTTCGCGGCGGCCTTGGCGGCCTTCGTCGTGGACATCGTGGTCAGCATCGTGGTCAGCTACGCCACGCAGCCCAAGCCGGTGGAGGCGCTGCGGGGCTACGTGTACTCCCTGACGCCGAAGGAGGAGCGCAGCGAGGACACCACCGGTGAGCCCTGGTACCGCTCCACGCTGTCGCTCGCCGGGCTCGCCTTCGTCCTCGTCGTGATCCTCAACGTGCTGTTCCGGTGACGCCCCCGCCCACCGGACCGTCACCCACCCGCTCCGCTGAGAGGCCCCCATGTCATCGAACGCCGACGGCGAGCGCCCCACTACCACGGCGCGGGGCTTCGACATCCGCACCATCATCGGCTCGCTGCTCGGGGTCTACGCGGTCGTGCTGCTGGTGATGGGGCTGTTCTTCACCAGCGCCGAGGAGCTGCGCAAGGCCGACGGCGCGAACCTCAACCTGTGGACCGGCATCGGGTTGGCCGTGGCCGCCGCGGTGTTCCTGGTGTGGGTGCGGCTGCGCCCCCTCGTGGTGCCGGCCACGGTCGACCGCGATCTTCCCGCGAAGGGCGTGGAGGGGGCGGGCGGGCGCTGAGGGGCCGGGCGGGCGGTGGGCTGCGGCCCGCGAGGGCGACCCGCCTCGTCGGGCGCGTCCGTCCTGCCGGCGGACTCGGGTCCTGGGAGTCACGACCTGGAGCCGCTGGGCATGGAGGGCAGGCGACATCAGGGGCTGCACCCGTCACTCCAGAGGGCGCGATCGTGTGGTCGACGCAGCACGCGGGCTCCCGCACCCGTCCTCGGGCGGCACCGCGGGATGCCGAGGGGACCGGCGGGTCAGGGGCCGTCGTCCGCCGCGGGACCCGGCGCCGCAGCGGCGACGTCCTGCTCGTGGTGCACCAGGTCGTGCAGCACGTACCGGCCCAGCGAGGCGACCGTGACCTTAGACCCGTTCGAGCGCCGTCCGGGCCGCTGCCGGGGTGAGGCGTCCTCCGACGGCGGCAGCTGCCCGAGCAGGGCGGCGAGCTCCTCGGCGGCGCGCCCGACCTCGGTGGCCACCCGCGCCGGGTCCTGCTCGGCGTAGCGGTCCTGCACCGCGGTGGCGTCCTGGTCCCCGTCGGCGAAGACCGGGTCCTCCTGCTCCAGCAGCAGGCTCAGCCGCACGTGGGCCAGGCGCAGGACGTCGCGGACGTGGGCGCCGTGCTCCAACGGCGACCAGGTCGTCGGCGTCGGCCGCCGCGCGGGGTCCGGGCCCAGCAGCCGGGGGCGCCAGGTGGCGGCGCTGGCGATGAGCCGACCAGGGAGGTCCGCCACCGCGACGGCGCTGGCGTCCAGCCCGCACTGCGGGCAGGGGCGCTGGAGCACCCAGGTCCAGTCCTCGGTCTCGGGGGTGATCTCGGCGGCGCGCGCCGAGTGCTCCACGGCGCGCGCACCGTCCTCCAGGCGCCGGACGGCCGCGCGCAGCGACGCCTCGGCGTCCTCACCGCGCTCGCGCGCCCCCTGCACGAGGGCGAGCAGGTGGTCACCGAGGTCACCTCCGGCGGGCACGACGGCCGCAGCCGGCACGTCGGCGCCCACGCGCTCGGCGCGCTGCAGCACCTTGTGCGCCCGCTGCAGCGCCGGCAGGGCCACGGGCACGCCGTCGAAGGCCGAGCGGTCCCCGCGCTCGGCGGCCTTGACCACCTCCCACCCGGCGGCCACGCCGTCCGCGTCGGGCGCGGGCCCGTCACCGGCGGCGAACACGTGGGGGTGCCGGCGCCGGAGCTTCGCCACCAGCGTCGTCGCGACGTCGTCGATGCCGAAGGGCTCGTCGGCGTGCTCCTGCGCCACCCGGGCGTGGAAGACCACCTGCAGCAGCAGGTCACCGAGCTCACCGCGCAGCGCAGCCGGGTCACCGGCCTCGGCCGCCTCGGCGACCTCGTGCCCCTCCTCCACCGCGTACGGCGCCAGCGAGGCGTGGGTCTGCGCCGCGTCCCACGCGCACCCACCCGGTGAGCGCAGGCGGTCCATCACCGCCACGACCTCGAGCAGCGCACTGCCCGGGAACTGTGGTCCCACGGGCGCGCTCACCCCGCCGCCGCCCCGGCCGGCACCTTCGCGGGACCGGCGGCAGCGCCCTCCCCGAGCACCGCTTCCAGCAGCCCGCGCGCCCACTCCAGCACCTCGCCGTCGCGCAGCGGCCGACCCCCGACGCGGGCGGTGGCCGGGCGCGGCACGAGGATGCTGCGCACCGCGGGCTTGACCAGCGTGCCCGGGTACAGGCGCGTCAGGCGCAGCTGCTGGCTCTCGCGCAGCTCCACGGGCGCGAACCTGATGACGTTGCCCTGCGCGGAGGTCTCGGTGACCCCCACCGAGCGGGCGTGCACCCGGTAGCGCGCCACCGCGAGCAGGTTCTCGACCTGCTGGCCGGGCTCGCCGTAGCGGTCGACGAGCTCAGCGCGCACCGCGACGACGTCGTCCTCGCTGCTGGCGGCGGCGAGCTTGCGGTAGGCCTCCAGGCGCAGCCGCTCGTGCGGCACGTAGTCGTGGGGCAGCAGCGCGTCGATCGGCAGCTCCACCTTCACCTCCGCCTGCTGCTCGGTGCGCGAGCCGTCGCCGCGGAAGTCGGCGACGGCCTCCCCCACCAGGCGCACGTACAGGTCGAAGCCGACACCCTCGATGTGCCCGGACTGCTCCCCGCCGAGCAGGTTGCCGGCCCCGCGGATCTCCAGGTCCTTCATGGCCACCGCCATGCCCGCACCGAGGTCGGTGTGCTGGGCGATGGTGGTGAGCCGGTCGTGGGCGGTCTCGGTCATCGGCCGGTCCGGGGGGTACATGAAGTACGCGTACGCCCGCTCCCGCCCCCGGCCGACCCGGCCGCGCAGCTGGTGCAGCTGCGAGAGCCCCAGCAGGTCGGCCCGCTCGAGGACCAGGGTGTTGGCGTTGGAGATGTCGAGCCCGGTCTCGACGATGGTCGTGCACACCAGGACGTCGGCGCGGCGCTCCCAGAAGTCGAGCAGCACCTGCTCCAGGGCGTGCTCGGGCATCTTGCCGTGGGCGACGGCGATCCTGGCCTCCGGCACCAGCTCCCGCAGGCGCGCGGCGGCCCGCTCGATGGACTCCACCCGGTTGTGCACGTAGAACACCTGGCCCTCGCGCAGCAGCTCGCGGCGCACCGCGGCGGTGACCTGGCGCTCGTCGAAGGCCCCGACGTAGGTCAGCACGGGGTGCCGCTCCTCCGGCGGGGTCGCCAGCGTCGACATCTCGCGGATGCCGGTCACGGCCATCTCCAGGGTCCGCGGGATCGGCGTGGCGCTCATGGCCAGCACGTCGACGTCGGTGCGCAGCTGCTTCAGCTGCTCCTTGTGCTCCACCCCGAAGCGCTGCTCCTCGTCGACGATGACCAGCCCCAGGTCCTTGAAGCGCACCTCACCGCCGAGCAGGCGGTGGGTGCCGATGACCACGTCGACGCTGCCGTCGGCGACCCCGGCCTTCGCCGCCGCCGACTCCTTCGCGGAGGTGAAGCGCGAGAGCGCGCGCACGGTGATGGGGAACGCCGCGAACCGCTCCGAGAACGTCGCCAGGTGCTGCTGCACGAGCACCGTGGTGGGCACCAGCACGGCCACCTGCTTGCCGTCCTGCACCGCCTTGAACGCCGCGCGCACCGCGATCTCGGTCTTGCCGTACCCGACGTCACCGCAGATCAGGCGGTCCATGGGCACGGTGCGCTCCATGTCGGCCTTCACCTCGTCGATGGTGACGAGCTGGTCGGGGGTCTCCACGAAGGGGAACGCGTCCTCCAGCTCCCGCTGCCACGGGGTGTCGGGGCCGAAGGCGTGCCCGGTGGTCGCCATGCGCGCGGAGTACAGCTTGATGAGCTCCGCGGCGATCTCCTTGACGGCCTTGCGGGCCCGCCCCTTGGTCTTGGCCCAGTCCGAGCCGCCCATCTTGTTCAGCGTCGGTGCCTCACCCCCGACGTACCGGGTGACCTGGTCGAGGGTGTCGGTGGGCACGTAGAGCCGGTCACCGGGCTGGCCCCGCTTGGACGGCGCGTACTCGATGATCAGGTACTCGCGGCTCGCCGCGCCGATGGTGCGCTGGACCATCTCGAGGTAGCGCCCCACCCCGTGCTGCTCGTGCACGACGTGGTCACCCGGGGTCAGCTGCAAGGGGTCGACCACGTTGCGGCGCCGCGAGGGCATCTTGCGCACGTCCTTGGCGGACGGCGAGGGGCGCCCGAGGATGTCGGACTCGGAGAGCAGCGCGAACCGGTGCGGCGGTGCGACGAAGCCCGTGCCGAGGCTCGCGGTGGTGACCTGCACCACCGACGGCGGCGGCGCGGCGTCCAGGCTCTCGACCAGGGCCGCGGGCACGTCGGCGTCGGCGAGCACCTCCACGAGGCGCTGCGCCGTCCCGTGACCCTCGGAGGTGGCCACCAGCGACCACCCCTGGGAGGCGAGGGTGCGGAGCTCGGCGAGGGCGGCCTCGACGTCACCGCCGTAGCCCTCCACCTCGCGTGCGCCCAGGGTGAGCACCACCGCGTCGTCCGCGCCGTCGTAGCTGCGGGTCTCGACGTCGGCGGCGAAGGAGCTGAGCGACCACCACGGTCGCGACGTGGTCAGGGCGTGCGCGCGGGTGGCCGCGAAGGAGGCGTAGCTGGCGCGGTCCAGCCCGAGGTCGACGGGCACCTGCCCCCCGGTGGCGGCGGTGGACCACGCGGCGGCGAGGAACTCCTCGGAGGTCGCCACGAGGTCGTGCGCGCGGGAGCGGATGCGCTCGGGGTCGACCAGGACCACGTGGGCGCCCGGGGGCAGCACGTCGAGCAGGGGCTGCATGGAGTCGACCAGAGCGGGCATCAGCGACTCCATGCCCTCCACGGCGATGCCGGCGGCGAGCTTGTCGAGCATCTCGACCGCCCCCGGCAGGGACCCCTTCAGGGCGGCGGCGCGCTCACGCACCTCGTCGGTGAGCAGCAGCTCCCGGCAGGGCGGGGCCCACAGCCCCTCGGGCACGACCTGGAGGGAGCGCTGGTCGGCGACGGCGAAGGCGCGCACCTCCTCGACCTCGTCACCGAAGAACTCCACCCGCAGGGGGTGGTCGGTGGTGGGGGGGAAGACGTCGAGGATGCCCCCGCGGACGGCGAAGTCGCCGCGCCGCTCGACCATCTCGACCCGGCTGTACGCCGCGGCGACGAGGGCGTCCACGACGTCGTCGAGCTCGACCTGCTGCCCGGCGCGCAGCTGCACCGGCACCAGGTCGCCCAGGCCCGTGACCAGGGGCTGCAGCACCGCGCGGACCGGCGCGACGACCACGCGCACGGGCCCGTCCTCGGCGCCGACCGCCCCGGGGTGGGCCAGGCGGCGCAGCACCGCGAGGCGGCGCCCGACGGTGTCGGAGCGCGGCGAGAGCCGCTCGTGCGGCAGCGTCTCCCAGGAGGGGAACTCCACGACGGCGCCGGGCTCGAGGTAGCACCGCAGGGACGCCGCGAGGTCCTCGGCCTGGCGGCCGGTGGCGGTCACCGCGAGCACCGGGCGCCCGGCGTCGTGCTCACCCCCGCCGGCGAGCGCGGCGATCACCGCGGGTCGCGCACCGCCGGGAGCGGCGAGGTCGAGGAGCGGGACGTCGCCGTCGCGGGCTGCCTGGACGGCCCGGGTGATGGCTGGGTCGGCGCGCAGGGCGGCGAGGACTCCGGTCAGGGGCACGGACGTCAAGGGTAGGCGGCGCCTCCGACACCGGCGCCGGTGGCGAGGGCGGCACCACCACCGCCGAAGCGCCCCTCCCGGGCCCGCCCAGCAGCGAGGGTGGGGCCCATGCGCGTCGTCGTCGTCGGTCAGGGCTACGTCGGCCTCCCCCTCGCGGTGCGCGCCGTCGACGTCGGCCACGACGTGGTGGGCCTGGAGGTCGACCCCCGCCGCGCCGGCGACCTGCACGCCGGCCGCAGCTACGTCGACGACGTCACCTCCACCCAGCTCGCCGCCGCGCTGAGCACCGGCCGCTACCGCCCCAGCACCCAGCCTGGCGACGCCGCGGGCTTCGACGTCGCGGTGATCACCGTGCCCACCCCCCTGCGGGAGGGCGCCCCGGACCTGTCCTTCATCGAGGCCGCCGCCCGCCAGCTCGCACCCCTGGCCACGCCCGGGTCCACGGTGGTCCTGGAGTCCACGACGTACCCGGGCACCACCGAGCAGCTCCTGGTGCCGCTGCTGGAGGCCGGCAGCGGCCTGCGCGCCGGCGGGGGGCCCGGCGAGGTCCGCGTCGGGTACTCCCCCGAGCGCATCGACCCCGGCAACGCCCGGTGGACGCTGGTGACCACCCCCAAGGTCGTCTCGGGGGTCGACGCCACCTCCCTGGCAGCCGTCCGCGCCTTCTACGACACCCTCGTCGACACGACGGTGGCCGCCGCGAGCCCCCGGGAGGCGGAGCTGGCGAAGCTGCTGGAGAACACCTTCCGCCACGTGAACATCGCGCTGGTCAACGAGCTCGCCGTCTTCGCCCGCGCGATGGGCATCGACGTGTGGGACGCCATCGACGCGGCCTCGACCAAGCCCTTCGGGTTCCTGCGCTTCACCCCCGGGCCCGGGGTGGGCGGGCACTGCCTGCCCATCGACCCCAGCTACCTGTCGTGGCAGGTCAAGCGCGAGCTCGGACACGCCTTCCGCTTCGTGGAACTCGCCAACGACATCAACGACCACATGCCCGACTACGTCGTCGCGCGCGTCACCGACCTGCTCAACGACACCGCCCGCGCGGTGCGCGGCGCGGCGGTGCTGCTGGTGGGCCTGGCGTACAAGCGCGGCAGCGGCGACGTCCGCGAGGCCCCCTCGCTGCGGGTCGTGGAGCTGCTGGCCGCTCGCGGCGCCGTGCTGCGCGCCGCGGACCCCCACGTGGACCCCGTGAGGGCTCCCGACGGCGTGGAGCTGGTGGTCCTGGATGCCGCGCAGGTCGCCGCCGCCGACGTCGTGGTGCTGCTCACCGACCACGAGGCCCTGGACCTGGCGCTGCTGGAGACGGGTACGACACCGGTGCTGGACACCCGCGGGGTGCTGACCGGGGCCGCCGTCACCCGGTTGTGAGCCCCGATGACCCGCCGCCGGCACCCTGCCGTCATCAGCGCGGGGCGGCGGTGATCCACTCTCCGTGCCACAGTGGCCCCGGCGCAGCGGCCGCGGCAGCGGCGCCCGCCGTCCCCCAGCCGCAGCGGCCCGCCCCGAGCCCTGGGAGGGACCCGTGAAGCTGCTCCTCGTCCTCGACGTCCTCGACGAGAACGGTGCGGTGCGCGTCGACCTGGACCTCGCCCGCCGCTGGACCAGCGCCGGCCACCCCACCACGGTCCTGGCCCTGCAGCCCGTGCCGCAGGGGCGCACCGCGCCGACCGAGGGCGTGGACGTCGTGCTGGGGACGCCGCGGGTCGAGCGGTTCCGCAGCGCCGTGCTGCGCATCGTCCCCCGCGTGCTCGCGCAGGCGCGCGCCGCCGACGTCGTGGTGAGCGGCTCGGAGATCGGTGAGGGGCTGATCCTCGCCCAGTGGGCGGCCCGGCTGCTGCGCAAGCCGTTCGTGGTCATCGTGCACGCCAGCCCCTCGTACATGCTCGAGCGCTTCGTGCCCCCGCGGCTCCGCGGGCTCAGCCGCGCCGCGCTGGGCCGGGCCGGTGCTGCCGTGTGCGTCTCCGCCGACCTCGTCGACGAGGTCGTGGCCCTGGGGGTGCCGGCCCCCTGCGTCACCCACATCGCCAACGGGCGCGACGTCCACGGCCTGCGCGAGCGCGCCGCGGCGGTCCGCGCCGACCTGCCCGCCGACCGGGAGCCGGTGGTGGTCGGCCTGGGCCGGTTGACCGAGCAGAAGGGCTTCGACCTGCTGATCCGCGCGCACGCCCGGGTGCGCGCGGTCGTGCCGCACCGCCTGCGCATCGCCGGGGAGGGCCCGCTGCGCGGTGACCTGGAGGCGCTGGTGCAGGAGCTCGGCGTCGGCGACACCGTGGAGCTGTCGGGCTTCACCAGCGACGCCCCGGCGGTGGTGGCGCCCGCGGCGCTGTACTGCCTGTCCTCGCGGCACGAGGGGCAGCCGCTGGCGCTGCTGGAGGCGATGGCGATGGGCGTGCCCGTGGTGGCCGCGGACTGCGGCGTCGGGGTGCGGGAGCTGGTCGGGGGCGGCGCGTACGGCGACCTCGTGCCCGTCGGGTCGCTCGACGCCCTGGCCGGGGCGATCGAGCGCCACCTGCGCGACCCGGAGGTGCTCCGGGCGAAGGCCACCGCCGGGACCGCCCACGTCGACGGGTACAGCTCCGAGGCGATGGCGCAGGGCTACCTGCGCGTGCTGCGCCCGCTCGTCGGCGGCTGACGCGGGGGCCTGCGCGCGGGGGCACCCGCGGTGGCACGCCTCCGCACCGACGAGGGTCAGGACGTGGGGGCCGCCGGCTCGTCACCGCCCGGTGGAGCTGGCTCGTCGGTGACGGCCTGGGCGATGCGCCCCTCCTCCGCGGTCGTGTCCAGCGCGGTGGCCACCTCATCGGCCCGCTCCTGCGTGATCCGCTCGACGTGCGAGCTGACGGGCGCGGGCGTGCCCGTCGTGGTCGCTGACCGGTCCCGCGCTGCCACCGTGCCCTCAGGTGGTGCTGACGCGACCTCCTGCAGCGCCCGGGCGAGGACCACGCGGAGCAGGTCCGCGTCGGAAACGCCGTGGCGCGCGAGTGCGGGAGCTGCTCGGATCACCTCATGACCCCCAGGCGTCGGGAGGCACCCGTGCTGCCGGCGACGGTGCCCGTGGCCGGTGCACCACTGGCTCGGGGGCTGACCCCCTCGGCTGGCGCCATCGCCGACCACACCCACCGGGGCTGACGCGCGGTGGTCGACGCCTGCTTCGAGCACCCTCGACTGGTGGCGGTCTACGACGCGCTCGACCCGGACCGCGGCGACCTGGATGCGTACGCAGCCATCGCCGAAGGGCTCGGCGCACGGAAGGTGCTGGACGTCGGGTGCGGGACGGGGACGTTCGCGCTGCTGCTCGCCGCCCGCGGCGTCGCCGTCACGGGGCTCGACCCCGCCAGCGACTCGCTGCGCGTGGCACGGGCCAAGCCCGGCGCGGAGGCCGTCACGTGGTTCCACGGCGATGTCGCGGCCCTGCCCGCGCTGCAGGTCGACCTCGCCACGATGACGGGGAACGTCGCCCAGGCCATCTCCGAGCCCGCCGACTGGGCGGCGACCCTGCGCGGGGTGCGGGCCGCGCTGCGCCCCGGCGGCACCCTCGTGCTCGAGACGCGCGACCCGACGGCGCGGGCGTGGGGGGAGTTGACCCGGGCGGCGACCCACCGCACCACGCACGTCGAGGGCGTCGGCGCGGTGCAGACCTGGGTGGAGGTGACCGACGTGCGCGAGCCGCTGGTCACCTTCCGGCAGACGTACTCCTTCGCCGCTGACGGCGCGGTGCTCACCTCGGACTCCACGCTGAGGTTCCGCGACCGCGAGGAGGTCACGGCCTCACTCCTGGCGCACGGGTACGTCGTGGACGACGTCCGCGGCGCAGCCGACCGGCCGGGCCGAGAGCTCGTCTTCATCGCTCGACGTCCGGACGAGGAGGGCGCTCGCCGAGGGTGAGGACGAGCTGGTGGCCCACCTGTCGCGGGCGACCCTCCGTCACCCGGAGGGTCGGCACCCTCCCCTGTGGATGGGGCGCGGTCATCCACGACCGTGGTGGTCGACCCTGCGTCCGGCGGAGGGTCGCGCGCGACACCTCGCCCTGTCCGGTGCCGACAGCGACGAGCGGACGAGTCAGCTCGAAGGCACCACGCCAGTCAGTCGACGAGTCACACCGCTGCTGTCGGCCCCGGCCCACCACCACCGGCTGGCACGTCGATCCTCACCGTCGGTCGACCCAGGCCGACGACTGCGCGACGTCCACCGCCGAGGTGGCCAGGAGGGCGCTGCGCACCGACCGCTGCCGCGGGTCCACGACCCAGATCTCCTCCGCCCCGCGGGGGGCGTAGGAGCCGAGCTCGGTGGACGTCTCGTCCCGGGGGGGAGCACCTCGACGACCAGGGCCGCCGTCGGCACGTACGCGCCCTCAGGGGGCTGACCGCGGTGGAGCCCCAGATCCGGCACCCGGAAGTCGTTCCCCTCTCCCAGGGTGGACGACCCTCCCGGCGTCAGGCCGGCCGAGCGCGCGACCGCGTCGAGCGCGACGGTCAGCCGCATGGCCACGTGACCGTCCCGCCGCTGCTCGTGCGGCACCACGTGGTGGACCCCCTCCGTGATCTCGCAGCAGCGAGGGGCAGAGCTGCCGGGAGCGCGGCGGTCCGGGGGGAGTCGACGCGGGGGTCCGGTGCGGTGGTCTGCTCAGCACGCCGCGCGACCACGTCAGACATCACAGCACCCGGGACCAGCAGCGCCGGGCGCGGTCAGGGCGCGTGGACCCGCTGCTGCGCGCGCTCCAGCCCCTCGAGGACGACGGCCTCGACGGCGTCGGCGGCGTCGGAGAGCAGGAACGGCAGCTCCTTGCGCTCGGGCGTGGAGAACCCGTGGAGCACGAAGTCGGCGGGGTCCATCCGCCCGGGGGGCCGGCCGATGCCCACCCGCACCCGCAGGTAGTCACGGGTGCCGAGCGCCTTGGAGATGTCGCGCAGCCCGTTGTGCCCGCCCTCACCGCCGCCGAGCTTCAGGCGCACGAGCGCGAAGTCGACGTCGAGCTCGTCGTGCACGACCACGACGCGCGCGGGCTCCACCCCGTAGTACCGGGCGACCCCGGCGACCGGGCCGCCGGAGAGGTTCATCCACGACGTCGGCTTCGCGAGCACCGCCCGCTCCCCCGAGTCGCCCGGTGGGCCCAGGCGGGCCTCGGCGACGAGGGCGACGCCCCGGTGGGCCTTGAAGCCGGTGCGCGCCCGCCCGGCGAGCTCGTCGAGCACCATCGCCCCGACGTTGTGCCGGTTCCCGGCGTGGTCGGGCCCGGGGTTGCCGAGCCCGACCACGAGCCAGGGACCCGCGCTCACGCCGGGGTCGCGAGCACTCGGGTCACGAGGCGGCGTCGCCGTCCTCGCCCGCGGCGGCGGCCTCGACGTCCACGTCCTTCTCGTCGCGCTCGATGCCCAGCTCGCTCTCGGCCTCGGCGAGCTCGGCGTCGAGGTCCTCGGCGGTCGGGGCGGCGAGGACGGTGACGACGACGGCCTCGGGGTCACCGGCGATCGCGGTGCCGGCGGGCAGATCGAGCTCGGCGGCGGTGATGCGGGTGCCCACGGCGGCGCCCTCGACGTCGACGACGATGGTCTCCGGCAGGTGGGTGGCCTCGGCGGTGACGAGCAGCGTGTTGTGCTCCACCGTGACCACGGTGCCCGGCGCGGCCTCGCCCTGCAGGTGCACCGGCACGGAGACCTCGATGCGCTCGCCCCTGCGCACGATCACCAGGTCGATGTGCTCGATGGCGCGCTTGACGGGCTCGCGCTGCACGTCCTTGACCACCGCCAGGGTGGGCTGGCCCTCCCCGAGGTCGAGGGAGAGCAGGGCGTTGGGCAGCTTCAGGGCGAGCATGGTGGCGTGGCCGGGCAGGCTCACGTGGCGCACCGGCTCGCCGTGGCCGTAGATGACGGCGGGGATCTTCCGGTCACGACGGATGCGCCGTGCGGCTCCCTTGCCGAACTCGGTGCGGGTCTCGGCGACCAGCTGCGTGCCCTGGTTGTTCTGCGTGCCCTGGGGTGGTATGGCCATGGGGTGCTCCTCGTGCGTGGGATCGGTGCTCGGCTCGGCGTCGACCCGACGGGATGCGGGCGTCGCGGGGCGGAGGCACTCCGCCACGTCGATCACGGAGCGCGGCGCGCGGCTGGCGCGCACGTCCCTCGCCGGGGCAACTGGCAGAGCGTAGCGGCAGCGCGCAGCCCGTGCCGGTCGGGGTCGGGGCCGCGAACGACCTCGACCTGACCCCCGGGCGGGCTCGCGCGGCTACCGTCGACTCCTCGGCGCAAGAGCAGGGGGGGCACATGACCGAGCAGGACGGCGCACAGCAGGGGCACCTGCGGCTGCGCGCGGGGGCGGTGTCGTGGCGCGAGGTGGACGGCGAGGTGATCGTGCTCGACCTGGAGACCTCCGCCTACTCCGGCGTCAACGCCAGCGGCACCGTGCTGTGGTCGCTGCTGGCCGGTGGCACCACCCGCGCGGCGCTGGAGCATGCGCTCGTCGACCGCTTCGACGTCGACCGCGGGCGCGCCGCCGCCGACGTCGGGGCCTTCCTCGACACCGCCCGGGCCCAGCGCCTGATCGAGGGATGAGCGGGCACCCCTCCCGGCTGCACACCCGCGAGGAGTGGCGCGCCTACCGGCGGGCACCGCTGGTGCGCCGGTCCAGCCCGGCGGGCGCCCGCGCCGCGTGGTGGGCGTGGCGGTCGCTGCGCGCGGCGACGGCGTCGCTGCGCACCGACGGGGTCACCGCGCGGGTCCCTCCCCCGCCGCCGCTGCCCGCCGGTGCGCGCCGCGGGGTGGAGGCCGTGCTGGCGCGCACCTCCCCCACCTGCCTGGAGCGGTGCCTGGTGCTGCAGGCGTGGCTCGCGGCACACGCCGTGCCCTGCGAGGTGGTCGTCGGCGTCGCCCGCGAGGGAGCGGCGGTGCGCGCGCACGCGTGGCTCGACGTCGAGGCCGGCGACGCGACCGCGCGCTCGTACCGGGAGATCCACCGCCTGGCCCCGCGATGAGCCCTGATCCGCCGCTGGTGGGCTGCGGTCGGTGACGACGATCACCGTCCGTCACCGGGCGGGCTGGATCCGGGCGGCCTGCGTCGCAGGTGTTCCACCCGTGACCCCGCGCGAGGACGGCGACGGGCCCGGACACGGAGGACCCCCGGCGCTTCACGGCTCAGGTCGGGAGAGGCGGCTGGGGGGATGTCGTCTCCTGCGGCAGTGGCTGCTCGTGCTGGAGTCGAGGAGCGTCGTCGAGGGGAGTGCCGGTGCCCACGCCTCCGCCCATCACAGCGCCTGAGCGCGCTGCGCTGACGAGGCGGATCCTCCTGGAGCGGCTGCGCACCCACGAAGATGCGGCGCAGGCCGCCGGCACCGACGTCCTGGAGCTGCACCTGTGGGACCGGGACCTCGCCGCGGCGGCGCTGGCCGACATCGCCGTCCTGGAGGTGGCGCTGCGGAACACGGTGAACACCCGCCTGGCCGAGCTCGCCGGGCGCCCGGACCGGTGCGCGCTCGACGTCGGGTGGGCGACAGGTCGCTGCGGGCGGTCGCGCAGCTGGTGCTCGGGTCCTGGCGCGACCTGCCCGTGCAGGGCGGCCACCACGGGGAGGGCCCCCTGCGGGTGCGCCGCCCCTACGAGGACCTGTGGCGGGCCGGGATGCACCGGGCCTTCCGCCGCGGCCGCGCAGAAGCCGCCGGCGCCGGGCAGCGCTCCACCCGGGCGTGGACCCTGGGCGTGGTCAGCCCCGGACACGCCTCGGGCGACCGCGCCGCCCACCACGAGCCGCTGGTCAACGGGTGTGCGGCAGGCGGGCGCGCAGGGCCGTGAGTTGCGCGGCGATCGCCGGGGGCAGGGTGGCGCCGAAGCGGACGAAGAACTCCTCCGCATCGTCGGCCTCGGCGGCCCAGTCGCCGGGGTCGACGGCGAGCAGCTGCTGCAGCGCCCCCTCGGGCAGGTCGAGGCCGTTGGTGTCGAGGTCGCCGGGCTCGGGCAACAGGCCGGCCGGGGTGTCGACGGCGCCGACTGCGCCGTCGAGGCGGGCGGCGACCCAGGCCAGGACCCGGGAGTTCTCCCCGAACCCGGGCCACAGGTACGACCCGTCCGCCCCCTTGCGGAACCAGTTCACCGAGAAGAACGCCGGCGCGGCGTCGTCGAGGGCCTGCCCGACTGCCAGCCAGTGGGCCCAGTGCTCGCCCATGTCGTACCCGCAGAACGGGAGCATCGCGAAGGGGTCGCGGCGCAGCTGCCCGACGGCGGCGCCCTCGGCGGCGGCGGTCTGCTCCGAGGCGATGGTCGCGCCCATGAACACCCCGTGGGCGAAGTCCCGGGCCTGGGCGACCAGCGGGACGGTGCTCGCGCGGCGCCCGCCGACGACGATCGCGTCCAGGGGCACGCCGGCCGGGTCCTCCCAGTCGGGTGCCGCGGACGGCACCTGGTGCATCGGCACGGTGAACCGGGCGTTCGGGTGCGCGGCCGGGGTGCCGCTGGAGGGCGTCCACTCCTGCCTCCGCCAGTCGACCGCGCGCTCAGGCGGGTGGTCCGTCTTGCCCTCCCACCAGACGTCGCCGTCGTCGGTCAGGGCGACGTTGGTGTAGATGACGTTGCCCCACAACGCCGCCATCGCGTTCGGGTTGGTGGCCGCGCCGGTGCCGGGGGCGACGCCGAACAGCCCGGCCTCGGGGTTGATCGCCCACAGCCGCCCGTCCGGGCCCTGGCGCATCCAGGCGATGTCGTCGCCGATGGTCTCCACCCGCCACCCGGGCAGGGTGGGGGTCATCATCGCCAGGTTCGTCTTGCCGCACGCCGAGGGGAAGGCCGCGGCCAGGTGGTAGCGACGCCCGGCCGGCGAGGTCAGGCGGATCAGCAGCATGTGCTCGGCCAGCCACCCCTCCTCGCGGCCGATGACCGAGGCCAGGCGCAGCGCGAAGCACTTCTTGCCCAGCAGCGCGTTGCCCCCGTACCCGGACCCGTACGACCAGACCTCGCGGGTGTCGGGGAAGTGGGCGATGTGCTTGACCGGGTTCGACGGCCAGGCGGCGTCCACGTCGCCCGTCGCCAGCGGCGCGCCGACCGAGTGCACCGCCCGTGTGAACGAGGCCCCGGCCGCGATGAGCCGCTGGGGGCCCTCGCCGATCCGGGTGGTGATGCGCATGCTGAGGACGACGTACGGGGAGTCGGTGATCTCCACCCCGAGCTGGGAGAGCGGGCCGCCCACCGGGCCCATCGAGAAGGGCACCACGTACATCACCCGGCCCCGCATCGCCCCGGCGAAGCACCCGGCCAGCTCGGCGCGCATCTCTGCCGGGTCACGCCAGTTGTTCGTCGGCCCGGCCCCCGCCGGCGTCGGGGAGCAGACGTAGGTGCGGTCCTCGACCCGGGCGACGTCGTCCTCGCTGGACCGGGCCAGGAAGGAGCCGGGGTGCTGGGCCGGGTCCAACGGCGTCAGGGTGCCTGCGGCTGCGGCCCGCGCCGTCAGCCGCTGCCGCTCGGCCTCGGAGCCGTCGCACCACACCACTGCGTCCGGCCCGGTCAGGGCGGCGACCTGCTCGACCCACTCCTGCAGGTGCGCGGTGGTCGGCAGGCTCACGGGGGCGTCGGTGACGGTCACGGGGCTCCTCGGGTAGCAGGATGGGCGATGTGTGCCATGTTCGCAACTGATGGGCACGTCTGGTAGCTGCTGACCGCAACAAGAAGCACTGTTCTTGTCTTACAGTCACATCATGGGTCGTGTCCGCGTCGCTGCACTCGACGGCGCCTCACCCGCCGCTGCCGCGGTCGCGCCACCGTCCGGTGACCTGATCACCGTCGGGCGGCGCGTCCGGCACTTCCGCACGACCCGTGGGCTGACCCTGGCGGCCCTCGGCGAGCAGACCGGGACCACGGCCAGCCACCTGTCGTTGGTCGAGAACGGGCGCCGCGAGCCGCGCCTGTCGCTGCTGCAGGCATTGGCCGGTGCGTTGTCGGTGCCCCTGGCGGAACTGCTGAGCGCCGAGCCGCCGCCCTCTCGCCGCGCGGCGCTGGAGATCGCGCTCGACCAGGCGCAGCGCCGTCCTGGCTTCGGGGCCCTCGGCCTGGTCCCGGTGCGCCCGGGCCGGCGGATGCCGATCGAGGCCCTGGAGTCCCTCGTCGCCCTGCACGCCGAGCTGGCCCGCCGCGACCGCGCCTCGTCGAGCACTCCCGAGGAGGCTCGGCGGGCCAACACCGAGCTGCGGCTGCTGATGCAGTCCCACGACAACCACCTCCCGGAGCTGGAGGCCCTGGCCGAGGACGCCGTCAGGTCCGCGGGGTACTCCGGCGGGGCGTTGACCCACCGGGCGGTGGCGCGCATCGCCGCCGACCTCGGCTTCAGCATCGTCCACGTCGACGACCTGCCGCACTCGACCCGCTCCGTGACCGACCTGGCCGGGGGTCGCATCTACCTGCCGCCGGCCTCGATCCCCGGCGGCCACGGGCTGCGCTCCCTGGCCCTGCAGGCCCTCGCTCACCGGGTCCTGGGCCACGAGCACCCGGTCGACTACGCCGACTTCCTGCGCCAGCGCCTGGAGATCAACTACTTCGCCGCCGCCTGTCTGATGCCCGCCGCCGCCGCCGTGGAGCACCTCTCCGCCGCCAAGACCGCCCGTGACCTGGCCGTGGAGGACTTCCGCGACGCCTTCGGGGTCACCCACGAAGCCGCTGCGCACCGCCTCACCAACCTGGCCACCACCGAGCTCGGCATCCGGCTGCACTTCCTGCGCACGGGCGACGACGGGGCGCTGTACCGCGGGTACGAGAACGACGGGGTGCCCCTGCCCCACGACGACACCGGAGCCATCGAGGGCCAGCCGGTGTGCCGGCGCTGGCAGGCGCGCGCGGTGTTCACCACCCAGTCACGGACCACCGAGAACCACCAGTTCATCGACACCCCCGCCGGCACCTACTGGTGCTCGACCCAGACCGGTACCGGCACCATCAGCGCCGGCGGTCCGACCGGCGCCTTCTCGATCACCATCGGGGTCCCGTTCGCGCAGGCGAAGTGGTTCCGTGGCCGTGACACCACCGCGCGGGCCGCCTCCCGCTGCCCCGATGAGGGCTGCTGCCGCCGCCCGCCCGCCGGGCTCGCCGAGCGGTGGCGCCCGCGGGCCTGGCCGAGCGCGCACCTGCACGCCCACGTCCTCTCCCCCCTCCCCCGGGGGGACTTCCCCGGCGTCGACGACGCCGAGGTGTACGCCTTCCTCGAGGCGCGCGGTGGGCAGTGAGCCGGTGCTGCGGGAGCGGGGTCACCGTGGTACGTCGGCGGGCTCCCCGCGACCGGCTCACCGGTGCCGTCACCCCCCCGGGGGGTCGGCGTCACGTCAGAGGCGCGCGAGCGTGGCGATGTCCTCGGGGTGTTCCGCGGCGGTCGCGGCGGAGACCGTGGCGCGGGTGGTGGCGACGGCCTCGAGATCCTCCTAGATCGTCGGCTCCAGGACGCCGTCGATGGCGCGGAGGAGCTGGTCGCGACGATGATCAGGCCACCCGGCCACTCGCGGACAGGCGGAATGATCATCAGCAGCTCGTTCGTCACGCCCTGCAGCGGCGATGGCGGCTCGCCGCCGCGGCGCACGGCGAAGTCCTCCAGCGCCTGCTCCGTCCGAGCTCATGGCCGCGGCGCGGCGGCGGGATGGTCCACGAGGAGGACGACGCGGCCGACGTTCGCGTCGTCCTCGAGCATGCGGTGCGCCTGCTCAGCGTCCTCCAGCTGGAACGCCGTGCCCATGACGGGGCGGAACCCTCGGTCGACTTCCGCCCAGAGGGCGGTGACGCTCGCGGCGTTGCCCGTGCGCACCCCGACGATGCGCTGCCCGCGGATGTACAGCTCGCGCAGGTCCACGGGCACATCGTGTCCCAGGAAGGCGCCGGAGCTCACGATGGTGGCGCCTGTGGCGGTGCATGCTTGAGACCTGACCCAGATCTCCCGCTGCCCGAGGTTGTCGATCACGACGTCGGCACCCCGGCCGCCGGTCAGCTGCAGGACCTGGTCCACGAAGTCCTCCGCGCTTGCGTCCAGGGCCGCGTCGACCCCGAGGTCGAGCAGCGCCCGGCGCTTCTCGGCGCTGCGCGAGGTGGCTATCACCCGACCGCCCAGGTGCAGCGCCAGGCCGGCCGTGATCGACCCGAGCGCCCCGGCACCGCCCTGCACCAGCACCCACTGCCCGGCGGTGAAGCCGGCCCGGCGCAGCTGGTTCATGGCGAGCGGGCCGGCCAGCGCCAGTCCCGCCACCTGCTCGGCCGTGATGTCGTCGGGCACCGGGTGCAGGTTCCGCGCCGGCAGCGCGACGTACTGGGCGTACGCGCCGGAGCGGTGCATCCCGAGCAGCTGCAGCGAGGTGCACAGCTCGTCGTAGCCGCGCAGGCACTGCTCGCAGGTGCCGTCGGTGACGTTGGGGAAGCCCGCCGCGCGCCGGCCCACGAGCGCCGCGTCGACGTCGGGCCCGACCGCGGCCACCACGCCGGCGTGCTCGGCGCCGAAGGTGTGCGGGAAGACGTACCCCTGGTAGGGGTGGTGACCAGCACGCGCAGCGACGTCGAGGAAGCGGCCGACGCTGACGGCGGCCACCTGCATCAGCACCTCACCGGGTCCGGGCGCGGGGGTGGGCACCCTCTCGTGGGTGAGCACCTCGGGGCCGCCGAACTCGTGGATCACCACGGCGTGCATGGTGTCGCCGGGTGGCACGACGGCGGGCCAGCCGCCGGTGTCCGCGGCCGGGGCACTCCTGTTCGTCGCGGGAGCAGCCTGGGTCACCGGCATCGGGGGGTCCTCTCGTCGGGAGAATCAGTGAGTTCACTGATGCGTACCACGTTCACCGATGGTGGAGCGTGGTAGCCCCGTGCGTCAAGGCTCCTCAGGCGTCGCGGTCGGGCCCCTGCCCCAGCTCGGCCGACATCGCCGCCGTGGCCGCGAGCAGGCTCGCGGTGCTCGCCCTCACCGCGGACGCCGTCGCCTGCACCGTCGGCAGCGTGACCGTGACCACCAGGGGGAGGACGTCGGCGGCGGTGAAGACCGGTGCGGCGACCGAGGACACCCCCGGCAGGATCGCGCCGGAGGTGAAGGCGAAGCCCGCGTGCAAGGTCTCGTCCTTGATGCGCTGCACCTGCTCGTCGCTCATGCGGATGTCGGCGTCCCGTGACTGCTGCGCCTTCACCACCGGGCCCGTGAGCGAGGCGGGCAGGTGGGCCAGGAAGACCCGGCCGGCGGAGGATGCCAGCAGCGGCAGGGTGGCCCCGACGCGCACGGTCACCGGGAGGGCGAACGAGCCGTACTCCCAGCGCACGATGACCGGACCGTTGTCGCCCCACACCGACAGGTTCACCGCGTGCCTCGTGCGGTCGCGCAGGCCCGGCAGCAGCTGGGAGGTCAGACCGACCTCGTCCATGCGCCGCAGCGCCTCCGCGCCCAGGCGGCGCGCAGCCGGCCCGAGGTCGTACAGGCCGGACGTCGGCGACTGCGAGGCCAGGCCCGTGCGCACCAGGCTCACGAGGTAGCGGTGCGCCTTGCTCGGCTGCAGCCCGCTGTCGCCGCTGACCTGGGTGAGGCTCATCGCCCCTCCCCCGTCCTCCAGGGCCCGCAGCACGAGCATCGCGATCTCCACGGACTGGATGCCCTGGCGCAGGGCGCCCCTCGCACCCTTGCCGGCTGCCAGGGCGCCGTCGTCGGCGTCCGCGGGCGCGTCGTCGGCGTCCGCGGGCGCGTCGTCGGAGCGGAGGTCGGCGGACACCACCCGATCCTAGGCGGCGGCCGCGGCGTGCTGGCCGCCGCGCTCACCCGGCAGCGGCGGTCCGCAGCGACGGCCGCGAGGCCGCGCCCAGGTCGGCGAGGAGGACGTCGACCAGGTCGTGGACCTCCGCCTGGCCGTCGGCGCACCCGTAGACGTAGAAGTCGGGCCGCACGGCCACGGCCGTGCAGCCGCGCTCGCCCATCCACCGGGAGTAGGCGCCGTCCACGTCGTGCACGACCCCGGGCCGGCCCGGCGCGGCAGCCTCCGCGGCCACGCCGACCACCAGGACACCCGCGGCGGCGAGGGCCGGGAGCAGACCGGCGGAGGCGATGTCGCGGTGGCGCTCAGCGGTGAGCAGCAGCACGAAGCCCCGGCCGACCACCTCGTCGAAGCGGCCGCTGCGCGTGGCGTCGGCGACGTCGGCCTGGAGGAACAGCTCACCGCGGCCGGGGGCGGAGCCCCTGGCCAGCATGCCGTCGACGAGCCCCGGGAAGCGCATCTCCTGCGGCGCCTGGTGCGCCGCACGCTGCGCGAGCAGGCGCTGGTCGCGCTCGGCGGCGGCCACGGGGTCGCGCAGGGCCTGGATGCGCCCGAGCTCGATGGCCTTCTCCACCACGGCGCGCACGTGCGGCTCGCGCTCGACCTGGTAGGTGTCGAGGAGGTCCCCCGTGGCCCGCCCGGTGAGCAGCAGGTCCAGCTTGAACGCCAGGTTCTGCGCGTCGCGGATGCCCGAGCACATGCCCTGCCCGAGGAACGGCGGCATCTGGTGGGCGGCGTCACCGGCCAGGAGCACCCGCCCCGCCCGCCACTGCTCCGCGACCCGGGACTGGAAGGTGTAGGTCGCCGTGCGGATGAGGTCGGCGTCGTCGGGGGTCAGGTGCTGCGCCACGCGCGCCCACACGAGGTCGGGGTCGCTCTGCGCCTCGAACTCCTCCTCGGAGTCGAGCATGAAGCTGAACCGGTGGTGGCGCGGGCCGAGGGAGATGACCGACATGGGCTGCGCCGGGTCGCCGACCTGCAGCGCGGCGGGCACCTGCACGGGGCGGCGGAAGGCGAAGTCGCAGACCATCCACGGCTCGGAGAAGCCGTAGTCGTCCTGAGCGATGCCCAGGAGCCGGCGGGTCGTGCTGTTGCCCCCGTCGCAGGCGACCACCCAGCCGGCCCTGACGGTGGACGGTGAGCCGTCGGCGCCGGACAGGGCGAGGTCGACGCCCAGCTCGTCCTGCGTCACGCCCACCACGCGGGAGCCGTAGCGCACCTGCACCAGGGGGGAGGAGCGGCACACGGCGTCCAGCGCGTCCTCGAGCTCGGGCTGGTACATCATGTACCACTCCGCCCACCCGCTGCGGCCCACCTCCGCGAAGGAGTGCTCCAGGAGCAGGTCGCCCCTGCCGTTGCGCCACTCGTACGAGCGCTGCACGTGCAGCGCGGGCAGCAGGTCCTCGGCGATGCCCAGCTTGTCGAGCGTGCGCATCGTCTCGTCGTCGAAGATCGCCGCCCGCGGCAGGTTGTACAGGCCCTCGTAGCGCTCCAGGACGACGACGCTGTGCCCCGCCCCGGCGAGCAGCGCCGCCATGGACATCCCGGCGGGGCCGTAGCCGACCACGGCGACGTCGGCGTGGGCTTCGGGTGAGCTGGTCACGGGGGACTCCTGGTCTGGGACGGCGCGGCGGGGGGGCTCAGCCACGGCGGCGCAGCCCGGTGAGCTGCTCGATGTCGTGGCGCCGCCGCAGCTGCGCCACGGCGTCGGGGCTCGGGGGGCCCTCGGTGGAGGTCAGCAGCACCACGAGCTCCTCGAAGTAGTCCTCGTGGCCCGACGGCGCCGACTGGAAGAGCATCGTCGCCGGGGTGTCGGTGGAGTTGGAGAAGGCGTGCGGGACGCCTGCGGGGACGAACAGCAGCGCGCCGGGGCCGCCGTGCAGCACGCGCTGGCCCGAGGAGGACCTCCACTCGTGCCAGTCGCCGACCCTGCGGTCCACCGGCTCGAAGGCCAGGATGTCGAGCTCGCCCTCCACGACGTAGAACAGCTCCTCCCCCACGCTGTGCACGTGCGCCCCGACGTCGAAGCCGGGAGCCACGACGACCTCGAAGGTGGACGTGAGGGCGCCGTGGCCACCGGCGCCGCCGGCCACCTTCAAGGTGGCGTGGATGCTGCCTCCCGCGATGAGGCGCCCTGCACCCGGCTCGAGCATGAGCCCCTGCCGCTGACCGGCGCCTGCAGGGGGGCCGGTGCGGGTGTCGGCGCCGGGAGCGTCGAGGCTCATCGCACACCTGCCCGGTCCATGCGCAGGATGCGGCGCAGGGCGGACGTGCGGCCGGGATCTGCCTGGAACTTCGCCAGCGCCACGGCGATCAGCAGGGCCGCGCCGTTGAAGGCGTCGGGGATCCACACCGGGGCCCCGGCGAGCTGGAGGCCCTTGACGCCGGTGGCCAGGACGTACACCGAGACCACGGTGCCCCAGACGTTGAAGCGGCCACCCTTGAACTGGGTGGCCCCGAGGAAGGCCGCGGTGAAGGCCGGCAGCAGGTAGGCCGCACCGATGGTGGGGTCGGCGTTGCCGAGGCGGGCCGTGACCAGCATCCCCCCGATGGCCGCGATCAGCCCGCACGCCATCAGCGTCACGACGATCACGGTGGAGGTCCTCACGCCGGCCAGGCGCGCCGCCTCGATGTTGCCGCCGGTGGCGTAGACCCGCCGACCCACCGCGGTGCACTCGAGCACGTACCACAGGGCCACCGCGACGAGGAGCATGATCAGCACCGGGTAGGTGATGCCGAAGAGCTCACCGGTGCCGAACGCGGCGAAGGCGTCGGGGACGCCCAGGATCTGCTCCCCGCCGGAGATCCCGGTGACCAGGGCGGCCAGCAGCGAGCTCACCCCCAGGGTGGCGATGAAGGAGTCGATGCGCGCCCTGACCATCAGCAGGCCGCTGAGCAGCCCGATGACGACGCCGGCGAGCAGCGTCCCCGCGATGGCGACAGGGATGCTGAATCCCCGGGTGACCAGCAGCCAGCCGACCAGGATCGACGCGGTGCCGACCTGCAGACCGATGGCGAGGTTGAACACCCCGGCCGCCAGGGGCAGCACCAGCGCCAGCGCGGCCACGGCGGTGACGGCCTGGTTGTCCAGCAGCGTCTTCCACGTCGTCCACACCAGGAAGGTCTCGGGGATCCACAGGGCGAAGACGATGAAGAGGATGACGAACACGTACAGCGCGCTGATGTTGCCGAAGCCCAGCCAGCGCCGGAGCGTGCCCGCCAGCGGGGGGCGCCCCCCGGGGCCGTCGCCGCCGCCGTGCGGTGGGGCCGGCCCCGCGGGGACGGGCGCAGCGCTGGCGTGCGGGTCGGCGAGTCGGGACTGGCTCATGCGGTGGCTCCCATGTTCTCGGCGGTCGGTGCGGCGCCCGCGTCGGACCCGCGCGGTGCCGCGGCGAGGACGGCGTGGACCAGTCGTCCTTCGGTGAGGTGCGGGCGCCGCACCTCGGAGGTGACGCGCCCCTCCTTCAGGACCAGGACGCGGTCGCAGATCGAGGCCAGCTCCTTGGTGTCGGAGGAGGCGACCAGCACCCCCGCACCGCCGGCCGCGGCCCGTGCCAGCAGCTCGTAGATGCCGGCCTTGGCGCCGACGTCGACGCCCTGGGTCGGCTCCTGGAGCAGCAGCACGCGCGGGTCCAGGCGCAGCCACTTGGCGAGCACGATCTTCTGCTGGTTGCCGCCGCTGAACAGGGCGAACTGCTGCTCGGGCAGGGCCGGTCGCACCTCGGTCTCGGACAGCCAGTGCTGCGCCTCCCCGCGCTCGGCACGGCCGTCGAGGCGGGCGGCGAGGCGGCGCAGGGTCTCCAGCCGGGGCAGGGTGATGTTCTCGCGGGCGGTCATCGTCACCACGGCGCCGTGGCGACGGCGGTCGGCCGGCACGTAGCCCACACCGGCCGCGATGGCCTCGCACGGTGAGGCCCCGCGCAGCGCGTCGCCGTCGACGAGGACCTCACCGCCGTGGCGCGGCAGGGCGCCGAAGACCACGCTGGCGAGCTGCTCCATCCCCGAGCCCACCAGCCCGCAGATCCCGAGCACCTCCCCGGCGTGCAGCTGCAGGTCGACCCCGCGCAGCCCCGGCGCGACCAGGCCCTTGATGTCCAGGCGCACCTGCGCGTGCCTCGCCTGCTCCACGGGGTGCGCCTCCGCCAGCTCGCGCCCGGCGATCAGGGTCACCAGCGCGTCGTGGTCGAAGTCCCCCCGCGCCCTGCTGGCGACCAGGGCGCCGTCGCGCAGCACCACGACGCGGTCGGCGAGGCGCACGACCTCGTCGAGGCGGTGCGAGATGAACAGGATGCCGGCGCCCCGGGCCGCGACGCCGCGCACGACGTCCAGGAGCAGGTCGACCTCCTCCCCGTGCAGCGCGGCGGTGGGCTCGTCGAGGACGAGCACGTTGTGGGGGCTGCTCCAGCCGTCGAGCGCCCGCACGATCGCCACGACCGTGCGCTCGGCGGGGGTGAGGTTCGCGACGGGGACGTCGACGTCGAAGTCGGCGCGGAAGGCGCCGATCAGCTCCAGCGCCCGGTCACGCTCTCGGCGCCGGCGCAGCGGGAACACCGAGGCGCCCCGGAGCGGGTGGCTGAGGTCGAGGTTCTCCAGGGTGCTCAGGGTGGGGATGAGGCCGAGGTCCTGGTGGATGAAGTGCAGCCGCCGCTGACCGCGCTGCCCGCCGCCCTCGCCCTCGACCTCGCCGGGGTAGGTGATCGATCCCCCGGGGTCGGCGCGGTAGACGCCGGCGAGGACCTTGATGAGGGTGGACTTGCCCGAGCCGTTGTGCCCCAGCAGGGCGAGCACCTCCCCCGCCGACACGCTCAGCGACACGTCGTCGAGGGCACGGACGCCGGGGAAGGTCTTGCTGAGGTGCCGGACGTCGACCAGCACCGGCTCGGGCCCGCTCGCCCGGCCGGTCCCGTCGATCGTGCCGGTCGTGCGCACCGCGCTCACCGGGCCCTCGCCCCCCGTCCCGACCCCGGCCGGCCCGTCAGCCCGCCGCCGTCCACAGCGCGGTGAAGCGGTCCTGGTAGTCGGGGTAGCCCGTCCAGCCGCGGCTGACGTCGCCGGGCAGGTCCTCTGCGGTGAGCAGCTGCACCGGCGGGATGTCGTCGTCCGCGCCGTCCGCCACCTCCTGCTGCGTGGTCAGGCGGGCCAGGGAGTCCATGAGCGTCCAGGCCACGACGGGGATGTCGATGCCCAGGCCGGAGTCGATGTCACCGGTCTTGATGAGCTGCAGGGACTGCGGGTCGGGGAAGACCGCGGTCGTGTCGATGTCGATGTCGGCCACGCCGAGGGCCTGCGGGAGGCCCGCGGTCATCTCCGCCTGGGCGAAGACGGCGTTCGTGGTGTCGGGGTTGGCCTGCAGGTCGTCGGTGATCAGCGCTGGGGCGCGGGTGCCCAGCGCGGCCGCTGGCACGTCGACCGAACGGGTGCTGCACCCGGGGCACAGCTCGCCCATCGCGGTGGTGAACGCCTCCTCGAGCACGGGGTTGAAGGCGATCTCGGGGGTGAGGTAGAAGACGACGTCGGCCCCGTCGCCGGTCGTGGCGACGACGTGCGCGGCCAGCTGCTCACCCGTGCGGGCGATGGCCTGGTCGGCCAGCATCCCCACGGCCACCTTGGAGCGGTCCGCCCCCACGATGCCGGAGGTCACCACCGGGATCCCCGCCTCGACGAGCTGATCCAGGCCCCGCTCCCACAGGGAGGGCTGGATGGCAGGGACGAAGACCCCGTCGTAGTCGGCCTGCACCACGGAGTCGAAGGCGGCCGAGACGGAGTCGGCGCTCAGCCCGGTCTTGATGCGGGTGAGCTCCATGCCGAGGGCCTTGGCCGCCGGCTCCCCGACGGTGAAGAACAGCCCGCAGATCGGCGAGCCGCAGTCCATGTACGCGATCCGCTTGCCCTGGGCGCCCTGGGCGAGCGCGGTGCTGATCGGGAACTGCGTCGGCTGTCCGGTCAGCGGGGCGATGACCTCCTGGGCCCGCGCCGTGTCGGCGGCGGCCACCTCGACCTCCGCCGCGGGGGTGGCCGGCTCCTCCACCGCGCCGCAGGCCGTCGCCGAGAGGGCGAGGGCCGCGGCGGTCGCGACGAGACCGAGGGGGCGTCGTGCGGTGGTGACGGGCATGGGCTTCCTCCGCGTTGAGGTGGGTGCACCCGTGCTGCCACGGGGCGGGCGGCGAGTGCGCCGCGGGGCCGGAGCGGTACGGGCCGGACTCCGTGGAGCCCTTGACAGAGCACACCCTGACATCCACGATGCGTGAAGTCAATGCACGAAAGTGAACTGATTCGAGAGGTCATCCATGCGCAAGATCGCCCTGGAAGAGCACTTCGTGACCCCGGACCTGGCTGCCTACGGCGCAGGGACGGCATCCATCGCCCAGCCGGGGGCCTGGGCCGCGGCGTCGCGGCGCCTGCTGGACTTCACCGACGAGCGCCTGCCGCAGATGGACGAGGCGGGCATCGACATCGAGGTGCTGTCGCTGAACTCCCCCGGCATCCAGGCCGAGACCGACGCCGGCACCGCCATCGCGGCGGCCACCTCGGTCAACGAGGTGCTCGCTGGCGTCATCGCCGAGCACCCGACCCGCTTCTCCGGCTTCGCGGCTCTGCCCCTGCAGGACGGCGAGGCGGCCGCCAAGGAGCTCGAGCGGTCGGTGACGCAGATGGGGCTGCGCGGGGCGCTGGTCAACGCCCACACCGGGGGCCGCTACCTCGACGACCCGTCACTGCGGGTGGTCTGGGAGACCGCACAGGGCCTCGACGTGCCGATCTACCTCCACCCGGCGAACGGCTACGACAGCGCGCACGTGCTCTCGGACCACCCCGAGCTGATCGGGCCGATGTGGAGCTGGGGCACCGACACCGCGACCCACGCGCTGCGGCTGGTCTTCGGCGGGGTCTTCGACGACTTCCCCGAGGCGAAGCTGCTGCTCGGGCACATGGGCGAGGGGCTGCCGTACGCGCTGTGGCGGCTGGACTCCCGCTGGGACTTCCACGCCCACCGGGGGATCGAGCTGGCGCGGGGCAGGCCCTCGGAGTACCTGCGGCACAACCTCTACGTGACCACCAGCGGGGTGTGCTCGCCCGCCCCCCTGCTGTGCGCGGTCCTCGCCCTCGGCGCGGACCACGTCCTCTTCGGCACCGACTACCCCTTCGAGTCCATCGCGACGGCGGCGGCCTTCCTCGACGGCGCGCCCGTGAGCGAGAGCGACCGGGAGAAGATCAGCTTCCGCAACGCCGAAGCGCTGCTCCACCTGGAGCCGGCGGCATGACCACCGCCGTCACCGGCGCCACCGGGCGCCTGGGCCGCCTGGTGGTGCTCGGTCTGCTCGACGCGGGCGTGCCCCCGGGTGACGTCGTGGCCGTGGTCCGCACCCCCGCGAAGGCGGCCGGCCTCGCCGAGCGCGGGGTGGTGGTGCGCCAGGGCGACTACACCGAGCCCGAGCAGCTGCGGGCGGCCCTGACCGGGGTCGAGACCGTGCTGCTGGTCTCCAGCAGCCAGGTGGGTCAGCGGACCGCGCAGCACGCGGCGGTCATCGGTGCCGCTGTCGCTGTCGGGGTGCAGCGGCTCGTCTACACCAGCCTGCTGCGCGCCGACACCACCCAGCTGCCCCTGGCCCCGGAGCACGAGGCCACCGAGGCCCTGCTGCGCGACAGCGGGCTGCGCGTGACCGTCCTGCGCAACGGGTGGTACACCGAGAACTACACCACCCAGCTCGCCGGGTACCTCCAGCGCGGTGAGGTGCTGGGGGCTGCCGGCGACGCGATGGTGGCCGCGGCCACCATCGCCGACTACGCCGCGGCCGCCGTCGCGGTCCTGACCGAGGAGGGTCACGACGGCGCCGTGTACGAGCTCGGCGGCACTCCGTTCACGCTCGCCGAGCTGGCGACGACGGTCACCGAGGTGACCGGCACGCCGGTGGTCTACCGCGACCTGCCGGTGGCCGAGCTGGCGAGGGTGCTGGAGGGATCGGGGATGCCGGCGGGCACCGCCGGCTTCGTCGCATCGCTCAGCGAGGCGAGCGGCCGGGGTGACATGAACGCCGACCCGGCGACCCTCACGCGGCTGATCGGGCGCCCCAGCACTCCGCTGCGGGACGCCGTGGCGGCGGCCCACACCCCCTCCCCCGCCTGACGGTCCCGCTCCCCGTCCTCATCCGGGTGGACGGTGCCGTGGACCCGGTCGCCGGTCGAGTAGCCTTCGACCCGACGCCACCGATCGGTGGCGCCGTCCGACGCCCCAGGTAGCTCCTGCGTCGGCCCGAGCTGGGCCCGACGGTCATGAGCAGTGCTCGTGCGCAGGTCCACCCCCTCAGGGAGCGTCATGCCCCGCACCTCCTTCCTGCGCATCGCCGTCGTCGGCGGAGGCGCTGCCGGCTGCACCGCCGCGGTCCTGCTCGCGGCCGCCGGCCACCGCGTCACCCTGCTCGAGGCCCGGGTCACCACCGACGCCGGCTCCGGGGTGATGCTGCAGTCCAACGCGCTGCGCGTCCTGCGCGGCGCCGGCGTCCTCGACGCGGTCGAGGCCGCCGGGTACGGGTTCGACAGCACCGGCATCCGGCTGCCCGACGCCAGAGCCAGCCTCGTCGGGGAGCTGCCCCTGGGTCGCGCCGACGCCGAGCTCCCCGGAGCCGTGGGCATCGCCCGGAGCCGGCTCACCGGCATCCTCCACCAGCGCGCCCTCGAGGTGGGCGTCACCGTGCGCCTCGGCGCCGAGGTCACCGCCGTCGCCACCCGTGGCGCGGAGGTCGACGTCGAGGTGCGTGCCGGCGACGACCGGTCGAGCGAGGCGCACGACCTGCTGGTGGCCGCCGACGGGGTCGGCAGCTCCGTCCGGACGATGATCGGCATCGACGTCGCGCCGCGGCAGCTGCCGCTCGGCGTGTGGCGGGTCACCACCCCGAGGCCGCCCACCGTCGTCCGCACCGAGATCATCAACGGTGGGCCCGCGTACTTCGCGGGGTACGCCCCCACCAGCGAGGACTCGATGTACGCCTGGTTGGTCGACGACTACACCGACCGCAGGGGGCTCACCCGGGCCGAGCGGATCGACGTGGTGCGACGGCTCGCCGCGGGCTACCACGGCCCCTGGGACGACATCCGCGCGTCCCTCACGCCGGACACGCCGCTCAACTACACCCGCTACAGCGCGCTGCTGCTGCCTCCGCCCTGGCACCGCGGTCGGGTCGTGCTCATCGGCGACGCCGTTCACGCCTGCCCACCGACGATGGCCCAGGGCGCGGCGCTCGCGCTCGAGGACTCCGCTGTGCTCGCCGAGATGGTGATCAGTGCCCACCAGACCGCCGTCCAGCCGCTCGACGACCGCACCCTCGACGAGCTGCTCACCGCGTACGCGGCCCGGCGCCTGCCGCGGGTCCGCGCTGTCGTGGACGGGTCGGTGCAGATGGTCGAGTGGCAGGTCAGCCGTGAGGAGGGTGGATTCGCAGGGCTGATCACCCGCACCAGCGACCTGCTGGCCGCGCCGGCGTGAGGCTGCAGCGACCTGGCCCCCGGCCCCGCCCCGTCGACCACCCCGGCCCCCTCGGGGAGCGCGGTCGTCGGCGGTCCGCACGCTGCCTGCCCGCGGTCGGCGCAGGCCGGGAGCCCGTGGTCAGTGGTCGAGCATCGCCGGGTTCATCGGGCCCCAGGAGTTGGCCGCGACGATGTCGACCTCCCACGTCCGGGGGTACTGGGGGAAGGAGTCGTGCCAGGGGCGCGGCTCGAAGTAGCCCTTCGCCTCGTCGTGGATCACGTCGATCTGCGTGAAGAGCTCGACGAGGTTGCCGTCGGGGTCGTAGTGGTACGTGAACAAGTTGTGCCCGGCCCCGTGCCGCCCCGGTCCCCACTCCAGGCGGTACTGGTGGTTGGCGAGGTGGTCGAGCATCGACTGCAGGTGCCCGACGTCGCGCATCTCGTACGCGATGTGGTGCAGGCCCTGGCGCCGGCCGCTCTCCATGAAGTTCGCCGCGTGGTGGTCGCCGTTGCAACGCAGGAAGACGAAGAAGTCGCCGATGGTGTCCGACCACTTGAAGCCCAGCAGCTCCTGGTAGAAGCCCTGCATCCGGCTCAGGCTGGGCGTGAAGGCCGCGACGTGGCCGAGCTTGGTCGGGCGCAGCGGGGTGTAGCCCTTCACCCCGCTCGAGGCTTGCGCCTGGTAGAGGTGCAGCGGGACGCCGGTGTCCGGCTCGCGGACGATGAGCACGTCGGGGGTCGACGGCGCGATGTCGGAGCGCCGCTCGACCTCGTAGCCGGCCTCCCCCAACCCCCGCTGCGCATCGGCGAGGTCCTGCCACACCTCGTAGCCGACGTAGGTGCGCGGCGTGGCCTCACCCTGCTCGATGACGATGCAGTGGTGGTCGAAGCCGGTCGTCAGGAACACCTCCTCGGGCGAGCTCTCCACGACCACGAAGTCCAGGACCTTCGTGTAGTAGTCGACGAGGCGCGCGACATCGGGGGTCTGGAACCCCACGTAGCCGAGCTTGGAGACCGTGACGGGCGTCGCCGGCATCGGCGCGGGGCGGGCGTGCGGGTACGGGGCGGTCATGAGTGGTGCTCCTCCTGGTTGTCCGTGCCCGCCCGGGGGGCGGGGGTGCTCGGCGCACCGGCGGCAGCGCCCAGCACGAAGTCGTAGGTCATGGTGAAGAAGGGCTGGTCCAGCACCCGCCCGTCTGGGGCGCGGCCGGGATCGTGCCGGACGAACTCGCGCACCAGGGAGTCCTTCTCGCCGAACACCGCGTCGACGCCGAGGTGCGGGTCGCCGGCGCGGAAGACGTGGGTGATCAGGGTGTCGCAGCCCGGCGCGCTGATCATGAAGTGGACGTGCGCGGGGCGCATGAACGGGCGCCGCGTGGCGCGCAGCAGCTCGCTCACCGGGCCGTCGGGCGGCAGCGGGTACGCCTCGGGCAGCACGGAGGAGAACCGGTAGCCGCCGTCGTCGTCGGTCAGGAGGTGTCCGCGGTTCTGCGCACCGTCGAGGTCGGGGTCCTGGACGTCGTAGTTGCCGTCCTCGTCGGAGTGCCAGACCTCGACCAGGGCACCGGCGAGCGGCGCCCCGTCCACAGAGCGCACCCGCCCGGAGTAGAAGCACGGCTGGCCGGCCGCGCCACCGGAGATGTCGGCCCCGAGCTCGAAGGCCGGCGAGGACTGCACGAAGAAGGGGCCGAAGACGGTCGACTCCGTCGCGGCGGTCACCCCGTCGGGGTGGTTCAGGCCCACCACGAGCATCGACAGCCCCAGCACGTCGGACAGCAGGATCATCTCCTGGCGCCGGTCGTCGCTGATCTGACCGACACGGGTGAGGAAGTCGACGGCCTCGCCCCACTCCCGCTCGGTCACCGCCACCTCGCTCGCGGCGGCGTGCAGGTGAGCCACCACGGCGCGCAGCACCTCACGCAGCCGGGGCGAGGTGGCCCCGTCGAGGGTGGCGAGGACCCGGTCGGTCAGCGCGGGGTCAGCGCTCACCGCACCCGCAGCGCCCGCTGTGGCGGCGAGCGCGGTCACCGCAGCCACCCGGCGGCGACCAGGTCGGCGGAGCGGCCGTGGAGGGCGCCGGTGAGGATGGCGCGGACGTCGGCCTCGGCGACGGGCCGGGGGTTGTCGGTGAGGTCCTTCTCCACCACCAGGGCGACCGCGAGGTCGAGGTCGGCCTCGCCCATCCCGACGTCGAGCAGCGCCGTCGGCGCGCTGATCGTCTCGACGAGCCGGCCCAGCCCCGCCGTGGCGCTCGGGGCGCCCAGGGCGGCAGCGGCGCGCGAGAGCCCCGGGACGGCCGGCTCGTTGAAGGCCGTGACGTGGGGCAGCACGATGGTGTGCGTCTCGGCGTGCGGCAGGTCGAAGGCCCCGCCCAGGACGTGGCAGATGCGGTGGTGCAGGCCCGAGCCCGCGACGGCGAAGGCCGAGCCCGCCAGGTAGGCCCCGTACAGCAGGTCGGCCCGCCCGGCGGCGTGGCCGGCCTCGGCCATGACCGGCGGCAGCCCGCTGGCCAGGGCCCGAACGCCCTCGGCGGCGACCAGGTCGGTGACGGGGTTGGAGCCGGCGGCGTAGAAGGCCTCGATGCAGTGGGCCATCGCGTTCATCGCGCTGGCGGCGGTGAGGCCCACCGGCAGGGTGGTGGTGAGGTCGGGGTCGTAGAGCACGGTGCGGGGCAGCACCACGGGCGAGCGGCCGGTGGTCTTGCGCGCGCCCTCGGTGGTGCCCCAGACCGGGGTCACCTCCGAGCCGGCGTAGGTCGTCGGGACCGCCACGATCGGCAGGCCCGTGCGCAGCGCCACGGCCTTGGCCGTGCCGGTCGTCGAGCCGCCCCCGATGCACAGCAGCGCGTCGGCGCCCACCTGCACGGCGAGCGCGCACGCCTCGTCGACGACGCCGACCGGCACGTGCGGGCGGACGCCCGTGAAGGTGCCCACCACGCTGGCCAGCGACCCGGTCAGGCGGGTCGCCAGGGCCAGCTCCTGGTCGGTGACGACCAGCAGGACCCGGCGGGCACCGAGGCGCTCGAGCTCCTGGTCCAGCTCGCCCGCGGCGCACCCCGCGCCGAAGACCACGCGGCTGGGAAGCCCCTCGTACCGGAAGGCTCTCATCACTCGCTCCCACTCCTGCCGGTGAAGCACCGTTGCTTGACACGATCAACCCTGTCATCCACGATGAGTGAAGTCAATGCACTATGGTGGATTCTAGCAAGGAGGCGACCGCCGTGCGCGAACCGGAGTGGGCCCTGGTGCAGTACACCCTGCCGGACGGGGCGGGGGTGCACCTCGGGGTGCTCACCGGCGGCGCCGTCGTCGCGCCGCCCGACCTGCTCGGCGACGTGCCGCTGATGGCGGTCCTCGCCCGGTGGGACGAGGTCGCCGAGCCGCTCCGCGCGTGGTCGCCCGACGGCGCAGCGGCGGTGCTCGGCGCGCGCCTGACCGCCCCGCTCACCCATCCCGGCAAGGTCATGTGCGCGGGGGCGAACTACTACAGCCACGCCGCCGAGATGGGCGTGGCGCGCCCGGACCCCGGCGCCGTGCCGTTCTTCTTCCTCAAGCCCCCGGCCACCACCGTGGTCGGGCCGCTGGACCCGGTGCCCTTCCCCGGCTACGCGGGCCTGATGCTGGACTGGGAGGCCGAGCTCGGCGTGGTCATCGGGGTGCGCGCCAAGGACGTGGCCCCACAGGACGCCCGAGCCCACATCGCGGGCTACACCGCAGCGAACGACCTGTCGGCCCGGGACAAGATCGCGCGCGCCGGGGCGGTCTCGCCGCACTTCGTCTACGACTGGCTCGCCCACAAGGGCCAGGACGGGTTCTGCCCCCTCGGCCCCGGCGTGGTGCCGGCGTGGCAGGTCGACGACCCGCAGGACCTCCACCTGCGGCTGTCGGTCAACGGAGTCGTGAAGCAGGACGCCTCCACCACAGACATGGTCGTCGACGTCGACCGGCTCGTCTCCGCCGCCAGCCGCACCCTCACCCTGGAGCCGGGCGACGTCATCCTCACCGGCACGCCCGCCGGCGTGGGCATGCCGCGCGGGGAGTTCCTGGCGGCCGGTGACATCGTCGTGGTCGAGATCGACGGCGTGGGGCGCCTGGAGAACGTGCTCGAACCCAGCGCCTGAGTGGTCGGCGCCGGCGGGGGCGTCACGGTCGCTCGAGGACGACCGCGACGCCCTGCCCCACCCCGATGCACAGGGCCGCCACGCCCCACCGGTGCCCGTCACGGTTCATCCGGTGGGCCAGGGTGCCGAGCACCCTGGCCCCCGAGGCGCCCAGGGGATGGCCGAGCGCGATCGCGCCGCCCCAGGCGTTGACGGCCTCCGGGTCGATCCCCCAGGCGTCCGTGCACGCCAGGGACTGCACCGCGAACGCTTCGTTGAGCTCGACCGCACCGACGTCGTCCCAGCCGATGCCCGCCCGGGCCAGGGCCCTGGCGGCGGCCTCGACGGGGGCGAGTCCGAAGTCGCGCGGATCGTTGCCGTGCAGGCCCCGCCCGGCGATGCGGGCCAGCGGTTCGCGGCCCAGCACCCCTGCAGCGCCTTCGCTGCCCACGAGCACCGCGGCCGCGCCGTCCGAGAGCGGGGAGGCGTTCCCGGCCGTGATGGTGCCGCCGGCCCGGAACGCCGGCTCGAGCGCGGCGAGGCCTTCGGGGGTGGAGCCGGGGCGGATGTTCTCGTCGCGGACCAACGGGCTGAGGGGGACGGGCACGACCAGCTCGTCGTAGTACCCGGCGTTCCACGCCTCGTCGGCACGTCGGTGGCTGGTGGCCGCGAAGGCGTCCTGGCGCTCCCGCGAGATGCCGAGGCGCCCGGCGAGCGCCTCGTTGGCCTCGCCGAGGGAGACGGTCCACTCCGCCGGCATCGCCGGGTTGACCAGCCGCCAGCCGAGGGTGGTGGAGGCCAGCGCGGCGTCGGCCACCGAGAAGGCGCGTGACGGCTTCGGCACCACCCACGGCGCCCGCGTCATCGACTCCACGCCGCCGACGACCACCACGTCGGCGTCGCCGACCTCGACCGCGCGCGAGGCCATCATGGCGGCGTCGAGGCTGGAGCCGCAGAGCCGGTTCACCGTGGTGCCGGTCACGGTCACCGGCAGCCCGGCGAGGAGCACCGCCATGCGCGCGACGTCCCGGTTCTCCTCCCCGGCCCCGTTGGCGTTGCCGAAGACCACGTCGTCGATGCGCGCGGGGTCCAGGTGCGGAGAGCGGTCGAGCAGGGCACGCAGCACGTGCGCGGCGAGGTCGTCGGGCCGGACGGCGGCCAGGCCACCGCCGTAGCGGCCGAAGGCGGTGCGCGGCGCGTCGTAGACGTAGGCGTGCCCCTGAGCCCCGGTCATGGCGCCAGCGTGGCTTCGAGCGCCCGCAGGACGAGCAGCTCCTCCTCGGTGGGCGGGTCCACCTCGACGAGGTGGTCGCTGACGCGCAGCGGCCAGCCCGTGGCGGCGAACACCCGGGGCAGCTCGACGCCGGGGTGGATGCCGGTGAGCACGAGCTCGCGGGTCACCGGATCGGGCTCGAGGATCCCCAGGTCGGTGATCACCCTCACCGGCCCCGCCCCGCGCAGGCCCAGCCGCTCGCGGTCGCCCGGGCCGCTGCCGTGCCCGAAGGAGGTGACGAAGTCGACGCGCTCGACGAAGCTGCGGGGGCTCTGCGGCACCACGACCACCACCTCCCCGCAGGATGCGGCGATCTCCGGCGCACCCCCGGCGCCGGGCAGCCGCACCCGAGGGTCGGCATAGGTGCCGCCGACGACGGTGGTGTTGATGTTGGCGTAGCGGTCGATCTGGGCGGCGCCGAGGAAGCCCGTGGTGACTCGTCCGGCCTGCAACCAGTAGTTGAAGACCTCCGGCACGGAGACCACCGCGTCGGCGGTCTCGGCGAGCACGCCGTCCCCGATCGACAGCGGCAGCACGTCGGGCTTCGAGCCGAGGCACCCGGATTCGTAGATGAGCACCAGGTCCTTCGCGTGCGTGCGCCGGGCGAGGTTGGCCGCGGTGCTGGGTCGCCCGATGCCGACGAAGCAGCTCGTGCCAGGGCGCAGCGCCCGGGCAGCGGTGACAGTCATGAGCTCGTCGAGCGTGGCGGGGGCCGGTGGTCCGGGCGGGGCCGGCGGGAGCGACGGCGGTGGCGGAGCGGTCGTCGTCACGCCCGCACCCCTCGCACGCCGGCGAGCCACGCGGTGAAGTCGTCACGGTTGCGGCTGACGGCGTCCCACGCCTGGTAGGCGGCGTTGTCGCGCTGGCTGTAACCGGCGGCGTAGGACGGCGCAGCGCCGCCGGGCACGACAGCGATGGCGGTGAGCACCCACGCCGGTAGCACGACCGCCCCGGGCACGGGGGTGAGCACGTCGACGACCTCCTCCACGGTGACGATCGCCCGCCGAGCGGCGAGCACGGCCTCCTTCTGGACGCCGAGCACGCCCCACAGCTGCACATTGCCCTCACGGTCCGCCCGCTGGGCGTGGATCACGGTGACGTCGGGGGTCAGCGCGGGGACGGCGGTGAGCACCTCCCCGGTGAAGGGGCAGGTGATCGGCGCGATGGTGGGCGTGACCTCGACCAGGTCGGTGCCGCTGTAGCCGCGCAGCACGGCGAAGGGCAGTCCCGACGCCCCGGCGACGTAGCGGTTGGCCATGCCGGCGTGCGAGTGCTCCTCGATCTCCAGCGGCACGGGCCAGTGGTGCTCCACGGCGTCGCGGAAGCGGTGCAGGGAGCCCACCCCCGGGTTGCCGCCCCAGCTGAAGATCAGCTTGCGAGCCGCTCCTGCACCGATGAGCTGGTCGTAGACGATGTCGGGGGTCATCCGGACCAGGGTCAGGTCGCGGCGACCCTGGCGGATGAGCTCATGGCCCGCGGCCACGGGGATGAGGTGGGTGAAGCCCTCGAGGGCGACGGTGTCGCCGTCGTGGACCCACTCCTCCAGGGCGTCCTGCAGGGTGTTGGTCCCGTCCGTGGTCACCACACGCGTCGCCCCGGCACCGGGGGGTCCTCGAGAGCGACTCTCACGGGGCCTCCAAGCCATCCGGTCGTGGTCGTGGCACGGAGGTGGTCCTCGCCGACAGCGATTCACCACCATGCAGCAGATTCACTGATGGTGGACGCCGCTGAGCGCCGTGTCAAGGCGTCCACCCCCTGCTCATGCCGCACTCCCACCCCGACTCCGAGAGCGAACCGAGGACCGGGCCCTCGCCACCACCAAGGAGCGGTCCGACCCACAGGCGCCGAAGATCAGCGACCGACTGCGGTTCGTCCGGTCACGACGGCGGGCTCGACGACCCGGGCCACCGGCCCCGCCCACCGGCCCCGCCCACCGGCGCCGGCCACGGCCCGCTCGGCGCGGGCGCGGGCGCGGGCGCGGGCCTGCAGCGGCGCCAGGTCCGCTCGGGCACGTCGATCACGGCGCAGAACCTCGTGGTCGACAGGGGCAGCCCGGGTGCGGATCACCCCGGGGTCCTCCAAGCGCCCAGCCGGCCCTCAGCGGACTGGGGGCACCCCCCGCGACGCGGGGGGTGCCCCCACCCGCAGACCCACCGCGGCCCCACCCAGCGCGCTGGTCAGGTCCGTCACCTCGCCCTGCAGCTGGGCCCCGCGCGTCGACGGCTCAGACCCGCCCGCGGTCCCGGCCTCGAGGAACTGCCGCTGCCCCGTGCCCGCCGCCTGCCCGAAGAGCCATCCCCACCGCGCGACCGCAGCGACGGTCACCTCCCCGACGAGGACCGAGAGGATGGACCGCTGCTCCTCAGCCGTCGGCAGCACCGGTGGACGACCCGTGGTGATCATGCTCCTTGCTGGTCACCGGGCCGGGCGACGACCCCCGCCGAGGATCATGACGCGCGACACTGACCACCTCGTGCTCGGCCCGGTCCGCGGCGCCCTGGTGGTCCGTGCTCGCGGCCGGCACCGAGCTCACGGGTGCTGTTGCCGGTGACCGGTGCTTCGGTGACCGGTCCGGCGGGTCGGGATGGGAGGGGGTGGTGCGGGTGATCCCGGTCTTGGCCGCGAGCTCGTCGGGGTCGACCGCGGAGGGCCGCCCGGTGCGCCGGCCCTTCGCGGGGGCCACCGCGCGGGCGTGGGCGGCCCGCTCCACGGTGCAGGTCCGTTCCATCTGCGCGAACAGCGCCAGGAGCACCACGGCGAGCTGGGTCATCGGGTCACCGGGGTCGGAGGAGTCGACCGTGGTGGGGTCGGCGAGGTGGCGCACCCCGACCCCGCGCTCGGCGAGGTCGTGGATCAGGTCCAGGGGGTCGCGCACGGTGCGCTCGGGCCGGTCCGGGGTGTGCACCACGATCACGTCCCCGTCGCGGGCGCACTCCAAGACGGCGCGCAGCCCGGGCCGGTCGGTGGTGGCCCCCGGACCCCTTGTCGAGGTGGACCCGGTCGGGGGTGGTGCCGGCCCGGTGGAGGGCGTCGCGGCCGACGTCGCGGCGGAGAGCGTCCCAGTGCCGAGAACCGGGCCAGCCCGGCTGACCACCCCTCCCGTGACGCGACCCCGCCACCGCGGGCAGCCAGGAGGTCACTCCGTGACACCGTCCCGCATCATCCGCACGGGCACGACCTCCTGCACCATGATCGAGTGGGCTCGCGTCGAGCCTCGGGCGACCGTCGACCACGGTCTCCTTACTGTCCGCCTTGTGCCGTCACGCACCGCTACCGTGGGTGGGGTGGCCGCGCATGAGACCTCCCCCGAGGCCGCGCTGCTGCACTGGCTGTTCGCCTCGGCGGCCGGCGCCGAGGCCACACCGCCGACCTGGCGCGGTGCCTCGACCCGGGCCCTCGCCGGGCGCCTGACCCACCACCGCGGGTGGACGCTGCTGGCCCGCCGCGCCGACCGCGTCCCCGGTCTGCCCGAGGACCTCGCGGTGCAGGCCGGTGCCCGTGCCCGCCACGCCGCCGCCAAGCAGCTGGCGACGTCGGCCGACCTGGCCTCGTGCGCGCGGGCCCTGGAGGGCGCCGGCATCGCCTGGGCCTGCGTGAAGGGCCCGGTGCTGGCCGCCGCCTACGCACGCACCGGTGAGCAGCGCGCCTACGGCGACCTCGACCTGCTCGTGCCCCCCGACGCCTTCGAGGCGGCGCTGGCTGCCCTGGGGAACGCCGGCGGAGGGCTGGTGGACCGCAACTGGGCGCTGATGCGGTCGGTGGTGCCCGGTGAGGTGACGGTGCGCGCCCCCCAGGGCACGGTGGTGGACCTGCACTGGTCCCTGGTCAGCAGAGCCCACCGCCGAGCACGCCTGGCGGTGCCCACCGCGCCGCTGCTGCGCCGCGCCCGGCGCACCGAGCTGCTCGGGTCGGCGGTGCCGGTGCTGACCCCCGCGGAGGCCCTGGCGCACCTGTGCCTGCACGCCTGCGCCTCCGGGGCGCACCGGTGGGGGTGGCTGCTCGACGTCACCCTGACCGCCCGGGGCCCCGGCCTGACCTGGCCCGCCGTGGTCGCCGTCGCGCAGGCGTGGCGGGTGGCGGTGCCCGTGGGCCTGGTGCTCGCGCGGTGCCAGCGCCACCTGGGCCTGGCGGTGCCGCCCGACGTCCTGCGCGCCCTGGTCGGTCGGGGCTGGGCGCTCGCGGAGGCGCTCGCGTCGCGGGCGTCGGACCCGCTGGGGCCCGGTGACCCGTACTGGGCCAGGGAGGTCGCGGTGGGCGCGGTCGACCACGACACCCCTCACGCCCTGCTGCGCACCAAGGCCTCCCACGCGCTCGGCTCCCGGCGGCGAGGCGGCTTCGTGCAGCGACCGGACGACCTCGGCTCCGCGCTGCACCCCGCCGGCACCCGCGAGGACCTCGGCGCGTACCTGCGCACCGTCGCCGCGCAGCAGTGAGCCGCCCCCCGGCGTGGCTGCGGGCCTACACCGCGGTCGAGCGCACCAGCGAGCGGCTCGTGGCGGTGCAGCGGGGCGTGGTGGACGGCGTGGGGCTGGGCCTGCTGGACGACGAGCGGCTCGGGGTGCTCGACGCGGCGTACTACGACGGGGTCGGCACCTACGTCGACGAGGCGCACAACCGGCGCGGGCTCTTCGCGTGGGAGAGCCGCGTCGTCGAGCTGCACCTGCCCCCGGGGTGCTCGGTGGTGGTCACCGGCGCGGGTGGTGGCCGGGAGGTGCTCGCGCTGCTGGACCGGGGTCACCGCGCCACCGGGTACGAACCGAACCCGGTGCTGGCCGCCGTCGCGCAGGACCTGCTCGACGCCGACGGCCGGGGCGCCCAGGTGCGGGTGTGCGGGCGGCGCGGCTGGCCGGGCGGTGAGGAGCGCTTCGACGCGGTGCTCCTGGGCTGGGGCTCGTACATGCTCGTGCCCACGCGCCGCGAGCGGGTCGCGCTGCTCGCCGCCGCGTGCGCCGCGACAGGGCACGCCGGCCCGGTGGTGCTCTCGTACTTCGAGCTGCCGGCCTCCACCCTGCAGTTCCTCACCGCCCGCGCCGTCGCGGCGCCCCTGCGCCGCCTGCGGCGGGCCGCCCCGCCCGTGCTGGGCGACGCGCTGGTGCCCAACTTCGCGCACTTCTTCACCCGCCGGCAGGTGGTCGAGGAGCTGGCTGCCGCGGGCCTGTCGCTGGTGGACGCCGGCTCCGGGGAGTACGGGTGGGCCGTCGGGCGGCACGACGACGACAGCGACGACGGCGGGCTGGCGCACCCGTGACCGGCGCCGGCGCCCCTCACGACGCAGACGCCACCGGGCGCGGCGCCTGGCAGCTGAGCCCGCAGGAGGTCGCCGCCGGCTCCGCGCTGGGCGTGGACCGGCCCGCCCTGGTCGCGGGGCTCGCCGCCGGGCAGGGCGCCCGCGCCGCCTTCGAGGACGCGGTGCGCCGCGCCCTGGTGCGCCCGCCGTGCGTCGTCAGCTTCTCCGGCGGCCGGGACTCCTCGGCGGTGCTCGCCGTCGCCGCCGACCTGGCCCGGCGCGAGGGGCACCGACCGCCGGTGGCGGTGAGCCAGCGGTTCGCCCTCGTGCCCTCCGCCGAGGAGGACGCATGGCAGGCCAGCGTGGTGGCTGCCCTGGGGGTGGCGGCGTGGGAGCGCATCGACGTGCGGCACGAGCTGGACCTGGTCGGCGACGTCGCGGCCGTGCAGGCTCGCCGGCACGGGGTGCTGTGGCCGGCGAACACCCACTTCCACGCGCTGATCGCCGAGCGGGCGCGCGGGGGCACCCTGGTGACCGGTTTCGGGGGCGACGAGGTCATGTCACCGGGGTGGGAGTGGGACAGGGCCGCGTGGGTGCTGACCCGGCGCCGGCGCCCGCGGCTGCGCGACGTGCCCGTGCTCGCGGCCGCCCTCTCGCCGGCGCCGGTGCGCCGCGCCGTGGTGCGGGCCCGACCCGACCGGGCACCGGCCAGCCCGTGGCTGACCCCGCCGGCCGCGGCCTGGACGCGCGCGGCCTGGAAGGACCTGCGGACGGCGGAACCGGTGCGCCACGACAGGGCGCTGAGGGAGGTGTGGTGGCGCTCTCGCTACCTCTCCGTCGTCACCGCGAGCCTGCAGCTGCTCGCCGGCGGGCGCGACGCGGCCGTGGTGCACCCCTTCGCCGACGCGCGCTTCATCGACGCCCTGGCCACCGACCGCGGGGGGGCGGGACCGGTCAGCCGCACCCGGGCGACGGGTGAGCTCTTCGGTGACCTGCTGCCCCGGGCGACCATCACGCGCGTGGGCAAGGCGACGTTCAACGGGGCCCTGTGGGGGCCGGCGTCGCAGGCGTTCGCCCGCTCCTGGGACGGCGCGGGGGTCGACCCGGCACTGGTCGACGTCGACGGGCTGCGGGGTGAGTGGTCGCGGGAGGACCCCGACGCGCGCACCTACCCGCTGCTGCAGGACCTGTGGGCGCGCACCACCGCACGCACCCCCTGATGCCCGTCCCGGTGCTCACGCCGCCTGGGGCGCCGCGGCGCTGGTCGCGGCCAGCAGCAGGCGCGCGGCGTCCTCGGCGAGCGACCAGTGCCGCGGGCGGCGCAGCTCCAGGAAGGGCAGCGCGGCGTAGTCGAAGAAGCGGCGCGGGTCGGTGGGAGGCCGCCGCACGGCCACGCTCGCGCCCAGCAGCGGCAGGCGCGCGGCCACGGGCACCGACAGCACCTGCGGGACCGGCCCCCACCGGGGCAGGACGAAGCCGCGCAGCGGCGCTGACACCTCGTCTCCGGGCAGGGCGACCCGCCACCGGTCACGACCGCCGACCACGCCCATCGCCTCACCGATGCCCAGGTGCTCCGCCGCCGACCGCCGCAGGTCGATCGAGGCGGGTCCGGCGAGCACGTGCCCGTCGGCGAGCACCGCGACGTCGTCGCTGAGCACCGCCACCCCCATGCGGTACAGCTGGGCCACCAGCGAGGACTTCCCCGCCTCCCGGGCGCCGAGGACGACCCACGCGCCGCCCTGGTCGACGAAGACCCCGGCGTGGAAGGCGTCGCGCCCGGACCACCGGGCGATGATCGCGCTGGCGAGCGCGAGGAAGGGGTGCACCACGGCCGCGTCGGGGTGCTCGCCGGGACCGGTGAGGGTCACCGTGCCCGCGACGCGGTCCAGCGCGACGTCGAGCTCGGCGGAGGGCAGGCGGTACGCGGCGCGGTCCCCGTCGAGGGAGTCCGCGGCCAGCGCGCACGCCCCGCGGCGGCGGTGCACCGTGATGATCGGGCATTCTTCGTGAATGGCGCGCATCAGGTGGCGAGCCCCTGGAAGACCGCTCAGCGGAATCCCGTACACACCGACTGACAGAGTGCCCACCTCTTCTGGACCGAGCGCGCCGGAGACGACCGCAGGTGTGAGCCTATGACGCGTCGTCCGCCACCACAGGAGGTCTGAGATGTCCCGCACGCCCTACGAAGCACCCGCCATCACCGCACTGGGATCGCTGCACGACATGACCCTGCAGTTCAAGGAGTTCGGCAGCGCCGACGGCGTCGTCCTCGCCATCCCCGGTGTCGGGAACATCGACATCGGCGACGTCTCCTGAGCCACCTCCCCCGGCACCCCACGGCTCGCTCCGGCTGAGCGCGCCGTGGGGTGCTGTCGTCCCGCCCCCGACCCGCCGGACACCCACTGATCGGACCGACATGCACTGGACCCCACGACTGCTGTGCCTCGCCCTCCCGGCGGCCTGCCTCATCGCCGTCCCGACCGCAGCGCACGCAGCGCTGGTCCCGGCATCACCGGTCGTGGACGCAGCGGCCTGCTCGGAGAACCAGGTGCCGCGCACCGACGACGAGTCGAGCACCGAGGTGGCCCTGCCCTTCGACCTCGACTTCTACGGGCGGACCCGTGATCGGCTGTGGGTGAACAACAACGGCAACATCACCTTCGACGGACCCTCCGACGCCTTCGCCGGCTCGCTGGCGGAGCCTGACGTGGCGCGCATCGCCCCCTTCTTCGCCGATGTCGACACCCGGCCCGTCGAGACGCAGCCCGTCGCCTACGGGTACGGCGACACCGTGTACGAGGGCCGCCGCGCCTTCTGCGTGAACTGGTTGGACGTCGGGTACTTCCGGGAGAACACCGACAAGCTCAACAGCTTCCAGCTCCTGCTCGTCGACCGCGCCGACCGGGCGCCGGGGGCCTTCGACATCGTCTTCAACTACGACTCGATCACCTGGGAGAGCGCCGAGAGCACCGGGGGCGTGGAGGGGCTCGGCGGGGAGACCGCCGGGGCCGGCTTCACCGACGGGTCGGGCCGGCCGGGCGGCTCGTTCGAGATCGAGGGCTCCGGGGTGCCGGGCGCGTTCCTCGACAGCGACCCCGACGGCCTCGCGAACCGCTCGACCGGGAGCACCGTGCCCGGCCGCCACGTCTTCGAGGCGCCCTCGGCGAGCAGCGAGCGCATCGTGTTCAGCTCCACCCGCGGCGGGAACACCGACCTGTACTCCATCCGCCCGGACGGCAGCGACGAGCAGCGCCTGACCACCGGCGCCGGCACGGACACCACGCCGTCGCTGTCCCCCGACGGGCGGATCGCCGTGTTCTCCTCCGCCCGGGGCGGGAACAGCGACCTGTACGTGGTGGGCGTCGACGGCCGCGGCCTGGCGCAGCTGACGAGCGGCCCCGCGCAGGACACGGCGCCGTCCTTCTCCCCCGACGGGTTCACCGTCGCCTACGCCTCCGCCCTCGACGGCGTCAGCGACATCCAGCTCGTCGACGTCGACGGCACGCCGCTGGGCCAGCTCACCGACGACCCCGGCGTCGACGGCGCGCCGTCGTTCTCCCCCGACGGCCAGGAGGTCGCCTACTCGTCGCTGCGCGGTGGACGGAGCGACGTCTTCACGATCCCGACCTACGGCTACGGCAGCTCCGCCCCCGTCCAGCTCACGTCCGGCCCGGTGTCGGGCTTCGACCCGTCGTACTCCCCCGACGGGGAGCGCGTGCTCTTCAGCGGCATCAGCGCCGCCGGGGTCGACGTCTACAGCACCTCACCGACCGGTGGTGCGCTGACGCGGCTGACCACCGACCCCGCCGCCGACGTCACCGCTGACCACTCCCCCGACGGCGAGCGCATCGTCTTCGCCTCCACCCGCACGGGGCGCTCGGACCTGTACACGATGGCCCCCGACGGCTCCGACGTGCTGCGGATCACCCGCGGTCCCTCCCCGGAGACCGAGCCGTCGTGGTGACGGTGCGCCACCTACGGTGAGGGAGTGTCGGCTGCAGTGACCCCTGCGACGCCGCAGCGGCCGCGGGGCGTGCGCGGGGCGGTCGACCTGGTGCTCACCGCCGACCGCCGCGGGGCCCTGGTGGCCGCGGCCCTGCAACTGGTCGGCGCCGCGTCCGGGCTGGCCCTGGTGCTGGCCACGGGGCTGGCCCTGGACGCCGTCCTCGCCGGCACTCCGACGAGCACGGGGACGAGCACGGGGACGAGCACGGGGACGGCGGCGGGCACCGGCGCCCTGGTGCCCGCGCTGCTGCTGCTCGCCGCGGCCTCGGCGGTCTCGGCCACCGTCGGCACGCTCGCCGCGCAGCAGCAGCGCCTCCTGGGCGAGCGGGTCGCCCAGGAGGTGTGGCGGCGCCTGCTGCGCGCCGCCGCCGCCGTCGACCTCGTCGCCTACGACTCCCCCGACTTCACCCAGCGCCTAGAGCGGGTGCGCTCCAGCGCGCTGGCCCGGCCGCTGTCGGTGGTGACCTCGCTGCTGGCCCTGGTCGGGGCCGGAGCGACGGTGGTCGCGATGGTCGGCGCGCTGCTGGGCATCGAGCCCCTGCTCGTGCCGCTGCTGCTGCTGGCGGGGGTGCCCGCGGTGCTGCTCTCGCGCCGGGCGAGCCGCACCGAGCACGCCTTCGCCCGGTCGACCACCGCGGTGGGGTACCGGCGCAACTACTTCAAGTTCCTGCTCAGCCACCGGTCCTACGCCGCGGAGGTCCGGGCCTTCGACACCTCCGGTGACCTGCGCCGGCGCCACGACGACGCCGACGCCACCTACCTCGGGCGCCTGCGCGCGCAGGTGCGCCGGCGTCAGCGGTACGCGGTGGTCGGTGGCCTGGCCTCCAGCGCCTCGCTCGCCCTGACCCTGCTCGCCATCGTCGCGCTCGTGGTGCGCGGCTCCCTCGGCCTGGCCGACGCGGGCGCCGCGGTCATCGCCGCGCGCCTGCTCGCCGGGCAGCTGGGCACCGCCTTCCGCGCCGTGGGGTCCCTGATCGAGGCCGGGCCGTTCCTCGCCGACCTCGACGACTTCCTCGCCGTCGCGCCGCCCACCCCGCCGCGGGGCGCGGTGCTGCCCCTGCGCCGCGGGGTGTGCGCCGAGGCGGTGAGCTTCACCTACCCCGGGCGCTCCACCCCGGCGGTCGACGAGGTCACCATCGAGGTGCCGCCCGGGCACGTGGTGGCTCTGGTGGGTGAGAACGGGTCGGGGAAGACGACACTGGCCAAGCTGGTGGCGGGGCTGTACGAGCCGAGCGGCGGCGCGGTGCTGTGGGACGGCGCGGTGCCCCTCCGGCAGGACCTGCGCGCCTCGGTGACGGTGCTGTTCCAGGACTTCGCCCGCTACCTCATGTCGGTGACCGACAACGTCGCCATCTCCGACACCTCCCGCCCCCTCGACGCCGCGGGCGCGGAGGACGCCGCGCGGCGGGTCGGCGTGGGCGGGCTCCTGGAGGAGCTGCCCGACGGCATGGCGACGGTGCTGGGCGCGGAGGTCGACGAGGGCTCCGACCTGTCGGGGGGCCAGTGGCAGCGAGTGGCCCTCGCGCGGGCGCTCTACCGGCGGGCCCCGCTGGTGGTGCTCGACGAGCCGTCCGCGGCCCTGGACCCCCGCGCGGAGCACGAGCTGTTCACCGATGTGCGGGCGGTGCTGGACGGGCGCGCGGCGCTGCTCGTCAGCCACCGGTACTCCAGCGTGCGGCTCGCCGACGACATCTACGTGCTCCACCACGGGCGGGTCGTCGAGCACGGCAGCCACGCCGAGCTGGTGGCCGCCGGGGGGCGGTACGCGGAGCTGTACGCGCTGCAGGCGCAGGCTTACGACGCGGGCGGGGCGGGGCTCGGCCAGCGGGGGCTGAGCGCGGTCAGGGCCTGATCGCGGGCGCTGGTCGCCGCCACCACGCCCGCCACTCCCTGGCCAGGGCCGACGGCCGCAGGTCCACCCGCGCCCCGGCGCCCCGCAGTCCCGCGATCAGCAGCGTGATGGCGGTGAGCACCTCGGTGGACTCCGCGACGCTCTCCAGCAGGAATCGCGGCGTCCCGTCGAGGAACAGGCCCGCGAGGCTCGCGCACGTCTGCGAGACCACGAGGACCACCGCGGCGAGGACGAGCAGGGGGGCGCTGCGCCCGCGCACGGCCCCGGCGCAGGCGACCAGGAGGACGACGACGACGCCCGCGGCGATCGGCTGCGCCAGCGACAGGGTCGTCTCCGCACCCAGCCGGGCGCCGGCCTCCTCGTGCAGCGAGGCGCTCTCGTCGATGCTGAACGCCAGCGCCAGCGCGGCCACGAGCAGCCACGCGCCCCGGGCGCGGCCGAGGGTCGAGCCGGCGGCGGCCAGGCACGCCAGCGCGGCCAGCGCGAACTGCAGGCTGGAGAACCACGTCGGGATGGTGTTCTCCTCACCGGCGTCGAGGACCCGACCCCCGAGCGCCCCCTCGTTGACCAGGTGCAGCACGAGCAGCACGCCGGTGAGGGCGAGGCTGATCGCGACCCCGGTGGAGACGGGCAGGCGCTGGCGCTGACGACCGTCCACCGCGCGAGCGTAGGACTGACCAGTGACGGCGATCGCACCGTGCGTCATCGGGATGTCTGGGACTCCGCAGATGATGCAGCACCCGCGCGGCCGGTCCGGGTCGCGACCGGCGTGGGTCGCCGCCGTCCGGCGCCGTGAGGGTGGAGACGGGTGAGCACCGCGGCGGTCGACCCGGAGCCGACGATCACGGAGGCGCTGGCGGTCAGCGGCGAGCGGCCCGTCAGCAGGAGGCCCTCACCCGGCCGAGGGCACCACGGGCGCCGTCAGCGCGCCGTAGAGGTCGGGGCGGCGGTCGCCGAGCAGGTCGACGAGCGGGGTGAGGGCCTTGCCGCGAGTCGCCGTGAGGTCGACGGTCGCCGAGACGCTGCCCCCGCCGCCACCCGCACCGGGCGCACCGGCCGGCTCGGCCGCTGCCAGCACCCAGCCGTCGCTGCCGACGATCGCCGTGCCGCCGGTGTAGACCTGACCTCGGTCGGTGCCCGTGCGGTCCGCGCACGCGATCGCCACGTGGTTCGCCCGCGCCGCCGCCATCGTCACGACCACCTCGATCGGGCGCTCCCCCGCCGGGCGCGGCAGCAGCGGCCAGTTCGTCGGGACGGCGATGAGGTCGGCGCCTCCCAGCGCCAGGGTGCGCGGCCACTCGGGGAAGCCGAGGTCGTAGCAGATGAGCACCCCGATCCGCCCGTGCGCGGTCTCCACCACCGGCGGTGGGGCGCCTCCCGGGGTGAGGAACAGCTTCTCGCGGTCCCACAGGTGGGCCTTGCGGTACACCGCCCGCACCCCGGAGGCGTCGACGACGACGGCGCTGTTGTAGGTGCGGCCGTCGTCGCCGCGCTCGCAGAACCCGCCGACCACGACGGCGCCGCCCGCCACCGCCGCCCACGCGGCGCCGACGTCCTCGGCGGGCAGCGCCAGCGACGCGGCCTCCTCGGGTGAGGCGAAGTCGCACCCGGACGTGGCCAGCTCGGGCAGCACCACGACGTCCGCCCCGGCGGCGACGGCCCCGCGGACCGCCTCGACCGAGAGCGCGACGTCGTCCTCCAGGGCCCCGGTCACCACGGTGAGCTGGCAGCAGGTGACCACGGTGGTGGGCGGCACTCGCGGGATGCTAGTGCGGGCACTGGAGGTCACGGCGGCGTGGGAGTACGTTCCCCGCCCATGGACAGCGTGTCGGCGCGATCACGCAGAGACACCGCCGTGTCCGAGGACGTCGGCCCGTGGCTGGGCTTCGCGCACGCCGCCGAGGCCGCCGTGCGCGCCCTCCACCAGCACTTCGGCCTCGACCTGTGGATGGCCACGCACGTGCAGGACGACCAGCAGCTGGTCGTCGCCTCCACCGGGCCGTGGACGAGCCTGGCGAGCCCCGGCCACGCCTTCCCCTGGTCGACCACCTTCTGCGCTCAGATGGTCGCCGCCAGCGGCCCCACAGCCGTGCCGGACGTGCGCCGCTCCCCGTACTCCGCCCCCGTCGCCGTCGGGGCCAGCGCCCGCGTGCGGGCGTACGCCGGGGTGCCCCTGCTCAGCGGCGAGGACGAGCTCTTCGGCACGCTGTGCGCCTTCTCCGGGACGGTCCAACCCCCGTCGATGAGGGCCCTCCGGGAACCGATGCAGCTCGCCGGCCGCATGCTCAGCACCATCCTCGCCGGTGAGCGCGCCACCGCGGACCGCTCGCGCGAGGCCGCCGAGGCCTACGCCCTCGCCGAGCGCGACCGGCTCACCGGCCTGCGCAACCGCCGGGGCTGGGACGTCGTCCTCGACCTGGAGGACGAGCGCTCTCGCCACTACGGGGGCGCGGTCAGCGTGGTCGTCCTCGACCTCGAGCCCCCCGCTCGCACCGACGTCGGCCTGCTCGCCTGCGCCGCCCTGCTCCGCGAGGTGACCGGTCCCGGTGCCGCGCTGGCGCACGCGGGGGGTGGGCGGTTCACGGTCCTCGCCGTCGAGTGCGACGTCGTCTCCGCCCGCGCGCTGGCGGTGCGGCTGCGCGTGCGGCTCCGGGTGCTCGGCGTGCCGGCGTCCCTGGGCGTGGCCACGCGCCGTCCGCACGAGGGGCTGCAGCGGACGTGCCAGCGGGCCGGCGACGACGCCGCCCGCCACCGCCGCACGGGCGGCGTCGAGGACAGCGGGTAGCGGCCCCAGCGGTCAGCAGGCCCTCAGACCAGCACCGCCGACAGCTCGGTCGCCCCCATGCCGTGCGCCTGGGCCACCGCCGCGGACAGCAGCTGGCCGCGGTGGGTGCTCAGCCCGTGCGCGAGGCTCGTGCCGAGCACGTCACCCCTGCTGACGGCCCCCCGCCACCCCCGCTCGGCGAGGGCGACGACGTAGGGCAGCGTCGCGGCGGTCAGCGCGTGGGTGGAGGTGTGCGGGACCGCGCCGGGCATGTTCGCGACGCAGTAGAACACGCAGCCCTCCACGGTGAAGGTGGGGTCGTCGTGGGTGGTGGGGCGGGAGCTCTCGAAGCACCCGCCCTGGTCGATGGCGATGTCGACCAGCACCGAGCCGGGTCGCATCGCCGCGACCATCGCGTCGGTGACGAGCTTCGGGGCCCGGGCCCCGGGTACGAGCACCGCGCCGATGACCAGGTCGGCGCCGGCGACGGCGCGTGCCAGCTCGAAGGCGTTGGAGACCACGGTGCGCACGCGCCCGCCGAACAGGTCGTCGACGTGGCGGAGTGCGGCGATGCTGAGGTCGAGCACCGTGACGTCGGCGCCGAGCCCGAGCGCGACGCGCGCCGCCCCGCGCCCGGAGACCCCCGCGCCGATCACCACGACGCTGCCCGGGCGCACCCCGGGCACCCCCGCCAGGAGCACCCCGCGCCCGCCGCCGGCGCGGGTGAGGTGGTGGGCACCGGCCTGGGGGGCCAGTCGCCCAGCGACCTCGCTCATGGGGGCGAGCAGCGGCAGCGACCCGTCGGGCAGCTGCACCGTCTCGTAGGCGATGGACGTCGCGCCCGAGTCGAGCAGGGCCCGCGTGCCCTCGCGGTCCGCCGCCAGGTGCAGGTAGGTGAAGAGCACCTGTCCCTCGCGCAGCAGCGCGCGCTCGGCGCCGACGGGCTCCTTGACCTTCACGAGCAGGTCCGCGGCGCCCCACACCGCCTCGGCGGTCGCGGTCATCGTCGCGCCAGCGGCGGCCAGCTCGGCGTCGGGGATGGAGCTGCCCCCACCGGCGCCGACCTCGACGAGCACCTCGTGGCCCAGGCGCACCAGCTCGTGGACGCCCGCGGGTGTCATCGCCACGCGGTGCTCGCTGTTCTTGGTCTCGCGGGGGACGCCGATGCGCATCCGACCATGGTGGGCGGGTGGGGCCGGGCCCAGCAAGGAGGGCCGCCCGTCCGGCGGCGG
>CAXTAK010000008.1:0-141407 GCA_964242735.1 uncultured Quadrisphaera sp. | reverse complement strand
CCGCCGGAGTTGGAACCCAGTAAACAAGCCTCCAACGAAGCGGGGGAACCTCACCGGCTCAACCTCTGCTGGCCGGGGGCGGGCGCTCTTGCCCGTGGCGTCGGGTGACCGGGAAGTCGGTGGCTGTGGCTGATCAGCGCCTCTAGCCTCGCCGGAGGTCACAGGACAGGGGTCGAAGGAGCGGGGGCACTGGTGCCGCGGGTGGTCGTGGTGGGCGCGGGGATCGTCGGGGCCAGCGTGGCCTACCACCTGGCGCGGCGGGCAGCGGCGGTGACCGTGCTGGAGCGGGAGCACCCGGGCGCTGGTGCCACTGGCCGCTCCTTCGCGTGGATCGGTGACAACGGCGAGGGCCCTGCGGGGTCCTTGCAGCACACCGCGCTGGAGGAGTACCGCCGGCTGGAGGCCGAGGTGGCCGGGCTGCAGGTGCGTTGGACCGGGTCGCTGTCGTGGGGCGACGTCTCGCTGACCCCGGGGGCACCTGGCAGCGGCCCCGAGCCAGGCTCCTGGGTGAGCAGTGCCGAGGTAGCGGCGCTGGAGCCGGGCCTGCGTACCCCGCCGGAGCGGGCTGTGCACGCCCCCGGCGATGCGGCGCTGGACCCGCTGGCCGCCACCGAGGCCCTGCTCGCTGCGGCCCGTGAGCACGGAGCCGACGTGCACCACGCCACCGCCACCGCGGTGCGCCACCACGGCGGGCGGGTGCTCGGGGTGGAGACGCCGGGGGGCTTCGTGCCCGCCGACCACGTCGTCCTGGCAGCCGGCACTGGGGTCGCGGCGCTGTGCGCGCCCCTGGGGGTCGACCTGCCCGTCGAGGCGTCACCGGCGCTGATGGTGCGCGTGCGCGCCCCGCGCGGCCTGGTCAGGACCGTGGTGGCCGCCCCGGGGATGCAGGTGCGGGACGGCGGTGGGGGTCACGTGCTCGTCACCATCCCCCACGACGGGAGCGAGGCACCCGAGGAGCTGCGCGCGGCGGGGCAGCGGGCGCTGGCGCAGCTGGCCTCGGCCTTCCGCGGCACAGAGACGGCGGAGGTGATCAGCACCGGCCTCGGCATCCGGCCGGTGCCGGCCGACGGGATCTCGATCGTCGGCGACCTGCCCGGTGCGACAGGGGTGTACGTGGCCGTGGCGTGGCCGGGCGTGCAGCTGGCGGCGATCGTGGGCCGCCTGGCCGCCGAGGAGATCACCACCGGGGCAGAAGCACCAGAACTGCGCCACTGCCGCCCGACCCGGTTCGTGGCCCGGTGACCCCGGGAGGACCACGTTGAGGTGCCCCCGCGGCCCGCTCCCTGCCCATCACCGGCACCGTGGCCGCCACTCACCACGCCCTCCCCAGCATCGACGGCGGCCGCGCCAGCTGAGCACAGCACCGTGGGTCACGCCGACCACCAACAGGCGGCCCAGCCACGCCGATGTCCCCCCCGGGAGCGGTCCTGGCCGCCCCCCGCCAGGATCGCTCGGCAGCTCCGGGCGGCCCGGTGATCTCACTCCGCTGATCGACACCGTGATCTCCGCTGCGTGCACGATGAAGGGGGAGGCCGAACACCTCCTGCCGGCGACCGATCGTCGTCCTGAGGGCCGCACCCCAGACACCTGGTGAGCCCTGGACGCCCGGCACCATGACCACCGAGGCTGCGGTGCGAGCCCCGCCCGGGGCGCGTGGGCAGGACTGGGAGGGGGCACGGTGGTGGGCGTCGAGCTTGGCCGCACGCTGTTCAGCGCACGGTCGCTTTCGGAGTACCAGGCGATGTTCGCCCTGACTGCGCAGGACCTGACCGGCGCGGTTCTGGACTGCCCCGGCGGAGCAGCCAGCTTCACCGCAGAGGTCAATGCGATCGGCGGCGACGCCACTGCGCTCGACCTCGCCTACTCCTCCTCCCCCGCCGTGCTGGCCGAGCTGGCGGTCCAAGAGGCCGAGCGCGGCAACGCGTACACGGCCGCCAACGCCGAGCGGTACATCTGGAACCACTTCCCCGACCTCGCCGCCCACCACTCCGCCCGCCGCAGCGCCGCAGGACTCTTCGCCCGCGACGTCCTCGCCCACCCCGAGCGGTACGTCGCCGGGGCGCTGCCGCACCTGCCCTTCGCCGACCGGCGCTTCGAGCTGGTGGTGTGCGGGCACCTGCTCTTCACCTACACCGACCGCCTCGACACCGCCTTCCACACCGCTGCACTGCTCGAGCTGGTGAGGGTGACCTCCCATCAGGTGCGGGTCTTCCCCCTGCTCGAGCACACTGGCCATCGCGATGCCCAACTGCTCGACCAGGTGCTCGCCACAGTGCGCGAGCACGGCATCACCGCCGATGTCCGCGAGGTTGGCTACGAGTTCCAGCGCGGCGGAAACCAGATGCTCGTCCTCCACCGGGGCCCGGACCGTCGGGAAGGGCCTGGTCACAGGAACCTCACTGGCGACCTACCCCGATGACCGAGATCACCGCGGACCTCGTCCGCGACCTGCTGCGGGACCAGCACCCGGACCTGGCCGAGCTGCCCCTTCGCGAGGTCGACGGCGGCTGGGGCAATCAGATGTGGCGCCTCGGGGACGGGCTGGCCGTGCGGATCCAGCGCATGGACACCGACCCCGACCACCAGCTCAAGGAACGCCGGTGGCTGCCGCTGCTCGCCCCACGCCTGCCGCTGCCGATCCCCGTCCCGGTGCGCAGTGGCGCGCCCTCCGAGCGATCTCCCAAGATGTGGACGGTCATGACGTGGGTTCCGGGCATGCCACTGGACCACGGGTCGATCACCCGCGGCGAGCACGCGGCCGACATCCTGGCGGCGTTCCTCCGGGCGCTGCACGTAGCAGCGCCCGCCGACGCACCGGCTGACACGGGCCGCGGCGCGCACCCCAAGGACTGCACGGACGGCTTCGGCCAGCTCTTCGACTCCGTCGACGCTGACGCGATCGGTTCTGACGCCGGCGACGTCCGGGCCCTCTGGGACGACGCCGTAGCGGCCCCCGCATGGCAGGGCCCGCCCGTGTGGGTGCACGGCGACCTGCATCCCGCGAACGTCGTCGTCGCGGACGGGACGCTGGCGGGCGTCGTGGACTTCGGAGACCTGTTCGTCGGCGACCCGGCATCGGACCTGGCGGCAGCCTGGGTACTGCTGCCCGCGGGCGCGGCCGCACGCTTCTTCGCCGCCTACGCGCGGGCTGACCAGGCGACGGTCCAGCGCGCCCGCGGACTGGCCGCGTCGAAGAGCCTCTTCCTGATGCTGATGGGCCAGAACGGGGACCGCGGCCTGCCCGGCGGCAAGCCAGCGTGGGGTCCAGCGGGACGGGCGGCGCTCGACCGGGTCCTGAGCGAGCGTCCGACCCGATCCCACACCTAGACCGGCTGCCCCGCGACACCGGCCCGGCGCCATGCCGGCACCAGGATCCAGGGGAATCCTCAGGTGCTTCATGGGCTGCTGCCCATGACCACCGCCGTGGAGGGTCTTGCGTCGAGCCTGGTATTCACCAGCGACGTCCGGGTCGAGAGCGGCGCCACGGCGGCCGGTCGAGGTCCCGTCAACAGGACGGTCGGCAAGCTGCGCTGGTCTCACGGACCAGGTCACTGGCGGCGTCGCAGGCGGCGGCCAGCTCCTCCGAGGTGGTGCCCACGTGCCCGAGGAGCCCGTGGGCACGGGCCGCGAACCGCTCCGGAGCGATGCCCAGGCGCCCGGCAGAGGTGACCGCGCCCTTCTCGTTGACCAGCCACCGCCCGGCGCGAGCGTGCAGGGCGTGCGCGCACAGCCCCACGACCCGGAACAAGCAGCCAGCGACGTACGCGGCATCGCCCCGGTGCACCGCCTTCCGAGCGCCCCCGACGAGGAACTCCGCCTCCCACAGCCGCTCGACCAGCACCTCGGCGAGCCGCGGCGGGTACGCGCTCATCCGGCCTCGCAGCTCCGTCAGCTCACCGCTGGGATCAGCCAGCACCACCCCGAGAGCGACCTCGCCGGCGTAGGCGAAGCCCGGCACCCCGAGAGGGTGTCCTGTCTGGGTGTGCCAGTCGCACCGCCCTGCCTCGGCGTCCTCCCAGGACGCGTGCACGCGGTCGAGGTGCCGGTAGAGCCAGTCCACTGCCGTCTCGGCGACGGTCAGCCAGCCCCCGCCGTCGACCCACGGGCCCCACTGCCCCGGCGCGGTGACCCGCGCCCGGGGCCCGGCGACGTCGCGCGCCAACGCCCCGAGCGCGGCGACGTCCAGGGGCGGCCGGTAGTACAGGCCCAAGTCGACGTCGGACTCAGGGGTGTGCTCCCCACGCGCCCGGCTGCCGCCCAAGGTCACCGCGACCACGCCGGGCACCTCGACCAGCCGGGCCGCCAGGGCGGCCAGCTGCTCCTCCGCCACCACCTCGTGATCATGACAGGCGCGGTGATGAGCCAGCACCGGCTCGTCCGGCGATCCCCGGCAGTACGGTCCGCCGCGGGCAGGCCCAGTCGACGGCCCTCAGCAAGCCCGGTGATCATCCTTACGGATTAACAAGAGAATGCCGGTTACGGTGTTGGTGCCGATCTAGGGTGGTGGGGTGACGATGGACGTCGATTGGGGTCTGGGTGAGCTGCGGCGCTTCGTCGAAGACGCGAAGCCAGCTTCGATCCATCGACTCATCAGCCACAAGATCGTCTCGTACTCGATGGCAACCGACCGCGCGCTGGCTGGCCAGTCCTACGTGGTGGAGCAGATCTTCGACCGCACGGTGCCCGACTGGCGGACCACCGTGCCGACGTCCGAGCACGACCGGTGGCAGCAGCACCGCGAAGCCGCCGCGCGGTCCATCACCAAGCTCGAGCGCGCGGCCGAGCTGGAGGCAGGGCTCGGCGACGACGCCCCCGTTCTCAGCGCCAGTGCCCTCCACCCCTGGGCCTGGGAGGGGGCCCGGTCGATGTGGAGCAGCCGCCACTACCGCCAGGGCGTCATCGACGCCCTGAAGAAGGTTCAGGCCGAGGCGCAGAACAAGACCGGCCGGTTCGACCTGTCCGAGACCAAACTGTTCCAGGAGATCTTCGGCACCACGGCGCCCCAGCAGGGCAAGACCCGGTTGCGGCTGGCGCCCGATGACGGCTCCCCGACCTACACCAGCGTCCAGCGCGGCGCGATGGCCCTGGCCGAGGGGCTGTTCGCCGGAGTCCGCAACCCTGCCGCCCACACCGTGGCCGAGATCGAAGTCGACGAGCAGCACGCCCTCGAGGAGCTCGCCGCGGTCAGCGTCCTGGCCCGCTGGGTCCAGCGCGCCGAGGTGGTCACCGCGCCGTGAGCGGCCTGTGGGCGCCGCTGCCCGGTGTCGGCCGAGGCCGGCCGGGCCGAGGCGCACCGGTCCGCGCCCCAGCACGGGGCGGGCGTACCCGCTGGTGCGCTTGCCCCGCGTGTCCTTAGAGACTGCGGGACGATGTCCTGGCCCGGGGCCCCATCCCACTACTCCAGGTCTGCGAAGGGCTGCGCGTAGCGGAAGGTCCCACGCACGACGCCGTCGTGGGCTGACAGGGCGCGGACCTGGAAGTGCCGACCCCAGGCCGGATCCGGTGGCAGGACCCCCAGGTCGGTCGACGGGTGGAAGCCGAAGCGCCCGTAGTAGCCGGGGTCACCGAGCAAGGCCACCAGCGGTACCTCCAAGGCGTCGGCCGCGCCGAGCAGCGCGTGCACCAGGGCCGAGCCGACACCCGCCCGCTGGCGATGGAGCTGGACGCCGATCGGGCCGAGGGCGACCACAGGGATGCTGTCGACCTGCGCCCTGGTGCACACCGCGTGGCCGATCACGGCGCCGTCGTCGACGGCCACCCAGGACAGCGCCGGAACCCAGGCGTCGCTGGCACGCAGCTGGTCCAGCAGGCGCACCTCGACCGGCTCGCCGCGCACCGGTGAGCCGGTGCGCGGGTCGCGGGCGAACGCCTCGGCCACGACCCGCCGGACAGCAGCGACGTCGGACGCGGTCTCGCGGCGCACCAGCACCAGGTGACCGTAGGAGCACAGTTCATCGGGTGTCCTGCCGTTTCCTGGCTCTCCTGACGCTTCCGCAGGCGCCACGACGTCGCTTACCGACGAGGCCGGGCAAGGGCACAGCAACCTGTCCCGTGGTCTTGCTCAGCTCCGGAACGGCGTGCGGCACACCGCATGCCGGCCACCTCCTGGCGAGGCCGGCGCCCCCCCGTGTCGTCATCCGATCAGTTGACGACACCCCCCGGCCCCGCCCATCTGACCGGACCCAACCGGCGCAGCTCCGCGACCGACGCCGACCTCGAATCCGATGCAATCCGTCCCAGCCTACCGACAGGAGTTGGCGACAGCTGGTACCGCCATCGTGAGAGGGTCGAAGTCTTCTCGGTGTATCAAGCCCGAGGGGCTACGCATTCCCCGATGACCGCGACCAAGCGCCACTGACCTTCTCCGTGACGGCCAGAAAGCCTGGGCCGGGATTCACAGGCGCACCTGCCGGGTGACGACGCTGTCAACGTCTCCGCTGCCGTCCGCTCGACGCGCTCGTGCTAGTGGGTCGCCTGGCTCTCGGCGCCGCCCGCGGCAGCGTTTGGGCGCGTCTGGCGACTTCTTGCATCTTGGCGACGAACTCCGTGTCCGTGAGGACACCCTTCCGGAGGTTGCAGTCAGCGCAGGCGGGCACGATGTTGGCTGCGCTGTTCGATCCGCCGCGGGCGAGGGGTATCCGGTGCTCCTTCTGCAGCCTGCGACTGAACGTCCCGCAGTAGTGGCACCTGTGGCCGGCGTCGTCGCACATGCGCTGCCACGCGGTCACCGGCAGGTCCGCGATCGGAACCCGCCGCGCGCGCGAGGCCTGCACCAGCGTGGGGACCCGTCGGCCGTGCTCGAAGCAGTGGCAGTGGCCACCTTGGTGAGCCCTCAGATGGGATCGCGCGCACGACGCTGCGGTCTCCCGGCTGGCGTGGGTGCAGTCACACGTCCATGCGTCACCCCAGTTGTCGATCAAGACGCCTCGCCACTGCGCCTTGCGCCATGAGCCGAACCGGTGAGAACGCCTCCACGCTCCGTGGCCCGATACCCTGCCGACGGGGAAGGCGTGACAGCCATGGTCGGGGAAGTTCGGCTCCTGGCAGATGGCGCAGAGCACGCGCCCACTGCGCTGATGTTGGAACCGGTGGTGCCAGCGTCGGGTCCACATCAGAGCGCCAGCGGCCAGGACCCCGACACAGCACGCGCCGGCGAGGACGGCGAGCACCTCCCAGGCATCTGCCATCAGCGCTACGACGATCACGACGAGCACCAGAGGTCCCCACCCCGAGCTTCCGCTCCGGCGGTACCGGGAGCCGTAGCGGTAGGCGGCCACGCCTGACCATCGGACGCCGGATGCCCCCCGGTGAAGCTGAGCCACTCGGATGGCGCTCAATAGATGGCGAGAAACGATCCCTCCCGACGCGAAGATCACCAGAAGCATCACCGCAGGTCGGGTGTGTCGACAACTGACGTCGGGAACCAACGACGGATCACCATCACTACTCTCCGGTTTTCGACACGACGTCGGGCCGAACGAGACCACACCGCCCGGCTCACAGCCGTAAGGGTCGGAGAAGGCCGCCACCACTCGTAGTTAAAAGGTATCACCTACCGGTCGGCGTCGGCCAGGAGTAAAACCCGCTGGAGGAGGAGTTATGGCAGGTGTCGTCTACCTGTGCGTACCGCACTGGTTGGTTTTCAGGTGGGAAGTTCGTCGTAGGCTCGCTGGGCCAACATGGCTACGTCGGGGTGGCCGCTGTCGATGGCGAATCGATAGGCCTGCCTCGCTCCCATGAGATCGTCTGACGTAGCTAGCAAGTTGCCGAGGTTGAGCGCCGCGTGGGGCGCTGCGTCAGGATGCTCACTGTTCATGGCACTTCGGTAGGCACGATGAGCGCCGTCCTGATCCCCACGTTGGGTGAGCACGAGGCCGAGGTTAGCGGCCGCCGCGGGGGCGTGGTCACGGTGTCCGCTCTTGATTGCCCTGCGGTACGCATCCTCCGCCCCAGCGAGGTCGCCAGACTCGTCCAGCGAGTTGCCAAGGGTCAACAACGCATGAGGCGCCGCGTCGAAGTGTCCCGTCTTGATGGCGTTCCGGCTCGCTCGTCGGGCTCCTGGTTCGTCACCCAATAGTCGGAGCAGATTCCCTAGGCTTGCTTGGGCTCTTGGCGCCGCATCAGGATGACCGGTATCAATCGCCTCTCTAAATTTTTCTTCTGCTTCAGGGAAGGCGCCTCGGTCTCCCAGTACAGTCCCCAAGCTGTTCAGCGCTTGCGGCGCCCAGTCCGGGTGGCGAGTGGCGATCACTTCTCGGTATGTCTCGGCGGCGTCACCCAAGCCGCTGTTCCTTAGCAGCAGGTTGCCGAGCAGGAATCTTGCCATAGGCCCGTAGTCGGTGTGGCCACTGGCGGCGGCGCTCTGGTACTCCTCCCTGGCCCTCAGCGGATCACCGACGTGTTGGAGCATGCTTCCGAGGTTTAGCTGCGCGTGAGCAGCGTGCTCGGAGTGACCGGTGTCAATCACACGTCGGTACGCATGCTCTGCACCCTTGGCATCGCCTTGTTCAAAAAGCAGATCACCGAGGTCGAGGCCCGCCGAGGGGGCGTACTCACGATGACCACTGTCGATCACAGTCTGGTACGCCTGCTGGGCACCGCTCAGGTCGGTGTGCTGCCTGAGCAACGTGGCAAGGCCGTAAGCCGCCACCAGCGCCCGGTCCGGGTGACCGGTGTCGATGGCTTGCTGGAATGCCTCACGAGCCCCGGTGAGGTCGCCGAGTTCACTCAGCACGATTCCGATGTTGATCGCTGCCCCGGCTACCTGCTGGGGGCCACCGTGCCCAGCAACTTGGCGCCACAAGTGGACGGCGATGTCGCGGGCGCCAGTTTCATGGGCTCGGTAGGCGACCTGCATGGCCTCCTCAGTGCCGGCCGCGGCCCCGACCTCTCTCCAGGTCTGGTCCGGGATCGGCCACTTCTGGGCATCGGCGTGGTCGACGATGTAGTCGAAGGCGCGCCAGGTCTCCTTTCCGGCGGGCTCGATCAGCCGGAGAGTGTCCCCGATTGGTGTAGTGGCCCAGGCGAGGGCTTGCTGGTCATCCTCTTTAGGATCGTGCTGGTACCGCCGCGCCAGGTACTGGCTGGCCAGACCGATCAGCGTGGCCTCGGGGATGACTTCCAGCCCGGCGCGCCGCCAGTCAGCAGCTGCTCGCACCAGCGCGACCCCCAGTGGGTGCTGGGATTGCCCTGATCGAAATCGTTCGATGGCCAGGTAGCCCCCGCCGGCGTACTCGGCCACCCCATAGCGGGCGATGCTCCGCGCCTGGTTCGCGTCGCTGACGGCGGCGGCGTGCCGAACACGCTCGTCGTCGTCGTCCTCGAGCCATACCGGTGTCAGCCGCTCGAGGATCTCCGCCTGGGGTGGGCGTAACTGACCGGTGGGCTGGAAGGACTCGTACTCCGAAGCTCGCAGCGTGGCGAGCACCACGTTGTCCTGCTCACGCATGCGCTCCAGCCATTCCACCTTCAAGTGCTCCGGGGCCAGGTAGCGCTCGATGTCGTTCAACCACACCACCGCCCCCCGGGGGGGCAGACCACCACCGTTGATCAGCTCAGCGACACCCGAGGGCACGGAGGGCACCCACAACTGGCGATCCGGGTAGCAGCGCCGCACCACCTGCGCGCACATCCGCGTCTTACCCGCCATGGAGTGGCCTACCACGAGCACCGCCCCCTGGGCGGCCAGTGCCTCCACCAGCTCGCCTTCCTTGTCCCGAGCGAGGTAGGGCACGTCCACGTGCGCGGCGTGCACCCCCAGCTGATGCAGTGGGACATCGCGTACCAAGGGCAGCCGCCCCCCGACAACTACCGCTGTGCTGCGCTGCAGCAGTGCATCATGCTCATCACGCTCCTTGCCCTTGGCCTTGATCAGTGGCACCCACACCGCGCCGACGGCGAGCACCACACCCACTAGAAGCAGGGCCCAGGAGGGACCCTTCCACTCCTTGAGCAGCACCGCTCCGACCGCCAATACCGCGGCCGGCCCAAGCCACCACCACGACAACTCCCGTCGACGGCGCCACAACACCCTTGCGCGCATCGACCAAGCCCCCTCTACAGGTAGCCCAGACGGGCCTTTGCAACCCCGTGCGTCGTCCCGGCAAGAATCACATACCGCAGGTTCTGTTGTGCAGCCGTCGAGGTCGACATCACTCCCGACGGTGATAAATCAAAGTGGTTGAACCGTTCGTCAAGCTGGGACGCAATCGGAAATGGACGACCGCTGCAAACCAAATTGGCTTGTGGCAGCAGAGCCCACCTCAGTCTCCACCAGATCAAACTCGGGTCCGATACGGTTGAACCAGGACTCCCGCCGTGGCGCATTGAAGTCCTGCCTGATCCACCGATTCCCCGCTGCGTCAGTGAAGGAGAAAAAGAATTGCTGTCCCGCTTCGAGATCATCCACTCCAAGCCGCTCCACGGCAGCTGCGAACACCGGTTCAATAGTGACTTGCTCACAGGAGCCAAGCTGCCCTACAAAGAAGAGTGATTTACTACCTCTTAATGTCGGCTGGTGGTAGGCCAAGTCTACTGCGACGTTGATGTAATTGACTGGTAGACGGCTGTAGTTTTGGATTACTGCTGATCCCGCTGAGTCAGCAGGGAAGTCCAAGATGTTCAGGGCGATGACTTGATCCGCCTGCTGCGCCCTTGCTCGATCCTCGGCCGCGTTGTAGGTGAGCCAGGAGACCCCTAGCGCCAGAGCAGCAAGTGCTCCAGGCCAACCTCCGAAGGCTTCCCACAGGCGCCTCCTTCGAGGCGTTTTCACTGGTCCTGCGCGTTGCATCCCCACAGGCAGATACTAGGCTACGAAGCTGATAGGGCGATTCATCGATGGTCAGGCGGTGCGGGTGAGTTCTTGCTCGACGGCGCGACGGATCCACTGCGACAGGGACCGGTCATCAGCGGCGGCCCGTTCGCGGACCTGGGCGAGAACTTCCTCCGGCAGGCGCACCGGTACTGGGGCGCTGAGCGGGCTGCTGCGTTTACGGCGGCGCACCGGTGGCCCTTGCGGGTCCTGGTGGTCGGGGTCGGCGTAGAAGGCGTGCTCTTGGTCGGGGGTCATCACCGTCCCTACCCCGTCACTGTTGGGCTCAGCAGCGGTGGGGTCGTGGTCCTCGGTGGTGTTCATCGGTCCTCCTGGTAGCGGCGGGCGAGCTGATCGGCGGCCACGTAGCAACCGATCGGGCGGCAGGAGCGCAGATCCCTTGAGCGTGACGGCGCCAACGGCACCGTCAGGACCCTCCCCTCGACCTCGGCGATCATCAGCCAGTGGGCCGGCGGCCTTGCCAGGTAGAACAGGGGATCTGATGCCCACACCTTGGCGATGTCGTCGATCCCCAGGCCGGAGTGCTTGAACAGGTGGCCTGCCTGGTGGTCGATGTCGAAGGGCCACTCCAGCGCAAGGGCCTCCACGGCGAACCGCTCCACTCGGTGAGAGTAGCTAAAGCGACTACATCTGTCGACGGACGACGACACCTGCATACACGGTCCGTCGTCCCACCGTCCTATCAGCCAGTCGCCAACAGCAGACGGGATAATGCAGAGAATCCCGTGTGCTGGCGGGTAGCCTCGACCGTGTGCCGGACGACGAGACCACCCCGGGCGCAGACCCGCAGACCGGGCTCGAGCCCGTGCCGTGGCGGGTGGTGCTCCTGGCTGCCGGTGGCATGACGCTCCCGCACGGCGCCCAGCTGGTGCTGGAGGGCTACGGCGGTGACCTGGGTGTGATCGACATCGGGTTGACGACCCGCCTGGAGGACGTCGGCGCGCCCGAGCCCCTGGCTCGCGAGCTGTTGCTAGAGGTGAACTGCTGGGCGCTCGGGGCCACCGACGCCCTCACTCGGGCCACCGAAGCGACCTCGGGCCTGGCCATGCTGCTCGCCTTCGCGGCGAACGCCCACGTGGGGATGCCCGTCCCGTGCGTCGCGTTCGAGTCCGCGCCGGGCCTGAGCCGGCGCCGGTACTGGCAGGGCCTGGTCCCGATGGAGTCCGGGATGCCGCCGGTGAAGCGTCACCTGGACGCCCAGCTGCTGTTCCCCTTCCTCCAGGCGGTGCTCACCTCCACCGAGCGGGAACGGGTGGTCCGCGCGGTCGGGCAGTACGACATCGCCCTGCAGCACTGGACGGTGCCGACCCGGCCGCTGGCGCTGGCGCACCTGTACATGGCCCTGGAGGCACTGGCCCCCGCGGTCGAGCGCGTCGAGCGGGCCCGACTCGGCCTGTCGGACGAGCGCGCCCACGCCGAGCACCGCAAGGTCGAGCTAGAGCGGAGCAACTGGAAGGAGGTGCTGCTCGGATGGGTGCGCCGGGACGTCATCTGCGGCGGGGACAAGGCCACTTACGACACCGCGCGCAAGGCCAGCGACGGGTTCGAGCACGGCAGCGAGGACTTCGCGTCCTTCCGGGCAGCCGCCGAGGCCACCAGCGCCGCCCTCATGGGCTACGTGCGCCGCGGCGTCATCGACCTGCTGGACCTGCCGGAGACCACGCGGGAGCGCCTCGCCAGTGCCTCGCCCCTGGACGGTGGCGCAGTGCGGTTGGCGCTGCACGGGGAGCTCACCGGAGCGGTGCAGGACCCGGATCGACTCGGCCTGGACGGGCAGCGCTACCCGCACTTGGAGTGGGACCTCGCGCTGAACGAGCACCAGCACACCCCAGGTGTCTCCAGCAGGATCACCCCCCGCGTAATCCTGACGAGCCCTTCGCTCCCTGAGGGGGCGACGCTCACCCTCACCGGCCATGCGCTCAGCACCGGCCTGACCGATCCCGACCTCGTCATGATCGATCCCTCCGCGGGCGGGCCCCCGGTCATCCCCGACCAGGACCTGCACCACGGTGGGCAGTAGACGGCTGTGTCGACGCCACTCCCGATGAGCACCCATCGGCACCCCGCCACCCTGGCCACCAGGGATGCTTCCACGTCGGACCCCCTGGCCCTGCTCGACGGCGTGCCGCTGTCGGAGGAGGAGGCGGGCTACGTCGCCGCGGCGCGAGCGGGCAACACCCTGCGCGGGTACCGCTCGGACTGGCGGGAGTTCACCACCTGGTGCGTCACCCACCGCACCACTCCCCTGCCCGCTGCGGCGGCCACGATCACCGGGTACGTCACCGACCTCGCCCGGGCCGGCGCGAAGGTCGGGACGATGAGCCGCAGGTTGTCGGCGATCCGCTTCACCCACCAGCTCCACGACGTCCCCGACCCCACCCGCAACGCCCGGGTCCTGGCGGTGTGGGAGGGCATCCGCCGCACCCACGGCGCCCCACCCGACCAAGCCGCACCCTTGATGCCCCCCGACCTGCTCGACGTCCTCGCCGCGTGCCCGACCACCAAGACCTGGCGCTCCCCCACCCGTGCGCCCGAGCCGGACCTCGCTGGCGCGCGGGACAAGGCGCTGCTGCTGGTGGGGTTCGTGGCGGCGCTGCGGCGCAGCGAGCTCGCCGCCCTCACCGTCGACGCGGTCGCCCAGCACCCCAACGGGCTCGTCCTGTCCCTCGCCCGGTCGAAGACGAACCAGACCGGGGAACGCGCCGAGCTCGTGGTCCTGCCCCGGGCCGCGAACCCCGCCCGCTGCCCCGTCACCGCCCTCCAGGCCTGGCTGGAGCTCGCCGGGATCACCGACGGGGCCCTGTTCCGCGGGGTCGGCAAGGACAACCGGGCCAGGCCCACACCCCTGCACCCGGAGTCGATCAACACCCTGGTCCAGAACGCCGTCGCCCGGGCCGGCATCGACCCCACCCGGTACAGCGCCCACAGCCTGCGGGCGGGGTTCGTCACCTACGCCCACCTGCGCGGGGCCTCCGACCGGGCCATCGCCCACCAGACCCGCCACCGCTCCCTGGCCTCCATCGGCACCTACGTCCGCGTCCAAGCCGCGTGGATCGACAACGCCGCCACCACCCTCGGCCTCTGAGCGGCCGTCGGGCCCCGCACCCCCATACCGGAGGTCGCCTGTAGCGCCGGCACCGGCGTGGGACGGTTCATCTGCGAGGCGGGGTGCGCTGCCGCGGCTGACGGTTGCCCCGTACCGTGCCGATGGTGGCCTGTGAGCCGCTGGAGGGACCGGCGCGGGTACGGGCAGCAGCTGCGCCTGCCGGTGAACCGGGCCTAGAAGCGCCGAGCCTCCTAACTCGACCAGGACCTACGGGCCCGATGCGGTGATCTCTGCTACGCCCGTGAGCTGATCTGCTGGCGCTGTCGTAGCTGTACTCGGAGACCATCGCGGACTTCGGCGTGGACGTCGGCTCGCACGGCTGCCCCGACCTCGATGCTGGCAGCCAGGCCGTACCGGATCGGCGCGTCGGCCTTGCCGGCGTCGATGCGGCAGTCGACGTCGATGGCAAGGACGTCTCCAGGGGTGAAGGCCACTGCGGCGGTGCCTTCGAAAATCTCGTGCTGCACGGTGCCTCTGCGCACGGCGTTGTGCTCGGCTTCGGCGCGCATGACCCCCAGCTGGTCCTCGTGGGGCTGGAACCACAGACGGGCCATGCGGTGCACCTGGGAGCGGGAGTTGATCGGGGACAGCCATCCGAGCGTGATCGTCAGGCGGCGCCAAGTCGTGGTTGCGGCCAACGCGGCCGGCAGTGGCAGCCGGAGCTGGTGGCGTTGCCCGGGTCCGATGGACCCGGCGCTGAGCAGGACGACTCGGGTGCGCGTGGCTGTGGCCAGTCGGGCCTCATCGAGTGGGCCGTACCCGAGGAGCTGGGTGAGGTCGCGGCGGGGTGCCTGGGGGTCGAGATCCAGGGCATCGCGGAGCTTGGTGGACAGCTGGCCCCAGTGGGCAGCGTGCACGAGCAGCGTCTTGGCCAAGACGGGGTGGTACTGCTCATCGGGGATGAATGAGTCCCCATCCTGTGCGCTGAGTCCGGTGAGCACGTCGATGACCTGGTTCGCAGCACGGGCGGCCAGAGCGGTCGCGTTGCTCGTACCGTGCAGGTACGCCGTCCCAGCGTCCCCGCCGCCGCTGCGGTCGGGGGCAGCGACGAGGTGACCGGGCCCGGTCGCGCTGTGCCGAGCCGGGCTCAACGCGACCTCCCCACTCGCTCCCGGCGGGGGACGCTGGAAGAGCTGGCGGCCACCGGGAAGCAGGATTTCGGGCTTGACGGAGCGGCGGTGCCCGAACCCGACCGCGCCGTAGCCGGCGGGCATCCCTTCCTCCGCACCGTCCAGCACCGTGTCCGAGACTGGGCTCGTCGATGCGTCGGAGTGCACAGCTCCGACGGTGAGCACGTTGACCGCCTCAGCAGGGGACAGCAGCCTCCGCTGGCGGGCCTGGTCGTGGGCGTTGGTGAGCAGCGCCCGCCGCAGGACGACGGGGTCGTCCAGGGCGTCCGCGGGCACGGACGGGCTCCACCGAGGGTTCCCGGCACTGACCAGGACCAGGACGTTGTAGTGGTGCGTGAGCCAGTCGAGCAGCTTCGCCAGTGGGCTCACCCGCCGGGCGAAGGCCCGGGCCGGGTCACCGATCGAGAGGTTGATGATGCGCACGCTCGGCGCCGTTGGCGGGTGGCCGTCATCGCCGTCGAACATCCGGCGGAAGGTGCGGTGCAGCAGGTCGACCAGCAGCTCGTCGGGAGCAACGGTCTCCTCGGGATAAAACGCGTGCGGCTCCATGATCGGGCGCACGTAGAGCCGGGTGGACAGCGGTCGACCGGGCGCTCCGAGGTCGCCGTGGCAGATCAGGGAGGCCATCGCTGTGCCGTGGCGCTGCTGGTCGACGTTGCTGTACTGGCTCCCGCGTTCGTCCGGGTCATCGAGGACCAACCGTCCTGCCAGAGCGGCGTGGTTGGCCATCGGCAGACCGTCGAGCAGCGCTACTCGTGGAGCGGCTTCGGGCGGCGGCGTGGCCGCCAGCGCGGACAGCAGGTGATCGGCTGACTCGACCGCCGGCACGGTCATCGGCCGCGCTGGCGCCACGAACATGATCGACTCAGTGGTGAGCAGCTCGATCGCCTCGGGTCCGCGCTCGAGCACCGCCTCCACCTGGTCGTAGGGCAGCTCGGCGAGTACTGCGTGGTAGTCGATGCCGGGCAGCTCGGCACTGCGGAGGACGGTGCCTCCTCCTTCAGTGATCAGCCGCTCGACGTTCGCTTGCACCAACGCACGGCGCGCTGGGTCCTCACGGAACCACAGCTCGATCTCGACCCGGGTGGAGCTCTGGCCACCAGCGGTGGTAGCCACTGTCTCGGCCCACCACTGCAGCAGACCGGTCTCGCGGACCCGGTCGATCGGGCTCCAGCGCCGAACCGCGCGCAGCAACGCGAACGCGTTCTTCAGCGGCGCCAGGCCGCGCTCGAACTTCACCGTCCGGTCGGCCTCCCACAGGCCGAACAAGCGGACCAGCTCGGTGACCGCCCGCGCACTGGTCATCACCATGTAGAGCGTCTCGGGCACCACTGTGTCTGTGGCCTCGCCGGCGTCCTCGAAGTAGAAGTCCTCGTCTGGCTCGACGGCGTCCTCGTCGTGCTCGGTGAGGAACTCCAACCCCGGGATCCGGCGGACGGCGCGCATGAAGTTCACGACGGTGCCAGCAAGGTCAAAGACGACGACCAGCTCGGGATCAGGCTCGCTCGTCGCTTCGGCGGCCTGCACGCGTCCTGTGCTCAGCGCCGCTTGAAGGGCCTGGAACTGCGGAGTGAGACGCTCACCCTGCCGGGACGAAGCCGGCTTGTGTACTGACGGGCGACCCCGTGGAGGAACAGGCGGAATCGGGCCGGGAACAGCGGGCTCGAAGGCCAGCAGGCCCCGGGGTTCGGTCATCGGTGCGACTGGTTGCGCCACTGCTCCAAGCGGCTGCGCACGATCTCGTCGAGCCGGGCGTCGGGCAGGCCCAGCACATAGCGTCGCCGGACGTCTTGCGCGAACTGCTCCAGTTCGGCGTAGCTGACCCCTTGCAACCGGTCAGCCAGCGTGCGCGGGGCCAGCCCCAGCTTGCCCCCCAGCCGGCCACTGAGCGTCTCTAGGAACTGGGTGGCCTGGGCCCGCGAGGGTGGTGTGAGAGCCAAGCGCACCTGGAAGCGGCGCCAGGCGGCGCGGTCGAGCAGCTCGGCGTGGTTGGTCGCGCAGATCACGATGACATGGGAGGGCAACCGGTCGATCTGCAGGAGCAGCGTGGAGACGACGCGCTTGATCTCTCCAGTCTCGTGGGTGTCGGCGCGTTCCTTCGCGATGGTGTCGAACTCATCGAAGAACAGCACGCACCGACGGGTGCGCGCAAACTCGAACACGTGATCGAGGCGGCCAGCGGTCTCGCCGAGGAAGCTGGACACGATGCCCTCGTAGCGCACGAGGTAGAACGGCAGCATCGACTCGGCAGCGATCGCCTCAGCCAGGCTCGTCTTGCCATTGCCAGGAGGCCCTTCGAGAAGGACCCTGCTGCGCGGCTCGATACCGTGGCTGCGCAGCAGCTCAGAGCGCCGATGCTCTTCGATGACTTCTGCGGCCGCTGCGGCGACGCCCTCGCCAAGCTGCAGATCAGCCAGGCGCCGGCGGGGGACGATCTCGTGAAGTAGGTCAGCCATCGGCCGGGCGGTGTCGTCGCGCGCCATCAGCTCGCTGGATCCCGCTGTCGTGATCAGCTCAGAGAGCCGGTCAGCGACGAGGTGGTGCTGGTTACTGCGCTCCTCAGCGATGATCGCCTCGACGAGCACGCGGAACCGGGTGCTGTCGCCCCGTCGCTGCGCGTCAACGAGGTCGACGACCAGGTCTGATCGCGCCATCCACCCTCCATCGCCAGAAGCAGGCTGACTCCACGACCAGTCGCTGGCTCCTCAGCGGCAGTCGCCGGGAGTCTAAGCCGGGGCCGCGGCGTGAACTCAGCGACGCAGGTAGCACTCACCTCCGCGGACCAGTGGTGATCACGGTTACACGCCCGGTCGCATGCTGAGGGCCCCCGCTTGCTCCTCGCGCCCGTGAGCCCCGTGTCCTCGGTCCTGGTTGAGCTCGACCATCCCCGCGGTGCTCGCCACGAGCTACCGATCTGCGGGGGCTGGGGCCTCGGTGACCTGCTCGGCGGGTCTCGGTGGGAGGTGGCGGTACAGGGTGGTGCGGGTGATCCCGGTCTTGGTGGTGATCTGGGCGATCGTGTCCCCGGCGTCGCGCAGGTGCACCGCCCAGGCGAGCTTGTCGGGGTCCACCACCGAGGGCCGCCCGACCCGCCGGCCCTTGGCGGTGGCGACGGCGCGGGCGTGGGCGGCCCGCTCCACGGTGTAGGTGCGTTCCATCTGCGCGAACAGGGCCAGCAGGACCACGGCGAGCTGGGCCATGGGGTCGCCCGGGTTGGAGGAGTCGACCTTGATGGGGTCAGCGAGGTTCCGCACGCCCACCCCGCGCTCGGCGAGGTCGTGGATCAGGTTCAGGGTGTCGCGCACGGTGCGCCCGAGCCGGTCCAGGGTGTGCACCACGATCACGTCGCCGGCCCGCGCGTAGTCCAGGGCCGCGGTGAGACCGGGGCGGTCGGTGGTGGTCCCGGACTTCTTGTCCAGGTAGACCCGGTCGGGGGTGATGCCCACCTGGTGGAGGGCGTCGACCTGGCGGTCGAGGTCCTGCTTGGTGGTCGAGACCCGCGCGTACCCCAGCTCCACCAGCTGAACGTACCGGAGGTCGCCTCCGTACGGCTGTCGTGGGACGGCGTTGTGGGGATGGCTTCTGGGACGCTCTTCGTGGCGGAGCTGCGTTGTGGCCGGTCTTGCCGTGGGGGCCGTCCCACTTCCTACGACGTGAGACACACGGCCGAGCCCGATGCGCCGGCCGTGCTGTCGATCACGGATCAGATCTTCATGGTGCAGCTGTGTTGCGTCGTTGGTCGGTGCCGGTCTGACGGAAGTCACGGGATGACACTCCCCGCCGCCTCCGGTGGACGACGCACAGCGCCTCGGTGGAGAGGGAACGCCAGCGCAGGTGGCAGGCTGTCCTGCCGGCCGCGAGGTGCGCGGGCGGTGGGAGGGCTTCGGTGACCAGCAGCGACGACGGGACCCGGACCGCGTCCTCGGCCGAGCGGCCCGACGGGCTCGCCCGCGAGGTCGCCGCCGAGCAGGCCCGGGTCGACGTGGCGTACGCCCGCCTCGACGTGCTGCGCACCGAGACCGGTGAGCGACTCGCGGAGGTGCGGCGCGCCGGTGGCGGCGGCACGCCCGCGGCCCGCACCGAGCGGGACGCCTTCGCCACCCTCTACGAGGACCGGGCGGTGCAGCTGCGCTCGGTGGAGGACCGGCTGGTCTTCGGGCGGATGGACACCGTCACCTGGAGCGCCGGTGGCGACAGCGGTGGGGACGGCGGCGGCGCTGCCGCCACGATCTACGTCGGGCGCACCGGCCTGTCGGCGGAGGACCAGACCACCCTGCTCACCGACTGGCGCGCCCCCGTGGTCGAGCCGTTCTACCGCGCGACCGCCGCCGACCCCGGCCCGGTGGTGCGCCGGCGCCACATCAGCCTGCACGGGCGCACCGTCACCGCCCTGGAGGACGACGTGCTGACCGACGCGCCGCTGGGCGACGGGGTGGTCGTCGCCGGGGGCGGGGCGCTGATGGCCGCGGTGACCGCTGCCCGCACCGGCCAGATGCGCGACATCGTCGCGACCCTGCAGGCCGAGCAGGACGAGGTGGTGCGCGCCCCGCTCGCCCAGGTCCTCGTCGTCCAGGGCGGCCCCGGCACCGGCAAGACCGCCGTCGCCCTGCACCGCGCGGCGTACCTGCTCTACGCGCACCGCGACCGCATCGCCCGCTCCGGGGTGCTCATCGTCGGCCCCAACGCGGCGTTCCTGCGCTACATCGACCAGGTCCTGCCCTCCCTGGGGGAGACCGGGGTGGTCATGTCGACCCTCGGCGGGCTGCACCCCGGGGTGCGCGCCACGGGTGAGGACGACGACACCGCCGCCCGGGTGAAGGGCGACGTGGCGATGGCCGACCTGCTGGCCGCGGCCGTCCGCCTGCGCCAGAGGCTGCCCGCCGCGCCGGTGCGCGTGCCCCTGGAGGGGGTGGGCGCGCGAGGGCGCAGCGTGGTGCTGCGCCCGTCGGCGGTCGCGGCGGCCCGCGACGCCGCCCGCGCGACCCGCGGCCCCCACAACACCGCCCGCACCACGTTCGTGCGCCGGATCCTCACCGAGCTGGTGCGCCAGCTCGCCGCGGCGCAGGGCGTCCGCCGTGACGACCTCGACGCCGAGACCCGCGCCGACCTCGAGCAGGAGCTGCGCGAGAGCCCCGACGTGCGCCGCGAGGTGAACCTGCTGTGGATGCCCCTGGACCCGGTGGCGGTGCTCACCGACCTGTGGGCCCGCCCCGACCGGCTGCTCGCCGCCGCCCGGGCAGTGTCTTCGGGGTCGTCGGCGACGTCGGGACGCCGGTGGAGCGAGCAGGAGCTGACAGCCCTGGCCCGCCCCGCGGGGGCGCCGCTGACCGTCGGTGACGTGCCGCTGCTCGACGAGCTGGCCGAGCTGATCGGCGACCCGGTGCGCCGCGGTGACCGCGCGCAGGACCGCGAGGCGGCGCGCCGCGCCGAGCGCGAGGGTCGGATCTCCTACGCCGCGCAGGTGCTGGCGCAGTCCTCCTCCGAAGAGGCTGAGACCGCAGCGGGGATGTACAGCGCCGAGGACCTCGCCGACCGGTGGGACGTCGCGGGGGCGTCGGGCACCGTCGCGGAGCGGGCGGCGCTGGACCGGTCGTGGACGTACGGGCACGTCGTGGTCGACGAGGCGCAGGAGCTGTCGGCGATGGCGTGGCGGGTCCTGGCGCGACGCTGCCCGTCGCGGTCGATGACCGTGGTCGGCGACCTGGCGCAGACCTCCAGCGCCGCCGGCGCCGCGGGGGCGGGCGGGTGGCTGGGCGCGCTGGCCCCGGTGCTCGCGGGCACCACCGCCGCCGGCCTCGACCTGCACCGCCCCTGGCACCTGGCGCACCTGTCCGTGAACTACCGCACCCCGCGCCAGGTCATGGAGCTCGCTGGCGCGGTGCTGGCCGCCGCCGGCGTCGACGCCCCCGTGCCCAGCTCTGTGCGCGACGCCGACGAGCCCCCGGTGGCCCGTCCGCTGCCCGCCCCCGCCGGCTCACCGGCGTGGACCGCCGCCGTCCTGGCCGAGGTCGCCGCGGCCGTGGCGCGCCTGGGCGCCGGGCGCCTGGCGGTCGTGGGCCCCGACGCGCTGCTGCCCGCGCTGCGCGCTTCCGCGGCCGGCAGCGTGCTCGCGGAGGCGGTCACCGGCCCCGACCCGGTGGTGAGCGTCGCGGGCGTCGCGGGCGTGAAGGGCCTGGAGTTCGACGAGGTGGTGCTGCTGGAGCCCGCCGCGGTCCTCGCCGCGTCGGTGCGCGGGCCCAACGACCTGTACGTGGCCCTGACCCGCCCCACGCAGCGCCTGGTGGTGCTCTCCTGCGAGGAGCTGCCGCCGGGCCTGGCGCACCTGGGCGAGCGGGCCGGCTGAGCGCTCCCGGTGAGCAGAATGACCTCCGTGGCGCTGCGGGGGTGGGGTCGGCGCGTGCTCGCGGCACCGGTGGCGCGCTTCCGCACCGGGGGCGTGGGCGCGGTGGCGCTCGCCGTGCGGCTGACCGGCGCCGCTGTCGCGGCCTGGGAGGTCGCCCTGGCGGTCTTCCCCGGCAGCATCCCGCTGCTGGCGCCCCTGACGGCGCTGCTCGTGGTGCAGCTGACCCCGATCAGCCTGCTGGTCAGCGGGCTCGACCGGGTCGTCAGCGTGGTGGCGGGGGTGCTGGTCGCGGTCGCCTACTCCGCCGTGGTGCCGGACCTGACCTGGTGGAGCCTCGGGTTGGCGATCGCCTCCTCGATCCTCGTCGGGCAGGCTCTGCGCCTGGGCGCGAACCTCATCGAGGTGCCGATCAGCGCGATGCTCGTCCTCGGGGTGGGGTCCTACGGCGCCGAGGCCGCTGCGGGTCAGCGCGTCGGGGAGACCCTCGTCGGGGCGGTCGTGGGCGTGGTCTCCACGCTGCTGCTGCCCCCGCGCATCGCCGCGGACGACGCCGGGGTGGCGCTGCGGCGACTGGCCGAGCGGGTGGCGGACCTGCTCGACGGCGCAGGGGTCGACGTCGCGGAGCTGGCACCGGGCAGCGCGGGCACCGCGCAGTACGCGCGCCGCGCCGCCGCGTGGCTCGGCGAGGCGCGGATGCTCGTGCACGACGTGCCCGCCGCTGGCAGCGCCCTGCTGCGCGCGGAGGAGGGGCGCCGGTTGAACCTGCGGGCGCTGGGTTCCCCCGACACCGGGCCGGGGCTGCGCCAGGGCATGGAGGCCCTGGAGCACTCCGCGGTCGCGGTGCGCAGCATGTTCCGGTCCTTCGTCGACGCCGCCGGCGCCAGGGCCTGGACGGACGAGGACCTCGGGCCCGACATCCGCGCCGCGACGTCGCTGGTGCTGCACGAGCTGGGCGCGGGGATGCGGGCCTTCGGGCGCCTCGTCGACGCCGAGGCGCTGACCACCGTGCGCCAGTCCGAGCGCGAGCAGCTGCGCGAGGCCCTGGACGGGATGCTCGAGGCGCAGGCCCGGCTGATCGACCTGGTGCTCATCGACGACCCGGAGTTCACGGAGCTGAACGTGACGCTGCTCGCCACCGTCCGCCGCCTGCTCACCGAGCTGGACCTCGACCAGCGCCTGCGCCACCTCGACCGCTCTCGCGGGCCCGCACGGCGCGGCCCCCGACGCGGGGTCCGGCGGGTCAGCGCTCGGAGGGGATGAGAGCCCAGAGCACCAGGTAGACGAGGACCTGCGTGCCGGGCAGGACGAGGGAGACCACGAACAGCGCCCGCACCGTGAACGGACGCCACCCGAAGCGGTGCGCGAGGCCGGCGCACACGCCGGCGATGACCCTGTCGGACCGCGAGCGCACCAGCACGGGCGCCAGCGTGGCACCGCGCCGCCGCTCGGGCAACACCGGCGGCCCGCAGCGGGCAGGAGCCCCCCGCGGTCAGGGGCTCACCGGTGGACCCTCACAGCGGGTCGAGGATGCGCCGCAGGAACTGCCGGGTGCGCTCGTGCTCCGGCGTGGTGAGCACCCGGGCGCCGGGCCCCCGCTCGAGGACCACGCCGCCGTCCATGAACACCACCTGGTCGGCGACCTGCTGGGCGAAGCGGATCTCGTGGGTGACCACCACCATCGTCAGGCCCTGCCCGGCGAGGTCGCGCATCACCGCCAGCACCTCCCCCACCAGCTCGGGGTCCAGCGCGGAGGTGGGCTCGTCGAAGAGCACCACCGAGGGCTTCATCGCCAGCGCCCGGGCGATGCCGACCCGCTGCTGCTGACCCCCGGAGAGCTGGTGGGGGTGCTGCTCGGCCTTGTCGGAGAGCCCCACCCGCTCCAGCAGCGCCAGGGCCTCCGCCCGCACCTGCTCCGCGGGCCGGTGCTGGCCCACGACCGGGCCCACGCTCACGTTCTCCACCACGGTCAGGTGGGGGAAGAGGTGGTGGGACTGGAAGACCATGCCGCTCTGCGCGCGCAGCCGCTCCGCACGGCGCCGCGCCTGCCGTCGGTCGACGCGCTGGGCGAAGTCGACCGCGACGTCCCCCACGCGCACGAGACCGGCGTCGGGGACCTCCAGGGCGTTCAGGCAGCGCAGCACCGTGGTCTTGCCCGACCCGGAGGGTCCCAGGAGCACCGTCACCGACCCGGCCGCGACGTCGAGGTCGATGCCCCGCAGGACGGTGAGGTCGCCGAAGGACTTGACCAGCCCGGCGGCGCTGACCAGAGGCGCCGTCACCGCGGTCGCGCTCACGAGGCCACGTACCGGTCGAAGCGGGTCTCCAGGCGGGACTGCACCGCGGACAGCACCAGGCACACCACCCAGTAGATGGCCGCGGCCTCCGTGTAGAGGACGAAGAACTCGAACGTGGGCCCGGCGATCTGCTGAGCGACCCGGAACAGGTCGGTCACGAGGACGATCGAGGCGAGCGAGGTGTCCTTCACGAGGGAGATCAGCGTGTTCGACAGGGGCGGGACGGCGACCCGCGCCGCCTGGGGCAGCACGATGCGGCGCAGCGCGGCGGTGTAGCCGAGCCCGACGGTGGCCGCCGCCTCCCACTGCCCGCGGGGGACGGCGAGGATCGAGGCGCGCACCACCTCCGAGGCGTACCCCCCCACGTTGAGGGTGAACGCGATGATCGCGCTGGGCCACGGGTCGATCGTCACCCCCAGCGAGGGGAGGCCGTAGAAGATGATGAACAGCTGCACCAGCAGCGGGGTGCCGCGGATCACCGACACGTAGGCGCGCGCAGCCCCCGACAGCAGGCGCGACGACGACAGCCGCATCAGCGCCACCACCACGGCCAGCGCCAGGCCGAGGACGAAGGAGATCGCCGTCAGCGGGATCGTCCCGCGCACCAGCCCGCCGAGCAGCGGCCCGAGGGAGTCGAGCGCCAGCTGCCAGCGGCCCCCGTCCTGCTCCACCACGCCTCCGCCCGCCGGCTCAGCCGGAGACGTCCTCGCCGAAGTACTCCTGCGAGATCGCCGCGAGGCGCCCGTCGGCCCGCAGCGCCTCCAGGGCGGTGTCCACCTCGGCGGCGAGCGGGTCGCCCTTGCGGAAGGCGAGGGCCTGCTCGGTGACGTCGTCGGTGGTCGCGGCGACCTTCACGGTGGTGCTGCCCGTGGTCTCCAGGTAGTTCAGCACCGCCAGGTCGTCGTTGATGGTGATGTCGACCCGGCCCTGCTCCAGCAGGGCGACCGCCTGGGTGAAGCCCTCCACCGCCTCGACGGTGGCGCCGTTGGTGGTGGCGACCTCGGCCCAGTTGCTGGTCGCGGACTGCGCGGAGGTGAGCCCGGAGATGTCGGCGAGGGAGGTGACCGCGGTGTCGTCGGCCCGTGTCACCACCGCCCCCGTGGAGACGGTGTACGGCGCCGAGAAGTCGTAGGTGGCCTGCCGCTCCTCGGTGAGGGACACCTGGTTGGCCACCACGTCGTACCGCTCGGCCTCCAGACCCGCGAAGATCGCGTCGAAGGTGGTCTCGGAGAACTCCACCTCCCTGCCCATCTCCTCCGCGACGGCGGTGACGACGTCGACGTCGTACCCCGTCAGCTCGTTGGTCTCGGGGTCGTGGAACGTGAACGGGGAGTACGTGCCCTCGGTGCCGACGCGCAGCACCCCGCCGGTGGCCGCGCCGCTGTCGGTGGACGGCGCGGTGGCGGTGTCGGAGCCGCAGGCGGTGAGCGCGACCAGCGCGGTGAGGCCGATGGCGACCGCGCTGACGGCGGTGGGGGTGGGGCGGCGGGACATCAGGGTGTTCTCCTCAGGCGGGGCCGGCGCACCGGACGTGCAGCACCGTGGAGCACGGCGCTGCGGGGGCTGTCGAACGCTGGGTCAACGCGGGCGGCGGCGGTGGTAGTCCTGCCGCGGGCGCCCTGGTCCGAGAGGCCCGTGGTCGGGCGCCCCGTGGTCAGGCGCCCGGCGCGCTCCCGCCGTGGTGGGCGGCGAGGCGGGCGAACCCCTCGTCGAGCCCCACCTCCGGTGCCCAGTGCAGCGCGGCGCGGGTGGCGCGCTGGTCGAACCAGTGGGCGGTGCCCAGCTGCTCGGCGAGGAACCGGGTCAGCGGCGGCTCCTGGTCGGTGACGGTGGACGGCACCCCCGGGGCGGCGCGCAGCAGCGCCCACACCCCGTCGGCCAGCGCCCCGGCCGCCACGGCGGCGCGCAGCGGCACCCGGCGGTGCGGTGGGGGGGCACCGGCGGCCACGGCGATCCGCGAGAACAGCTCCCCCACGGTGCGCGGCTCCCCGCTGGTGACCACGAAGGCGCGCCCGTGCACCTCGGGCTCGGGCGCGACGTCCAGCGCGGCGACCAGCGCGGTCACCGCGTCGTCGAGGTAGGTGCTGTCGATCAGCGCGGCGCCGTCGCCGACCAGCACCAGGCGCCCGGCGCGGGCGCGGGCCACGACCCGTCCGACGAACTGGGTGTCGCCCGGGCCCCACACCAGGTGGGGGCGCACCGCGACCACGGCGAAGCCGGGGGCGTCGGCGGCCAGGGCCAGCAGCTCCCCGGCGGCCTTGGTGCGCGCGTAGGGGCCTCGGGCGCGGCTGGGGGACGCCGGCCCGGCGCCCTCCCCGACCAGGGCCGCTCCGGTGTGCGCCACCGAGGGGGAGGAGACCTGCACGAACCGCGTGGCCCCGGCCGCGCGAGCGGCGGCGAGCAGCGCCGCGGTGCCCTCGACGTTGACCGCCCGGAACCCGGCTTCCGCGCCGGTGAAGGTGACCTTCGCGGCGCAGTGCACCACGGCGTCGGCGCCGCGGACCGCCTCCTGCAGCGGCGGCGGCGAGGGCGTCGAACCGGCGGGGGACCAGCGGGGGTCGGCGGGCCCCAGCGACCCGAGGACGTCGCGCGCGCCGTCCACCCCGCTGGGGCGGCGCTGGAAGGTGGTGACCGCGTCACCGCGGGCGAGCAGAGCGCGGGCCACCGACGCGCCGAGCAGGCCGCTGGCACCGGTGACGAGCACCCTCACCAGGCCACCGCGGGCCCGTTCACGGGGCGCGCCGGGCGCTGCGCCGACCGGCGAGCACCTCCTCGGCCCACGCTCCGACGCGCGCGCGGTCGATCTTGCTGCGGTGGCGGACGTCGGTGGGCAGCTGCGCGACGACCAGCACCGCCGCGACGGGGACGGGCGCGGCCGCCGTCCTCACCGCGTGCGCGAGGTCGAGGTCGGCGGGGCCCCGCGGGTGGTCGGCGGCGCTCTCCAGGACCACGACCGGCTGGGCGGTGCCGCGCGGACCCACCCCGACGAGCGCGGCGCGGCGCACGGCGTCCAGGCGCTGCACCCGCTGCTCGACGCCGACGGGGGTGACCACCCCGGCGGCGGTGACCAGCACGTGCGCGAGGCGGCCCTCGACCCACAGGCGCCCGGAGTCGTCGAGGTGCCCGACGTCCCCGGTGCGGTGCCACCCCGGGTCCTGGGCGGAGAGGCGCTGGGTGTCCCACAGCTGGTCGTAGCGGTCCTTCACGTGGGGGGAGGCGACCGCGACCTCCCCGGTGACCCCCGCGCGCGTGGTCAGGGCGCCGGTGGGTGCGCCCGCGGGGTCCAGGGGTGCCACGGCCAGCGCCGCGCCGGCGACGGGCGCCCCGACGAGCACGCCCTCGCCGGGGCCGGCGGCGAGCAGCTCCTCGAGGGAGACGTCGGTGGCGGGCAGGGCCTCGGTCATCCCGTAGGGGGTGTGCGCGGCCGCGGCGGGCACCAGCGCGGCCGCCGCGGCGAGCACCGCGGGGTCGACCGGTGCCCCGGCGGACATCAGCAGCCGCACCCCGGCCAGCGCCGCGCGCTGATCGGCGGTGAGGTCCCCCGCGGTGGCGACGACGTTGGCCAGCGCCGCGGGGGAGGCGAAGGCGCTGGCCGCGCCCACCGCGGCCACCGCGTCGGCCAGGGCGGCGGCGGTGAGCGTCGCGGGCCTGGTGACGTCGGTCTCGGGCACCGCGGTGGTCGCGCCGAGGCCGGGTGCGAACAGGGCGAAGGGGGCGAAGGCCGCCACCAGGGGGGAACCGGGGCCGATGCCGGCCATCGCGCCGAACGCCGCGACCATCGCGGCCATCCGGGCGTGGGTGTAGACCACGCCCTTGGCGGGCCCGGTGGAGCCCGAGGTGAAGATGACCACCGCGTCGTCGTCGGGGGCCGGGGGCTCTGGCAGGGCGGCGCCCGCGGCGAGCGCGGCGCGTCCGCGCCCCTGGATGACGTCGAGGTGCACCGCCCGGGTCAGGCGCAGCGCGGTGGGCATGACCAGGCGCTCCAGCGGCGGGCGCCCGACGGCGATGCGCCGCCCGGGCCAGCGCAGCAGCCACGCCACGCCCAGCCCGGGGTGCACCGCGGCGAGGTGCTGCGGCGCGGCGCCGCGGATGGCCCGGCCGAGGCCGCGCACCCCCAGGCCCGCGTCGGCGACGACCGCGACGAGCCCGATGCGCAGGCAGGCGTAGAGCAGGGCGGTGAGGTCGACGCCGGGGCGCACGAGCAGGCTGATGCGCTCTCCCGGGCGGGCCCCGGCCTCCAGCAGACCGGCGGCGATCTCGTCGACGCGGGTGGCGAGCTCGCCCCAGGTGGTGCTCTCCGGCGGGGCGCCCGGGCGCAGCTGGACGACGGCGGGCTCGTCGCGGGTCGGGCCCGCGGCGCGCTCGGCGATCGCCGCGGTCATCGAGCGGCGGGGCGTGGGCGTGGTGGGGCCGGCCGTGGCGGGGCCGGCGCCCGGCACGACGTCGGGCAGCGCGGTGCCCGACGCGGCGGGTCGGGTGCCCAGCGCCTGCAGCCAGCGGGCCAGCACGCCCGCGACGTCGGCCTCCTCCGGCACCAGGTGCCCGGCGCCCTCGAAGCGGTGCACGTCAGCCCCGGGCAGCCGGGCGCGCACGTCGTCGAGGAACCGCTGCCCGAAGACGGGGTCGCGGACCCCCCACAGCACCAGCGAGGGCACCTCCTGCGAAGCGCCCACCGCCGCGATCCCCTCACCGATCCCTTCCAGCGCCGGGCGGGAGGCGTGGTCGAGGTGCTGGGGGATGTCGGCGACGAAGGCCCCGATGCCGGTGCGGTCGCGCGCCCGCGGGTACGGCTGGCGGTAGCCCGCGCGCACCTCGCGCGGCAGCACGCGGCCGGTCAGGCGGGGGGTGGCGAGGGTCGCCGCGAGGAACGCGGCGGTGCCCGCCGCGGTGGAGCGGGCCACCCCGGGTGCCACGGCGAGCCGCAGGGCGGGGGGAAGCGCGGCGCCGGCGGGCAGGTGCAGCGCGGTGTTGGTCAGGACCACCCCGGCGACGCGCTGCCCGCGCGCGCGCACCCTCAGGACCCAGCCGGCGGACACCGGGCCGCCCCAGTCGTGCCCGAGGGAGACCACCGGGGCGTCGTCGGCGGTGGCCCCGGTGATGCCCAGGGCGTCGGTCAGGCCCAGCAGGTCGTCGACGCGGCGGGCGAGGCGCCGGCGGGTTCCGGTGCGCTCCGACCACCCCATGTCGAGCTGGTCGACCGCGACGACGCGCCAGCCCACCGCCGCGGCTGCCGCCACGGTCCGGCGCCACAGGAACGACCAGGTGGGGTTGCCGTGCACGGCGACCACCGTGCCGCGCACGGCGCCCGGCCTCGGGCCGCCGACGGACGGTGCGCCGTCCAGCACGTGCCAGGTGCGCTCCGCGCCGTCCGCGTCGACGACGTCCACCCAGCGGTGCCACGCGGGATCCACCTCCGGCAGCGGCGGCGCACTCCCCCGGTCGGCTGGCGCCGAGGCGCCGCCGGTCACCAGACGATCTCGCAGAAGGAGGTGTTCAGGCCCGAACCGATCCCCATGCACAGCACCCGGTCACCGGGCAGCAGCGAGTCGACCTGGCGGGCGAGGGTGATGGGCAGGGCGCTGGCGGCGACGTTGCCGAGCAGGGGGAAGGTCAGGGGCACGCGCACCTTCTCGAGCCCGTCCAGCGCGAGGCGCTGCAGCAGCGCGCGGGTGTGGGGCACCGAGACCTGGTGCATCACGTACCGGGCGATGCCGCTGACCCAGTTCCAGTCCTCCTTCGCGTCCTCCCACGCGTCGGAGGCCAGGCCCACGCCCGCCTCCAGCAGACCCCGGGAGTCGGTGACCATCCGTCCCATCGTGCCGATGCACAGCCCGTGGTGGCTGGTGCCGGCGCGGGTGACGCCACCGAGGATGCGGTGGCCCTCGGGGTGGGCGTCGGCGCGGCCGAGGACGGCGGCCGCCGAGCCGCACCCCAGGGTGAGGGTGGCGAAGGAGTCGAGGTAGTCCGCCTTGGTGCTCCCGGGCTCGGCCAGGCGCTCGATGGTCTCGCGCTGCATCTGGCGGATGTCCTCCCCGCCGACGACGAGGGCGTAGTCCACCTGCCCGGAGTCGATCATCGAGGAGGCGACCTGCATGCCGTTGACGAACCCCAGGCAGGCGTTGGTGATGTCGAAGTTCATCGCCGAGCTCGGCAGGCCGAGGTGGTCGTGCACCTCCACCGAGATGGCGGGCTCGATGTGGTACCGGGTGACCGAGGTGTTGATCAGCAGCCCGATCGCCCCGGAGTCGACGCCGGACTCGGCGATCGCCTTGGCCCCGGCCATGGCGATGCCCTCGGGCAGGTCGGTGCCCTCGGCCCACCACCGCCGCTCCCGCACCCCCGCGACCCGCTCGATCAGGCCCGGCCTGATCCGCAGCCGCTCCAGGGTCGGCGCCATCATCGTGTCGAGGTCAGCGGACGTGACGACGACCGGTGCCTCTTCGGCGGAGATGGACAGCAACGCCGTGTTGGCCACGCTGTACCGGGTGTTGCCGTTCACGGGACCTCTGTTCCTGGGTGCTGCATCGGGGAGTGCGCAGGGAGGCCGAGGCTACTGGCACTGGCGCGCAGGTGCCCGACTCGACCGGTGCCCCCACCCCGACCGGAGCAGGCGAGCCGGCACCGGTGCCCGGCACGGGGGGGCACCGCGGGCCCGTGCCGCGGGCCGCTGTCGTCACGGGCGTGAGCACCGGCATCAGCCGGGCCGTCGCCGAGACCGCGGTCGCGCTGCGTCGCCGGGCGAGCCCGGCGGCGGACCGCGTGGAGGCCGAGCTGGGGCCCTCGACGTCCGGGTCGACGACGCGATGGTCACCCGCGTCCAGCGCGCGTCGGACGTGCTGCCCGAGGAGCTGCGCCGGGTGACCGACGTGACCCGCCACGGCACCGCCTGCGGTGCCCGGGCCGCCCTCCGCCCGATGCCGCTTCAGGCGGCGTGCTGCGGGGCGAAGGCCGTCGTCGCGCCCACCCGCAGCCTGCGCACCGAGCTGGCGCACGACGGGGTGGGCGTCGACCCGTGCCAGCTGCACCCGCCGGGGGTCGACACCCCCCAGCCGCTGTGGGCCCGCAACCGCATGGACCGGGCCCGTCGGATCCCGGCGACGAGCTACGACCTGCGCGCGGTGGCCCGGGGGACGGCGGTGCTCGCGGCGACCGGGGGATGACCCTCGTGCGGCGCGTGGTGAGCGGGCCCGCACCGCGCTGACCAGCGCTGATGGCGGAACACCGGGGCGGAGGCGGGTGTTGGGACTGGTGTCGGACGCGTCCCCGCCGGGGGCCCGCCGCAGGACCTGGGAGGTACGCCGTGAAGGGTGATCGCGTGGAGATCGTCATCGATGCGGGGGGCAGCACGCGCACCTACGAGGTGGCGGCGACCCGCGCCGGCCGGCGGGTGGACGTCGTCCACGGCCGGGGGATCGTCGAGGTGGTGGAGACCACCCGGGGCGGCACCGCGGTGCGCACGGCGCGGTTCATGTCCGCGCGGGTGCTGGCCCTGGTCGAGCACCCCGCGCCGCGCGCCGTGGTCGGCGACGAGGTCGCGGCGCCGCGGACCCTCCAGGCCGTGTGACCCGCCGCCCGGCGCGGGTCGGGCGGAGCGGGCTGGGCTCCTGCACGCAGGGCCCGCGCCGCGATCGGAGCAGTCCGGGCCGCGGTGGGGTCGACACCCGGAAGGCGTCGATCTGGGCGCGAGAGGGTCTGGCGGAGGAGCGCGAGGCGTCAGCGAGGAGCCCGGCCACCCGTGGTCCTGGCCCGAGGGTCCCGCTGGCCTGCAGCAACCGGTGCACCACCGAGCGTTCTGCGGCAGTGAGGCCGCCACCGGCGGCTCGCAGGTGGGCGGCCAGGGGCGCGAGGTGCGCGCGCCCGGAGGAGCGCGCGGTCTGCGTGGGGACCACTCGGGTGCGTCGCCGGTCGGCGGGGTCCGGTTCGCGCCGGGCGAGGTCCCTGCCCTCCAGGCGGCCGACCAGGGCGGTGACCGCCTGCGGTGAGAGCCCCAGCGCGCTGGGGAGGGCGCCCGTCGTGGTCCCTCCCTCACCTCCTGCGGCGTCGAGCGCCTGCAGCGCGCGCACGTCATTGGCGTGCAAGCCGCTCCGCTGGGCCGACTGGGTGCCCAGCGCCGCACCGCGGCGGACCAGGGCGACGGCCAGGAGCAGGACGTCACCGGCGGACGGTGCAGCCTCGCGCGCGGACCGGCCACGGTGGTCCCCTCCGCCTCCGGCGGGGAGTCGTCGAGCAGCCCTCCGGGCGGGCGCGATCCGCACCACGCTGCAGGCTCCCCGGTGCTCATCGCCCGAGCGGTCGTGCTGCCCGGCCTCCCCTGCCGCACCCCCTGGTCCGCCCGCGAGGGCGACCGCCCCCTGCCACGTCGTCCTCGGCAGCACTCACCACCACGAGCGCTGCCGCGAGGCGGGTCCGGTGGTGGCGCGCACCGGGCACCGCGACCATCCCGACGCCGCTGCGAGGCGCCTGACCACCGAGCAGCATCGACACCTCCGCCGATCAGGTCCGGTGCGGGGCGTCGTCGAGCCCCTCGCGCACGACCTCGACGCGCCAGGTGCACCCCTGCCCGCCTGGGCGGAGCGCCCGGGTGCCGGTCAGCTCGACCTCGGCGTCCTCCAGCCACCGCGCGCGCCGACGTCGCTCACCGCTCCAGCACCGCCGGCCCCGCGACCCGCCGCACTCGGGGGAGCAGCCAGCTCCACCCCGTCGTTCCGCGCAGCGCTGGAGATCCACCGGGTGTGGCGGTCCTGCCCGCGCGGTGCGCAGGACCAGGCGGGTGCGGGGGCCTCGACCCCGCGAGGGCCCGCGGGAGCTGGTCGGTGCGGGCGGGGACACGCGCGGGCTCAGAGGGTCGTGAGCAGCTGGGCGACCGCGGTCAGGGCGTCGGGGTCGGCGTCGACGTGCGGGGCCAGCCGCAGCAGCGGGCCGGTCATCTCCCGCGGTGCGCGGTGGACTGGAGAGGCGGTGGTGGTGACGCGGTGCTCCAGCAGGGCGGCACGCACCGCAGCGGGGTCAGCGCCGCCCGTGGGTGCCAGGCCCACGATCGCCCCGCGGGCGCTCGGCGCGTCGGCGACCCGCCACCCGCCGGTGGCGGGCACGGCCTCGCGCACGTGGGCGGCCAGCGCCGACTGCAGCACGCGCACCCCCTCGGCGATCTGGCCGGTGTCCCACAGGCCCCGGTCCTGCCGGTCGAGCGGGACGATCCGGCCCTGGGGGTCGTAGAGCGCCGGGAGGCGGGCGTGGTGGAGGAGCATCGGCGCGAGCAGCCCGCGCGACTCCGGCTCCTCGGCGACCAGGGTGAGCTGGCGGGCGAGCCGGATCGCCTCGCCGGCCAGGTCCACCCGGCCCGCGTGGCCGGCGGCGTAGACGAGGTGGAGGACGCGCAGCACCACGGCGAGGTCGCCGGGCCGGTCCAGGCGGCGTCCGCGCAGGGCCCGCTCGGCGCGACTGGTGCGCTGCGCCGTCGTCGCCTCCGGCACGAGGAAGGCGTCGGCGATCTCGCGGGTGGTGAGGCCGCCGACCGCGCGCAGGGTCAGCGCCACCTGCGAGGCGGGGGCGAGGTCGGGGTGGCGGCAGCAGAACATGAGGAAGAGGGTGTCGTCGCCCTCCTCGGTGGCGGCGGCCTCGTCAGCTGATGCCGGGGCGCGCGTCGCCTCCTCGCGGCGGTGGCGGGCGGCCTCGCTGCGGCGCAGGTCGACCGGGCGCCGGGTCGCGACCGTGGTCAGCCACGCGCGCGGGTCGCGCGGCGGGTGCCCGGGCCACACCCGCAGCGCCTGGACCAGCGCCTCCTGCAGCGCGTCCTCGCCGACGTCGATCCACTCGTGCAGCGGCTCCCCACCCGGGCCCGGCTCGGAGGAGACGTGGGCCGCGAGCTCGACCGCGCGCTCGTGGGACTCGACGTCGATCATGTACCAGCCGGCCACGAGGTCGCTGGTCTCGGGCAGCGGGCCGTCGGTGGTGACGGGCGCGGCGTCCGGGCCGCCGTAGCGCACCCAGGTGCGCGCCGGCGTGAGCGCCCGCGCGTCGACGTGCTCGCCGCTGCCTGGAGCAGCTCGCTGACGTGCTGGAGGAAGGCCATGTGCGCCTCGACGTCCAGGGCGAGCGCTGTCGGAGTCCATCCGCCGCGCGGCCGCCGAGCGCGCCGAGGCGACGCTGGCCCGCCGCGGCGGGCCAGGACCCCGATGTCGTCCTCGGGGTCGTCCGCGGAGGAGGTGGTCGGGCCGAGCGCACGGGAAGGACCTCCACCGACCTCCTCGACGAGCCGCGCCGTGCGCAGTGCCGGCAGTGCTGAGCACGCTGTCCACGCCCCTGGTGACGACGCGGCCGGCGTTCACCGCGGCGACGCACCTGCTCGTGCGTGCGCGGGGCCGGGAGGCGCTGTGGTGCCTGGTCCTCTTGCAGCGGTCGGTCGTCGCCGACCGCTGCGACACCGCGGTCGCTGCGGCACCGAGCTGATGGCGACGCGCGACACGCCCACGCACCTCGCCGACGCCTCACCGGTCGTGCTCGGGGAGGAGCGGGGCGAACGTCGCACCTCCACCCTCGACAGCAGCTTCCTCGCCCACCACCTCGGTGGTCGACGGCGCTTCGCGGTCGTGCCCGGCTGACGCACCCGCGGCGTGACAGGCGCTTCCAGCGGGCCGGGACGCGCTGACCCCCCGACGAGCCACGACGTCCAGCACAGCCGCGCTCACGGCCCCCGCCACGAGGCTCGAGGTGCTCCACGTCCGGCGGAGCCGCTGGCACGAGGAGTGCGAGCCCCTGCGCCGCCCAGCTCAGTGGGCCCACGTGCGCGAGGGGGGACTTGAACCCCCACGCCCTTCCGAGCACACGGACCTGAACCGTGCGCGTCTGCCAATTCCGCCACTCGCGCGTGGCCGCCGACACTAGCACCGGGATGCGCCGCCCCTCGGACCGCGCGCCAGGCGCGCCAGGCCCGAGGCGGCGGCCCCGCGCCGTCCCTCTGGCTACCATCGGTCGGGCCCACCGGCGGCGCGGAGCCGCCGCCCCCGCACGAGGCGCCGTCCGCCATCGACAGCGGCCGGAGGCGAACAGGGAGGAGACCCGCGCGTGGGAGTGCTCGACCGCTTCGAGCGCGGCGTGGAGCGCGTGGTCAACGGCGCCTTCGCCCGCGCCTTCAAGGCACAGGTGCAGCCGGTGGAGCTGGCCAGCGCCCTGCGGCGCGAGGCCGACACCACCGCCGCCGTCGTCGGCCCCGGCCGCACCCTCGTCCCGAACGCCTACACCCTCGAGCTCGGACCCGATGACCACGAGCGCTTCGAGTCCTGGGCCGACCAGCTCGTCGGCGAGCTCACCACCAGCCTCACCGACCACGCCCGCGGGCAGCGGTACTCCTTCCCCGGACCGGTCAGCATCGCGCTGGTGCGCGACGATGACCTGCCCACCGGCGTCTACCGCGTGCGCAGCGCCCGCGTGCGCGGTGGCATCGCCCCCGGCGCGCCCGCCATCGCCACCGCCGCCCACCCCGTGCTCGACGTCGACGGCCGGCGCTACCAGCTGACCGAGCGGCTGACGGTGATCGGGCGGGGCAGCGACTGCGACGTCGTCATCGACGACCCCGGCTCCTCGCGCCGGCACGCGGAGATCAAGGTCGAGGCGGGCCGCATCCTCATCCGCGACCTGGGGTCGACCAACGGCACGATCGTCGACGACCAGCACCTCGGCGGGGCGGTGAAGGTCGCCGAGCTGCGCGACGGCGGCACGGTGGTCATCGGGCGCACCACCATCGGTGTGACCTCCCGTGGCGCCGGGGCCCCCCAGCGGGCCGACGAGGACTGGTGAGGTCGCGTCGATGAGCCAGCTGAGCGTCACCGTCCTGCAGCTCGGCCTCCTGGTGCTGCTGTGGCTCTTCGTCCTCGGGGTGGTCGGCGTGCTGCGCCGCGACCTGTACGGCACCCGCGTCGTCGCCCGCCCCGTTCCAGCAGCCCCCGGCCGCGGAAGCGCCCCGGCACCAGCCGCCGCACCGGCCCCCGCACCGGCCCCGGCCCCACCCCCCGCTCCCGTGCCGGCCCCGGTGCCGGCCGCTCCGTCGCCTGCTGCCCCCGAGCCTCCCCGCCGCCTGGTGGTCACCGAGGGTGCGCTCACGGGCACGACCCTGGAGCTGGACCGCGCGCCGGTGCTCATCGGCCGCGCCGCGGAGTGCACCCTGGTGCTCGCCGACGACTACGCCTCCTCCCGCCACGCGCGCCTGTACCCCCACGACGGGCAGTGGCACCTGGAGGACCTCGGCTCCACCAACGGCACCACCTGGTCCCGAGCCCCCCGCGGCGCGGTGGAGCCGGTGCGGGGCGCGGTGGTGGTCACCACCGGCGCGGTGGTGCGGATCGGGCGCACGGCGCTCGAGCTGCGGCGGTAGCGGCCGTGCCGCTGTCGCTGGACTACGCCGCGCGCTCCGACGTCGGCCTGGTCCGCAGCAACAACCAGGACTCCGGGTACGCGGGTCCGCACCTGCTGGTGGTCGCCGACGGCATGGGGGGCCACGCCGGTGGCGACGTGGCCTCCTCGGTCGCGGTGGCCTCGCTCGCGTGGCTCGACGGGGAGTCCCACGGCGCCGACGCCCTGCAGCACCTCGAGCGCGCCGTCGCCGCCGCCCAGGACGAGCTCCTGGCCCGCGCCGGGGAGGATCCCGCGCTGTCGGGGATGGGGACGACGGTCACGGCCCTGCTGCGCAGCGGAGACCGCTTCGCCGCCGTCCACATCGGCGACTCCCGGGCCTACCTCCTGCGCGACGGGGTCCTGACGCAGGTCACCGCCGACCACACCTTCGTGCAGATGCTCGTCGCCGAGGGGCGCATCACGGCGGAGGAGGCCGAGCACCACCCCCAGCGCTCGGTGATCATGCGGGTGCTCGGCGACGTCGAGGTCGCGCCGGACTGGGACTCCTCCGTGCGCCAGGCCCTCGCCGGCGACCGGTGGCTGCTGTGCTCCGACGGGCTGTCGGGCATCGTCAGCCACGAGACGATGACCGCGGCGCTGCTCGGGGTCCGCGACGTCGGGGAGTGCGCCGACCACCTGGTGCAGCTGGCGCTGCGCGGCGGCGGCCCCGACAACGTCACGTGCGTGGTCGCGGACGTCGTCGACGACCACGCGCGCGGGGGGGTGGGTGGGTCCACCGCCCCGCAGGTCGTGGGAGCCGCGGCTCTCGACCGCGCACGCGCCTCAGCGGCCGCCAGCTCCCCGGCGGCCCGGGCCGCTGGGCTGCGCAGCCCAGGCCCCCCGGTGGGGCCGGTGGGCGCTGACGCCGACACGCAGGAGGTCCCCTCCGGTGGGGACGCGGCGACCGGGAGCGCCAGGCGCCGCGGCGGCGGCTCGCGGCGCCTGGCGCTCCTGGGCGCGGTGGTGGCGGTGGTCGTGCTCGCGGCGGGCGCCCTGGCGGTGCGCGGATGGCTCGCCCGCCAGTACTTCGTCGGTGGCAGCGAGGGCCGGGTCGCCATCTTCACCGGTCTGCCGCAGGACGTGGGCCCCGTGCGCCTGTCGTCCGTGGTGAGCTTGGACGACATGCGCCTCGACGACCTGCCCCCGGTGTACCGCCAAGCCGTGGACGAGACGATCGCCGCGACCGACCTGCCCGACGCGCGGCGCATCGTCGCCGACCTCGACGGGCAGGTGCGGCGGGCCACCACCCCCGCGCCGTCCGCACCGACGCCCGTGCCGGCACCCACCCCGACGCCGGTGCCGGTGCCCGCGCCCACCACGCTGCCGGCGGCGACCCCGCCCCCGAGCTCGGCGGGCGCCTGATGGCCCTGGTGACCACCCACCCCTCGCGCACCCGCCGCGGCACCGAGCTGGCCCTGCTCGTCCCGGCCCTGGGGATCTCCGTGCTGGCCCGCGGCATGGTGGGGATCACCGACGGCGGCGCGTGGCCGGCCGACACCGGCCGCTACGCCCTGGTCCTGTCCGCGCTCGCCGTGGTCCTGCACCTGGTCGTCCGGTGGCGCGCGCCCTACGCCGACCCGGTGCTCCTGCCGGTGGCGCTCGCGCTGAACGGCCTCGGCCTGGCCCTGATCCACGGGCTCGACGTCGCGCGGGACGCCGAGTCGCCCTTCGCGTCGCGCCAGCTGGTGTGGACGGTGGTGGGCCTGGTGCTCGCCGCGCTCGTGCTGCTCGTCCTGCGCGACCACCGGGTGCTGCGCCGTTACACCTTCACGGCGATGGTGGTCTCGCTCGGCCTGCTGCTGCTGCCGCTCGTGCCGGGGCTCGGGGTCGAGGTGAACGGTGCCCGGATCTGGATCCGCCTGGGGTCGCTGACCTTCCAGCCCGGCGAGCTGACCAAGATCGTGCTGACGGTCTTCTTCGCCGGCTACCTGGTGACCGCCCGCGACACCCTCTCCCTGGTCGGGCCCAAGGTGCTCGGCATCCGCTTCCCGCGCGCCCGCGACCTCGGGCCGATCCTGCTCGCCTGGATGGCGAGCGTGCTCGTGCTGGTCCTCCAGCGCGACCTCGGCACCTCGCTGCTCTTCTTCGGGCTCTTCGTCGCCGTGCTCTACGTGGCGACGGAGCGGGTGAGCTGGATCGCCATCGGCCTGCTGCTCTTCACGTCCGGCGCCGTGCTGGCGTGGAGCCTGTTCGGCCACGTCCAGGACCGCGTCGACGCCTGGCTCGACCCGTTCGCGGCCGAGGTCTACGACGCCGGCACCAGCTACCAGCTGGTCCAGGGCCTGTTCGGCTTCGCCAACGGCGGGCTGACCGGTCAGGGCATCGGCGGTGGCAGCCCCGCGACGGTGCCGTACGCCGAGAGCGACTTCATCCTCGCCACCCTGGGGGAGCAGCTGGGGCTGGCGGGGGTGATGGCGGTGCTCGTGCTGTACCTGGTGCTCGTGGAGCGGGCGCTGCGGACCGCGGTCGGCGTCCGCGACGGGTTCGGCAAGCTCCTCGCCGGTGGGCTGGGCTTCGCCGTCGCGCTGCAGTGCTTCGTCGTCGCCGGCGGGGTGCTGCGCGTCATCCCCCTGACCGGGCTGACGATGCCGCTGCTGGCCTACGGCGGGTCGTCGCTGGTCGCGAACTGGATGATCGTCGCCCTCCTGCTGCGCATCTCCGACGCCGCGCGCGCCCCCGCCCTCGACCCCGGCGCGGCCGCGAGCGGACGGGGCGGGGTCGGCGACACGCTCACCGTGCCCGACGCCACCGGGGCCGCGGAGACCCAGGTGGTGCGCCTGTGAACGCCCCGCTGCGCCGCCTGGGCACCGTGGTCGGCGCCCTGTTCGCCATGCTCCTGGTCGCGGCCACCTACGTGCAGCACGTCGACGCCGCGGACCTGCAGGCCGACGGGCGCAACTCCCGCACCACCGTCGCCGAGCTGGGCCGGGACCGGGGCCCCATCACCGCCGGTGATGAGGCGATCGCCACCTCCACCCCCGTCGACGACCAGTACCGCTACCAGCGCGCCTACCCCGAGGGGCGGCTGTACGCCCACGTGACCGGGGCGTACTCGGTGGTCACCGGACCCACCGGGCTGGAGGCGGCCGCCGACGAGTTCCTCGCCGGCACCTCCGACGCGCTGTTCTACCGGCGCCTGTCGGACCTGCTGACCGGCCGCGAGCCCGCCGGTGCGGTGGTCGAGACCACCATCGACCCGGAGCTGCAGCGCGTGGCCGCCCAGGCGCTCGGTGACCAGCGGGGCGCCGTGGTGGCCCTGGACCCCTCCACCGGCGAGGTCCTGGCCATGGTCTCCTCGCCGACGTACGACCCCGGTGACCTCGCCGGGCACGACGCCGACGCGGTCACCGCCGCCCGCGGGCAGCTGCTGGACGACCCGGCGCGCCCGCTGGACAACCGCGCGATCGCCAGTCGCCTCTACCCCCCCGGGTCGGTCTTCAAGCTCGTCACCGCCGCCGCAGCCCTGGAGACCGGTGCCGCCACCCCGGCCACGGTGCTGCCCGGGCCGGCCGTGCTCGACCTGCCGCAGACCGACGCCGGCCTGCGCAACAGCAACGAGCGCGCCTGCGGGGACGGCGACCAGGTGACCCTCGCGGACGCGATGCGGATCTCGTGCAACACCGCCTTCGCCTCCCTGGGCATGACGATGGGTCCGCAGGCGCTGCAGGACACCGCCGCGGGCTTCGGCTTCGGGGTCGACCGGGAGTTGCGGATCCCCCTGCGCGTCACCGACTCCACGGTGCCGCAGGAGATGAACCCCCCGCAGCTCGCGCAGGCCTCGATCGGCCAGTTCGACGTGCGCGTCACCCCCCTGCAGGTGGCGATGGTCTCCGCGGGCATCGCCAACGGCGGGGTGGTGGTGCAGCCCCAGCTGGTGCGCTCGGTGCGCGGGGAGGACCTGGAGGTCCTCAGCGCTCCCGGGGCCACCGAGCTGGGCCGCGCGGTCTCGCAGGAGACCGCGGCGGCGCTGACGGAGATGATGGTGGGGGTCGTGCAGGACGGCACGGGTCGTGCCGCGCAGATCGAGGGCGTGCCGGTGGCGGGCAAGACGGGCACCGCGCAGCACGCGGAGGGCCGGCCGCCGCACGCCTGGTTCACCGCCTTCGCCCCTGCCGACGACCCGCGGATCGCCATCGCGGTGGTCGTGGAGGACGGCGGCAGCGCCGGTGACGAGGCCTCGGGGGGGCGGACGGCGGCGCCCGTGGCCCGCGAGGTCATCCGCGCCCACCTGGAGCGGATGAGCGGGGACGCGCCGTGACCGGGACGGGGCAGGACGTGCTCCTGGACGGGCGGTACCGCCTGGACTCCCCGATCGCCACCGGTGGCATGGGCCGCGTGTGGCGGGGCCTGGACACCCGCCTGGACCGGGTCGTGGCCGTGAAGGTGCTCAAGCCCGAGCTCGCCACCGACCCCGGCTTCCTCGGGCGCTTCCGCACCGAGGCCCGGCACAGCGCGGCGCTGAGCCACCCCTGCATCGCCGGGGTCTTCGACTACGGCGAGGACGACGGCAGCGCCTACCTGGTGATGGAGCTGGTGCCCGGCGAGCCGCTGTCGGAGCTGCTGGCCCGCGAGGGCGCGCTGCCGGCGCCGCGGGCCGCCGCGCTCGTGGCAGCGACCGCGCGGGGGCTCGCCGCCGCGCACCGGGCGGGGCTGGTGCACCGCGACGTCAAGCCGGCGAACCTCCTGGTGCTCCCCGACGGGAGCGGCGGCCCGCTCGTCGGGCTCGTGAAGATCACCGACTTCGGCATCGCCCGTGCGGCGGCCGAGGTGCCGGTGACCGCCACCGGGGAGGTGATGGGCACGGCCGCGTACCTGGCCCCGGAGCAGGCCGTCGGACGCCGCGACCTGACGCCCGCCGCCGACCTCTACGCCCTCGGGGTGGTGCTGTACGAGGCGCTGGCCGGGCACCGCCCGTTCACCGGTGACAGCCAGGTGGCCATCGCCCTGGCGCAGGTCAACGACCCGCCCCCACCGCTGCCCGCCCACGTGCCAGCGGCGGCTGCCGCGCTGACGGTTGCGCTGCTGGTCAAGGACCCCGAGGACCGGCCGGGCAGCGCCACGGCGGTGGCCGACGTGGCCGACCTGATCGCCGCGGGCGACGACGCCGGCGCCCTGGCCCGCCTGCGTGCGGCCGTCCCCACCGCCGGCGGCGCCCTGCCCGGCGCTGGGGCCGGTGCGGCACGCACCACGAGACTGCCCACCGCAGGTGCACCGAGCCCGGCCCGGCACGCGGGGCCGGTGGGCGCGGGGCCGGTGGGCGCGGCGGCGATCGCCCGGACCACCCCCGTGCCGGTGAGCGCGCGCCGTGGCGCTCCCGCACGGCCTCCGGCGTCCGGCGGCGCGCGGCGGCGCGTGACCGTGCCCCTGCTCGGGCTCCTGGCCGTGGCGGCCGCCGCGGCCATCACCGCCCTCACCGGAGCGCTGACCGGCGGTGCCCCGGTCGCACCGGCACCGGTGCCGGCGACCTCGTCGCCCGCATCGACGGGCACGGGGTCGCTGTCGTCGGACGGCGCGCAGCAGCAGTCCGGGGCCGGTGACGTCCCCGCCACCCGGGCGCCGGGCTCGGGCACCGCCGATGCGCCAGCTGACACGGCACCCGGGATCGCGCCGACCGCGGGGACCCCGCGGCCGGCGGCACCGACCTCACCGGAGCCGACCGACGTCCCCGGCGGCGCGACGTCCGACGACCCGGAGCTGCCCGACCCCGACCCGGCCGCCTCCGACGCCGACGGCTCCGCGCCGGGCAGCTCCGCGGAGGCGCCGCCGGGGTCGGGCACGGGCACCAGACCGACCAGCGCGACCAGCCCCCCCGCGCCGACCAGCGCGGCTCCGACGACCGCTCCGACCGCGTCCACTGCGCCGGTGGCGCCCACACCTCCCGCTCCCACCGGCACCGGTGCGGCGGGGCCGGCCGATGCGCCAGAGCCACCACCGACCGGGGCGGCGACTACGGTCGACCCCGCATCCAGCGACCTCGAGGACGGATCCAGGTGAACTCCGGCAACGACATCCCGCGCAGGCTCGGGGACCGCTACGAGATCGGCGAGGTCCTCGGGCGCGGCGGCATGGCCGAGGTGCACCTGAGCCGTGACACCCGGCTGGGGCGGTTGGTCGCGGTGAAGATGCTGCGCGCCGACCTGGCGCGCGACCCGGTCTTCCAGGCCCGCTTCCGCCGCGAGGCGCACTCGGCCGCCGCCCTGAACCACCCCGCGGTGGTGGCCGTGTACGACACCGGCGAGGACTCCTTCGCCGCGCAGAGCGGCGCGACCGCTCGCGTCCCGTACATCGTCATGGAGTACGTCGAGGGCAGGACGGGCAAGGAGCTCCTGCAGGAGGTGGCGGCTCGGGGCGGCGACGGGGCCGCGACGGGGCACGCCGGCCACGGCCACGACGACGGGTACGGCGACCACGGGAGGCCCACCACGGGCCTCGGCGTCCAGGGCGCCGTCGAGATCACCGCCGGGGTGCTCACGGCCCTGGACTACAGCCACCGCCAGGGCATCATCCACCGCGACATCAAGCCGGCCAACGTCATGATCACCCCGACCGGTCAGGTCAAGGTCATGGACTTCGGCATCGCCCGCGCGCTGGCCGACACCTCGGCGACCATGACCCAGACCAGTGCGGTGATCGGCACCGCCCAGTACCTCTCCCCCGAGCAGGCCCGCGGCGAGACCGTCGACGCCCGCACCGACCTGTACTCCACCGGCTGCCTGCTCTTCGAGCTGCTGACCGGGCGCCCCCCGTTCGTGGGCGACTCCCCGGTCTCGATCGCGTACCAGCACGTGCGCGAGGTGCCACCGCCGCCGAGCACCTTCGCCCCCGACCTGCCCGACGCCATCGACCGCGTGGTCCTGAAGGCGCTGGCGAAGGACCGCGACGACCGCTACGACGACGCCGAGCAGTTCCGGGTGGACCTGCTCGCGGCCGCGGACGGCCGCCGCGTGGGCGCACCCCCGGTGGGTGCGGCGGCGGCGATGGCGACGCGGGCCCTGCCGAGCTCCGCGGAGGCCACCCGGGCGCTGAGCGCCGCGGGCCTGGGCGGGGCGGCGGCCGGCGGCGTGGCCGTGGGTGCCGTCGCGGCCACCGCCGCGACCCGGCGGCAGGCGGCCGCGGAGCGCACCGCCGTCGACCCCTTCGACGACGGCTACGACGAGGGTGTCGACGGGGCCTCCTACGACCAGCCGCCCCCGCGGACGCTCACCCGGCCACCGGCACCGGAGGTGCCCCGCAGCCGCACCGGTGCCGTCGTCGGCATCGTCCTGGCGGTGCTGGTGGCCCTGGGGCTGCTGGGCGTGGTGGTCAACAACCTGATGGGCGACGGCGGTGCGACGACGGTCACGGCACCGGCCCAGGTGGAGGTGCCGCCGCTGGCGGGGCTGACCATCGAGGCGGCGCGCACCGAGCTCACCGATGCCGACCTGCGGATCGCCGAGCAGCAGGCACCCAGCGACACCGTGGCGGCGGGGTCGGTCATCGAGCAGGCCCCGGTAGCGGCGACCCCGGTCGACGCGGGGAGCACCGTCACGGTGACGGTCTCCACCGGCTCAGACGCAGTCACGGTGCCCGAGGTGGCGGGCGACACGGAGTCGCAGGCCCGCGGTGCGCTGGAGGAGGTCGGACTGCGGGCCGGTGACACGGTGGACGAGCCGAGCGCCGGGGTGCCGGAGGGTCGCGTGACCCGCACCGATCCGGAGGCCGGCACCGAGCTGGCGCGGGACGCAGCAGTGACCCTGTTCGTCTCCAGCGGGCAGGCCGAGCTCGGTGATTACACCGGCGACACCCTCCAGGAGGCCCGCGAGGACCTCGTCGCCCAGGGCTTCACCGTCCTGCAGGAGTTCGAGGAGTCGACCGAGCCGCAGAACACCGTGCTGCGCCAGGACCCGGCGCCGGGGCCGGTCGACCCCGACACGAGCGTGACGCTGTTCGTCGCCAGCCCGCCGGCACCGACCAGCGCGCCCACCACGGGGCCCACGGAGGCGCCGAGCGGGACGCCGACCGACGCCCCCGCCGACCCTGCCCCCCCGGAGTCGACGCCAGCGCCCTCGGACGCCGCCGCGCCGACGTCGCTGAGCGCCTCTCCCGTCCCCGAGGAGCCGGTACCCACGTCGGAGCGGCGGGACGACGACTGAGCACGGGTCTCGCGCCATCCCGACCACCCGGGTGTGACAGCGCGCCCACCAACCACCACGGATCGAACACCCGTACTGTCCGGCGGTGTGGCGGGGGGGATGAACCGACCCGGCACGCCGGCACCGGTGTGGCTGAGCGAGCCGCACCGGCGGGCGACCCGACCGCTGACCCCCGACGCGCTGGACCCCGCCACCGGCGCCCTGCGGCGCGCGCGGGTGCACTGCTGGGTCCGCGGGCCGGACGACGCCCCGGGGTGGTGGCCCGCGGTGGTGGTGCAGTGGCGCCGCCGACCGCCGCCGTCCCAGGGGTGGAGCGCGCAGGTCGCCTACGTCGTCGGCGGTGACGAGCCGGTGCTGGTCATGGCCTGGGTGGATGCCGGGCTCCTGCGTCCGGCGTGAGCCCCGCCCGGGGCGGTCGGCGCGGCGGACCGGGCCCGAGCAGCCGCGGGAGCGGCGCTAGCGGCGCACCAGCGGCGCCATGCCCGCCGCGCGCTCCACCGCGCCGTCCGCGCCGCAGAGCTCGAGCCAGTTCGCCAGCAGGCGGTGCCCGCCCTGGGTGAGCACCGACTCGGGGTGGAACTGCACCCCGTGCAGGGGCAGCTCCCGGTGCTGCAGGCCCATGACGACGCCGCCGGCGGTGCGCGCGGTGACCTCCAGCTCAGGGGGGACGGTGTCGGCGACGACCGCGAGCGAGTGGTAGCGGGTGGCCGTGAAGGGCTGCGGCAGGCCCGCGAGGACGCCGCCGCCGGAGTGCTCGACCTCGCTGGTCTTCCCGTGCAGCAGCTCGCTCGCGCGGGTGACGGTCGCCCCGAAGACCTCCCCCAGCGCCTGGTGGCCCAGGCACACCCCGAGCAGCGGGGTGGCGGTGTCCGCGGCGCGGCGCACCATCGCCGAGCTGACCCCCGCTTGGTCGGGGGTCCCGGGCCCGGGGGAGAGCAGCACGCCGTCCGCGTCGTCGGCGGCCTCGGGACCGACGTCGTCGTTGCGCACCACCGTGCACCGGGCACCGAGCTGGGTCAGGTAGTCGACGATGGTCCACACGAAGCTGTCGTAGTTGTCCACGACGAGGATGCGCGTCACCGCGCCATGGTCCCAGAGCCCGTCAGGCGACCGGGCGGGCGTGGCGCAGCTCCAGCGGCCCGGACCACGAGGGCACGCTGAGGTCCTGCGAGCGCTGCAGGTCCCACCCCAGGCCCAGGGACTGGAACTCCCGGTACGCCGTCACCTCCGGGGACGCCTCCAGGGCGACCTCCAGCTCGTCGGGGTCACCGAGGGCGGTCACCACGTAGGGCGGGGCGTACAGCTGCCCCTGCAGGCGCAGGGTGTTGCCCACGCACCGCACCGCCGAGGTGGAGATGATCGGCTGGTCCATCAGCGCCACGTGCTCCGCGCCCCCGGCCCACAGGGCGTTGACCACGGCCTGCAGGTCCTGCTGGTGCACCAGCAGGAGGTCGGCGTCGACCGAGGCGGCGCTGGCCTGGCCCAGCGGCGCGTCGTCGAGGGTGACGACCACCCCGGCACCGGTGGCGGCGGCGACGCCGGCCGCGGGCACCAGGGCGTCGGCCTGCCGCACGAGGGCGTCGGCGCGGGGGTCGTCCGCGGCGGCGGTCAGCGCGTCGATCTCCGTGCGCAGATCCGCGACCTCCTCGGTGCGCTCGCTCACGCGGTCCTGCTCGCGGCCCACGAGCCCGGGCAGGTCACCCGACCGCTCGCGCAGCTGGCCCCCACCGGCGGTGGTGGCGCTGGTGACGAACAGGGCGCCGGCGGCGGCGAAGACCGCGAGGGAGGCGAGGCGACGGCCCCGCGCGGGGCGGCGCGGCCCTACGCTGGTCATGCTGCCCACGCTAGCCGGGCGGTCACCCACCGTGCCGCCCGCGGCACCCAGGACCAGGTGCCCCCCGCGGCACCACAGGACCCGCCGGGAGGCGATGTGCGCGAGCCGAGGAAGCCCCGCGACCGGTCGGCGCCGCGAGGGCTGCGCGGTGGAGCCGCCTCCGCCCGCGGGACGGTCGTGCCCGCTGCCTCCGCGCCGACGTCGTCGGGCTCGAGCGGGCCCGCGCTGCCCGATGAGCTGGTCGAGGCCGGCGGCGGCTCCGAGCGGGCCCCCCGCCCCGCCCCGGCCCCGACGCCGCGGTGGTGGGTGCCGGTGATGCTCGGCCTCATGATCGCCGGACTGCTGTGGATCGTGGTGTTCTACCTCAGCGGCGTGGCGCAGCTGCCCGTCCCGGCGCTGGGCGCGTGGAACCTGGGGGTGGGCTTCGCCCTCATCATCGCCGGCTTCGCGATGACCACCCGCTGGCGGTAGTCGCCCCACCGCGGTGGCCCTCGGTGAACGGCTCTTCACTCACCGTCCCCAGCAGTTGTCCACAGTGTTGACGACCTGTGACTCGTCGCCCGCGAGCACCGCCCTGGACCGCGGCGGCACCGGTCGCGCACCGGGCCTCCGGGGTGCTCAGACACCGACGAGCGCGACCCGCAGCGCCGCTGCGACCACCAGCACGAGCACGATCCCGGTGATGCCCGCCGCCTGCACCGCGGTGCGGCGCGAGGCCCCGCCGGCCCTGCGCCGGTGAGGGGCACCGACCAGCACCGCCGCCAGGGCCACCCCGGTGACGAAGCCCCCCAGGTGCGCCTGCCAGGCGATGTTCAGACCCGGGACGAAGCCGAGGACGCCGTTGACGACCAGCACGCCGACGATCTGGGAGCTGCGGCGCCCCATCCGGCGCTGGATCACCAGCAGCGCCCCGAAGAGGCCGAAGACCGCCCCGGAGGCGCCCACCGTGCCGGGCGCCCCGACCGGGGTGAGCAGCAGGTACCCCACGGAGCCCCCGAGAGCGGCGACGAGGTAGAGGGCGGCGAAGCGCGCCCTGCCCAGCACCTGCTCCAGGTAGGGCCCGGTCAGGAACAGCGCGTAGAGGTTGAAGGCGATGTGCAGGATGTTGCCGGAGGAGTGGAGGAAGGCGGTGGTGATGAACCGCCACGGCTGCGCCGCTGCCAGGGACGGGTAGAACGCGAACAGCGCCTCGACGAGCCCACCGCCGGTCCGCTGCAGCAGGTACGCCGCAGCGCACAGGCCCATGATCGTGTAGGTGACCACGGGTCGGCCGTCGGTGACCCGCCCACCGAAGGCGGTGCGCGCCACCGGTCTGGCGCGCGCTGCGGCAGCGACGCAGTCCACGCACTGGACGCCCACCGGCGCCTCGCGCTGGCACGCCGGGCAGGTGGGACGCTCGCACCGCTGGCAGCGGACGTAGGACTCGCGGTCGGGGTGGCGCGGGCAGACCGGTGGCGGCGGTGCAGCGCCGGTCTGCGCGCCGAGGGGGCTGCTCAGCCCAGGCTCACCCTCTCGACCACGACGGGGGTCTTCGGGCGGTCCATGGACCCGGTGGGCACGGCGGCGATGGCGTCGACGACGGCGCGGCTCGCGTCGTCGGCGACCTCACCGAAGATCGTGTGCTTGCCCATCAGCCACTGAGCCGCGCCGGTGGTGATGAAGAACTGCGAGCCGTTGGTGCCCTTGCCGCCCTGCTTGCCGGCGTTGGCCATCGCGAGCTTGTAGGGGGCGTTGAAGTCCAGCTCGGGGTGGATCTCGTCGTCGAAGGCGTACCCGGGGCCGCCGGTGCCGGTGCCGAGCGGGTCACCGCCCTGGATCATGAACCCGGGGATGATGCGGTGGAACGTCAGACCGTCGAAGAACGGGTCCTGGCGCTGCTGCCGGGTCCGCGGGTCGGTCCACTCCCTCGAGCCGCTGGCGAGCCCGGTGAAGTTGGCGACCGTCTTGGGCGCGTGCTGGGGGAACAGCGTCACCACGACGTCCCCGTGGTTGGTGTGCAGCGTCGCTCGGGTGGTCGTGGGGGTGGCCTCCATGGCGCCATCCTCGCACCGCGGCCCACGGCCCCGCACCGGGCCGGTCGCCGTGGGGGGTGGCCGCCCGAGGTGCCCGCGACGGGCCGTCGTGACCGCGTGCCACGGGAGTCGTCGTGGGTGATCACGGGTCCTGGTAGCGACCACCAGGTGGGAGCGGCAGGATGGATCAGGACCAACCCAGCCAGGGCCAGCGGGCGAGAGCGCCGCTGGTGCCGTGAGGAGGACGAGTGGCCATCACCATCCGACGCAGCAAGCAGATCACCGTGACCGAGCCCGTGGGGAAGGAGCTGGCCGTGGCGCCGCGCGGTCTGCGCAAGCAGGCCGACGTCGTCAGCAAGCAGGCATCGCTCCTCAGCGCCCAGGCCGCCGTCCTGCGCGACCGCGCCGCGCCCGTGGGCGCCTGGGCCGGTCCGCGCATCGCCGACGTCCGCACGCGCGGCCGGGCGGGCCTGGACACCGCCTACGAGCGCGGTGTCGGTGCCGCCGCCCCCCGTGTGGAGCAGGCCGCTTCGGCGCTGACGCCGAAGGTCGGGGCCACGCGCGACAAGATCGTCGACGACCTCCTGCCCCGGCTGGTCACGGTGGTCACCGCCGCGACCACCGCTGCCGCCGCGAAGGCCGCCACCGCGACCGAGGTCGTCGCGGACCGCAGCACCACGTCGCTGAAGGTCGCGCACTCCGCATCGTTGCGGGCGCAGGGCAAGCCGGAGCCGAAGGCGGCCCGCGGGGTCGGCCGCATCCTCGTGCTCGTCGGCGCCATCGGCGCCGCGGGCGCCACCGGGTACACCGTGTGGAAGAGCCAGCGCCCCGCGAACGACCCGTGGGTGCCGGCGACGGCCACCAGGACCACCGCGGGCCCGGACCGCCTCAGCTCACCGGGCCAGGGCGACTCCGTGGGTTCCGGTGGGGTCGCCTCGCAGTCCACCGATGTCGACCCGCCGGCTCCCGACGGGGTGAACGCCACCCCGGACCTGACCGGTGACACCACGCCCTCCGGGCCGGCGACCACGATGACCGGTGGCACGAGCACCGCCGCCACCGGCAGCCCGGCCAGCAGCCCGGCCAGCAGCACCGACGCCCTCAGCACGGGCACGGGCACCACGTCGAGCGCCGGGCCCGCCGCCGGCGCCACGAGCACGACCACCACCCCGATCGCCACGACGGCCACCGGGACCGCCGCCGCCGCGCCCCCGGTGGTGGACAGCACGACCACGGCGCCGGACGCCACCCAGGGCACGGCCAAGCCGCGCAAGCCCACGACCGGTGGGACCACACCGGGCAGCTGACCGCCGGCCCACCCGGAGGACGACGAAGGCCCGCACCGCACCGCGCGGTCCGGGCCTTCGTCGTCCCGACCGCGGTCGGGCGGCCGTGGAGGCGAGGGGACTCGAACCCCTAACCCCCTGCTTGCAAAGCAGGTGCGCTACCACTTGCGCCACGCCCCCGTGTTCCGCCCAGCGGGGCGGGAGTGGGCCTAAGAGGACTTGAACCTCTGACCTCTTCCTTATCAGGGAAGCGCTCTAACCGTCTGAGCTATAGGCCCGCGGGCACCTCCGAGGCTACACGCTGCCGGGTGCCGACCCGGCTCATCGCAGCGTGCGGGTGGAGGGGGGTCCTGGCAGAGCTGGACGGCACAGATCCGGGTGGCGCGACAGGCGGCGGCCTCGCGTCACGCGCGCCCGGTCCGCACGCCTGGTCCTGGGACCCGGCGCTGGCGCCCGGCTCAGTCGTCGGTCAGCGTGAGGCGGACACCGCCGACCAGGGCGCTGCAGATGTTGTAGAGCACCGCCGCCAGGGTCGCGAGCAGGGTCAGCAGGACGACGTCGACCACCGCCACGACCACCGCGAGCGACAGCACGCGGCGCAGCGCCAGGACCTGGGAGAGGTCGAAGCCGGAGTCCTCCCCGACCACCTGCACGACGACCGCGGAGACGTCGGCGAAGACGCCCATGGCCTGCAGCACGCTCCACAGGACCGCGACGGCGACCACCAGGGCCACCCCCAGGGCGACGGAGACCAGGAACGACAGCTTCAGGACAGACCACGGGTTGACCCGACCGACGGTCAGGCGCACCTGGCGCGGGCCCGACGCGGCGTCCTCCGCCGGCGCCTGCTGCCCCGCTGGAGCCGGCGCCACGGGCCTCTCCACCACGGGCCGGGCGGGCGGGCCCTGCTCGGGCGGGGGCTGCGCCCCACCCGGGCCGGCTCCCGCACCGGGGCGGGCCGGCGGCGCCTGCCGCCCTCCGGTCCCCGACGGCGCTGCGGGCGCCGCGCTCGTCTGCCCGGGCCGGGCCACGCCGGCAGGCCGCGTGGACGCGCTGGAGGAGCTCACTGGTCCATCCCCTCGTCAGGAGCCGGCTCGTCGTCGAGGTCGGGCGGCTCGCCCTGCCCCCCGGGTCCCGGGTCGTCGGAGGGTAGACCATCACCGTCGACCTGCGCCTCGACCACGCGCTCGACGTTGCGGGCGATGGCGATGATCGCGTCCCCCGGTGCGACGGCCGCGAAGCCCACGCCCATGGTGTTGCGCCCCGTGGTCCGCACGTCGGACACCCGTGAGCGCACCACCTTCCCGCTCTGCATCACCACCAGCACCTCGTCGGCGTCGTCGACGAGCAGCGCCCCGACGAGGTCACCGCCCCGCTCCGACAGCCGGGCGATCCGGATGCCGTAACCGCCCCGGCCCTGCACGCGGTGCTCGGCGACCAGCGAGCGCTTCGCCAGGCCGTTCGCGGACACCACGAACACGTCCTCGGCGGTGGTCTCGCGCACCACGTCCATCGCCAGCAGCTCGTCACCGTCGCGGAAGCGCATCCCGGTGACCCCCGACGTCGCGCGCCCCATCGGGCGCAGCACGTCGTCGGTGGCGGTGAACCTGACGGACATGCCCGTCCGGCTGACCATGAGCAGGTCGTCGCCGTCCCCCACCAGGCGTGCGGAGACCACCTCGTCCCCCTCGCGCAGGTTCACCGCGACGACCCCGCCGGCCCGGTTGGAGTCGAACTCCACCAGCCGGGTCTTCTTCACCAGACCCGCGCGCGTGGCCAGCACCAGGAACGGCGCCTGGGCGTAGTCGCGCAGCGCGAGGACCTGCGCGATGTGCTCACCGGGCTGGAAGGCCAGCAGGTTCGCCACGTGCTGACCGCGCGCGTCCCGGCCGCCCTCGGGCAGCTCGTAGGCCTTCGCCCGGTACACGCGCCCGAAGTTCGTGAAGAACAGCAGCCAGTGGTGGCTGGTGGTGGTGGCGAAGGTGCCCACCACGTCGTCCGCGCGCAGCGCCGCCCCGCGCACGCCCTTGCCACCGCGCCGCTGGGAGCGGTACGCGTCGACGCGGGTGCGCTTGGCGTACCCCCCGGAGGTGATCGTGACGACCACGTCCTCCTCGGGGATCAGGTCCTCCATCGACATGTCGCCCTCGAAGGGCTGGATCCGGGTCCGGCGGTCGTCCCCGTGCCGCTCCGCGACGACCGCCAGCTCCTCCCCGACGATGCTGCGCTGGCGGGAGGGGGTGGCCAGGATGTCCTCGTAGTCGGCGATCTCGCTCTGCAGTCGCTCGTTCTCGTCGATGATGCGCTGGCGCTCCAGGGCCGCGAGCTGGCGCAGCTGCAGGTTGAGGATGGCCGAGGCCTGCACCTCGTCCACCTCCAGCAGCCCCACCAGGCCCGTGCGGGCGTCGTCGGCCGTCGCCGACGCCCGGATCAGGGCGATCACCGCGTCGAGGGCGTCGAGGGCCCGCAGGTAGCCCGCGAGGATGTGCGCGCGCTCCTGCGCCCGGCGCAGCCGGAAGCGGGTGCGTCGCTGGACGACGTCGACCTGGTGGGCGATCCAGTGCTTGACGAACGCGTCGAGGCTCAGGGTGCGCGGTACCCCGTCGACCAGGGCGAGCATGTTGGCGCCGAAGTTCTCCTGCAGCGGGGTGTGCTTGTAGAGGTTGTTCAGCACCACCTTCGCGACCGCGTCGCGCCGCAGCACGATGACGAGGCGCTGACCGGTCTTGCCGGAGGTCTCGTCGCGCACGTCGGCGATGCCCGACATCCGCCCGTCGCGCACCAGGTCCGCGATCTTCTGGGCGAGGTTGTCGGGGTTGACCTGGTAGGGGAGCTGGGAGACCACCAGGCACTGGCGGCCCCCGATCTCCTCGACCTCGACGACAGCGCGCATCGTGATGCTCCCGCGCCCGGTGCGGTACATGTCCTCGATGCCGCGCCGACCCATGACCAGGCCGTGGGTGGGGAAGTCCGGGCCCATCACCCGCGTCATCAGCGCGTCGAGGAGCTGCTCGTCGCCGGCGTCGGGGTGGTCGAGGGCCCACTGCACCCCGGAGGCGACCTCGCGGAGGTTGTGCGGGGGGATGTTGGTGGCCATCCCGACGGCGATCCCGACACTGCCGTTCACCAGGAGGTTGGGGAACCGGCTGGGCAGGACCGTCGGCTCGAGGGTCTTGCCGTCGTAGTTGGGCGTGAAGTCGACCGTGTCCTGGTCGATGTCGCGCACCATCTCCAGCGCCAGCGGGGCCATGCGGCACTCGGTGTAGCGCGGGGCGGCAGCGGGGTCGTTGCCGGGGGAGCCGAAGTTGCCCTGCCCGTCGACCAGGGGGTAGCGGAGCGACCAGTCCTGCGCCAGGCGCACCAGGGCGTCGTAGATGGGGGAGTCGCCGTGGGGGTGGTACTGGCCCATGACGTCGCCGACGACCCGGGCGCACTTGTTGTACCCGCGGTCGGGGCGGTAGCCGCCGTCGTACATCGCGTACACCACCCGGCGGTGCACCGGCTTCAGGCCGTCGCGGACGTCGGGCAGGGCCCGGCTGACGATGACCGACATCGCGTAGTCCAGGTACGACCGCTGCATCTCCAGCTGCAGGTCCACCTGGTCGATGCGGTCACCGCCGTCCTCAGCGACGAGCAGGGAGCCGCCGGGGGGCCCCTCGGGGGGAGTCGTCTCAGACATCGAGGAACCTCACGTCACGCGCGTTGCGCTGGATGAACGAGCGGCGGGACTCCACGTCCTCGCCCATGAGCACCGAGAAGATCGCGTCGGCGGCCGCCGCGTCCTCCAGGGTCACCTGCAGCAGGGTGCGGTACGCGCGGTCCATGGTGGTGCGGGCCAGCTCGTCCCAGTTCATCTCCCCCAGGCCCTTGTACCGCTGCACGCCGTTGTCCTTGGGCAGCCGTGCGCCCTCGGCCTGACGGGCTGCGGTCAGCGCGTCGCGCTCGCGGTCGGAGTACACGAAGTCGTGCTCGCGGTTGCTCCACTTGATCCGGTACAGCGGCGGCTGCGCGAGGTACACGTGCCCCGCCTCGACCAGGGGGCGCATGTACCGGAACAGCAGGGTCAGGAGCAGCGTGGTGATGTGCTGCCCGTCCACGTCGGCATCCGCCATCAGCACGATCTTGTGGTAGCGCAGCTTGTCGAGGGTGAACTCCTCCCCCACACCGGTGCCGAACGCGGTGATCAGGGCCTGCACCTCCTGGTTGCCCAGCGCGCGGTCCAGCCGGGCCCGCTCGACGTTGAGGATCTTCCCGCGGATCGGCAGGATCGCCTGGGTGCGCGGGTCGCGCCCGCGCACCGCCGAGCCCCCGGCGGAATCGCCCTCGACGATGAAGACCTCGCACTCGGCGGGGTTGTTCGACTGGCAGTCCTTGAGCTTGCCCGGCAGGCCCACCCCGTCCATCAGGCCTTTGCGGCGGGTCGCGTCGCGGGCCTTGCGGGCCGCCAGTCGCGCCTGCGCCGAGGAGATGGCCTTGCGGACGACGTCCTTGGCCTCGCGGGGGTTGCGGGCGAACCAGTCGTTCAGCTGCTCGGTCATGATGCGCTGCACGAAGCCCTTGACCTCGGTGTTGCCCAGCTTGGTCTTCGTCTGCCCCTCGAACTGCGGCTCACCGAGCTTCACGCTCACCACCGCGGTCAGACCCTCGCGGACGTCGTCGCCGGTCAGCGCCTCGTCCTTCTCGCGCAGCAGCTTCTCGGCGCGCGCGTACCGGTTGACCAGCGACGTCAGGGCCGCGCGGAACCCCTCCTCGTGGGTGCCGCCCTCGTGGGTGTTGATGGTGTTGGCGTAGGTGTGGACGCTCTCGGAGTACGCGGTCGTCCACTGCATCGCCACCTCCAGGCTCATCAGCCGCTCGGTGTCCTCGGTCTCGAAGGCGATGACGTCGGGGTGGACCACCTCGGTGCGCTTGGAGCGGTTCAGGTGGGTCACGTAGTCGACGAGGCCACCGTCGTAGCGGTAGGTCACCGAGCGGGCCTCGGCGTCCTCCTGCGCGTCGGCCGCGGTCAGCGCCGCGTCCTCCGCGTCGGCCGCCCCCGTCGCGGGGGCGGCGCCGGCGGCGGGGGAGCGCCGCTCGTCGCACAGGGAGATGGACAGGCCGCGGTTGAGGAACGCCATCTGCTGCAGGCGGCTGCGGAGGGTCTCGAAGTCGAAGACCACCGCCTCGAAGGTCTGCTCGCTGGGCCAGAAGGTCACCGTGGTGCCCGTGCTCGCGCTCGCCTCACCCGGGGCCAGGGGGGCCTGCGGGACGCCGTGGGCGTAGCTCTGGCGCCACACGCGGCCCTGGCGGCGCACCTCGACGTCGAGGCGGGCGCTGAGGGCGTTGACCACCGAGATGCCCACCCCGTGCAGGCCACCGGAGACGGAGTAGCCGCCCCCGCCGAACTTGCCGCCGGCGTGCAGCACGGTCAGCACCACCTCCAGCGCCGGCCGCTTCTCGACGGGGTGGTCGTCGACGGGGATGCCGCGGCCGTCGTCGACCACCCGCACCCCCCCGTCGGCGCGCAGCGTCACGTCGATGGTCGTGGCATGACCGGCGAGGGCCTCGTCGACGGAGTTGTCCACCACCTCGTAGACCAGGTGGTGCAGGCCCCGCTCGCCGGTGGAACCGATGTACATCCCGGGGCGCTTGCGCACCGCCTCCAGGCCCTCGAGGACGGTGATGTCGCCGGCGCCGTACCCACCCTCGGACCCCGGGTCGACCGCCGCCGCACCGCCGGGTGCAGACGCCCCGTCGCGGGCTCCGTCGTGGGCTCCGTCGTGGGCTCCACCGAGGGCGGCGTCGAGCGGCGTCGAGGGGTCGGTCACGGTTCTCCTGTCCACGGCGGCCCGACGGGCCGCGAGCCCCCATCGTATCGCGAGCCCGCTCCACGGGCGGGCAGGCTCCACCGCCAGGACCCCCTGGAGGCCCCCTGGGCGGCTCGGAGAGCGCCTCGACCGTCCCGAGCGTGCCCCGGTACCAGAGCGGGGCTGCCGGTGGGCGAGGGACGCGCGTCAGCCGTAGGTGTCGCGGGGTCCGCGCCCGTCGGAGGTGGACCGCGAGCCCCGGTGCCAGGTGGGGGCCACCGGCCCGCGGACGACGACGCGCTGCACGACACCCGGCCCGAGCTCCTCCCCGAGGCGGCGCAGCACCACCGGCGCCAGCAGGCGCACCTGGGTGGCCCACGCGGTGGAGCCGGCCCGCACCTCCAGGACCCCGTCCTCGAACCGCTCGGGGGTGCAGTGCTCGGCCAGGGCAGGGCCGACGACCTGCGGCCACCGGCCCATCACCCCCCCGATCGCCACCGGCTGCGACCACCCGCGCTCGGCCACCAGGCGGCCGATGCTGCCCTGCACCCGCTGGGGGTCGCGGGCGTCGGGTCCGGCGCCCGCGGTCGAGGGGGCGGCGGCACCGCTCCTGCTGGTCCCCTGCGCGCCTCGACCCCCGCGGGCGGGCGTCCCGGAGGAGTGCCCGCGGGCCCGGGCCGCCGCACGCGCCCGGTTCAGCGCGGCCCGGGCGGCGTCGTCCTCGCCGCCGCTCACCGCAGCGTCGTCGGTGGCGTCCCCGGCGGCGCTCGCAGCAGCAGCAGCCGCAGCGGCGTCGTCACCCGGCTCAGCCATCGCCCACCACCTCCCCCCCGCTGACCCGCAGCCGGTCCCCGGCCAGCTCCGTCGGCACGTCGTCGTCGACCGCCGCGGTGATGAGCACCTGCTCGGCGCCGGCGACCACCGCCGCGAGGCGCTGGCGGCGTCCAGCATCCAGCTCGGCGAAGACGTCGTCCAGCACGAGCACCGGCTCGTCCCGGGGGTCGGGGCCGACCACCGGCTGTCCCGGGCCCGCGGGGTCGTCGGTGCCGGACCCGCGCAGCAGCGCCCAGCTGCCCAGGCGCAGGGCGAGCGCGAGCGACCACGACTCCCCGTGGCTGGCGTAGCCGCGGGCCGGCAGCCCGTCCAGGGCCAGCACCAGGTCGTCGCGGTGCGGGCCCACCAGGCACGCGCCGCGATCCAGTTCGGCCCGGCGCGCCTCGGCCAGGGCCGCCAGCAGCGCCGCGGCGAGCTCGGCGCGCCCCGGCAGCGGCGACCCGCCGTCGGCGAGCGGGTCCAGGGCGTCGACCTCGGGCACCGAGCTGCGGTAGCGCAGCTGCGCGGGGGAGGGCGCATCGGGGTCGGCGCCGCTGACCTGCTGGTAGGCGCGACCCACGTGCGGGGCGATGCGCCGCACCAGGTGCAGCCGGGAGAACAGCAGCTCGGCGCCGGCGCCGGCGAGGTGGGAGTCCCAGACCTCCAGCGCCGCGGGCGGTGCGCCGCGCGCGCGGGCGGTGCGCAGCAGCGCGCTGCGCTGGCGCAGCACCTCGGCGTAGTCCGCCCGCACCCCCGCCAGGCGCGGGGCGAGGGCGACGAGGGTCTCGTCGAGGAAGCGGCGGCGCCCGTCCGGCTCCCCCTTCACCACGGCCAGGTCCTCGGGGGCGAACAGGACCGTGCGCAGCACCCCCAGGACGTCGCGGGGCCGGGTCGCGGGCGCGCGGTTCAGGCGCGCCCGGTTGGCCCGCCCCGGCAGGATCTCCAGCTCTACCAGCGCCGGGTGCGCCCCGCGGTCGATCGCGGTGCGCACGATCGCCCGGTCGGCGCCGGTGCGCACCAGCGGCGCGTCGGTGGAGACCCGGTGGCTGGCCAGGGTGGCGGTGTAGGCCAGGGCCTCCACGAGGTTGGTCTTGCCCTGCCCGTTGCGCCCCACGATGGTCGTGACCCCCGGGCGCAGGGCCACCTCGGCGCGCGCGTAGGAGCGGAAGTCGGTCAGGGACAGGTGGGTGACGTGCACGTCGGGCGGGCGGCGGCAGCGGGGCTCAGCCGCCGGTGCGCCGCCCCTCCACCACCGACGCGGCGTCCACCGGAGCCTTGGGGGCGCTGCTGCCGGAGGTGGGGCCCGCGGAGTGCGCCCCGGTCTCCGCCCGGCCGTCGGCGCCGGTCGGCTCGGCGGTGGCGTGCCCGCCGAACTGGTTGCGCAGCGCGGCCACCATCTTCATCGCCGGCGAGTCGTCCTGGCGGGAGGTGAAGCGGGCGAAGAGCGCCGCGGTGATCGCCGGCATCGGCACCGAGTTGGCGATCGCCTCCTCGACGGTCCACCGCCCCTCACCGGAGTCCTGGACGTAGCCGCGGATGGAGTGCAGGTCGTCCTCGGCCTCCAGGGCGGCGACCAGGAGGTCCAGCAGCCACGAGCGCACCACCGTGCCGCGCGACCACGCCTTGAAGCAGCCGGTGACGTCGGTGACGATGGCCTTGGCCTCGAGGAGCTCGAAGCCCTCGGCGTAGGACTGCATCATCCCGTACTCGATGCCGTTGTGGACCATCTTCGCGTAGTGCCCGGCCCCCACCTCGCCGGCGTGGACGAAGCCCTCCTCGCGCGGACCCTCCGGGCGCAGCGCGTCGAAGACGGGCATGGCCCGCTCGACCAGCTCCGCGGGCCCGCCCGCCATCAGGCCGTACCCGTTCTCCAGCCCCCAGATGCCGCCGGAGACCCCGCAGTCGAGGTAGCCGATGCCGCGCTGCGCCAGCGCTGAGGCGTGCACGCGGTCGTCGGTGAAGCGGGAGTTCCCGCCGTCGATGACCAGGTCGCCGTCCTCGAGCAGCTCACCCAGCTCCGTCACCACGCTCTGGGTGACGGCCCCGGCGGGCACCATCACCCACACGGTGCGCGGGGCGGGCAGCGCGGCGACGAGCGCCGGCAGGTCCGCGACGTCGGTCACGCCGGGGTCGCGGTCGTACCCGGTGACCTCGACGCCCGCGCGCCGCAGCCGGGTGCGCATGTTGCCGCCCATCTTCCCGAGGCCGATCAGACCGATGTGCACGGTGGCTCCTGTTCGCGCGGAGGGGGTGGTGGCGGTGCGGGCTGTGCTGGGCGTGGTGGGTGAGGACGTGGCGGCAGTGCTGGTCGGTCAGCCCGCGAGGCGGACCGGCATGAGGAGGTACCGGTAGGTGGTGTCGTGGTCGGCGTCGAGCTCGTCCTGCCCGGTGAGCACCGCGGGCTTGGTGGGTTGGGTGAAGGACAGCCGCACGCAGGGCGCCCCCACCGCGGAGAGCCCGTCGAGCAGGTACTGGGGGTTGAAGGCGATGGTGATGTCCTCGCCCCTCAGGGTGGCCTCGATGCTCTCGGAGGCCTGCGCGTCCTCGCCCTGCCCGGCCTCGAGCACCACCTGACCGGCGGAGAAGGAGAGGCGGACGGGGGTGTTGCGCTCGGCGACCAGGGCCACGCGGCGCACCGCCTCGAGCAGGGCGGGGGTGGAGACCACCGCCGTCACCGGCGCCTCCGCGGGGAACAGGGCGCGCACCTTGGGGTAGTCGCCGTCGACCAGCTGCGACGTCGACCGGCGTCCGCCCGCCTCGAAGCCGGCCATGCCGCTGCCGCTCCCGCGACGGCCCCCGACGCCGCCGGTCCCGGCGCCGCCGTCGGCCTCGGTGGCCAGGGCGATGGTCACGTCCCCGCTGCCCAGTGACTTCGCGACGTCGCTGAGGGTGCGCGCGCGCACCAGGGCCACCGCGGAGGTGCTCGAGGAGGCCGAGCGCCAGGGCAGCTCGCGCATCGCCAGGCGGTACCGGTCGGTGGCCAGCAGCGTGAGGACGTCGCCCTCGAGCTCCACGCGCACCCCGGTGAGGATGGGCAGGGTCTCGTCGCGGCTCGCGGCGAGCGCGACGCGGGCGACGGCGTCGCTGAGCACGTCGCCGGCGACCGTGCCCAGCGCCGGGGGCATCGCGGGCAGCGACGGGTACTCCTCCACCGGCATGGTGAGCAGGGCGAAGCGGCTGGCCCCGCAGGTGACGCTGAGCTTCGCGCCGTCCTGGACGACCTCCACCGGGCGGGCCGGCAGGGACTTGGTGATGTCGGCGAGCAGCCGCCCGGAGACCAGGGCGCTCCCGGGTCCGGTGACCTCCGCGGCCACCTCCGTGCGGGCGGAGACCTCGTAGTCGAAGCAGGAGAGCCGCAGGCTGCCCGCGGCGTCGGCCTCGACGAGGATCCCGGCCAGCACGGGCACGGGGGGGCGCTGGGGCAGGGCGCGCGCCGTCCACGCGACGGCCTCGGCCAGCGCGTCTCGCTCTACCCGGAACCTCACGCGCTGCCCCTCCCGTCGTCGTCCTGTCCGTGCCGGCGGGCGCACCATACCGACAGACCGGTGACCTCGACCTCGTCCCCATCCCCAGATGTGCGTGGACCATCGGATCCGGAGGTAGAGGGTTCCGTCGTCGTCGTAGGCGCTGTGGATACGGTGGACAAATGCCGTTCTCGCAGCTCAGGGCCTAGATCGGCCTGTGGATGGCCTGTGGACGGCCGTCCACAGGCACCCCGTGGGTCTGTGGATGACAGAGTTCCGTCCACAGCCCGTCCACAGCAGGGCCCCCCGCCGTCCACCGATGAGGGGGTGGATGTCCACCGTTCTCGGTCCTCCGTCCACAGGGTCGGGGCCCACCCGCGGGACCCCTCACAGGGTGCCGCGGTGAGCCTCCTTGATGCGGCTCGTCAGCTCGCTGACCTCGGTGTAGACGGTGCGGTCGTCGGCCATCGAGTCGCGGACCTTCTTGTTCGCGTGCATCACCGTGGTGTGGTCGCGCCCCCCGAAGGCCTGCCCGATCTTGGGCAGGGAGAGCTGCGTGAGGCTGCGGCACAGGTACATGGCCACCTGGCGGGCGTGGGCCAGCGCCCGGGAGCGGGACGCCCCGCAGAGGTCCTCGATGCTCAGCTCGAAGTAGGTCGCGGTCTGCGACATGATCGTCGCCACCGACACGTCGCCGGTCTCGGCGCCGGTGACGAGGTCCTTCAGCACCACCTCCGCCAGGGGCAGGTCCACGTCGGCGCGGTTGAGGTTGGCGAAGGCGGTCACGCGGATCAGCGCGCCCTCCAGCTCGCGGATGTTGGTCGAGATCTTCGACGCGATGAACTCCAGCACGTCGTCGGGCGCCTGCAGCCGCTCCCCGACGGCCTTCTTGCGCAGGATGGCGATGCGCGTCTCGAGGTCGGGGGGGTTGATGTCGGTGATCAGACCCCACTCGAAGCGGGACCGCATGCGCTCCTCGAAGCCCGACAGCTGCTTTGGTGGCAGGTCCGAGGTGATGACGACCTGCTTCTCGGCGTTGTGCAGGGTGTTGAAGGTGTGGAAGAACTCCTCCTGCGTCTGCACCTTGTTCGACAGGAACTGGATGTCGTCGATGAGCAGCACGTCGACGTCGCGGTAGCGGCGCTGGAACACCCCGGCCTTGTCGTCGCGGATGGAGTTGATGAAGTCGTTCGTGAACTCCTCGGAGTTGACGTAGCGCACCTTGACCCCCACGAAGAGGTGCTGGGCGTACTCCCCGATGGCGTGCAGGAGGTGGGTCTTGCCCAGCCCGGAGTCCCCGTAGACGAACAGGGGGTTGTACGCCTTGGCCGGGGCCTCGGCGACGGCGAAGGCCGCGGCGTGCGCGAACCTGTTGGACGCGCCGATGACGAACGTGTCGAAGGTGTACTTGGGGTTCAGGCGCGCCGGTTCGACGTCGCGCCGCGACTCGCGCTCGCGCCGGGGCCGGCGGCTGCCCGGGGTCGAGCTGAGCGGGCGGTCCACCGCGAAGAGACCGCCGTCCTCAGCCGGGCGCAGGCCCTCGCCGTGGGCGCCCCCGCCGTCGCCGTCCTCCGGCGCCGACCCCGGGGCGCTGCCGACCGCTCCGCCCACCGCGTCCGCCGGGTCGACGTCGTCGACGTCCTCGTCGGCGCCCGCGCCAGCGGGGCCCTCCGGGACCGCACCGGACCTCGGCGCCGGTGCTCCGTCCCCGTCGAGGGAGGGGTCGACGCTGATGGCGAGCAGGACGGGGCGGCCCAGCTGCAGTGCGAGGGCCTCCAGCACCGGTCCGCGCACGCGGTGCTCCAGCACCTCCCGCGTCAGCTCGTTGGGCACCGCGACCAGCGCCGTCCCGTCGAGCAGGCCCAGGGGCCTGGTCAGGCGCAGGAAGGCGCGCTGCTGCGAGGTGACGCGCGCGTCGGTGCCGAGAGCGCCCATCACGGCCCGCCACACCTGCGGGAGGTCCTCTGCTGCCACGCCACGCTCCTCGCTCCTCGGCCCGGCCGAGCACCCCGGCCGGGCACCGGCGGCCGTCGGGGCCCACAGGTCGCCGCAGCGGCGGGCCGAGGTCGGACATCGTGACTGATCCACAGACCTGTCCACAACCTGTGTACATCCTGTTGTGGGTAGTGGGCCGGGTTGACCCCGGCGCTCGGGCACCCGTACCGTCGAGCAGTTGCGGTCGCCGGGCGGCTCGCGCACCACTGCGCGGGGCACCGCCCGGACGGCGATCACGCCCGGCGAGACGAGCCGGCGAGACCAGATGGAGCAGACCTCGTGAGCAAGCGGACCTTCCAGCCCAACAACCGGCGCCGTGCCAAGGTGCACGGGTTCCGGCTGCGCATGCGCACCCGCGCCGGGCGCGCCATCCTCGCCGCGCGGCGCCACAAGGGGCGCACCGAGCTGTCCGCCTGACCGCGACCGTCCCGGTGCTCCCCGCCCGGTACCGGATGCGGCGCTCCACGGACTTCCGCGAGGTGGTGCGTGGCGGGCGCCGCACCGGGTCCCCGCTGCTCGTCGTCCACATCCTCGGTGGTGCGTCCACCGGTGCTGACGCGCGCCAGGACGGCGGGGCGCCCACCAGCAGCGTTCCACCCGGTCGCCAGGTCGCGCTCGCACCCGACGATGCCGCGCCGCCACCCGTGCTGGCGGGACTGGTGGTCTCGAAGGCCGTGGGGGGAGCGGTGGTCCGCACCACCGTCAAGCGGCGGCTGCGCCACCTGCTCGCCGAGCGCGTACCGCACCTGCCAGCGGGCACCCGCGTGGTCGTCCGCGCCGCGCCCGGGGCGGCGGCTGCCTCCAGCGCCGAGCTGGGGACCGAGCTGGACCGCGACCTGCGGTCGGCCCTGCGCCCCCGTGCCACCACGAGCCGTGACCGCTCCCGCTCCGACCAGCACCGCACGGAGCACTCGGGCGGTGCTCGATGACAGACCCCGAGGTGGACGGACGCGCCCTGCCCGGCCCCGCTGCCACCACTCGCGCCGGGACCGCCCGCCGGGTGGCCGCCGTCGTGATCAGCGTGCCGGCCCGCGCCGCGGTCCTGCTGCTGCGCGCGTACCAGCTGGTGATCTCCCCCATGCTGGGCCCGCGCTGTCGGTACGCACCGTCCTGCTCCTCCTACGCCGTCCAGGCCATCACCACTCGCGGGTTGGTGGTCGGCAGCGCCCTCGCCGCCTGGCGGGTGCTGAGGTGCAACCCGTGGTCCCCCGGTGGCTACGACCCCGTGCCGGCTCGCGCCGGTGACCGGACCGACCTGACAAGGACGTGGTGATGGGCGCCATCGGCGACTTCTTCCTCAGCTTGCTCTACCCCCTGGAGTGGGGGGTGGCGTGGATCATGGTGCAGTTCCACGCGCTGCTCACCACCGCCCTCGGCATGGATCCGACGAGCGGCTGGACGTGGTCGCTGTCGATCGTCGGGCTCGTGGTGGTCCTGCGCATCCTGCTGATCCCGCTGTTCTTCAAGCAGATCAAGGCCTCGCGGGGCCTGCAGCTGCTGCAGCCCGAGATGCGCAAGCTCCAGCAGAAGTACAAGGGCAAGACCGACCCCGACAGCCGCGCGGCCATGGGGCGCGAGCAGATGGAGATGTACAAGGCCCACGGCACCAACCCGCTGTCCTCGTGCCTGCCCGCACTGCTGCAGGCCCCGTTCTTCTTCGCCCTGTTCCGGGTGCTGAACAACGGGATCGGCAACGACGGGGACGGCGTCGGCCCGCTGACCGGCACGCTGGCGCGCCAGGCCGCGGGGTCGAGCCTCTTCGGCGCCGAGCTGACCGACACCTTCCTCTACACCGAGGGTTTCGCCGCCAAGGCGGTGACCCTGACGCTGATCATCCTCATGTCGTTGACGATGTTCCTCACCCAGCGGCAGCTGATGATGAAGAACATGCCGGCGTCGTCGCTGGACAACCCCTTCGCGCAGCAGCAGAAGATCCTGCTGTACGCCTTCCCCGTGATCTTCCTCGTCACGGGCGTCAACTTCCCGCTCGGGGTGCTCGTGTACTGGCTGACCACCAACCTGTGGACCGGGGCGCAGCAGTTCTACGTGATCCGGCGCATGCCCGCCCCCGGTTCCCCGGCGGAGCAGGCCCTCGCCGCGCGCCGGGCCCGCAAGGGCAAGCCCGGACCGGTGGTGGACGGCCCAGCGGGCAGGGGTGGGAGCGTCGAGGTGCGCGGTGAGGTGGTCGCCGGTCCCACGGCGACCGGCTCCTCCAGTGATGGCGCGGGCGCGTCCACGGCCCGCTCCGTCAGCGGCCAGCGCCAGCAGCCGAAGCGCCAGCAGGCCAAGCGCCAGCAGCCGCCGCAGCGCCAGGGCTCCAGCCGGCCGAAGGGCGGCAGCACGCGCCGTCCGGCCGGGCGGCCCGGATCCGGCGCCTGACCCGCCGGCGCCGGAGCGCCCCCATCACCCACCGGGTCCGGCCCGGCCCCGCCACATCCCCGAGGTGATCGTCGTGACCAGCACCCCCGAGACCGAGCTCGCCACCGCACCGGCGTCGACCGCGCACCCCGAGGTCCTGACCGCCGCGGACCGCACCGGGCCGGTCGCGGACCCCGTCGCACCCGCCACGGCCTCCGCCGAGCCGGTGGCGGCCGAGACGGCGGGCGGGCGGGCGCAGCGCCTGGTGGAGGAGGGTGACGTCGGCGCCGACTACCTCGAGGAGCTCCTCGACATCGTCGACCTCGACGGTGACATCGACATCGGCGTGGAGGACGGGCGCGCCGCGCTGTCCATCATCGGCGAGGACGGCGCCGAGTCCTCCCCCGACGGCGGGGCGGGGTCACCGCTGCGGGCGCTGGCGGGCCGACGGGGCGACGTGCTGGAGGCCCTGCAGGAGCTCACCCGCCTCGCGGTGCAGGCGCGCACCGGGGAGCGCTCGCGCCTGATGCTCGACGTGGCCGGTTACCGCGCGCAGCGCCGCCGTGAGCTGGTGGCCCTGGCGACCACCGCTGTGGAGGAGGTGCGCTCCGGCGGCCAGTCCGTGCGCCTCACGGCGATGAACCCCTTCGAGCGCAAGGTCGTGCACGACGCGGTGGCGGCAGCTGGTCTGGCGAGCGACTCCGAGGGTGTGGAACCCCAGCGGCGCGTCGTCGTCCACCCCGCGTGAGTCCTGCGTCCGCGGGCGGCGGGACGAGCGGTGTTCCACGGGGAACACCCGCTCCGCGGCCAGCGGACCTGCTCGGTGTTCCCCGTGGGACACCGGTCCTCCCACCGCCTCCGGAGCTGCGGGCCGCGGTGGACGAGGTGTTCGGCGACCGGGTCCCCGAGGCGCAGCGCTACGTGGACCTGCTCGCCGTCGCGGGCACGGCTCGTGGCCTCATCGGCCCGCGTGAGGGCGAGCGGCTGTGGGAGCGGCACGTCATGGACTGCGCGGCGCTGGCTCGCTGGTGCCCCGCTGACGGGCACGTCATCGACGTCGGGTCGGGTGCCGGGCTGCCCGGCGTGGTCCTCGCCCTCGCCCGACCGGACCTGTCGCTGACCCTGGTCGAGCCGATGCAGCGCCGGGTCACGTGGCTCACCGAGGTCGTGGACGACCTCGGCATCGCCGCTGGTCGCACCACGGACGGGGTGCCTGCGCGAGGCGTGCGCGTCGTGCGGGCCCGAGCCGAGGACTGCGGGGTCACCGCGGGCACCGTCACCGCCCGGGCTGTCGCCCCGCTGGACCGCCTCGCCGGGTGGTGCCTGCCGCTGGTGGAACCGGGCGGTCAGCTGCTGGCGATGAAGGGCCGCTCCGCACCGGAGGAGCTCGCCGCCGCGCTGCCCCGGCTGCGCCGGCTGCGGGCCGCCAGCTGGGAGGTGGTCACCGCCGAGCCCCCCGCAGCCGGCGGTGATCGGCTGGTCGCGACGACCGTGGTGCGCGTTACTGTGGCGCCCCGACGCGGGGCACCACCGCGGGCGCCGGCGCGCAGCCGGTGAGCGCGGGTGCGCCGCCCGCCGTGCAGACCTCGGAAGGACCAGGTGACCAGCGTGCGCCCCGTCCCCCCTTCGACCGGCGGTCCCCGTGACCGCTGAGCCCTCCGCACCCGACCTGGCGGGCGCCGACGCCGCGGACCTGAGGGTGCGCCGCGACGTCGCGTCGGTGATCCCCGACGCGGACGACGACACCCCGCTGGCGCGGGAGATGGCCGCCGACGCGCGCCTGCGGATCACGCTGGCGGGCCGCCAGCTCCCCCGCCCGGTGCGCACCCGCACCATCGCGGTGGCCAACCAGAAGGGCGGGGTCGGCAAGACCACGACCGCCGTGAACCTGGCGGCCGCGCTGGCGCAGTCCGGGCTCAGGGTGCTCCTGGTCGACGTCGACCCGCAGGGCAACGCCTCGACCGCGCTGGGCATCGACCACCACAGCGAGGTCGCAGGCACCTATGACGTGCTGACCGACGCCCGTCCCATCGCCGAGGTGCTGCAGGAGTGCCCCGACGTGCCGGGCCTGTGGTGCTGCCCGGCCACGATCGACCTCGCCGGCGCTGAGATCGAGCTCGTGCCGATGCCGGCGCGCGAGTCGCTCCTGAGCCGCGCCGTCGAGCTGCTGCAGCGCCAGCGCGCCGAGCAGGACCTTCCGCGCTTCGACTACATCGTCGTCGACTGCCCGCCGAGCTTCGGCCTGGTCACCATCAACGCGCTGCTGGCCGCTCAGGAGGTGCTGATCCCGATCCAGTGCGAGTACTACGCGCTGGAGGGCGTCACGCAGCTGCTGAGCAGCATCGACCTGGTGCGCGAGCGCTTCAACAGCGCCCTGCGCGTCTCGGCGATGGTGCTGACCATGTACGACGGGCGCACCCGCCTGGCCGCGCAGGTGGCCGAGGAGGTGCGCCAGCACTTCCCCGACCAGGTGCTGGACCACACCATCCCCCGCTCGGTGCGTGTCGCGGAGGCCCCCAGCCACGGGCAGACGGTGATGACGTACGACCCGGGTTCCAGCGGCGCGCTGGCCTACCTCGCGGCGGCCCGTGAGATCGCCGAGCGCCCCACCGCGGCGGCGGGCTGAGCGGTGTTCCACGTGAAACCGTCGCCGGCGGTGAGCCACGTCCGACCCGCGGGCACCCGTGGTTGAGCGCCGCCGCGGCCTCGGTCGTGGCCTCGGGGCGCTGATCCCCCCGGCGACCGACGGCGCTGGGCGCCCCATGGACCTCCTCCTCGCCCCCGCACCACGGGACGACGCACCGGGCACCGCCGCCGACGCACCGGGGCAGGACCGGGACCCGGCCGAGCACTCGGACGACCGTGCGACAGCGGGCGGGGTGCCGAGCCTCGCCGACTCCCCCGACTCGTCGGGTGGGGCGGTGGGTCTCGAGCACGGACCGGTGGCACCGGCCACCGGTCTGGTGCCGGTGCCCGGCGTCGAGCTCCTCGAGCTGCCCGTCGAGGCGATCTCCCCGAACCCGCGCCAACCGCGCCGGGACTTCGACGACGCCTCCCTCGCCGAGCTGGTGGACAGCGTGCGCGAGATCGGCGTCCTGCAACCGGTGGTCGTCCGCCGGGTGGCCGCCGCCGATCGGGGCGCCGACGACGCAGCGGACGACGGAGCGGACGACCGGGCCGGCGGTGGCGCGGGTCACGGGGACGCAGCCACGAGCGGTGCCCGGTACGAGCTGGTCATGGGCGAACGCCGGTGGCGGGCGAGCCGCGCCGCTGGGCTCACCACCGTGCCCGCCATCGTCCGTGAGACCCGCGACGACGCCCTGCTGCGCGACGCCCTGCTGGAGAACCTGCACCGCGCCGACCTCAACCCCCTCGAGGAGGCCGCCGCCTACCAGCAGCTCCTCGAGGACTTCGGCTGCACCCACGACGAGCTCGCGCGGCGCATCGGCCGCTCCCGGCCGCAGATCACCAACACCGTCCGGCTGCTGCGCCTGCCTCCCGCGGTCCAGCGGCGCGTCGTCGTCGGTGCGCTGTCCGCGGGCCACGCCCGCGCTCTCCTCGGCCTGCCCGACGCCGACGCGATGGAGCGGCTCGCGCAGCGGGTCGATGCGGAGAACCTCTCCGTGCGCGCCACGGAGGAGGCGGTCGCCCTCGGCGGCGCCGTCGCGCCGGAGGTGCCCAGGACCCGCACCTCCGCGGTCGTGCCGCCGGACCTGGCGCGGGTGGCAGCACGACTCGCCGACGCCCTGGGCACGCAGGTGGTCGTCGTGCCGGGGCGGCGCCGCGGGCGGCTGGTCATCGACTTCGCGGGCGCGGAGGACCTCACGCGCATCGCGGCCCTCCTGGCGCCGGGCGACGACAGCGGGCGCCGTTGAGCGCGGACGGCGGATGCAGGTGATGCGGTGACCTCCAGCGGTGCCGGGGACGCCGCGGGCGCCGGTCACCCCGACGGCCCGCGACGCATGGCCCAGCTCTCCCTCGACACCCTCGCCGACCTCGCCCCGGCGTGCCGCACCTGCCTGCGCTGGGAGCTGGACGCCGGTGCCGCCCAGCGAGCGGCTGCCGGCGGTGATCCCGCCTTCGAGAAGGAGGCGTGGCTGTCGTCGCTGCTGCTCACCTGGGGCGGTGCCGGGCGCGTGGCCTACGTGGGGGAGCAGCCCGTGGGCCACGCCAGCATCGCGTCGTCCGCCCACGCCCCGCGAGCGGGGAGCTTCTGGACGTCACCGGTCAGTCCTGATGCGGCGGTGCTGGTGACGGTGCGCGTGGATCGGTCCCACCAGGGCCGGGGCATCGCGCGGATGCTCGTCCAGGGGGTGGCGAAGGACCTCACCGAGCGGGGGATCCGCGCGCTCGAGGCCTTCGCGATCGGTCCGGGTGAGGGCGACGGGACCCCGTCGCCCTGCCTGCTGCCGCAGGCGTTCTACGAGGCCGTCGGGTTCAGCGTCGTCCGCGACCACCCCCTGGTGCCCCGGATGCGGCTGGAGCTGGGAGCGGCCCTGGACTGGCGCGAGGACGTCGAGGCGGCCCTGGAGCAGCTCCTGGGCTCCCTCGCGCTCACCCGGTGAGGCTCTCGCCGGCGCATCGATCCGGCGCGCTCACCCGGGGTGGTGGCAGACGGCCTCGAGGTTGATGCCGTCCGGGTCCAGGACGAACCCGCCGCAGTGGTCGGGGTGGTACTCCTCCTAGGTGCCCGGCTCGTGGAGGCTGCTGCCGCCCGCGGCGACGGCCGCCTCGTAGAAGGCGCGGACTCCTCCCCGGTCGGGGGCGGTGAAGGCCAGGTGCATGTTCGCCCCGACCTCGCCATCGGCGATGAGCCAGAAGAAGGGCTTCCTCCTGGCCCAGCCGAAGCCGTGCATCGCAGGTCGTCGTGCGGCTCCGTCGGCGGGTACGGCCAGGACCTCGACGATCCCCAGGACGGCCAGGACGGGCTCGTAGAACGCGAGGGACCGCTGCAGGTCGGGGACGGCGATGTTCAGGTGGTCGATCTGCGAGCCCGTGCGGTCGATCATGGTGCCTCCAGGTGCGTGCCGGTCACCGCGCTGTCGTCGGCGCAGGCGGTGGACCTGACGGGTGCGTCGCGGTCGGAGGCAGCTCCGCGGCAGTGGAGGTCAGTCCCGGTCCTCCACCCGTGCCAGCATCGACGGCGTGCTGGGGACCTCGGCGTCGCTGCTGTCCGACGACGACCAGGCCGTGGCCCTCGCCGTCGCGCTGCAGACGGCCACCACGCTGGTCGGGATGGAGGAGGCCACCGCGAGGGCCCTGGCCACCGTCCGCCAGGTCACGCCGGCGCGGGTGCGGCATCGCGTGGACTCCGTGAGGGTGAGCGCCGTCCCGCGCACCGGGATCAGGACACCACCGCCGCTGGACCCCGATGTGGTGCTGGCGCTGAGCGCGGCCGTGCGCGCCCGTGAGGTCCTCCGCTTCGACCACGCTCGGACGACGAGCGGAGGGGCGCAGGACGCCGCCGTGCGCGGTGGGTCGTCGTCGCGCCGCGTCGAGCCCCACCACCTGGTCACCTGGGCCGGGCGCTGGTACCTCATGGCGTGGGGCCTCGACCGGTGCGACTGGCGCACCTTCCGCGCGGACCGGGTGACGCCGCGCACTCCCACCGGACCGCGGTTCGCCCCGCGCGAGCTGCCCGGCGGTGACCTCGCGGGGTTCGTCACCGCCCGCCTCCAGCGCTACGACCACCCGGAGGGGTGGCCGTGCCGGGGGGAGGTGGTCCTGGACGTCCCTGCCGCTGACATCGCCCCGTGGGTGCGTCACGGCTTCGTCGAGGCCCTCGGGCCGACCCGCAGCCGGTTGGTGCTCGGCTCCTGGTCGTGGATGGGGCTCGCGGCCGCGGTCGCCGCCTTCGACGCCGACATCCACGTCGTCGGACCCGTGGAACTGGCGGAGGCCTTCACCAGGCCGGGTCGCCGCTGCGCCACCACGTGACGGCGACGGCGCGGCGGCACGCGTCCCGACCGCCGCTGTGGACCGGCGGCACTCAGCCGCCCGGGACCCAGCCGCCCACGACCTGGTGCGGTGGTCGACGGTGGCGACCACGGGTGTCGCCGGTGTCGAGCGCACCACCTCGGGGAGCCCCTCGTGGTCCGGGGACGCGCGGGCCCCCGTGAGGTCTCACCCGGGGGGCGCCGCGTCCCCCGTCCCCCGCTGCTGACCGCGGAGCACCGGCCGGAAAGGAGACGGACCGCCGGGGTGTGCGCCGTCGGTGATCGTCCCGCGGCCGCCGCGACGAGCACGGCGACGGCGCACACCGTCACGCACCACGCGCACCGCTGTCGTCTGCCCAGGAACCAGCGGCCCGGTGCTCTGCGGCCCAGCGCTCAGCTGCCGAGGTAGGCGGCGAGCTCCTTCACCAGCACGGGCTTCGGGCGGGCACCGATGATCGAGTGGACGACCTCGCCGCCGGAGTAGACGTTCAGCGCGGGGATCGAGGTGATCCCGTACCGCGCGGTGAGCTGCGGGTTCTCGTCGACGTTCACCTTGACCACGTCGATGCTGTCGGCGTGCTCGCTGGCGAGCTCGTCGAGGATCGGCCCGACCTGGCGGCACGGCCCGCACCAGGGCGCCCAGAAGTCGACCAGCACCGGCTTGTCGGCGCTGAGCACCTCGGTGGCGAAGGAGTCGTCGGTCACGGATCGAGCGGTCATGGGTGCCTCCGGGGTGGTGGTGGTGGGTCTGCGGGTGTGCTGGGGTCGTGATGCCCGGGTCAGGCCGTGGCGCCGACCTGGGCGGCCTCGAGGGACGCCTCGAACGGGGTCTCGTCGTCGTCGAGGGAGGCCAGGTAGCGCTCGGCGTCCAGGGCCGCCGCGCACCCGGAGCCGGCCGCCGTGATGGCCTGGCGGTACTCGTGGTCGACGACGTCACCGCAGGCGAAGACGCCGGGCACCCCGGTGCGGGAGCTGCGGCCGTCGACGGCGACGTAACCCTGCGGGTCCAGGTCGATCTGGCCGTGGAACAGCGCCGTGCGCGGGTCGTGGCCGATGGCCACGAACACGCCCGAGACGTCGAGGTCGCGCTCCTCGCCGGTGCGGCTCCCCCGCAGGCGCAGCCCGGAGACCTTCGCGTCCCCCAGGACGTCGGCGACCTCGCTGTCCCACGCGAAGCGGATCTTGGGGTCGGTGGTGGCGCGGTCCTGCATGATCTTGGAGGCGCGCAGGGAGTCGCGGCGGTGCACCACGGTCACGCTCCGCGCGAAGCGGGTGAGGAAGGTGGCCTCCTCCAGCGCTGAGTCCCCGCCGCCGACGACCGCGACGTCCTTCTCGCGGAAGAAGGCGCCGTCGCAGGTGGCGCACCACGACACCCCGTGGCCGGAGAGGCGCTTCTCGTTCGCCAGCCCGAGCTCGCGGTACACCGAGCCGGTGGAGAGGATGACGGCCCGCGCCCGCAGCACCTCGCCCGAGCCCGTGGTGACGGTCTTGACGTCGCCGAGCAGGTCGACGGCGACGGCGTCGTCCCAGACCACCTGGGCCCCGAAGCGCTCGGCCTGGGCCTGCATGCGCTCCATGAGGTCCGGCCCCTGGAGGCCGTCGGGGAAGCCGGGGAAGTTCTCCACCTCGGTGGTGTTCATCAGCGCCCCGCCGGAGGTCACCGAGCCGGCCACCACCACGGGGGCGAGGTTCGCGCGGGCCGCGTAGATCGCGGCGGTGTACCCGGCGGGGCCGGAGCCGACGATGACGACGTCGTGGACCCGGGTGCCGGCGTCGGTGGCGGTGGGCGTGGTGGTGGACACGGTGGTGGCGCTCCTCGTGATCGGCGGCACCCCGTGGGGTCCGGACGTCGTGGACCGGATGCTCGCAGGGTCGTCAACCGATGTCACGGACGCCGTGTTCCCCGGGGGGCGCCCCCCCAGCACCGGTGGCGCCGCCTGTGCTCGTGGCCGGCTGGCGCCGCCTGTGCCGCGGGGACGGCTGGCGCCGTCAGCGCACCACCGCGGAGTACAGCTGGACGACGTACCCGTCGGGTGTCGTGGGCAGCGTGGTGAACCAGAGGACCACGTGCGACGTCGTCACCGGCTGCTCCAGGGCGACCACCACGGGACCCCCCGCGCCGTCCCCCACGGTCGCGGTCGCGACGACGGCGCTGTTCTCGAAGGTGCCGTCGGGGGAGGTGCGCACCTCCACCGCACCCCCACCGCCACCGACGAGCAGCTCGACCTCGCGCACGCTCGCCTCCTCCGCCAGCGCCAGGTCGACGCCGACGCCGCTCTTCAGCCCGCCGAGCGCCGCGCTGACGTAGGTGCTGGAGTCCCACCGGGTGGCGGGGTCGGCGTCGGTGGCGCGGCCCAGGCGGTCGTCGTTCTCCGTGACGTCGCCGAAGGGGTCGAGGGCGGTGATGCCCGCCACCACCGGCGACACCGGCGGCGCCGGCTCCACCGGTGCGGCCCCCGCCGTCGGGTCCCGCTCGGCGTCCGCCGACGCCGGGGAGCCGGGTACGGCGCCCAGCGCACCCCGCACCTGCGGCAGCTGCTGCCAGGCCACGGCGACCGCCCCGATCAGGGACACCACCAGCACGGCGACCACCGCTGCGCGCGCCCTCCTGCGCAGCGGCCGCGGGGCGGCGCTCGCGGTGCTGGAGGTCGTGGCGAGGGCGGCGATGAGGGGGTCGAGGTCGCTGCGGGCCTCCTGAGCGCCGGGAGACCGCTGGCGAGCGGTCACGAGCCCCGGCGGGGCGCCCCGTGGAGCCGCGAGCCGCGAGCCCCGCGCTGCGCTCGGGGACGGGCCCTCCGGTGGGCGCAGCCACGCACCACGTGGGGGGCCCGCCTGTGCGCCCCGCGGTCCGCCCGCCGGTGAGGTGCCCGGCCGTGCGCCCCGTGGTCCGCGCGCCGCTGGCGGCAGCAGCTGCGCGGTGGGCACGCGACGTGTCGCCCCGTCGCTCCGACCGCCGTCGTCCTCGCCGTCCGGCGCGCCACCCGGTCCGCTGCCTGAGCCCCTCGCGGGACCGCGGTGGCGCGCGGCACCGGGGGTGTCGGGCAGCACGAGGGAGCCGCTGCGGCTCGAGCCCGCCGCCGCGGCCCACGGCGCGAGCTGGGCCACGACCTCGCGCGGGCTGAAGGGACCGTCGTCGAGCGGCCCGAGGGTGACGCTCGCGAGGGTGTCGAGGTCGTTCGGCACGCTCGAGGGGTCCTCGACGACGTCCCGCAGCGGCGCCGGCCCGGCGGGGGTGCGCGGCGCGGCGGCGAGCCGCCCGTGGCGACCGTGCGGCCACAGGCCGCTCAGCGCCGCGTACAGCAGGGAGACCAGCCCCACGGCGTCCTCGCGGTCCGCCTCGAGCGCGGGCCCGCCGTCCGCGCCCTCGGCGGCCGCGGTCACCGCCAGGCCGGTGAGGACGACACCGGCGTCGTCGACGTACAGGCACGAGGGGTCGAGCCGGAGGTGGTGCAGGCCCGCGGTCCCGGCGTGCTCGAGCGCGGCCGCCGCCTCGCCGACCACCGCGCGGGCGCGGACGGCGTCGAGCGCGGCCCCCGGGCCGGCGACGAGCTCGGCCAGGCGGACTCCGCCGGGGCGCTCCTGGACGACCCAGCCGATCACCGACCCGTCCGTGGCGCGGGCGTCACCCACGTCGAGGACCCTGGCGATCCGCGGGTCGCCCAACCCCGCGACGCGACGTGCGGCGTCGACGGCGTCCTCGACGTGGCCGCCGGCGACCACGGTGACCAGCACGGGGCGGCGCAGCTGTTCGTCGTGGGCCTCCCAGCTCGAGGAGTCCAGGACCTGCCCGCGCTGCTCCTGCAGCCGGTAGCGCCCCGCCAGGAGCAGGCCCACCGCACCGGTGGTCCCCAGCTGGGCGCCGGCTGGCGTGCGCAGCACGCGGGCGGGCTGGCCGGCCTCGGGCACGGGCTCCTCCAGCGCGGTGGGGCGGTCGCCGCCCGAGGGCGGTGGGCGAGCGGTGGGCGCTGCGAGCATAGGGCGCCCGGCACCTGCCCGGGCGCCCGTGCGGGCCCGCCGCGCCGCGGCAGCGCCCGGGCACCCAGCACAGGAGCTGGGGGGCGGCTGACCGGTGCTCAGGGGCGGCGCCCCGGTCAGCCGCGCCCCGCCGCGCCGCGGCGCCGGGGCAGGCGGCGCAGCAGCGGCGCGACCTCCTCGACCCGCAGGACGCGCAGGAGGAGCAGGTACGCCCCCAGCACCACGCTGCCGCACGCGACGGCCGCCACCAGCGCCTCCAGGCGGGTGTCGACCCCCACGGCGCCGGTGGCCCGCGCGACGACGAGCCCCAGCCCGTAGGCGACCGCCCCGGCCACGAGCAGGCGCACGTGGGTGCGCAGCACGCGGCGCCCGTCGAGGCCCCCGAGGCGGCGTCGCAGGACCACCGCGCCGGTGAGCGCGGAGAGCGCGATGCCCACCGCCATCGCCAGCGCCGACCCCGCGAGCACATCGCGGCTCTCCAGGACCGCGGAGGAGACGAGGGTGCCGGCGGCCCACACCGCCGCGCTGAGGCAGGCCAGCAGGAACGGGGTCCTGGCGTCCTCGTAGGCGTAGTGGGCGCGCTGCAGCAGGTACTGGGCGCTGAAGGGCACCAGGGCCAGGGCCATGGCCGACAGGACCGGGGCGACGGTGCCCCCGCGGGCTGCGCTGCCGGTGAGGAGCACGCTGACCGGGACGGCGAGCACGAGCAGTCCCGCCGTCGCCACGACGCTGGCCACCCCGATGGTGCGCAGTCCCGTGGAGACGTGGCGCCGCACCTCCGCCGGCTGCCCGGCCGCGGCCGCGGCGCTCATCGGCGTGAACAGGGCCGTCACCACCGAGACGGCCACCAGGGAGTGGGGGAGCATGAACACCAGGTACGCGTACCCCCACACCGCGAGACCGGCGGTGGGCTCGGCGTCGCGGTCAACACCGGCGGTGGCCGAGAACGCGGCGCCCGCCATCGTGTAGTACGCCAGCTGCCCGACCACCAGCGCCGCGAGCGTCCAGCCCGCCACGCGACCGGCGCTGCGCAGCCCCATCCCGCGCAGGCCCAGCCGGGGCCGCAGGCGCACGCCGGCCGCCCGCAGCGGCACCAGCAGCACCAGGGCCTGCGCGGCGACACCCGCGGTCGCGGAGCCGGCGAGCAGGGCCACCTGACCGGATGTCCAGTCCCCCGTGGTCACGTCGCCGCCGGCGCGGTCACCGACGATCCCCGTGAACACCAGCAGCCCGGCGATCGCGACGAGGTTGTTCACCACCGGCGCCCACATGTAGGGCCCGAAGCTGCCGCGGGCGTTGAGCACCTGCCCCAGCAGGGCGTACAGGCCGTAGAAGAACACCTGCGGCAGGCACCAGTACGCGAAGGCCACGGCCAGGGCGCGGTCGTCCCCCGTGAGGGCGCCGCCCTCCCCGGTCAGGGTGGTGGCGCTGGTGGCCAGGGTGACCAGCAGCGGCGCGGCGACGGTGGCCAGCGCGGTGACGGCGAGGAGCACGAGCACGGCGGTGGTCACGAGGCGGTCGAGGTACTCCGCGCCGCCGTCCGCCCGCTGCGAGGCGCGCACCACCTGCGGGACGAGGACGGCGTTGAGCACACCCCCCGCGACGAGCAGGTACAGGCTGGCGGGCACCGCGTTGGCGAGCGCGAAGGCGTCGGCGGCGGCGTTGGCGACGCCGAGGACGAGGGAGGCCAGCACCGCGAGGCGCACGAATCCGAGCAGCCGGCTGACCGCGGTGCCGGCGGTCATCACCATCCCGGACCGCAGCAGGCCCTGCCGGGCGGCGGGGCCGCGCGCCCCGATGACGACCGGCTCAGCCACGCGGGGCACCGGCGCGGGCCGCGGGGTCGATCGGCGCGGGGCTGCGTCGGGTGGTCCGGGTCGGCGCGGGACGCGCCTCGTGCCGGCGGTGGCGGGCGGGCTCGGCGCTCGCGCCCCAGCGCCCGTCCTCACGACCGTCGTCACCGTCGACGCCGATCGGGTCGGTCGCCCCCGCCACCAGCGCCGGCGCGGTCGCTGTGGTCGGCGCGGCCGGCGGGACCCCACCGCGACGCCGGCCACGGCGTCCGCGCCGCGCGGCGCGGACGACGCCGAGCAGCAGCACGAGCCCCACGACAGCGGCGACCACCGCGGTCCCCCGGGTCTCCCACTCGGCGCGCACCCGCACCTCCACGCGCTCCGGCTCCCCCACCTGCACCCCGTCGGGCGTGGCCAGCAGCACCTCGACGACGTCGGCGCCGCTGGCCACCGCGGTCACCGGCAGCCCCACCTGCTGACGGCCACCGGGTGCGAGCACCCGGGGGGCCGGGGAGGCCTGCGACTCCAGGCGCCCGGACGTCGAGCGCAGCGAGACCACCACCTCCACGGCCCGGTCGAGGTCGTTGGCGAGCGTCACGGGCAGGTCGACCTCTGCGGCGACGACGGTCACCGTGCTGCCGGGGACCACGCGCACCCCCCGGTCGACGGCGGTGGCCCGGTCGGTGAACGACGCCAGCCCCTGTCGCCACCCCTCGAGGTCCTCCTGCCAGCTCGAGGACGCCGCGGCCACCGCGGCGCCCTCCGCGGCCGCCAGGTACTGGTCGCGGTCGGTCTCCACGCTGGCCGAGGCGACCTCGTCGTCGAAGACCCCCGCGGTCGCCCGAGCCCGCTCGAGGGCGGCGCCCGCCTGGGCCAGGCCGTCGGCGGGCAGGACCACCTGCCCGCTCCGCCCACCGGTCGGGGAGGCGGCCGCCCGGTTGCGGGGCACCTGCACCACCTCCTGCGCGGGGGCGGCGAGGAGCTGGTCCAGCGAGCCGGGCCCCACCCACGGGGCGGTCGCCAGGGAGCGCAGCACCTGCTCGGCCAGCACGGGGTCGACGTCCCAGTCGCGGGCGGGGGCGATGAGCATGGGGGCGGACGCCTGCGCCGTGCCACCGGCGGGCGCCGGGGCGGTGAGGGCGACCACGGCGCTCTCGGCGAGCAGGCGCGCGGTCGTCTCGGCGGCGCCAGCCGCTCCGGGCGAGGCGGCGCCAGCCGCTCCGGGCGAGGCGGCGGCCGGCGCAGCGGTGCCCGGAGCTGCGACGGTGGTGCCCTCGGTCAGCACGCGAGAGGCCGCGATGCTCGGGGCCAGGCCGGGAACGGACCCCGAGCCCCCCCGCACGGTGACCCGTGCCGGCAGCTCCCGCCCGCGCCCGCCGGTGTCGGTGCCGAGGACCACGGCGGTGCGCCCGACCGAGCCGGCCAGGTCCAGGGCGCGGGCGGACGGCGCCCGCCCGCCCGCAGCAGCGACGTCGGTCCGCGTCCCGGTCAGCGCGGAGGCCTGCAGGGTCGCCGCTCCGGTGCGCTGCGCGAGGCGGTACAGCTCCCCCTCGCCAGCGGCGGCCAGACCCTCGAGGTCGGGGTCGCCCTCTGGCAGGACCAGCACCTCGTGCTCGGGGGCCGCGGCCGCGAGCCGCGCCAGCCAGTCCAGCGCCTCCGGCGACGCCCCGCCCGGGACCGGCGCCGTGGCGGGACCCCCCGGGATGGCGGGTGCCGCGGTGACGACCGCGTCGTCCGCGCGGGCGGTGGACGTGGCGGTGGACGGCTGGGGGGCGGAGGGCGCGGTGGACGGCGGGGCGGTGGAGGGGGGAGCGCCGGCGGCGAGGACGGCGGGGTCCAGGGACCAGGCCACCCCGGGCGTCGCCGCGATGCGCAGCACCCGGTCGAGCCGGCCGCCGGGGGCGGTCAGCTCCGCCATGCGCTCCGCCGGCACGCCCGCCTCCACCACCGAGGGGGCCCCCGCCGACAGCGGCACCAGCACGCTGACGGCGCTGCGCTGGTCGGGCGCTCCGCGGGGGAGCCAGACGACGAAGCTGCGGGCCGCCGCCAGGCGCTGCCCGTCGGCGTCCTGCACCTCGACCGTGAGGCCCCGCGGGCCCCAGCGCCCACCGAAGCGCGAGGTCAGGCCCGGGTCGGCGACCACCTCGGCGACCACCTCGGCGACCACCTCCCCCGTCGACGCGCCAGCCGGGGGCACGGCCAGCTCCGCCTCCTGCAGGAGCAGGTCGCCGCGCACGTCAGTGTCGCCGTCCGCCCAGCGCTGCAGGTCCTCCGCGTCGTCCAGCACCAGGGACCGGGCCGACAGCAGCACCCGCGCCCCGGGCGCCACCGCGCCCCGCGGGTCCACGGCGCGCACCCGCACGCGCAGCTCGTCATCGGGACCCAGCCCGACGGGGCCGACGTCCTCGACGAGGACCGTCACCCCCGATGCCGATGCCGACGCCGATGCCGACGGGGACGCCGCCCGGCCCGCTGCGGCGGGCGGGGCGGGCGACACCAGCTGGACCAGCACCGCGACGAGCACCCCCACCACGGCCAGCACGACGGACGCCGGGCGGCGCCGCCCCGTGGGGTCGGTGCGTGGGAGCGCCGGGGCGGCGGCGGGCGCGGCGGACCCCGCGGTGGGGCGCTCGACGCTCACGCGCCCTCGGTGAGGATCGTCCCGACCAGGCGCGCGATCCGCCGCTCGTTGGAGAAGGCCAGCCGCTCGGGCAGCTCGGTCAGCGGCACCCACGCGGCCTCGACGGCCTCCGCGTCGGGGTCGCCGTCCACGCTCAGCACCCCCCCGGTGGCGCTGAGCAGGTAGTGGTGGACGGTCTTGTGCACCCGGCGACCCTCGACGGAGAACCAGTAGTCGATCGACCCCAGCGGCCGCTGGACGACGCCCTCGATACCGGTCTCCTCCGCGATCTCGCGGACCGCGGCCTCCTCGGCGGTCTCCCGGCCCTCCAGGTGCCCCTTGGGCAGGCACCACTCCAGGCGCCCCCCGCGGTTGACGCGGGCGATGAGCGCCACGTGGGGCACCCCGCCGGTCCAGGTGACCACCAGCCCCCCCGCGGAGGTCTCCTCCACCGCGCGGGCGCTGCCGCGCGCCCCGGCGCGCCCCCGCCGGTCCGCGGACGGCGCGGGAGCCACCGGTGCGACGGGGCGCAGGAGGGGCGCGCGCTCGTGCGGCCTCGGGCGCGGTCGGCGCTCGGGAGGCGGCATGCGATCACCCTAACTTCGGCGCGCACCACGCCCCCCTGCTCGCCCGCCGCGCACCCGGCCCCGGCCCGGCCCGGCCCGTCGCAGCCACCTCGGCCGCCGTCCCGGTCGTCGCCCCGTCCGCCGCCCCGGTCTGGCAGGCTGGGTGATCGTGCCGACGGCCAGCGATGACGACGTGCGTGCGGCGATCACCGCCCGGGCGGCCGCCGCGCTGATCGCCGCCGCCCCCGAGGCGGTCGAGCTCGGTCGGGTCTTCAGCACCGCCGGGCACGAGATCGCCCTCGTCGGGGGCCCCGTGCGCGACGCCTTCCTCGGCCGCCTGGACCGGCTGCCGGACCTGGACTTCACGACGTCCGCGCGCCCGAACGCCACCGCGGCGCTGCTGGCCCGCTGGGGCGACGCCCACTGGGACATCGGCAGGGCGTACGGGACCATCGGGGCCCGGCGGGGCGATGTCGTCGTCGAGGTCACCACCTACCGGGCCGACGAGTACGACCCCACCTCCCGCAAGCCGGCGGTGGCCTTCGGCGACAGCCTCGAGGGTGACCTGCACCGGCGCGACCTGACGATCAACGCCATGGCGCTGCGCCTGCCGGAGATGGTCCTGCTCGACCCGCACGGCGGGCTGGACGACCTGGCCGCGCGCGAGCTGCGCACCCCCGCACCCGCGGACCAGTCCTTCGACGACGACCCGCTGCGGATGGTGCGGGCCGCCCGCTTCGCGTCACAGCTGGGATCGACGGCCTCACCGGAGGTGGCGGCGGCGATGACGGCGATGGCGCCGCGGATCGCCATCGTGGCCGCCGAGCGGGTGAGGGTCGAGCTCGAGAAGCTGCTGATGGGCGAGCAGCCCCGCGCCGGTCTCGACCTGCTGGTGGAGACGGGCCTGGCCGAGCAGGTGCTGCCGGAGCTGCCGGCGATGAAGCTGACCGTCGACGAGCACCACCGGCACAAGGACGTGTACGGGCACACCCTGACCGTGCTGGAGCAGGCGATCGGGTACGAGGCCCGCTACACCGGCGGGCCCGACCTGGTGCTGCGGCTGGCGGCCCTGCTGCACGACATCGGCAAGCCCGCGACGCGCCGCTTCGAGGGCGGGGGCGTGGTCAGCTTCCACCACCACGAGGTGGTCGGGGCGAAGATGGCGGCCCGACGGATGAGGGCGCTGCGCTTCGACAAGGAGACCACCCGTGCCGTGGCGCGCCTGGTGGAGCTGCACCTGCGCTTCCACGGGTACGGGGAGGGCGCGTGGACGGACTCCGCGGTGCGCCGCTACGTCACCGACGCCGGCCCGCTGCTGCCGCGCCTGCACGCCCTGACACGGGCGGACTGCACCACGCGGAACCAGCGCAGGGCTGCCCGCCTCTCGTCCGCCTACGACGACCTGGAGGCCCGGGTGGTGCGCCTGGCGGCGGAGGAGGAGCTCGCGGCGGTGCGCCCGGAGCTCGACGGGCGGGCGATCATGGACGCGCTGGGGGTGCCCGCCGGCCCCGTGGTGGGGCGCGCGTACCAGCACCTGCTGCAGGTGCGGCTCGACGCGGGGATCATCGGCGAGGAGCACGCCCGCGCCGAACTCCTGGCGTGGTGGGCGCGGCAGCCGGAGTCGGAGGCTCCGTGAGCCTGCCGGGAGCTCGGCGAGGCGCCCGCAGCCCAGGGCACGCCGGGCTGTCCTGAGCCGGCGGCCACCTGGGCGCCGACTCGCGCCTCGGGGAGCAGAGCCACCACCGAGCTGTACGACCGCACGGCACGTCGAACGCCTGTGCGGCCGGCAGTGCCTGCCACACGCACACCTGTTCGAGTGGCATCGGGAACGGCGGCTCCCGCTGCGGGCTCGAGCGCGCGGCACGGGGAGTGCGCACGGACGACCGTCTGCTGATGGCCGAGTCGCCCTGGTTCTGATGCAGGCTCGAGCGTCGGGATGTCGACCTCGGTGTGGTCGCTCCCGGTGGCAGGGGAGAGGCTGCCTCGTGATCTACCGGGGGCACGTCGCCGAGGTGCCCGTGCAGCCGGGCCGTGCTGTGCCAGTGCATCCAGCCGAGGGTGGCCAGCTCCACCTCATCGACGCTCTTCCAGGGCCCCTGGCGTGCTGGTCCTCGGATCGACTCGCCCTCGTAGTAGCCGTTGTCGCTCTCGGCCAGGGCGTTGTCGAAGTCCCCCACTGCGTGGGAGGTGCCCCCAGGGCTCGACACCGAGCTCGTCACGGTCCGCGTCGGTGAACGCGGTCACCTCTCGTGCTGGCGGTCGAGCTCCGCCCCGAAGCGTGCGCACCAGCCGCACCGCCGCGTCCTGCTCGCAGGACCGCCGCGTCCTCGGCTCCCCCCGGTGACTGCTTCTCCGGCACGGCCCCATCCTCGTTGCCGAGGTCAGGAGCCTCCATCAGCACCGGGGCGACCGGGTCGACGACCTCTCGTTACCGCGCCTCACCGCCACGTTATGTTCCCTGCCTACCGTGGGCGAGGAACTCGGAAGGAGTTCAGGAAACCCAGCCCATGAGGAGAGTGACCATGACCGAACTGCCTTCTTACGAAGACGCGCTGCTGGGGAACGACGGGGAACCACCCCCGCCTTACGTGCCCAGCTTGCCGCCGGTCGACACGGGCCCGTCCTTCACGCAGATGGTGAAGGACGCCCTGGACTGAGCCCGACCGAGCCGGGATCCACGGCGTCGGTGCGGGGTTGAGGTGATCGCACCTGGCGGGTGCCGTTCTGGCCCGGGACGATGGGACGTGCGGCGATCCCATCACGACCAGCAGGAAGACACCCGCCAGATGCGATCGTCCCCCCTCGTACGCCACCGATGCCGACTTTTCGGCCTCTTCGCAGTTGAAGGGGTGGCGGGTGACTGGTCGGTCGAGGCCGACCGGTGGTGCCGGCGCTGCGGCTGCGAGGGCTCCGCGCGGGACAGCGTGACCCGCCGGTCGGCGCACGAGCCGCTGGGTCGGCGACCGACGACGCTGCTGGTCACGGTCCGCCGCTACCAGTGCACCGGCTGCGGGCACGTCTGGCGCCAGGACACCGGCCGGGCCGCGCAGCCGCGGGCGAAGCAGTCGCGCCGTGCGCTGCGCTGGGCGCTGGAGGGGCTGGTGGTCCAGCACCTGACGGTCGCCCGGATCGCCGAAGGGCTCGGGGTGTCGTGGAACACCGCCGCCGACGCGGTCCTCGTCGAAGGACGCCGGGTGCTGATCGATGACGTCCGGCGCTTCGACGGCGTCGAGGTGATCGGCGTCGACGAGCAGGTCTGGCGCTGCACCCGCCGCGGCGAGGAGCACGTCACCGTGATCATCGATCTGACCCCGATCCGTGACGGGAGGGGCTCCTCGCGGCTGCTGGACATGGTCGAGGGCCGCTCCGAGCGAGTGTTCGAGGCCCGGCTCGCCGCCCGCCCGGGAGCTTGGCGGCAGGGTCTGATGGACCCCTTCCACGTGGTGCGCCTGGCCGGTGATGCCCACGACCGGTGCCGGCGGCGTGTCCAGCACGACCTCCACGGCCACCGGGGCCGCACCGGCGACCCGCTCCACCGCGCCAGGCGCACCCTCCACATCGGCACCGGTCTCCTCACCGACCGGCGACGGCAAGGGCTGACCGCCCCGTTCGCGACCGACGAGCACGTCCGCGTCGAAGCCACCCGGGGCACCTACCAGCGCATGACCGCCGCCTACCGCGACCTCACCGACCACATCGCCCGCAGCCTCCTCGAGACCGGCGGGTCCAGACCACACCCTCGTTCGTGATGAGCCGGATGAGTGGCGGTGGGAGCGCCGACGGGACTCGCGCCCGCGGACGAGTCGCGTGCGCACGTCGTCCACAGGGGTCCGCGAACCGCGCGACCAGCAGAGAGGTGGTGCTCCGGCCACCTCGCCAGCGCGGGCCGGAGGCCAGTCGAGGTTCAAGGTGCCGCGCGGACGCGGCGGGTCACGGCGCGGTACCCCCACGCCAGCGCCACCCACCACACCGCCAGCGCCACGAGCACCGGCGGCGACCACCCGTCGTCGGGCAGCACCGCTGCCGCCAGCGCGGTCGAGGTGATCAGCGCGACGTTGAAGCACACGTCGTAGAGCACGAACGCCCGGCCCCGGAAGACGTCGTCCACCCCGTGCTGCACCAGGGCGTCCACGGTGACCTTCACCCCCTGGGCCGCGACCCCCAGCACGGCGGCGCCCGCGACGAGGGTCACCGGGTGCGGCGCGAGGAGCAGCAGCACCGGGGTGCTGGCCGCGAGCACGCAGCAGCGCACCACCCACCCGCAGCTGCCCCACCGCCGCACCCCCGCCGGGGTGAGCGCCGCCGCGAGGGCGAAGCCGACCCCCGACGCCGCGACCAACCCGCCCAGCAGCGCGGTCGCGTCCAGCGCGGAGCCGGCGAGGCTGTTGCGGGCGAGCAGCAGCGCGGCGACGAGCATCAACCCGTAGCCCAGGCGGTGCAGGGCGATCATCGCCAGCGCCGCCGCCGGCTCCGGGCGGGCGCGCAGGTGGCGCAGCACGGCCGCGACGTCGGCGCCCGGGCGCGAGGGGTGCGCCCGCCGGGCGTCGCCGAGGTCGGGGCCGAGCTCCTCGCGCCCGAAGCCGCGCGCGACCAGCGCCGCGAGCAGGCACCCCGCGGCCACCAGGGCGAGGACCACCACCTGCCCGGCCGGGCCGCTCAGGCCGCGCACCCCGGCGGCGGCGGTGATCGCGAACCCCGCACCGGCACCGGTGAACGCCGCCGCGGAGCCCAGCGTGGGCACCAGCGCGTTCGCGGGCACGAGATCGGCTGCGGGCACCAGCCGCGGCAGGGACGCCGACAGGGCAGCGAGCAGGAGCCGGTTCACCGACAGGTACGCCAGCACCACCACCGCCAGCAGGACGTCGCCGCCCACGAGGACCGCGGCGGCCGTGGCCACCGCCAGCACCGCACGCACCACCCCACCGACGACCAGCACGCTGCGGCGCCGGTACCGGTCCAGGACACCGGCGGCCCAGGGCCCGACCAGGGTGAAGGGCAGCACGAGCACCGCGGACGCCACCGCGATGCCCGCCGCGGTGGTCGCCCGCTCGGGGGAGAGGAAGACCAGCGACGTCAACCCCGCCTGCAGGGCGCCGTCCGCGCTCTGCCCGGCGATGCGCACAGCGACGAGGCGCCGCGCCCCGCGGGAGGCCAGGACGGCCCGGGCGCCCTCGCGCAGGGTCGCGGTGCCCGCCGCGGGCGCGCTGGAGACGCTCAGCGCTCGACGTCGCCGCGGATGAAGGCCTCCACGTCGTCCTTGGCCTCGTCGTCGCGCTTCTGCACCGGGGGGGACTTCATGAAGTACGACGCCGCGGAGGTCAGCGGGCCGCCGATGCCACGGTCGAGGGCGATCTTCGCGCTGCGCACCGCGTCGATGATCACGCCGGCGGAGTTCGGGGAGTCCCACACCTCGAGCTTGTACTCCAGGCTCAGCGGCACGTCGCCGAACGCTCGCGCCTCGAGCCGCACGAACGCCCACTTGCGGTCGTCGAGCCACTCCACGTAGTCGCTGGGGCCGATGTGCACGTTGCGGGCCCCGAGGTCGTGGTCGACGTTGGAGGTCACCGCCTGCGTCTTGGAGATCTTCTTCGACTCCAGCCGGTCGCGCTCGAGCATGTTCTTGAAGTCCATGTTCCCGCCGACGTTCAGCTGGTACGTGCGGTCGACGATCACCCCGCGGTCCTCGAACAGCCGCGCCAGGGCGCGGTGGGTGATCGTCGCGCCGATCTGGCTCTTGATGTCGTCCCCGACGATCGGCACGCCCGCGGCGGTGAACTTCGCCGCCCACTCCGGGTCGCTGGCGATGAAGACCGGCAGCGCGTTGACGAAGGCGACGCCTGCGTCGATCGCCGCCTGGGCGTAGTGCTTCGCGGCGGCCTCGGACCCCACCGGCAGGTAGCAGACCAGGACGTCGGCCCGCGCCTCGCGCAGCGCCGCGACCACGTCGACGGGCTCGGCGTCGGACTGCTCGATGGTCTCCAGGTAGTACTTGCCGAGGCCGTCCATCGTCGGGCCGCGCTGGACCGTGACGCCCAGCGGCGGCACGTCGGCGATCTTGATCGTGTTGTTCTCGCTGGCGACGATGGCCTCGGACAGGTCGAAGCCCACCTTCTTGGCATCGACGTCGAACGCGGCGACGAACTCGATGTCCCCCACGTGGTACTGCCCGAACTGCACGTGCATCAGCCCCGGCACCGTGGTGCCCGGGACGGCGTCGGCGTAGTGGTGCACGCCCTGGACGAGCGACGCGGCGCAGTTGCCGACGCCGACGACGGCGACCCTGACGGCCTTCTCTGACATGTGATCTCCTCGATGTGCTGGTGGCGCTTCGAACGGGTGGGGGACGGGGTGCGGGCCGCTACGGCGCCGGGGGGCGGGCTGCGCGCTCGCGCTCGATGACGTCGTCGAGCCAGGACAGCTCGCGCTCGAGGGACTCGGTGCCGTGGCGGGCGAGCTCGGCGAGGTAGGAGTCGCGCCTCCCGCCCTGGCCCCCCTGGTCCACCTGCCCGGTGCTGGTCCGCTGGGCCCGCTCGAGGCGCTCGTGGATGCGGGCGCGGCGCCCGGCGAGGATCCGCAGGCGCGTCTCGGCGTCGGTGCGCGCGAAGAAGGCGAAGTGGACGTCGAACTGCCCGTCCTCCCACGTGGCCGGGCCGGAGACCGCCAGCAGCCCCTCCAGGTGCGCCTCGCCCGCGGGGGTGAGCCGGTACACCACGCGGCGGCGCCCGGGCAGGCCCAGGGCGGGTGCGCGCGAGGGGTCGTCGGTGCGGGTGATGAACTCGCCCAGCTCCAGGGCGCGCAGCGCGGGGTAGAGGCTGCCGAAGGAGATGCGGCGGCGCAGCGCGCCGATGAGCAGGTCGAGGCGGGTGCGCAGCTCGTACCCGTGCAGCGGCGCCTCGTGCAGCAGGCCGAGCACGGCCAGGTGCAGGGCGTCGGACCGGCGTGCCACCACGTCCCCCTCCAGCACACGTGCACTGCGATGTATCGGTTCGATACGTCGCAGTGATGGTACGGGCACTGCGCCCCTCGCGCGTCCCTCACTGCGCGGCCGGCGCGCCGCATACTGGACAGGTGGCCCCCCGCACCGCCCCGCCCGCGCGCCGGCCCGCGCCGGCTCGCACCGGCGCCCGGCGTCCGGCACCACCAGCCCGCCGCCCCGTCCGCCGCCCGCCCGCCCGCGCCAACGCGCTGGACTACCCCCGCGCCGGGCGCCGCACCCCGTGGCGGTGGATCCCCACGCTCCGCCTGCTGCTCCTGGTGGGGCTCCTGGGCCTGATCGCGGTGCTCGGGGCGGCGGTGATCGCCTACCGCGCCGTCGACATCCCCGAGGAGGAGGCGTCGGCCAACTACGCGACGTCCACGGTGTACTTCGCGGACGACGCGCAGGAGATGGGCGACTTCGCCGAGATCGACCGGGTGCCGCTGGAGCCGGACGAGATCCCGGACTCGGTGAAGTACGCCGTGGTCGCGGCGGAGGACCGCAGCTTCTACGACAACCGGGGCATCTCGGTGACGGGCCTGGGGCGCGCGGTCTACGGGGTGCTCACGAACCGCGACCTCGGGGGCGGGTCGACGATCACGCAGCAGTACGTGAAGAACATCTACGGGGACGACGCGCCGACCTACACCCGCAAGGCGCGCGAGGCGATCATCGCCCTGAAGATCGACGAGCGCGACAGCAAGGAGGAGGTGCTCGCCCGGTACCTCAACACCATCTACTTCGGGCGCAAGGCCTACGGCATCGAGACCGCCGCGCAGGCGTACTTCGACAAGCCGGCGGCGCAGCTGAGCGTGCCCGAGGCGGCCCTGCTGATCGGGATCATCCCCGCGCCGTCCGCGTGGGACCCCGCCGTCGACCCCGAGATGGCGCAGACCCGGTACGAGTACGTCATCAGCTCCATGGTCGAGACCGGGACGCTGCCCGCCGTAGAGGCCGCCGCCGTCGCGCAGATGCCGGTGACCGTCGAGGACGCCGACGCGAACACCTACGCCGGGCCCAACGGGTACGTCCTCCAGGCCGTGCGCGAGGAGCTCGTGGCCGGCGGCGTCTCCGAGGAGGAGATCGACCAGGGCGGGCTGCGGATCGTCACGACCATCGACCCCGAGATGCAGCGCGCGGCGGTGGCGGCGATGGAGGACCCCGAGGTCTTCCCGACCCGGAACCGCCCCGCGACCTTGCAGGCCGGTCTGGTCTCCATCGACCCGGCCACCGGGGCGGTGCGCGCGATGTACGCCGGGGCCGACGGCCTCACCGGTCAGCAGAGCTCCATCACCAAGGCCACGGCGCAGGCCGGCTCCACGTTCAAGCCCTTCACCCTCGTCGCGGCCCTGGAGGACGGCATCACCCTGCGCGAGACCCTCGACGGGCGCAGCCCGCGCACCTTCGAGGGGTACGAGGACGGTGAGGGCAACACCGTGCCGGTGAACAACTTCGGGCGCAGGAGCGCGGGCACCGTGAACCTCGTGCAGGCCACGGCGGGCTCGGTGAACACCGCGTACGTCGAGCTCAACGCCGAGGTCGGGCCGGCGGCGACCAAGGAGGTCGCCGCGCGCGCCGGCCTGCCCGAGGAGGCCATCCCCGACGGGCTCTCCAACGTGCTGGGCACCGCCAGCGTGCGCCCGGTCGACCTCGCGGAGGCGTACGCCACCTTCGCCGCGCAGGGCGTGCACCACGACACCCACTTCGTCGCCTCGGCGACGAGGATCAGCGACGGCGTCGCGCGCTACACCGGCGCCGACGCCGGTGAGCGGGTCTTCAGCGAGGGCGTGATGGCGGATGCGACGGTGGCCCTGCAGGCCGTGGTCACCAGCGGGTCCGCGACCCGCGCGGAGCGCCTCGGGCGGCCGGCGGCGGGCAAGACCGGCACCTCGCAGAACAGCAAGGCCGCGTGGTTCTCGGGCTTCACCCCGCAGCTGGCGACCACCGTGGTGCTGTTCAACTCCGCCGACGGCTCCGATCCCGCGGTGCCGGTGGGCACCGAGCTGGAGATCCCCGGCTTCGGGGGGGTCGCGCAGGTCACCGGCGGGTCCTTCCCCACCGCCATCTGGACCCGGTACATGCAGGAGGCCCTCGGCGGCACCGAGGAGCTCGACTTCCCCCCGGGCACCGCCCCGCGACCGGCCCCGCGGCGCAGCAGCGCCACCACCCCGCGGCCCAGCGCGAGCCAGCAGCCCAGCCGGCGCGCCACGCAGGAGCCCGCCGAGCCGGCGCCCGCCCCGGCACCGGAGCCCTCCTCGGAGCCCGTGCCGGCCCCCGAGCCCGAGCCCACGCAGGAGTCCCCGGCGCCCACACCGGTGGAGACCCCGTCGCTGGAGCCCGCCCCCGCGGCGGCGTGGGCACAGGGCCAGACGGTGCCGGGCCCTGCTGTGGCGGGCCCTGCGGTGGCGGGCCAGGGCGGGGACGCCGGGCGCGACGGCGGGTAGGCGTGCCCTCCCAGCGCCAGCCCGTGTCCGGTCCGGGTCCGGCGGGGTCGGCGCGGCCCACCGGGTCCACGGGGCCGTCGGTCGACGACCCGGTGGTGTGCGCGGCCAGCGAGGTCATCGGCGGCCCCCTCGGGCGGCACGCCGCCGAGCCGTCCCCCAGACCGCTGCCAGCCGGCCCGGTGCTGGTCCTCGCGGCCACCGCCGTCCTCGCCGCAGCGGTGGCCCTGCGCGTGCCCTGCCGCAGCACCGGCTGGTCCTCGCCGGGGCAGTTCACCCACGCGTGCTACTCAGAGGTCGCCGCGAGGGTCGCCAGCGGCACCGTCGCCGACCAGCCCCCGGGGGCGGCGCTGCTCACCGCGGCGCTGGCTCGAGCGACGTCCTCCGCGTCCAGCCCCGTAACCGCGGCCTTCGACGCCTCGGTGCTGCTCACCGGGGTCGCGCTGGTCGTCGCCGTGCTGGCCCTGGTGCTGCTCACCGCTGCCCGGGGGCGCCCGTGGGACGCCGCCGCGCTGGCGCTGTCCCCGGTCGTGCTGGTCTCGGGGCTGGTCTCCCTGGAGCTGGTGGCGGTCGCCGGCGTCGCGCTCGGCCTGCTGGCCTGGTGCCGCTGGCGCCCGGCCGCCAGCGGCGCCGCGCTCGCCGCCGCCGCCGCGCTCGACCCGCTGGCCCTCGTCGTCCTCGCGACGACCTGGGCCGCCGCCCTGCTCGCCCGGCGGGCGCCGGCGGCCCTGGCCAGCGCCGCCGGTGCCGCCGCGCTGCTCGCCGCGGTCGGGGTCGCGTGGTGGATCACCGGGCTGGCGGGTCAGGCGCTGGGTGACCCCGGCGGGCCGGTGGCCACCGCCGCGGCGGTGGCGACCGCGTGGGTCCCGGGGTGGGGCGGGCAGCCCGGGTACGGGTCGGTGTGGCTGCTGCCCGACCTGGCCCTCCCGAGCGGCACCGATGGCCCGGCTGGTGCAGGCGGCGGGGTGCTGCCAGGGGCGGTGCTGCGCGCCGGGGCGGTGCTCGCGCTGGTGGTCGTCGGGGTCGGCGTGGCGGTGCTGGGTCGTCGGTGGGCGCGCGCGACCGGCCCCGACGCGCTGCTGGCGGCCACGCCCGCGCTGGCGCTGGTCGCCGCGGTGGGTGTGCTGGTGACCTCCCCCACGGTGCCCGTGCAGTCCGCGCTGCTGTTCCTGCCGCTGGTCGCGGCCAGCGGGCTGGCGTGGCGCGACCACCTGCCGTGGGCGCTGGTGGAAGCGGCGGCGGCGACCACCACCTGGCTGTACATCTACGGGCAGTCCGAGACCGCTCGCGGCGCCGAGCCGTGGGTGTACGCCGTGGCGCTGATCGCCCGGTCGCTCGCGCTGGGGTGGTTGGCGCTCGCCGCTGTCCGCCGGGTGCAGCAGCGAGCCGGTGCGCGCGCGGACGGCGGGGCCCCTGTGGACGACGGCGGGCTGCCGGTGCCGCCGCCGGTAGTCTTGGCTGCGGCCCGGTGACGCGGCGCCCGCCCCGGTGCGGGAGCTGACGACCGGATCGACGCTCGACCCTCCTGCCACGGAGAGACCGCGGCCGCTGAGTCCAGAGGAGGTGGGTACCGCATGCGTCACTACGAACTGATGGTCATCCTCGATGCAGACCTCGAGGAGCGCACCGTCGCCCCGTCGCTCGACCGGTTCCTCAACGTCGTCCGCCAGGGCGGTGGCTCCGTCGACAAGGTCGACATCTGGGGTCGCCGGCGCCTGGCGTACGAGATCGACAAGAAGACCGAGGGCATCTACGCCGTCGTGGACCTGATGGCCACCCCCGCGGTGGCCCAGGAGCTCGACCGCCAGCTCGGGCTCAACGAGTCGGTGCTGCGCACCAAGCTCCTGCGCCCCGTGCCGAAGAAGCCCGTGCCGGTGCGCACCCCCCGGCCCGACCCGGCCGAGGGCGCGACCCCGGAGCCATCAGCCGCTGCGGCTCCCGGGGCGGACGACGCACCCGCGGCGGCGAGCCCGGCCGCACCGGGCCCGGCCGGATCGGGCCCCGACGCACCGAGCCCGGCCGCGCCGTCCGCTCCTGCGGGTCCGAGGCCCGCCGCGGGCGTGCGCCCCACCCCCACCAGCGCCTGAGGAGACCCGCATGGCTGGCGAGACCACCATCACCGTGATCGGCAACCTGACCGGTGACCCCGAACTCCGCTTCACCCCGTCGGGGGCGGCCGTGGCGAACTTCACGGTCGCCTCGACGCCGCGCACCTTCGACAAGACCAGCAACGAGTGGAAGGACAGCGAGACGCTGTTCATGCGCTGCTCGATCTGGCGCGAGGCGGCGGAGAACGTCGCCGAGTCCCTGACCAAGGGCTCCCGCGTGCTGGTCACCGGGCGGCTCGTCTCCCGCTCCTACGACACCAAGGAGGGGGAGAAGCGCACCGTCCTGGAGCTCCAGGCCGACGAGGTGGGCCCCTCCCTGAAGTACGCCACCGCCAAGGTCAACCGCACCCAGCGCAGCGGGGGCGGCGGTGGTGGTGGGTTCGGCGGCGGTCAGGGCGCACCCGCCGGCGGCGGTGCCAGCGACCCGTGGGCCACCGGCCCGTCCGGCGGCGGACAGCCGGCCGGTGCCAGCCAGTCCTCCGGTGGCCAGTCGTCCGGTGGTGGCTGGGGCGGCGGCTCCTACTCCGACGACCCGCCCTTCTGATGGGCGTCCGCGCTCGCCCACCCGCCGAGGGGGCGCCGCGGACGCCGTGCGTCATCCACGACCCGTACCTGACGAGAGGAGCACGCGGTGGCCAAGCCCCCGGTGCGCAAGCCGAAGAAGAAGCTCAACCCGCTGAAGTCGGCGAAGATCCACAACATCGACTACAAGGACACGACGCTGCTGCGGAAGTTCATCTCCGACCGCGGCAAGATCCGCGCGCGCCGCGTGACCGGTGTCTCCGTGCAGGAGCAGCGCCAGATCGCGAAGGCCGTGAAGAACGCCCGCGAGGTGGCGCTGCTGCCCTACACCAGCGCGGGGCGCTGAGGCGTGAGGCTCATCCTCACGCAGGAGGTCACCGGCCTCGGCGAGCCCGGAGACGTCATCGACGTCAAGGACGGCTACGGCCGCAACTACCTGCTGCCCCGGGGGCTGGCCACGGGCTGGTCCAAGGGCGGCGAGAAGCAGGTGGCGCAGATCCGCGCTGCCCGGCGCGTCCGCGAGATCGCCACCCTCGAGGAGGCGCAGGCGCTGAAGGCCAGCCTCGAGCGGGGATCGGTGCGGCTGGTGTCTCGCTCCGGTCCCGGTGGGCGGCTCTTCGGGGCGGTCACCCCCGCCGACGTGGCCACCGCCGTCGAGGGCGCACGGGGGAAGATGATCGACCGCCGGAAGGTCGAGATGCGTCCGATCCGCTCCACCGGCACCTACCAGGTGCAGGTGCGCCTGCACAGCGAGGTCTCGGCGACCATCGAGCTCGAGGTCGTCCCCGAGCGCTGAGGCGACCCCCGCGCGCGTCGAGCCTGCTGGCGGCTTCGGGGCCGCACCCGGGTCCGACATCGCACGCGGCGTCCCTGTGCCCACCAGCTGGGCACAGGGACGCCGCGTGCACCGCTGCGGCAGCTCACCGGCCGGCGCCGAGCACCATCCACGCCGTGCCGCGCACCCGGGCCGCCAGCGTGGCGGCGCGCACCCCCGTCAGGCCGACGGCGAAGACCACCCACAGCACCACCAGCCCCGGCGTGCCAGCGGGGGCCAGCGCACCAGCCGCCCACACCGCCGGCACGAACACCACCAGCGCACCGAGGGACGCCGCCGCGAGGTAGCGGCCGTCCCCGGCGCCCATGAGCACCCCGTCGAGGACGAAGACCCATCCCGCCAGGGGCTGCGCCACCGCGACCACCAGCAGCGCGGCGGCGATGGCGCCGCGCGTGGCGGCGTCTCCGGTGAACAGGCCGCCCGCCCACGGGGCCGCCACGGCCACCACGACCCCGAGGACGACGCCCGCGGCGACGCCGGTGCGCACCACAGCACCCACCACGCTGCGCACCGCCGCCTCGTCGCTCGCGCCCAGGGCCTGCCCGACGAGGGTCTGCGCGGCGATCGCCACGGCGTCCAGCACCAGGGCGAGCAGGAACCACACCTGGAGCACCACGTGGTGCGCCGCGAGCGCAGCCACCCCCTGGCCGGCGGCTGCCGCAGCGGTGAGCACCAGCGCCGCCCGCAGCCCCAGGGTCCGCACGAGCAGCGGCGCGCTGGCGGCCGCGGCGCGCGCCACACCACCCCAGCGCAGGGTCAGGCCCGCGCCGCGGCGCCGGGCCTCCCGGGCCACGACCACCACCAGCGCCACCGCCGCGCCGCACTGGGCGACGGACGTCGAGGCGCCGGCACCGAGCAGCCCGAGGCCCGCGCCGAGCACCAGCACGAGGTCGAGCACGAGGTTCGCCCCCGCCGCGCCCAGCGCCACGAGCAGCGGCGTGCGCACGTCCTGCAGGCCCCGCAGGACCCCGGTGGCGGCCAGGACGAGCAGCATCGCGGGCAGCCCGGGCAGCGACCAGCGCAGGTACGTGGTGGCGCCGTCCACGGCGGCCGCGGGGGTGCCCAGCGCCGTGACCAGCCACGGCGCGGCCACCCATCCCGCGGCGCCGAGCACCGCACCGCCCAGCGCTGCGAGCCACAGCCCGTCCACACCCCGCGCCACGGCGCCGGCGTGGTCGCCGCTGCCCGCGCCCCGCGCCACGGCGGCCGTGGTGGCGTAGGCGAGGACGACGAAGAGCCCGACGGTGGTGACCAGCACCACGCTCCCCGCCGCGAGGCCGGCGAGAGGCAGCGCGCCGGTGCGGCCGATGATCGCGGTGTCGGTGAGCAGCAGGACCGGCTCGGCGACCAGGGCGCCCAGCGAGGGCAGGGCGATCGCGGCGACCCGCCGCTCCACGGGACCGGGGCGCAGGCGCACCGGGTCACCCCACCACGGGGCACCCCACCCCGGGTCGCCCACCACGGGCCGCGGCGCTCCAGGCCGCGGCACGGCCCACCCCACGACCGGCGACGGCGCCGCCGGCCCGGCACGCCCTCGGCGACCCCGTGCGACACGCCCGGAGACGACACGCCGGGTCGATCGGACCTGTTTCCCCTTCGTTCACGTCATCCACATGGGCAACAGGGCGAATCCGCGGAACCCGGCCCCGCCACGGCTCGTCATCCACCGTTGTCCACAGACTTGTCCACCGTGTGTGCACAGACGATCGGCCTGGCTCCGTGAGTTGTCCACAGGGCGGCCGGAGGGGTTGCGCGGACGCCGGTCGACACCCCCTGACCCTCCGCCTACGGTGCTGGGACTCCGCCGCCACCCGTTCCACGGCTCCCTGGCACCGCTCCCGAGCGGCGTCCCGTGACGGGTCCCCGGCACCGTCGGTGGTCGGTGGTGGAGTGGCGGGACCGAGGACGGATGAGGGGAGCAACCGCGTGAGCATCGACCTGCCCGCCTACGACGGCGCGTTCGGCGCACCGGGCGGCACGGAGGACCTGGGGCGCACCCCGCCGCAGGACGTGGCCGCGGAGCAGAGCGTGCTCGGCGGCATGATGCTCAGCAAGGACGCCATCGCCGACGTCATCGAGCAGCTCCGCGGCTCCGACTTCTACCGACCCGCCCACGAGCTCGTCTACGACGCCGTGCTCGACCTCTACGGGCGCGGTGAGCCGGCCGACGCGGTGACCGTGGCGGCGACCCTGACGTCGCGCGGGCAGCTGGGGCGCGTCGGCGGCCAGGCGTACCTGCACACGCTGCTGTCCGCTGTGCCGACCGCGGCCAACGCCGGCTTCTACGCCCGCATCGTGCGCGAGCGGGCCGTCCTGCGGCGCCTGGTCGAGGCGGGCACGCGCATCGTCCAGCTCGGCTACGCCGCGGAGGGCGGCGACGTCGACGCCCTGGTCAACACCGCTCAGGCCGAGGTGTACGCCGTCACCGAGCGGCGCGTCAGCGAGGACTACGTGGCGCTCGGTGCGGTGATCGAGGGCACGATCGACGAGATCGAGGCCTCCAGCCACCGCGGCGACGGGATGATCGGGGTGCCCACGGGCTTCGCCGACCTCGACCAGCTGACCAACGGGCTGCACCCGGGGCAGATGATCGTCATCGCGGCGCGGCCGGCGATCGGCAAGGCGCTCGCGCTCGACACGCCGCTGCCGACGCCGAGCGGCTGGACCACGATGGGTGAGGTCGCGGTGGGCGACCTGGTGCTCGCCGCCGACGGGACGCCGACCGAGGTCGTGGCGGCGACCGAGGTCATGGCGGATCGGCCGTGCTACGAGGTCCGCTTCGACGACGGCACCGCGATCGTGGCGGACGCGCAGCACCGGTGGCTGACCGACGGCGTGGTGCGCACGAGCGAGCAGCTGCACGGGCGCATCACCCACCGCGGAGCGGCGCGGCGCCGCGAGGTGGACGGCTCGGCTCGAGATCGGAGTCGTCCGGGATGCGGAGGCTCCGACACCCCTGACTGCTCCGATCTCGCGATCGACCTCGATGCGGTGGCGGCGACCCGACCGCTGCAGCTGCCCGCCGTGGCCCTGGACGTCGACCTCCACGAGCTGGGCACGGCCCTCGCCGCCCCGCGGCCGCCCGCGACGGCGCTGTCGTCGGCGCGGCGGTGCCTGCGCGGGTCGGAGGCGCAGCGGCGCGCGCTGCTCGCCGGCGTGCTCGACGCGGCGGGGTCGGTGGGGGGCGGTGGTCGGGTGGTCGCGGTCCTGTCGTCGGGGCAGGCGGCTGACGTGGTGGTCGACCTCCTCGTGAGTCTCGGCCTCGTGCCGCGAGCGGTGGGCACAGCCGTGGGCTTCGCCAGCGATGAGCAGGTCTTCCACGACGAGGACCTCGTGCTGGCGCACAAGCGGGCGCGGGTCGGTGCGCCAGGGTCCCGGGGGCGTGCCATCACCGCCGTGACGGCGGTGCCCAGCGTGCCCGTGCGGTGCATCGAGGTCGCCCACCCGAGCCACCTCTACCTGGCGAGCCGCTCCATGGTGCCGACCCACAACTCCACCATCGGCCTCGACATCGCCCGGTCGGCGTCGATCAGGAACGGCATGACGTCGGTGGTCTTCTCCCTGGAGATGAGCAAGAACGAGATCACCATGCGCCTGCTCTCGGCAGAGGCGAAGATCCCGCTGCAGAACATGCGCAAGGGCACCATGCGCGAGGAGGACTGGACCAAGCTCGCCCGGACGATGGGTCAGGTCTCCGAGGCGCCGCTGTTCATCGACGACTCGCCGAACATGACGCTGATGGAGATCCGCGCGAAGTGCCGGCGCATCAAGCAGCAGCACGACCTGAAGCTCGTGGTCATCGACTACCTGCAGCTGATGACGTCGGGCAAGCGCGTGGAGAGCCGCCAGCAGGAGGTCAGCGAGTTCTCCCGCGCGCTGAAGCTGCTCGCCAAGGAGCTCGAGGTCCCGGTGATCGCGATCAGCCAGCTGAACCGCGGGCCGGAGCAGCGCACCGACAAGCGGCCCGCCATGAGCGACCTGCGGGAGTCGGGGTCCATCGAGCAGGATGCGGACATGGTGATACTGCTCCACCGTGAAGATGCTTACGATCGGGAATCACCTCGGGCGGGCGAAGCGGACCTCATCGTCGCGAAGCACAGGAACGGCCCCACCGACACCATCGTCGTCGCCTTCCAGGGTCACTACTCGCGCTTCGTCGACATGGCGTCCTGAGGGCCGCCGCCGGTCGCGCGACCGCACCGTCGGCGGCGGCACCCCCCGGCGGCACGACTCCGTTGCCGTGAGCCTCGCCCCTCCTCCACCACGGCGACGGTGACCGCCCCGAAGATGCACGTCGACGAGGTGAGCGCCGACGCCGACCTGGTGCGCCGGCTCTCGGCCGAGCACCCGCAGTGGGCTGACCTGCCGGTCACAGCTGTGGCCTCGTACGGCACCGACCACCACATCCACCGGCTCGGCGACCACCTCGCCGTGCGGCTGCCGAGGATCGCCTGGGCCACAGCGCAGGCCGTCACCGAGGCCCGCCAGGCCGGTGGGGCGCGACGCGTCCCGCTCCACGGCGTCGACGTGGACGCCGTGGGCGCGGGCGACGTCGAGGAGGTGGTCCCCGGAGCCGTCGGCGCCCACCCGCGAGAGCGAGGCGGTGCGCACCCCCCAGGCGGGCCGGGGTCAGGGCCGCGTTCAGCTCGGCGCCGCCGACGGTGCGCAGGAAGACGTCGGCGTCGCGCAGGGCCAGCCCGTCACGAGGGGTGACCGGCGCGGCCGCGCCGCGCTTCGACGCCGCGTCGACCGGCGTCCTCGGGCCCGCCCACCGGGACGTGCCCGTCGCGGCGTGGGGGCGCGACGCCGCCGACGTCGTCGCCGAGCGCCCGCCCCTGGCGGACGTGCCCACCCCGCTGCTCACCCTCGACGCCGGGTCGCTGGCGCACAGCACGGCGCTGATGGCGCACTGGACGGCCGTCGCCGGGGTGGGCCCGGCCTCGCACGGGAAGACGACCATGGCTCACCCTGTGGCGCCACCAGCTCGACGCGGGCGCGTGGGGCATCACGGTGGCCACCCCCTGGCAGCTGCTGGTGGCGCTGGGGCACGGGGTGCCGCGGGTGCTGGTGACCCCCACCCTCGTCGACCCCGGGGTGCTGGCGCACCAGGCGGGCACCCCGCGCACGGCGCGGGTGGTGGTGAGCACCGACAGCATCGCCGCGGTGGAGGCCATGGCCCGAGCGCACGCCGTGCCGCCCGCTCAGCGGCTCGACGTCGCCGTGGGGCTCGGCGCCGCGGGCGGGCGCACCGGGGCGCGAGGCACCGGCGCTGCGCTGGACGTGGCGCGAGCGGTGGCGGCCGCACCGGGGCTGCGCCTGGCCGGGGTCACCGGCTACGAGGGGGCGCTGGCCCACGACGGCTCACCGGGGTCCCCGGAGGTGGTGCGCGGGTACGTCCAGCAGCTGGCCGCGCCGCACACCGCCGTGCTGGACGCCGGTCTGCTGGACCCGTCCGTCCCCGGTGGGTCGATCGTCACCGCCGGTGGCAGCACCTGCTTCGACGTCGTCGCCGAGGTGCTGGCGCCCCTGCACGACCCGGCGGGCGGGCGGGGTGCACCCACCCGCGTGCTGCTGCGCTCGGGGGCGTACATCGCCCACGACGACGGCTTCTGCGCGGGCACCACCCCGATGCGTCGCGGGCCGGGGGCGCTGCTGCGCTCGGCGATCCACGGGTGGGCCCGGGTGCTCTCGCGCCCCGAGCCGGGTCTGGCGCTGGTGGACGCCGGCAAGCGCGACCTGCCCTTCGACGAGGGACTGCCGCAGGTGCAGGGCGTGCGCGCCGGCGGCACCGCCGCGCTGCGCCCCCTGCCCGGCGCCGCGCTGACGGCCCTGGACGACCAGCTGGCCCTCGTCGCGCTCACCGGCGGCGCCCGGCACCCGGCCGTCGGCGACGTCCTGCGCCTCGGGCTCTCCCACCCGTGCACCGCCTTCGACGAGTGGCAGCTCATCCCGGTGATCGACGACGCCGACGCCGAGCAGCCCGTCGTGGTCGACCTGCTGCGCACGGTCTTCGGGTGAGCGCCGCGTCCCCGGACCGCCACGACCGGCCGCCGCCGCCCCCGCTGCTGGTGCGCGGGGCGCTGGTCGTCGACGGCACCGGCGCACCCGCCCGCTCGGGCGACGTGCTGATCACGCGCGGGCGCGTCGGGGCGACGGGCGGGCCCGGCACCCTGGAGGCTCGCCGTCGGCGCACGCGTGGTGGACGCCGACGGGCTGGCCGTCAGCCCCGGGTCCATCGACGTGCACGCCCACGCCGACCTCGCCGTGCTCACCGACCGGGAGCACCTGTCGGCGACCACGCAGGGCGTGACCACACAGGTCCTCGGGCAGGACGGGTCGTCCTGCGCCCCGGTGGACGACGCCGTCCTGGCGGTCCTCCGCGAGCAGCTGGTCGGGTGGAACGGGGTCGGCGAGGACCTCGTGCGGGACTGGCGCAGCGTGGGCGACCACCTCGACGCCGTCGACCGCGGGGCCGCCGTCGACGTCTGCCACCTCGTGCCGCAGGGCACGGTGCGGATGCTCGTCGTCGGCTCGCAGGACCGCCCCGCGACCCCGGGCGAGGTGGCGACGATGCGCGCGGTGGTCGCCACCGGGCTGCGGCAGGACGCGGTGGGGACGTCCAGCGGCCTGACACACCCGCCGGGGATGCACGCCGACACCGACGAGCTCGTCGCCCTGTGCGAGGTGGTCGCCGCGCTGCGGCCCGGGTGGGCCTCAGCCAGGGGGCCCGCGGACAGCCTGGAGCGCCTGGGTGACCTGCGGCGCATCCGCGCCGACCTGGAGGTCCACGGCTCCGACGGGTGCCGCGGGGTCGTCGTGGACCGGGCGGCGGTGGCGGTCATCGGGGTGCGCCACCCGGAGCTGTCCGCCAGCGTCGGCGCCACCATCGCGCAGCTGGCCGCCGCGCGGGGTTCTCCCGCCGTCGCGGTCTGCGTCGACCTGCTGGTCCGCGACCGGCTGGGCACCACGGTGCTCCAGCACGTCGGCGACGAGGACGACGTGCGCGCGATCATGGCGCACCGGGTGCGCACCGCCGGCAGCGACGGCCTGCTCACCGGCGCCCGCCCGCACCCGCGCGCCTTCGGCACCTTCGCCCGCTACCTCGGCCGGTGCGTGCGCGAGCTGGGCGTGCTCGACCTCGAGGAGTGCGTGGCGGCGATGACGTCGCGACCGGCGCGCCGCCCGGGGCTGGTCGACCGCGGGGTGCTGCGAGCGGGCGCCGTGGCCGACGTCGTCCTGTTCGACCCGAGCGGGTGGTCGACGCCGCCACCGTCGAGGCGCCCCACCGGCAGGCGGTGGGCATCGAGCACGTGCTGGTGTCCGGCGCGCCGGTCGTCACCGACGGGCACCGCACCGAGGCCGTGCCCGGGCGCGCGCCCCGCCGCCCCGTGAGGACCCAGGGCGCGCAGTGAAGGGTCAGGCGGCGCGCCAGTCGTCGAGCAACCAGTCCTGGAACGTCGTCGGCGCGAGGCGCGCGCCGCGCCCGGGCAGCAGCACCTCACCGGCCATCTCCACCCCGTAGGGCACCCCGCGCCAGCTCGGCACGAGGTCGAGGTGCTGGCCCCGGGCGGCGAGGGTGCGCCGGGCCATGTCCACCAGGTCCTGGGTCTGCGGGCCGGCGACGTCGGGCGCGCGCCCGCGCGGGGGACCGACCGCGGTCTCGACGAGGACCAGCGCCACGTCGGTGGCCGCCACCGGCTGGAGCAGCAGCGGCGGCACCCGGGCGGTGTCCCCGTCGCGGGTCAGGGCGACGACGTCCGCGGCGACGTCGTGGAAGGCGGTGGCGCGCACCACCGTCGCCGGCACCCGCCCGGTCAGGGCGCGCTCCTCCTGCGCCCGCTTGCCCGCCCACTCCGGGCCGCCCTCGGCCCGGTCGAGCCCGACGATCGAGAGCACCACGTGGTGGCGCACCCCGGTGCGGCGCCCGGCGTCCATCAGGCGGTCGGTGGCGGCGGCGCACGCGCGCTCGGCGTCGCGGGCGGTGCGGGCCCTGCCGGCGGGGGCGCCGGTGACGTCGACGACCGCGTCGACCCCGGCCAGCGCGGCGTCCAGGCCGGCGCCGGTGAGCACGTCGGCCCCGGAGGCGCGGGTCAGGACGACGGCGCTGTGCCCGCTGCGGCGCAGCGCCTCGATCAGGGGTCGGCCCACCGACCCGTCACCGCCGACCACCGCGACCCGCACCACGGTCCCCCTCCCGCTCGCTCCCGCCCACGCTACGTCGCCGGCGCGGATCCGGCCGCGGTGCGGCTGTGGTAACCACGCACCATGCGGAAGGCGGCGGTGGCAGGTGGGCGAGCCGGCCCGGGGGAGCTCGCGGTCCTGTCGGTGGTCGCCGCGGGCGGGGCCCTCGGCGCGCTGGCCCGGCACGGCGTCGAGCTGGTGCTGCCCACCCCGGCGGGCGGGGTGCCGTGGTCGACGCTGCTCGTCAACACCTCGGGCTGCCTGGCCATCGGCGTGGTCGTCGCCGTCGTGGTCGAGGGCCACGCGGCGCACCGCCTCGCCCGACCCTTCCTCGCCACCGGCGTCCTCGGCGGTTACACCACCTTCTCCACCTACGCCGTCGACGCGCACCTGCTGCTGCTCGACGGCCGGCCGTGGACGGCGCTCGCGCACCTGGCGGCCACCGCGGTGCTCGCCCTGGCGGCTGTGCGGGCCGGCCTGGGCATCGGGCGCTCCGGGCGGGGCCCGGGGGGCCCCGCCCGGGAGGCCGGTGCGTCGTGACGGCGCTGCTCGTGGCCCTCGGCGCCGCGCTGGGCGCCCCGGCCCGCTACCTGGTCGACCGCGCCGTCCGCGCCCGCACCCCGGGCCGCTTCCCCTGGGGCACGCTGGTGGTCAACGTCGCGGGCTCGCTGGTGCTCGGTGTCCTGCTCGGAGCGGCGAGTCGCGGCGGGGTGCCGCCCGCGCTGGTGGCGGCGCTGGGCACCGGCTTCTGCGGGGCGCTGACCACGTACAGCACCTTCGGTGCCGAGACCGTGCGGCTGGCCGAGGACGGCGAGCGCCGGCTCGCGGCCCTCAACGCCGTGGTGAGCATCGCGGCAGGGCTCGCCGCCGCTGCCCTGGGCTGGGCGGTCGGCCGGGCCGCGTGAGCGCGCCTGCCGGCCCCGCGCCGGTCGGTGCGGTCGTCGGGGGCAGGTCGAGCTCGCTGGAGGTGCTGCGGACGTGCTCGTGCACCGCGTCCTCGATGACGAAGACCCGCTCGGCGATGGCGGCGGTGCCCGGTCCCTGCGCCATCGCCGCGAGCACCTCGTGCTCCCGGGGCTCCGCCGCTCCAGCCGGGTGTCGGTGCGGGCGCGGGTGGGCAGCTGGGCGACGACCTGCGGGTCGATCGCCGTGCCCCCGGCGGCGACGCGGTGCAGGGCCACGAGGAACTCGTCCACCCTCCCGACCCGCTCCTCTGGCAGGTGCCCGAGCCCGGCTGCGCCACCGGCCACCAGCTCGGTGGTGAGGGCCTGCTCGCCGTGCGCTGACAGCACCAGCACCGCCGGGTCGGGCTGGCGCCGGCGGGCCGCGACGGCGGCCGCGATGCCCTCGTCGGCGTGGGTCCGGGGCATCCGCACATCGGTGATCGCCGCGTCCGGGACGCCGGCGTCGACGACGGGCAGCGGTCCCGGGCCGTCGGCGGCGCTGGAGACGGTGCTGCGGAGGTCCTCGCGCCCAGCGTCGGCCCGTGGTCCTGTCGGATCGACGTGCGTCCTCCTCCGGCGCCCACCCCGGGGCCCCGCGGTCGTCGCGGAGGCCGGCACGGGGCCCGGCGCCCCTGCGGTGGGGGCGCCGGGGTGGGAGGTGCGTGACCACGGGACTCTCCGATCAGGGTGGTCGAGGGTGGTGGGCGGCCCCGGGGGCTCGCGCCGCCGGATCCCGACGTGCACGAGCACACCAGCGGAGAGGGGGTCGGGTCCTTCCCGCAGGGCACCCGAGCCAGGTGGTGCAGGCACCACCACGACGGGGCGTCACCGGCTGAGCCGCGCCAGCGGGCGCATCACGCTCGGGCGGGGCGACGCCGCTCCGGCCGGTCAGCGAGCCGACGGCGGCCGCGGCCGTCACGACGGCGCCGACAGCGCTGCGGGGACGCCCCGGAGGTGACGAGCAGGGTGCCGCGGTGGCTCCGGACCGCCGCTACCGGTCCACCACCGCCTCGTCGAACCGAGCGGATCGCGGAGCTGACGCGACCACAGGCCACGACGATGTCGTCTCGTGCCCGCGGCGCCGACGCGTCGGTCGTCGATGGTCCCCCAGCGCGCGCCAGGGCGGTGCTGCGCCGGAGCCGGCCGCCGACCTCCCTCCGCGACGCACCTCCGGCCGGGGAGACCGCGAGCCGCCCAGGCGGGTCACCCGTGGCTGTCACCGGTCAGGCCCTCGTCATCGGGATCCTCGACTCGGCCACGGCGCCGGCTCAGGCGGTGCTGGCGATGACCACCCCGGCCACCGAGAGCTGCCACGCCGCGATCACGAAGACCCCCGGGTGCAGGCGGCGTCCCCCCGCGGCGTCCCCGATCACCACGTCACCGAGCCGGTGCGGCAGCAGCCGGTCGAGCAGCACCAGGCCCGCGCCCTGCAGCACCACCCCGAGGACGCCGAAGACCACGGTGTAGAGCAGCGCCGTGCCGAACCCCGAGGCGGCGTTGACCCAGATGGTCGTGAAGGCGATCAGCCCCACCGACAGCGCGCCCGCCGCGGAGACCACTGCCGCACCCGGGTTCGCCTCGCGCCACACCTGGGTGGGCAGGTGCCCGGGGGTGAGCAGGTCGAGGAGCCAGAAGCCCAGGGCCAGCAGCCCCACCCCCACGACGGTGTAGACCAGGGCGTACGCGACGGCGAGCAGCACGCTCACTCCTCCGACTCCTTCTGACGGCTCACTCCGCGAGCCAGGCGGTGACCTGCGCCGGCGAGGGTGCCGGCGCGTCGATGTAGTGCGGCACGAAGCGGGCGTAGTAGTCGGTGACCCACGCGTCGGACTCGCGGACGCCGATGCCCGCGCTCTTCCCGTCGACCACCCACGACCCGATCACGGCCTTGTTCGCCCCGCCCGCGCCGAACGTCGGCAGGGGGCACCACTGCTGGTAGACCCAGCCCTCGGCGCCGTAGTCGCCGGGGTGGGACTCGGTCACCCCGTCCGCGCGCACCTCGATGTTGTCTCCCTCGCGGCCGTGCAGCGGCTTGCGCACCCACTCGCGCAGCGGCCCCGGGTCACCGGCGTGCGCGGGCAGGAGGTTCGGGTGGTCGGGGTAGAGGCGCCACAGGGCCACGAGCAGCATCTTGTTGCTCAGTGCGACCTTCCACAGCGGCTCGATCCACGAAGTGCCGCTGTCGAGGTGGTGCACGAAGTCCTCGCGCAGCATCACCTCCCAGGGGTAGAGCTTGAAGCAGGTGTCGATCGGCTCGTCCTGCAGGCCCACGAAGCGGCGCGCGTCGGCGTCCCACCCGATCGACTCCACCTCCAGGCCGTAGGTGGTGAGCCCCGCGAGGATGGCGGTGTCGCGCAGGTACGCGACCGTCATCCACTCCTCGCCCGACTCCTCGCGGCCGGAGTGCGCCAGGTGCACGGCGGTCAGCCCGCTGGCGCGCCACGCGGCCACGAGCCGGTCGTGGACGGAGTTGAACTGGTCGCGCCCGGGCCGCACCTGCTCCGCCCAGTGCCACTGGACGACGGCGGACTCCACGAGCCCCGTGGGAGTGTCGGCGTTGTACTCCAGCAGCTTCGCCGGGCCCCGCCCGTCGTGGCGCAGGTCGAAGCGGCCGTAGAGCGACAGCGGCTGCTCGGCGAGGGACTGGCGCACCCGGTGCAGGGACCCCGGGGGCAGCCCGAGGCCGCCGAGCGCCCCGGAGGCGAGGTAGGCCGCCGCCTCCACGCACATGCCGTGCAGCTCCTCGGTCACGGCCTCCAGGTGCGCGACCTCGTCCCCGTCCAGGACGTAGGCCGCCGCCTCGTGCCAGTACGGGGTCTCGGTGCCGTCGGGGTGGCTGGTCGTGGGGTACGACATCCCCTGGGCCTCGACGAGCTGGCGCCAGCCGGGGCGGGGCGTGAGCTCCTCGCGCCTCATCCCCCGGACCGCGAGCTCCCCGCGGAGGTGCCGAAGCCCCCGCGGGAGACGGCGGTGCCCCGCGTGGCGGTGGTGGTGGAGGTGACGCCGCCGACGCGGGTGGGCAGCCCGCCGCGCACGTGGGAGGTGCTGGGCACCTGGCGGGACCCCCCGGTGGCCAGCTGACCGACGCCGGCGAACCTCGCGCCCATCGCGAGGAAGTACCAGCCGCCCACACCGAGGCGCCCGCCGTCGTCGCACTCGTCGTCCTCGACGCGCTGCTCGGTCTCGGGATCGACGCAGATGGCCTGGTGCGTGGGCTCGGGGTTCGGATCGGCGGCCGCGCAGCCGGTCAGCGCCAGGCTGAGCGCGGGGGCCACGCTGAGCACGATCCGCGCGCTGCGCCGGGTGGCGGGCTCCATGGCAGCACTGTCGCACAGGACCGCCACCCGGACCCCTGCACGGGCGCTGCACGGGCGCTGCACGGGCGCTGCGGCGGCGGTCCCGGTGACGGCGCGGTGGCCGGGCGGGGAGTGGTGTGCAGGAGCCCTGCCCCATGGGGCGTCGGCTCCCCGAGGAGCTCGGGCGGCCCGGACGCGGTCGTCCACAGGGGCCCGCTGGTGGGGCCGTGCCGTCGGCGATGCCCACCACCGTAGGAACTGTGTTCGATTCTGATGTCGCGCCGGAGCTGCTGCGCCTGCTCGACGTCCTGACCACGACCGCCGCCGAGGTGGTCACGTGCGCCGATGACCGCGCCTGGGCCCTGAGCCCGGCGCAGCGGGTGCGTGCGGTGGAGCAGCTGGCGGCGGCACGGCGCACCGCGGACGCCGCGCACCTGGCGCTGGTGCGCTCGATCAGCGCTGCAGACGCCGCCGAGCTGGGTGGCACCTCGGTGGCGGGCCTGCTGTCGTGGCGGCTGCGCGTGCCGCAGGGGCGAGCACGGGCCGACGTCGAGGCGGCGCGGGCCACCGACCCGGTGCGCGGCGAGCTGGCCGCGATGGGCGCCGCGCTGGCCGCGGGTGAGGTCTCCAACGGGCACGTCGACGTCGCCGTGCGCACGCTCGACCACCTGCCGACCGCGGGGCGCACCGCGCACGCCGGGGCGGTGGACTCGCTCCTCGCCGAGCAGTCGCGCGCCTTCCGGCCGAAGGAGGTCGAGCACCTCGCGGGCGCGGTGCTCGACCGGCTCGACCCCCAGCGCGCCGAGCGAGGCTTCGACCCCGACGCCCATGCGCGCCGCACCCTCACCCTGACCACCGACCGCACCGGGATGGTGCTGGTGCGCGGGCAGCTCGACCCGGCGGCAGGGGCCCAGCTCAAGGCAGCGATCGACCACCACGCCGCGCCCGCTGCTGCCGTCGACGCCGAGCGCGCAGACGGTCGGGCCAGCGTGCGCGTCGTCGACGACCGCACCCCGGGGCAGCGCCGGGCCGACGCCGCGGGGGTGATCGCTCGCAGGTGTCTGAGCCGCGCGGACACCCGAGGTGGGGAGCCACCGCGCATCCTGGTGCACGCCACCACCGAGCAGCTGCTCGGCGAGCCCGGCGCGGGACGGGCCGTGTGCGAGCAGCTGGGCGGTCCCGTCTCCGCGGTGGTGCTGCGCCGCCTCCAGGCGGACGCCGCGCTGCAGGCCGTGCTCATGGCGCCCTCGGGGGCGGTGCTGCGCCTCGGTCGTTCCGTGCGCTGCGTGAGCGACGCCCAGCGGCGGGCGCTGCTCGCCCGCGACGGTGGCTGCGTCATCCCCGGGTGCGACGTGCCCGCGGCCCAGCTCGAGGGCCACCACGTCACCGCCTGGGCCGCGGGTGGGTTGACCGACACCGACGAGATGGTCCTGGGCTGCGGCCCGCACCACACGCTGATCGGCCTGGGGGTGTGGGCCGTGCGCATGGTCGCCGGCGTCCCCCAGGTGCGCGCCCTCCGGTGGGTCGACCCGGAGGAGCGGTGGCTGCTGCGCCCCCACCGTCCGGCGGCCCGCGCGGCGGACGAGCTCGGCCGCCAGCTCGCCCTCGGCGTCACGGCGGACGAGAGCCCACCTCCCTGAGTCGCGTCGGCGGCCGTGGCGAGCGTCGCTGATCCGCCGCTGGAGACCGTGACGACGGTGTCGACCGGTCGGTAGCGCTCCTCACGGTCCTGCGGGGCCGGGGCTGAGGCGAGGGGTGTGAGGGACGACTGGGCTGGCCGGGTGGCGGGACGGTGCTTCCTGGGGGGCACACCGCAGGGGTCCAGTGCGGTAGGCGCGGTATCCGGCGATGGGGAAGCGTCAAGGGGTGGGCGGGGTCTCGGCGCCGGTCGGGTCCGCCGCGCCGCAGCGGTCGCCGTGGCGCTGCAGGCGGTCGATCTCCTCGGCGCGGGCGCCCGCCGCGCCCGCCGCATCCGCCGCGCCCGCCGCATCCGCCGCGCTCACCGCGCGCGTCCACCGCGCCCGCCGCGCCCACCGCGGACCGTGAGCTCGGCGCTGCGCACCGCCTCGTCGTACCGCCCGACGAGGTCGGTCCACCGGCTGATGGACGGGTGGCCGCCGATGGGCCCCGTGGAGCCGGTGGTGGCCGGTGTGCAGCCAGGCCGGCTGGGCTCGTCGCCGGGCGGGCCGCACGTCGTCCGACCGCCACCGGCGCCCCCGGGTGAGGGCGACCGTGACCCACCGAGCACGATCGGGGGCCGTCAGCTGGACGGCGCGCAGCGGGAGTCCGTCCGCCAGTCCTCGGAACCGGGGGCGCACGTGGAAGAACGGCGCACGTGGAAGGACACGGTCCGGTCCTGCTGGTCGTCACCGCGATCTGCCTCGCCGGGCTGCTCGCGCGGCGCACCGGCATCCCCTCGCCCGTGCTCCTCGTCCTCCTCGGGCTCGCGGTGGCCGCGGTGCCCGGGGTGTCGGTGCTCGCGCTCGACCCCGAGGTGGTGCTCGTCCTGGTGCTGCCGCCGCTGCTCTACAGCACGGCGGTGGAGTCGAGCCTGATCCGGTTCCGGGCCGACGCCCGCCCCATCCTGCTGCTGTCGGTGGGCCTCGCTGCTGTTCACCGTCGCGGCCGTCGCGGTGGTGGCCCACTTCGTCGTGCCCCAGCTGCCCTGGGCGGCGGCGCTGGCGCTGGGCGCGCTCGTGGCGCCCCCGGACGCGGTGGCCGCGATCTCCATCGGACGCCGGGTCGGGATGCCCGCGCGGCTGATGACGGTCATCGAGGGTGAGGGCCTGCTCAACCGACGCCACCGCCCTGGTGTTCTAGGACACCGAGGTCGCCGACGCGCTGAGGACCCTGGTGCACGCACGGGCGGACTCCCGCTGGGAGCTCCTCGCGGAGGTGGGGAGCGCACCGGGTGGCAGCGAGCTGGCACCGCCTGCGCGGGGTGATGATCGTCGCCGAGGGCACCGGGCGCACCGAGCGGCTGCGCCTGCGTGACGCCGGCCAGCTCACCGACGAGGCGATGCGCGAGCTGCAGCGCCAGCTGGACCTCGAGGAGGTCGCCCTCGAGAGCACGTGAGCGTGGCCGTGAAGCGATCCGCTCCCCCGGGGTGCTGTGAGGGGATCACCACGAGAGGCGTGCCATGACGACCTGCATCCACCCGAGCACCCCCCCGGGTCCCCGTCGCGGCGGACAGCGGCGGCGGCCGCACCGACTGCCTGCGCGAGGGCACGACCTGGGTGCACCTGCGCAAGTGCCTGGACTGCTGTCACGTCGCCTGCTGCGACAGCTCCCCCCGCCGCCACACCACCGCGCACGCGCGCGCCACCACGCACCCCGTCGTGCCGTCCGCAGAGCCCGAGGAGCAGTGGGCGTGGTGCCACGTCGACGACCAGCTCGCTGCGACGACCCCCGTCGCTCGATGCGCTCGGGCCGCTCCTCCGAGTCCGCAGCCGGGCCTGGAGCCCGCCACCCGGGCCGCGGTGACGGTCGGCCACCGCACCCGGAGACCGACGTCCTCTGTCAGGAGGCCACCCGTCCTCCGGCACTCCGTGATGATGATCTTCCCGCGTGTCCCACTGTTCCCAGCTGCCTCATGCGACCCATAGTCATCACATGACGCAGGGGGCGTCGGATGAGCAGGTCCGGGAGGACATGGCATGAGCACCAGGAGCGTCAGCACCACCACCGGTGGCGTCGGATCCGTCGACAACGGCCTGGCCGGGCCGACCGCGCCACGGACGGGCGGTGGCCCGGTGGCGGCGGGGGGCAGGCCGTCGATGGGGCCGGCCACCTGGACGGCCAGCATCCGCACCGTCGCGGACCTCGGTGCGTCGACCGCGACGTCGATCACCGCGCCCCTGGCGGTGGGTCTGGCCCGCCTCGTCGCCACCGCGCTCGCCGTGAGCTCGGCGAGCGGGTGGGCTGCCAGGACCGACCAGCCCGCGAGAGCGGCCGGGGGCGTCACCGCGGCGATCATGATGCTGGTGCCGGCGCGCGGCCCGACCTGCGCCGCTGCACCACCACCGGTGCCGGCCGGCACCGACCCCCCCACCACCGCGGGCTGGGCGACACGGGCAGAGCTTTCCGAGCGGCTCCGATCGACCTCCACCCCGGGGACCGGTGGTGACCCGGTGCGCCCGCAGCAGTCACCCGGACGGGCCGAGCCCGACCGGTGGCGGCCGGAGCAGACGCACTCCGCCCCGCGCCGCGGCAGCACCACCGGTACCGGGAGTGCCCTGGGCGACGCCGACGGCCGACCGGCGGGGACGCGCCACGGCACCGCTGGCCACGGCACCGCTGGCCACGACGCCGCTGGCCACGACGCCGCGCGTCACGGCACCGCGCGTCACGGCACCGCGCGTCACGGCACCGCCGGCCACGGCACCGCCGGGCACGACGCCCCGCGGTGCGCCCCGGCGTGCTCAGCCGCGTGGACGCGGCGCTGCGACAGCGGTCGCGCCGCCCACCACGGCCCCAGCACCTGCCGCACCGGTCCCGGCGTCCGACGACGGACCGTGGTCTGAGTGCTCGCCGACCCGCGCGGGGCCGGCCGGCCGTGCTCGGTGCGGCTGCCCCGGCCACCAGAACCGCTCGCCGAGACCGAACGCCAGCGCCGGCACCACCACGGTGCGCACGAGCAGGGTGTCGAGGAGCACCCCGATGCACACGATGACCCCGATCTGAGTCAGGGTGATCAGCGGCAGCACTCCGAGCACCGCGAACACCGCCGCCAGCACCAGCCCGGCGCTGGTGATGACCCCGCCGGTCACGGTCAGCGCCGTGAGCATCCCGGCGCGGGTCCCCACCACGGCGGACTCCTCGCGGGCCCGGGTGGTCAGGAAGATGTTGTAGTCGACGCCGAGGGCGACGAGGAAGAGGAACGACAGGACGACGACGGGCCCGTCGATGGCGGGGAAGCCGAGCACCCGGTCGAACAGCAGCCAGCTGGCGCCGAGGCTCGCGGTGAAGGAGGCGACCACCGTGATCACGAGGAGCAGCGGTGCGAGCAGGGAGCGCAGCAGGAGCACGAGGACGAGACCGACGAGCGCCAGCACCAGGGGGATGACCACGCGACGGTCATCGGCGTCCCCCGCGCTGAGGTCGACCCGCTCCGCCGCGGCGCCCCCGACGAGGGCGTCGCCGGCCCCCGCGTCGTCCAGCGCCGCGCGCAGGCTCAGCACGGCGTCGGCGGAGCCGGCCGAGCCGGGCTCGGCGTCCAGCACGACGTCGACCTGCGCCACGCCCGGGCTCCCCTCGGCGGCGCCCCCCCCTCCGGTCGCAGCCCCCGGCGCGGCGCTGGCCACGCCGTCCACCGCTGTCGCGGCGGCGGTGACCACGGCGACGTCGGCCGGTGTCGTCATCACCGCGAGGGGCTCGGTCACGCCCGCCGGAAGGGCGTCGGCGAGGCGCTGCGCGGCGAGCACGGCCTCCGGGGGGTCGCGGAACTGCTCGTTCTGGCTCAGGCCCGTCGCCGCGCCCAGGGTCGAGGCGCTCAGGGCGGCGAGCAGCACCGCGGAGGCCACGAGCACCCGCCCCGGGCGGGCTGCGACCAGCACCCCGAGGCGGCCCCACACCCGGCCCGGCGACGCCGTGTCACCGACGCGGGGGACCAGCGGCCAGAACAGGCGCCTCCCGAAGATCACGAGGGCGCAGGGCAGGACGACTAGGGCGGCGACGACGGCCAGAGCCACACCGATGATGCAGGCCACGGCGATGGCCCGCAGGGTCTGCGTGCTGGCCAGCAGCAGCACCGCCAGCGCCACCACCACAGTGCCCCCGCTGGCCAGGATCGCCTCGCCGGTGCGGGCGACGGCGGCGCGCATGGCGACCAGCGCGCTGGTCTCGGTGCGGAGCTGCTCGCGGTAGCGGGCGATGAGCAGCAGCGCGTAGTCGGTGGCGGCGCCGAAGACGAGCACGCTGGCGATGCCCGTGACCTGACCGCCGGCGGGCAGGTCCAGGCGCGGCAGGACCTGGTCGGCCAGGGCGAGGGTGACCTGCTCGGTGGCGCCGACGACCACCAGCGGCACCAGCAGCAGCCCCGGGCTGCGGTAGGTGATCAGCAGCAGCAGGGCCACCACGCCGGCGGTGGCGAGCAGCAGGCGCAGGTCGGCGCCCTCGAAGACCTCCGTCAGGTCGGCGACGAAGGCGGGGCCGCCGGTCACCCGCGCCCGGAGGCCGGCCGGTGCCTGGTCGTCCAGGCGCTCCCGCAGCTCGTCGATGCGCGAGACGGCCTCGGTCTCGGCATCGGCGCCGCCGCCGGCGATCGCCTCCAGCGGCAGGGGCACCAGTGCCACCGTGCCGTCGGGGGCGGGCTCGGGCGGTGGCACCTGCCCGCCCGCGGCCAGGTCGGCGAGGGAGGTCGAGACAGCGGTGAGGGCGGTGAGGTCCGCCGGTGCCAGCACGGCGCCGTCGGTGCGCTCCCACACCAGCAGCGCCACGTCGGTGCCGGAGCGGGGAAGCTGCTCCTGCAGCCGCTGCACGCGCACGGACTCGACGCCCTCGCCGAGCCCGGTGCGCGAGCTGGGCTGGACGGCGGCGGGCGCGTCGGGCAGCAGCGCGGCCGTCACGCCGCCGAGGGCGAGGAGCAGCACCAGGACGGCGGTCAGCCGCGAGCGGAGGATGGTGGTGACCAGGACCACGGCGTAGTCTCCTCGGGATGTTCGACGAGCGAGTGTCTCGATGATCGAGAGAGTAGGGCTGGTGGCTGACGGCCGCAACCGCGAGGAGCTGACGGGGCTCGTCCAGCTGCTCGTCGTCGAGGGCGGCAGGGTCGCCGGGGCCTTCGCCTCACGCCACGGGTTGCACCACACCGACGTGGAGGCGCTGACGAGGATCCTCGTGGCCCAGGAGCGCGGGACGCCGCTGACACCCGGAGCGCTGGGTTCGGACCTCGGCCTCAGCTCTGCCGCTGTCACCTCGGTGGTCGACCGCCTCGAGCGCGCCGCCCACGTGGTGCGGGTGCGCGACGCCGCTGACCGCCGCCGGGTGCTGCTGCACGTCTCAGCGGCCGGGCTGGCCCTGGGGCTGGAGTTCTTCGGACCCCTCGGGGCGCGCACCGACGCGGTGGTCGAGGGCTTCACCGACGCCGAGCTCGACGTGGTGCGCCGCTTCCTGGCGGGCACCGCCGCCGCGATGACGGCGCACCACGAGTCGCTGGCCTCCGGGTGAGAGACGCCGCCCCTCCGGGCAACCGACTGGCGCCGTCGCACGTCCGCGCGGACGGCGCGACGCGCGGGAGTCCCAGACCGGCTAGCTCCCGAGCGGCACCCCGTCGTCCACCCGCACGCCCACGCTGAACTGCGTGCGGTGCAGCTCCTCGTAGCGCCCACCCGCGGCGAGCAGCTGCGTGTGCGTGCCGCGCTCGACGATGCGCCCGTCCTCCAGCACGAGGATCAGGTCGGCGGAGCGGATCGTGGAGAGGCGGTGCGCGATGACGAGCGCGGTGCGCCCGGTCAGCGCCTCGTCCAGGGCGGCCTGCACCGCGGCTTCCGACGTCGAGTCGAGCGCAGCGGTCGCCTCGTCGAGGATCACCACGCGCGGCTGGGCGAGCAGGAGGCGCGCGATCGTCAGGCGCTGGCGCTCACCGCCGGAGAGGCGGTACCCCCGCTCGCCGACGACCGTGTCGAGGCCGTCGGGCATGTCGGCGACCACCGTGCCCAGCCGGGCGCGACGCAGCACCGACCACAGGTCCTCGTCGGTGGCGTCCGGCGCCGCCAGGCGCAGGTTCGCGCGGATCGACTCGTGGAACAGGTGCCCGTCCTGGGTGACCACCCCGACGTTCTGGCGCAGCGCCGTGAAGGTCAGGTCGCGCACGTCGACCCCGCCCAGGCGCACCGCGCCCGCGTCGACGTCGTACAGGCGCGCGACCAGCTGCGCGATGGTCGACTTCCCCGCCCCCGAGGACCCGACGAGGGCGACGACCTGCCCGGCCTCGGCGCGGAAGCTGATGTCGTGGAGCACCTCGACGCCCCCGCGGGTGTCGAGGACGGCCACCTCCTCGAGGGAGGCGAGGGAGACCTTGTCGGCGGAGGGGTAACCGAAGCTGACGTGCTCGACCTCGACGGCGACCGGACCGGCGGGCACACCGCGGGCGCCGGGGCGCTCGGTGATCAGCGGCCGCAGGTCGAGGACCTCGAAGACCCGCTCGAAGCTGACCAGGGCGCTGTTGATGTCGACCCGCGCGCTCGACAGCGCCGTCAGGGGGGCGTACAGGCGGGTCAGGAGCAGCGCGAGGGTCACCAGGGAGCCGGTGGAGAGCTGGTCGCGCAGCGCCAGGAACCCGCCCAGCCCGTAGACCAGCGCCAGGGCCAGCGCCGAGACCAGGGTCAGCGCGGTGATGAAGACGAACTGCAGCATCGCGGTGCGCACCCCGATGTCGCGCACCCGTGATGCCCGCGCGGCGAACTCCGCCGACTCCGCCGAGGGCCGGCCGAAGAGCTTGACGAGCGTGGCGCCGGGCGCGGAGAACCGCTCGGTCATCTGGGTGCTCATCGCGGCGTTGTGGTCGGCGGACTCGCGCTGCAACCCCGCCAGTCGCGATCCGACCCGCCGGGCGGGGAGCACGAAGACGGGCAGCAGCACCAGTGCCAGCAGGGTGACCTCCCAGGACAGCCGCATCATCACCACCAGGGTGATGGCCAGGGTGACGAGGTTGCCCACGACGCCGGAGAGGGTGCCGGTGAAGGCGCGCTGCGCGCCCAGGACGTCGCTGTTCAGGCGGCTGACCAGGGCCCCGGTGCGGGTGCGGGTGAAGAAGGCGATGGGCATCTTCTGCACGTGGTCGTAGACCGCGGTGCGCAGGTCGAGGATCAGCGTCTCGCCGATGCTGGCGGAGAGGAAGCGCACGAGGATGCCCAGGGCGGCTTCGACGACGGCGATGACCGCGATGAGCAGCGCCAGGCCGACGACGGTGGCCGTGGTGGTGCCCCCGGCCAGGGCCGACACGGCCCGGGCGACACCGCTGAGGCCGCCACCACCGGCGAGGACGTCGATGACGTCGCCGGCCAGCAGGGGCGTGGCGACGGCGAGCGCCGCGGCGAGGGTGCTCAGGACCAGGAAGACGATCAGGCGGGTGCGGTGCGGTCGGGCGAACGCCCCGATGCGCCTGAACGTGGCGCGCGAGAAGGGCCGGTCGTCGCGGCGGGCGTAGACGGTGCTGTAGAGCGAGCTCCACGCCGCGCCCTCCATGCTCATGCGCCCAGGTTAGGCGGCGGGTGCGACACCCAGCGCGGCGCGGTGGTGCGGGGGCGCGACGGCGGCCGCGCTCCGTGCCGCGGCCCCCGCGCCTGTGGCCCCGGCCCCTCACCGGTGCTGCCGCCGGCCCGCTCGCGCACGAGGTCCACGTGCCCGAGGGGGCGCGCGGTCTCCCCGATGAGGTGCAGGAGGATCCAGCGCAACGACCCCCCCGCTCCGCGGCGACCGCGTCGAGGGGGCTCGCGGCGACCACCGCGTCGCAGCGGCGCGACACCGCCGCGCACCGGTCGAGCAGCGCCGCCGTCGTCGTGCCGCCCGGTACCCGCCAGTCGCCGTCGGGGTCCCGCTCGCTCCCGTCGAAGGACAGGCCCTGCTCACCGGTGGAGGCGCCTCGTGCCCACGACCGCTCCACGTCCGTCAGGTGCCGGACGACGCCGTGCGGCGTGGCGCCGCTCGGGCTGGCCGCGGACGGCGGTGCGACCTCGGTGGCGTCCTCCAGCTCCCACGCGACCAGGTCGCGCTGCCGCTGGAGGAACCCCACCGGGGTGGTGCGCTCGTCGCCGTGGTGAGCGGCTCCGGTGACGCCGGACCGGACGCCGTCCGCCGCGCCGCTGCCGTCGCCCGCGCTGCTCGTCCACGCGGTGCAGCCACCGGGCTCAGCGCCCCGAGGTCATCCTCCGCACGGCCATCGTGGTGATGCCGGCCAGCGCCGCCCGCGCGATGGGGTTGCCTGCCATGCCACCCCCGCCACCGCCGCCGCCCAGCAGCCCGCCGAGGCCACCGGCCACACCGCCGCCGCCGCCGCCGAGGAGGCTCCCGAGCCCCCCGGCGCCCGCGCCGCCGCCGCCGCCGAGGAGGCCGCCGAGGATGTCGGGGTCGCGTCGACGGGCGCGGGTGGTGTACTCGGCCAGGCTCTCGGCGTCATCGGGGATGCCGTCGCCGTCGGAGTCGAGGTCGTCGTGGCCGCGCTGGCGGGCGGAGCCGCGCACCATGTCGCGGAACTGCCCGCGCTCCTGCGGGTCCATCCGCTCGAACGCCTGGCGGGCTGAGGAGCGGTAGGTGTCGTCGTCGACCTCGCGGTCCACCGATCGGTAGTGGCCGCCCACCTCGTCGTCGTCGTAGCCCTCGTGCGGCGAGCCCTGGTCGTAGCGGCGGGCGAAGTCGTCGAAGCGGTCCTTGTCCTGGCCGCCGGACACCAGCTGGTCGAGCAGTCCCATGGCATTGCCTCTCGTCGGGGGTCCTTGCCTCGTGCGTGCCCCGTGGGGGCGCTGCACGCACCCGGCGATAGTGGCACCCCCCGCAGGGCTGCCGCGCCGCGGCGGCGGCGCTCAGTCGGTGGCGCGGCGCGAGGGCCGGTCAGCTGTGCGCGGCGCGCTCTGCGACGTCGAACAGGGCGCGGCGCTTGACCGCCTCGCCGAAGACCGACAGGCCCGCGCCCATGAGCAGCAGCCCCGCGGTGCCACCGGCGAGTGCGGCCGGCGTCCACCCGTCGCGGGCGCGGCGGGTCGCGGCGTCGGTGGTGATGCTCAGCGCCGCGCCGACGAGCAGCAGCCCGGACGGCGCCATCACCCGCCACGCCCGGTGGTCGTCGGCCCGGTGATCGGTGGCGCCGTGGTCGGTGGCAGGGGGGTCGGTGGGCACCGGTCGATCGTGGCACCGGGGTGGCGCGGCGACCAGCCGTGGTCAGGAGGGCGGACGACGGTCGGGCCCGTCGCCCCGGCGCGCCTCCAGTCCGCGGGAGATCCGTCCGTCGGTGACCTCGAGGTCCCCGGTGGGGACGAGGACCACGCGCCGCGCCACGGCCAGGGAGCGCTGGTTCCACACGGCGGCCGCGACCCGGAGCGGTCGTGGTGGGAACTGCGCCGTCCCCGCAGGAGAGCTGCATCGAGCAGGAGGTGGCCCGTGCCCCGGCCGCGGAGGTCGGAGCGCAGCCCGGACCCGAGGTCGAGGACGCCCGTCCCCAGCTCCTGGCGGGCGCGCGGGCCTCGTCATCCGCGCAGTGGCGCCCCGGTGGGGGCGTCCGCTGCGGTGGTGGGGCAGCGGGTCGTCTGCGGGTCCGCGCCGGAGCGGTCTGCACCGCGCCCGCGGTCAGCCCTCCTCGGCGGGTCGGCGCGTCGCAGCCGACCCTGGTCGGCGGCCCGCCCTACCGTGCGCGCGCTGGTCGCGGGGGCCGGCCGAGGGGGGCTGACGTGGACCTGCTGGACGCCCGCGCGGTGGCGCGAGCGCTGATGGACGAGCACGGGCTGCACGACTGGCACCTGGTGCTCGACCGGGCGAGGGTGCGCGCGGGGGTGTGCCGGCCCGCGCGCCGCGAGATCGGCCTGAGCCGAGTGCTGACCCAGCTGCACACCGCGGCGGAGGTGCGCGAGACGGTGCTCCACGAGGTGGCGCACGCCCTCGTCGGCGCCCACCACGGCCACGACGCGGTGTGGCGGGCCCGGGCGGTGGCCATCGGCGCGAGGGGCACGCGCTGCGTGGACCCCGGCGCCGCCCGCGCACCCGCTCCGTGGGTCGGCACCTGCCCGGTGGGTCACGAGGCCCGCCGCCACCGCCGCCCCGGCAGGGTCGCCTCGTGCGCCCGGTGCTCACGCGGCTTCGACCCGGCGTCGGTCATCACGTGGAGGTTCCACGGGGATCTGGTGCCGATGCCCCCGCGATACCGGGCCGAGCTCGCGGCGCTGGCGGCCGGCCCTGCGCCTCGCGCGGCGCGGCGCGGTCCGAGGCGGGCCGGTGCGCCCTGACCCGGTGCGCCCTGACCCGGTGCGTCCGGGCCACTGCGGATCACCCGTGGTGAGCCGGCGCGCTCGTCGTCAGCACGGCCGTGCCGGGCCCGGGGGCATCGGGAAGCGGCGGACGTTCGTCGTCAGCAGCTGCGCCCGCAGCGGTCGCCAGGTCGGCGGCGTCGACGGTGCGGTGACTCGGTCGCCACGCCCGGCCCAGCTCGCCGGCAGCCTCCGCCACGGCTCGTCCACCTCGTGCCAGCGCACCGAGGACAGCAGATCCGTCGTGGCGCCCCCCTCGCCCCGGCGCATCCCGACGAGCACCGAGGTGTCGACGACGATCGTCACGCCAGACCGTCGAGGCGCCGACCTGCTCGCAGCTGCTCGACGCAGGCCTCACCGTCAGGGTCTCGATCGGCCCGGGCACCGGAGGACGTCTCCAGCGCTGCACGTCGATCATCGGGCGACTGCTGCCTCCGCAGACCGTCTGCACGGCATCGCGGATCAGTGCGGCCGTCGCCCGACCGGTCCGTGCCGAGGCCGCATCCAGCAGCGCCCGCTCTTGCTCACCGGGGGTGATCTGTGTCCGCGGCACGGTGCAGAGCTGCATCTCAGGGCACCGCATCGGCCACGGGCAGGCGCACCCTCAGCAGCGCGCCACCGCCGGGCGGGTCCTGCGCGCTCACCGAGCCGCCGTCGCGCTCGACCGCGGAGCGCACGATCGACAGGCCCAGCCCGCTGCCGCCCGCGTCGCGGTCGCGCGCGTCGTCCAGGCGCGTGAAGCGCTCGAAGACCCGCTCCCGGTCACCCGCCGCGATCCCGGGCCCGTCGTCAGCGACCTCGAGGACGGCGGTGGGAGCGGCTCCGGCGGCGCCCTCGGTGCGCACGCTGACGCGCACGGCGCTGCCCGCGTGCCGGGCGGCGTTGCTGACGAGGTTGCCCACCGCGCGCCGCAGCGCCCGCGCGTCGACCGCCACGACCGCCGGGGCGGCGTCCACCCGCACCGGCACGCGCCAGGCCCCCCGCTGCACCACCTCGGCGGCGAGCGCCGCCAGGTCCACCAGCTCGCGCCCCCCGCCGGGCTCGTCGAGCCGGGCCAGGACGAGGAGGTCCTCCACCAGCACGCCCATCCGCTCCACGTCGGCCAGGCAGTCGGCGGCGACGTCGGGCCACCGCTGGGCGCCGGGGTGGGCGAGCGCCACCTCCAGCTGGGTGCGCAGGCTGCCGAGCGGGCTGCGCAGCTCGTGCGCGGCGTCCCCGACGAAGACCCGCTGCCGCTGACCGGCGGCGTGCAGGCGCCCCAGCACGTCGTTCAGGGTCAGGGCCAGGCGGGCCACCTCGTCGCGGGAGGTCGGCACCGGCAGGCTGCGGGCCCCACCCGCTGAGGTCGGCGCGGCCACCAGGTCCTGCGCCCCGCGCCGCAGGGCCTCCACCGGGGCCAGCGCCGACCCGCTGACCCGCCACGCCAGCAGCGCCACAGCGACCAGCAGCGCAGGCACCCCCAGCAGGATGACGGTGCGCAGGACCCGAGCGCTGCGCTCGACGTCGGCCAGGCTCGTCGCGACCAGCACCGACCCCCCGCTGGCCGCGCCGGCGCCCGCGCCGACGGGGCGGGCGACGACGCGGTACGGCTCCGGTGAGCCCAGGCGCGCGCCGTCGAGCAGCACCGGCTCCCCGGCGAGGGCGCGGGCCACCTGCGGCGGCGGCAGCAGGGGGTTGAGGCGGTCACCGCCGGGGGAGGAGGCGAGCACCGCGGCGTCGGCGGCGAGCACCTGCACCACGGCTGCGCCGGCCGCAGGCAGGAAGTCGGGCAGGGACCCTGCGCCGGCCAGGGCGGCCACCTCGGCGGCACGCTGCCCGGCGGCCTCGTCGCTGGCGCCGAGCAGCGCGGAGCGCACCACCACGAGCACCACCACCGCAGCCAGCACCAGGGCCACGCCGAGGACGGTGGTGGCGGCCAGGGTCAGGCGGCCGCGCACGCTGGACGGCGCCCAGCGGCTGCGTGCGCGGGCGGCGGGTGGAGCGGTCACCGCGCCCGGGCCCACCACTCCCGGACCGCCGTCCGCCTCAGCCACCGTCGCCGGCGAGCCGGTACCCCGACCCCCGCACCGTCACGATGGCGCGCCGCCCGAAGGGCGCGTCGACCTTGCGGCGCAGGTACCCGACGTACACCTCGACGACGTTGAGGTCGCTCGCCCCCGGGGTCTCCCACACGTGGTCGATGATCTCGACCTTGCTGACCACCTCGTCGCGCCGGCGCATCAGCAGCTCCAGCAGCGCGAACTCCCGGGCGGTGAGGTCGATGGCCACCTCCCCGCGTGCCACCGTGCGCGAGGCGGGGTCCAGGGTCAGGTCGCCGGCGGCCAGCACCGCCGGGCGGGGGGTGGCCCCGCGGCGCAGCAGCGCGCGCAGCCTGGCCAGCAGCACCACGTAGGAGAAGGGCTTGACGAGGTAGTCGTCGGCGCCGAGGTCGAGGCCGTCGGCCAGGTCGTGCTCGCCGTCCTTGGCCGAGAGCAGCAGCACCGGCACCCAGTCGCCCTCCGCGCGCAGGGCCTGCACCACTCGGTACCCCGAGAGCCCCGGCAGCATCAGGTCGAGCACGACCGCGTCGTAGTCGTTCTCCCGCGCCATCGACAGGCCCTGCGGGCCGGTGCGCGCGACGTCCACGGCGAAGCCCTCGGCGCGCAGCCCCCGGGCGAGGGCGTCGACGAGCCGCACCTCGTCGTCGACCACCAGCAACCGCACATCGCACAGCCTGCCGCGTGCGCCACCGCACCTCGACCCCTCTCAGCGCCCCCTCAGGAGCTCTCAGCGCCTTCTCAGGGCCGGGGGCGCACAGTGGGACCATGAAGAACAGCACCCGGTGGGCCGTCGGCGCCGCGACGGCCACCGCCGTCGTCGGCGGGACCCTCATCGCGCCCGCCGTCGCCAACGCCGACCCCGACCTCGCCCCCACCACCGCCGAGGAGCTGCTCACCGGCCTCGCCGCCGCCCAGCAGCGCGGATTCTCGGGCACCGTGGTGCAGACCACCGACCTCGGGCTCCCCGAGCTGCCGCAGCCCACGGGCACCGCCGGGGAGCTCTCCACCCTGCTCGCCGGCTCCACGACCCTGCGCCTGTGGTCCGACGGGGCCGACCGCTCCCGCGTCGCCGTCCTCGGCGCCCTCGCCGAGACCGACGTCGTCCGTGACGGCGCCGACGCGTGGGTGTGGCGCAGCGACGAGCGCACCGCCGTCCACGCCGTCATCCCGGACAGCACGGAGGGCGCCGACAGCACTGGTGGCACCGACGGCGCTGGCGCCCCCGCGCTCGGTGCCGCCGGTGCGGCGGGCGCCGGCACGCCCGGTGAGGCCGTCGAGTCCGCGCTGGCCGCGATCGACCCCACCACCGAGGTCACCCTCGACGGCACCACCACCGTGGCCGGGCGCGACGCCTACGAGCTCGTGCTCGCCCCGCGCGACACCGCGTCCCTGATCGGTGAGGTGCGCGTGGCCGTCGACGCCGAGACCTCCTACCCGCTGCGCGCGCAGGTCTTCGCGCGCGGCGCGGCCGACCCCGCGTTCGAGACGGGCTTCACGTCCATCTCCTTCGCCGTGCCCGGCGACGAGGTCTTCGCCTTCACCCCGCCGGCCGGCACGACCGTCACCGAGGCCGACACCAGCGCGATGGCTGGTGGCGGCGACCAGGACGGCGCTGGTCAGGACGACGGGCAGGAGCCGACCGTGATCGGCGAGGGCTGGACCTCCGTGGTGGTCGCGCGCGACGCCGCGGGCGCCCTGGACGCCGTGTCCGGCGCCGGCGCGGGCGGTCAGGGTGGCGGTCAGGGTGGTGACACCTCCGGCATCACCGACGCCCTGGTCGGCGCGTTCCAGCCGGTGCAGGGCGACTTCGGCACCGGCCGGGTGTTCAGCTCCTCCCTCGTCAGCGTGCTCGCCCTGGACGACGGGCGCGTGCTGATGGGTGCCGTGGCCCCCGAGGCCCTGCAGCGCGCGGCTGCGGACCCCATCGCCGCACCGTGAGCACCAGCACCACCACCGGCATGACGGCCGCGGGCGGTGCCGGCACCCGCGCCGGCACCGCCGGCGGGTCCGGCACCGCCGGAGTTCGGGACCTCACCCCGGAGGACGGGGTCGTGGAGGTCCCCGACCGGGTCGGGCTCGACGGCCTGGCCGTGGCGACGTCCGGGCTGACCAAGCGGTTCCGCGGCGGGCAGGTCGCCGTCGCGGACCTGGCGCTGGCGGTGCCCCGCGGGTCGGTCTACGGCTTCCTCGGCCCCAACGGCTCGGGCAAGACCACGACGATCCGCATGCTGCTGGGGCTCATCGCGCCCACCACCGGCACCGCTCACCTCCTCGGCGAGCCCGTCACGGGCAGTCGCGCGGCACGCGCTCAGGTGCTGCCGCGGGTGGGTGCGCTGGTGGAGGGTCCCGCCTTCCACCCGTACCTGACCGGTGCGCAGAACCTGCGCCGCAGCGACGCCGCGGACCGCACCGTCGACCCCCGCACCTCCACGGCGCGGATCTCCGCAGCCCTGGAGCGGGTCGGCCTGAGCGCCGCAGCCGGCAAGCGCTACAGGGTCTACTCCCTCGGCATGAAGCAGCGCCTCGGGCTCGCCGCCGCCCTGCTGCGCCCCCGCGACCTGCTGGTGCTCGACGAGCCGACCAACGGCCTCGACCCGCAGGGCACCCGGGAGGTCCGCGCCCTGGTGCGCGAGCTCGCCGCCGAGGGCACCACGATCATGGTCTCCACGCACCTGCTCGCTGAGGTCGAGCAGCTGTGCAGCCACGTCGGGGTGATGAGCGGGGGGCGCATGGTCGCCCAGGGGACCCTTGACGGCGTCACCTCCGGCACCGCGACCCGCGTGCAGGTGGAGTGCCGCGAGCCCGCGGTCGCCGCCGACGTGCTGAGGCGCTCCGGGCTGGCCGCGGTGAGCACCACCGGCGACGGCGCCAGCGCCGAGCTGCGCGCCGCCGGCAGCGCGGCGGCGGCGGTGGGGGCGGACGCCGAGCAGGTGCTCGCCGCGCTGGTGGCCGCCGGCGCCGGGGTCACCCAGTTCGTGCTGGCCCGCTCCACCCTCGAGGACCTGTTCGTCACGCTGACCGGGGAGGGCTTCGATGTCCGCGCCTGAGCTCGCCCGCCCCGCCGCCCTCCCCGCGGCCGGTGCTCCCGTCCCCGCGCCGGGGCGCGCCGCGGTCCTGGCCCGCGACGTCCGCTTCCTGCTCTCGGAGGTGGGGCTGGTGATGTCGCGGCGGCGCAACCTCGTCATGCTCGGGGCCCTGGCGCTGGCCACGGTGCTCATCGGGGTGGCCATCGAGGTGGCCAGCCCCGACGCCGACGCCGGGCAGGGCGGCCCGCCGTTCCTGTCCGCCATCACCGAGAACGGCCTGTTCCTGGCCTTCACCACCCTCGCGGTGTCCCTGCCGGTGTTCCTGCCGCTGGCGGTGTCGGTGGTCTCGGGGGAGGCCGTCGCCGGCGAGGCCAGCTCGGGGACCCTGCGGTACCTGCTCGTCACCCCCGTGGACCGCACGCGGCTCCTGGCGGTGAAGTTCCTCGCCATCACCTTCTACGGCCTCGTCGGCGCGTTCGTGATCTCCGTCACCGGGGTGATCGTCGGGGCGCTGCTGTTCCCCGTCGGTGACATCACCCTCATCAGCGGCGCGACCGTCAGCTACGGGGAGGGGCTGCTGCGCCTGCTCGGCGTCACGCTGTACGTCGCCGCGATGCTCGCCACCGTCGCCGCGCTGGGCCTGTTCGTCTCGACCCTGACCGAGGTACCGGTGGCGGCGATGTCCGCGACGGCGATCCTCGTGGTCGTCGTGGAGATCCTCACCGCCGTGCCGCAGCTCTCCGTCATCCACCCGTGGCTGTTCTTCACCGAGTGGCTGAACTTCGGCGACCTGCTGCGCTCGCCGGTGGCGTGGGAGGGCATCGTCTCCGGGCTCTGGCTGCAGGCCGGGTGGATCGTGGTGCTCCTCGCGCTGGCGTGGGCCCGGATGACGAGCAAGGACGTCACCAGCTGACCCCGGCGCCGGCGGTCCGCCGCGCCGCGCCCTCGCCGCACGGGCAGGCTGTGCCGGTGAGCAGCCCGGCGGTGCCCGATCCGTTCCCGTCGTGGTTCTTCGACCGCGAGGACCCCTCGCCGGACACCCGCTTCTACGCGGCGCCCCGCCTGGTCACCCACATCGACGACGGGGCGATCGCCGCGGTGGGGGAGTTGTACGCCGAGCTGGGCGTCGACCGCCCCGCAGCGCCAGGGGAGCCGCCGCGGCGGGTGCTGGACCTGATGTCGTCGTGGATCTCGCACCTGCGCTCGGCCCCCGACGAGCTGGTCGTCCTCGGCATGAACCCCGCGGAGCTGGCCGCGAACCCGGTGGCGACCGAGCGCGTCGTCCAGGACCTCAACACCGACCCGGCCCTGCCCTTCCCCGACGCCAGCGTCGACGCCGTCCTCTGCGTCGTCTCCATCGACTACCTCGTGCGCCCGGTGGCCGTGCTCGCCGAGGCGGCCCGGGTGCTGCGCCCGGGGGCGCCGGTGGTCCTGACGTTCTCCAACCGCTGCTTCCCCACCAAGGCGGTCCGCGGGTGGTTGAGCACCGACGAGGACGGGCGCTGCGCCATCGTCGCGGAGTACCTGCGCCGCGCCGGTGGCTTCACCGAGCCCGAGGTCTCCCTGCGCACCCCTCCCGGGCGGGACCGCGGGGGCCGCTACCGCGGTGACCCGCTGTACGCGGTGGTCGCCCGGCGAGCGGGGTAGGCGCCGGCGACGTCGCGCCCGGCGCCGGGCGTCGGAGCGCGGCGCACACTGGCGCGGTGCCGACGTCGTGGTCACCGCCGCCGCGCACGCGCTCGGCGCCGACGGTGATGCACCTCGACCTCGACGCGTTCTACGCCGCGGTCGAGCAGCGCGACAAGCCCTCGCTGCGCGGCAAGCCGGTCGTCGTCGGCGGCACCGGGGGGCGCGGGGTGGTGGCCACCGCCTCCTACGAGGCGCGGGCCTTCGGCGTCGGGTCGGCGATGCCCACCGCGATGGCGCGCCGCCGCGCCCCGCACGCGGCGTACCTCTCCCCGCGCTTCCCCGCCTACCAGCGCGCGTCGGCGCAGGTCATGGCCCTGCTGGCGGACCTGTCCGCGCTCGTCGAACCCCTGTCGCTGGACGAGGCGTACGTCGACCTCGCGCCGGGGCGCGGTGACCTCGACGCCGCGGGCGCCCTGGCCCTGGCCCAGGGCCTGCGCGCCAGGATCACCGACGCGACGGGCCTGGTGGCGTCGGTGGGCCTGGGCACCAGCAAGCTCGTCGCCAAGATCGCCTCGGACCTCGACAAGCCCGACGGCCTGCGCGTCGTGCCAGCGGGGCAGGAGGCGGTCCTGCTCGCCCCGATGGCCGTCCGGTGGCTGCCCGGGGTGGGCCCGGTCACCGAGCAGCGGCTGGTGCGCCACGGGTGCGCCACGATCGGTGCCCTGGCAGCGGCCGAGCCGGCGGAGGTCGTCAGCCTGCTCGGCCAGGCGCACGGCGCCGCGCTGCACGCCCACGCCCACGGTGTCGACGCCCGCGCGGTGGTGGCGCAGCGGGAGTCGAAGTCGGTGTCGGCGGAGGAGACCTTCGCCGCCGACCTGACCGACCGCCGGCTCCTCGACGGGCAGGTGCGGCGCCTGGCCGGCCGGGTCGCGGAGCGCCTCGCCCGCGACGGGCTGAGCGGGCGCACGGTGAACCTGAAGGTGCGCCGCTACGACTTCACGACGGTGGGCCGCTCGAGCACCACCGCCCACGCCGTCGACGACGCGCGCAGCATCGCCGCAGCGGCCACCGCCCTGCTCGCCGGGATCGACGTCGCGGACGGCGTGCGCCTGATCGGCGTGGGGGTCTCGGGGCTCAGCGACCACGCCCAGCAGGACCTGCTGGTGGAGCTGAGCGACCACGCTCCCGCGGGCGGTCCCGAGGGGACGGCCGGCGAGGAGCCCGACGCCGTGCCCGAGCTCGTGCCCGACGCGGCGCCCGGCTGGCGGCCCGGCCAGGACGTCGTCCACGCCGACCACGGTGCGGGCTGGGTGCAGGGGTCCGGCGTCGGCCGCGTGACGGTGCGCTTCGAGGGCCCCCACACCCCCGTGGGGCCGGTGCGCTCCTTCGCGGTGGACGACGCGGCCCTGCACCCCGGTGAGCCGCCCGCGTGGCGGCCCCGCGACGTCCCCTGAGCCCGGCGCCTCCCCGGCCCCTGCCCGCTCTCAGCCCGCCGGGCAGATCGCCGAGAGGTCCCCGTGGTAGGCCAGCACGATGTTCGCCCCGGAGCACACCACGCTGGTGCGGGCCGCGGTGACCTCGTCGCCGGCGCGGTCCTGAGCGGTGCGCCCGGCGACCCGGTCGGTGCTCGCCGCCAGCAGCGACTCCACCAGCGTGGGGCCGATCACGCGGTCCACGCGCGTGTCGTCCGGGTCGAGGTCGCTGCCGGTGGCCGCCTGCCGGTAGGCCTCCTCCTGACCGAGCACGTCGTCGACCAGGCCCCGCTCGACGGCGGTCTGCCCGTCGTAGAGGAAGGCCCCCAGCTCGTCGACGATGCGCTGCTGCTCGATGCCCCGGCCCTCCGCCACGGCGGAGGTGAAGGAGTCGTACTCCCGGGCGAGCCCGGCGAGCCAGACGTCCCGCTCCTCCTGGGTCATGTCGCGGTAGGGGTTGCCGAAGTCCTTGCCCCGGCCCTGGGTGAGGTACTCCGAGGTCACCCCGCCCTCGGTCTCCACGCCCGGTGCCAGCAGCGACCCGGGGATGCCGGTCACGTCCCGGTAGCGCTCGAAGGGCCCGGAGATGACGCCGATGCTGCCCACCAGGGACCCGTGGTCGGCGATGACCTCGTCGGCGCCGGCCATCGCGTACATCCCGCCCGAGGCGGAGAGCCCGCGCACGAAGGCCACCACCCGCTGCCCGGTGCGCTCCTGGTAGCGGCCCACCGCGTCGGCGATCGCCCGGGAGCCGTAGATGGTGCCCCCGGGTGTGTTCATCTCCAGGAGGAGGCCGTCGGCGTCGTCGGCGTCGAGACCGTCGATGAGGTCGGCGATCTCGTACCCGTACGCCGCACCGCCCAGCGGCACACCGTCGCCGGCGCCGCCCAGGATCACGCCCTCCACCGGGACGGCGAGCAGGACGCTGCTGGCGTCCGGCTCACCCCACGCGGTCTCGGTCGCCGGCCCGTCCGCCGCCGCGGTGGTCCCGGCGCTCGCGAGCGCCAGCCCGCCGAGCACCAGCGCCACGGCCGAGATGATGCTGAGCAGCGTCAGGACGGCGCCAGCGCCCAGGCTGGCGCCGAGGCCGACGCCGAAGCCGCGCGCGAAGCCCCCCCGACGCGGCTCGGCGATGACGGGGGCGCTGGCGGGGCGCTGGGACGCCGGTGCGGTGCCCGGGGGTGGTGCGGCGGCGGGCGGGTCGTAGGTGCTCATGGTGGTCCTCACTGGGGGAGCGGGTGGGTCAACTCTGTCACCGCCGGAGCACGGGACGGGCGCACTGCCGGCCCGCGCCACGCCGTCCGGGTGGTTCCGGCGCGGCGCGAGCACCTGCCGGCCCCCCGGGGAGCGGGATGCGGCATGATGGAGGGGCGCGGCAGCGTCCGGTGACCCACCGGCTGTCGACCACACCGCTCGTCTCCCCGCCGCGCCGGCCTCGAAGCCGCACGGGAGGCGGCCCACCGCAGTTGCGGTGCCCCCAGACGTCTGCGAGATCCACTGTGCCCAGCACCACCCCTGCCCGCACGCCCTCCCGACCCGCGCCCGCGGCGTCCGACCGCGACGGCCGCTCGCGCGGTCGGGACGGCGCGTCCGTCCCCGCTGCCCGCCCGGCTCCCGCGGCGGCCCGTCCCGAGCCAGCGGCGGCCCTCCCCGCGGCGGGCCCCGCCGCGTCGTTCGCCGACCTCGGCGTCCCGGCCCCCCTCGTGGAGTCGATGACCCGCCACGGCCTGACCAGCCCGTTCCCGATCCAGACCGCGACCCTGCCCGACACCCTCGCCGGGCGCGACGTCCTCGGCCGCGGCAAGACCGGTTCGGGCAAGACCCTCGCCTTCGCCATCCCGCTGGTCGCGCGCCTCGCCGCCTCCAGCGCGCGCCGCACCCCCAAGCGCCCGCGCGGGCTGGTGCTCGCCCCGACCCGCGAGCTCGCCACCCAGATCGCCGCCACCATCGACCCGCTCGCCCACGCCGCCGGACTGCGCACCACGGTGATCTTCGGCGGGGTGCCCCAGGGGCGGCAGGTCAGCGCGCTGACCGCTGGCGTCGACATCGTCATCGCGTGCCCCGGGCGCCTGGAGGACCTGATGCGCCAGCGGGAGGTCAACCTCGACGCCATCGAGGTCACCGTGCTCGACGAGGCCGACCACATGGCCGACCTGGGCTTCCTGCCCGTGGTCCGCCGCCTGCTCGACACCACCCCGCGGGTCGGGCAGCGGATGCTGTTCTCGGCGACGCTGGACAACGGCGTCGACGTGCTGGTCAAGCGGTTCCTCACCGACCCGCTGACCCACGCGGTGGACTCCGTGGAGTCGCCCGTGGCGGCGATGACCCACCACGTGCTGGCGGTCGCCAGCGCCGACGCGAAGACCGACGTGGTGCGCGCGCTCGCCTCCGGCACCGGGCGGCGGCTGCTGTTCATGCGCACCAAGCACCAGGCGAAGCGGCTGGCCCGCCAGCTGACCGCGGCGGGGATCCCCGCGGTGGACCTGCACGGCAACCTCTCGCAGAACGCCCGGCAGCGGAACCTCGACGCGTTCTCCACGGGGTCCGCGCGGGTGCTCGTCGCCACCGACATCGCCGCGCGCGGCATCCACGTGGACGACGTCGAGCTGGTCGTGCACGTCGACCCGCCGACGGAGCACAAGGCGTACCTGCACCGCTCCGGGCGGACGGCGCGAGCCGGCTCCGGCGGTGACGTGGTCACGGTGATGCTGCCCGAGGAGGCCGGAGATGTGCGCACGATGATGCGCCAGGCGCGGATCACCGCCGCTCAGCACCAGGTGACCGCTGGTTCCCCCGTGGTCGCGCAGCTCGTGGGCGAGGTCGCGGCGCACGTGGAGCCCGCGCCCGTCGTGGAGGAGGCGCAGGGGCCCTCGCGGTCCCAGGGCGGGCGCTCCTCGCAAGGGGGGCGTCCGTCGCAGGGCGGGCGGCCCTCGCAGGGCGGCGGCGCCGCGCAGGCGGGGCGCGGTGGTGGCCGTGGCGGCCAGCCGCGCTCTGGTGGTGCCGGTGGTGGGCGTCCCGCCGGTGGTGGGCGCTCCGGTGGCCGCCCGGGCGGGTCGTCGCTGATGTACTCCTCGAGCACGGGTGGTCCCGCCAGCGCTCCCAGCGCCGCGGCGCCCCGCACAGGTGGTCCCGCGGGGCGCCATCCCGGGCAGGGTCGCGCCGCACGCAGCTGACCGCACCGCCGCCCGCAGCTGACCGCACCGCCGCACGCGGCGTCCCTGTGCTCATCGGGCTGTCACGGGGACGCCGCGTGCGGCTCGGCGAGCGTGTGAGGTGAGCCTGGCCTCAGCGCATTCGGGTACGTCACGTCGCCCCCGGCGGTCAGGGTCCACTCGCTGGAACCCCGCCGTCGTCGTCCCTAGCCTCGGCTGCGCCGGACTCCGCGACCCACGTGAGAGCCGACGCGCACCGGAGGTCCCATGGCCCAGCTCGAGATGCCCGCCGTCAGTGAGTGCACCGCCACCGGCTGCTCCTACAACCACGACGGCTGCCACGCCTTCGCGATCACCGTCACCGGCCGCGACGGCAGCGCCGACTGCGGCACCTTCATCCCGCTGTCGACCAGGGGCGGCCTCGACCGGGTCCTCGCCCAGGTCGGCGCGTGCCAGCGCGGGGACTGCGTGCACAACGCGGAGCTGGCGTGCACCGCGGAGTCCGTGAAGGTCGGCGCGGGCGCGGTGGCGGGCTCCGCGGCGGCGGGATGCCTGACCTACGCGACGGCCTGAGCAGGCCCCGCGCCGAGGTGTCCGGTGCGGGCGCCATGCACCAGCTCCTGTCACTGACGGTCCACCGAGCTGACAGATCATCGAGGGCGCGTGGTGTTCGCGTTGACACGCCGTGACCAGCTGCAACAGTGATGCGCATGAGCCTCAGTCGCCTCAGCGGCAGGACCGCAGCCCCCCCGGTGGTGGATCTCTTCCTGCCGTGCGAGGCCACCGCCCCGCGGCTCGCGCGGCGCCGGGTCGCCGCGCAGTGCCGGGCCGCCGGGTTCGGCGAGGACGCCGCCGGGAGCGCCGAGCTCCTGACCAGCGAGGTCGTCGCCAACGCCGTCCTCCACGGCCGCAGCACGGTGCGGCTGCGCGTGCTCGTGAGCGGGCACCTGCTGCGCGTGGAGGTCGGCGACGACGACGCGCGGCTGCCCACCCCGCGACCGCACGACCCCTCCGCCCTCAGTGGTCGTGGGATGGCGATCGTGGCGGCCGTGGCCACGCGCTGGGGGGTCGACGGCGACCCGGCCGGCAAGGTCGTCTGGTTCGAGATCGCCTGCTGACCACCCGCCCCCCGCGCCAGGGAGGGTGGGTGGTGCTGTTCACCGCACCCGCAGCCACGAGGGTGCGGGTGCCGTGGCTCGCGCGGGCGTCCCGCTCGACCGCGTCGGGTCCCGACGACTCCTCGCCGTCGGTGCGCTGGTCGTGGCCGCCGGTGAGGTGAGCTCGGCGTCCGCCGTGCCGCTCGCCGTCCTCGGCCGGGTGATCGCCAGGGCCGGTGGTGCCGTGACCGCCGTCGCGCTGGTGCGGGGCCACCCCCACCTGGTCGCCGGCGAGGGTGTGAGCCCGACGGTGGCCAGCGCGCCGTCCACCCTGCTCGTCGTCCCGGGCGCGACCGCCGGGTCCCGTGCGGCGCCCGGTGCGACAGCGGATGGCGAGCGAGGGGTTCGTCGACCCCCGGTCGCGTCTCCCCAGCGGGCGCGGACCTCGCCCGCCAGCAGGCTCACCAGCTGACCCGGCGCGCCGCCCGGTACCCCCGCGCTCCAGGTCTACGGCGCCGGGGGCGCGGCGGCGGCGCGGGCGGAGTCGCGCCCCTCGACGGCCTTGAGGCTGCCCGTGTCGACGAAGGGGTCGCGGGCGTTGCTGGCGGTCCCTCCGGCGAGGTCGCCGGGTCGCAGCCGGTAGACCCTCAGGGTCAGGTCGTAGTACTTCTCGGTCTCCCCGACCCACTCCATGGCCAGGCGGCGGGCGATCCCCGCCGACCGCTCGTTGCCGGGGCGCACCACCGCGAACAGCTCGGAGGCCGACTGCTCGAACGCCCACTGCGCGAGCGCCCTCGCACCCTCGCTCGCGTACCCCCGCCCCCAGTGCTCCGGGGCCAGCTGCCAGGCGATCTCCAGGTCCTCGTCGTGCGGTGGCATCGTCCGCAGCACGAGGGCGCCGACCACGACGTCGCCGTCACGACGCACCAGCGCCCACCGCCCGAGGTACTGCTCGAGGTCCGCGCCGGAGTCGACCTCCTCCTGCCGCCACGTGCGCAGCAGCTCGAGCATCGCCGCCTCGTCGGGCACCGGGTCGGTGGCCGGGGCGAGCCACCGCGAGACCCGCTCGTCGCCGAAGATGGCCAGCGCCGCGGCGGCGTCCTCGTCCTCCCACGGGCGGACCAGCAACCGCTCGGTCGTCAGGAGGGTCGTCACGAGCGTCACCGTAGCGCCCGCACCGCCCGCGCGGCGTCCGCTGAGCGGGCGTGCACCACGGCCTGTGGGCACCCGGCGGCGCGTGCGCCCGCGGGCCTGGTGCGATGCTCTGGCGGTGGTCGACCCCGGGGTGCGCAGGGCGGACGTCGCGCTGGTCGGCGGGGGCGGGGCCGGCCTCTCGGTGCTCCACCAGCTGGCCCTGCGCGCCCGTGCCGGCACGGGTGACCGCGCCGGCACCGGCCCCCTGGACGTCGTCCTGGTGGACCCGCTGGACCGGCTCGCCCAGCGCCCCGCGGACCGCACCTGGTGCTCGTGGTGGCACCGCGACGACCCGCACCTCGCCCGGTTGCTCCCGGCGGTGACGCGCTCGTGGTCGGCGGTGCACGTCATCGGTCCCGACGGCACCGACCAGCGCCTGGACCTCGGTGACCTGCGGTACGTCATGGTGCGCAGCGAGGACTGGTACGCGCAGGTCTCCCGCGAGGTCACCGCCGCGGTCGACGCCGGCGCGCTGACGCTGGCCCACCTGCCGACGACGGCCACCGAGGTGAGCAGCGGGCTGGACTCGGCTCTGGTGCGCACCGCCGCCGGGGACGTCGTGGCCGCCGCCGTGGTCGACTCCCGCCCGGCGCCGCCGGTGCGCGCGGGGGCGACCCGGCTGCTGCAGCACTTCCGCGGCGAGCGGGTCACCCGGGCCGGGGGCCGCCGCGACGTCGACCCCGAGCGGGCGGTGCTCATGGACTTCACCGTCCCGCAGCCCACCGAGGGCCTCGCGTTCGGGTACTGCCTGCCCACCGATGCGGCGACGGCCCTGGTGGAGTACACCGAGTTCTCCCCCGCTGTGCTCGACGACGCCGGGTACACCGCGGCGCTGGCCGCTTACCGGGCGCGCGCTGTGCCCGGGGAGGTCGTCGTCGAGCACGTCGAGCAGGGCGTGATCCCCATGAGCGACGACGTGCTCCCGCGCCGCACGGGGCGCCACGTGGTGCGCGTGGGCACCGGCGCCGGGTCGGTCCGCGCCTCCACGGGGTACGCCTTCGCCACCCTGCAGCGCCAGGCCGCCGTGATCGTCGACGGGCTGCCCACCGGCGGCGTGGGCACGGGTGGCGGCGTGGGCGCTGGTACGAGTGCCCCGCGGCCCTACCGCCGCCGCCACCAGTGGATGGACTCCCTGGTGCTGCGCGCCCTGGCCGACGGCACCCTCGACGGTGCGGCGTTCTTCCCGCGCCTGTTCGCGCGCAACCCGCCCGAGCGGGTGCTCCGATTCCTCGACGGGAGCACGTCCCCCGCTGAGGACCTCGCGCTGATGAGCACGGCGCCGCTCCGAGCGATGCTGGCGGCCACCGCTCGCGACGCCGTGTGGCGCGTGCGGCGGTAGTGCCCGTGCGCCCGGCGGTGGCCCCGGCGCGCGCGGGCGGCTGGATCGGGGTGCTGGCGCTGTGCGCCACCGCGTGGGCGGTGTGGGTCGACGTGGCGGCTCCCGGGGTGCTCGCCGGCCTCGACGAGCCGCTGCTGCGCGCCGCGCGCGAGCGGCGCGAGCCCTGGCTGGACGCGGTGGCGCGTGGCGTCACCGAGCTCGGCGGGGGGTGGGGGCGGTGCGCGCTGGCCGCCGTCGTCGCCGCGCCGGTCGCTGTGCGCCTGCGGCGGTGGTGGCCGGTGGTCGCGGCCGCTGCGGTGCTGGTGCTCGCCCCGCTGCTCGCGGAGGCCCTGAAGGCCGCGACCGCTGTCCCGCGCCCGCCCGCCGCGGACGCGCTCGTGGTGGCCTCCAGCGCCTCCTTCCCCAGCGGTCACGCCCTGGGCGCCGCTGCGATCGCGGTCGTGCTCGCCGCGGGGGTGCTGCGCGCCCGCGGCACCCCCGCCGCCAGGACGAGCGCCGCCGCGGTGCGCCGGCGCGTCGTGGTCGTGGCGCTCGCCGCCTGCTGGGCGCTCGCGGTCGGGGTCAGCCGGGTGCACCTGGGGGTGCACTGGCCCACCGACGTGCTCGCGGGGTGGGCGCTGGGCGCGGCGCTGGGGTGGGCGGTGCTGCTGGTGGTGCGCCCGCCGCCGGGCGGGTCGGGGGACGGTGTGCAGGGGGACGGTGGGTCGCGGGCGGGCGGGGGCGGGCGCGGGTGGGCCGGCGACACCACGATGAGCTGGTGAGCGCCCCCGCGCCCTTCGCGCGCGTCGGTGCGGCGCTCGCGCGCAGCGTGCTGGCAGGGTCCGTGCCGCGCGAGCGGCTCGAGGAGGCCGCCCAGCTCGTGGTCGCCGCCGTCGGTGAGCTGCCCCTGCACCCCGACGTGCCCGGCGGGGTGCGAGCCCTGACCGCTCAGGGCTCGCTGCTGATGACCCTGACCAACGGCTCCGCGGCCACCTCGAGGCAGCTGCTGTCGCGCGGGGGCGTCGAGGGGGCCTTCGAGCAGGTGCTGTCGGTGCAGGACGCGCCCGGAGGCGCGTGGAAGCCCGCCGCGTCGGCGTACCGCCACGCGTGCGCGGTCGCGGGCGTGGCGCCCGCGCGGGCGCTGCTCGTGGCCGTGCACCCCTGGGACGTCGACGGTGCCGCCCGGGTGGGCCTGGCCACGGCGTGGATCGACCGCTCCGGGGTGCCCTACCCCGACGTCTTCACCGCTCCGGACCTCGTCGCGTCAGGCGTGGAGGACCTGGCGCGGCAGCTGCGCGCGGTCTGAACGCGGTGTCCGGAGTCGTCAGGACCTGCCTCCGCCCAGGCGGAGCGCTGGTCTGACACGAGGTCGCGGCGCCGACCCGAGTGGACGCCGGGCACGCACCCACCCCGGCACGCACCCGCCGCGGACACCGCGGCGCAGCCGCTCACCGCAGGCCCAGGGCGCCCACCAGGTCCCCGGCGTACTGGTAGCCGACGAAGGCCACGACGTCGAGCACCGTGTGCGCCACCACCAGCGGCATCACCCGTCCCGTGCGGCGGTAGTACAGGGCGAACACCACGCCCATGACGGCGTTGCCCACGAACGGCCCGTACCCCTGGTACAGGTGGTAGCTGCCGCGCAGCAGCGCGCTGGCCGCGATCACCACGGGCACCGACCACCCCAGGCGCGGCAGGCGGTCCAGCAGGTACGCCACCACCACCACCTCCTCGAGCAGGGCGTTCTGCAGCGCGGAGGCCACCAGGACGGGCACGGTCCACCACTGCGGCTCCAGCCCCGAGGCCACGACGTCGGCGGTGATCCCGAGGCGCCGTCCTGCGGCGTACAGCCCCAGCCCGGGGATGCCGATCACCGCGGCGAGCCCGAGCCCGATCGCGAAGTCGCGGCCCGGCCGCGCCCGGTCCAGGCCGATGCGGGCCAGCACGCCCCGCCCGGGCCCGGCGAGCAGGAACAGCGCCAGGGCCACGGGCACCAGCGCGAAGCCGATGCCCAGCAGCTGGTAGGTCAGGTCGAACCACGGCCGGTCGCTGCGCGAGGCGTTGAGGGTGGCCGTGGCCGCCGACACCGGCCCCTGCGTGGCGATCGCGAGCAGTCGCACCGCCGCGTAGATCCCGGACTGCCCGAGTGACAGCCCGAGCACGATGAGCACCTCCGCGCCGAGGCGCCGCCGGTCGCCCACCAGTGCGGGCCCCGGCAGGTGATCCGGCAGCCCCGCGCCGTCCGCGCGCGCCAGGGTCAGGACCCGCCCCCACCCGCGCGCGCCAGCTCGCCGGCGAGGCCGGTGTACGTGCCCGGGGTCAGGGCCAGGAGGCGCTCGCGGGCGTCGTCCGGCAGCCCCAGGCCGATGATGATCGCGCGCATCGCCGGGGCGTCGACGCGGCGTCCGCGGGTCAGGTCCTTCAGCCGCCCGTACGGATCGTCCATGCCCGGCGTCCCCGCGACGGCGGCCGCGCGCATCACCGACTGCACCGCCTCGCCTAGCACCTCCCACGCGCCGTCGAGGTCGTGCTCCAGCGCGGACGGCGCGACGTCGAGGCCGGCGAGCCCGCGGCGCACGTTGTCCACCGCCAGCAGCGAGTGCCCGAGCGCGGTGCCGACGTTGCGCTGCATCGAGGAGTCCGAGAGGTCCCGCTGCAGGCGGGAGGTCACCAGGGTCGAGGCCAGCACGTCGAGCAGGGCGCAGGAGACCTCGAGGTTCGCCTCGGCGTTCTCGAAGCGGATCGGGTTGACCTTGTGGGGCATCGTGGAGGACCCGACGGCGCCCTGCCCGCGGACCTGCGCGAAGTACCCGGAGGAGATGTAGGACCACACGTCGGTGCACAGGTCGTGCAGCACCCGGTTGGCGCGGGCGACGTCGGAGTACAGCTCCGCCTGCCAGTCGTGGCTCTCGATCTGGGTGGTCAGCGGGTTGAACACCAGCCCGAGGCCCTCGACGAAGGTGCGCGCCACACCCGGCCAGTCCGCGCCCGGCACGGCGACGACGTGCGCGGAGTACGTGCCGGTGGCGCCGTTGAGCTTGCCCAGCGGCCTCGCGCCCTGGATGCGGGTCAGCTGGCGGTCCAGGCGCGCGGCGGCCACCGCCAGCTCCTTGCCCAGCGTGGTGGGGGTCGCGGGCTGGCCGTGGGTGCGGGCCAGCATCGCGGCATCGGCGTGGGCGTGGGCCATCGCGGCCAGCTCGGCGTGCAGGGCCCGGGCCGCGGGCAGCCACACCCGCGTCAGGGCGTCATGGACGCCGCGGGCGTGGGCGAGGTTGTTGACGTCCTCACTGGTGAGGCAGAAGTGCACGAGCTCGACGACGTCCGCGGCGCTGGTCGCGGCCATCGCGCGGCGCAGGTACAGCTCCACGGCCTTGACGTCGTGGCCGGTCTCGGCCTCGATCGCCGCCAGCTCCACCGCCTGCGCGGGCCCGAAGCCCTCGACGAGCGCCCGCAGCGCCGCGACCTCGCCGGGGGTGAGGCGCCGCGAGCCGGGGACGACGCCGGTGGCGCTGAGGTGCAGCAGCCACTCGACCTCCACGCGCAGCCGCTCGCGGTTCAGGGCCGCCTCGGAGAGGTGCTCGACCAGGGGCGCGACGACGGCGCGGTAGCGGCCGTCGAGGGGGCCGAGCGCGGTGCCCGCGTCGGCGAAGGAGGTGCTCACGCCGTCATCGTCGCAGCCGCCGGCCCCCGCAGCGCCGGCCGTCGCGGCCGCTGGCCGGCGCGGGTGGGGTCCATCGGCCCCGACGTCCACAGCACCGCCGGTCCCACGGCCAGCACCCCGCCGCCCAGCGCGGCGCACCGCACCCCCGCCCGACCCCGCGACGCCGCGTGGGCGCCCGGCGCGAGGACGGCGTCCAGCCACGCGCACGGCGCGGCGGGCCGACGTCCGCCGAGCAGCACGGCCCCCTCGCCGCAGTCGAGCCCGAAGTCGACCCCGCGCAGGGCCTCGACGTCCGCGCCGCGCAGCACCACGTTGCGCCGGGCCAGCACCGGGTCGAACGGGGGGACGTCGAGCTCGGCGGCGACCGCCTCCAGCGCCTCGACGGCGAGCACGGTGACGGCGGCGTCGGCGTGCTCGCGGCGGCGCGCGTACCGGTCGCCCTCCAGGCCCCGCCCGCGGAGGACGAGTGCGCGGGTCACGGACTCCGGGGGCGCGTCCGGGGGAAGCGCCGTGGCACCGTCGCGCGGGCGGCCGCCGTAGCGGTGCACGGGGGAGACCAGCAGGTGCAGCACCTGCACGTCGCAGCGGTGCGGCAGCCCCTCGGGACCGGCTGGAGCCGTCACGGCGGGTGCGGTCACGACCGGGACCCGCACCCGGACGCGACGACGTCCGGCGCCAGCACGGGGGCCGCGCGCGACGGGGCCCGCGCGGTCTCGGCGAGCACCAGCCCGGCGAGCACCAGCCCGGTGAGCACCACCGCGCCGCCGACCAGCTGCACCGGGGCGAGCGCCGCGCCCAGGGCCACCCGGGCCACGGCCCTCGCCAGCACCGGCTCGAGGACCCCGGCGCCCGCGGGCCCGATCCGCGCGACGCCGGCCGGCACCACCACGCAGGGCACGACGGTGCCCGCCACGACCACCGACACCACCAGGGCGCCCATCAGCACCACCGCACCATCGACGGGCCCGGGGAGGGAGGTGGGCAGCGCCACCGGGTCGTCGAGGAGGTGCAGGGGGTGGTCCCACCACGGCAGCAGCGGCGACCAGAACAGGCCGCGGCGGTGGACGTCCACGCCGTCAGGCCCAGCAGGTCCCACCCGGCGAGCCCGCGCCCCGCCGTCAGGCAGTACACGGCCAGGGTCGCCGCGGCGCCGAGGCCCGCCAGCACCCCCCAGGCCGTCGAGGACCAGCCCGCGCCACACCCGGCCGACCAGCGCCAGCCCGAGCAGCGCCAGCCCGCGAGCGCCAGCGACCGCTGGCGCGTCGCCAGCAGCACCACCAGGAGCACCGCGGCCGCCCCGGCCGGGCGCACCTGCACCAGCCGCCCCGGGCCGGGGCCGCCCTCGAGCACCAGCTCCCTGACCGTGCCGTTGCCCGCGATCGGCGCCGCGGCCCCACGACCAGTGCCACCGCCGCTGGCGGCGTGCGCCGGGAAGCGCCCCCACCCGTCCGCCATCGGCGGTCATCCTGCCGCAGGGCCGCTCGTGTCCACCCGCCGCGCGGCCCTGGTGGCACGCGCCCCGGCGCCCGCGGCCGTCCGACGAGCGCGTCCGCCAGTCGGTCGGCCCTGCGGCGACGGCGACGGATGATCATGGACTGGTGGGCCACGGATCATGCAGCGGGCGGCTGCGAGCCCGTGATCATCGGATGCCGTGGCCGACCGGTGGGGGAGCGTGCCGACAGGCGCCGCGAGCCCCGTCCGCTGTGCCGTCCACACCGGCACGCCCCTCCTGGCCCCGTCCACAGGGCGCGCCGCGCCGCGGTGGGGTCGGCGGCCGGCGTCCCTAGCGTCGTGGGCGTCGCGCCGGCGAGGGCGCACCACAGGAGGGAGCGGGGATGGTGGACGCCGCGGAGGTCCGGGCGCTGGCAGCGCGGGCCCAGGGACTGGCCGAGCAGGTGGGCGCGGACGCCGCGGGGCTGGCGAGCCTGCGCGCCGTGGACTGGAGCGGTCCGGCCTCGCGGGTCTTCTCCTGGGCCGTGGACGACGCGGTGCGGCACGCGCGCTCGGTGGAGGTCGCGCTGCACGGAAGCGCCGCGGCGCTGCGCCGCCACGCCGCGGGGGTGGAGCGGGCGCAGGCCCTGGCTCGCCTCGGGGTGCCGGGGCAGGCCCGGTGGTGAACCCCGTGGTGGGCGCAGGGGTGGGCGCACCGGGGGCGTTGCGGGTCACGGGCGGCGCCGGTGGCACCGACGCCCGGCTGGAGGACCTCGACGCGGTGGCCGCAGCCCTGGCAGAGCGCGCGCTCGCGTGCCACGTGGGCGTGCTGGGTGTGGGGGCGCTCGCGGCGTCCCCGGTGCTGCTGGGTTCGGCCCTGATCGACCTCCCCGGGGCGTGGGGAGCCGAGCGCGAGCTGGCCGCGGCCGCCGCGGCGCTGGCCCAGCTGGGCGCGGCCGTCGGCGGTGTCGGCGCCGCCGTGGCCGGCGCGGCGGCGTCCTACCGGGCGGTCGACGCGGGCACCGCAGCGGCGTGGGTCGCCGCGCGCACCGCCCTGGTCGAGGCGCTGGACCGGCCCCTGCTGGGCGTCGTGATCGGTGGCGCCGTCGTCATCGGCGCCGCCTCCGTGGTCGCCGGGGGCGCCGCGGGGGTCCGCGAGCTGCGCCGGAGCGGGTGGACGGGCCAGGGCCCTGCCGCCGGGCCAGCCGCCGGGGGCCGGGCCGGCTGGCCCGAGGACTGGACCGACGGGGCTGGGTGGGCTGGCTGGTCCGGTGCGGGTGTCGGCGCCGGCGGCTGGCCCGGCGCGGCGGCGTGGGACGCGGCGAGGCGGGTGGGCGCGGCGACCGCCGTCGAGCTCACCCAGGGTGCGCTGGCGCGGCTGGTGGCCGCGGTGCCCCCGGACCTGCGCGAGCACGTGGTCGAGGAGGGCATCGCCGCGACCGGGGTGCCCGCGCCGGTCCTGGCCGCCGGTCTGCTCGCCGTCGGGGCGCCGCTGGGCGCGTGGGGGTCCAGCACCGCGAGCGTGCGCCCCACCGGGCCGCCGGTGACCACCACCGCCGCCGCGGGCACCGGTGACCTGCTGCGCCGCGTGCACCGGCTCTCCCCGAAGGAGGGCGCCGCGCCGGGCAGCGTGCGCGTCGACCGCCTCGCCGGGCCGGGGCGAGAGCCCGTGGCGGTGGTGCACCTCCCGTCGACCCAGCAGTGGTTCCCCACCCGGGGCGCCAACCCCGTCGACGGGGAGACGAACGTGCGCTCCGTGGCGGGGCAGCGCACCGCGGTCACCGACGGGGTGGTGAAGGCGATGCGCGCGGCTGGTGTGTCGCGCGCAGAGCCGGTGATGCTCGTGGGGTACAGCCAGGGAGGCCTGACCGCCGCGCAGCTGGCCGCCGACCCGCGCTTCCGCGCCGAGTTCACCCCGCGCGCGGTGCTCGCCGCGGGCTCGCCGATCGCGCACGCAGAGGTGCCCGACGACGTCACCGTGCTCGCTCTGGAGCACGACGGCGACTACGTGCACGGCCTCGACGGGGCGGAGAACCCCGACGGCGCGTCGTGGACGACGGTGGAGGCCCCCAGCGGTGGGTCCGCGCACTCCGCGCCGGCGTACGCCGCGACCGCCGACCTCGTCGACGCCTCCGACCACCGCTCGCTGGCCGCCTGGCGGCAGGACGCCGCGCCGTTCCTGGCCGACTCCTCGGTGCCCGGCGGGGGAGCCACGGTCACCAGCACCACGTGGGTGCTCACGCGGGGGCCCTGATGGTGAGGATGTGGGTGCGAGCCCCGCAGCGGTCGTGCTGGCGCGGATCCTGACCGACCGCCGGTTCCACCAGGACCCGTCGATCGTTCCGTCGCGGACCTCGTGGCGGCCTGGCGCGGGTGTCCGACGAAGCCATGACGCTCCACTCCGCCCACTGCCGGGTCCTGGCCTGCTCTTGCCGCAGGGGACGACGTGTACGAGGTGATGGCTGATGGAGCCCTGCAACGGTCTGACCGGTGGTCGGTCAGTGCTCGGTTCGGGTCCAGGCCGGAGGCAGGGCCAGGTCCCACAGCGATGCGACGTCCTTCATGGCCTGCTGGTGGTCGGGGTCATCGGGTGAGAAGGGCTGCACGTCCTGCACGCTCACGGGTGCGTGGTCGTACAACGCCCAGCAGTCCTCGGTGTCGTCGTGGCGGCTGCGGTAGTGGATGCCGTCCGGGGGCACGGGGCGGTCGCGCAGGGCCAGGGAGGCAGCCCGGGTCAGGTCGCGGCCGAGGTCGCTCGACAGGCGCACCGCGGCGCCGTCCAGGTGCGCGCGCCGGCTGGCAGCAGCACCCACGGCCAGCAGCGCTGCGCGCCCGGCCTGGCTGTCGAGCAGGGCGCGCACGCCCGCTGCCTGATCGAGCTCGGCCTGCAGCGCGGGGTCGTTGATGGAGACCAGCTGCAACCCAGGACCGGTGATGACCCCGAGGTGCCGGCCGGTCAGGTAGTCCTCCAGCGCCTGCCACGCCTCGGTCGGCGGTGGCAAGCTGGAGTCTTCGATGTCGTCGATGACAGCGGCTTCTCGCTCAGCGGCTTCCCCGTCCAGGACGCGCAGCCAGTCCAGGGATTCCAGCAGGCAGCCGCGCAGGGTGGTCGCTGCGTACCGCATGACGTAGCGGTCCTGGCTGCCGCGCGGGCGCGGGTCGTCGAAGCGGTTGGGCCCGGGCCCGTCACCGAGGTCGGGCAGGGCGGTGGGGTCGCGGTGCAGGCGCACCACACCGGCCGCTGGTAGGTGCCACGTCGCAGGAGCCGGCCGAGGGGCGGGCGACCTCATGCGGTCAGCAGCGCCTCGAGGGCGGCGACCAGCCGCGGCTCGGCCTCGCCGGGGGGATCATCGGCCAGGACCAGCAGAGGCGCCCGGTCCCCCAGGACGGGGTTGCTGCCGCGCAGGAACGCCGCGGCCACCGCCGGGGTGAAGGCCTGTTCGATCGCCGTGGTCACCCGGAACAGGACCTGCAGGCGGTGCTCGGCGTCGACACCCTTGATCAACCCACCGCGCGCCCAACTGCCCAGGGTCCGGGTGTCCTTCAGGCCCAAGCTGGCCGCAGCCAGTCGGCCACCGAGGACCTGCAGGACGAACCCCGCCTGCTCAGCCGGCGGGGTGTGCACCGAACGCTTGTACGCGCCCTCGATCACCTCTTGCGCCGAGCGGGCTCGACCAGCGTGCGCAGCGGCCGCCGCCTGGGTGGTCAGTGCCATGTCGCCCCTTCCGAACCTCGCGGGAACCTACACTCAGGTTGCACCTGCGGTGCGTTTGACCCGCACTGAGGGTATCGGCATCGGTCGAGAGCACATGAGAGGGCGGTCAGTGATGACCAAGGGCAGTACGAACCGGCACGTGGTGGCCAACCCCAAGGGCGGGTGGGACGTGAAGAAGCCCGGCAGCACCCGCTCGGGTGCTCACGCTCAGACCCAGGCCGACGCCGTCGACCGGGCTCGGCAGATCGTGCGCAACAACGGCGGCGGCGAGGTGCGCATCCACGGCCTCGACGGGCGCATCCGCAACTCCGACACCATCGCCCCAGGCAACGACCCGCTGCCTCCGCGCGACGAGCGCTGAGCGCTGAGTGAACCGCCCTGGCTTTAGTGGAGGCTTGCGGCTGCCGGTGCGTCCTCGGTGAGGCCGGCGATCTGACGGTAGTGCTCTTCCTCGTGCTCTGTTGGCGGGCGGTGCCCGCACCAGGAGTGCAGGCGGCGGTGGTTGTACCAGTCGACCCACTCCAACGTGGCCACCTCGACGTCGTCCAGGCCCTTCCATGGCCCTCGCCGGCGGATGACTTCGGTCTTGTGCAACCCGTTCAGGGACTCAGCTGCCGCGTTGTCATACGAATCGCCTTTCGACCCGACCGAGGCAACAGCACCTGCTTCAGCGAGGCGCTCGGTGTAGCGGATAGCGACGTATTGAACGCCGCGGTCCGAGTGATGAACAAGGCCCGTGGTGTCACGGTCCTCCCGGGCCCTTTGCCACAGGCCTTGCTCGAGGGCGTCCAACGCCAAGTCGGTGCGCAGACTCTTCGAGCAGCGCCACCCGACCACCCGACGGGAGAGGGCGTCCATGACGAAGGCGACGTACACGAACCCGGACCAGGTGGCCACGTAGGTCAGGTCCGCCACCCACAGCCGGTCCGGCGCTGGGGCGCTGAACCGGCGTTCGACCAGGTCGCCAGGACGCTGTGCCTGTTCAGTGGGGATGGTGGTGCGCTTGACCTTGCCCCGCACCGCCCCGGACAGGCCGAGTTCGCCCATCAGGCGCTCGACGGTGCAGCGAGCCACCGCCACACCCTCTCGGCGCAGCTGATGCCACACCTTCCGGGCCCCGTAGACACCGAGGTTCGCCTCGAAGACGCGCACGATCTCGCCTTTGAGGACCTCATCGCGCACGGCCCTCGCCGAGGCCGGTCGGCTCTTCGCGGCGTAGTAGGTGCTCGGGGCGATCTGCAGCTGCTCGCAGATCGGCTCGACCCCAAAGTCCTTCTTGTGGTCATCGACGTACATCACGCTCAGCGCTGTGGGCGGTCGAGCTCCGCCGCGAAGAAAGCCGACGCGCTCTTGAGGATCGCGTTCGCCCGGCGCAGCTCACGGTTCTCCCGCTCCAGCTCCACCAGGCGAGCCCGGTCGTCGCTGCTGACACCACCTTGCTCGCCCTCGTCGATGCGACGCTGCTTGATCCAGTTCCGCAGCGAGTCAGGGTTGATGCCCAACTGCTCACCCACTCGCTTGCTCGCCGCGTTCGCCGACAGGCCCTCGGGCCCGCCCATCAGGTCACGAGCGAAGCGGATCGCCCGCTCCCGCAACTCGTCCGGGTACTTCTTCGGTGCTGGCACAGCTCCACCCTTCCGGGGCTAGAGCGTGGTGTGTCCCGGGTTGCGTGGAGGCGTCTGGCTGGAGGCTCAGGCCACGACGGTTGTCGATTGCAGTTCGAACTGTATCGGTGTGAGCATCCCGAGGCG
>CAXTAK010000007.1:0-147867 GCA_964242735.1 uncultured Quadrisphaera sp. | reverse complement strand
GGCCGGGAGCACTCCCGGGCCGACGGACCTCTAGTCCTCGCTCAGGCGGCGAGGGAGAAGTCGGTGCGCTTGGAATCGGCACCTATTGGTTTGCACGGATCGTTGACGAGATGACCGTGCGTCCTCGACTCGCTTCCCCTGGATCGACGATGCGACGTCGAAACCTGGCACCCCCCTGTGAAGTTCTCACGTCGTGCTGTCGTGCCGTGGTGCTGCCCCGCCTCGCGGCGGGTGCGTCACTGTAGCGCCGCGGGGCGGGGAGCTGTTCCCCGGCGCGACCTCCCGGTGCGTCGGTGGTCGAGGGTCAGCCGGCGCGGTGCGCCTCCACGAGCCGCACGCCGTGGGGGCCGATCACCGCGGAGTGCTCGGTGCCGCGCTCGAGGTCGAGCCGGTCGCCCGGGGTCAGCCGCACCTCGCCGTCCGCGGTGGTGAAGACCACCTCGCCGGCGACGCAGTGGAGGATCTTGTCGAAGTCGTGGACGTGCGCGGCGTAGTGCTCCCCGGGGATGTCGTCGTAGGCGCGCGCGTCGACCAGCCCCTCGGCGCGGTCGGCGGCGATGACCGCCGCCTCGTCCGGTGGTGCCGCCGCGCGGGTCAGGTGTGCCGCCATCAGAGCGTCAGCACCAGCTTCCCGCGCACGTGGCCGCCCTCCAGGAGTCGGTGGGCGTCGGCGGCCCGGTCGAGGGGGAAGGCCTCCTGGACCTCCAGGCGCACGCTCCCCTCGTCCACCAGCGCCGCGAGCAGCGCCAGCTCGGCGGCGTCGGGGCGCACGAAGCAGTACAGGCCGCCGAGCTCGACCACGCCGGGGTCCACGTTCGACGCGGTGCGCCGAGGGTCCCCGACGATCTCCACGGACTGGCGCAGGGCGTCTCCGCCGACGTAGTCCACCGCCGCGTCCACCCCCTGGGGCGCCAGGGCCCGCACCGCCTCGACGAGGCCCTCGCCGTAGAGGACGGGCTCGGCACCGAGCGAGCGCAGGAAGTCGTGGTTGCCCTCAGAGGCGGTGCCGATGACCCGTGCGCCGCGGGCGCGGGCGATCTGCACCGCCAGGTGCCCGACGCCCCCGGCGGCGGCGTGCACCAGGACGGTGTCACCGGCGGCGACCCGCACCTCGTCGAGGGACTGCAGCGCCGTGAGCCCGGCCAGGGGCAGCGCGCCGGCGTCCTCGAAGGAGATCCCCGGGGGCTTCAGCGCCAGGTGCCGCGACGAGGCGGCGACCAGCTCGGCGTAGGCCCCGTCGGAGACGACGTCCTTGCGCACGTAGCCGAGCACCTCGTCGCCGACCGCGAGGTCGTGGACGGCGGGACCGACGGCGTCGACGACGCCGGCGACGTCCCAGCCCGGCACCAGCGGCAGCACGTGGGGGAAGGCCCCGCGCAGGTACCCCTCGCGGATCTTGTGGTCGACGGGGTTCACCCCCGCGGCGCGCACGCGGACCACCACCGTGTCGGGGCCGAGCAGCGGGTCGGGCCGCTCACCGACCTGCAGGACCTCGACGCCGCCGTAGGACTCCTGGAACACAGCTCTCATGTCCCCGACCCTGCCGGATGGCGCGTCGGGACGCGCGTCGGTGTCCCCGCGGGCGCCCCGCCGCCGCACGTTCACGTCCGCGACCCGCTGCCGTCGGCACGCTGTGGTCGGGTGCGCCCACGCTCTCTGCCATGACGTCGCCCGCCACGGCCCTCGCGGCCACCGCCCTCGCCGCCCTGCTCGCCTCCGCGATCCCCGCCCAGGCCGCGACGCCGGCGGACCGGCCCGGCCCTGACCAGGTGCGCATGAACCAGGTGCAGGTCATCGGGACCCACAACAGCTACCACCGCGAGGTCTCCGCTGCCGAGCAGGCCGCCTACGACCAGCTGGTGGGCCGGCCCGGGGAGTACCGGGCCCTCCTGGCCTACAGCCACGCGACCATCGGCGACCAGTTCGCGCAGCAGGAGGTCCGCGGCCTGGAGCTCGACCTGTTCCCCGACCCGGCCGGCGGGCTGTACGCGGAGCCGCTGGTGCGCCGCCAGATCGGCCTCGGGCCCCTGCCCGACCCCGCCTGGCGGGCTCCGGGCGTGAAGGTCATGCACGTCGCGGACGTCGACCAGGAGACCACCTGCGTTCAGCTGACCAGCTGCCTGGAGCAGGTGCGCGACTGGTCCGCCGGCAACCCCTCGCACGTGCCGCTGCTGGTCATGCTCGAGCTGAAGCAGAGCGATCCCCGGCTCGTGGCGGCGGGCGGCGCGGCCTCCCCCGCGTGGGACGCCGGGCAGCTCGACGGCCTGGACGCGGAGATCCGCTCGGTCTTCGCCGACTCCGACGTCATCACCCCCGACGACGTCCGACGCCCCGGACTGACCCTGGAGGAGTCGGTGACCCGCCACGGATGGCCGAGCCTGGCGAGCGCCCGGGGGCAGGTGGTCTTCCTGCTGGACAACGAGGGCCCGCTGAACGACCTCTACGCCGCCGGGCGCCCCAGCCTGCAGGGCCGGGTCGTGTTCACCAACTCGGCGCCGGGGCGGCCCGACGCCGCCTTCCTCAAGCGCAACGAGCCGCTGGGCGACCAGACCGCGGCCATCCAGGCGCTGGTCGCCCAGGGGTACCTGGTGCGCACCCGCTCCGACGTCCCCCTGTCGACGGTGACCACCGCCAGCACCGCCATGCGCGACGCCGCGCTCGCCAGCGGCGCCCAGCTCGTCTCCACCGACTTCCCGCAGGTGGGCATGAGCGCCCGCTACGGCAGCAGCTTCGTGGCCCGCCTCCCGCAGGGGGGGCCGGCGCGGTGCAACCCCGTCACCGCCCCGCGCACCTGCCGCGACGCCCGCCTGGAGCGGTGAGCGTCAGCGGTCGGCGCGGTGGGACATGGCGCGCTGGGCCTCGCGGGAGTCCTGCTTCTCGCGCAGCGCGTAGCGCTTGTCGTAGTCGCGCTTGCCGCGGGCGACGGCGATCTCGACCTTGGCGCGGCCGTCCTTGAAGTACACCTGCAGGGGCACCAGGGTGTACCCGGCCTCGGTGGTGGCGTTCGCGAGCTTGACGATCTCGGCGGAGTGGAGCAGCAGCTTGCGCCGGCGCCGCGGCTCGTGGTTGGTCCACGTGCCCTCGGTGTACTCGGGGATGTGCACGTTCTCCAGGTACGCCTCCCCGCCCTCGACACTGGCGAACCCGTCGATCAGCGAGGCGCGGCCCAGTCGCAGCGACTTCACCTCGGTGCCCTGGAGCACCATGCCCGCCTCGTAGACGTCGCCGATGCTGTAGTCGTGGCGCGCCTTGCGGTTGGATGCCACCACCTTCCGCGCGCCGTCGCGCCCGGGGTTCCTCGCAGCCACCGGTGGAGTCTAGGCGGGCGCGGGGCGAGGCCCGGGGGCGTCGGGGCGTCCGGGCGTCCGGACCCGGGCGGCTGGCTCACGTCCCGCCGGGCGACCATGGACGGGTGACCCACCGACCCCCCACCACCCGCATGCTCGCCCTGGGCATCGCCGGCGCGCTCAGCCTGACCGCGTGCGGCGGAGGCTCGGCCCCGCAGGTCGCCCCCTCCCCCACGCTCCCGTCGTCCAGCGCCACGAGCCCGACGCCCGGCGCGACACCGCCCGTCGCGACACCGCCGCCCGCGACACCGCCCGCCGCACCACCTGCGCCGCCGACCCTGCCCGTGGGCTCCCCCGGGGAGCCGGTGGTGGTGGCCGCGGGGCTGGCGACGCCGTGGAGCGTGGTGCCGCTGGCGGACGGCGGGGCGCTGGTCTCCGAGCGCGACACCGCCCGGGTGCTGCGCGTGAGCGCCGACGGCGCCACCACCGCGCTGACCGCGACGGGGCGCGACGGCGCCGTCGAGGGCGTCACCCCCCGCGGTGAGGGCGGGCTGCTGGGCCTGGCCCTGGCGCCCGGCGCCGACCCGCTGACCGGCGTGGTCGACCTGTACGCCTTCACCACGACCGCCGACGACGGGCGGGTGGTCACCATGGCGCTGGACCTGGCCGCGGGCACGCTCGACGCGCCCGTCCCGATCCTCACCGGCCTGCCGGCCCGCGAGATCCACCACGGCGGGCGCATCGAGTTCGGGCCCGACGGCATGCTGTACGTCGGCGCCGGCGACTCCGGGGACACCGCCCTGCCGCAGGACGGCGACGCCCTCGGCGGGAAGGTGCTGCGGGTGGCGCCCACCGGTGCCCCGGCCCCGGGCAACCCCGACCCCGCGTCGCCGGTGTGGACCAGCGGTCACCGCAACGTGCAGGGCTTCGGGTGGGACGCCGCGGGACGGATGTTCGCCAGCGAGTTCGGGCAGCAGGCCTTCGACGAGCTGAACCTCATCCAGGGCGGGGCGAACTACGGGTGGCCGGTGGTGGAGGGCTTCGGCGACTCCGAGACGGGCTCCGGCTTCGCCGACCCGCTGGTCACGTGGCCCACGGCGGAGGCCTCACCCAGCGGGGTCGCGGTCACCGGGGACGCCGTCTACCTCGCGGCGCTGCGCGGTCAGCGGCTCTGGCGGGTGCCGGTGGGCGCCGACGGGGTCGTCGGGGAGCCGCAGGCGTTCCTGGAGGGGCAGCTGGGCCGCATCCGCGACGTGACCATCGCCCCGCAGGACCCCGCCGGGGGCGGCGGTGGCGCCGCGGGCGGGTCGCTGCTCGTGGTCACCGACGACGCCCGGGACGGGCAGCTCGTGCGGGTCCCGCTGGTGTGAGGCTCGCGTCCGGGCGCGTGCCTCACAGCCACGGGACGGCGTCCTCGGCGACCCCGCTGACGCGGACCTCGAAGTGCAGGTGGCACGCGGTGCCGACCCCGGTGCTGCCGGAGTAGGCGATGAGGTCCCCGCGGCTCACGCTCTCCCCGACGCCGACCGCGAACCTCGACAGGTGCGCGGAGGTCGTGGCCACCGACCGCCCGGCGACGGTGTCGTGGTCGATCACGACCAGGTTGCCGTACCCGGAGCCCACCCCGGCGCGCACGACCTCCCCGTCCTCGGCGGCGTACACGGGGGTGCCGCAGGCGGCGCGCATGTCGGTGCCGGCGTGCAGGCGCCGCACCCCGTAGACGGGGTGGATCCGGTACCCGAAGGGCGAGGTCACGGTGAAGCCGCCGCCCAGGGGAGAGGCGAGCACACCGTCGGTGTCGGTGAGCTCCGGCGGTGCGGCGGGGGTGCGGCCCGCTCGGGACGCGGCCTCGGCGGCGGCTCGGCGCGCTGCCTCCCTCGCCTCAGCGCGGGTGCGCAGCTCCGTCTCGATCGCCGCCTCGTCGGCCTGGGCCTGCTCGATCTGCTGCGTGTACTTCGCCTTCTCCGCCTCCAGGGTCGCCAGCGCCTGTGCGCGGCTGACCGCGAGCGCGTCGAGCTCGACCTTGCGCTCCTCCGCTGCGCGCTCCGCCGCCCGGGTGCGCACCAGGTTCACCCGGGCCTCCTCGCGCAGCGCCGCGACCCGCACGCGCACCGCCTCCAGGCGCGCGCGCTGGTTGGTGCGCACCGCGCGCTGCTCCTGGAGGCGCGACAGCGCCCCCGCCTGGGAGCGGAGCGCGACGTCGACCATGACGTACCGGTCGGTGAACTCCTGGGGGCTGGTGGCATCCAGGGCCAGGGCGAGGCCGGTGTTCATGCCGCCGCTGCGGTAGGCCTGCGCCGTGATCCGGGCGAGCGTGGACTGCGTGGCCGCGATCTGCCCCTCCCCGGCGGCCAGGGCCTGCGCCGCGGCCACCTCCTCCTCCTCGGCGGCTGCCAGCTCCGCGGCCAGCTCCGCGTCGCGGGCGCGGGCGCGCGCGACGTCGGCCTGCGCCTGCTCCAGCTCCGCCTGCGCGGCGGGCTGGCGGGCGATGACCTCCTCCAGGGCCGCCTGCGCGGCGATCGCCTCGGCGGTGGTCTCGTCGAGCTCCTCGCGACTGGCCGCCTCGGCGTCGCGCAGCTGCTCCTGGCGCTGGCGCAGATCGCTGTCGCCGGCCCCGGCGGCGGGCGCGGCCACCGGTGGCAGGACCACGAGCGCCAGGGCCGCGGCCAGGGTGGCCGTGGTGGCCGACGCGCCGCGACGACGGCCGGCGTGGCGGGGTGCCACGCTCACACCTTCAGGTAGCGCGAGAGGGTCAGCACGGAGGAGACCCCTGCCAGGACCACGCCGATGCCGAACAGGACGGGGGTCACGAGCAGCACCTCCCGCGTGCTGATCCAGTTGAACAGCGGCAGCGTCGTCGTCAACCAGCCCTGCACCCCGTAGTGCACCGCCGCCCACAGGGCGCCGCTCGCCAGGGCCGCGCCGACGACCGCCGCGATGACGCCCTCGAGGAGGAAGGGCAGCTGGATCACGCCCTTGCTGGCCCCCACCAGTCGCATGATGCCGGTCTCGCGGCGGCGGTTGAACGCCGAGAGGCGGATCGTCGTCGCGATCAGCAGCGCCGCAGCGATGATCATGACGAGGGCGAAGCCGCCCGCGATGAGGGTGAAGACGTTGAGGACGGCGAAGAAGCGGTCGAGCAGGCGGCGCTGGTCGAGCACCTCCTCCACCCCCTCGTACCCGGTGAAGTACTCCGCGACCACGGCGAACTGCGTGGGGTCGACGAGCTTCACGCGGTAGGACTCGTTGAGCTGGTCCTCCGTGGCCGCCGCACCGATGCTCGTGTCGGCGAACTGCTCCTGGAAGCGGACGAACGCCTGGGCCTTGGTCTCGAACTCGTAGGAGGCGACGTAGCTCGACAGCGGCTCCTCCTGCAGGGCGGCCTCGACGTCGTCGCGCTGGGCCTGCGTCACCTCACCGCTCGCGCAGGTCGGGGCCTCGGACTCGGCGACGCACAGGAAGATCGAGACCTCGACGCGGTCGTACCAGTAGTCCTTCAGCGCCCCGATCTGCATCTGGAGCAGCGCGCCGGCGCCGACGAAGACGAGCGAGACGAACGTGACCAGCACCACCGAGACGGTCATCGCGGTGTTGCGCCGCAGACCGCTGAGGATCTCGGAGACGACGAACTGGAAGCGCACGGGCTACCGCACCTGCGGGACGGGCTCGGCAGCGACCTGGTGGGGCGCGCGAGGCGCGGGCTGGGCGTCACGGGGCGCGGCGTCGGGTCCGCGGCCGGGCTGCGTGCCCGGCTGCCGACCGGCCTGCGGGTCGGGCGCGGTCCTGATGCGGGGCAGGGGCCCGGAGTCGTACAGGCCCTCGTGGTCGTCACGGATGATGCGGCCGTGGTCGAGGCCGACGACGCGCTTGCGCCCCGCGTCGACCAGGGTGGTGTCGTGGGTGGCCATCACCACGGTGGTGCCGGTGCGGTTGATGCGCTCGAGCAGCCGCATGATGCCGCGGGAGGTCTCGGGGTCGAGGTTGCCGGTGGGCTCGTCGGCGAGCAGGATCACCGGGCGGTTGACGAAGGCGCGCGCCACCGCCACCCGCTGCTGCTCGCCACCGGAGAGCTCGTGCGGGAGGCGGCGCGACTTGTCGGCCAGCCCCACCAGCTCCAGGGTCTCGGGGACGACCTGCGCGACGTGGTGGCGGGACTTGCCGATCACCTGCAGGGCGAAGGCCACGTTCTCGTACACGTTCTTGTTGGCCAGGAGCCGGAAGTCCTGGAAGACCGTGCCGATCTGGCGGCGCAGGTGCGGCACCTTCCACGAGCTGAGCCGCGCGACGTCCTTGCCGGCGACGCGCACCGAGCCCGAGGTGGCGACGTCCTCGCGGAGGACCAGCCGCAGGAAGGTGGACTTGCCCGAGCCGGAGGACCCCACGAGGAAGACGAAGTCCCCGCGTCCGACGTCGAGGGTGACGTCGGCGAGGGCGGACGCGGTCGAGCGCGGGTAGGTCTTGGTGACCCCCTCGAAGCTGATCACGTCGACCAGACTACGTCGCGCGACGGTGTGGTCCTGGTCCTCGACATGTCCCTCGAAGGCTAGACCCGACCTCGCCGCGGCGGGGTAGGACGCCGTCGCGTGTCGCCGCGGCGCTGGCACGCCCCGGCACCGGGCGGGGTGGCGGCCTACTGCAGGGCGCGCTCCTGCTGTCGGCGCCAGCGGATGCCGTTCTCGAGGAAGGCGTCGATGGCGCCGTCGAAGACACCCGTGGTGTTGCCCTCCTCGTGGTCGGTGCGCAGGTCCTTGACCATCTGGTAGGGGTGGAGGACGTAGGAGCGCATCTGGTTGCCCCAGCTGCCGCCGCCGTCGGTCTTCAGCGCGTCGAGCTCGGCCTGGCGCTCCTCCTTGGCGCGCACCAGCAGCCGGGCCTGCAGCACCCGCAGGGCCGCCGCCTTGTTCTGCAGCTGGCTCTTCTCGTTCTGGCAGGAGACCACGACGCCGGTGGGCAGGTGCGTGAGGCGCACTGCGGAGTCGGTGGTGTTCACCGACTGCCCCCCGGGGCCGGAGGAGCGGAAGACGTCCACGCGGATGTCGGCCTCGGGGATGTCGATGTGGTCGGCCTCCTCCGTCACCGGGAGGACCTCCACGCCGGCGAAGGAGGTCTGGCGGCGCCCCTGGTTGTCGAAGGGGGAGATGCGCACGAGCCGGTGGGTGCCCTGCTCGACGGAGAGGGTGCCGTAGGCGTAGGGGGCGTGGACGGCGACCGTCGCGGACTTGATGCCGGCCTCCTCCGCGTAGGAGGTGTCCATCACGTCGGCGGGGTAGCCGTGGCGCTCGGCCCAGCGCAGGTACATGCGCAGCAGCATCTCGGCGAAGTCCGCGGCATCGACGCCGCCGGCCTCGGCGCGCACGGTGATCAGGGCCTCGCGCTGGTCGTACTCACCGCTCAGCAGCGTGCGGACCTCCAGCTCGCCGAGCTGGCGGTGGATGCCGCGCAGCTCCTGCTCGGCCTCGGTGCGGGTCTCGGCGGCCGACGGCAGGTCGTGCTCGGCCTCGGCCTCGTCGGCCATCTCGACGAGGGCCTCGAGGTCGTCGATGCGGGCGCCCATCTTCTCCAGGCGGTCGAGCTCGGCCTGGGTGTGGCTCAGTCGGCTGGTGACCTGCTGCGCCTGGGTCACGTCGTCCCACAGGTCGGGGGCGGAGGCGGCCTCGCTGAGCCGGGCGATGGTGGCGCGCAGGGCATCGACGTCGCTGACCTGGCGGATCGTGCCGTACGTGGTGCGCAGGGCGGTGATCTCGGCGGGGAAGTCGACGGCTGCCATCACGTCCGAGCCTACGGCAGCGGGCCGCGCTCGGCGCTGCGCGCGCGGCGTCCCCGCGCCAACCCGACCCGCACGCGGCGTCCCCGCGCCGACCCGGCTGTCACGGGGACGCCGCGTGCGGTCCTCGCGGTCGGGCGCGGACGGCGCCCAGCTCCCCGCGTCGGACGGCCGGACCGGCGAGGACCGCAGCCCGCTCGAGCAGCCGAGCTGCTCGCCGCGACAGCCGCTCAGCGCGCCGGAGGTCGACGCAGGCGCGCACCCGGGCGTGCTCGCGCGCCCGGGCCTGGAGCTCGGCGCTGCGCTGGTGGTGCAGCAGGAGGTGCACGTGATCCACGACGGTCTCCTCAGGACGGGCCGGACGCCGCGCTGGCGGCGAGCACGGCGGGGTGCTTGCGGGGGCGCCCGCGCGGGCGCTTGAAGGCCACGACCTCACCGGCGAGCACGAGCTGCCCACCCCACACGCCCCACGGCTCGGCGCGCTCCAGGGCACCGTCGAGGCACGGGGCGCGCCACGGGCACCCCGTGCACAGCGCCTTGGCGACCTCGACGTCGGCCGGGGACTCGGCGAACCACAGGTCCGGGTCGTTGATCCGGCAGGGCAGGGGGGACATCGGGGGTGCTCCTTCGGTGCTCCTCCGGCATGCCGCGGGGCCGGGCACCTCACCCGTCGGCGGGTGGCGTGCAGCGGCGCGGGACAGCCGTGTGGGACAGCGGTGCGGACGACGCGGCAGCGGTCCCGGAGGGGACCGCGAGCCAGCGGGGAGGCGCTCGGTGACCTAGCCGGCGAGGCGGGCGGCGCGAGAGCGGTCGACTGGTGCGGCAGGACCCGAGGGCGCAGAGGCGCCGCAGACGTACCCGGAAGCGGGCACGAGGGCCCGCTGCCCGGAGCCGTCGACGATGGCGCCCGGCTCGGTGTGCGCGTTCCACGTCATCACGGGGCACCTCCTCGTTCGGCCGGTCCGCGGAGCGGACGGGTCTCCTGCCGGCCACCGTGACCGGACCCGAGCAGGCTAGGAGGAGCCGCCGGCCCACGGCAACTGATTAACGCGAGGTCAACCCGCACGGCGCCGATGCCGATGGGACGACGTGCCACGACCCCTCGCGTCCCGCGCCCGCGCGCTGGTCCCCGCCGTCCTGGCCGTGGCGGTGCTGCTCCCGGGATCGGCCACCCCGGTCGCCGGTACCGCACCGGACCACGGCTCCGACAGCACGGCTGCCCGTGGGCCCGACCGCTCGTCCAGGCAGGCACCGCAGCCGGCGCCGCACGGAGCGCCGGACCCGACACCGGTCCTGGCGCCGGACCCGACACCGGTCCTGGCGCCCGACGCCGTGACGGCGCCCGTCGAGGTACCCGCGGCGGAGCCCGACTCCACCGCGGACGCCGCACCCCGGCCGGGCGCAGCAGCGTCCCCGGGCGCCGTCGAGCGACCGACCACGCCGGTACCCGTCGCCGCGCCCCCCGCGGCACCGCCCCCGGACGCGCCAGCACCGGGTGCAGTCGCGGCAGCGATGCGGGTCCTGACCCCCGCGGACTTCGGAGCGGTCGGGGACGGCGCCACCGACGACAGCGCCGCCCTGCAGCGGGCCCTGGACGCCCTGGGCCCCGGCGACTCCCTCGTCCTGCCGGCGGGCGCGACCTTCGCCCACGCCGACGTGCTGCGCGTGCGCGGCGACGGTGTCACGGTCACCGGCGGCGGCGCGCTGCACGCCACCCGCCCGGAGTCCTCCACCCTGTGGGTCGAGGGCGACGACGCGACCGTCTCCGGCATCACCCTCACCTGCGCCGCGAGCGAGCGCGGCGGCACCTGGGAGGACACCGGGCTGCTGCTGTTCGGGACGTCGGGCGCGACCGTCGAGGGGGTCACCGTGCGGGGCTCGCGCTCCGCGGGGATCTTCGTCGACAGCTCCACCGGCTTCACCGTGCGCGACGTCCTCGTCGAGGACACCCGCGCCGACGGCGTCCACGTCACCCGCGGCTCCTCCCGCGGCACCGTGGAGCGGGCCACCGTGCGCCGCAGCGGGGACGACGGGATCGCCGTGGTCTCCTACGCCCGCGACGAGCCCGTCCACGACGTCACCATCACCTCGCCCGTGGTGGAGACCACCACGGGGGGCCGCGGGCTCAGCGTCGTCGGGGGCCGCGACGTGCACCTGCGGGACATCCGCGTCGAGGCCAGCGACGCGGCCGCCCTGTTCATCGCCTCCGAGGCGGGGTGGGACACGCACCCCACCCGCGGGGTCACCGTGCAGGGCGGCACCCTGGTCGGCGCCAACACCAGCGACACCGTCGACCACGGCGCGATCCTCGTGCTCGCCGACGGCGGTACCCACACCGTGGACGACGTGACCGTCTCCGACGTGGTGGTGCGCGACACCCACCCCCGCGCCAGCCGGGAGACCGGTGTGCTCGGCGCAGCCACCGGCGTGGAGCTGCGGCGGATCAGCGTGGTCGGCGGTGGGGGGCGCGGGCTCTTCGTCAGCGACGACCCGGCGGCGCGGTTCACGCTCACCGGGTGGTCGAAGGACGGCCGCGCGGTGCCCGACCAGAGCCAGTGACGGGACCCGGCCCCTGACGGGACCCGGCCGATGACCGGACCCGGCCGATGACTCCGCTCAGCCGCTGACCGGCTCGTCGGGCGCCGCCCCGGAGCCGATCGCGGCGGGGACCCCGGCGAGCAGGCCCAGCACGTCCTGCCCGTAGCGCTCGAGCTTCGCCGGGCCCACTCCGGCCACCGATGCCAGCCCAGCGGTGTCGGTGGGCACCAGCTCGGCGATGGTCACCAGCGTGGCGTCGGTGAAGACGACGTACGCGGGCACCTTCGCAGCCGCGGCGGTGGCGCTGCGCCACTCGCGCAACCGCTCGAACACCGCCTCGTCGTAGGTGGGCGGGCACGCCGCGCACCGGCCGACCTTCCGCTCGGCCCCGCTCCCCAGCACCACCCCGCAGCTCCGGCAGGTGCGGGGCAGGCCCTTGCTCGACCGTCCCCCGCTGCTGCCCGCGCCACCGCGCCGGGCCGGAGAGGCCTGGCTGTCGCCGGGGCGCAGGCCGTCGAGGAAGCGGGACGGGTTGCGGCCGCGCCCACCGGGGGTCCTGGCCCGCGACCACGACAGCGCCAGGTGCTCGCGCGCCCGGGTCACCCCCACGTACAGCAGCCGGCGCTCCTCCTCCACCGCGTCGGGGTCGTCGGTGGAGAACGAGATCGGCATGAGCCCCTCGGTGAGCCCGACGAGGAAGACCGCGTCCCACTCCAGGCCCTTCGCGGCGTGCAGGGACGCCAGGGTCACCCCCTGCACCGCCGGGGCGTGCTGGGCGGCGTCGCGCTCGTCCAGCTCGGCGACGAGCTCCGGGAGCCGGGCGGTCGGCCGGGCGGCGGCCACGTCGTCGGCGAGCGCGGCGAGGGCCTGCAGCGACGCCCACCGGTCGCGGACCGCGCCGCCGCCCGTCGGCGGGGTCTCGGTCCACCCGACGGCCGCCAGCACGTCGCGCACCACCGCGCCCAGCGGCGTGGACCCGTCGTCGCCGCGCTGCGCCCCGCGCAGCAGCAGCAGCGCCTGGCGCACCTCGGCGCGGGCGAAGAACCGCTCGCCCCCGCGCAGGAGGTAGCCGATGCCGGCGTCGGTCAGCGCCTGCTCCAGCGGCTCGGACTGCCCGTTCGTGCGGTACAGCACGGCGATCTCGCCCGTCGGCGTGCCCGCGGCCACCAGCGCCGCGACGCGGGCGGCCACACCCGCGGCCTCGGCGACGTCGTCGTCGTAGGCGGTGAAGGACGGCGCGGGGCCGGGCGGGCGCTGGGCGACCAGCTCCACGCGGGCGCGGGTGGCGGTCGCGGGGGCGCGGTCGAGCAGGCCGTTGGCCAGGGCGACGACCTGCGGGGTGGAGCGGTAGTCGCGCACCAGGCGCACGACCTTCGCGCCCGCGTACCGGGTGGGGAAGTCGAGGAGGTGGCGGGGGGTGGCGCCGGCGAAGGAGTAGATGGTTTGGCTGGCGTCGCCGACCACGCACACGTCGTCGCGCCCCCCCGTCCACGCGTCGAGGAGGCGCTGCTGCAGGGCCGAGACGTCCTGGTACTCGTCGACGACGAAGTGCCGGTACTGGCGGCGCACCGCCTCGGCGACCTCGCGCCGCTCGTCGAGGATGCCGGCGGTCAGCAGCAGCACGTCCTCGAAGTCCATGGCGCCGCGGTCGGTCTTGACGTCCTCGTAGGACTGCAGGAGCCGTGCCACGGCGTCGACCGCCAGACCCCCGGGGGTGCCGCGTCCCGCCGCGGCGGCGCGGGCCCGGTACGTCTCCGGGGTGAGCATCGAGACCTTCGCCCACTCGACCTCCGCGGACAGGTCGCGCACCGCGGTGCGGTCGACCTTCAGGCGCAGCCGGCTCGCGGCCTCGCCGACCAGGCGGGCCTTGTGCTCGACGAGCACCGGCACCGACCCGCCGACGGCCTGCGGCCAGAAGAACTGCAGCTGGCGCAGCGCTGCGGCGTGGAAGGTGCGGGCCTGCACCCCGGGCACCCCGAGGTCGCGCAGGCGCGAGCGCATCTCGCCGGCGGCGCGGGCGGTGAAGGTGACGGCGAGCACCTGCGAGGCCTGGAAGGCCCCGGAGTGCACCCCGTAGGCGATGCGGTGCGTCAGGGCGCGGGTCTTGCCGGTGCCGGCCCCGGCGAGCACGCACACCGGGCCGTGCAGCGCGGTCGCCACCTCGCGCTGCTCGGGGTCGAGCGAGGCGAGGACGGAGTCGGCGAGGGTGGTGGCGTCACTGGTGGTCATGGCGTCGGCCAGTGTGCCCGCCCGGGCCGACGTCCGTCGGCGCGCTGTGCACACCCACCGCCCACCTAGCCGAGCACCGACGTGCAGGAGAGTTACGCTCTCCCGGGTGCTGACACGACTGGAGGTCAAGGGCTTCAAGAACCTCCGAGACGTCCAGATCGACTTCGGGCCCTTCACCTGCATCGCCGGGGCCAACGGCATCGGGAAGTCGAACGTCTTCGACGTCATCGAGTTCATGGCACACCTCTCGAACGAGACGCTGCTCGAGGCGTCACAGCGGGTGAGAGGCGCATCCGGCATCCGGGGCAGCGATCCTCGCGATCTGTTCTGGCACGGGTACAACGGGGAGCCTGACCCCATCGAGCTGGCTGCTGAGATGCTCGTCCCACGAGTCGTCGAAGACGACCTGGGAGCGGAGACACGGCCGGCGACGACGTTCCTGCGCTACGAGGTGTCGTTGGGGTTCGAAGCACCGGTCGGTCAGGGGAGCATCGGCAGACTCGTGCTGCTAAGCGAAGAACTGCGGCACATCACCAAGGGCGACGCACCCAAGCACCTCCGGTTTCCCTACAACCCCCGGCGCTTCAGAGACGCGGTCGTCACCGGTCAGCGCCAGGGTTTCGCCTTCCTCTCGACCGAGCACCGCGACGAGGGCACCATCGTCAACATCCACGGCGACGGTGGCAGCCGAGGTCGGCCGCAACCGCGAGTGGTCACTCGCGCCGGCCGCACCGTGCTGTCCACCATCGGGATCAACGAGCATCTGACGATCCTCGCTGCGCGCCGCGAGATGCAGAGCTGGCGACGGTTGGCCTTGGAACCCTCGGCGCTCAGAGAGCCGGATGGCTTCTCCGCTCCGCGAAGCATGTCGCAGGACGGCCGCCACCTCGCTGCGACGCTCTACCGCATCGCACACCAAGCAGACGCCGCAGGAAACGCCGATTCCGAGGCGGTGTACGCCCGCGTGGCTGGACGCCTCTCAGACCTCTCCGGCGTGAGCGTGGAAGGACTGGAGGTGGAACTCGACCAGGTGCGCGAGGTCTTCACGCTGCTCCTGGACGAGAGGGGTCAGCTCCGCCTGCCGGCGAGGGCGCTGTCGGAGGGGACCCTGCGCTTCCTCGCCCTCTGCGTACTGCTCGAGGACCCTCAGTCGACGGGACTGATCTGCATGGAGGAGCCGGAGAACGGCATCCACCCGTTGAACCTCGAGGCGATGCTGGCACTGGTCCACGACCTCGCCGTGGATGCTCAGGAGGCTCCCGACGAGAGCAACCCCTTCCGCCAGGTGATCGTCAACACGCACTCGCCAGGGGTGGTCCAGCTGTGCAGACCGGCGGACCTCCTGCTTGCGGAGGTCCTCGACGTCACGGTCACTGATGGCCAGCTGGCTCGCGCCCTCACCCTCGTGCCGTACCGAGGCACCTGGCGCGCCGAGGACACCCTGCACTCGTTCTCCATGGCCGACGTCATCCCGTACTTGGCACCGCCTCGTGAGGCGCAGATGCGACTGCCCCTCGACCTCGTGGTATGACGCCGACGCGTGCGCTCAGGTCCGCGTTGCTCATCTGCGAGGGCTCCTCCGACCTCCCACTCGGTAATCTCGTCCGCACCTCGTTCCTCGACCGCGGCGTTCCTCTGCGCGTCACGGCTCCGGACTTCTCGCTCCTCCCCGACCACGTCGGTCATGAGACCGAACGCAAGGTGCAAGCCGGTATCAGGCTCTTCGACGCCGTGCCCGACGTCCTGATCGTGCACCGTGACGCCGATGCTGCAGGTGCCGACGCCCGCAGGACTGAGCTGGCCAGTGCCCGCGAGGCAGCGGACATCGACTGCCCGTTCGTGCCGGTCGTTCCAGTCGCCATGACGGAGGCGTGGCTCCTCCTCGACGCCAAGGCCATCAGGACAGTGGCGGGCAACCCCAGTGGGCGCGTGCGGCTCGACCTCCCCCGAGTGGGACAGGTCGAGGCGGTCGCCGACCCTGAGCACCTCCCGGGGCAGTGCCTGCTGACCGCCGCCGATCTCACGGGCCGACGGCGCGACAAGGTCGCCAAGCGCTTCCCCGCCCATCGCCGCCAACTCCTCGAGCGGCTCGATCGTTCAGGCCCCCTCACCGAGCTGCCCTCGTACCGTGCGCTCGTACGAGACGTCGACGCAGCGGTGAAGATCATGATGGCCCGTTCCTCGTGAACGCCGGCACACATCCCGACGAGTCGTCAGCGCGTCCTCCTCGCCGGCGTAGCGGGGAGCCGGGGACTCCATGTGCTCCAGCACCAGCCCGATGACGCCCGGCTGCTCGTCCGGCGGGTAGCCGCACCTGACCAGCAGGCGCTCATCGACGACCTCAGCTCGGTCCTGACGTCGTCGCACACCGTCCAGTCGGTGCGCACGTCACGGCTCATCACCGCCACGCATGCGGCTCGCACGGCGGGTCGTGACCTGGTTCGTCACCCGCCAGCCGTTCCGCTCGGGGTCGGTGCTGATCAGGCGGATCGTCGGGGTGGTCCACCTCCCCGACGTCCCCGACGTAGGCGATGACCTGGTACCCACCGGTCAGCCGCTCGTGGACCCGGTGCTCGATGGTGGCGTCGTGGGAGCGAGGAGCGAGGAGCGAGGGGGATGCGGTGCATCGGCCCGCTGTCCACCTCCACCGCCTCGTGCTGGTCACGCCGCCAGCGCTCCAGGAGCGGCGCGGATGCGACCAGCGCGCCCTCAGCCCACTCCGTGCGCCGTCGCGTACGCGTCCAGCTCCGCCAGGTAGCGCGCGCGGGTCGGGTCGTCGACCCACGCCACCTCGAAGGAGTTGCGAGCTAGCCGCACCAGGTCGTCCCGGCTCAGCTGCTCGGCGTGCGCCAGGGCGACGAGGTTCTCGGCCACGTACCCGCCGAAGTACGCCGGGTCGTCGCTGTTCACGGTCACCTTCGCCCCGGCCCGCAGCAGCGCCACGATCTCCGGGCCCTTCATCTGCGCGGTGACGAAGCCGTTGGAGATCGGGCACGCCGTCATCCCCAGCCGTCGGCTGGCACCCCGCTCGACGACCAGCGCGAGCAGCGCCGGGTCCTCCACGACGTTGCTGCCGTGGTCGATCCGGTCGACGTCGATCACCTCGAGCACCTGGCGCAGGTGCTCCAGGGTGCCCGGCTGGTCGATGTCGCAGTGCATCGTCAGCCGGTAGCCGACCTCGCGCGCCCGGGCGAAGACCTCCGCGAACTTCACCGGCGGGTTGTCGCGCTCGTCGGAGTCCAGCCCCACGCCGACGATCCGCTCCCGGTGCGGCAGCGAGGCCTCCAGGGTCTCCATCGCCGAGTCGGCGGTGTGGTCGCGCAGGAAGCACATGATCAGCGCCGCGTCGACGCCGAGCTCGCCGGGCGCGCGGCGCACGGCGTCCCACAGCCCGTCGACGACCACGTCGAAGCCCACCCCGCGGCTGGTGTGCGCCTGGGGGTCGAAGAAGATCTCCGCGCGGCGCACGCCCTGCGCGGCAGCCCGCTGCAGGTAGGCCCACGCCAGGTCGGTGAAGTCCTGCTCGGTGCGCAGCACGTCCATCGCCGGGTAGTACACGGCGAGGAAGCTGGCGAGGGAGTCGAAGCGGTAGCTGGCGCGGACGTCGTCCACGCTCGCGTGCGGCAGCGTGATGCCGTTGCGCTCGGCGAGGGCGAAGCGCAGCTCCGGCTCGAGGGTGCCCTCCAGGTGCAGGTGAAGCTCGGCCTTGGGCAGGCCCGCGACGAAGGCCTCGAGGGAGCTGACGGCGTCCGGGGTCGGCATGGCCGCATCGTGGCCCATCACCGCGCCCAGCGGGAGGCAGCGGCCGGGGATGACACCGGCGCCCCGCGTCGTTGACCCCGCCATGAGCACCCCCACCCTCCCCTCCGCCGGCACCGTGACCATGTACACGACCACCTGGTGCGGGTACTGCCGGGTCCTCAAGAAGGGCCTGGACCGCGAGGGCATCACCTTCTCCGAGGTCAACATCGAGGAGGACGCCGGCGCCGCGGAGTACGTGCAGAGCGTCAACGGCGGCAACCAGACGGTGCCCACCGTGATCTTCCCCGACGGCAGCGCCGCGACCAACCCCTCGTTGGTCGACGTCAAGGCGCGCCTGGCCTGAGCCGGCAGCGACCTGGGTCCGCCCCGGACGCCGCTCCGCCGCCGCGCGTCACCGCGTCCACCCCCGAGGGGATCGCCCGGCACGCCCTGGCCCTCGGGCTGGCGGCCGCACCCCCGCCGCGGGTCGTGCGGATCGGCGTGGACGGGGCGGTGCCCGGCGACCGGCGCGTCGTCACCGAAGCGCTCGCCGACGTCGTGGAGCGCACCGCCGCCGCGGCCCTGCGGGTGGACGCCGAGGACTTCCTGCGCCAGCGCTCCGTGCGCCTGGAGCGCGGGCCCGACGACCCCGACGCCGGGTACCGCGCCTGGTACGACACCGCCGCGCTGCGCCGGGAGGTCCTCGACCCCCTCGCCCCCGGCGCCTCGCAGCGGTGGCTGCCCACGCTGTGGGACGCCGCCCGCGACCGCGCCACCCGCGCGCCCCGCGAGCTGGCGCCACCGGGCGCGGTCCTGGTGCTCGGCGGCCCGCACCTGCTGCGCGAGGAGCTCGACGGGGCGCTCGACGTCGTCGTGCACCTCCAGACCTCCCCGGCGGCGATCACCCGGCGCACCAGCGAGGCCGACCGCACCCGGGTGCTCGGCGCGTGGGCGCTGTACCTGGGCGAGGCGCGACCGCACTGGCGCGCCGGCGTGGTGGTGCGCTGCGAGGACCCCGCCCACCCGGCGCTGGTGCTCCGAGCCCCTGCCTCCCTGAGCCCCTGATCATCCGAGCGCCTACGGTGGCCCCGTGGCCCGCTCCGCCCTCGTGCTGGCCGCGCTGCTCAGCGCGGCCGTGCCCGGCGTCGACCCCACGGGCGCCTGGTCGCCCGGTGACGGCCGCAGCGCCGGGCACGACGTGCAGGACCACGACCTCGCCGTCGTCGTCGACGACGAGGGACGGCAGTGGGAGGTGCGCGCCCCCACCACTCCCGCGGGGGGAGCGTCCCTGGAGCGCGAGGCCGCGGTGCTGGCGGTGCTCTCCCGCCTCGGGACGCTCCCCGAGCCCGCGGGAACCCCTCAACCCCCCGCACTCGGCGCCAGGGCCGGGCGGGCGCTGCTGCCCTTCGCCGTCCCGGGGGTGGCCGGGTGGATCGACCTGGCGGAGGGCGGGCGCGCCGTGGTGGTGCCCCGCGCGCCGGGGGTGCCGCTGGACCTCGCGCAGCTGGCGGGCCCCGACGGGGCGGCGCTCGCCGCCTCCCTGGGGCGCGCCCTCGCCGCCGTCCACGACCTGCCCGCCGCGCTGGTGGAGGACGCCGGGGCACCGGTGCACACCTCCGCGGAGTACCGCGACCGCCGCCTGGCCACCCTCGACCGGGCCGCGGGGACGGGGTTGGTGCCCACGGCGCTGCTGACCCGGTGGGAGCGGGGCCTGGAGGACGTCGGGCGCTGGCGGTTCGCGCCCGCGGTCGTCCACGGTGACCTCTCCGCCGACGACGTCCTCGTCTGCGACACCACCGGCCCCGCGCGAGCGACCGGCCCCTGGGCGAGCAGCGTGTGCTCGGTGGTCCGCTGGGGCGGGGCGAGGGTGGCCGACCCCGCCGACGACCTCGCGTGGCTGGTGGCCGGCGCCGACGACGACGCCGTGGAGGTGGCCCTGGAGGCGTACGCCGGCGCGCGGGCCGGCGCCCACGACCCGCACCTGCTCGAGCGGGCCCGCCTGGTCAGCGAGCTGGCGCTGGCGGAGTGGCTGCTGCACGGGCTGCGCAGTGGTGACCAGGGCGTCGTCGACGACGCCCGTGTGATGCTGGTCGACCTCGAGTCCGCCGTGATGTCGGGAAGGACGTAGGGGTGGCACTGCCGCTGCGGGTCCTGACCCTGAACCTCGCCTCCGGGCGCGGCCCGACCGGCAGCGCCCTGTCGCCCGAGGCGCTGGCCGCTGGACTGGAGGACCTCGCCTCGGCGGGCGCGGACGTCATCGCCCTGCAGGAGGTCGACGCCGGTCAGCCGCGCTCGGCCGGCGCGCACCAGGCGGCTCTGGTCGCCGCCGCGTGCGGCGCCGCTGACTGGCGGCTCGCGCCGGCGCTGCTCGGCACCCCCGCGCCGCTGGTGCGCGACGCGCCGCCGGCGTGGACCCCGGCCCGCGGCGCGCTGATCGGGCCGGGGGACGACGTCACGGGCCCGGTGTTCGGGGTCGCACTGGTCAGTGCCGTGCCCGTGCTGTCGTGGCACGTGCTGCCCCTCGACGCCGGTCGCGGGCGACTGCCCCTGGCCGCCCCGGACCCCCGCACGGGCCGCGTGCGGTGGTGGTCCTTCCCCGACGAGCCGCGCGTGGCGGTGGCCGCCGTCCTGGCCGGTGGGGTGACGGTGGCGTGCACCCACCTGTCGTTCTCACCGCCGACGGCCGTGCGGCAGCTGCGGCGGGTGCGCCACTGGCTGGCGCAGGCTCCGGGTCCGGTGCGCCTGCTGCTGGGTGACCTGAACCTGCCCTCCCGGGTGCCGGCGCTGGTCGCCGGCGGGGAGCAGCTGGTGCGCGCCGCCACGTTCCCCGCCGCCCGACCGCGGTTGCAGCTCGACCACGTGCTCGCGCTGCAGGGTGACGTGGTGGCCACCTCGGTGGAGGTCTCCGTGGCCGTCGGGGACCACCGGCCGCTCGTCGTGGACGTGCGCCAGCGCGTCTAGTGCGCGGCGGGAGGCCCGACGTCGAGGGAGTGGTCCTCGTCATGGGTGCTGCCGCCGGAGCCAGCCCTTCCGTGACGGCGCGGGGAGGTGCCACGATGCGGCGGTGCCGATCAGCCAGACACCTCCCGCTCGTCGACGTCCCGCGCCGGTGGAGGTGCGACCGATGTCCACCCCGCGGGAGGGCTGGTCGCTGGACGACGCGGTGCGCATGGCGCGCGAGGGCTACCGCCCCGAGCACGTCGAGCGCGTCACCGGGTGGGCGGCCGCGCAGGTCCGGGCGCAGCTCAGGCGCTGACGGCGGTGTCCGCCCGGGCGGACGGACCCCGTCCCGGAGGCGGCCCTCACGGCGCCAGGGGCAGCCCCAGCACCAGCGCTTCGAGCCCCGCCTCGTCGAGCAGGTCCACCGGACGGCGGGTCTGACCGGTGGAGGCGTAGAAGAAGGCCGCACCGACGCGCTCCAGGGGCACGGTGTGCAGCCGCGACCACGCCAGCCGGTACACGGCGAGCTGCACCGCGCCCGAGCGCGCCCGCTCACCCGTCGGCGGCCTCCCCGACTTCCAGTCCACGACGTCCACGCCGCCCGCCCGCGGCTCGACGCCCGCGGCGGGGAAGACCGCGTCGATCCGGCAGCGCACCACCAGCCCCGCCACGGGCGTCTCCAGGTCGACCTCCACCGCCAGGGGTGTGCGCTGCGCCCACTCCGAGGCCAGGAACGCCGCCTGCAGCTCCTCCAGGCGCTCGTCGGCGTCGGGGTCCGCGTCCTGGGCACCGGGCACGTCGTCGAGGTCGACGAGGGTCTCGGCGCGGAAGCGCTGCTCCAGCCAGGCGTGGAAGAGCGTGCCGCGGCGGGTGGCCGGGCGCGGTGGTACCGGCACGGGCCGGCGCACCGCGAGCGCCACCGCCGCGGGGTCGGCGGCGAGGTCGACCAGCGCGGACGCCGAGAGGTGCGCCGGCAGGGCCACCGTGCCCGCGGCGGCCCCCCGGGCCCCGTCGCGCTCGGCGAGCAGCTGGTCGACCTCGCCCGACCACCCCGACCTCTCGCCCGACCACCCCGGCCCCTCGCCCGACCGACCCGGCCCTCCACCTCCGACCGGCGCCGTGGTGACCGCCGGGGGGGCCGCGGTGCTCCCCGAGTGATCCGCAGTGATCGACGGCGGCTCCGCACTGGCGGCGCGGGCCGCGGTGCGGGCGCGCTCGACGAGTTCGGCCGCCGCGACCATCGAGGAGCGCAGGTGCGCGACCGGGTCCAGCGGCCAGGACGCGGTCCGCGCCTGTGCGAGCAGCGGGTTCGCCTCCTCCGGTGGGCCACCGGGCAGCGGGTCGCCGTCCGCGGTGCCGCCCTCCAAGGACTCGCGCAGGAAGCGGGACGGCGTCCGGGGCCTCACGCCGGTGCCCCACCACGCCCCGCTCAGCAGCAGCAGCGACCGCGCCCGCGTGGCCGCCACGTACGCCAGTCGCCGTTCCTCGTCCAGCTCGTGCGCCCCGCACGCCACCACGAAGGCGGCTCGGCGCGCCTCCGCGTCCTTGCCGTCCACGGCGCCGGCCCACGCCAGCTGGGGCAGGGCGTCGCGATCCCCGCGCAGGTCGTAGGGCAGGGCGCCGAGGTGCTTCAGCCATCCCGACGAGGTCTCCCCCCCGGCGGGGAAGGTGCCCTCCACCAGCCCGGGCACGGCGACGACGTCCCACTCCAGGCCCTTCGCGGCATGCACGGTGAGGAGCTGCACCGCGCTCGCGCTGGGCTCGACGGACTCGGCGCCCGCCCCCTCACCGGGTGAGAGCCCGCGCTCGTGGGTGTCGGCGGCGTCGAGCCAGGCGAGGAGCCCGCCGAGGGAGGCCCGCTCGGCTCCGGTGGCGAAGTCGGCGGCGACCTGCTCGAGGGCCTGCACGTGCACGCGGGCGTCACCCGGCGCCACCCCGGGTCGGGCGGCGAGCTCCACGTCCAGGCCCAGCGCCCGCTCGGCCTCCACGACGAGCTCGGGCAGCGCCAGCCCCGCGGAGCGGCGCAGCCGGCGCAGGACCGCCGACGCCTCCTCGAGGCGGTCGCGCCCGGTGGGCGACAGCGCGAGGCCCTCATCGGTGGCCCAGTCCCGCGGGGGCAGGGCGTCGAGGGCGGCGACGAGGCTGCCGGCCTCGGCGGGATCCACCGGCCCGGGCGCGCGGTCGCTGCGCCCCGCCGGCGGGATCGTCGCCATCGGTGACACCGCCGCCGAGGCTCGCGACCAGGCGGCGAGGGCGGCCAGGTCGCGCACCCCCAGGCGCCACCGCGCCCCGGTGAGCAGGCGCAGCAGCGCGTCCCCGCGCGCGGGGTCGTGGACGACGCGCAGCGCGGCGACCACGTCGACGACCTCCGGACGCGAGAGGAGCCCCCCGAGACCGATGACCTCCACGGGCAGCCCGCGCGCGCGCAGCGCGGCCTCCACGGCGGGGAACTGCGAGCGCTTGCGGCACAGCACGGCGGTGGTGCGCCGCTGCGGTGGGGGCAGGGCGGTGTCGGCGTGCCAGCACGCGGCCACCACGTCGGTGAGGTGCTCGGCCTCCTCCTCGGCGGTGCCCGCGAACGCCGCGCGCACGACGCCGGGTCCGGCGCCGGGGCGGGACACCAGCCGCGGCACGCCCAGGCGCGAGGCGACCCGCAGCGGCTCCGCGATCAGGTTCGCGGCGTCCAGCACGGCGACGTCGTTGCGCCACGACGTGGACAGCGCCAGCACCGGCGCTCGGCGCGGCGGCGGCACACCGGCGGCGGTGGGCGGCTGGGGCAGCGGGAAGTGCCCGGGGAAGCTCTCCAGGCCGCCCGCGCTGGCCCCGCGCCAGCCGTAGATCGACTGGTGCGGGTCACCGACGGCGGTCACGGGGTGCCCGTCGCCGAACAGGGCGCGCAGCAGCTCGAGCTGCGCGTGGGAGGTGTCCTGGTACTCGTCGAGCAGCACCACCCCGTATCGGGCTCGCTCCAGGGCGCGGACGGCCGGCACCTCGCGCGCCAGGCGCGCCGCGAGCGCGACCTGGTCACCGAAGTCGAGCACTCCCCGCTCGGCCTTGCGCTCGCCGTACCGGGTGACCAGGGGCATCAGCAGGAGCCGGTCGGCGAGGGAGTCGCGCACCGCGCGGACCTCGGCGTACTCCTTGCCGGGGATCGCGTGGAGGTCGTCGAGGACCGCCCGCAGGTGGGCCGCGACCTCCTCGGGGCTCACGAGGTGCTCCGCGCACTCCCCCGCGAGGCGGAGCACCGCGGCGGTGACGGTGGGCGGCGCGGCGTCCAGGCCGGGCAGGTCGTCCCACCCCTCGACGACCTCGGCGGCGACCTGGTGGGCGGCGGCCTCGCCGATGAGGGTGGCCGCGGGGTCGATGCCCAGGCGCAGGCCGTGGTCGGCGACCACGCCCCCGGCGTAGGAGTGGTAGGTGGCGACGCTGGGCTCACCGGCGTCGTCCTCGACGTGCCCGCCCCGTCCCTGCGAGGGGGGCAGCCCCGCCGGGAGGTGCAGGCCCGCAGCGCGCAGCCCCGCGAGGCGGCGGCGGACCCGGGTGGCGAGCTCGGCGGCGGCCTTGCGGGTGAAGGTCAGGCCCAGCACTGCGTCGGGGGCGACCAGGGCGTTGGCGACGAGCCAGACCACGCGCGCCGACATCGTCTCGGTCTTGCCCGACCCGGCGCCGGCCACCACCAGCAGGGGCTCCAGGGGCGCTTCGATGACGGCCCGCTGCTCGGGCGTGGGGCGGGGCCGGTCGAGGGCCACCGCGATGTCGTCGGCGCTCAGGTGTCCCGCGGCAGCAGTGGGCGCCGTGGGTGGGGTCCGGGCGTCGGGGATCACGGCGCCCCCACCGCGCGGCCCTCGGGGTGCAGGGGGCAGCAGGCGCGCACCGGGCACGAGGGGCACCCGGCGTTCTGCCGGGCGAGGAAGGCCGACGACGCCATCGCCTCCGCGGTCTCTTCCACCAGGGTGCGGGCCCACGCCGGGTCGCCGGACTGCGACAGCGCCACCTGCACCTGCTCGCGGTGCTTCACCGCGTCCCCCCCGAGCTGGACGAGGGAGGCCCCGCCGCTGCTCCCGCTCGCCGCCGCGACCCGGAGGTCGTCGGCCCCGGAGACGTCGAGGGCCCCGGCCTCCACGACCGCCTGGTACAGCCCCAGCTGGGGGTGCCCCGGGAGCTCCGCGGCGGTCGGCGCCGCCTTCGTGGTCTTCAGGTCGACCACGCGCAGCCGCCCGTCGGGCTGGCGCTCGACGCGGTCGAGGCGTCCGCGCACCAGCGCCCGTCCCAGAGCGGCCTCGACCTCGACCTCCACGCCCACCACCTGCCGGCCCTGCGCGCGCGCCGCCGCCGCGTACGCGGCGAGCTTGGCGACCATCACGCGGGCGCGGCGCAGCTCGCGGGCCCCCACCCACGTCCCGGGGAGCCCCAGGGTGGGCCACAGCTCCTCCAGGCGCGCCGCCATGGCATCCGCCCCGCCGTCGGGCAGCTCCTCGGCGATGCGGTGCACCAGCACCCCGAGGCCCTGCTCGACCGAACCGGGCGACCGTCCTCCGCTGCTCTCCAGCACCCAGCGCAACCCGCACCGGGTGAAGGCCTCCACCGCGGACGGCGACACCCTCACCGGCTCCCCCGGTGCTGTCAGCGGCGCGTCGTCGGACAGCGGCAGCAGCCCGTGCCACTGCGCCGGCGCGGCGCCGGGCACCCCGGCGTCGGCGAGGCGGGCGAGCTGGCCCGCCGCAGCGGTGCGCCGGTCAGCGTCGACGGTGGCACCGGTGGCATCGCGAGCGCCGACCGGCGTCAGGAGCACCCCCCGCAGCTCCGCGACCAGGCCCGCCAGGGTCAGGGACCGCGGCACCCGGGTGTGCTCGCGGTGGCCCCCTCCACCGCGACGGGTGCCCGTGCTGTGGTCGTGGGGAGGTGGGGGGGCCACGAGGTCGAGGAAGGGGGAGGGCTGCTCGTCGTCGCTGTCGACGGCGGTGACCACGAGGCGCCGTCGAGCCCTGGTGACCGCCACGTGCAGCAGGCGGCGCTCGTCGTCGACCACCGACCGGCGCGCAGCGAGCACGGCGTCAGCGCCGGTGAGGGCCACCGAGCGCCCCGAGAGGAGCTCGGCGAGGTCGGGGGCGCCGAGCAGGGTGCCGCGCAGGCGGGTGTCGGGCCACGCGCCGTCCTGCAGGCCGGGGACGACCACCACCTCCCACTCGCGCCCGACAGCGCCCTGCGCGGTGACCAGGTCCACCGCGCTCCCGGCGGCGGCGCGGGCGGCGAGGGTGTCGGAGGGCACGTCCTGGGACTCCAGGTGGTCCAGGAAGCGCCCGGGCGGCGCGCCCGGGGAGCGGTCCTCGTAGCGGGCCGCGGCGTCGAACAGCGCCACCACCGCGTCGAGGTCGCGGTCAGCGCGGGCCCCCGTGACCCCCCCGGCCAGCGCCTCGCGGCGCCACGCCCCCTCGGCGCCGGTCGCCGACCACAGCGCCCACAGCACGTCCTCCGCGGAGCACGCCGGGGCGCTCGCCGCGGCCCGTCCTGCCGCCAGCGCGCGGGCGACGACCCGGGCGGGTCGGGCGGCGCGTGCGGGCAGCGCGGCCAGCACCGCAGGGTCGGTGACCGCCGCCACGAGCAGCTCGTCGGAGCCGCGCGCACCACCGCCGGCGCGCTCGGTGGCGAGCAGCGCCTGGCGCAGGCGGCGCACCGCGACGGCGTCGGCTCCCCCGAACCAGGAGCCGAGCAGCTCGAGGACGGCATCGGGGCCGACGTCGCGGGAGGCACCGGAGCCGTCGGACGCCCCCGCCAGCTGCAGGCTGGCCCGCAGCGCCGTGCGGAGCGGCGCCACCGCGGGCTCGTCGCGCACCGGCACCTCGGCGACGGGCACCGTGACGGGCACCTGCGCCTGGGCCAGCACCCGCCGCAGCGCGGCCGTGGACGACGCGCTGCGCACCACCACCGCCATCGCCGACCACGGGGTGCCGCGCTGGAGGTGCTCGGCGCGCAGCACGGCGGCGACCAGCGCCGACTGCTGGGCCGGGGTGCGCAGCAGGTGGCCCTCCACCACGGTCTCACCGCCCCTGTCACCGGCCCTGTCACCGGTGGTCGCCGCCGGCACGGGGTCGCGGTGGGCCACCGCGCCGGAGCTGCCGATCCTGGCCGCGACCCGGTCAGCGGCCGCGGCCACCGCACCGGTGCTGCGCCACCGGGTGCGCAGCACCACCACGGCGGCGTCGCGCCCGTCGGCGCAGCGGTAGCGCGTGGCGGCGCCGGCCACGAGCCGGGGGTCGCCGCCGCGGAAGCCCGACGTGGTGGCGTCGGGGTCGCCGACGACCAGCAGGTCGGCCCCCGCCCCCGCGACCAGGTCGAGCAGGGCCGCGGTCGCCGCGGTGGACTCCTGGTGGTCCTCCACCGCCACCAGCGACCACTGCGCGCGCTCTCGGGCGAGGAGGTCGGGGTCGGCGGCGAGCAGGCGCACCGCGTCGCGCACGATCGCGGCGGGGTCGTGGGCGCCGGCGTCGGACAGCGCCGTGACCTGCAGGTACTCGCGCAGCACCGCCGACGCCGCCACCCACTCGGGGCGCCCGTTCGCGTGCCCCAGCGCGGCGAGCTCGGTGGGGGACACTCCCCGCTCCAGAGCGCGCATCAGCAGGTCGCGGAGCTCCGCGCGGAACGCGCGCAGCCGCCGGGTGGCCTCGGGGACGCTGGCCGGCCACGGCGGCGGCGCGCCGTCACCGAGGGCGTGCCCGCGCAGCAGGTCGGCGATCACCTGGTCCTGCTCCGGCCCCGAGAGCAGCCGCGGGGCCGGGGCCCCCCTGAGCACGGCGGCGCGGCGCAGCAACCCCCACGCGTAGGAGTGGGGGGTGCGGGCCAGGGCCCGCGCGGTGGTGCGCCCCAGGCGGGAGGAGAGCTGGTCGCGCAGCACCGCCGCACTGGTCCTGGACGGTGCGAGCAGCAGCAGGGACCCCGGGTCCGCACCGTCGCGCTCGACGCGGGCCACCAGGGCCTCGAGCAGAGCGGTGGTGCGCCCGGTGCCCGGAGCGCCCAGCACGACCACCGGGCCGGCGCCGCGCTGGTGGTCCACGACGGCCCGCTGCGCGGCGTCGAGCCTCACCGGCGGCAGCGCCCGGGCGGCGCGGCGCACCAGCACCGGGGCCACCGGCGCAGCAGCGGCGCGCCCCTCGTCCCTCACCGCACGGACGCTGCCACAGCTCACCGACAGCGGGGACGGATCACCTCGTCGGGGTCGTCCTCTCGGGACGGCGATCGGTGACGCCCGTCCACCACCACCTCTGCGCCACCACGGCGGAGGACGTGCGTCTCGCAGCCGCCACGGCACGACCCGTCGGGTGCAGGGACCGAGTGGTGCGCCCGACCGCCTCGCGGACCGCGCACCGACTTCGCGGGGGGATCGTCATGGCGCGTGGTCGGCCCAGCCGGACGACGGTGCGCAGCCGCACGGACGCGGCGATCGTCGAGCGCAGGGACCGCCTGGCGGCCTGCCCTCCTCCAGGGAGTCCGGGGCCGTCGGGGACGCCATCCGGCACCCCGGTCCCCACCGCCTGACCGGAGACCTCCGCCCGCCGTGCGTCAGCAGCGACGGTCAGCCCACCAGCCGGGATCGCCGGGGTGGACCCCTGCTCCTCCGCGGAGCCAGCACTCGTGGACGACCCGAGGTGATCACGCTCCTCGCTGGTCAGCGAGCCGAGCGACGACCCCTGCGACGGAGCATGGCGCGCGACGAGGCGACCCAGCCGAGGTCGAGGCCGAAGCACTACCGTCAGAGCACCTCCACCGAGCGACCGCTCGCGGGAGGACTCGCCCTGGAGCGGACCCGGGTTCCCCACACCGGGTCCGGGAGCGCCGGCTGGGCTCGGGAGGTGAGGCGGTGCTCGCGCTCGTGGTGGTCCTGAGCCCTCGGCGGGCCGCCCACAGGGGCGAGGTGACCTGATCACCGCGACCGGAGCCCCGCGCCAGCCCTACCAGCGCAGGTGGCCGGCGACGACCACCATCGCCGTCGTCCTCGGGCTCCAGCTGGCGCTGCCGTCAGAGGTGGCGGCAGGGCCGAAGTGGGTCCTGCCCGCGCTGGAGCTGGCCCTGCTCGCCCCGGTCGCCCTCGCCAACCCCGTGGGGCTCTCCCGCGACTCAGCGTTCCTGCGCCGGGCGGCGCTGGCCCTGGCGGCGGTGTTGTCCCTCGCCAACGCCGCCCACCTGGTCGCTCTGATCAGCGTCCTGCTCGCGGGGAGCAGGAGCGACCCGCGACTGCTGGTCCAGGCCGCGGTGCTGATCTGGGTGACCAACGTCGCCGCGGCCGCCCTGGCCCTCTGGGAGACCGACGCCGGCGGTCCGCTGGCCCGCGACCCGGCGCACCCGCGCCCGTCCCGGCGACCGGACCTGCTGTTCCCCCAGATGACCGGCGCGCCGGGCTGGGACGCGGCGTCGTGGTGTCCCACGTTCGCCGACTACCTGTTCGTGGCCTTCACCGCGGCCACCGCCTTCAGCCCCACCGACACCCTGCCGCTCTCCGTCCGCGCGAAGGTGCTGATCGCCCTGACGGCGTCCGTGTCCCTGGTGACGATCGCCGGCATCACCGCGAGGGCCGTCAACGGCTTGTGAGCACCGACGCGCTGATCCGCGGGGCGGGTGCGCATCGCGCTCCGTCGGTGGTCGCGCGGTCCACCCCTGAGGGGCGAGTCGGTCGATCACCGGGTCCCTCGCGAGCCGTCAGCCGCGGAACGACCGTGGCCACAGCTGACCCTCCAGGACGGAGTTGAGCTCGGCCGCGTACAGGAAGACCTGCGCCTGCAGGTACATCCACGCGATCAGACCGATCACGATGGCGAAGGTGCCGTACGTGAGGCTGGCGTCGTGCACCACCCGGTCCACGTAGATGCCACCGAGGGCGTGCAGCCCGGTCCAGGCCAGGGCTCCCACCACGGCGCCCGGTGCGATGGCGCGCCAGGAGTGCCGCTCGCTGGCGAGCACGCGGAAGGCTGAGAGGAGCACGACCAGCCCCAGCGCCGCCGAGGTGACGAGGGAGGCGACCATCGCGACCCCCGGGAGCGCGTGGGCGCCGGAGGTGATGCTGGTGGCCAGTGCTGCCAGCAGGGTGACCACGAGCAGCAGCACTCCCACGATGACCACCCGCCCGTGCGTGGGCAGGTACCCCGACCGCTGGGGCGCGGGGGTGCCGTTGATGTCGTCGAGCGCCTGGTGACCGTTGCGCAGGACCCCTCCGCTCCCGTACAGGGCGACGACGAGCCCGGTGAGCACTGCGAGCAGACTGCCGCGCAACGAGGTCACGTCCTGCTCCAGCTGCTGGCCCAGGACCGGGACGTCGGCCAGGGCGGCATCGAGTATCTGCTGCTGCCACGACGTGCTGCCCGCGAGCAGGTACCCCAGGGCGGTGACCAGCACGAGCAGGACGGGCAACAGCGACAGGAACGCGTAGTGGGCGAGCAGGGCGGACCACTGCCCACCCCGGTCAGCCTGGAACTTGACCACCACGGCGACGGGGAGCGCCGACCACCAGCGCCGCTGCTGCCACGCGTCGACGGCAGCCACACCGACCACGACCCGGTTCCACACGGCGTCCCACGATGACGAGGGGGTCCAGCGGGGTCGCACACCGCCGATCCTCGTCCACCGGCGGTGGCCGAGCGGCACCCGGCGGCCGGTCCGGGGGCCGGCGGGGCACGTGCTCGTAGCAGCGAGCTCGCCGCAGCGCCCTCAGCTGGCGGTGCTGGCCGTGGGACGGCCGGCGTGGTGCGCGCGGGCGTCCGAGCCCTCCTGTGGCGCCACTGCGGGCCGGCGCTCCTCACCGACCGTGGGCTCGGCCTTGAGCCGGCCGCGGCGGTGGTCCCACAGGTCACGCACGATGACCTGCACGATGCTCGCCACGGGGATGGCCAGGAGCGCGCCGAGGATCCCCGCGAGCTCCACGGCCACCAGGATGGCGATGATCACGGTCAACGGGTTCAGCTTCACCGTCCGCGCGAAGATCACTGGCTGCAGCAGGTGGTTCTCGAGCTGCTGGTACACCACGAAGAAGACCACCACGGCGATGCCGGCGGGCACCGAGTGGACCAGGCCGGCGATCGTCGCCACCACGCCGCCGATGGTGGCGCCCACCAGGGGCACCAGGTCCATGACAGCGACGAACAGCGCGATCAGGGAGGCGAAGGGGACGCCGGAGATCTTCAGCACCCCGTAGGTCAGCACACCGCAGATCAGACTGATGAGCAGGTTGCCCGAGAGGTACCCGGTGACGGACTTGGCGCAGTCGGCGCCGACGCGCCTGATCCGCTCACCGGTGTCGGGCGCGAAGAGGCCGGTGAAGCCGCTGACGACCTTGGGACCCTCCAGCACCATGAGGAAGGAGAGGACGAGCACGGCGGCGATGCCCGCCAGGCCCGTCGCCACTCCGCTCAGGGCGCTCGCCGCCGAGGTGCCCAGACCGGTGAGGTAGCCCCGGATGCTCGCCTCGTTGCTCTGGACGTACGACAGCGCTCCCGTCCGCTCGACCAGGCTCCCCACGGGCCCACGGCCGGCGCGCAGGTCGTCCACGAGTTGGGGCAGCTGCGCGGCGAAGCGGGGGCCCTCCCGGGCGAGGGGGACCACGAAGGCGGTGACCAGTCCCGCGACGATCACGAACGCGGCGAGGAAGACGATCAGTGTGGCCAGCGCGCGGTGCCGACCCCCGGGCAGGCGTCGTTGCACCCAGTCGTCGAGGGGAGTGAGGGCGACGGCGAAGAACCCCGCGACGACGATCCAGGTGAGCACCTGCCGGGTCTGCAGCACGACGTACAGCAGCAGGGCCGCGGCGATGACCGAGCCGATGGTCACCAGGATCGAGCGCACCGGCACCGGCCGCTGGTCGTCGCTGGTCGCGGGGGTGCTCATGGGGAGCCTCGTCCTTCGAGAGTCAGGAAGGAGAACATCGACGGCCGACACCACAACTGTGGCACCGGGGAGGTGATCCCGCCCCTCGCACGGGGAAGCCCCCGGAGGGGGCGGTACCAGCCACCGGGACCGGCTGCCCAGCCGGCTCGAGCACGGAGGCGACACCGAGCGGCTCGCTCCGGTCGCCGATGTCGTCGGTGGCGCTGGGGGGTCCGACGCTGCAGCGGTCGACGAGCCCGCCGTGGTCGGTGACGCGGTGGTCGTCCAGATCGCCGCCGTGCCGGTCGTCGCCCACGTCGTCGTGGTCGGACACCGGGCCTCCTGCAGGCGCCAGCCCTCCTGACCGGTCGACCACCGCGGGGTGCACAGCGGTACCGGCAGGCTCCGCCCTCACCCCAGCGGCCCCCCGGCCGCGGCAGCGTCCCAGCGCGCCACCGCCAGGTCGACGGCGTCCCCGCCGGGCTGCAGCGGCGTGCCCTCCTCCGCCCAGTGCAGGCGCGCCCGGGGCAGGAGCCCCTCGACGAGAGAACCGTCGGCGCGCACCACGCGCCACCACGGCAGCTCGTGACCGTGCCGTGACATCACCGTGCCCACGGCCCGCGCGGACCCCCAGCCGGTGAGCTCGGCGACGTCACCGTAGGTCAGCGCCCGACCGACCGGGATGGCGTCGACCAGCGGCCCGACGTCGTCGAGGTAGCGGGCGCCGCGCACCGCCGCAGCGTCAGCAGGGGCCGGCGGGGTCGACGTCAGCTCAGCGGGCTCAGCTGCGCGAGCTGCAGCGCCGACCACGGGCTGATCAACCACGGCGCGGTGGCCGCGAGCTGCGCGGCCTGCTCCCACCGCACCCACCGCCACTCCTCGACCTCACTCGGGTCCGGCGTCGGCGCGGGCGCGACTGCGCCGGCCGCTCCGGCCGCACCGCGGGACCTGCCGTCGACGACGGCGGTGAACACCGGGCACACCTCGTTCTCCACGATGCCGGTGGCGTCGGTGGCGCGGTAGGCGAAGTCGGGCAGCGCCAGGCGCAGCTCGCGCAGCTCCAGCCCGAGCTCCTGGCGCACCCGCCGGACCACCGCGTCCGCCGCGTCCTCACCCGGAGCCGGATGACCGCACGCGGTGTTGGTCCACACCCCGGGCCAGGTGCGCTTGGTGACCGCGCGCCGCGTCATCAGCAGGGACCCGGCGCCGTCGGTGACGTAGCAGGAGAAGGCCAGGTGCAGCGGGGTGTCGGCGGTGTGCACCAGCGCCTTGTCGGCGGTGCCGCAGGGCGCGCCGTCCGCGTCGAGGAGCACGACGCGCTCCACCGCAGCGGCGCTGGTCTCGCGGGTCGGCGCACTCACGTGTCCAGGTTACGGGTCACCAGGGCCGCCAGCCCGCCGTCGAGGTGCGCGACGTCGGTGCGCCCGGCCTCGCGGGCCGCGCGCAGCACCAGCTCCGAGCGCACCCCGGCGGCGCACGCCAGCACCAGCGGCCCGGGCGGCAGCGAGCCGGGGTCGGCGAGCGCGACCGCGAAGGGCACCGCCACCGAGCCGCGCGGGGCGGGTGCGGCGCCGCGCTCGGCGTCGGTGCGCAGGTCGACCAGGGACACCGCGCCGGCGGCCAGCAGCGGCAGCAGGTCCGCGGGGGCGACCACCGCCGACGGCGGCAGGTCCGACGGCGTGTCGTCGAGCGCGGCCCCTGACGGCGCGGCGGGCGCCGCCGCACCGGGCGCCGCGCGGACGGCGAGGCCGCGCCACGTCATGGTCAGCGCGTCGAGCACCAGCAGCCGCCCCACCAGGGGCTGCCCGACCCCGGTGAGCACCTTCACCACCTCGACGGCCATCACCGAGCCCACCACCCCGCACAGCGCCCCGAGCACCCCGGCCTCCGCGCAGGAGGCGACCGACCCGGCCGGCGGTGGGGTGGGGAAGACGTCGCGGTACGTGGCCCCGCGCCCCGCCCAGAACACCCCGACCTGCGCGTCGTAGCCCAGCAGCGACCCGAACACCTCCGGCACCCCGGCGTCCCGGGCGGCGTCGGCGACGGCGTAGCGGGTGGCGAAGTTGTCGGCGCCGTCGACGACCAGGTCGTACCCGTCCAGCAGCCTCCCGGCGCTGGCGGGGGTGAAGCGCTCGCGGTGGCGCACGACCTCCACGCCCGGGTCCAGGCGCGCGACGGCGTCCGCGGCGCTGTCGACCTTGGCCCGGCCCACGTCGGCGACCCCGTGCAGCACCTGGCGCTGGAGGTTCGACAGCTCCACCACGTCGTCGTCGACGACACCGAGGGTGCCCACCCCCGCGGCGGCGAGGTAGGAGATCACCGGCGACCCCAGGCCTCCGGCACCGACGACGAGCACCCGCGCGGCGCGCAGGCTGCGCTGGGCGGGGGGCCCGAACCCGGGCAGGGTCAGGTGCCGGGCGTAGCGGGCGACCTCGTCGGGACCCAGCGGCGGGCCCGGTGCCACCAGCGGCCCGACCGGCCCGACCGGCCCAGCGCCGGCGGCGGCGTCCGTCGCGCCGCTCACGGGTGCGGCCACGGCTGGGCGGTGCACTCCCCCACGCCCTTGGTCTGCTGCATCATCGTCGGCGCCGGCTGGCCCGCGCCGGGGCAGGGCGCGTGGCCGTTGCCGAGCGCGTGGCCCACCTCGTGGCTGACCAGGTAGTGGCGGTACGCGGTGAGGTCGGCCCCGTACGCCTCGGCGCCGTGCACCCAGCGGTAGTGGGTCAGCACGACGTCGTCGCCGTTGCGGCAGGACAGGGTGCCGCCGGTCTGCAGCGGCGCGCACATCGCCGCGGACGTCGCGGGGCTGGCCAGGGTCAGGACGACGTCGGCGTCGCCGTCGGTGCGGGTGAAGGACCAGCCCTCCTGCTGCCACCCGCGGGGGTCCTGCAGGGTGGTCATGACGAAGGAGGCGAAGGCTCCGCCGTCGATCGGCAGCCCGTCCTCGACCTCCACGCGCAGCGCCACCGACCGGTCGGGGGCGCTGGGCACGGCGGTGGCGGCGGTGGTGCCGGGCACGACCGCGGTGGTGCCCGGGCCGGTGGCGGCGACCTCACCCGCCAGGACGCCGGCGGCGAGGTCGGCGGCGACGGCCGGGTCGGGGGCGGGCTCGGGTGCCGGCTCGGGGGCGGGTCCCGGCTCGGGTGGCACCTCCGGCGGGGTGCTGGGGCTCACCTCGAGCTGGGGGGCCTCGAGCTGGGGGGCCTCGAGCTGGGGGGCCTCGGAGGTGGAGGTGCCCCCGGCCTCGCCGTCCACGCGCCCCGGCAGCCCGCCGAGGGGCCCGGCGTCCGCACCGCACCCCGCGAGGAGGGCGGCGAGGGTGGCGGCGGCCAGGGCGGAGGTGACCGCGTGCCGGCCCGCGGAGCGCACGAGGGCCAGGGTGCCACGGCGGCGCGCCCACGGCGGGGCGAGGGCCGGCGCCGAGGGCCCCGGCGCCGGGGTGTCAGGCGCCGTCGTGGTCGGCGGTGGTGAGCGAGATGCGCCGGTTCGCCGCGGCCAGGACCGCGCGCACCACGGCCCGGTGCGGGTCGCCCAGGACCAGGGCCGACCCGCTGATCTGCTCGTGGCCGCGCTCGGTGACGATGCTGAGGCAGACCACCGCGGTGGGCTGGCCGGCGACGACGTCGACCTGCACGCCGTCGACCTCCAGGCGCGCCCTGCCCCCGGCGGCCGACTCCAGGCACCGGGTGGTCGCGCCGGCCAGGGCGCGGTGGGCACCCGCAGGCGTCGCCGCCGCGTCGGCGATGCCGGTGTGGACGACCTCGCCGCGGGTCAGGACCACCTCGGCGACGGTGGTGGTGCCCTCGGTGGTCACCCGCACCCGGCGCAGGTGCACGCGCGTCCCGGCTCCGGGTGTCCCTGCTGCGTCGGGTGCCACGACGTCCTGGCGATCGGCGGACGGGTGGGGACGAGAGGGGCTGGTGGTCATCGGCGTTCCGCCCTCCTCGGGCTCGGCGTGGGGCGGCGGCGCGGCCCCGACCAGGGTCACCACGTCACGGCAGGTCTGCGCCGGGTCCACCCCGGCGGCGAGCCGCAGCCGGACGAGCGGGTCGCGGCGCCGTCGGCGCACCGCGCTCGCGCCGCGCACCCCGGGGAGGGTGAGCACGAGGCGGGCGACCTCTTCCACCGACGGGTGTCCAGCGGTGGGGGGGCCCGCCGCGGGAGGACTGGCCGCGGGAGGACTGGCCGTCGGGGGGCTGGCGGTCATCGGTCCTCCGCTGGTGCGGTGTGCGAGCCGGGCACCCGTCCCCCGGGCGCCCGGCTCCCCCCCGTTCGGTGTTTCGTCACCGATCATGACACTACGCACACTCTGCGTGAGCACTTTCTGACAGTCCCCCGCCTCGGCCCGCCGCGACGCGCCGCAGGACGATGCGGTTGGATGGCGCACCAGTGACCGTCCGAGCGAGGAGCAGCAGTGGAGATCCGGATCGGCGTGCAGAACGTGGCACGCGACGTCGTCCTGGAGTCGAGTGACAGCGCGGAGGCCGTCGAGCAGTCCGTCACCGCGGCGATCGCCGACGGCGGGGTGCTGACGCTGCGTGACGACAAGGGCCGTCTCGTCCTGGTACCCGCAGCCGCCCTCGCTTTCGTCGAGATCGGTAGCGAAGAGTCACGCAGAGTGGGATTCGGCACCCTGTAGGCATCGCTACGCGCAGTAGGGCGCGGTGGACGTGCAACGAGGTCCACCGCGCACCATGCTGCTCTCCGAACGCGGCGCACGGCCGCGACCTACGAAGGAGCAACCCATGACCATCAGCGGAATCATCAGCGCCATCGTCGTCGGGGCGATCATCGGTGCGCTCGCCCGCCTGATCAAGCCCGGTCGCCAGAACATCAGCATCCTGCTGACGATCGTGGTCGGCATCGTCGCGGCCTTCATCGGCACCTTCATCGCCCGCGCGCTCGGGTTCGACACGACGAACGGCATCGACGTCCTCGAGATCGTCACCCAGCTCGTGCTCGCCGTCATCGGCGTGGGCATCGTGGCGGGCGCCAGCGGACGGCGCGCCGTCCGCCGCTGAACTCCCGGCCGGGTGCGCAGCTTCAGGCCGTCAGGCCGAGGCGCCCCATCCGGTGCACGTGCGCGCGCGTGATGCGCGTGAACAGGGCGCCGACCTCCACGAGGTCGGCGCCCTTCGCGCTCTGCTGGCCCGGGGCGCCCGTCAGCAGGCGCGCCAGGTCGGGGTGGTCCGCGAAGATCCCCCGCGCCTGGCTGAGCGCCTCACCGACCAGGCGGCGACCCCACAGCGCGAGGCGGCTGCTCAGCTGGGGGTCGGCGGCGCTCGCCCGACCCACGGCCGCGACGACGAAGTCCTCCAGGTGGACGTGCCCGCCCTGCGGGGTCCCGGCGGCGGGCGAGCCCGCGGCGCCCGGTGCGGAGCCCGCCGCCCCGAGCACCTCGGCCACCAGGCGCCGGGTGGGGTCCCCGACATTGGCGGAGACCTCGAGGTAGAAGTCCGCGGCGATGCCGTCACCGACGTAGGCCTTGACGAGCGACTCGGTCCAGTCGCTGGGGCTCGTGCGGGCGTGGAACGCGTCCAGGGCGGTGGTGAAGGGCTCCATCGCGGCCTCCGGCTCCACACCGAGGTGGTGCAGGCGGGCCCTGAGCAGGCCGAAGCGGGAGAAGTGCTCGATGGCCAGGCGAGCCACGCCCTGCACCTCGATGAGCGTCGGCGCCCCGGAGGCCTCCGACGACAGGCGCAGGAAGCTGCTCAGCTCGCCGTACGCCAGCGCGCCCAGCAGGTCGACCTCGGCCGCCGCGAGGGCGCCCCACGGCTGGGGTCCGTGCTCGGCGGGGGCCACGACGGGCAGCGTAGGGCGATCAGGTGCTCCTGCCCGGGCGCCGACCGGTGCGGGAGCCGCAGCAGCTACCATAGAGGTGTTCCTCGGTCGACCGGTCGCAGCCACGATCGGCTGCCGAACCGCCGCGGCTCAGCCCGCCGGTGTCCGCCGTCCTGAGCGCCCGCGCCCCGCGCACCACCTGGAGCGCTGCCGGCCGGACGGCGCCCGACCGGCCCCGCACCGACAGACGTGAGGCCCTCCGTGCCCGAACCGCTCGACGTCGTCATCGACGACGCCACCGCCCCGCGCGACACCCCCGACGCCACGACCGCACCCACCGGTGCGCCCGACGTCCCCGCGCACGACGACGCTCCTGAGGACGCCTCCGCCGACGTCGCCCGCGACCTCGCCCCCGACGACCTGGCGATCCCCGAGAAGACCTTCGCCGACTTCGGCGTCCTCGACGCCATCTCCGACGCCCTCGCCGGGGCGGGCATCGTGCACCCCTTCCCCATCCAGGCCATGACCCTGCCGGTGGCCCTGTCGGGCCACGACATCATCGGGCAGGCGAAGACGGGCACCGGCAAGACCCTCGGCTTCGGCATCCCGCTGCTGCAGCGCGTGAGCGGCCCCGGTGACCCCGGGTGGGGGGACGTCGCGGAGCCGGGGCGCCCGCAGGCCCTGGTCGTCGTCCCCACGCGCGAGCTCGCCGTGCAGGTCGCCCGCGACGTCGAGCGCGCCGGGTCACGGCTGGGAGCCCGCGTGCTGACCGTGTACGGCGGCCGGGCGTACGAGCCGCAGGTCGAGGCGCTGGCGCGCGGCGTCGAGATCGTCGTCGGCACTCCCGGCCGGCTCCTCGACCTCGCGCAGCGCGGTGACCTGGTGCTCTCCTCCGCCCGCATGGCGGTGCTGGACGAGGCCGACGAGATGCTCGACCTCGGGTTCCTGCCCGACGTGGAGAAGCTGCTCGGCATGACCCCCGCGGGGCGCCAGACGATGCTGTTCTCCGCCACGATGCCCGGGCCGGTCGTGGCCCTCGCGCGGCGGTACATGACGCAGCCCACGCACATCCGCGCCGCCGACCCCGACGACCTGGGGGCGACGGTGAAGGCCATCAAGCAGGTGGTCTACCGGGCGCACGCGATGGACAAGGTCGAGGTGCTCGCGCGGCTGCTGCAGTCCGAGGGGCGCGGCCTGAGCATCGTCTTCGCCCGCACCAAGCGCACCGCGGCGAAGGTCGCCGACGAGCTGGTCGACCGCGGGTTCGCCGCCGCCCCGCTGCACGGCGACCTCGGGCAGGGCGCCCGCGAGCAGGCGCTGCGCGCGTTCCGCAACGGCAAGGTCGACGTGCTGGTCGCCACCGACGTCGCCGCGCGCGGCATCGACGTCACCGACGTCACCCACGTCGTGAACTACCAGTGCCCCGAGGACGAGAAGACGTACCTGCACCGCACCGGGCGCACGGGCCGCGCGGGGGCGACGGGCACCGCGGTGACCTTCGTCGACTGGGACGACCTGCACCGGTGGGCGATGATCGACCGCGCCCTGGACCTGGGGATCCCCAGCCCGGTGGAGACGTACTCGACCTCACCGCACCTGTTCGAGGAGCTGTCGATCCCGGCCGGCACCAGGGGTTCACTGCCGCGCGGGTCGCGCACCCGCGCTGGTCTGGGCGCCGAGGAGCTCGAGGACCTCGGCGAGACCGGACGCCGGCCCGTCGCGTCCGGTGGCCGGGGCGCGCCGCAGGGCCCAGGGCGCTCGGTCCCTGAGCGATCGGGTCCCGAGCGCTCGGGACCGCGGCGGGACGGCCCCTCGCGGGAGCGGTCCCCGAGAGAGGGCTCCTCGCGGGAGTCCCGCCAGCGCGAGCGCACCCCGGGCGGCGGCGGGCCCGTGGCCGCGTCGGGCAGCCGGGCGCTCGCGCCGGGGTCCCTGGCCCCCGCACCCGACGTCGCGGCGGCTCCAGCGGGTGCGGAGGTCGGCGGCAGCGCCGGGCCCACCGCCGAGGGCGCCGAGCAGGGAGCGCGCCGCCGCCGGCGTCGTGGGGGCCGCGGCCGGTCCGGAGCCACCGCGGGCGGCGGCGACGCATCGGCCTCCGCGAGCTGATCACCCTCCCACGGCGATGTCGTCGGGCTCGGGCCCGCCGGTGATCGCGCCGGTGACGCGGTCACCAGCGGGCATCCGGTCGGGTCGCCCGGGGCGCCACCGCGCGCTCACCAGGGGTCGGCGACACTGGTGGCGTGCCAGGACGAAGCAGTGCCCAGCTCCCGCGGCGGCGTCCGACCGCGACGGCGCGACCAGCTCCCGCGCACCCGCGGGACCACGGCCTCTTCGGGCCGGGCAGCGCCACCTGGTCACTGCACACCGACCCGATGATCGGCAGCGCCGGGATGCGCGCGCTGCTGCTGCAGGCCCTGAACCCGGTGGCGATGCGCGGCGTCGCGGATCACTCGGGGTACCGGGACCACACCTGGGACCGGCTGACCTCCACCGGCCAGTACCTCGAGACGGTGACCTTCGGGAGCACCGCCGAGGCGCTCGCCGCCGGCGCCAGGGTCCGCGGCATCCACGCGCGCCTCGGCGGCACCGACCCCGTGACCGGGACCACCTACCGCGCGGACGACCCCGACCTGCTGCTGTGGATTCACTGCGCGCTGATCGACTCGATCCTCGACGTCGTGGGCCGGTCGCGCCCCGGGGGCATCAGCCACCACGACGCCGACCGGTACGTCGCCGAGCAGGTGCGCTTCGCCGAGCTCGTCGGCCTGGACGCCCCCGTCGTCCCCGCGTCACGGGACGACCTGGCCGCCTACCACGAGGAGGTGCGCCAGGACCTGCGGGTCACCCGCATCGCCCGTGAGGCGGCGAGCTACATCATCGCTCCTCCCATGCCGCCGCTGCTGGCCGTCCTCACCCCGGCGCGACCCGCGTGGGCGGCGCTGGCGGGGTTGTCCTTCGCGGCCCTGCCGGCCTGGGCGCGGCGGATGTACGCGCTGCCGGAGCTGCCCGGCTCCGCGGGTCTGGCGGACGGCGCGGCGACGTTGGCCCTGCGGGGGTTGAGGGCCGCGCTCGCCGGCGCGCAGAACGCCGTGCCCGTGCTGCGCGACCCCCGCGGCCTGTCCGGGCGCGGCGCGCAGGGCCCCGACGCGACCATCGACCTCACCGACGGCGGCCCCACGACCATCGACCTCACCGCCGTCGAGCCGGCGGCTGCTGGCAGGGCCTGAGCGCCGCCCTCAGGTCTCCACGCCGGTGGCGAGGGCGAAGATGCGCTCCAGCGCCTCCGGCGGGGTGGAGTGCTCCCCGAGGCGGTTCTGCTTGCCCCTGCCGTGGTAGTCGCTCGACCCGGTGGTGAACAGGGCGTGCGCGGCGGCGAAGGCCCGGAGGCGGGCCCGCTCGTCGGGGCTGTGGTCGCGGTGGTCGACCTCGATGCCCGGCATGCCCGCCGCCACCATCGCCTCCAGCACGGGCACCGCGATGGTCCGTCCCCGGGCCGTGGCCAGGCAGTGCGCGACGACGGGCACGCCCCCCGCCTCCCGCACCAGCCGCACGGCGTCGACGGGGTGGGGGGCGCCGAGGGAGAGCACGTACGGCGAGCCCTCCGCGAGCAGGGTGGCGAAGGCGGAGTCGCGGGTGGGCACGATCCCGAGGGCCACGAGGGCGTCGGCCACGTGAGGCCGGCCGACCGTGGCGCCCGACGCCGCCTGGGCCAGGACGTCGTCCCAGGTGATGGGGTGGTCCCGGGAGAGGAGCGCCGTCATGCGCTGCGCCCGGTCGAGGCGCGTGGCCCGCGACTCGGCGAGCAGCCCGGCGAGGCCCGTGTGACCGGGGTCGTGGAGGTAGCTGAGCAGGTGCACGCTCACCCCGTCGGCGCGGCACGTGATCTCCGCCCCGGGCACCAGGAGCACCCCGCACCGGCGGGCCTCCGCCGCGGCCGACGCCCACCCCGCCGTCGTGTCGTGGTCGGTGATCGCGAGGACCTCCACGCCCGCGGCGGCCGCCGCCGCCACCAGCCCGGCCGGGGTGTCGGTCCCGTCCGAGGCGGTGGAGTGCGCGTGGAGGTCGATCAGCACGCGGGCAGCCTAGGTCTCGGCGTCCGCCGGCTCAGCGCTGCTCACCGCCCACCGCACCGGCGGCCCGTGACCCCCGGCCACCGCGAGGGTGCGCACGAGAGCCCCGCGGGGCCAGGTGCGCACCTGCACGACGGGCTGGCGCGGCTGGTCCAGCGCGGTCCGGCGGGGTTCGAGGCTGACGTGCGCCAGCGGCGCTGACGGCGTGGCCCTTCCACCCAGCGCCTCGAGCCGCCGTCCGACGCGCGCCCGCCCGACGTCTCCGAGGTACTGCCGGACGAAGGAGTGCTGGACGACGGTGAGCGCCCCGGCCAGCGGCGCCAGGTCGTCGAGGGCGTCGGCTGCGGAAGCGCGGACCAGCGTGACGGGCACGCGGGCGGCCAGCGCCAGGGCGCCGCGCAGGCGGTCGAGCCGCTCCAGCTGGTCGGGCCACACCGCGGAGACCAGGCTCAGCTGCCCGTCCGGGGTGCTCGCGTCGAGGGGGTGGAGGTCCACGCCGACGCGGGAGGCGACCTCCACGCGCTCGGGGATCTGTGACCACCACGGCGGGGCGTCGTGCCACGCCGGGTCCAGGACCACGGGTGAGTCGCCCGGCCCCCAGGTCACGCCCCCGCCGCCGTAGCGGACCGCGTCGGCGCGCAGCAGCAGGCCGGCGGAGGCACCGAGCTCCACCAGGCGCAGCGGCAGGCCCGGGTGCTCCGAGGCGACGAGCAGCACCGCGGGCCACAGCGCCGCGGCGCGGCCGATCTCGTTGGTCTGCGGAGTGCGCTCCATCCCCGCGACCAGCTCCGCGCGGTGCTCGACGAGCACCGCGCGGAAGGCGGGCCACGCGGCGCCCGCGTCGTCCCCACCGCCGCCCGCGCTCGGGTAGTGGTGGGCGAGGTCCGGGGCCCGTCCCGACAGGACGACGCGGTGCACGCCCTGGGCCAGGCGCAGTCCCACCGCGTCGGGACCCGGGCGGTGGGCGTGGTCGGCGAGCACCGACGCCGCCGGGCCGCCGGCCGCGACGTCGTCGGCGACCGCGGCGAGCAGGGCGGCGTACAGCGGTGAGCCCATGGCGGCGCAGGCGCTCGCCTGCCAGCGCAGGTGCCCCACGAGCTCGGACGTCGGACCCGCGGGTCGGGGCGTCGGGCCGGCGGGTCGGAGCGGGGCGCCGTCCACCGCCGTGACGCTACCCGCGCCGAGGCTCGTGACGCTCCGGGCGGACTCGTGGTCCTGGGAGCCAGGACCCCGAGTCGGTGGGGCGGTGGGGGCCGGTGGGGAGGGGGCACGCGGCGACGGTGCGAGGATCGGGGCGTGAGCGAGCCCCCGGCCACGGTGCCCACCCAGCAGTCCACCGAGCGGACCGGTGACCGCAGCCAGCGCCCGACGTCCGCCGCCTTCAAGGCCCTCATCGCGCAGGGGTGGGGCGAGCGCCCAGCGCCCCCGGCGCGCTCGGCCGCCGCCCCGTGGGCCGCCGCCCGGCGCGAGCGGATCTCGGCGATGTTCCCCGGCGACCGCCTCGTGGTGCCCGCCGGACCCCTGAAGACGCGCAGCAACGACACGGACTACCGCTTCCGGCCCCACTCGGCCTTCAGCCACCTCACCGGTCTGGGCACCGACCGGGAGCCGGACGCGGTGCTCGTCCTCGAGCCGGCGACCACCGCCGGGGTCGCTGCTGGAGGGGGCGGCAGCGGGCACGAGGCGCTGCTGCTGTTCCGCCCCCGGGCCGAGCGCGACACCGAGGAGTTCTGGTCCGACGCGCGGTACGGGGAGTTCTGGGTCGGTCCGCGCCCGTCCCTGGCCGACGTCGAGGCCGAGCTGGGCCTGAGCTGCCGGCACATCGACGAGCTCGGTGACCTGCTCGGCGCCCCGCTGCCCGACGGCGGGCAGGTGCGGCTGGTCATCGGCGCCGACCCGGCCGTGGAGGCGCTGGCGGGCCGCCGTCCCGCCAAGACCGCCAAGGCCGGGGCCAGCGCCAGCAGGACCACGGAGGCCACCGAGCTCGTGGAGCCCGAGCCGGCGACCGACGTGGTGGAGGCGTTGGGCACGACGGAGCCCCCGGTGCTCTCGGGGGACGACGAGCTGGTGCAGGCGCTCTCGGAGCTGCGGCTGGTCAAGGACGAGCACGAGGTCGGTGAGCTGCGGTGCGCCGTGGAGGCCACGCTCACCGGCTTCACCGAGGCGGTCCGCGCCCTGCCCGCCGCGACAGCGCACCGCTCCGGTGAGCGCGTCGTGGAGACGGCCTTCGAGGGGAGCGCGCGGCGGGAGGGCAACGGCACCGGGTACGACACGATCGCCGCCGCCGGCGCCCACGCGTGCACGCTGCACTGGATCCGCAACGACGGTCCCGTGCGGGAGGGGCAGCTGCTCCTGCTCGACGCGGGCGTGGAGGTCGACTCCCTGTACACCGCCGACGTCACGCGCACCCTGCCCGTCACGGGTGCGTTCACCGACGTCCAGCGGCGGGTCTACACCGCGGTGCTGGACGCCGCCGACGCCGCGTTCGCCGCCGTGCGCCCCGGTGCGGTCTTCCGCGAGGTGCACGCTGCGGCGATGGAGGTGATCGCGGCCCGGCTGGAGGAGTGGGGCATCCTCCCCGTCACCGCGCAGGAGGCCCTGACGACCGAGGGGGGCCAGCACCGCCGGTGGATGGTGCACGGCACGAGCCACCACCTCGGGCTCGACGTGCACGACTGCGCCAGGGCGCGGCGGGAGATGTACCTCGACGGTGAGCTGACCCCCGGCATGGTCTTCACCATCGAGCCGGGCCTGTACTTCAAGGACGACGACCTGCTGGTGCCCGAGGAGTACCGCGGGATCGGGGTGCGCATCGAGGACGACGTGCTGGTGACCGCCACGGGCTGGGAGAACCTCAGCGCAGGGCTGCCCCGCGACCCCGACGCCGTCGAGCGGTGGATGGCCTCGCTGACCCGCCCGCACTGACCCGTCGGAGGTGACCCGTCAGAGCTGGGGCGGCTGCCCCAGGGGTCGCACGCCGTCGAGGCGGGTGAGGAGCTCGCGCGCACGGGCGCTCTCCTCGGCGCAGATCACGGAGTACCTGCTGGCCATGATCGCGTTCACGGAGCTGAAGTCGCGCCGACCGCGGGTCAGGGCGTAGGACAGCACCGCGAAGAGCATCCCGAAGGCTGCACCGATCAGCGCCGAGGACAGCACCGTGGCCAGGGTGCTGGTGCCCGGCGCCGAGAACAGCGACAGGATGATCCCGACGAAGGCGCCGAACCACACCCCGGAGGCGGCACCCGCGAGCGCCACGCGCGCGTAGGTCAGGCGGCCCGTGACCCGCTCGACGCTGCGCAGGTCGGTGCCCACGATGGCGGTGTGCTGCACGGGGAAGCCCTCGTCGGAGAGGTGGTCGACGGCCCGCTGGGCCTCGAGGTAGCTGGCGTAGGACGCGATCTCCACCCCCTGGGGCAGGCTCACAGCACCCCGCGCCACCTGGGACCGAGTGGAGGACACGGGTCAGGAGACCTCGGAGGCGGCCTGGCTCGCGGCGGCGACCTCCGAGGAGGCCCCCGCGGTGGACAGCTCCCCCCCGGAGCTCTCCAGGTGGGCGCGCACGAACCAGTGGAACTGCTCCAGCTGCCCGCTCTGCCCGATGAGCAGGTCCTCGGTGACCGGGTCGATCTCCGACGTCGCGTCGATGACCGTGCGGTGGTCGCCGATGACCCCGGTGTAGACCAGGTCGAGGGCGCCGAGGTGCTCGATCGCCGTCGCCCGACCGAGGGAGTAGTCGTCCCACGAGCGCGCCCGGACCAGCGCCCCCGGGGTGCCGATCGGGGAGCTGCCGAGGGTCGCGATGCGCTCGGCCACCTGGTCGGCCATCTCGCGTGCCGCGTCGACCTGCGGGTCGAGCATCTCGTGCACGGAGATGAACTGCGGGCCCACCACGTTCCAGTGCACGTGCTTGAGGGTCAGGTGCAGGTCGGTGAGGGCGTTCAGCCGGTCCTGCAGCATCCCGGCGACCTTCGCGCCGTCCCCCGCGGCCATCCCGGGCACGGAGTAGCCGCCGGTTCCGCCGGTGGTCGCGGTCGGAGTGCTCTGCTCAGCCATGCCGCGACCCTAGGTGATCACCAGGGGCGTCGCACGCGGGAGCACTACCCTTCGGCCGTGGTCGCAGCCCCCCCTCGAGTGTTCGTCGCGAGGCTCGCCGGCCTGCCCGTCTTCGACCCCCTGGGCGACCGGGTGGGCCGGGTGCGCGACGTGGTGCTGCTGCCCCGCGGCGAGCGGCGGCCCCGCGCGGTGGGGCTGGTCGCGGAGGTCCCCGGGCGGCGGCGGGTGTTCGTGCCCGTCACGCGGGTGACGTCCATGGGCTCCGGCCAGGTGATCACCACCGGGCTGGTGAACATGCGCCGCTTCGAGCAGCGACCCACCGAGGTCCTCGTCCTGACCGACCTGCTGGAGCGCTCCGTGGTGCTCGCCCGCTCCCCCGACGGCTGGGCGGGCGCCGGCACCGCCGACACCACAGCGGTGGTCGAGGACGTCGCCCTGGAGGTGCAGCGCAACGGCGACTGGGAGGTCACCAGGGTCTTCGTGCGCCACGGCCTCCCGGCGGGACCCCTGCGGCGACGCCGCGGCCCGACCGCCCAGGTCGACTTCCACGACGTCCGGGGCCTCTTCGCCGACCAGCGCGAGCAGGGGGCGGCGCTGCTCGCAGCCAGCTACGGGGACATGCGGGCTCCCGACGTCGCCGACGCCCTGCACGAGATGTCGACCAAGCGCCGCGTGGAGGTCAGCGTCGAGCTGGATGACGAGCGCCTCGCGGACGTCCTGCAGGAGCTGCCCGCCGACGACCAGGTCGAGATCCTCACCGCGCTGGGTCCCGTCCGCGCGGCCGACGTGCTGGAGGCCATGGAGCCCGACGACGCCGCGGACCTGCTCGGTCAGTTCGGGGAGGACACCCGCGAGCAGCTGCTGGGGCTGATGGAGCCCGACGAGGCGAAGGACGTGCGCCGCCTGCTGGCCTACGACGACGACACCGCCGGCGGGCTGATGACCACGGAGCCGGTGGTGCTGCCCCCGGAGGCCACGGTGGCGACCGCCCTGGCCACCGTGCGCCGCGCGGAGCTGCCGACCACGCTCGCGGCGGTGGTGTTCGTGTGCCGCCCCCCGCACGAGACCCCCACCGGACGGCTGCTGGGGATGGTGCACCTGCAGCGGATGCTGCGCGAGCCGCCGCACGAGGCCATCGGGGGGCTGGTGGAGACGGACGTGGAGCCCCTGTCGGCCGACGCGCGCCTGGAGGCGGTGACCCGCCGCCTGGCCACCTACAACCTGGTCTCGGTGCCGGTGACCGACGCGCAGGGGCGCCTGCTCGGTGCGGTGACCGTCGACGACGTCCTCGACCACCTGCTGCCCGACGACTGGCGGGAGGCCGACAGCCGGGAGGCCAGCGCGCTCGGGGCCGGGTCCGGTGGCTGACGACCGCGAGGGCACCCGGCCGGCGGCGCGGCGCGACGGCCTCGACACACCGCTGGAGGCCCGCCGGACCCTGGTGCACCGCCCGCGCGTGGACCAGGAGGCCTTCGGACGCCTCTCGGAGGGCTTCGCGCGGTTCATGGGCACCCCGCGGTTCCTCTTCTACATGACCGCGGTGGTGGTGGTGTGGCTGGCGTACAACACCCTCGCCCCGGCGACGGCGCAGTTCGACCCGCGGGCGACGAACTACACGCTGCTCACGCTGATCCTGTCGCTGCAGGCCTCCTACGCCGCGCCGCTGATCCTGCTGGCGCAGAACCGCCAGGCCGACCGCGACCGGGTGGCGCTGGAGCAGGACCGCCAGGGCGCCGAGCGCAACCTCGCCGACACGGAGTACCTCGCGCGCGAGGTCGCCGGACTGCGCATCGCCCTGGGCGAGGTGGCCACGCGCGACTTCGTGCGCTCGGAGCTGCGGGCGCTGCTCGCCGAGCTCGACCGGGCGGGCGACGACGAGGCGCGGGCGGGCCGGGAGGCGTCGGAGAAGCGGGCGCGCAAGGAGCGCAAGCGGAGCGAGCGCGCGGACGCCTCGCCCGGGGGATCGCCAAGAGACCTACACCCGGGGCCGTGACGTGCCGATGGTCGAGCCATGGACCGCACCGTGCTGCCACCGGCGCCGCCGGGGAGCGGGTCCGGCACCCCGCCCGCCCCGACGTCGCTGCGCTCCCTGCAGAAGCGGCGCATCGGTGACGTCCTGGTGGACGCCGGGGTGATCACCGCGGCCCAGCTGGCCGACGTCCTGACCCACCAGCAGCAGTCACCGGGCCCTCGCAAGCGCCTGGGCGAGCTGCTCGTGGAGCTGCGGCTGACCGATGAGCGCGCCCTGTCCACGGCGCTGGCCAGACAGCTGGGCCTGACCGCCCTCGACCTCTCCCGCACCGCGCCGTCCCCCGCCCTGGTGCGCCTCCTGCCCCAGGCCGTGGCCGAGCGCAGCCGCATCCTCGTCGTCGACCGCAGCACCAGCGGTCTGGTGGTGGCGGTGGCGGACCCCACGAACGTCCTGGCCCTGGACGACGTGAAGCTGCACACCGGCGCCTCGTCGCTGGTGGTGGTGGTCGCCCCGGAGTCCCAGATCCGCGAGCACCTCGCGCGCGCCTGGGCCCTCGGTGGTGCGGGCGCCGGCGGCGCGGAGACGAGCACGCTGGTCCATGACGGCGACCTCTTCGACGACGCCGACCCCGCCGGGGCCCCCGGCGCGCCCGACGGCGCCGGGAGCGACCCGGGCGCGGAGGCCGGCGACGACGCGAGCACCCCGATCGTGCGACTGGTCACGAAGATCCTCGCGGACGCGGTGAAGCTCGGCGCCTCCGACATCCACGTGGAGACCCAGCGCACCGAGCTGCGCGTGCGGTACCGCATCGACGGGGTGCTGCGCGACGTCATGACCACGTCGCGCCGCGCCGCCGGCACCGTGGTGAGCCGCCTGAAGATCATGTCGGGGCTGGACATCGCCGAGCGCCGGGTGCCCCAGGACGGCCGGGCGCGCATCTCCGTGGACGGGACCGCCATCGACTGCCGGGTCTCGACCCTGCCCGCCCTGCACGGGGAGAAGGTCGTGATCCGCCTGCTCAGTCGCGGCGAGGACGTGGCGCCGCTGGACTCGTTGGGCTTCGAGCCCGAGCAGCTGGTCGCGTTCCGCCGGGCGCTGTCGGTGCCGCAGGGCCTGGTGCTCATCACCGGGCCCACCGGGTCGGGCAAGACCAACACCCTGTACTCGGCGCTGAGCGAGATCCTCACCCCGGAGAAGAACATCATCACCCTCGAGGACCCCGTCGAGGTGCAGCTGCCCGGCATCACGCAGGTGCAGGTCAACGTCAAGGCGGGGATGACCTTCCAGGCGGGGCTGCGCTCGGTGCTGCGCCAGGACCCCGACATCGTGCTCGTCGGGGAGGTGCGCGACACCGAGACCGCCGAGCTGGCGCTGAAGGCGTCCCTGACGGGGCACATGGTGCTGACGACGCTGCACACCAACTCGGCGGTGGCGGCGCTGACCCGCCTGGTCGACATGGGCGCTCAGCCGTTCCTGGTGGCCAGCTCCCTGACCGCCTCCATCGCCCAGCGCCTGGTGCGCAAGCCCTGCCCGGTGTGCGCCGAGGCCTACGTGCCGGCGGAGGAGGTGCTGGTGGTGCTGGGCCTGACCGAGGCCGACCTGCTCGGGGCGACGCCGCGGCGCGGGGCGGGCTGCCCGGACTGCGGCGGCACCGGCTACCGGGGCCGCACGGCGGTCTACGAGGTGCTGGTGGTCGACGCCGCGATGCGCCGCACCCTGGTGCGCGACGCCTCGGAGGCGGCGGTGGGGGCGGTCGCGCAGGAGCAGGGGATGGTGAGCCTGCGCAGCTCAGCGATCGCGAAGGCGATGACCGGGAGGACGACGTTCGAGGAGGCCCTGCGCATCACCTGAGGCCCACGCGTCCACTCCCCGCCCACCCCCCCTCGCAGTTGTGGTGGCAAGTGCGGTCGGGAGGGCCCGTGGACCGCAGTTGTGGTGGCAACTGCGGTGGAAGCCATCGGGGGTGGGGCGCCTAGGCTCGGGAGGTGACCGCGCCCACCGAGCAGCTCGTGCGCGCCGCGCTGGGGCGGGTGCTCGACCCGGAGATCCGCCGGCCCATCACCGAGCTCGGCATGGTCGGCGCCCTCGTGGTCACGCCCGAGGCCGTCGAGGTCACCGTGCTGCTCACCACCTCGGCGTGCCCCCTGCGAGAGACCCTGACGGAGTCGGTGCGCTCCGCGCTCGCCGGCGTGGTGGGGACGGCGCGGGTCAGCGTGCACCTGGGGGTGATGGACGCCGAGCAGCGCGCCGCCCTGCGCGTGCAGCTGCGCTCGGGGGTGCCCGAGCGCGCCATCCCCTTCGCCGAGCCCGGCAACCTCACCCGCGTGGTCGCGGTGGCCTCGGGCAAGGGCGGGGTGGGCAAGTCGAGCATCACCGTGAACCTGGCGGTGGCGATGGCTGCGGACGGCCTCGCCGTCGGGGTGGTGGACGCCGACATCCACGGCTTCTCGGTGCCCAGCATGCTCGGCACCGACCAGGTGCCGGTGCGCCTCGACTCGATGATCATCCCCCCGGTGGCGCACGGGGTGAAGGTCATCTCCATGGGCATGTTCGCCCCGCCTGGGCAGCCGGTGATCCACCGCGGTCCGCTGCTGCACCGGGCGCTGGAGCAGTTCCTGGCCGACGTGCACTTCGGTGACCTCGACGTGCTGCTGGTCGACATGCCCCCGGGCACCGGTGACGTGCCGATCAGCCTGACCCAGCTGGTCCCCCGCGCCGAGGTGCTCGTGGTGACCACACCGCAGCCCACGGCCTCGGACGTCGCGGTCCGCGCCGGGATGCTCGCGCTGCGCACCTCCTCCCCCGTCGTCGGCGTGGTGGAGAACATGGCATGGCTGGAGCAGCCCGACGGCTCGCGCCTGGAGGTCTTCGGCAGCGGTGGCGGGGCGGCGGTCGCGGCGCGCCTGTCGTCGGGCGGCCCCGACGGCACCCGGGACGTGCCGCTGCTGGCGCAGGTGCCGCTGGACCCGGTGGTGCGCGCGGGCAGCGACGCGGGGGTGCCGGTGGTGCTCACCCACCCCGACTCACCCGCCGGCGCGGCGCTGACCGCCCTCGCCCGCACCCTCGCCCGCCGTCCGCGAGGGCTGGCGGGCCGCCGCCTCGGGGTCACGGTCAGCTCACCGGTGCCCTGACCGCAGCTGCGCTCACCGCCGTGAGGGGTGTGCTGCTCGAGGTGCCGGAAGACATGCTGCTGGAGCGTCGTCTGCGCGGTGGTGACCTGCGCGACGAGATGTGGGACGGAGTGCTGCACATGCTGCCCCCGCCGACCGAGGCTCACCAGGAGCTCAGCGGAGACCTGTACTTCCACCTGCGACAACGAGCCGATGTCACGAGCCTGGCGTCGTACTTCGACACCGGCCTGTTCCGCGCCGAGCGCGACCACCGGGTGCCCGACCTGCTCCTCTGCCGCCCTGACCAGACCTCGCACCGCGGCGCCGAGGGCGCCGAGGGCGCCGAGCTCCGCTCACCCGACGACGACAGCTACGCGAAGCTGCCGTTCTACGCCGCGCTGGGCGTGCGGGAGGGAGTGGTCGTCCACCCCGGGGGACGGCGGGTGGAGCTGTTCCGCCTGGTCGACGGCGCCCTGCTCCCGGTGAGCGCGGACGGCAGCGGCGGCCTGCGGTGCGACGTCCTGGGCATGCAGCTCCTCACCCGCGACGGCGCCCTGCACCTGCTGCGGGACGGCGGCTCGGCCGTCGTCTGATCCACCACCCCGGCCTGTCACCGCGGCGCCGGTGGCGCCGGTCGGCTCACCGCTGCATCGAGCCTGCGGGCGCCGGGTCCGCGGCGAGGTGCCCGGAGAGGCGGGCTGCCGCCTCGCGCAGCAGCGGCACCCACGCGGCCATCAGCTCATCGGTCATGCGCTGCGTGGGCCCCGAGACCGACAGTGCGATCCGCGAGGGCACGTGGGGCACCGTGACCGCCACGCACCGCACCCCCACCTCGTGCTCGCCGTCGTCGACGGCGAACCCCTGCGCGCGCACGACCGCGAGGGCCGCGATCAGGTCGTCGGGGTCCGTGATCGTGTGGGGGGTGTGCGCGGGGAGGCCCTGGCGCCGGACGAGGCGGAGCACCTCCTCGTCGTCCAGCAGTGACAGCACCGCCTTGCCCGTCGCGGTGGAGTGCGCGGTGACCCGGCGCCCCACCTCGTTGAACATGCGCATCGACTGCCGCGACTGCGCCTGCCCGACGTAGACGACCTGGGCGCCCTCGAGCATCGCGAGGCTCACCGACTCACCGGTGGTCTCCACCAGCTCCGTCAGGTAGGGCAGCGCCCACGTGCCGATCGTGGCGGCCGACACCTCACCGAGGCGCACCAGGCGGATGCCGAGCGCGTACTTGCGAGACGGCTCTTGGCGCACGTAGCCCAGCGCGACGAGGGTGCGCACCAGCCGGTGGATGGTGGGGAGCGGGAGGTCCACGGCGGCGGCCAGCTCCGACAGGCCGGTGGTGCCGCCCGCGTCGGCCATCGCGTCGAGGATGCGGAAGGTGCGCTCGATGGACTGCACCGGGCCGGTGCCGACCGGTGCGGGCTGCTCGGGAGCGGCAGCGGTCATCGAGCACTCCTCCGGCAGTGGGCGCCAACCGCCCGTGGGTGAGCGGTGCACCCGCACGACGGGAGCATACGGCGCAGGACGGCCGGTTCCCGGGCCCGCGAGCGAGGCCCACCCGCCCGGGCGCCGACGGCGTCACCCGATCAGCATCCAGGCGAGGACGGGCGTGGACTGCAGGTAGACGAGCGCGGCCATGACGACCAGGAAGGCGATGGACCACCACACGACCTTGCGGAACAGCACCCCCTCCTGCCCCGCGAGGCCGACGGAGGCCGCCGCGATCGCCAGGTTCTGGGGGGAGATCATCTTGCCGAGCACACCGCCGGAGGTGTTCGCCGAGGCGAGCAGCAGCGGGTCGAGCCCCGCATCGGCGGCGGCCGCGATCTGCAGGGTGCCGAAGAGGGCGTTGGAGGAGGTGTCGGACCCGGTGACGGCCACCCCCAGCCAGCCCAGGACCGGGGAGAGGAAGGCGAAGAAGGCGCCGGCGCCGGCCATCCACTGCCCGATCGTGATGGTCTGCCCGGACAGGTTCATCACGTAGGCCAGGCCGAGCACGGACATGACGGTCACGATCGCCCACTTGAGCTGGTCGTAGGTGGTGCCGTAGGCCTTGAGAGCGCGTCCAGCGCTGATGCCGAGGATCGGGATGGTGAGCAGCCCGCTGATCAGCACCAGGGTGCCCCCGGCGGGCAGCCAGTTGAAGTTGAACGTCGTGGTGCTCACCGGCTCACCGGCCGCGTTCAGCACGTCCAGGCCCGGCCAGGCGAAGGCGACGACGCCGTTCGCGAGCAGGGCCTTCACCGCGGGGATCTGCGAGATGCTGAACACCACGATGATCATGGCGTAGGGGGCGTAGGCGCGGATCACGTCCGCGCGCGCGTCGGCGGGGGCGGCGGCCGCCGGGGCGCGCCCCGCACCACCGCTCGGTGCGACGTCACGGTCGGCGTCGTCAGCCCCGAGGCCGCTCGCCACGGTCGAGCCGCTCGCCGCCCCGGTGCTCGCCACGGCGGCGGCGGCGCCGACGGTGGCGCCGCTCGAGCGACCGCCGACGACCTCCACGCGGTGCGCCGCGTCCTTCGCCGAGCTGATGCGGCCCTGGATCTCGGCCTCGTCGAAGCCCCGGACCTCGAGGATCTCCGCGGGCTGCCAGAAGCGCAGCAGCACCACGATCGCGATGGCGGCGGCGAGCGAGGCCACGATGTCGACGAGTTCGACGATGAAGTAGTTGGCGCAGAGGAACTGGCCTATCGCGAAGACGACGCCCGCCAGCAGCGCCGGCAGCCAGGTCTGGCGCAGCCCGCGCCGGCCGTCGACCATGTAGACCAGGACCAGGGGGACGAACAGCGCAAGGATCGGCGTCTGGCGCCCGACCGTGGCACCGATGTCCTCCACCGACAGGCCGGTGACGCGGCCCATCGTGAGGATCGGGGTGCCCAGCGCGCCGAACGCCACCGGGGCGGTGTTCGCCACCAGGGCGATCGAGGCGGCCTTCAACGGCTTGAAGCCGAGCGCGAGGAGCATCACGGACGAGATCGCCACCGGTGTGCCGAATCCCGCCAGCGCCTCGAGCAGCCCGCCGAAGCAGAACGCGATGATCACCGCCTGGATCCGCTGGTCGGTCGAGATCGACCCGAAGGAGCGGCGCAGGACGTCGAAGTGCCCCGTGGTCACCGTCATGTTGTAGATCCAGATCGCGTTGATGACGATCCACATGATGGGGAAGAACCCGAAGACCGACCCCTCGAGGGCGGCGTTCAGCGCTGTGCCGACCGGCATCCGGTAGACCAGGACGGCGACGAGCAGCGCGACGCCCAGCGAGGCGAGCGCGGCCCACTGCGCCTTGACCTTCAAGGCGCCGAGGAGGATGAAGATGGCGACCAGGGGCAGGGCGGCGAAGATCGCCGACAGTCCCAGGGAGCCCGCGACGGGCGTGAAGTCCTGCTGGTAGGTGAGCATCGGACAGACCTCGGCTCTGAGGGTGTGGGCGGGGTGGTGGGCGCTGGGGCGGGTCAGACCCCGTCGAGCAGGGCGGTGACGGGGAGCCCGCGGATCGAGGCGTCGAGCACCTGCACGGTGTGCGCCATCCCGATGTCAGCGCCGGAGCGCTCCAGACCCGTGGCGACCTGCATGAGGCACCCCGGGTTCGCCGTGACGAGGAGGGAGGCGCCCGTCGCGGTGATGTTCGCGGCCTTGCGGTCACCGAGCTCCCGCGCGGGCACGGGGTTGAGGATGTTGTAGATCCCCGCCGACCCGCAGCAGACCTCGCCCTCGGCGATCTCCTTCAGCTGCAGGCCCGGGATGCCGCGCAGCAGCTGGCGCGGCTGGGAGCGCACCCCCTGCGCGTGGGCGAGGTGGCAGGCGTCGTGGTAGGCGACGGTGACCTCCAGGGGGTGCCGGGGAGCCACCGGGCCGAGATCGGCGATGATCTCGGTGACGTCCTCGACGCGCTCGGCGAAGTCCGCGGCCCGCTGCGCGTAGGCCGGGTCGTCGGCGAGCAGGTCCGCGTACTCCTTCATGGTCGAGCCGCAGCCCGCGGCGTTGACGACCACGTGGTCGACCCCGGCGCCGGCGAAGGCGTCGATCATCGCCCGCGCGTACCCCTGCGCCTCCTCCTTGCGGCCGTTGTGCGCCGACAGCGCACCGCAGCACCCCTGCTTGCGGGGGATGATCACGTCGCAGCCCTCGGCGGCGAGCACCCGCGCGGTCGCGGCGTTGACGTCGGGGAAGAACTCCCCCTGCACGCAGCCGGTGAGCATGCCCACCACCGCCCGCCGGGCACCGGTCGCCGGCACCCGCTCGGGCAGCTGCGTGCGCCGCCCGAGCGTGGGGGCCAGGGCCTCCATCGCGGCCAGCTGGGGCACGAACCGCTCCAGCAGGCCGGTGCGGCGCACGAGCACGTCGAGCCGCAGGCGCTGGTAGAGGCGCAGCGGCACGCTGATCGCGCGGAGCCGCTCCTTGTGCGGGAACAGCGCGAAGATCATCCCCCGCAGCGCCCGGTCGGGCAGCGACCGGGTGTGGTTCCGCTCCACCTGGTTGCGCGTGGTGTCGATGAGCTTGTCGTACTGCACACCCGACGGGCACGCGGTCACGCAGGCCATGCAGCCCAGGCAGGCGTCCCAGTGCTGCACCATCGAGTCGCTGAGCGGCTCCCCCGACAACCCCTGCTTCATGAGGTCGATGCGCCCCCGCGGGGAGTCCATCTCCTCGCCCCACAGCACGTAGGTGGGGCAGCTGGGCAGGCAGAAGCCGCAGTGCACGCAGTCGCCGACGAGCGCGGCGTCCGGTGGCTCGTGCTCGTCGAACGCCGGACGAACCACGCGCGCGCCGGGTGCGCGCGGCATGCCGAGGTCGGTCATCAGATACCCCCCACGAAGCGGCCCGGCGCCAGTCGGTGCTCGGGGTCGAACTGGTCCTTGACGCGGCGCATGAGATCGATCGCGGGGACCGGGCCCCAGGCGTCCACCGCCTCCTCCACGTCGCGCGGCGCGGTGAGCACCACGGCCGCACCGCCGTGCTCGGTGCACACGGCCCGCAACCGGCGCACGGTCTCGGCGACCTGGGCGGGCGGGGTGCCCGGCGGCAGCGCCGCGTGCAGCACGCCAGCCCCGGCGGAGCCGCTCAGCGACGGGACGGCCCCGACACAGGCGCCGCGGTCCCGCCCGCACGCGCGGGCGGTCGCCAGCACCGCCCGCAGGCCCGACAGGGCGAAGGTCAGCTTCAGCCCGGTGCCGCCGTCGTCCCAGGGGTGGCGGGCCCAGCGGTCGGGGAGCTCCGCCGAACTGGTGGCGCCCGGGCCGAGCAGGGTGAGCAGCGCCGCCGTGCGGTCCCCGACCCCGGCGGGGGTGCCCTCGAGGAGCAGGCTCAGGGTGGCGCCGGTGGACGCGGGCCACTCCACCTCCACCGCCGCCGGCACCAGCTGGGAGTGGATCACGGCGTGGGCGAGGCGGTGGACGTCGTCCGGGGAGTCGACCCCGACCTGCACCACCTGGCGGGCCGCGGGCACGGGGTGGAGGCGGAAGACCGCCGAGGTGATGACCGCCAGGGTCCCGTAGGAGCCGATGAGCAGCTTGCCGATGTCGTAGCCGGCGACGTTCTTCACCACCCGCCCCCCCGACTTCGTCACGACCCCGTCGGCGCGCACGGCGGTCATGCCGATGACGAGGTCGCGCGCGGTGCCGACCGCGACGCGCAGGGGACCGCTGGCGCCGGTGGCCAGCGCCCCGCCGACGCTGGAGCCGGGACCGGTGTCGTCCAGGGCCAGGCGCTGCCCCGCCCCGGCGACGGCGGACTGCACCTCGGCGAGGCGGGTACCGGCCTGCACCTCCACGATGAGGTCCCCGGCGGCGTGGTCGAGGACCTGGTCCATCCCGGAGGTGTCGAGCACCAGGTCGACCCGCTCGGGGGGGCGGCCCCACGCCATCTTCGTGCCGTGGCCGCGGGGGACGACGCTGAGGTGGTGGGACGCCGCGGCGGCCAGCACCTGGGCGGTCTCCGCCGTCGACCGGGGCCGGGCGACCAGCGACGGGCCCACGCCGCCGACGGCGTCCCCGTCACTCGCGTCGGCGACGTCGTCGCACGCGCCCGCCAGGGAGAGCCGGGCGGCGTCGAGGTCGTGCGCGAGGGCGGTCATCGGACCACCTCGGCGAGAGCCATCAGAACACCTCTGCCACGCCGGCGCTGGCCAGCGGGTGGGCGCCCTTGTGCTTGCCGGGCACCTCTCCGCACAGCCGCGGGGTGGGGAAGATCTTGCCCGGGTTGGCGATGCCCCCCGGGTCGAAGGCGCACCGGAGGCGCTGCATGGTGTCGAGGTCGTCGTCGGTGAACATCCGCGGCATGTACGCGGCCTTGTCGATGCCGACGCCGTGCTCACCGGTGATCGAGCCGCCACGGCTGATGCAGAGGTCGAGGATGGCCCCGCTGACCTCCTCGGCGGCTGCGGTCGCGCCCTCGATGCGCTCGTCGAAGAGCACCAGGGGGTGCAGGTTGCCGTCACCGGCGTGGAAGACGTTGGCCACGCGCACCCCCGAGGCCTGCGACAGCTCGGTGATGGCCCGCAGCACCTCCGGCAGGGCGGTGCGCGGGATCACCCCGTCCTGGACGATGTAGTCCGGGCTGATGCGGCCGACGGCGGCGAAGGCCGACTTGCGGCCCTTCCAGATCAGGGCGCGGTCGGCGGGGTCGTCGGCGATGCGGGTGCCGAAGGCGCCGTGGTCACCGATGTGGCGCTGCACCTCCGCGAACTCGTGCTCGACCTCCGCGGCCGGGCCGTCCAGCTCGATGACGAGCACCGCGCCGGCGCCCGCGGGGTAGTCGCAGTGCACCGCGGCCTCGGCGGCCTCGATGGCGAGGGCGTCCATCAGCTCGATGGCCGAGGGGAGGATGCCCGCGCTGATGATGGCCGACGTCGCCGCCCCCGCCTCGTCGGTGGAGGGGAAGCCCACGAGCACCGTGACCACCCGCTCGGGCAGGCGCACCAGGCGCACCGTCACGCGGCTGACCACGCCGAGGGTGCCCTCGGAGCCCACCACGGTGCCGAGCAGGTCGTACCCGGGGGCGTCGGGGGCCAGACCGCCGAGCTCGACGAGGTCGCCCTGGGGGGTGACGAGCTCCGCGCCCAGCACGTGGTTGGTGGTGAACCCGTACTTCAGGCAGTGGGCGCCTCCGGAGTTCTCGGCGAGGTTGCCGCCGATCGAGCACACCGTCTGGCTGGAGGGATCGGGGGCGAAGTAGTAGCCGCCGGCGGTGGTGGCGCGGCTCAGGTCGAGGTTGATGACCCCGGGGTCGACGACGGCGCGCTGGTCGGCCAGGCGCACCTCGCGGACGGTGCGCATCCGCGAGGTCACGATGAGGACCCCGTCGGCCCGCGGCAGCGCCCCGCCGGACAGCCCGGTGCCCGACCCGCGGGCCACGAAGGGCACGTCGTGCTCGGCGCACGCGGTGACCACCGCGGCGATCTGCTCGGCGGTGGTGGGCATCACCACCAGGGCGGGGCTGACCCGGTAGTGGGTCAGCCCGTCGCACGCGTAGGTGCCCAGCTGGGCCGGGTCGTCGATGACGCCGTCCGCGGACAGCACCGACCGGGCCAGCGCCGCCACGGCAGCGATCCCGCGGGCACTGGCGCCGGGATTCCCTGCCTCGCCCGTGGCGCCGGCTCCCTCCGCACTGAGGGGGCCGGCCGTGGTGGTGGTGCCGTGGGTGCTGTCCATGCTCGTCGGGCTCATCGGCTCGGTCTCCCTCGAGGTGGTGCGGTGGGTGCTGCTCACGGCCTCTGGCTCACGGCATCTGGGCGTACGCCGGCAGCGTCAGGAAGTCGGGGTACTCCTCCGCCAGCGCCATCTGCGTGAAGGTGCTGCGCGCGTCCTCCCACCGGCCGTGGGTGAAGCGCTCGTCGCCGACGCGGTAGTGGATGAGGGTGACCTCCTCGTCGATCACCCGCTCGACGAGCTCTCGGGTCACCTTGTGCCCACCGGCGAGCTCGACGTCGTTGTGGAGCCACTGCCACACCTGGCTGCGGGAGATCTCCGCGGTGGCGGCGTCCTCCATGAGGTTGTTGATGCCGACCGCGCCCGCGCCCCGCAGCCACGACTCGAGGTACTGGATGCCGACGCTGACGTTGCTGCGCAGCCCGGCCTCGGTGACCTCACCGGGCGTCGAGGCGACGTCGAGCAGCTGCTCGGCGGTGACGTGGACGTCGTCGCGAGTGCGGTCGAGCTGGTTCGGGCGCCGCCCGAGCACGGCGGTGAACACCTCGTCGCACAGCTCGACCATGCCGGGGTGCGCGACCCACGAGCCGTCGAAGCCGTCGCCGGCCTCCCGCCGCTTGTCGGCCCGCACCTTCGCGAAGGCCTGCTCGTTGACGACGGAGTCCTTGCTGGGGATGAACGCGGCCATGCCGCCGATGGCGTGGGCGCCCCGCGCGTGGCAGGTGCGCACGAGCAGCTCGGTGTAGGCGCGCATGAAGGGGACCGTCATGGTCACGGAGTTGCGGTCGGGGAGCAGGAACTCGTCCCCGCGGGTGCGGAAGCTCTTGATGATGCTGAACATGTAGTCCCACCGGCCGGCGTTCAGGCCCGAGGAGTGCTCGCGGAGCTCGTACAGGATCTCGTCCATCTCGAAGGCCGCGGGGTAGGTCTCGATGAGCACCGTGGCCCGGATGGTGCCGCGGGGCATGCCGAGGTGGTCCTGGGCGAGGACGAAGGCGTCGTTCCACAACCTCGCCTCGAGGTGGGACTCCAGCTTGGGCAGGTAGAAGTACGGTCCGGCGCCGCGGTCGACCTGCAGCTGCCCGCAGGTGGCCAGGTACAGCGCGAAGTCGACCAGCGACCCGGAGACCTCCTCGCCGTCGACGGTCACGTGCTTCTCGGGCAGGTGCCAGCCCCGGGGCCGCAGCACGATGGTGGCCAGCTCCGCGTCGGGGCGCAGGGCGTAGCTCTTGCCCTCCTCGCTGGTGAAGTCGATGCGGCGGGTGACGGCGTCGAGCAGGTTCAGCTGCCCGCCGACGACGTTCTCCCACAGCGGGGTGTTGGCGTCCTCGTGGTCGGCGAGCCACACCCTCGCGCCTGAGTTCAGCGCGTTGATGGTCATCTTGCGGTCGGTGGGTCCGGTGATCTCCACGCGGCGGTCCACCAGGCCGGGGGCGGGGGGCGCCACCTTCCACGTCGTGTCGTCGCGGACGGCGCTGGTCTCGGGGAGGAAGGCGAGGGTGCCACCGGCGGCGAGGTCGGCGACCCGCTCGCTGCGACGGGCGAGCAGCTCGCGCCGGCGCCCTTCGAGCTCGCGGTGCAGCAGGGCGAGCAGCCCCAGCGCCCTCGGGGTCAGCACCTCCTCGAAGCGGGGGTGTCGGGGGGCCGTGACGCTCACGCCGTCGGGGTCGCTCATGTGTGCCTCCGCAGTCTCCGGGCCGCTGCCGCGCCGCCCGTGGTCCGCCGGTCAGCCGTGCCGGGGGCTGGACGCAGCATCGCGCCCCATCGCACCTCGGTACTTCCGCCCGACGGAAGAACACTTCCGTCGGTGGGAACGTAGACGTACTGCCGACACGCGGTCAAGCCCGTCCGCGGGCGGGGTCCGCTCTTGACGGGCGACCCGGCCGGCCCTAGCGTCCTTCCGGTCAGCAGAAGAAAAGTTCCACAGGACGGAAGAGTGATGTCGCCAGCGACCGCCTACGCCGCCAACTGCTCGATGTTGTTCACCGAGCTGCCGCTGCTGCAGCGCGCTGGCGCGGCAGCAGCAGCGGGCTTCGACGCGGTCGAGTTCTGGTGGCCCTTCGCCACCGCGACGCCGCCCGACGTCGACGTGGCGGCCTTCGAGACCTCCGTGCGCGATGCCGGGGTGCAGCTGGTGGGCTTGAACCTCTTCGCCGGCGACATGCCCGCCGGGGACCGCGGGGTGGTCTCGTGGCCGGGGCGCGCCCGCGAGCTCGCCGACAGCGTCGACGTCGCCGTCGGCCTCGGCGCTTCGCTGGGCTGCGGGGCCTTCAACGCCCTCTACGGCAACCGCCTCGACGGCGTGGACGACCGCGAGCAGGACGACCTCGCGGAGGAGAACCTGGCTGCAGCGGCGAGGGCCGCCGCTGCCATCGGCGCCGTGGTGCTCGTCGAGGCCGTCAGCGGGGGGCCGCGCTACCCCCTGCGCACCGCGGCCGACGCCGTCGCCGTGGTCCAGCGGGTGCGCGAGCGGCACGCGGCACCCGGCATCGGATTCCTGTGCGACCTCTACCACCTGGCGGTGAACGGCGACGACCTCGAGGCGGTCATCGACGCCCACACCCCGCTCATCGCCCACGTGCAGGTCGCCGACTCCCCCGGCCGCGGGGAACCGGGCAGCGGCTCGCTGCCGCTGGCCGCGCTGGTCGACCGGCTGGTCGACCGCGGCTACACCGGGCGCGTGGCGCTGGAGTACAAGCCCACCACCACGACCGAGCAGAGCCTCGCCTGGCTGCCGCGCGAGGAGCGCGGCAGCGGCGCACGAGCCGTGGGGAGCAGCCGATGAGCACCGGGACCCCGACCACACCGGTGGCACCGACGACCCCGGCCACCGGCACGACCACCGTCGCCTTCGTCGGCCTGGGCACCATGGGCGCGCCGATGGCCGCCAACCTCGTGCGCGCCGGCTTCGACGTCGTCGGCCACAACCGGTCGCCCGCCCGCGTCGCGGCTCTGGTCGCCGCCGGGGGGCGGGGGGCCAGCAGCATCGCCGAGGTCGTCGCCCGCGCCGACGTGGTGATCACGATGGTGCCCGACTCCCCGGACGTGGAGGAGGTGCTCGCCGGCCCGGGAGGGGTCTTCGCCGCCGCCGACCCGGGCGCACTGGTGATCGACTGCTCCACCATCAGGCCCGACGTCGCGGCCCGGCTGGAGCGGCAGGGCCGCGCCGCCGGCTTCCGGATGCTCGACGCACCGGTCTCCGGTGGCGAGCCCGGTGCTGTCGAGGGCTCGCTGTCGATCATGGTGGGTGGAACGGCGGAGGACTTCGCGGCGGCGAAGCACGTGCTGGAGGCGGTCGGGCGCACCGTCGTGCACGTTGGGCCGGCCGGGTCCGGGCAGACCGTGAAGGCCGCGAACCAGCTCATCGTCGCCGGCCACCTGCAGCTGCTCGCCGAGGCGCTGACCTTCCTCGAGGCGCACGGGGTCGACACCGCCGCGGCCCTGGAGGTCCTCGGCGGGGGCCTCGCCGGTTCCACCGTCCTGGCTCGCAAGGGCGAGGCCATGCGCGCCCGTCGCTTCGACCCCGGCTTCCGCCTCGAGCTGCACCACAAGGACCTGGGCATCGTCACCACCGCGGCGCGCCAGGCCGGCGTCGCCGTCCCGCTCGGTGCCGTGGTCGCCCAGCTCGTCGGAGCCCTGGTCGCCAGCGGCTCGGGGCACCTGGACCACTCCGCGCTGCTGGTGCTCACCCAGCAGCTCTCCGGTCGACCACCCCACCGACCCACCACCTGAGGAGCACCCGTGTCACGCATGACAGCAGCAGCCGCCGCCGTGGAGATCCTCAAGCGCGAGGGCGTCTCCCACCTGTTCGGCGTGCCCGGCGCCGCCATCAACCCCTTCTACGCCGCCGTGCGCGCCGACGCCACCCTCACGCACGTGCTCGCCCGCCACGTCGAGGGCGCCTCGCACATGGCCGAGGGGTACACCCGCACGAAGGCGGGCAACATCGGGGTCTGCGTGGGCACGTCGGGCCCGGGCGGCACGGACATGGTCACCGGGATGTACTCAGCCGTCGCCGACTCCGTCCCCATCCTGTGCATCACCGGGCAGGTGCCGGTGGCGAAGCTGCACAAGGAGGACTTCCAGGGCGTCGACATCGCCGCGGTCTCCAAGCCGCTGACCAAGATGGCCGTGACCGTCCTGGAGGCCGCACAGGTGCCGGGCACCTTCGCGCAGGCCTTCCACCTCATGCGGTCCGGGCGCCCGGGCCCGGTGCTGATCGACCTGCCCATCGACGTCCAGCTCACCGAGATCGAGTTCGACCCCGAGCTGTACACCCCGCTGCCCGTCCACCGCCCCGCCGCGACCCGCGCGCAGGCCGCCCGGGCGCTGGACATGATGGCCGCCGCGGAGCGCCCCCTGCTGGTCGCGGGCGGCGGGGTCATCAGCGCCGATGCCTCCGACCTGCTCGTGGAGCTGGCCGAGCTCACCGGGGTGCCGGTGATCCCCACCCTGATGGGCTGGGGGTCGATCCCCGACGACCACGACCTGATGGCGGGCATGGTGGGCCTGCAGACCTCCCACCGGTACGGCAACGCGACGATGCTGGCCTCGGACTTCGTCCTGGGCATCGGCAACCGGTGGGCCAACCGGCACACCGGGGGGCTGGAGGTCTACCGCGAGGGCCGCACCTTCGTGCACGTCGACATCGAGCCCACCCAGATCGGTCGCGTCTTCCCCCCCGACCTCGGCATCGTCTCCGACGCGGGCGCGGCGCTCGCGCTGATGGTCGACGTCGCCCGCGAGCGCAGTGCGGCGGGCGAGCTGCCCGACCGCAGCGCCTGGGCGGCCGCCTGCCTGGAGCGCAAGCAGACCATGCCGCGCCGCACGCACTTCGAGCAGACGCCGGTCAAGCCGCAGCGGGTCTACGAGGAGATGAACGCCGCCTTCGGCCGCGACACCCGGTACGTCTCCACCATCGGGCTCTCCCAGATCGCCGGGGGTCAGTTCCTGCACGTGTACGCCCCCCGGCACTGGATCAACTGCGGCCAGGCCGGGCCGCTGGGGTGGACGGTGCCCGCCGCGCTCGGGGTGGTGGCCGCTGACCCCGACTGCCTGGTGGTCGGCCTGTCCGGGGACTACGACTTCCAGTTCATGCTCGAGGAGCTGGCGGTCGGGGCGCAGTTCAACCTGCCGTACCTCCACGTGCTGGTGAACAACGCCTACCTCGGGTTGATCCGGCAGAGCCAGCGCGGCTACGACATGGATTACTGCGTGCAGACCTCCTTCGACAACATCAACTCACCCGAGCTGGGCGAGTACGGCGTCGACCACGTCAAGGTCGCCGAGGGCCTGGGGTGCAGGGCGATCCGGGTGACCGACCCCGAGGGCATCGCGGAGGCGTTCGGCAAGGCCCGCACGCTGATGGCGGAGTACCGGGTGCCCGTGGTCGTCGAGATCATCCTCGAGCGGGTCACGAACATCTCCATGGGGCTGCAGATCGACGCGGTCGTGGAGTTCGAGGCCCTCGACGACGCGCACACCCCCGAGCCGACCATCGCGAACCTCGACTGAGCCGCTCCCCGTGGCCGTGACACGGGTGCTGATCGCGCCCGACAAGTTCAAGGGCACCCTCAGCGCTGCGCAGGTGTCGGCCCACCTCGCCGCTGGCATCGCCGGCGCAGGCAGCGCGCGGTGCACGGCGGTGTCCACGACGCTGCTGCCGGTGGCCGACGGCGGTGACGGCACCCTCGCGGCGGCACTCGCCGCCGGGTACGAACAGGTCGAGGTGGTGGCCGCCGGCCCCACCGGAGAGCCCGTCAGCACCTCCTTCGCCCGTCGTGGGGCCACCGCGGTGGTCGAGCTGGCCGCGGTCTCCGGGCTCTCCCAGCTGCCGGGGGGGCGCCCGGCGCCGCTGACGGCGTCCAGCGGCGGCACCGGTGAGGTGCTGCGCGCCGCCCTGGACGCGGGGTGCACCGACGTCGTGCTCGGCATCGGCGGCAGCGCCTGCACCGACGGTGGGGCGGGGATGCTGCGCGCCCTCGGCGCAGTGGTCACCGGCATCGACGGCGCCCCGCTGCCCCCGGGGGGCGCCGCACTGGCCGCAGCGGACGCCGTGGACCTCTCGGGGCTGGATGAACGCCTCGCGAGTGCGCGCGTCGTGGTCGCGTGCGACGTGGACAACCCGCTGCTGGGCCCACGGGGCGCTGCGGCGGTGTACGCCCCGCAGAAGGGCGCGGACCCGGGACAGGTCGCCCAGCTCGAGGCCGGTCTCACCCGGTGGGCGCACCTGGTGCGCGAGGCGACCGGAGTCGACCCCGCCACCCCGGGCGCGGGGGCGGCCGGCGGGGTGGGCTACGCGGCGGTGGCGGTGCTGGGGGCTGCGCTGCGCCCGGGCATCGACCTGGTCCTGGACCTCGTCGGCTTCCCCGCCGCGGTGGCCGGCGCGCGGCTCGTGGTCACCGGGGAAGGCTGCCTGGACGAGCAGACCCTGCACGGCAAGGCCCCCGCAGGGGTGGCCGCCGCGGCCCGCGCCGCCGGGGTGGCGGTGGTCGCCGTCGCGGGGCGCTGCGAGCTGACCGAGGCGCAGTGGCGCGCCGCGGGCTTCGCGGGGGTGTACGCGCTCACCGACACCGGCGCCGACCTCGCGGAGTGCCTGTCGGCGCCCGGCCCGCTGCTGGAGCGCATCGGTGCGCGCATCACCGCCGACCACCTGGCTGGCTGAGTCCGGGGGAGCTGAGGGTCAGGTCGCCTCGGTGTCGAAGGGCGTCGCCTCCGGGACCTTCCCGGTGCTCGCCGTGCTGCCGGTGCTCGCCGTGCTGCCGGTGCTCGCCGTGCTGGCGGCCGGCTTCGGCCGGCGCGTGGGGGTGCGGGTCGCCGGCGCGGCGGTGGGGTCGTCGAGGGTGTCCTTCAGCGCCTCGCGCACGATGCGCCGCGGGTCGTACTGGCGGGGGTCGAGCTGGCGCCAGTCCACGTCGTCGAACTCCGGGCCGATCTCCTCGCGCACCTGCTCGCGCAGGCCCAGGGCCATGCGCCGGCCCTCGCGCACGAACCGGCCCAGCTGCTCCGCGTAGTGCGGCAACCGCTCGGGGCCGATGACGATCAGGGCGATGACGAGGATGACCGCGGCCTCGGTGAGGTTCACCCCGAACATCAGCCGGCCTCCGTCTCGTCGAGCACCATCTCCACGTCGCGACGCTGCCCATCCCGCTCCACCAGCAGTGTGATGGTGTCACCGGGCCGCTGGGAGGAGATCGCGACGACCAGCTCGACGGCCTCGGTGACGGGGCGCCCATTCACCTCCAGGATGACGTCGCCGGGCGCGATCCCGGCGCGGTCTGCCGTTCCGCCAGGGGTCACCGTCGCCTCGGCCGCGTCCGTGGCCACGCGCACCCCCTGGCCGTCGTACGCCGGGTCCGGAACCACCCCGATGCGCGGGAAGGTGGCCTCCCCCGTGTCGATGATCTCCTGGGAGGTGCGCACCGCCTGTTCGGCGGGGATCGCGAAGCCCAGCCCGATGCTGCCCGACCCCCCGCCGGCGCCGGTGGGGATCTGCGCGATGGCCGAGTTGATGCCCACCACGCGGCCGGACAGGTCGACCAGAGGGCCACCGGAGTTGCCGGGGTTGATCGCGGCGTCGGTCTGCACGGCGTTGAGGTAGGAGCTTTCGTCGCCCTGGCCGGCGGTCACCGGGCGGTCGACGGCGCTGATGATCCCCGAGGTCACGGTGCTCTGCAGGCCCAGGGGGGCGCCGACGGCCACGACCGGGTCACCGACGACGGGGTCGCCCGGGGCGAACTGCAGCGGCGTCAGCCCGGTCCGGTCGATCCGCAGGACGGCGAGGTCGTAGCGCAGCGTGCGCCCGACCAGCTCCGCCTCCTCGCGGGTGCCGTCGCCGAAGACCACCGCGACGTCCCCGCCACCGGGGGCGGCGGCCGCAGCGATGACGTGGTTGTTGGTCAGGACCAGTCCGTCCTCGGCGATGACGAAGCCCGACCCGGTGCCCGAGCCCTGCCCGGAGGCGACCTCGATGGAGACCACGCTGGGCAGGACCTCGGCGGCGACCCCGGCGACGCTGCCCGGGGCGCGAGGCGCCGGCGCGGGGGCGTCGTCCGCCGCCACGACCGGTCCCGCCGACGGTGACGTGGCCACGCCGGCGAAGCGGTCGGCCACGGCCCCTCCCACGACACCGCCGCCGACCCCGAGCAGCAGGGACAGGCCCGCGGTGGTGGCCAGCAGGGCGCCCGTGCGGCGACGCTGCGGGCGCCCGAGGGGCACCCCGCCCTGCGCAGCGCCGTGGTGCGGCACCTCCGGGGCCTCGGGCACCCCGGTGCCGGTGTGGCGCTCGAAGGGGCCGCTCGGCGGCGGCGCCGCGCGCGGGACCACGGTGGTGGCCCCGTCGTCGCGAGCGGATCCGGCGTCCACCGGTACCCCCCACACGTCGTCGCGCTCGTCCATGCTGCCTCCCCGGCCTGATCCTCGGGGGCCATCCTCGCCCATGCCCGCGCTCACGGCACCGGCGCCGTCACGCGCTCCACCGACACCGCCGCCGCGCGTCCCACCGGGACGGGGTGGCCGGCTACGCCAGACCCAGCCGGGGTGCGGGTGCCCGGTGCGCCAGCACCTCGCGCAGCTGCGCGCGCGCACGGTGCAGGCGCGAGCGCACGGTGCCCAGCTTGATGCCCAGCGTCGCCCCGACCTCCGCGTAGCTCATCCCCTCCACATCGGCGAGCACCACGACGGCGCGGAACTGCGGGGAGAGGGCGGCCAGCGCCGCGCGGACGTCGGTGTCGAGGGTCGAGCGCTCGAACTCCCGCTCGGGTCCTGGCCCGGGGTCAGGCAGGCGGTCGGCCACCTCGGGGGCCAGCGCGTCGATGCGCACCCGCTTGCGCCGGCGCACCTGGTCGAGGAAGAGGTTGGTCGTGATGCGGTGCATCCAGCCCTCGAAGGTGCCGGGGGTGTAGGTGGCGAGGGAGCGGAAGACGCGCACGAAGACCTCCTGGGTGAGGTCCTCGGCGTCGTGGTGGTTCCCCGTCAGGCGCAGAGCGGTGCGGTAGACCCGCGCGGAGTGCTCGCGCACCACGTCCTCCCACGTCGGTGCCACCCACACCGCGCCACCCTCCACGAGAGCGCCTCCCTCGGGACCGCCTCCCCCGAGCGGGCCGCACAGCGCGCCGGGGTCGCTCGCCCGCTCCGCCTCGTCCACCTCCCCATCGTGGGCGCCGCACCTGTGAAGCGCCTGGGACCGCGCCGATGACCGCCCGTCCGGCCCTGCGAACACCGAGCCGGACGGCCCGGGAGTGCTGCTCAGGGGCCGGTCAGCGGCGCCGGACGCCGACCAGCAGCCCGTCGCTGACCGGCAGCAGGCAGGAGACCAGCAGGGGGTGGTCGCGCACGGTCCTGGTGATCTCGCGGACCGCGGCGGTCATCGGGTCGCGCCGAGCGGGGTCGCCGACGCGGTCCTGGTTCAGGGCGCCCGCGACCACCACGGTCCCACCGGGGCGCAGCAGGCGGATGGCGCGGTCGAGGTAGTCCATGAGCCCGAGGGGGTCGGCGTCGAGCAGCACCAGGTCGTACCCGCCCTCGGTCAGGCGCGAGAGCACGTCGGCCGCGCGGCCGGTGATCCCGCGGATGCGGGCGGGGCGCACCCCGAGCTCGGTGAAGGCCTGACGGGCCAGGCGCAGGTGCTCGGGCTCGGTGTCGATGGTCGTCAGCACCCCGTCCGGGGGCATCCCCTCGAGGAGCCAGAGCCCGGAGACGCCCACGCCCGTGCCGACCTCGACGACGGAGCGGGCGGCGGCGACCACGCACAGGCACCGCAGGAGGGCGCCCGCGCCAGGACCGACGACCGTCATGCCGAGGCCCTGCGCACGGGCCCGGGCCCGGTCGAGGACCTCGTCCTCGGTCACGAACGCCTCGGCGTGCGCCCAGCTCGTGGTCTTGTCAGCGATGGTCCTCGCCCTCCCGGCGCTCAGCTCCCGTGCTCCCCTCCGTGGGAGCAGGCGCAGCGTAGTAGCGGCGCCGCGGCCCGGCCCGGCCCGCGGCGGTGCTCAGCGGCCCTCCAACCAGCGCAGCAGCAGCCGGGTGCCGAAGCCCGTGGCACCGGCGACGACCTCGTGCTCGTCCTTGTCGGCGCGCGCCGGGCCCGCCACGTCCAGGTGCACCCAGCGGCGCCCGCCGGTGAACTCCCGCAGGAACAGAGCGGCCGTCACCGAGCCGGCGCCGGGGCTCGCCGCCGGCACGTGGCGCAGGTCGGCGACGTCGCTGTCGAGGCTGGGCAGGTACTCCTCCACCAGCGGCATGCGCCACACCCGCTCGCCGGTGGCGGCCGCGGCCAGGAGCAGGTCGGCGGCCAGGTCGTCGTCGCCGGTGTACATCGCGGCGTGGCGCCGACCAAGGCCCTGGGTGGCCGCCCCGGTCAGGGTGGCGACGTCGACCAGGACGTCGGGGGCGAGGTCGGCGTCGGCCAGCGCGAGGACGTCGGCGAGGAGCATCCGACCCTCGGCGTCGGTGTTGGCGACCTCCACCGTGCGCCCGTCGACGATGGTCACGACGTCGCCGGGGCGGTAGCTGCCACCGCCGACGGAGTTCTCCGCGAGGGGGGCCAGGGCGGTCACCCGCCACGGGCACGTGCCGGCCTCGGCCAGGGCCGCGACGACCGCGAGGACGACGGCGGCGCCGGCCATGTCGGTCTTCATCCCCACCATCGACTCGAGGGGTTTGAGGGACAGGCCGCCGGTGTCGAAGGTGACGCCCTTGCCCGCCAGCACCACGTGCGGCGCGGGCCCCGCCGGTCCGGGCGTCGTCCCCGCGGCGGACGACGCCGTCCCGGACCCGGGCTCGGGGATGTAGCGGGCGATGACCAGGCACGGGGGGTGCACCGATCCGGCGCCGACGGCGAGCACCCCGCCCATCCGGCGCTCGCCCAGCGCCGCGGCATCGAGGACCTCCACCTGCAGCCGGGGTCGGTCCGCGGCCAGGGCCAGCGCGTGCTGCGCGAGGTGGTCGGGGGTGGCGACGTCGGCGGGGGTGGCGGTGAGGTCACGGGCCAGCCACGTGGCGCGCGCAGCGCGCGAGGCGCTGGCGAGCGGGTCACCGACCAGGGACTGCTGGGGCACCTCGAGGAGCGTGGCGGTGCGGACCGCGGGCGGCGGACCCTGTTCGGCGCCGGTGCGCGGGGGCGACCACGAGGCGAGCAGCAGTCCCTCGGCGAAGGCGCGCACCCCCTCGGCATCGGCCAGCGCGGCGGCGGTGGTCGCGACGTGCTGCGCGCCGCGCACCACCCGGGCCAGCGCGGCGCCGGCGCGGCGCAGGTCGCGCACGCCACCGTCCCCGACGCCGAGCAGCAGCAGGCGCGGGGGCAGCGGTGAGCCGTCGGGCGCACCGGCCGCCGTCACGTCGAGCACGGCGCCGGCGCGACCGGTGAACGACGCCCGCTCGCAGATCGCCCCCAGGTCGACGCCGTACGCCAGTGCGGCGGCGGCCGCGCCCGTGCGGGGCTGCGGTCCCTCGGCGCTGCCCGCGGCGATCGGCACAGCGAGGACGTCGGCCCCCGCAGCGCCGTCGAGCCCGGCGCCGTCCAGCCCCGCCCCGTCCAGCCCAGCGCCGTACGAGCCGACACCGCCCGCACCGCCGGCTCCAGGGCGAGCGAGGAGCAGCACCGGCAGCTCGGCCGCGGGCCGCGCCTCCACGGGTGGGCCTGACACGGGTGGGCTCACCGGTGCCGCCGGCTCAGACGACGGCACCGTTCAGGGCGTCGGCCAGGGCCCGGACCTCGTCGGGGGTCATCTCCACGACGAGGCGACCGCCGCCCTCCAGGGGCATGCGCAGGATGATGCTGCGCCCCTCCTTGGTCACTTCCAGGGGTCCGTCGCCCGTCCGGGGCTTCATGGCTGCCATGGGGCAACACCTTCCTCGTCGTCGTGACACACACCTCCTGGACCGCGGGGTCCTGGGTGATGTGAGGCACGCACCGTGGCGACGCCGAGCGGCGACGCGGGTTCCCAGTGTCCCAGAACAGCGGGTGCCTGATGACCCGGGACCAGCCGGGGCGGGCGGCAAGGTGCCGCCCGCCCCGGAGCGTCACCTTCCGTCCGCCCACGTCACGGTGAGCTAGCGGTGGGGTCGCCGCGCTCGAGCTCGCGGGCCACCTGCGCCAGGACCCGCCCGAAGGCCAGGCGACCCCCACCGGCGAGCAGGGGCATCAGCGGGGCGGACAGGCGGCGCGAGAGGACGGCGACGTCCTCGGTCCACCGCAGGCGGCACCGGTCGCCGGGCAGCGGCACCACCTGCACCTCCGCGGTGCCCAGGACCAGGCGCCCGCGGTGGGCGATGCCCGCCGTGCCGGCGCGGGTGGCGGTGGGCGGCTCCCACCGCACCACCTCCATCACGTCGTCGAAGGCCGCGCGCCCCACCCCGGAGCGGCCGACGAAGACGGTGCCGAGACCACCGTCGCCGCTGCGCACCGTCATCGTCGTCAGGGGCACCCAGCGGCCGTGCGCGGACCAGTCGGTGATCAGGTCCCAGGTGAGCTGCGCCGGCGCGGCGACCTCCCGGTGGGCGGTGAAGCGGGCCACCGGTGCCTCAGCGCCCCGTGTCGGAGGGGTCCGCGCCCGCTGCGGCAGGCGCGCCGGGCCCTGCGAGCTCGGCGGAGCCGCCGTCGCGGGCGGCGAGCTCCTCGCGCAGGCGAGCCAGGACGGCGTCCACCTCGTCCATGCGGTAGCCGCGCACCGCGGTGGTGAAGCGCACCGCCGCGACGTCATCGGCGGCGAGCCGCCCCTCCGGCAGGCCCGGGTCGGGTCGGTCGTGCTCGATCGGGGCCAGGCCGCTCGGGACGAGTCCGGCCACCACGGCGCCGACGACCCCGATCACCACGAGGCCCACGAGCACCAGGAACGGGATCACGGTCCTGATCGTCGCACGGGCTCCGCGGGGCTCGCCTCCAGCGCCTCGTCCACCGGTCCGGGGGGCACCGGCGCGAGGGGGCTGGCATCGCGGCGGGGCGGGGGGGCCACGGCCAGCAGCTCCTCCACGGCGTCCAGGGCCGCCGCGGGATCGGTCGTCCACACCGCGTCGCGCGCGGCGTCGGCGTGCACGAAGCCGCGGTCCACCAGCTGACCCACGAGGTCGCGCAGCGGGGCGAGGACGCCGTGGGGGTCGCACACCACCACCGGCTTGGTGTGCAGGCGCAGCGCGCGGGCGGACCACACCTCCAGCAGCTCCTCGAGGGTGCCGAGACCGCCCGGGAGGACGAGGAAGGCGTCGGCCGCGTCGTCCATGAGGGCCTTGCGCTCGCGCATGCCCTCGGTGATCACCAGCTCGTCGGAGTCGACGTCGCCGACCTCGAACTCGAGCAGCGAGCGGGGGATCACCCCGTAGGTGCGTGCCCCGCCGGCGCGGGTGGCCCGGGCGACCGCGCCCATCATCGACAGCGAGCCCGCGCCGGAGACCAGGGAGTGACCGCGCGCGGCGACCAGGGCGCCCACCTGGGAGGCCAGGTCCACGTGCCCGGGGTCGATGCGCTCGGAGGCCGAGCAGAACACGGCGATGGCAGCCATGCCCCCAGACTGCCAGCCCGCCCCACCGACCCGCCCGGACCGGACCGGACCGCCCGGACCGGACCGGACTCGACCGACCCGGTCAGGACGCCGCGGCGCGCTCCGCGGCGAGCCGCTCGCCGCTGCCCTCGGCGGTCGCGACCGCCGCCGCGGTCAGGGCCCGCACCAGGGCGGGCACGTCGTCGGCGGCGAGGCGCACGGTGGCGGTGCAGCGGTCGCCGTCCCACGTGCTGAGGACCACCCGGCCCACCTCGGGGTGGGCTGAGACGCGCAGCGCCCTGCCCCGCCGGTCGCGCCCGCGCAGGACCGCCCCGATCACCGGGGCCGAGGTCACGCGCACGGGCGATGGTTCGCGTCGGGACCCGTCCGTGTCCAGTGGCGCTGGGCCGGCCGGGGCACTGGCCGCGGGGCCGGCGCTGGGCGGGCGATCACGGCGTCGTCAGCCAGTCGAGCAGCGCCGCGCGGCACGCGGTGATCTCCGCGACGGCGCAGCCCTCCCCGTCGGTGTGCGCCTCGAGGGGGTCCCCGGGCCCGTAGTTCAGCGCCGGCACCCCCAGGGCGGAGAAGCGGGCGACGTCGGTCCACCCGAGCTTGGCGACGGGCACGGCGCCGACGGCCTCGACGAAGGCCGCCGCGGCCGGCCGGTCCAACCCGGGTCTGGCGCCCTCGGCGGCGTCGGTGACGCGCACGTCGAACCCGGCGAGCACCTCGCGCACGCGCGCCTCGGCCTGCGCGGCGGAGCGGGAGGGGGCGAAGCGGTGGTTGACCGTGACCACGCACTCGTCGGGCACCACGTTGCCCGCGCTGCCCCCGCGGACGCCCACGGCGAGCAGCGACTCGCGGTAGGTGAGCCCCTCGACCTCCACCTCCTCGGGGCGGTGGTCGCGCAGGCGCGCGAGCACCTCGCCCGCGGCGTGCACCGCGTTGACCCCCGTCCACGGGCGGGCGGAGTGCGCGGCGCGACCACGCAGCACCACGTCGGCGCGCAGGGTGCCGTTGCACCCGCCCTCCACACCGCCGGAGGTCGGCTCGCCCAGCACGGCGAGGTCGGCGGCGAGCCACGCCGGGTGGTTGCGCGCGAGGCGCCCCAGGCCGTTGAGGGAGGAGGCGACCTCCTCGTGGTCGTAGAGCACCCACGTCACGTCACGAGCCGTGGCCCCCCCGGCAGCCGACCTGGCGGCCAGCGCCGCCGCGACCGAGAGGACCACGGCCACACCGCCCTTCATGTCCGCCGCGCCACGCCCGACCAACCGCTCGTGGTCACCGGCGCCGGTGCGGCGGCTGGGCACGTTGCCCGCGATCGGCACGGTGTCGAGGTGCCCGGCGAGCACCACCCGCTCCCGGCGGCCGGCGCGGGTGCGCGCGAGGACGGCGTCACCGTCGCGCAGCACCTCCAGGGGCCCGAGGCCGCGCAGCGCCGCCTCCACGGCGTCCGCCAGGTGCCCTTCGTCCCCGCTGACCGAGGGCACGTCCACCAGCGCCGCCGCCAGGTCGACCACGTCGCCGTCCAGGTCCAGGACGCCCCTGCCGGTCACGGATCGCAGCCTAGGGTGGCGGCCATGCTGCGCACCGCGTGGGCCGACGGCCTCGCCACCACCGGTGAGGACGGCGCGGTGCTCGACGTCTGGTACCCCTCCCCCGCGCTCGGCGCCGCCCCCGACGACGCGGCCGGCGCCGACGACGCGGCTGGCGACTCCGCGCCGACGGCGATGGCGCTGGCGGCGCTGGTGGGGCGCGACGAGCTGCGGGGCACCACCACGGCGGTGGTGCGCACCGAGGTCGACCTCGACGTCGACCCCCGCGACGCCGCCGACGCCTACCTGCGCCTGCACCTGCTCTCCCACCGGCTGGTGGCCCCCCGCGAGGTGGCGGTGGGCGGGATCTTCGCCGTGCTGGCCACGGTGGTGTGGACCACTCGCGGGCCCTGCGCGGTGGCCGGCTTCGAGCAGACCCGGCTGCGTCTGCTCGCCGCTCACGGCCCCGGGTCGCTGCACGTGCTCGGCGTCGACAAGTTCCCGCGGATGGTCGACTACGTCGTCCCGCCGGGAGTGCGGATCGCCGACGCCGACCGGGTGCGCCTGGGCGCGCACCTCGCCGAGGGCACCACGGTGATGCACGAGGGGTTCGTGAACTTCAACGCCGGCACGCTGGGCCCCTCGATGGTGGAGGGCCGCATCTCCGCGGGGGTGGTGCTCGGCGCCGGGTCGGACCTGGGCGGCGGGGCCTCGGTGATGGGCACCCTGTCCGGTGGTGGCACGCAGCGGATCAGCGTGGGGGCGCGGACCCTGGTGGGCGCGAACGCCGGGCTCGGCATCAGCCTCGGGCAGGACTGCGTCGTCGAGGCCGGGCTGTACCTCACCGCGGGCACCAGGGTGCTGCTCCCCGACGGGCGCACCGTCAAGGCCCTGGAGCTGTCGGGGGCCGACGGCCTGCTCTTCCGGCGCAACTCGGTGACCGGCGCGGTCGAGGCGCTGCCCCGGGGCGCCCGGGGCGCTCCGGGCGCGGGGGCCGCTCCGGGGGTGGAGCTGAACCCCGCGCTCCACACCGGGTGAGCGCGCCGCGGTGACCTCTGGCACCACCCGCTCGGCCCAGCGCCACCCCGCCCGGCAGGGGTGGGTGCGCCTGGTCGCCGTCGCCCTCGTCGTGGCCGTGCTCTGCGGCGGCGCCTGGGTCGCGTGGCGCCAGGTGGCGCCGCCCGCGCTGGTCGCGGTCGAGCGGTGCTCGGCGACCTCCGAGGGCGTGGAGCACTCCCTGGCCCCGGACCAGTCCGCCAACGCCGCGCTGATCGCCGCCGTCGCGCTGCGCCGCGACCTGCCGGCGCGGGCGGTGACCATCGCGCTGGCCACCGCCGTGCAGGAGTCGAAGGTGCGCAACATCTCCTACGGCGACCGCGACTCCCTCGGCCTGTTCCAGCAGCGCCCCTCCCAGGGGTGGGGCACCCCCGAGCAGGTGCTCGACCCGCTGTACGCCACCGGCGCCTTCTACGACGGGCTCGTCGGCGTCGAGGGCTACCAGGACCTGCCGGTCACCGAGGCCGCCCAGCGGGTGCAGCGCTCGGGCTTCCCCCTGGCGTACGGCGACCACGAGGAGCAGGCGCGGGCGTGGGCCTCGGCGCTGACCGGGTACTCCCCGGCGGCGCTGACCTGCCGACTGCGGCCCCCGGCGGACGACGCGCGCCAGGCCCCCGGCGACGACGGCCTGTGGCCCCGGGCCTCCGCGGTGCGCGACCGGGTGCGAGCGGAGCGGGGCGACGCCGTGACGGTGGCCGTGGGACCCGCCGGGGAGGACGGCGGGGACGGCGAGGGCACCGACGGGCGGGTGCTGCTGCTCGGCGCGCCCGCCGGGGGCGAGGACGGGCTGAGGGCGGGGTGGTCGCTCGCGCAGTGGGCGGTGGCGCACGCGGGCGACCTGGGCGTCACCGAGGTGGCGGTGGACGGCCGGGTGTGGTGCCGGGACCGCCCCGACGACGGCTGGCAGCCGGTCGCCGACGGCGCCGGGGTGCTGGTCACCCCGGAGGCCGGGATGGCCGCCGTCCGCGTGGCCGGGTGAGCCTCAGCGCGCGTCGAGAGGCAGGTACGCGCGCTCGACGGCTCCCGTGTACACCTGGCGGGGCCGACCGATCTTCGTCTGCGGGTCGTCGACCATCTCGCGCCACTGCGCGATCCACCCCGGCAGGCGCCCCAGGGCGAACAGCACGGTGAACATCCGCGTCGGGAAGCCCATCGCCTGGTAGATCAGCCCGGTGTAGAAGTCCACGTTCGGGTACAGCTTGCGCTCGACGAAGTAGTCGTCGGACAGGGCGATCTCCTCGAGGCGCTCGGCGATGTCGAGCAGCTCGTTCGAGCCGGCCTTGGCCAGGACCCGGTCGGCGGTCTCCTTCGCGATCGCCGCGCGCGGGTCGTAGTTCTTGTACACCCGGTGACCGAAGCCCATCAGCCGCGCGTGCTGGCTCTTGTCCTTCGCCTTCGCCATGAACGAGTCGGCGTCGTCGTCGCCGCGGTGGATCGACTCGAGCATCTCCAGGACCGCGGAGTTCGCCCCCCCGTGGGCGGGCCCGGAGAGTGCGTGGATGCCGGCGGAGACCGAGGCGAACAGGTTCGCCCCCGAGGAGCCGACCATGCGCACCGTCGACGTGGAGCAGTTCTGCTCGTGGTCGGCGTGCAGCACCAGCAGCAGGTCCAGCGCGCTGGCCATCTCCGGGTCGACCTCGTAGGGCTCGGCGGGGAAGCCGAACGTCATCCGCAGGAAGTTCTCCACCAGGCCCAGGGAGTTGTCGGGGTAGAGGAACGGCTGCCCGACGCTCTTCTTGTACGCGTACGCCGCGATCGTCGGCAGCTTCGCCAGCAGCCGGTACGTCGAGAGGTCCACCTGGGCGGCGTCCTTGGGGTTCAGCGCGTCCTGGTAGAACGTCGACAGCGCCGAGACCCCCGAGGAGAGCACGGGCATCGGGTGCGCGTCGCGCGGGAAGCCCTCGAAGAACCGCTTGAGGTCCTCGTCGAGCAGCGTGTGCCGGCTGATCCGCGCGGTGAAGGCGCCGAGCTCGTCGCCGGTGGGCAGCTCACCGTGGATCAGCAGGTAGCTGACCTCCAGGAAGGAGGAGGAGCGCGCCAGCTGGTCGATGGGGTACCCGCGGTAGCGCAGGATCCCCGCGTCACCGTCGATGTAGGTGATGGCCGACTGGCAGGACGCCGTGTTCACGAAGCCGGGGTCGAGGGTGACCATCCCCGTCTCCTTCAGCAGGGACGAGACCTCGATGCCGTCCTGTCCCTCCGTGGCGGGCACCACCGACAGGTCCAGGCGCCCCCCCGGGTGGTCGAGGGCGACAGCGGCATCGGTCATCGGCGGTTCTCCTCGGTGCTGCGGTGGCGGCTCGTCCGACGCGGCGAGGGTACGGCCACCCCGGGCCCGCGGGGACCAGGAGGGTCAGACCCGCAGGCGCCGGGCCGCCTCGGCGATCCGCTCGTCGGTGGCGGTCAGTGCGAAGCGCACCCAGGTGTCACCGGCGCTGCCGTAGGAGCTGCCCGGCCCGACGAGGACGCCGAGGTCGGCGAGGTCGGCGACGGTGGTCCAGCAGTCCTGCCGGCGGGTGGCCCACAGGTACAGCCCCGCGGCGTTGGCGCCGTCACCGGTGGTGGGGACGTCGAAGCCGGCGGCGCGCACCGCGGGCAGCAGCACCGCGCGGCGTGCCCGGTAGCGCTCACGGGTGGCGGTGATGTGCGCGTCGTCACCGAGCGCGGCGACCATCGCGGCCTGCACCGGCGCCGGCACGATCATCCCGGCGTGCTTGCGGACGGCGACGATCCCGGCGACCAGCGCGGCGTCGCCGGCGAGCAGCCCCGCCCGGTACCCGGCCATGGCCGACTGCTTGGACAGGGACTGGACCGCCAGCAGCCCCTCGTGGGACCCGCCGCACACCCGGGGGTCGAGGATGCTCGGCACCTCCGCGACGTCCCAGGGCAGCTCGGCGTAGCACTCGTCGCTGGCGACGACGGCCCCGACGGAGCGGGACCACGCCACCAGCTCGCGCAGGGCCCGCACGCCGAGGACCCCACCGGTGGGGTTGGAGGGGGAGTTCACCCACACCAGGGCCACCGCCCCCGCGGCGGGGCCGGGCACCTGCCCCGCCGGCAGGGGCAGCGGCCGCGCACCGGCGAGGCGGGCGCCGATGTCGTAGGTGGGGTAGGCCGGTGCGGGCAGCACCACCACGTCACCCGGACCCAGGCCGAGGAGGGTGGGCAACCACGCGACGAGCTCCTTGGAGCCGATCGTGGGCATCACCGCGTCGGGCTCGAGGCCCACGACGCCGCGACGGCGGGCGAGGTGGGCGACGATCGCCTCGCGCAGGACCCGCGTGCCGGCGGTGGTGGGGTACCCGGGGGCGTCGGCGGCCCCGGCCAGGGCGCGCTGGACGACGTCCGGCGTGGGGTCGACGGGAGTGCCGACGGAGAGGTCGACCACCCCGCCCGGGTGCTCGGCGGCACGGGCGGCGGCGGGGGCCAGCGCGTCCCACGGGAAGTCGGGCAGCGCCGGCCACCGCACGCTGCGCACCGCGGCGGGTGCGGCGGCCACGGGCCGGCTCAGCGCCGACAGCTCACGCGTCGTGCGACTGCGGGGGGACGGTGGCCACCAGGGGCCCGTCCTTGGCGATGAGCCCCATCTTGGCGGCGCCGCCCGGTGACCCGATGTCGGTGAAGAAGACGGCGTTGTCGGTGGTGTACGCCGCCCACTGCACCGGCACGTCGTCCTCGTAGTAGATGGCCTCGACGGGGCACACGGGCTCGCAGGCCCCGCAGTCCACGCACTCGTCGGGGTGGATGTACAGCGCCCGCTCGCCCTCGTAGATGCAGTCGACCGGGCACTCCTCGACGCAGGCGCGGTCCTTGAGGTCGATGCAGGGCTCAGCGATGACGTACGTCACGGGACGCCTCTCACGTGCTCGGGGTGGTCGTGCAGGTCCGGGCCCAGTATGGCCGAGGCCCCCGACACCCGTCGTGACCAGTCCCGCGCACGTCCCTGCCAGGCGCGGTGCAGGACCTGACGAGCCGCTGTCGGCGGTGCGGACGGGGCTGGGCGGTCGCTCAGGGCTGATCGGGGTCCAGGGCCACCTCGAGGGGTGGGACGACGGAGATGACCAGCTCGTCCTCGGTGGTGCCGCCGAGGGCGTCGCCCTGGGCGCGCAGCAGGTCCAGCGCCACCCGGATCAGGGAGTTGTCGGTGATGCGCTCGCCCACCACGCCCCCGCGGCGGCGCCGCGAGGAGTTGATGCGGCGCACCTCCGTGGCCAGCCAGTCCGCCTGGTCCTGGCGGACGCGAGCCTCCTTGCGCACCAGCTGGAGGTAGCGCGGCAGCGCGTCGTCGGCGGCCTCCGGGACGGGGCTCCGCTGGGCCGTCGCGGCGCGCGCCGCAGCGGCCTGGGCGAGCGCGGCCTGAGCCGCGGCGGGCATCGCGGTGCCGCCCGACGGCGCACCGGCGTCCGGGCGTCGCGCGGGGGTCGCGGTGCCCGGGCGCACCGGCGCCACGGACGTCGGCCGCGTCGGGCCGGTGGCGGGGCGGGCCACCTGCCCGCCCTGAGCCGGGTGGGCCTGCGAGGGGTGGACCTGCCCGGGGTACGAGGTGGAGCGGCCCTGCACCACCGCGCCCTGCTGGGGGCGACCGGCCATCGGGTGACCCGGTGGGTACCGCGTCACTCCCCGCACCACCTGGCCCGCACCGGGCTGGACGGACGGGCGCACCGACCCCGGGGGCACGCGCTGCCCTGGCGCGCCCGGGCGCACCGCGGTGACCTGGCCGCTGCGCGCCTGCGGCGGCTGGCCGACCTGCGGCTGCGCCGCCTGCGGGGCGCGGGCGGCCTGCGGGGGACGAGCAGCGTCGGCACGGGTGATGGGCGGAGCCGCGGGACGGGCTGCCGGCGTCGACCCGCGGTCGACGGGCGCCGCGCGGTCGGGCTGCCCCGGCACGCTGCGCAGCACGGGCGCGGCGGGATCGGCGACCGGCCCCGCCCGCTCGCCGTCGCCGGCCGCGGTGCCGCCGTCCTCACCCGCGGGCCCCTCGGCCCGCACGTCGCGGCGCAGCCGGCTGACCAGTGGCGCACCGGACAGGCGCCGGGGCGCCAGCCCGCTGAGGGGCCGCCGCGCCGCCGAGCCGCCGGGCCCGCCCACGAGCGCCTCGGCGCGGGCCTGCTCCTCGGCGTCGCGCCGACGCGCTGCACCCCCGTCGGTGAGGTCGATCTGCGCCACCGCGCTCACGCCCCCTGCAGCACGACGGGCCTGGCGCGACCCGTCCGGTCGTCCTGCCCGGCACTGGTCGGTGGGGCGCCGGCAGCGCTCTCCTCGGCCTGCTCCGCCGCCACGATCCGTTCGATGACCTCCGAGCCCAGGGCCTGGAAGTCCTCGGCCAGGCCCAGCACGCTGCGCGATCGGGGCCCGTCACCGGCGGGGGTGCCGCGGCGGATCTGCCACCACGCCGGCGCGGCCATCACGGCCTCCTCGAGCTCGTGCACCAGCAGCCCCCGGTCGCGGGCCTCCTGCGCTGCCGCCTCGACGTGGCGGATCGTGGTGCGCAGCACCGGCGCCGCGTCGCCGAGGTCCTGCGCGACGGCGGCCCGCGCGCTCTCCACCACCCGGTGGGCGCCCCGGTTGACCCCGAACAGCAGCACGCCGAGCAGGTCGAGGTCGGGGTTGATGTCCAACACCGTGTCCAGGCGCCGCGCGACGTCGCGCAGGCCCTTGCGCGAGGAGGCGTCGGTCTTCACCGGGATCAGCGCCCACCGGGCCGCGGCCAGCGCCGCCTGCTGCAGCAGCTCCTGCCCGGGGGGGCAGTCCAGCAGCACCACGTCGTAGTCGGGGGCGGTGTCCGCCAGCAGCGTCATCAGCGAGCGCTTCGCCGCCTGCGGGTCCTCCCGCGCGGCCAGGACCAGGCTCGCCCCGGCGGCGTCCAGCTCGGGGCCACCGGTGATGACGTCCAGGCCCGGTCGGACGTCGGCCACGGGTCGCAGGGGGACGCCGGTGGTCAGGGACTCCCGCAGCGCGCGGCCCCCGTCGTCGACCGGCGTGCCGGAGTACCCCAGCTCCTCCCCGAGGTTGCCCTGCGGGTCGAGGTCGATCAGGAGCACCCGGTAGCTGCTGGCGGCCAGCAGTCCCCCGAGGTTCGCGGCGATGGTGGTCTTCCCGACGCCGCCCTTGACGTTGATGACGGCCACGACCCGCGACAGGCCCGCTCGGTCCACGATGCTCCCTCGCTGCGGCCCGTGCGGGCGGTCCTGCCGGGGCCACCTACGCCGGTCCACGGTCACTGGTCGTGTCGGCGACGGACCGACGTCACAGAGAGTACGGGCTGATCACCCCCTGGGAAGGGAGATGAGCCAGTTGTCGGGCGCGCGTCGCGACGCCGTCGGGCCGGCGTGGTCGACTGGCACCGTGCCCCTGACCCCCGCGGACGTGGGCGGGCGCGTCGTCGTCCGCCACCGCCTGCCCGACGGTCGCGCCACCGACGCACTCGGGCACCTGCTGCGCCTGGACGACGCGGAGCTGGCGGTGCGCCGCGGCGACGGCGAGGAGGTGGTGGTCGCCGCGCCCGCCGTGGTCGCCGCCCGGGCGGTGCCCGCCCCGCCCCCGCGGCGCGGCCCCCGCGCGGGGGCCGCCGACGCACTGCCCGGCGTGGAGGCAGCGGCCCGGCGCAGCGCGCTCGGCTGGCCACCGGCGCGCGCGGCGGCGCTCGGGGACTGGGCGCTGCGCTCCTCGCCCGGGTCGGTCCTGCGCGGGCGCTCGGTGCTGGCCGTCGGCGACCCGGGCCTGCCGGTGGGCGACGCCGTGAGCGCGGTGATCGAGCACGGTGCCGCGGTGGGGCAGGAGCCGGTGGTGGCCGTGGCCTCCCCGCTGCGGGGTTCGGCGGCGGACGACGGGGGACGGGCCGGCGCCCTGGAGGCCGAGCTGGTGCGCCGCAGGTGGACCTGCGACGGCTGGACCGTGCTGGCGCTGCGCCCGCTCCCCGCGGTCGGCCGCGCAGGCGGCTCGGCGGCGGCGGGCGGCGGGCCGCGGGTGGAGCTGGCCCCCTCCCCCTCGCCGGCCTGGTTCGCCGCGAGCGAGCGCCGGGGCGCTCCGCTGCGGCCCGAGGACCTGCCCGTGGACCACGGCGACGTCGCGGTGGTCTGGGCCAGCGCCACCGATGGCCGCGGGGAGGGCGACCGGGACCCTGCGGGCAGCGCCGTGCACCGCGCGGGCGACGGCGCGGGCGTGGTGGCCGTGGCGCGCGGCGCCCTCGCGGTCGGGTGGCTCGGGATCACCTGCGTGCACGTCGTCCCGTCGGCGCGACGCCGCGGCGCGGCGCGCGCCGTGGTCGAGGCGCTGACGGAGTGGGCCGGCGGGCAGGGGTGCGACACCGCGTACGTGCAGGTGCTCGAGGCGAACGCGCCGGCCAGGGAGCTGTGGCGCGCTGCGGGCTTCGCCGACCACTCGCGCTACCGGTACTGGCACCCACCGGGCTGAGCGTCCGCTCACCGCCCCGAGCGGCGGGCCCGGTGGGCGGCGACGTTGGTGCGGTTGGCGCACGTGGGGTCGCAGGAGCGCCGGGAGCGGTTCTCGGACAGGTCGACCATGACGTCGCCGCACCCGTCGTGGCGCACCAGCTGGGGCAGGACGCGGCCCTCGCGCTGCTCTCGGCGGCCGCGTTCGGCTCCTCCGGCGTCTTCGCGGCGTCCCTGCTGACCGCCGGGTGGAGCCGGGGCGCCGCGGTCACCGCGCGGCTGGCGATCGCGGCGGTGGTGCTGACCGCTCCAGCGGTGCCCGCGCTGCGCGGGCGATGGGCGCTGCTGCGCCGTGACGCGGGCACCGTCGCCCTGTTCGGCCTGGCCGCCGTGGCCGGGTGCCGGCTCTGCTGCTCCTCCGCCGTGCAGCACCTCGACGTCGGCGTCGCCGTCGTGCGGTGGGACGAGCTGCGTGCTGCGCGGCGGTGACGGGCCGCGGCGTTCAGCCGATCGGCTCCGTCACGGGTGCCGGCGCGTCGGGGACGACCGCCTGCGGGTCCACCGGCTCGGCCGCTTCCTCGCAGCGCACGGCGTCGAGGGCGTTGTAGCGGGTGTCGAAGTCCTCGGAGCGCACCACCTCGCCGCCGGAGCGGAAGACGCGGGTGACCGTGACGTCGAAGCCGGTGATGGGCTGCTGCGGCACGCAGTCGTCGCCCACCTCGACCCGCTCGTCGGGGACGCGCACGTTCCGTCGCGCGCTCCGGGTCGCCTCGACGTCGTGGACCTTCGTGCCCCAGAAGGTCGTGTGCACCTGCCCGTCCGCCACCCACGTCTCGATGAGCACCCCGGTCTCGGCGTCGTTGGTGAACTCCAGGTCCACCGACGGCCACGCCACGGTGGCCTCGCGCCCCTCGGGGTAGCGGGAGAAGTACAGCGAGTGCGCCTTGTGCTCCACGTCCCGCAGGCCCGCGAAGAACATCCCGTTGAACAGCGTGGTGGCCAGCTGGCTGACGCCCCCGCCGTAGTCCTTCGTCAGCTTGCCCCCGCTGATCACCCCGGCCTGCTTGTAGCCCTTCTCCGGGGTCCGCTGGCCGAGCACCCCGTTGAGGCTGAAGGTCTCCCCGGGCAGCAGCAGCGTCCCGTCCACGACGTCCGCGGCGATGGTGATGTTCTCCGTGCGCGGTGCGTCGGGGGTCAGGGGGCTGGAGAACTCCGCGATGCGCTCGACCACGCCCAGGCCCTGCGCCTCGGCGGTGGTCAGCTCCGGGTCGGCGTCGGTCAGGCGCGCCGTCGCGGTGCGCTCGCCCGCCCGCGCGAGCGCCTCCACCGCTGAGCCCGCGAGGGCGTCGGCGTCGATGCTGGTGCCCGTCACGGCGGGCACCACGGTGGGCGCGCCGCCGGTGACCTCCACGCGGGCGTCGCGCGGCTGCGTCACGGCGTCCGGGTCGGCGTCCAGGACCGCGGCGACCAGCCCCGCGCCGTCCACCCGGCCCACCAGCTCGCCCTGCTCGACCGCGGTCCCCAGCAGCGGGGCCACCGCCGCCACGGGCAGCTCCACGCGCGCCGACCCCACCACCACCGTCAGCGGCCCCGAGACCGCAGGCTGCCCGAAGCGCTCGAGGGCGAGCTGCACCGCGGCGGCGTCGACGTCGGGCTCCTGCACCTCCACGGGCAGGCTCAGCGGGCGCTGCCCGCCGAGCCACTGCGCGCCGACCACGTCCGCCGCGGCGGGGACGTCGAGCACCAGCCCGTCCTCGGGGGCGACGGCGGTCGCCCGGCCACCGGCGAAGTCGATGCCCCCGTCGACGGCCGGGCGCGCGACGCGGTCCCCGAGCTCGGTCAGCGCGGCGGTGAGCGCGTCGGGGTCGACCCTGGTCACGGGCTCGACCGCCTCACCACCGGTGGCGCGCCGCCACAGCGAGACCGGTGACCAGGCGCTGCCCAGGGCGCGGTCGACCGTCGCCGGCACGTCCAGGGTCAGGCCGGACGCCGCGGGGTCGAGCTCGTCGGTGGCCCGCTCGGCGACCACGGGCACCGGGCGCGCCCCGAGGTCGGCGAGGCCCTCCGCCAGCGCGGCCTCCGCGGCGTCGCGGCCGAGGCCGCCCAGGCCCACACCGGCCACGGTGGTGCCCCGCGGCACGGTGGAGGCGGTGGCAGTGGCAGCCGTCGCGTACCCGGCGCCGAGGACCACGACGGCGACGCCGGTGGCCAGCGCGGGGCGCCGCCACCGCGAACGCCGGGAGGTCGTGGACGCCACCGCACCTCCTCCGCATCGTGCAGCGCATCGTGCGCCGACCCGTGCCGCTCCCTGCGCAGCGTCGCCGGCGCGGAGTCGGCGGCCGCGCAGCCCGAGCAGATGCTAGGCGCGCCGGCGCTCGATCGTGCGGATCCGGGCCACTGGCGGGTTCGTGAGCGGGGTCACAGTGCCAGACCGGTGAACAGGTCGGTCTCGCGGGCACCGAGGGTGGACGCCGGGCCCCGGGCGAGGCGGTAGGCCTCGCTGGTCGACACCGGCACCCACACCTCGTCGGAGACGTTCAGCTCCCACCCGTCGTCACCGTGACGCACCTGCACCTGGCTGCGGTGCGCGCGCAGCGCCGCGACCTTCGCCGCCAGCTGCTCGGGCGCGTCGACCACCGCGCTGATCTCCTCGTCCGGCACGACCATGCTCGGCGGCGGGCCGTCCCACCCCATGGCCGCCAGCTGGGAGGCGGGCACCACCGACTCGTAGACCTTCGCCACCGTCCACGGCTCGGTGCCCGCCACCAGGGGCGCGCCGGTGTCGGCGGCCAGCGCCACGGCGCGCAGCGCCACCCGCGCGGCCTGCACGTGGTCGGGGTGGCCGTACCCGCCGCCGGCCTCGTAGGTGATGAGCACCTGAGGGCGCACCTCGCGCAGCACCCCCGCCAGCCGGGAGGCGGCCTGCTCGACGTCGGCCAGGGCGAACGCGGAGGCGTCGGTGTCCGGCGCCGGCCCGGCGGTGCGACCCCCGGGGACCTCCACCCACGCCATGCCGGAGTCCTCGTAGCGGGCGTGGGCGGTGGTGGCGGCGTCCTCGCCCTCCAGGGGCGCGTCGTCGAGGAAGCGGTGGTCCTCGACCCCCAGGGCCTCCATGGCGGTGCCCAGCTCCATCACCCGGTGAGCCGCCAGCGCGGGCCGGTCGCCCTCCAGGTGGGCCAGCGTCGGCTCGACGACCTCCCCGCGCTCCCCGCGGGTGCACGTCACCAGGGTCACCCCCGCCCCGGCGAGGGCGTAGCGGGCCATGGTGGCCCCGTTGCCGATGGTCTCGTCGTCGGGGTGGGCGTGCACGAGCACCATCCGCCGCGGCTGGTCCAGGGCGTCCATGGCCGCGAGGTCCTGGGGCTCGAACTCCCGCTCGGCGACGTCGTCGACGATGGAAGCGGCGTCCTCCAGGAGCGCCTCCACCCCGTCGGGGTCAGCGCTGGTGGTCGGCGCGGAGGCGGGCGGGCCGTCGGGGGTGGTGGTCACGCCCCGACGGTACCCAGCGCCGGAGCGGTCACCGCCGCGCGCGGTTGGCCTTCGCCCGGTCGGTCTGGTTCAGCACGACCTTGCGGATGCGCACCGCGTCGTGGGTGACCTCCACGCACTCGTCCTCCCGGCAGAACTCCAGGGACTGCTCCAGGGACAGCTTGCGGGCGGGCACCAGGCGCTCCAGCTCGTCCGCGTTGGAGCGGACGTTGGTCATCTTCTTCTCCTTGGTGATGTTCACGTCCATGTCGTCGGATCGGCTGTTCTCCCCGATGACCATGCCCTCGTACACGGCGGTGGTGGGCTCGATGAACAGCGTCCCCCGCTCCTGCAGGGACGTCATCGCGTAGGAGGTGGCCGCGCCGGACCGGTCGGAGACCATCGAGCCCGACGGGCGGGTGCGCAGCTCGCCGAACCACGGCTCGTAGCGCTCGAACGTCTGGTGGGCGATGCCGGTGCCGCGCGTCTCGGTGAGGAACTCGGTGCGGAAGCCGATGAGACCGCGCGATGGCACGAGGAACTCCATGCGCACCCACCCGGTGCCGTGGTTGGTCATCTGCTCCATCCGCCCCTTGCGGACGGCGAGCAGCTGGGTGATCGCGCCGAGGTAGTCCTGCGGGGCGTCGATGGTCAGGCGCTCGAGGGGCTCGTGGACCTTCCCCTCGATCTCGCGGGTGACCACCTGGGGCTTGCCGACGGTCAGCTCGAAGTTCTCCCGGCGCATCTGCTCCACGAGGATCGCCAGCGCCAGCTCCCCGCGGCCCTGCACCTCCCAGGCGTCGGGGCGCTCGGTGGGCAGGATGCGCATCGAGACGTTGCCGACGAGCTCCCGGTCGAGGCGGTCCTTGACCAGGCGGGCGGTGACCTTGCTGCCCTTCACCTTGCCCGCCGTCGGCGCCGTGTTCGTGCCGATCGTCATCGAGATGGCCGGCTCGTCCACGCGGATCAGCGGCAGCGGCACCGGGTTCTCGGGGTCGGCCAGGGTCTCGCCGATGGTGATCTCGGGGATGCCGGCGATGGCCACGATGTCGCCGGGGCCGGCGCTCTCGGCAGGCTTGCGCTCCAGGGCCTCGGTCATCAGCAGCTCGGTGATCTTCACGCGCTGCTGGGAGCCGTCGGCGCGGCACCACATCACCTGCTCGCCCTTGCGCATCGTGCCCTCGTGCACTCGGCACAGCGCGATCCGGCCGAGGAACGGGCTGGCGTCGAGGTTGGTCACGTGCGCCTGCAGCGAGGCGCCCTCCGTGTAGGACGGCGCGGGCACCGTCTCGAGGAGGGTGCGGAACAGCGGCTCGAGGTCCTCCTCCTCCGGCATCCCGCCGTCGGTGGGCCGGGTCAGGCTCGCCCGGCCGGCGCGCGCCGAGGCGTAGACGATGGGGAACTCCAGCAGCTCCTCGGGGTCGGCCATGTCGCCGGCGAGGTCGAGGAACAGGTCGTAGGTCTCGTCGACGACCTCGGCGATGCGCGCGTCGGGGCGGTCCACCTTGTTGACCACGAGCACCACCGGCAGGCGCGCCTCCAGCGCCTTGCGCAGCACGAAGCGGGTCTGGGGCAGAGGGCCCTCGGAGGCGTCGACGAGCAGGGCGATGGCGTCGACCATGGACAGCCCGCGCTCCACCTCGCCGCCGAAGTCGGCGTGGCCGGGGGTGTCGATGATGTTGATCGTCACGCCGGGCTGCCCGGTGAGGCTGGTGATGCCGTCCGCCGCCGGGCCGACGTAGCGCACCGCGGTGTTCTTCGCCAGGATCGTGATGCCCTTCTCGCGCTCGAGGTCACCGGAGTCCATCACCCGGTCGACCAGGCCCTCCTCGGTCTGGTGCTTCCCGAAGGCCCCGGACTGGCGGAGCATCGCGTCGACGAGGGTGGTCTTGCCGTGGTCGACGTGCGCCACGATGGCGACGTTGCGCAGGTCGGCGCGGACACTGCGCGTGCCCTGGGCGGTCGCTGCGGCGGGCGCGGTGGGTGCAGACATGGTGGGGCGACTCGTTCCAGGCGGAGATGGGAAGCTGCCAGTGTACGGGTGGAGACCCGGCGGTCCCCGGACGAGCTGCGTGGTACGACGACACCACCTCAGGCACGTAGCGAGGTCGTCCGCGCGCGGACGACCTCATCGATCGCCGCGCGCGCCGATGGGTGCGCCCCGAGGTGCTCCTCGGCCACGCCGGGCCACTCCTGCGCCACCGCGGTGATCGTCGCCCCGGCCACCTCGGCGAGCTGGCCCTCCGGGAGCCCGGAGCGCGTGCCGAGCCGGTCGAGGTGGCGCAGCCGCAGCCGGTCCGCCGCCTTCGTGCCGGCGAGGGTGAGTGCCATCTCGCCGCCGTACCCGGAGTACGGAGCGACCGAGACGAGGTCGTAGGCCGGGGACAGGATCGGACGGCGAGGGTCGGTGTACAGCAGCGACCAGTTCTTCAGGTGGGCGTCGGTGTTGTCGACGACCGCGTTGAAAGCCAGCCGGCGCACGAGCTCGCGCAGCGAGGCGTCGTCGTGGCCGCGGTGCACGAGCATCGCGAGGGTCTCGTAGGAGCCCTGGTACTTCAGGTCCGCAGGACTCGGGTAGACGTCTCGGACCTGGGCGAAGTCCTCGATGTGGAGGAGCGAGCGGTCGGCACCGCGGTCGAACCGCCGGATGGCGAAGGCCCGGTCCTCGCTCGCCGCCCACAGTGCGTCAGGGGTGTCGGGCAGCTGGTCCCGGGTCGGCAGGCGGGTCTCGGGGACGTCGATGCCGCTGCGGCGCGCCAGCTCCATCGTCACGAACTCGACGACCGGCAGGTGGGGGAACGTGGCGTCGGGGAACTTCACGATCCAGTCCCCGAGCGTGCCGCCGAGCGGCACGACGAGCCGGTCACCCGTCGCGACCATCGACAGCTTGAGCTGGACACCCGCGAGGGAGAAGCGCCCCCGAGGGTCGACGGAGTCATCGGGTGGCGAGGGGGAGGGCCGTACGGGGACGGCGTCCTCGCCATCCGCCACCACATCGACGGGAAGGGGGAGGACGGTGACGGCCCCCGGCAGGTCCTGGCCCACCTCCGCCAAGAGCTCCATCTCCCGCTGGCTGGAGACCCCACGCTGCCGCGCGACCCACGCGCGCTGGACACCCTCCGGCAGCAGGTTCGAGAACCACGGCGGAAGTCGCAGCGCAGCGGAGTGGACGCGGTCGAGGTCCTGCTCGAACACCAGCCCCAGCACCGGGCGATGGGGATCGTCGGCGTAGGAGGGATGGATGGCGAAGCGGACGTGGTCCCCGCGCTGGCGCAGCGTCCCGACGAAGGTGCCGCTGAGCCACACGCCGTAGTGGTGTTCAGACCGAGGCACCAGCCGCCTCCTCAGCGCCGACCAGCATCTCGAGGTCCGGGGTGTCCTCCTGCTCCCACTCGCACATGCGGTCGAGGAAGACCCGGAGCAACTGCTCCAGCCGCTCGGTGCGTCCCTGCACCGAGCGGAGAGCATCGCCGTTCGACATGGCCGTCACGTCCTCCGGCTCGAGCAGGTGGGAGGTGAGGACGTCCGCTGTCGCTCCGCTCAGAGCTTCGATCGCATCGGATTCACGGTCCTCGAGGGGGACGAGGAGCAGCCGGTTCCCGGCGTCCCTGTCATGGCCCGCCGCCCGCCGCCCGACGAGGATCGGGACGACGACGTCCGCGGCCGTCTGATGATCGGCTAGGACCCCGCGCAGATCCTCGACCTCCACGCACGAGCCATCGGTGAGACTGCGAGGGCCGTGCCCCCACATGGCGCAGAGCAGCATCTTCGACGCTGCACTGTTGGTCCGCAGGGGGTCGACCGGTGGGTATGCAGGGCGATCGCCGGCGACCGTGGTCATCAAGCCGGTGATGCTGGCGACCTCGTCCTCAGGAACGACTCTGCGGTTGAGCATCCGGCTGACTCCCGTGGTGTTGCCCCTGACCAGGCCGGGTCCCTTGACCACGGCTCGCCAGAAGAAGCGCCGCAGCAACCGCTCGTGACGAGGTGCGGGGTGGGGGTGGTGGGCGAAGAACCGCGCCAGGGTGATGAGCGGGTACTGGTACGGCAGGAGGGCCTGGTGCGGAACCCTCACGACCCGCTGGACGAACTCGACGGCCAGGACGGCGGCGTCCGCGCCGAGGCGGTACGCCTCGTCCTCCGGCTCACGGGCGGCGAAGGGGTCGCGCCCGCGCGCGGTCGTCTCGAACTCGTTGCGGATCTCTCGTCTGACGTCCGCGCCGCGCCGCGCGAGGATCACCTGCATCACCGCGCTCTCGTCGAGGACGCCGAACCCCGTCTGGAGCTGGACCTGCTCGGCGACGGAACTCAAGGTGGTCTCGTCCCTCGTACCGTCAGACCGGCGCAGAGCCGCGAAGACCTCCCCGCGAGTGAGCTTCTTGCCGGCCGTGTTCATCCTGTCGAAGATGCCCCGCAGGACCTCCTCGTCGTCCTGACGCACGACGTAGGCAGGAAGCCGTAGGTCGCGCAGCGCCTTGGACACCGCCGCTGCCGCGTCGAACCGGTCCATCTGCTCGGGTCGATCCCGGAACCACAGCAGCAACGTGGTCAGGTCGTACAGGACGTGAGTCGGTATCCAGGACTCGCCAGCCCGGGTGGGGCGTGGTGTGAACTCGTCGTCATCGAGGTCGTACCCGATCGCGAAGCGGGGGTCTGACTCGCCCTGCTCGGACAGTGCGGCGGCCAGTGCGGTGATGCGCTGCTGGCCGTCGACGACGTAGTACGCAGGGCCAGCGGGCGCATCGATCTTCAACGGACCCAGCGTCACGCTCTCGGCAGGAGCGTCTCGTTCCCAGAGGAGCAGGCTCCCCACCGGATAGCCCTTCAGGACCGAGTCGAAGAGCTTCACCACGTCGCTGCGGGTCCACCGGAGGCCCCTCTGGAAGGAAGGGACGCGCAGGCGGCCCCTGCGGGCGAACTCCACGAGGTCGTCGAGGGGGAACGTCTCGGCTGATGGACGGGTGCGGAGTCCGGTCACTGGACGAGTGTGCCGGAGGGCACCGACGAGGGCCCCGCATGACCGACGGCTCGACACTCCCGTTCGGGGCGGTGGGACCGCGTATGTTCTGCCAGTGCCCGACGACACCGTCGCCTCGCAGCCGAGCGGCTCGCTGCCGGTGGGGATGACGCTGTCGGAGGCGCGCGCGGGGCTGCGCGCCGACTGCGCCCGCTGCACCGGCCTGTGCTGCGTCGCGCCCGCGTTCTCCGCGTCCCCCGACTTCGCGATCGACAAGCCCGCGGGGCGGGCGTGCCCGAACCTCGACGTCGCCCCGCCGTCCACAGCACCGCAGCCCACCGCGCCCGGGTGCCGCATCCACGCGCAGCTGCGCGAGCGGGGCTTCGCCGGCTGCGTGGCGTTCGACTGCCTCGGCGCCGGCCAGCACGTCACCGCGGCCTTCGCCGGGGTGGACTGGCGCACCTCACCGGCGGCCGCGGCCCCGCTGTTCGCGGCCTTCACCATCGTGCGGGTCCTGCACGAGTCGCTGTGGCACCTGACCGAGGCGGCGGCGCGCGCCACGCCGGGGCCCCTGCTCGAGGAGGTTCAGCGCGCCCTGGAGGAGACCCGGCAGCTCGCCGGCGCGGGGCGCGCGGCGCTGACCGACGTCGACACCGCGCAGCACCGGGCCGGTGTGGGGCCACTGCTGGTGATGGTCAGCCAGGAGGTGCGCGCCGCTGCGGGCCAGCGCGGGCCCGAGCGCACCGGCGCGGACCTGGTGGGGGCGCACCTCGCCGGCGCGGACCTGCGCGGGGCGAGCCTGCGCAGCGCCCTGCTCATCGAGGCCGACCTGCGCGGCGCGGACCTGCGGTGGGCCGACCTGCTGGGCGCCGACCTGCGCGGGGCGCACCTGGACGGCGCGCTGCTGGAGCACTGCCTGTACCTCACCCAGCCGCAGCTGGACGGGGCGTCGGGGGACGCGTGCACCAGCGTGCCGCCGTGGCTGCGCCACCCGGTGCACTGGCGCTGACCAGCGCACCGGCGCCGCCCCGCGCCGGACGCGGCTCCGGCCGGCGGTCAGGGCGCGGCCGCGGCCAGCTGCCGCACCACCGACGTGATGCCCGGCGGCCCGACCCGGCAGCAGCCGCCGACCAGGCGGGCGCCCGCGCTCACCCACGCCGCCACCCCCGCGGGGTGCGCCTCGCCGACCCAGGTGCGCCGCACGGCGTCCCAGCGCTCACCGCTGTTGGGGTAGGCGACCACCGGCCCGCCCGTGGCCGCCGCGGCGAGGGCGACCGCGCCGGCGACGTCGGCCGGGTCGCAGCAGTTGACCCCCACGGCGATCACCTCGGGGACCTCGCGCGCCATGGCGAAGGCCTCGGCGAGCGGCTCCCCGGCGCGGGTGCGCTCACCGTCGGCGGTCAGCGAGAGCCACGCGGGCACGCCGGTGCCCGCGAGCTCGGCGAGCAGGGCCTCGACCTCGGCCAGGGCGGGCAGCGTCTCCAGGGCCAGGACGTCGGGGCTCGCCGCCGCCAGCGCCTGCAGGCGGGGCCGGTGCCACGCCCGCAGCTGCGCCACGGTGAGCCCGTAGCGCCCGCGGTACTCGGAGCCGTCGGCCAGCGACGCGCCGTACGGGCCCACCGACGCCGCCACCCACCGCGGGCCCGGGCCCGCGTGCTGGGCAGCCTCGCGCGCCAGGCGCACGCTGGTGGCGAGGGCGACCTCCGCGGCGGCGGCGCCCAGGCCCGCGGCGGCGAAGCCGCTCGCCGAGACCTGGTACGACGCGGTGGTCGCCACCTGGGCCCCGGCGGCGAAGTACGCGGCGTGGGCGTCGCGGACGGCGCCGGGGTCCTGGAGCAGCAGGCGCGCCGACCACAGGGACGACGACAGGTCGTGCCCGCGCTGCTCGAGCAGGGTGGCCAGGCCGCCGTCGAGGACGACGGGTCCGGCGTCCAGCGCGGCGGCCAGTGCGGTCACCGCTCCAGGGTGGTCCAGGTCGACCCCCGGCGCGGTCGGCGGGGGCGAAGCTCCCGCCCACGGGGACCCCGCTCCCGCCCTCCCGGCGCCTAGCACCACCGGGCACGTGCCGGAACATCCGTCCGCTGCACGACGTCGAGCCGCCGGCGAGCGAGGACGAGGTGCACGCCGCCGCGGTGGCGCACGCCAGCCGGCACCTGCTCGACGACCTCGTCACCACCGCGCCGCCGAAGGCCCGCGAGGTGGAGGCCGCGAAGGCCCGCGAGCGCTCGGCGGCGCGGTTCGCCACCACCTCCTGACCCGCGACACCTCGACCACCGCGGCGACCGTGCTGCCGGTGCCCGTCGTGCCCTGCTCGCGGCGTCTCCCCCGGCGACGACGAGCAGGAGGTGTGCGCCGTCCTGGAGCCCCGCGCGCAGCGAGAGGCGGCGGGGGCCCAGGGTGGAACGCTGCGGTGCCGATGGGGGTGTCACCCCTGCCTCGAGGAGATCCGGCGTGCGCCAGCTGCAGCAGTCCCGCATCGCCACCCGCCTCCTGGCGATGGTGGCCGTCACCGCACTGAGCCTGTGCGCGCTGTGCGCCCTGGTCGCGCTCCAGGTGCGCGACGGGATGCTGGAGGAGCGGCGGGAGGGCACCCGGGCCGTCGTCGAGACCGCGCTCGGGGTCGTCGCCTCCTACGGTGCCCAGGAGGAGGCGGGCACGCTGTCCCGCACGCAGGCGCAGGGCCAGGCGGCCCTGGCCATCAAGGGGCTGAGGTACTCCGGGGAGTAGTACTTCCTCATCACCGACACGGCCCCCGCGATGGTGATGCACCCGATCAAGCCGGAGCTGGACGGCACCGACCTCACGGAGGACGTGGACCCCGACGGGGAGCACCTCTTCGTCGAGTCCGTGAAGACCGTGGAGGCGGACGGCGCCGGCTTCGTGGAGTACCAGTGGCCGAAGCCGGGCTCCGAGGCCGCCCAGCCGAAGATCTCCTACGTGGCGGGCTACGAGCCGTGGGGCTGGATCGTCGGTTCCGGCGTCTACGTCGACGACGTGGTCACCGCCGCCCGCGCCGAGGCCCTCGCCCTGGCGCTGGAGACCCACCCCCCGCTGGCCCTGGTGGTCCTGGCGTCGGTGCTCGTCGCCCGCAGCATCACCAGGCCGCTGTCCCGCGCCGTCGCGCTGCTGCGCTCCGGCGACCCCTCCCTGCGCCTGCCCCACCAGGGCACGCGCAACGAGCTCGACCAGCTCGGCGGCGCCCTGAACGAGCGCTGGACCGGGTGTCCTCGGTGATCGCCAAGGTGAGCTCAGCCTCGCAGCAGCTGGTCGGCGCAGCCCACCAGGTCTCCCGCGGCAGCGAGGAGATCTCCCGCAGCGCGACGCAGACCCAGGCGCAGGCCGGTGAGGCCGCCGAGGCCACGCGGAGCATCAGCGGGGGCATCGAGACCGTCGCCGCCGGGGCGGAGGAGATGGGCGTCTCGATCAGCGAGATCGCCCACAACACCACCCAGGCCGCCCGCGTGGCCGCGGAGGCCGTGACCGTCGCCGAGCGCACCAACGACTCCGTCGCCCAGCTGGGCGACTCCTCGGCGCAGATCGGCACGATCGTCAGGACGATCACCTCCATCGCCCAGCAGACGAACCTCCTCGCCCTGAACGCCACCCTCGAGGCCGCCCGCGCCGGCGATGCCGGCAAGGGCTTCGCCGTCGTGGCCAACGAGGTCAAGGAGCTGGGGCAGGAGACCGCCCGCGCCACGGACGACATCTCCCGCCGCGTCGACGCCATCCAGTCGGACACCACCGGCGCGGTGGACGCCATCGGCGAGGTCCGGCGCATCATCGGGCAGATCAACGCCTACCAGGTCAGCATCGCCGGCGCCGTGGAGGAGCAGACCGCCACGACCAGCGAGATGAGCCGCACGGTGGCCGACATCTCCTCGAGCCGCCAGGACGTCTCCGCCAGCGTGGACGCCGTCGCCGGCGCCTCGGTGCTGACCTCTTCCGGTCTCACCGGGGTCCGCAGCGGGGTGGAGGACCTGCTGCGCACCGCTGACGACCTGACGCGCGCGATGGACGAGCTCAGCCGCTGACGGCGTCGTGCGGTGGGCGACCCGGGGGTGCCCACCGCACTTGCGCACGGACCCGGCGGTGCGGGAGGTTGTGGCCGGACACCCGCCCACCCCCGATGCGACGGAGCATCCGTGCCGGCAGCACCGCGAGACGCTGGAGCCCCGCTCACCCGTGAGACGTGGCCGATCGCCGCCGCCATGCTCCCGCTGCAGTTCCCGGGCACGCTGCCCGACGGGTCCTCCACCCAGGACCAGAGCGCGCAGGGGTGGGCCGAGGCGCTCACCGAGGTCGCTGACGCCGGCTTCGACTGCGTCGACCCCTACGACTCCTGGCTGCGCATCGCCGACCTCAGCCCGGCGCGGCTGGCGGAGTTCACCGCCGTGCTGGCCGAGGTGGGCCTGGCGGTCCCGGCGGTCTCGATCTCGCGGCGCAGCGTGATCGACCCGCAGGACGGCGAGGCCAACCTCGCGTACACCCACCGGGCGATCGACGCCGCTGCCGAGCTCGGCGCCGGGGTGCTCAACACCGGCTTCTTCCGACCGCTGACCCCCGCGCAGCGCGAGGCGCTGTGGTTCTGGACGGCGCAGGGCCCCGTGGACGGCGACGACCCCGAGGTGTGGGCGCTCGCCGTCGACCGCGTGCGCGAGCTCGGCCGCCACACCGCCGAGGTGGGCCTGGAGCTGTCCCTGGAGATGTACGAGGACACCCTGCTGGGCACCGCGGACGGCGCGGCGGCCTTCGTGACCGACGTGGGCATGGACGGCGTTGGCCTCAACCCCGACCTGGGCAACCTGCTGCGGCTGCTGCGACCGGTCGAGCGGTGGGACGCGATGGCGAGCAAGGTGCTGCCGCACGCCAACTTCTGGCACGTGAAGAACTACTACCGCTCCGAGGACGCCGCGACGGGGGCGGTCGTCACGGCCCCCGCCCCGCTCGAGCTGGGCGTCATGGACTACCGCAGGGCCACGGCGATGGCCGTCGGCGCGGGCTTCGCCGGCCCCATCACCTGTGAGCACTACGGGGGCGACGGCCTCTCCGTCAGCGCCACCAACCGCGACTACCTGCGCCGCGTGCTCCCCCGGCACGCGCCGCGGGCCTGAGAGGAGCAGCAGTGGTCGTGCAGCGGATCGACCGGGTGGCCGTCGTCGGCACCGGGTACATGGGCGGTGGGATCGCGCAGTCCTTCGCCCTCGCCGGCCTCGACGTGCGCCTCGCCGACGCCGACGCCGAGCTGACCGCCGCCAGCCTGGCGCGCCTGCTGCGCGAGGGCGCCGTCTTCGAGGGCGCCGGTCTCTTCCCCCCGGGCTCGACCGGGGTGCTGCGCGAGCGGCTGCACGCCTCGGAGTCCATCGAGACCGCGGTCGCCGACGCCGACTTCGTCGAGGAGGCGGTGCCGGAGGTGCCGGACCTGAAGATCGAGGTGCTGCGCCGGGTGGAGGCCGCCGCCCGCCCCGACGCGATCATCGGCTCCAACACCTCCACCATCCCCGTCGCCCGCCTGGCGAGCGCCTTCACCGACCCCAGTCGCTTCATGACCGTGCACTTCTCCAACCCCGCGCCGTTCATCCCCGGTGTCGAGCTCGTCGCCGGGGCGGCCACGGACCCGGCGGTCGTGGCTGTCGTCGAGGCGCTGCTGGTGCGCCTGGGCCGGCGCAGCGCCCAGGTCGCCGACGTGCCCGGTTTCGTGCTGAACCGCCTGCAGTTCGTGCTGCTGAAGGAGGCGATGGCCGTGGTGGAGGAGGGCATCGCGACCCCCAGGGACGTCGACACCGTCGTGTCCACCACCTTCGGCTTCCGGCTGCCCTTCTTCGGCCCCTTCGGCATCGCCGACATGGCCGGGCTCGACACGTACGTGCGCGGCTTCGGGATCCTGGCCGAGGGCCTCGGTGAGCGCTTCACCGCCCCGAAGCTCCTCACCGACGTCGTCGACTCCGGCCGCCACGGCACCAAGACCGGCGGCGGCTTCTACGACCTCGGAGCCGACCAGCTCCAGGCGCTGATCGCCTACCGCGACCGCGCGTACGTCGCGATGGCCGCCCTCCTCGACGAGCTGGGGCCCTCGCCGCTGCAGGACGCGGCACTGAGCACCGCGAAGGACCCCACGACCTGACCGGAGAGGAACGACATGACGACGACGTCACGCGCCGGCTCCCCGCACCCGCTCGGCGAGGTCGGCGACCGCACCCTCCGCAAGGTGCGCGACCGGGTCATGCCCTTCCTCGTCCTGCTGTACTTCATCGCCTACCTCGACCGCAACAACGTCGGCTTCGCCCGCGAGCAGCTGGACACCGACCTGGGGATCGGCGCGGCGGCGTTCGGCTTCGGAGCCGGGGTCTTCTTCATCGGCTACGCCATCTTCGAGATCCCCAGCAACGGCGCCATGCACCGCTTCGGCGCCCGGAAGTGGATCGCCCGCATCCTCATCACCTGGGGGATCTTCGCCACCGCGATGGCCCTGGCGCAGGGGCCGACGTCCTTCGCCGTGCTGCGCTTCTTCCTCGGCGCCGCGGAGGCCGGCTTCTTCCCCGCCGTCATCCTGTACCTGACGCTGTGGTTCCCCGCGGCGCAGCGGGTGGGGATGATCGGCCTGTTCATCCTCGCCCAGCCCATCGCCAACGCCCTCGGCGCTCCCCTGTCGGGGCTGCTGCTCGAGCTCGACGGCGCTGCAGGGCTGCAGGGCTGGCAGTGGCTGTTCATCCTCGAGGGCGTCCCCGCGATCCTGCTCGGCTTCGTGGTGCCGTTCGTGATGACCGACCACCCCCGCGACGCCGCCTGGCTCGCCGACGACGAGCGCGCGTGGCTGGTGGACCGGATGGGCGAGGAGGACCGCCTCAAGCAGGCCGACGGCGACCACAGCTTCCTCGCCGGGCTGAAGGACCGCCGGGCGCTGGCCTTCGCGGCCCTGTACTTCGGCCTCGTCTCGGGCATCTACGGCCTGGGCCTGTGGCTGCCGACCATCGTCGACGAGCTCGGCGACTTCACCGACCTCCAGCGCGGCCTGGTCGTCTTCATCCCCTACGCCATCGCGGCGGTGTGGACGTACGTGTGGAGCCGGCACTCCGACCGCACCCGCGAGCGGGTGGCCCACACCTCGATCAGCATGGCGCTCGCCGCCGTCGGGCTCGCGGCGTCGGGCTACCTGCTCGACGTCGGCCCGGTGCTCGCGATGGCCGCGATCACGCTGGCGGCGATGGGCATCTACTCCGCGATCGCCCCGTTCCTGGAGATGCCCGCCGCGGCGCTGGCCGGCGCCGCCGCGGCGTCCGGCATCGCGATGATCAACTCCCTGGGCAACCTCGGCGGCTTCGCCTCGCCCTTCGCGGTCGGTGCGCTCATCGAGCGCACCGGTGACAGCCGCAGCGGGCTGCTGCTGCTGGCCGCGGTGCTCGCCGTCACCGCCGTCGCCACCTACGCCTACGGCACGCGCACCGGTGCGGGGCGCCCCCCGGAGGACCGCCCGGAGCTGGTCGAGCGCGTGCGCTCCAGCGGCACCGAGGGTGGCCGGGCGTGAGCGCCCCCACCTGGCCCACCGAGCGCACCGCGGTGGTCACCGGCGCCGCCTCGCCGCGCGGCATCGGCCGGGCCCTGGCCGACCGCCTCGCCGCCGAGGGATGGGCGCTGGCCCTGCTCGACCTCGACGAGGGCGCCGCCCGCGCTGCCGCCGAGGAGATCGGCGCCCGCCGGGGGGTGCCGGTGCTGGGCGCCGCCGTGGACGTCGCGGACCCCGCGTCGGTCGACGCTGCGCTCGGCCGCGTCGAGGACCGCTCGTCGGGGCTGCCGCCGGTGGTCGGGCTGGCGAACGTCGCGGGCATCAGCTCCCCCACCCCCTACCTGCAGGTGCCACCGGAGGAGTGGGACCGGGTGATCGCGGTGAACCTGCGCGGCACCCACTTGGTCACCCAGCGGGTCATGCACGGCATGGTCGGGCGCGGCCTGGGGCGGGTGGTCTCCATCTCGTCGATCTCCGCGCAGCGCGGGGGCGGCACCTTCTCGAAGGCCGCGTACAGCGCGGCGAAGGCGGGGATCATCGGCCTCACCCGCGCGGTGGCCCGCGAGGTCGGGCCCCACGGGGTCACGGTGAACTGCGTGGCGCCGGGGCCGATCGACACCGACATCATGGGCGGCACCCTCACGGAGGAGCGCAAGGGCGAGCTCTCCGCCGACACCATGGTCGGGCGGGTGGGCACCGTGGGCGAGGTCGCCGCGCTGCTGGCCTTCCTGCTCGGGCCGGAGTCGGGCTTCATCACCGCTGCCACGGTCGACATCAACGGCGGCCTCCAGGTCTCGTGAGCGAGCCCGTGGACACGCCCCCACCGCTGGTCGTCGACGGTGCCCGCGCGCGGATCCGGGCCGCTCGCCTGGCCGAGCGCCGGCGCACCGCGGTGCTGGACGACGACCCGACCGGGTCGCAGGCCGTGCACGGCGTCGCGGTGGTCACCGTCCTGGAGCGTGCGCAGTACGCGGCCGCGCTCGATGAGCCGGGATCAACGTGCTTCGTGCTGACGAACACGCGCAGCCTCCCGCAGGCGCAGGCGTCCGCGCTCACCGCCGCGGTGGGCTCGGCGCTGCTGGAGCTGGGCGCGGGCCTCGACGCGCCCCTGGACCTCGTCAGCCGCAGCGACTCCACCCTGCGCGGGCACGTGCACGCCGAGGTGGCGGCGCTGCACGACGCCCGGCGGGCGCTGACGGGCTCGGGGTTCGACGGGGTCCTCTTCGTGCCCGCCTACCTGGAGGCGCGCCGGGTGACCGCCCGGGGCGTGCACCGGGCGTGGGTGGACGGCGCCATGGTGCCGGTGGGCGAGACCGAGTTCGCCCGGGACGCCACGTTCGGGTACTCCTCCTCGGACCTGCGCGAGTTCCTGGCCGAGCGGAGCGGCGGTGCCCTGAGCGCCGGCGACGTCACGAGCCTGGACCTGGAGGACATCCGCGGCGGGGGCCCCGACCGGGTCGCGGAGGTGCTCACGGGGCTGGTGGGAGGGCGGTGGGTCGTCGTCGACGCCCTCGAGGACGCCGACCTCGATGTCGTCGTCCTGGGGCTGCAGGCCGCGCAGCGCGCCGGGGGATCGTTCCTGCACCGCACCGGACCCTCCTTCGTCGCGGCCCTGGCCGGCATCGAGCCGAGGCGGCCGCTGACCACGGCCGACGTCTGGGGGCCTCGGGCGGCTCCCGCGGGCCACGGGCTCGTCGTGGTCGGCTCCCACACGGGGCTGACCAGCCGGCAGGTCGAGGCGGCGCGCCGCCGAGGAGGCCTCGTCGAGGTCGAGCTGGACGTCGCCGCCGTGGCGGACCCCGCCCGCCGTGACGAGCACGTGGCCCGAGCGGGCGCCGCGGCGGGCTCGGCGCTGAGCCGGTCCGACGTCCTGCTCGTGACCAGCCGGGAGCTGCGCCGGGGCGCAGACCCCGACGCCTCCCTCGCGATCGCCCGGGCGACGTCGGCAGCCGTGGTGGAGGTGGTGCGCGCCGCGCTGCCCACTGGTCCCGCGTGGGTGGTGGCCAAGGGCGGCATCACCTCCCACGACGTCGCGACGGAGGGCCTGGGCATCCGGCGGGCCGTGGTGCTCGGGCAGCTGCTGCCCGGGCAGGTGTCGGTGTTCGACCCCGTCGAGGCGGCGCCGGGGGTGGTGGGGATGCCGTACGTGGTCTTCGCGGGCAACGTCGGCGACGAGGGAACGCTCGCGCACGTGGTCGACGTGCTGCGCGGCCGGGTCTGAGGCCGGCGCGCGACGCCACCACGGCGCTCTCGTCCGAGTCGTCCACAGGATCCCAGTCGTCCACAGGAGCGGCGACGTTCGGCGGACAGCGGGGGAACCGGCTCGTACGGTCCTGGGGTGAGCGGACGAGGACGGCACAGGGCACGACACAGGGCACCGGTCAAGCCCCTGGTGGACGTGCGGGTGGTGGCCCGCACGGTGATGGCCACCGGGGCCTTGGCGACGGTGCCGGTGCTCGCCGGCGCCGGCACGGCCTCCGCCTTCGCCCCGCACGCCGACGGCACCGTGACCGTCGAGCGCGGAGACACCATCTCAGCGATCGCCCGTGAGAGCGGGCACGCCACGCAGGCGGTCCTGGACCGCAACGGCCTCGACTGGGGCAGCACGATCCACGTCGGGCAGGTGGTGGCCCTGCCCGGGTCCGCGACCGCAGCGGCCGTCCCCGCGCCGGTCGCGCCTGCACCTGCCGACCCGCAGGTCCCGGAGCCGGCGACGGCGCCGGCCCCCGACACCTCAGCAGGGGCCGCCGCCCTGGACGTCGCCCGCGCCTCCACCGGGCTCCCCTACCGGTCGGGCGGCACCAGCCCGGCCACCGGGTTCGACTGCTCCGGGCTCGTCCAGCACGCCTACGCCGCGGTGGGGGTGGCGCTGCCCCGCACCAGCGCCGCCATGCGCTCGGTGGGGTACGCGGTCTCCGAACCGCGGGTCGGTGACCTCGTGGTCTTCGACGGCCTCGCCCACGTGGGCATCTACGCCGGCGGTGGGCGGCTGATCGACTCCCCCCGCCCGGGTGCGGCGGTCTCCGTGCGCCCGATCTGGACCGACCAGGTCACCTACCGCCGCGTGGTCTGAGCCGCGCTGGCAGCATCGGGGCGTGCGCGCCATGACCGCCGGCCAGGCCCGGCGCACCGCGCTCGCCGCCCAGGGCCTGGCCGAGTCGCGGCCGGGCGGCCCCGTGACCCGCCGCCACCTGGAGCGGGTGCTGGCCCGCACGAAGCTCCTGCAGCTCGACTCGGTGAACGTCGCGGTCAGGGCGCACCACGCGCCGCTGTTCACCCGCCTCGGCGCCTACCCGCGCGAACTCCTCGACGACGCGGCCTGGGCCCCGACGGCGCGCCGGCCGCGGCTGCTCGTGGAGGCGTGGGCGCACGAGGCGAGCCTCGTGCCGGTGGCCGACTGGCCGCTGCTGCGCGACCCCGGGTTGTTCTCGCGCAGCCGCGGCGACACCGCGCTGGCTGCGGGGCACCCGGCCCTGGTGGCCGACGTGCTGGCCGCCGTGCGCGACCTCGGCCCGGTCGGCGCCGGCGGGCTGGAGGCCGCGCTGGGCTCCCCGGGGCGGGCCCGGAGGGCGGGCGCCACCTGGTGGGAGCGCTCGGACGTCAAGCGCGTGTGCGAGCACCTCTTCGCCGTCGGGCAGCTGACCACCGGCACCCGGCGCCACTTCGAGCGGCACTACGACCTCCCCGAGCGGGTGCTGCCGGCGCACGTGCTCGCTCGGGGTCCGCTCCCCCGCGCCGAGGCCGCCCGCGAACTGGTGCGCCGGGCGGCCTCGGCGCTGGGCGTGGCCACCGAGCCGGACCTGCGCGACTACTACCGCCTCGCCCCGCGGGTGAGCGCGCAGGCGGTGGGCGAGCTGGTGGCGGCGGGCGAGCTGGAGCCCGTCGCCGTCACCGGCTGGGCGGCGCCGGCCTACCGCGACCCGGCGGCGCGCACACCGCGGCGCGTCGAGGGCAGGGCCCTGCTGTGCCCGTTCGACCCGCTCGTCTGGCGGCGCGAGCGCACCGAACGGATCTTCGGCTTCCGCTACCGCATCGAGATCTACGTGCCGGAGCCGCAACGGGCCTTCGGCTACTACGTCTTCCCGTTCCTGCTCGACGGCCAGCTCGTCGCCCGGGTCGACCTCAAGGCCGACCGGGCCGCGGGGGTGCTGCGGGTGCCGGGCGCCTTCGCCGAGCCCGTGACCACCGCGGCCGCCACCGGGCCGGCCATGGCGCGCGTGGTCACCGAGCTGGCTGGTGAGCTGCAGGTGATGGCGGGCTGGCTGGGGCTGGACGGCGTCGCGGTGGGCGTGCGCGGTGACCTCGCGGCGCCGCTGCATGCGGCTGTGAGCTGACCAGCTGTCAGGCGGTCATGTGGCGCACCAGCTCGCGTGCGCTCTCGAAGTACCGACGGTGCGTGGTGTACAGGTCACGGACGTCGTCGGCGTGGAGGACGACGACTTCTGTTGCCAGTGGTCGAGCAGGGCGCCGAGCTGCTCGAGGATGCCGCTCAGCTCCTGCGCCGCGCGGGTCAGCTCCCGCTGACTGGGTCCGGCATGCGCGAGTGCGGCACTCGGTCTCGCATCGGCCGCCACCGCCTCGACCACGAGGTCCTGCCGCCACGAGTCCTCGACGGCAGCGATGAGAGGAGGCGCTCTGCATCGAGTCCACGAACACGACCGGTGGTTCCGGCAGCGGCGCAGCGCCGTCCTGAGCAGGATCGTCGTGCCGGACGAGGCGCCCGAACCGGTCGCCCGTCCTCTCGTAGACCTCCGCCCACTGGTGCTGCAGAACTGTGCGGATCTGCAGCTCGACGCGGATGCCGTCGAGCGGGCACCCGGCGTGCAGCGCCCGGTGACCCCGGATCGGCGCGGCTGTGCGGTCGATGACTCTCTACTCGCCCTCCGCCACCCCGAGGGCCGCGCACGCGAGCGGCAGCAACCGGTGCTGCTCGTCGAGGGTCTCACCGACGACGACCTCGCGGCACCGCTGCGCGGGTGACCGGCGCCCGGTGCCCGAGCGCCGCGCTCAGAACGCGGTGACCACCGCGACGCCCGGGGTCGCGCCGACCGCGACCAGCGCGGGGCCCGCCTCGTCCAGGGACAGCTCCCGCGTGACGAGGTCCTGGGGCCGCAGCCGACCGGCGGCCACCAGGGACAGCATCGGGGGGTAGTCGTGAGCGGCCATCCCGTGACTGCCGAGCACCGACAGCTCCCTGGCCACCACCACCTCCATCGGCACCTGCGCGCGGCCCGCCGCGGGGGGCAGCAGCCCCACCTGCACGTGCCGCCCCCGCGGGCGCAGGCACCGGATCGACGCCACGCACGTGGCCGGCGACCCGACGGCGTCGAGCGAGGCGTGCGCCCCGCCGCCGGTGCGCTCGAGCACCTCGGCGACGACGTCCGCGCGGGCACCGTCCACGAGCACCTCCGCGCCGAAGGCCGCAGCCATCGCCAGCGCCCCGGGCGCGACGTCGACGGCGACCACCCTCGCCCCGGCGGCGACCGCCACCTGCACCGCCGACAGGCCCACGCCCCCGCAGCCGTGCACCGCCACCCACTGCCCCGGGCGCACGGCGGCGACGGCGGTGACCGCCCGGTAGGCGGTGGCGAAGCGGCAGCCCAGGCTGGCGGCCGCGACGACGTCCAGCTCCGCGGGCAGGGCGACGAGGTTGACGTCTGCGGCGGCGAGCGCCACGAGCTCGGCGAGGGAGCCCCAGTGCGTGGACCCGGGCTGGGACTGGTGCAGGCACACCTGGTGGTCGCCGGTGCGGCACGGGTCGCAGCGCCCGCACGCGCCCACGAAGGGCGCGGTGACCCGGTCACCGGCGCGCCAGCGGCGGACGTCGCGCCCCACCGCGACGACCGTGCCGGCGAGCTCGTGGCCGGGCACGTGCGGCAGGACGACGTCGACGTCGTGCCCGCGCCACGCGTGCCAGTCGCTGCGGCAGATGCCGCTGGCGCCGACCGTCACGACCACCCCGTCAGGGGCCGGGTCGGGGTCGGCCACCTCGCGCACGCTCAGCTCGCCGCCGAAGCGCTCGTACACCAGGGCGCGCACGGGGTCAGTGTGCGGCAGCGTGGACCGGCGCTGCGCGGGACCTGCGCTGCCGTGCGGCGGCGTGGCCGAGCCCCTGCCGGTCCGTACGGTCGTGGAGTGGGGGCCGAGGCAACCCGCGGGGCCTTCGAGGCGTCTGCGTGCGTGACAGCGGTGGTGGCACCGCGCGCGAGGAGGGACGTCGTCGTGGCACTGATCACCAGCACGTCGCGGGGCCTGGCGGGCGTGGTGCTGTTCACCGCTGCCGTGGCGGGGTGCGCTGCCCCGGCGGGGCAGGTCGTGGCCGCGGCGCCCGGCGCCACCCCCATGCCCATGCCACCACCGCCCTCGCCCGACGTCGCCGCTCCGTGCACCCTGATCGGGAGCGCCGAGGGAGTCAGCATCGACCTGACCGGCGTCCTGGACCCGGCCGCCGGAAGCCACACCGTGCAGGTCGACCTCGCTGAGCCGGGGGTGTCGTCCGCGGCGCAGACGACCGCGGTGGTCGGTCCCCCGGACTCCTTCCAGGGGATGTTCGTGGCGGCGGACCTGACCGGTGAGCCGGTGGCCACCGCCGTGGTGGTGCGCGATGCCACCGGCCAGCAGGTCTACGCCGGCGACGGCGCCGCCACGCCGCGACTGTTCCAGCCCAACGGGGCGCGCTGCGACGGGGAGAACCACGTCCTCGCGCTCCTTGCCACCGCGTCCGGTCACCTCGTGCCCCATCCCGAGGATTTCGCCGAGCCAGTGGGCACCGAGAACGGGCGGCCGTTCGAGCTGCACACCCACTGCGGCATCGACGAGCTGATGCTCGACGGTGCCTGGTACGAGCGGGTCGGCGGCCGCCTCGACGACGGCAGCGGCAACCCGCCCGACGGGTGGGGCAATCCCTACCAGCAGGGCGAGGTCACCGTCGCCGGGACGACGGTGACCTTCACCGACGACACCGGCCATCACGAGACCTTCCAGCTCAGGGAGGGCGCCACGGGCCCCAAGCGGCTCTGCGGGTAGCCACCGAAGCCATGAGATCCACGAGCCACGGCCGCTGATGAGATGAGGACGACGATGCACAGCAGGGCGATCACGGGCGCCGCTGTGGGGCTGGCGCTGCTGGCCGGCTGCGGCCAGCCGCAGGACGCTGGCGGGCGGCTCTCCAGTGAGGTGCAGGGCCGGTTGGCGCTGATCGGGATCCTTCCCGAGGACAGCGCCTCGGGTGTGCTCGTCATCGACCTCGCCACCGGGGACCGGGTACGTGTGGGCGACCAGCAGGAGGCGCGGTCGGCGGCGTGGGCCGGCTCGGACCGCATCGCGGTGGTGCGGGGAGGGGCCTACGCCCAGGACGTCCCCGGTGAGCTGGTGCTCGCCGCCGCCGACGGCAGCGACGACGGCACGCCCATCGCCGCCGCCCTCGACGTCCTCGAGGTCACCGCCAGCGCCGACGGGGCGCACCTGGCGTGGCTGGGCCGCACCGAGCACTCCGCCGGTGCCTGCCTCGAACCCCCGCCCGCCGCGACGGGCCTGTACGTCGCGGCCGGTGACGGCAGCGGCGCCCGGCGGGTCCTGGACGTGCCCGCGGCCTCGAGCTCACCCGTGCTCTCCCCCGACGGGGGCACCGTGGCGCTCCTCGACCACGGCAACGACACCGCGATCAGCCCGGGCAGGGACTGGTGCGACCCCGGTGAGGTGCGCCTGGTCCTGGTCGACACCACCACCGGCGCCTACCGCGTCGTCACCGGCATCCCCGAGATCGCCGAGGCACCCCGGTGGTCCCCCGACGGCGCCACGCTCGTCCTCGGCGGTGGCGACTTCGCCACCTCCCCCGCCCGTGACCTGGTCTTCGTCGACGTCGCCTCCGCGACCGCCCGCCGCGTGGTCACCCCCGACGTGTCCGAGTCGATGCCGGTGTTCTCCCCCGACGGGCAGCAGCTGGCGGCGCTCAGCGGCGCAGGGCACCTCGACCCGGGGAACGCATCCATCCTCGTCGGAGACCCGGACGGCACGGGGCTGCGCACCATCACCGCCACGGGCACCGATGACGTGGACCTGGTCTGGACCCCGGACGCCTCCCACCTGGTCGTGGCCGGCGCCGTCGTCGAACTCGACTGCGAGGGCTGCGACACCGCCACCTCGACGCCCTCGGTCCGGATCGTCGACGCCCGCGGCGGGGACCTGGTCGAGGTCTTCGACACCTACTCCGGCTTCGACCCGGGCCTGGCCTTCGCCCCCTGACGCGGGCAGGGGCCGGGACGAGATGGGCGACGATGGACCGGTGACCGACGACCTCGCGGCAGGACCACCCGGGTTCGATGTTCTCTCCCCCGCCGGCGGGTACACCGGCGACCCCGCGGTGCGGGCGGAGTGGGACAGCCGCTACGCCGACCGGGAGCAGCTGTGGAGCGGGGCGCCGAACGGCGCGCTCGTGGCCGAGGTCGCCGGGCTCGCGCCCGGGCGGGCGCTCGACGTCGGGTGCGGCGAGGGCGCTGACGCCGTGTGGCTCGCGCGCGGCGGCTGGGACGTCACCGCGATCGAGGTGTCGGGCGTGGCGCTGGAGCGAGCGGCCGAGCACGCGCGGGACGCTGGCGTCCCCGTCCGCTGGGTGCACGCCGGGCTGGTGGAGGCGCCGTTCCCGCCGGCGTCCTTCGACCTGGTGTCCGCGCAGTACCCGGCCCTGCTGCGCACCCCCGACGCCGCGGCCGAGCGGGCACTGCTCGCGGCCGTCGCGCCCGGCGGCGTCCTGCTCGTGGTGCACCACGCCGGGATGGACACTCACCAAGCGCACGACAGCGGCTTCGACCCGGCCGACTACGTCTCCCTCCCGATGGTCGCCGCTCTGCTCACCGACGAGTGGGAGGTGGAGCTGGACGAGCAGCGGCCACGCGTCGCACCCGAGGGCGGGGCCGGCGCGCACCACACCGACGACGTGGTGCTGCGCGCGCGCCGACTGCCGAGGCCGCAGCGCTAGAGCAGCGCTGTCGCGCTACCCCGCCTCCGTGGCCACCGTCCAGATCCGCGACGTCCCCGAGGCCTCCTACGAGACGCTGCGCCGCCCAGCGAGGGCCGAGGGACGATCCATCCAGGCGCACATGCTCCAGTGCGTCGTCGAGATGACCAGCAGGCCGACCGAGGCCGAGCACGCTGCCGCGATCGAGGACGCGCTGGTGCGCCACGGGAGCGTCGTCGTCGACGCCTCCGCGCTCGTGGCAGCGACGACCACGGCGTCGCCCAGCTGCCAGCACGTGCGGGCTCGCCGCGTGGCCGACGACACCCACGCCCCGCACCTGATCGACGCGGAGCTGGGCGACGCGCTCCGACGGCTCGTCCAGCGCGGGGCCACGGCACCCGGGCACGCCCCGGCGCTGCTGGCGTCGGCACCGGGCCTCGTCGACCACCGCTACGGACACCGGGGACGGCTGGCGGCGGCCTCCTGGTCGTTGCGGGAGGACGTGACCTTCTACGACGGCCTGCACGTGGCCCTGGCAGCCAGCCTCGGCACTGTCCTCCTCACCGCCGGTGCCAGGTCGGGACGAGCGCCGGGACTCCCGTGCCAGGTCGACGTCATCGAGTGAGGACGACGTGGTCCTCGTACCAGTGCGCCCGGTGCGCGTGCGCCGGCCCCGGCCCTGCTGCTACCCGACTCGAGGTGAGCGCAGGTCGTGCAGGGTCCTCGGCCACAGCGGCGCCGTCACCCAGTGGGCCTCGAACGTCGCGCCCCGGGAGGCGCACGTCACGACCAGGCGGTGCGGGGTCTCGAGGAAGACCACGTCGACACGCAGTTCCCCAGCCGGCGTCCACCCCCCGCTGAGCGCGACAGGCAACGGACCCTGCGCGGTCAGCGGCTGCGAGACGCTCCATCCGCTCGTACCGAGGTGCGCGGCCAGCTCGGAGCCGGGCTCGACGAGGGTGACGCGATGGCCGTCACCGTCCGCGGCGACGGTGACCCCGACCAGCGAGGGCTGGTCCGCGCACGTGCCGCCCGCCGGCGTGAAGGTGGCGTCCGCCCAGGCGCCGGCGTCTCCGGGCGGCGCGGGCTCGGCGGTGACGGGGGGCAGGGCGAGCCCGCGGAGACGCTCCGCGAGCGCCGCGTCCCCCGCGCCGTCCGGCCCACCGCCATCTGGTCCAGCACCGCCGAGCGCGGGCAGCAGGTGCGTCCACACCCCGTCGAGCACCGTCTGCATCACCGGCGTCGCGGCGGTGATGGCGACGACGGCGTCCTGCTCGGGCAGGACGACGCAGAACTGCCCGTACGCCCCGTCCCCGCGGTAGCCGTGCCGCGCCCTCCAGAACTGGAACCCGTACCCCTGCTGCCAGTCGGGCTGGTCCCGCGCAGCGGTGGACACGTGCGAGCGCGTGGCCTCCGCCACCCACTCCGCGCTCAGCACCTGCTCACCGGCCCACACCCCGCCCTGCAGCAGCAGCTGCCCGAACCGCGCGACGGCGTCGGTGGTCGCGTGCAGGCCGGAGAACCCGAGGTCGGTGCCGGGCGGCTGCTGCTGCCAGCCCACGTCGTCGATGCCCAGGGGGTCGAACAGGCGGGGGCGCAGGTACTGCGTCAGGCTCTGCCCGCTGGCCCGCTGCACGATGGCCCCGAGCGCGTACGTGCACGGCTGGTTGTAGGCGAAGACGGTGCCGGGCTCCTCCTCCGGCGGCAGGAGCAGGAAGCCTCGCACCAGGTCGGTGGGGTCCGCGGCGTTCGCCCGCTCCAGCGTCTCGTCGTCGTGGCCGCTGGCCATCGCGGCCACGTGCCTGACCAGCACCTTCCGGCTGCGGGGGTCGGTGATGTCGGCGTCGAGCTCGGGGAAGTGGCTCAGGACGGTGTCGTCGAGGCTCATCAGCCCCTCGGCGACGGCCAGGCCGGCGGCCGCGGAGGCGAAGCTCTTGCTCAGCGAGTACAGCAGGTGCGGTCGCTGCGCGGTGTACGGCGACCACCAGCCCGCGGCGACCACGTGGCCGTGCCGCAGCACCACCAGGCTGTGGGGTTCGACGTCCGGTGCCGCCTCGAGGGCGTCGAGGAGGGCGTGGACGCCGCGCGCGTCGACGCCCTGCGCGGCCGGAGCAGACGTGGGCAGCGGCTGTGCGGGCACGCGCGGAAGGCTAGTGCGGGGACGTCGCGGACGTCCGCGAGGAGCTCGACCTGCAGCGCCACCACAGGGTGACAGTGGCCCCGGTCTGTGGCGGTGTGCCCCTCACCAGGAGCACACCGCCTGACGACGGGCCGTCCAGCGCACGAGCTGCTCGCGGCCCCCGCTCACGCTCGCGCGACGAGCTCGACCTCGTAGCCGTCGGCGTCCTCGAGGTAGGAGGCGTAGTGCTCCCGCCCTCCGGCGTGGGGGTGGAGGTGAGCGAAGAGCAGCCGCCACCCGTGGTCTCGTGCGTCCGAGGTGAGGCGGTCGACGTCGTGGCGGGAGCCGGCGTGGAAGGCGAGGTGGTTCAGCCCCGTCCGGCGCCGGTCGTGCCGACCGTCGGCGAGCGCGGGGGACTGCTCGATCACGAGGTACGTGGCGCCGAGGCGGTAGCTGACGCCGTGCTCCCACGACTGGAACGGCTCGTGGCCGAGCGCGGTGAGCAGCCAGGACCACCGCGGCACGGCGGTGCCCAGGTGGGGCACCCACAGCTCGACGTGGTGCAGGGCACCGATCGGGACGTCGGTCGGGGTCACGCCGCAGGGCAGGACCGCCGGCAGCACTGCAGCACGAGGTCGTGGCGGCGTGTGAGCATCGCGGGGTGGATGCACTTCGGCTGGGTGCGGCCTTCGACGCCGCGGCGGGGGCCTACGACGCTGACGGGGCGCACGAGGCGGTCGCCCGCGCGGTCGTCGAGCACCTCGCGCCCACCCCCGGGGGTCTCGTCGTCGACGTGGGCACCGGCACGGGCGCGGCGGCCTTCGCCGCGCTGGAGCTGCTGGCCCCGGCCCGGGTGGTGGCGGTGGACGTCTCCACGGTCATGCTCGAGGCCGCTCGGGCCCGCGCTGCGATGGGTGATCCCACCGGGCGCATCGAGTGGGTGCACGGCGCCGGGGTCCCCCTGCCGGTGCCGGACGGCTCGGTCGACGTCGTCGTGTGCACCTCCTCCCTGCACTTCCTGGGGCGGGCGGCGCTGCAGGACTGGTCCCGGGTGCTGCGGGTCGGCGGCCAGGCGGGCTTCACCCTGCCCGCGGCGTCCTCCCGCCCCTCCGCGACCTTCCGGCGGCTCCTGCCCGCCGACCCGGTCGCCCTGCCCACCTCGAGCGGGTCAGCCAGCCGGGTCCTGGACGGCACGGGGTTGCGGCTCGTGCACGCCGTCGACCTGCGCACGGGTCCCGAGGAGCAGGGCCGGTCCGTCGTCGGGGTCGTCGCCGTCACGATGACGTCGTGATCGCATCCGACGTCTTCCACGACCAGCCGGTGCTGCACGGGGCCACCGTGCGCCTCGAGCCCCTCACTGTCGCGGTCCTCGAGGAGTACCTGCCGGCCTTGGGCGACGCTGAGGTGGCCCGTCTGACCGGCACCCACGCCACCTTCGAGCGTGCTGGCGTCGAGGAGTGGCTGCGCACCCGCAGCGACCACTCCGACCGCGCCGACTGGGCCGTCGTGCGCATCGCTGACGGCGCGTTCCTCGGGGAGGCGGTGCTCAACGACCTGGATCCTGACAACGGCAGCGCCAGCTACCGGGTGTGGCTGGCCGGAGCGGAGGTCTTCGGGCGCGGCTACGGCACCGAGACCACCCGTCTCGTCGTGGAGTACGCGTTCGACCGGGTGGGGCTGCACCGGCTCTCCCTCGAGGTGTACGAGCACAACCCGCGCGCGCGGCGGGTCTACGAGAAGTGCGGGTTCACCGTGGAAGGTCGACTGCGCGAGGCACTGCGATGGGACGGGCGCCGTCACGACGCCCTCCTCATGTCGATGCTGCGCACCGACCCTCGACCGGGCAGCTGACGCGCCCGGGTGATCGCCGGCGGGCCACGGAGCAGGCCGGGCCAGCCTCTCGTCCGCGATGGGACGACGGCAGACCCGGGGACGCCCGAGTCAGCCACGATGCGGTCATGCACCTCCGGGCGTCTTCCCCGCCGCTGCACGAGGACGTGCACGACCTGCGCCGGGCCCGGGTGGACTGGCTCGGCGCGACCACCAGCGGTGTGCTGGCTGGTGCGCTGGCCCGCAGTGAGGACGACCGCGAGGTCGAGATCGACCGGCTCGTCGTCGACCCGCGCGTTCACCGGCAGGGCGTGGGCAGCGCGCTGGTCACCGAGGTGCTCCACCGGGCCGGCGCCCGGGACACCGTGGTCGCCACCGGACGCGACGACCTTCCGGCCCGGTCCCTGGACGAGCGGCTCGGGTTCACCCCGATCGGCGACCAGGAGGTCCTCCCCGGACTGTGGATCTCCCGCTACCGCCACGCGCCGCGACATGCCGACTCCACCAGCGATGCGAGGCCCCACCCCGAGTGACGTCCAGCAGCCGATCGTCCACCGGGACGGTGGTGGCCTCCGCCGGGGATGTCGCGATGACGCTGGTCGAGGGGCTCACCGCGGCCGCCCGAGGGGTGAGGGCGAGGATGTCGACGCACGCGCTGGCATCGAGGACCTTGACCAGCCGTTGTCGTCCCGCCCGGCTTCCACGGCTGCGACGCTGTCGATGTCGTGCTGCGGTCGCGTCGCGGCACGGGCGAGCCACTCGTCGAGGCTGGGAAGGGCGGCCGCCCGGCGACGCAGGACGTCGTGGACGTCCGCAGGAAGGTTCTTGACCTGGAGCACTGTCATGAGGTGACGCCAGCCCCTCGAGGTGGTGGTGTCTGCACCCCGGAGACTCTCAACCCCGGGGGGCGGCGGCGTCCAACTGGCGCACCACCGGCAGGTCCACCGGCAGCCACTCGACCGAGAGCCAGTGCTCGCGGGGCAACCAGCGCAGCGTGTCGTGGTCGTCCAGCGCCGCCGGCTCTCCTTCGCGGACGACGGCCAGCCACACGCGCAGCCGTCCCCCGTGGTGGCCGACCCCGTGCAGCACCGGCATCGGCCACGCCCCCTCCCACCCCGGCCCCGAGCCGCGGGTGAGCTCCGCGCCGAGCTCGACGCCGATGCCGAGCTCCTCGCGCAGCTCGCGGTGCAGGGCGTGCTCGGGCTCCTCGCCCGGTTCGAGCTTGCCGCCGGGCAGCTCCCACGCGCCCGCGAGCGCCGGGGGGCCGGTGCGTCGGGCGGCGAGCAGCAGGGTGGGGCGGAGCAGGTCGTCGACGAGGGCGGCACCGACCACGAGCATCGACTCAGCGTGCCAGGCCAGCCTTCCCTCGCTGGCGCGCGGCGGTGCGCTGAGGACAGTGGACGCATGACCGACCGCGCCGGCGCCGCCCACCTGACGGCCGACACCGCCACGGCCCACCCGGAGGAGCAGCACCGGGACGGGTCACTCGTCTCGCGCTCGAACTGGCTGCGGGCGGGGGTGCTCGGCGCCAACGACGGGATCATCTCCACCGCCGGCATCGTGGTCGGGGTCGCGGGCGCGACCAGCTCGCAGGCCCCGGTGCTGCTCGCCGGGGTCGCGGCCCTGGTGGCGGGGGCGCTGTCGATGGGCGGCGGGGAGTTCGTGTCGGTCAGCACGCAGCGCGACACCGAGCGCGCGGCCCTGGCCCTGGAGCGGTGGGAGCTGCAGCACCTGCCTGAGGAGGAGCTGGCTGAGCTCGCGGCCCTGTACGAGCGGCGCGGCCTGTCAGCGCCGGTGGCCCTGCAGGTGGCCCGCGAGCTCACCGCCCGCGACGCCCTCGCCGCCCACGCCGAGGTCGAGCTCGGCATCGACGCCTACGAGCGCACCAGCCCGTGGCAGGCGGCAGCCTCGTCCATGGTCGCCTTCACCCTCGGGGCCCTGCTGCCCCTGCTCGCCATCACGCTGCCGCCGCCGTCGTGGCGCCTCGGGGTCACGGTGGTGGCCGTGGTGGTGGCCCTGGTGGTGACCGGCGTGGTCAGCGCGCGGCTCGGGCGGGCGCCGGTGGGGAGGGCGGTGACCCGCAACGTCGGCGTGGGGGTGCTCGCGATGGGGATGACCTACGCCGTCGGCGTCCTGGCCGGCGGGGCGGTCGGCTGAGGCGGTCAGCTCTCGACGGCGGCGGGCACGACCTCGCGGGCCTCCGCGAAGTGGCACGCCGACGGGTGCCCCTGCCCGCGGTCGACCAGCACCGGGTCCTCGATGGCGCACACGTCCTGCGCCTTCCAGCACCGGGTGCGGAAGCGGCACCCCGACGGGGGGTTCGCCGGGCTCGGCACGTCGCCCTGCAGCAGGATGCGGTCCTTCTGCCCCCGCAGCGCCGGCTCGTGCAGCGGCACCGAGCTCAGCAGCGCCTGCGTGTAGGGGTGCGAGGGCTGGCCGTAGACCTGCTCGGCACTGCCCTCCTCCACGATCCGGCCCAGGTACATCACCGCCACCCGGTCGGAGATGTGCCGGACGACGGAGAGGTCGTGAGCGATGAACAGGTACGACAGGCCCACGTCGTCCTGCAGGTCCTCGAGCAGGTTCACCACCTGCGCCTGCACCGAGACGTCGAGCGCGCTGACCGGCTCGTCGCACACGATCAGCTCGGGCTGCAGGGCGAGCGCCCGGGCGATGCCGATGCGCTGGCGCTGCCCGCCGGAGAACTGGTGGGGGTAGCGGTTGACGTAGTCGGGGTTCAGCCCCACCGTGTCGAGGAGCTCCTGGGTGCGCTGCAGGCGACCCTTCTTCGGGGCGATGTCGGGGTGGATCGACCACGACTCAGCGACGATGTCACCGGCGGTCATCCGCGGGTTCAGCGACGCGTACGGGTCCTGGAAGATGATCTGGACCTGGCGGCGGTACCGCTTGAGCTCACGGGCCGACATCCTCGCGACGTCCTGGCCCTTGTAGAGGATCTGCCCCTCGGTGGGCTTCTCCAGGGCCACCAGCAGCTTGGAGACGGTGGACTTCCCGCACCCGGACTCCCCCACCAGTCCCACGGTCTCGCCGCGGTGGAGGTCGAGGTCGACCCCGTCGACGGCGCGCACCGCGCCGATCGTCTTCTTGACGACGATGCCGCGTGTCAGCGGGAAGTGCTTGCGCAGCCCGCGCACGCGCAGGAGGGGCTCACTCGCCCCGACGCCTCCGCCCTCACCGACAGCACTGCCGGTGGCCGGCGTCGTCCCCGTCTCAGGCACCACTGCGGACACCGAGCACCTCCTCGCTGTAGTGGCACGCCGATGACCGGCCGGTCAGCACCGGGCGCAGGGCCGGGACGTCGGACGCGCAGTCCCGGCCCGCCGCGGAGTCGGCCCCGAGCCGGCGCGCTGGGCACCGCGGGTGGAAGGAGCAGCCTGGGGGGATCGCGGCCAGGCTCGGCGGCTGCCCGGTGATGGGCATGAGGCGCCCGCCCCCGGCCTCGACGGTGGGGATCGAGGCCATCAGCCCGGCGGTGTAGGGGTGGGCGGGGCGGGTGAAGACCTCGTCGACGGTGCCGGTCTCGACGACCTTGCCCGCGTACATCACCGCCACCCGGTCGGCGACCTCGTTGACGACGCCGAGGTCGTGGGTGATGAGCACCACGCCCATGCCGTTCTCGCCCTGCAGGGTCTTCAGCAGGTCCATGACCTGCGCCTGCACGGTGACGTCGAGGGCGGTGGTCGGCTCGTCGGCGATCAGCACCCGCGGGTCGAGCGCCAGGGCCATGGCGATCATCACGCGCTGGCGCATGCCGCCGGAGAACTGGTGGGGGAAGTCGTCGGCCCGCTCGGCGGCCGCGGGGATGCGCACCCGGTCCATCAGCCCCACCGCGAGCTGGCGCGCCTCCTTCTTGGAGGTGCCGCGGTGCTCGCGGAACATCTCCCCGATCTGGTAGCCGACGCTGTAGACGGGGTTCAGGGCCGACAGCGCGTCCTGGAAGATCATCGACACGCCGGGCCCGCGGAGCTTGCGCTGGTCCTCGGCGTCCATGGTGAGCATGTCGCGGCCCTCGAAGCGGATGCCGCCGGTGATCACCGCCGGCGGGGTGTCGAGGATGCCCATCACCGCCTGCGCGGACACCGACTTGCCAGACCCGGACTCCCCCAGGATCGCCAGGGTCTCGCCCGGGGCGACGGACCAGCTGACGCCGTTGACGGCGTGGGTGACCCCGGACCGGGCCCGGAACTCCACGCGCAGGTCCTCGACCTCCAGGACCGGAGCGATGCCGCCGCCGCGCGCGGGCTCGGCGGTGCGCACGCTCACCGGCGCTGCCTCGGGTCGAGGGCGTCGCGCAGCGCGTCGCCGAGCATGACGAAGGCCATCACCGTCAGGGTGAGGGCCAGGCTGGGGAAGAGCACCAGGTGCGGCGCGTCGCGGAGCTGCCGCTGCCCGGCGCTGATCTGCAGGCCCCACGAGATGGCCGGCTGTTGCAGCCCCACCCCGAGGTACGTCAGCGTCGCCTCCGCGGCGATGAGGACACCGACGGTGATGGTGGCGTAGACCAGCACCGGGGCCACGGCGTTGGGCAGGATGTGCCGGACGAGGATGCGGAGGCTCGAGGCACCCAGCGCCCTGGCGGCCGCGACGTAGTCGCTGCTCTTGATGGCGATGGTCTGCGAGCGCACCAGCCGCATCGCCGTCATCCACCCGAAGAAGCTGAGGGCGACGGCGACCGCTCCCGGCCCGCGCGTGCCGATCACCGGTAGCCCGGTCGAGGGCCCCACGCGGAGGATGACCAGCGCCCCCAGGATCAGGGGCAGGGCGAAGAAGACGTCGGTGAACCGGGCGAGCACCCCGTCGACCCAGCGCCCGTAGTACCCCGCCAGGGCCCCGAGGACGACGCCGATGAGCAGGACCAGCACCACGGACAGCAGCCCGATGATCAGCGAGTTGCGGGCGCCGTGGACGACGTTGGCCAGGTAGTCGCACCCCTGCTGGTCCACCCCGAACCAGTGCGCCGCGGACGGCGGGTCCGCCGACATCGCCAGGTCGCACGCGCGGGGGTCGACGCCGCGGGCGAAGACGCCTGGCGCGAGGGCCATGGCCACGACGAGGACGGCGAGCACCGAGCCGATCCAGAAGAACGGGTTCCGCTTAAGGGAACCCCAGGCGTCGGACCACAGGCTGTTCTGCCGGCCCGTCGCCGGGGCGGGCAGTCCCGTCGCAGCCCCGAGAGCGGCTTGGTCGTGGGCGGACCCCTCCGTCCGCTCCGCGGTCGTCGCCGTCGTGTCAGTCACGGTCCCTCACTCGTAGCGGATGCGGGGGTCGAGGACGGCGTAGAGCACGTCGACGACCAGGTTGGCGAGGATGAAGAAGAGCACCATGAGGGTGACGATCCCGACGACGACCGCGCCCTCCTGCGCCTGGACGGCGTCGAAGACCGCGCGACCCAGACCGGGCACGTTGAACACCGCCTCGGTGACGATGGCGCCGCCGAGCAGCGTGCCGGCGTCGGCGCCGATGAAGGTGACCACCGGGATGAGGCTGTTGCGCAGGGTGTGGCGCACCACCACCGTGCGGGGCCTCAGGCCCTTGGCGCGCGCGGTGCGCACGTAGTCCCCTTGCAGGTTCTCCGCCAGCGAGGTGCGGGTCAGCCGGGCGACGTACGCCAGCGACCCCGAGGCGAGGACGAGTCCGGGCAGCACGTAGCTGTACCAGCCCTCGGTGATGCCGGCGACGGGGAAGAGGCCCAGCTGCAGCCCGAAGACGTACTGGGTGAGGAAGCCGAGCACGAGGATCGGGACGGAGACGATCAGGGTGGTCGAGACCAGCACCAGGGAGTCGAAGTACCCCCCACGGCGGATGCCGGCGAGCACCCCGGCCACCAGGCCGATGACCGCCTCGAAGAGCACCGCGACGATGGTGAGGCGGATCGTCACGGGCAGCCGCTGCAGGATCGTGTCGAGCACGGGCCGACCGCGGAAGTCGGTGCCGAAGTCGCCCTGGAAGAGCCCGACCAGGTACTTGGCGTACTGGACCAGGAGCGGGTCGTCGAGGTTGAAGTCGTCGCGCAGCTGCGCGACCACGGCGGGGGCGAGGGGGCGGTCCCCGCCCAGCGCGCGGATCGGGTCGCCCGGCAGCGCGAAGACCATGGCGAAGATCAAGAACGTGGCGCCGAGGAGCACCGGGATGGTGAGCAGCAGCCGCCGAGCCATGTAGCGACCCACGATGGCCTCCTCAGGACGGTCGGGAAGGGTGGAGCGTGTCACACGGGGCGGGGTGCGGGGCCACCCCGCGGTGGCCCCGCACCCCGCCCCCCGGCGATCAGCTGTTGACGGTCACCGCTGCCGCGTTGATGACGCCGAAGACGTCGACCTCGACGTCGCTGACGTTCTCGGAGTGCACGACCTGCTCCACCTGGAACCACAGCGGGGCGATGGGCATGTCCTCCAGCAGCAGGTCCTCGGCCTGCTGGTAGAGCGCGATGGCCTCCTCGTTGGTGGCCGCCGCGTTGCCCTGGTCGACGAGGGTGTCGAACTCGGGGTTGGAGTAGAACGCCGAGTTGGAACCGGCCGGCGGCAGGGCCGACGTGGAGTACAGGGGCTCGAGGTAGTTCTGCGGGCTCGGGTAGTCCATGATCCAGCCGAGGCGGAAGGGCCCCGTGAACCCCTTCTCGTCGCCGAGGGGCAGGTACTCGGAGAAGTCCAGGTCGCCGCGCAGGGTGTAGTCGAGGTCCAGGTTCTCGCGGATCTGGTTGCCGGCGGCCTGCATCCACGCCTCGTGCCCGGCACCGGAGTTGAACCACAGGTCGATGGGCTGGCTCCGGTCGAAGCCGGCCTCGTCAAGGAGGGCGTTGGCCCGCTCGACGTCGAGCTCGCAGTACTGGCAGGCGTCGTCGCGTGAGCCGTCGACCACCGGGGAGATCGCGGACATGGCGGGCGTGCGGGCACCGCTGAAGATGGCCTCGGTGATCGCCGGGCGGTCGATGGCCATCGAGATCGCCTGGCGCACCCGCTTGTCGGCGAACCGCGGGTCGTACGTCGGGAAGCCGATGTACGTGAAGGCCGACGACGGCGCCTCGACGAAGCGGTCCCCGAACTCGTCCTGGGCGGTGGCGATGGTCTCCGGCGGGATGTCCTTCTGGATGTCGAGGTTGCCCGCCTGCACGTCGGTGAACCCGGTGTTGACGTCTGAGTAGACGCGGAACTCCACGGAGTCGGCGTTGGCCGGGGCCTCGCCCCCGTACTCCTCGAACCGGCTCAGGGTGATGCCCTGGCCCGGCACGAACTCCCCGTCGGCCTGGAACGGGCCGTTGCCGATCGGGGCGGTGCCCGCGGCCTCGGGGTCCTCGAAGAAGGACTCCGGCAGCGGGAAGAAGGCGTTGTAGCCGAGGGTGACGGGGAACTGGGCGAAGGCCTCGGTGAGCTGCACGGTGAACGACGTGTCGTCGACGACGGCCAGCCCGCTCATCTCCTGCGCGGCCGGGTCACCCGTGGGCTCGCCCGCGTCGTCGACCGGGGCCTGCAGCTCGTCGTAGCCGACGATGTTGGAGAAGAAGTAGCTGGAGCCCTGGGCATTGGGGCTGTACGCGGTGTAGTTCCACGCGTCGACGAAGGACTGGGCGGTGACCGGGGTGCCGTCGTGGAAGGTCCACCCGTCCTTCAGAGTGATCGTCCAGGTGGTGTTGTCCTCGGACTCGATGGACTCCGCCACCCCCGTCTCCGCGACGCTGCCGTCCTGGCCGTACTCGATCAGCCCGACGAAGAGGCTCCGGACGATCGAGGTGCCCTCGGACTCGTTGGTGTTGCCGGGGACCAGCGGGTTCTCCGGCTCCCCGACGTACATGCTGAACGTGCCGCCGCCGGCGCCCTCGCTAGCCGTCGTCTCCGAGGTCTCCGCGGTGTCGGCGCTCCCGCCGCAGGCGGCGAGGAGGAGGGCGGTCGAGGCCAGCAGCGCTGCTGGCCTGAAGAGGGGGGTGCGCATGGTGCCTCCGTCGTGGTCCTGGGGGGCGCTGGCGTGCGTCGCGCAGTGCCGCTGGGTCAAGCGTCACCGGTGCGACCAGAGCGGCGAGCACCCGGGAGGCGACCGTTACCTGTCCGTTACGACGGGAGACTGCCACTCGACGCGCCGCCGCGGCCACGCCGCGTGATGCGCTGCATCAAAGCAGAGGACCAACCCGATCGACGAACACCGGGCGCTCGGCACGGGATCAGGCGGTGTCGCGCCGGAGGACGCGCGGTGCCGGCTCGTCCTGCACCCGGCTGGCCTCGTGGGCGGCCTCGTAGGTCTCGAGGTCCACGACGATCAGGGGCGGCTCGTCGCCCGGTGACCACGCCAGGGTGCGACCGTCCATCGCGACGAGCGCTCTGACGAAGGCGTCGTCAGAGCTCATGGGTCGAAACGGTAGGGGGTGCACCGGCCACGCCGCTTCGTGTCGGGGTCCCGGGAGCGCCGTCGGGGGCAGCGCTGACGGCCGGTGCCGACGTGATCACCCTGCGGTGGTCAGAGCGTCGGTGCTGGTCAGCGCACCGGGCTGACCGGGACACCGGGACGGTGTCACGGCATCGGGCGGGTGGGGTCGTCCGGGTCCGGCGTGCGCAGCACCGGCTCGCCCTGGTCACCGCGGTCACCGACCGGGCCGACCGCCGGGTCGTCGACGGAGCTCGCCCCCGCGCCGTCGCGCCCCGCCATGCTCAGGTCCTGCGCGTCCGCCTCGTCGGTGCCCAGCTCCTCGCCAGTGGTCGCGGCCGCGGGCTCGTCATCGGGGTGGGGCAGGAAGGCATCGGTGGTCGACATGCCCTGCGCCTACCCCCTCGCGGGCGACCCACGCCCGCTACCGTCCCGCCGTGGTCACCACCCGGGAGGCCGGGCTGCTGCGCCTGGCCGCGCAGCGCGTCGCCGCGCCGTCCGGCACCGCCGCGGAGGTGGTGGCGTGGATGGGCGCGCTGCAGGCCCAGGACCTGCCCGCGGCGATGACCGCCGTCGCGCTGCGCACGGCGAGCGGCTCGCGGGCGGGGGTGGAGGCGGCACTGGATGCCGGGCAGGTGGTCAGGTCGTGGCCGATGCGGGGCACCCTGCACCTGGTCGACGCCGGCGACCTGCGCTGGATGCTCGCCCTGACCACCGAGCGCCTCATCGCCCGCGCCGCGCCGCGCCGCGCGGCCCTGGGCATCGACCCCCCGATGATCGACCGCGCCCGCGACCTCGCTCGGGGAGCGCTCGCCGGCTGCCGCCTCACCCGGGCTGAGCTGCTCGCGATCTGGGACGACGCGGGGCTGCTGGGCGTGCCGCAGCGCAGTTACCACCTGATCTGGCACCTCGCGCAGACCGGGACGCTGTGCTGGGGTCCGCTGCACGGCGGGGAGCAGCAGCTCGTGCTGCTCGACGAGTGGGTGCCGCCGCAGCCACCGCTCGAGCGCGAGGAGGCGCTCGGGCGGTGGGCGCTGCGCCACCTCACCAGCCACGGGCCCGCCACGGCCGCGGACTTCGCGTGGTGGACCAAGCTGCTGGCCGCTGACGTGCGCGCTGCGGTGGCCCTGGCCCGCCCGCACCTGGAGCGCATCGACGTCGACGGGGTCGAGCACTGGATGGGCACCGGCACGGCCGCGGCGCTGGCCAGCCACCGGGACGCCGCCGAGAGCGTCCACCTGCTGCCGGCCTTCGACGAGCACCTGCTCGGCTACGGCGACCGCGGCGCGGTGCTGCCCGCCGAGCACGCCCACCGCGTCGTGCCCGGCGGCAACGGGGTCTTCCTCCCGACCGTGGTCGCCGGCGGGCAGGTGGTGGGCACCTGGCGCCGCTCGCGCGCCGGCGCGGTCACCGCGACGCCGTTCACCGCCTTCGAGGGCCCCGTCGCGGCAGCGCTCACCCAGCTGGGTGTCGTCCTGCCCGCCTGAGGTGCGCGCCCCTCAGGCCGTGGGCGCCGCGGTCGATGCAGGGACGACCACCGTCCCGCACCACGTCCGCCGAGACCCGGAGGCACCCGTGACCGACCCCGCGCCGCCGCGGCGGGACGAGCACGCGATCCCGCGCCAGGGCGCCGCCGCCTCGTCGCCGGCCAGCACGGCGCCGCAGCGCCCCAGCGCCACCGGACCGTCGCGGGACTCCCTCACCGAGCAGCTGCGCGAGCAGCGCCGCGCTGCCGACCGGCAGCGCCTGTCAGCGCTGATGGGGTCCGCGGGGGGGCCCGTCCGTCCCTGAGCGCCTCAGCGGCCGCCCGACCGCGAGCTCAGCAGCGTCACCGCTCCAGCCGTGGTCAGCACCATCAGGGGGATGGGCAGGCAGCAGCCCCCCACCGAGACGCGCGTGCCGCGCCGGGTGGTGCCGGAGTAGTGCGGGATGGGGAAGATGCCGCCGCGCCCGCGGCGCGGCGGGTACATCGGCGGCTGCGGCCCGTAGCGCGGGCCGTACCGGGGGGCCATCCCGTACGGGTCCGAGGGGCCACCGGGCCGGTGACCGCCCCGGCCCCCCAGCAACCGGTTGACGAGGGCGTTGAGCGCCAGGCCACGGAGCAGTCTCATGACCGTGATCCTGTCGGCGGGCGCCCGACCCCGCGACCCCGCCGTGTCACCCCGCGCCATGACCGCGCGCCTACGGTGGGCCGGTGTCACCACACCTCCCGCGGAGACCGCGCGGATGACCTTCACGCCGCCCCCGGACTTCACCACCCGCCCCACCCTGCGGGGCACCTTCGGGATGTGCGCCAGCACGCACTGGCTGGCGACCGCCACCGCGCAGTCCGTGCTCGAGCGCGGGGGCAACGCCGTCGACGCCGCCACCGCGGCCGGCTTCGTGCTCCACGTCGTCGAGCCGCACCTGAACGGCCCGGGCGGTGACATGACCGCGCTGTTCGCCACCGCTGACGACCCCGCCCCGCGGGTGCTCGTGGGCCAGGGACCGGCGCCGGCGGGCGCGAGCATCGACCACTTCCGGGCGCAGGGCCTGGGACAGGTGCCCGGCGCGGGCGGTCTTGCCGCCGCGGTGCCCGGCGCGGTGGACGCGTGGCTGCTGCTGCTGCGCGACCACGGCACGTGGGAGCTGTCCGACGTCCTGCGCCACGCCATCGACGCCGCCCGGGACGGGCACCCGGTGATCCGCGGCGTCGTGGCCACGATCGAGGTGGTCGCCGAGCTGTTCACCCGGCACTGGCCCAGCTCGGCGCGGCAGTGGATGCCCGGCGGGCGGCTGCCGGTGGAGGGTGAGCTGGTGCGCAACCCCGCCCACGCGGCGGTGCTGGAGCAGCTGGTGGCGGCCGGGGACGGGCACGGGGACCGCGAGGCGCGCATCGAGGCCGCCCGTGCGGAGTGGCGCGGCCCGGTCGCCCACGCCGCGGTGGCGTTCCTGCGTGCGCCGCACCGCCACTCCACCGGCACCGACCACGCCGCGGTCATCGAGGTGGGCGACTTCGCGCACTCCGCCACCGTCGAGCCGGCGGTCACGCTGGACTTCCGGGGCACCACCGTCGCCAAGACCGGGGCGTGGGGGCAGGGCCCGGTGCTGCTGCAGGCCCTGGCGATCCTCGACGGCCTGCCCGACGCCGCGCTCGACCCCTCCACCGCGGAGGGCGCCCACCACGTGCTCGAGGCGCTGAAGCTGGCGCTCGCCGACCGCGACGCGCACTACGGCGAGGGCATCGGCGAGGGGGTGCTCGACCACCTGCTCTCCCCGGGCTACGCCGCGCAACGCAGGGCGCTGATCGGGGCGCGGGCCAGCGTCGAGCTGCGCCCGGGCCGCGTGGGCGGGGCGCCGTTCGTCCCGCCGCTGCGCACGGACGGCGGCGAGGACGCCGCCGGGGGCCCGGGGGTCGGGGGTCGCTCGGGGATCGGAGGGGCCTCGGGGGTCGGGGAGCCCACGCTCGGCCCCGACGGGCACGTGCGCGGCGACACCTGCCACGTCGACGTCGTCGACCGGTGGGGCGCGATGGTCTCCGCGACGCCGTCCGGGGGGTGGTTGCAGTCCTCCCCCACCATCCCCGAGCTCGGCTTCTGCCTGGGCACGCGCCTGCAGATGACGTGGCTCGACGCCACCTCCCCCTCGGCCCTGGCCCCGGGACGCCGGCCCCGCACCACCCTGACGCCCACGCTGCTGCTGCGCGGCGGGCGGGCGGTGAGCGCGCTGGGCTCCCCCGGCGGCGACCAGCAGGACCAGTGGCAGCTGCTGTACCTGCTGCGCACCCTGGTGGGCGGCTACACCCCGCAGCAGGCCATCGACGCGCCCGCGCTGCACACCACCGCGGCGGTCAGCTCGTTCTGGCCGCGCACCTGGACGCCGGGCGGCGCGGTGGTCGAGGACCGGCTCGGCGAGGACGTGATCGCCGACCTGGTCCGGCGAGGGCACCGGGTCACCCGCGCCGGGGAATGGGCCCTGGGCCGCCTCTCCGCGGTCGGGCGCGACCCGGGCACCGGGGTGCTGTGGGCGGCAGCGAACCCCCGCGGCGGCGCGGGGTACGCCGCGGGGCGGTGAACCGCCGTCCCCCGGCACCGCGCCGCTGGCGCTGGGCGCCGCTGACCACCGGCGCGGTGAGCACACCACCCTCCGGCCACGACGGGGCCTGCGGCGGTGGCACCGGGGGCGCCCAGGCGGTCGGGTGACGCCGCCGGGTCGTCCTCGGTCGCGACGGCCGGAGCGGTCGCGCTCGGCGCCGCACATCGCGATGTCGGCGCGGCGCAGGAGCTCGCTGCGCGCGTCCACCGGCGACGTCGCGGTGACCACCCCGGTCCTGGCGTCGGCGTGCCGGTGGGTCTCGAAGACCGTGAGCGGCGTCGCGAGCGCTGCGCGCACCCCCTCGCCGAGGCCACGGCGGCAGCGTGCCGGGCGCGGGCAGGACGGGGGCGGACTCGTCGCCGCCGGGGCCGGTGACCACGCCCGGGCCCCCGCACGGCCCGGTCAGGCGCTGGGCGACCCGCACGAACGGGTCGGCGCCGGCGGCGTGCCCGAGGGAGTCGTCGACCTCCTCGAAGGGGTCGAGGTCGAGCAGCAGCAGCGACACCGGCGCGCACCGGGTGGCGGAGGGGACGATGCGGTCGCAGACCTCGTACAGGGTGCGGCGGTCGGGCAGGCCGGAGGTCGTCGGTGCGGGCCCCGCGGTGCGCGTCGGCCACCGACGGGTGCGGCACCGCGTCGAGGTCCGGGAGGACGGACGTGCGTGCTGCGCGTCGCTCGGCCCGTGCAGGGCCGTCCCGACGCCCGGGCTGCGCCGGGACGTCACTGGCGATGGTGACACGCCGACGTCATGGGTTCACGCACAGGAACTTCCGGGCGCGCGTCCCGGGGCCCGTGCTACGGCCGTGTGACGACGTGACGGCCACGTAACGGCTGGTCCGCTCGGAAACGACCGCCCTGGACCTTCTGCCCGCCGTACCGCCCGGTGATGATGGAGGCTCCCCTCAGCGCCGCTCGCGGAAGGAGCCCACCGTGCCCGCACCCGTCGACCCCGCCGGTCGCACCACCTACGAGCTCGACCGCGCCCACGTCTTCCACTCCTGGAGCGCCCAGCGCGACCTCGACCCCATGGTCGTCGCCCGGGCCGAGGGCTGCCACCTCTGGGACGCCGACGGCACCCGGTACCTCGACTTCTCCTCCCAGCTGATCTACACCAACATCGGCCACCAGCACCCCGGGGTCATCCAGGCCATCAAGGACCAGGCCGACCAGCTGTGCACCATCGCCCCCGCCTACGCCGTCGCGCCCAGGTCGCGGGCCGCGCAGCTGATCGCCGAACGCGCCCCCGAGGGCCTGGACGCGGTGTTCTTCACCAGCGGCGGCGCCGACGCCGTCGAGCACGCGGTGCGGATGGCCCGGCTGCACACCGGCCGCCACAAGGTGCTCGCGCAGTACCGCAGCTACCACGGCGGCACCGAGACCGCCCTGAACCTCACCGGTGACCCCCGCCGCTGGCAGATCGACCGCGGCACCTCCGGCGTCGTCCACCACTTCGGCCCGTTCCTCTACCGCAGCGAGTTCCACGCCACCACACCGGAGCAGGAGTGCGAGCGGGCGCTGGCGCACCTCGAGCAGGTCATCCGCTTCGAGGGCCCGGCGTCGTTCGCGGCGCTGATCACCGAGACCGTCCCCGGGACGGCCGGCGTGATCGTGCCCCCGCCCGGGTACCTGACCGGTGTCCGCGAGATCTGCGACCGCTACGGCATCGTCATGATCGCCGACGAGGTGATGGTCGGCTTCGGGCGCACGGGGCGGTGGTTCGCCGTCGAGCACTACGACGTCGTCCCCGACCTCATCGCCTTCGCCAAGGGGGTCACCTCCGGGTACGTGCCGCTCGGCGGGGTGCTGATCTCCGACGCCGTGGCCGCCACGTTCGCCGACCGGGCCTACCCCGGGGGCCTGACCTACTCCGGTCACCCGCTCGCCTGCGCCGCCGCTGTCGCCACGATCACCGCGATGGCCGAGGAGGGCATCGTGGAGAACGCCGCGCACATCGGGGAGACCGTGCTCGGGCCCGGCCTGGCCGACCTCGCCCGGCGCCACCCCAGCATCGGCGAGGTCCGCGGGCTGGGGGCCTTCTGGGCCCTCGACCTGGTGCGGGACCGCGCCACGAAGGAGCCGCTGAGCCCCTACGGCACGGCGAACGAGGCCATCACCGCCACGAACGCCGCAGCCAGGGCCCACGGCCTGCTGGTCTTCGCCAACATGCACCGCATCCACCTCGCCCCGCCCCTGACCATCACCGCCGCCGAGGCGAAGGAGGGCCTCGCCCTGCTCGACGCAGCCCTCGACGTGGCCGACTCGCACACCACCGCCGGCGCCGCGGCGTGAGCACCTCGATCGCCCCGGGATCCGTGGCGCGGGCCGCGCCCGCAGTCCCCCCGCCGCCTGCGCCGTCCCGGCGACGCGGCCGTGGCCGCAGCGCCCGGTCCCTCGGCGTCCCGCTCGCCGTCCTCGCGGTGGTGGTGGCGCTGTGGTGGGCCGTCACCGCCGCCCGCCTGGTCGAGCCGCTGTTCCTGCCCGGCCCGGCGGCGGTGGGCGCGGCCTTCGTGCGCGCCAACACCTGCCACCCCGTCAGCGAGGGCGTCGCCCGCACCGTCTGCGGCGAGCAGGACTTCTTCCTGTGGGAGCACCTGCTCGCCAGCCTCCAGCGCATCGCCGCGGGCGTCTCGGCGGCGATCGTCGTCGGCATCGCGCTCGGCTTCGCCATGGGCGCGGTCAGGCCCGTGGCGACGGTCCTCGAGCCGTACCTGGCCTTCCTGCGCGCGCTGCCCCCGCTGGGTTACATCGGCCTGCTCATCGTGTGGTTCGGCATCGGCGACGTCTCGAAGGTCTGGCTGCTCTTCCTCGCCGCCTTCCCCCCGATCGCGATGGCGACGATCGCCGGCGTCCGCGGCATCCGGGAGACCCGCATCCACGCCGTGCAGTCCCTCGGCGCCTCGCGCTGGCAGGTGCTGCGCCACGTGGTGCTGCCCTCGAGCCTGCCCTCGATCGTCGACGGCACCCGCGTGGCGGTCGGCTTCGCGTGGACGACTGTCGTCGCGGCCGAGCTGAACAACGGCATCCCCGGCATCGGGGGGCTGGCCTACGTCGCCGGCACGCAGCTGCAGACACCCCTGGTCATCGCCTGCATCATCGTCATCGGCCTGGCGGCGGTCACCCTCGACGCGGTGATCCGGCTCGTCGGCAACCTCCTGGTCCCCTGGCACGGGCGGGCATGAGCGCCGTCACCCTCGAGGCCGTCACCAAGACGTACACCACCGACAGCGGCGACGCGGTGCAGGCGGTGACCGAGACGTCCCTGGCGGTGGAGCCCGGGGAGTTCGTGTGCATCGTCGGCCCGTCGGGGTGCGGCAAGAGCACGGTGATGGACATGCTCGCCGGCTTCCACGCACCGACCACCGGGGAGGTCCGGGTCGACGGCGCGCTGGTCACCGGGCCGGGCGCCGATCGCGGCGTCGTCTTCCAGCAGCCCAACCTCTTCCCGTGGATGACGGTGCGGGCCAACGTCGAGCTCGGGCCCCGCCTGCGGGGGGTGGGCGGCGCACAGCGCCGGGCCAGGGCCGAGCACTTACTCGCCGCGGTGGGCCTGGACCAGTTCATGGACCGCAAGCCCTACGAGCTCTCCGGCGGCATGCAGCAGCGCTGCCAGATCGCCCGCGTGCTCACCAACGACCCGCAGATCATCCTCATGGACGAGCCCTTCGGGGCCCTCGACGCGATCACGCGCGGGCGGATGCAGGACGAGCTGCTGCAGATCTGGCGCGAGGGCCGCAAGACCGTCTTCTTCATCACGCACGACGTGGAGGAGGCCGTCTACCTGGGCACCCGCGTGCTGGTGATGAGCGCGCGCCCCGGCCGCGTCGTCCTGGACCTGCCCGTGAGCCTCGGGGACGACCGCTCCGGGCCGGAGCTGCGCTCGCTGCCGGCGTTCGTGGCCCTGCGCGACCAGGTCGCGACCAGCATCCACGGCGCCTCCGACCGCCCGCGCGCGGCCGTCCGCTGACGCCGCCCCGCGACGTCCCCCCGCACCACCGAAACGATCGGAAGGCACCCTCGTGAAGCTCCCCACCCCGGCCCTCGCTGCCGTCATCACCATCGCGGCGCTCGGCCCCACCGGATGCGCCAGCGCCGCGGAGAGCGCCGCCTCGGCCTCCGCCGGCGCGCCGTCCACCGCCTGCCCGTGGGAAGGAGACGAGTCCGTGACCGGCCCGGTGCGCCTGGGCCACCAGGTCCTGCCCTCCGGCGACCTCGTGGTGAAGGACCGCGGGGTGCTGGAGGCGTGCATGCCGAACGCGGACATCACCTGGACCCAGTACGCCTCCGGGGGCGACGTCGTGCAGGCGTTCGGCGCGGGCTCCCTCGACCTCGGCACCGCCGGGTCGAGCCCCACCGTCAGGGCCCTGTCGGCCCCGCTGGACCTCGACGTGCAGGTGGTGTGGGTGCAGGACGTCATCGGCGACGGCGAGGCCCTGGTCGCGAAGGACGCGGGCGCCACCGGCGTCGAGGACCTCGTCGGCGCCCGCATCGGGGTGCCCTTCAGCTCCACCGCCCACTTCAGCCTCCTCGCGGCGCTGCGGGACGCCGGGCTCGACCCGGCCACCGACGTGCAGGTGATCAACCTCGCGCCCGACGCGATCCTCGGCGCGTGGCAGGGCGACCAGGTCGACGCCGCGTACATCTGGGACCCGACGCTGTCGGAGCTGCTCGCCGACGGCACGCAGATCGTCTCCGGCCTCGACGTCAGCGCCGCGGGGGCGCCCACCTTCGACCTCTCCGCGGCCACGACGGACTTCGTCGACGCCAACCCCGCGTTCATGGAGCAGTGGACCCGCGCCCAGGACTGGGCCGTGCAGCTGATCCTCGAGGACCCGGCGGCGGCGGCGGAGTCGATCGCAGCCGAGATGGGCACCGAGACCGCCGTGGTGGAGGACCAGCTCGCGGGAACGACCTACCTGCGCGCCGCCGACCAGCAGAGCCAGTACTTCGGCGGCCCGCTGGGGCCGGTGCTCGCCGACACCGCGGCCTTCCTCGCCGCCGAGGGCCAGATCGACGGGGCGCTGCCGGCGCAGGAGTACACCGCCGCGCTGCACACCGACTCCATCGCCGCTGTCACCGCCTCGTGAGCCGGGGCACCGCGGTGGTCACCGGTGCTAGCAGCGGCATCGGCGCGGCGACGGCGACGGCCCTGGCCGCCGCGGGCTTCGACGTGGTGCTGGGGGCGCGGCGGATGGACCGGCTCCGGGAGGTCGCCGCCGCCTGCGGCGGGACCGCACGCGAGCTCGACGTGACCGACCCGGACTCGGTCGCCGCCTTCGCGGCGGCCCTGGAGCGGTGCGACGTCCTGGTGAACAACGCCGGCGGTGCGGTGGGCGCCGAGTCGGTGGCGGAGGCGGACGTGGAGGACTGGCGCGCGATGTACGAGGTCAACGTGCTCGGGACCCTGCGCGTCACCCAGGCGCTGCTGCCCGCGCTGGTCGCCTCCGGCGACGGGCAGGTGATCACCATCGGCTCGGTCGCCGGCCGCGAGCCGTACGCCGGCGGGGGCGGGTACAACGCTGCCAAGCACGGGGTGACCGCCCTCAGCCGGGTGCTGCGCCTGGAGATGTTCGGGCAACCGGTGCGGGTGTGCCAGATCGACCCCGGCATGGTGCAGACCGACTTCAGCCTCGCGCGCTTCAGGGGCGACCAGGCGAAGGCCGACGCCGTCTACGCCGGCACCACGCCGCTGACCGCTGGCGACGTCGCCGACACCGTGGCGTGGGTCGCGACCCGCCCGCCGCACGTCAACGTCGACCAGGTGCTGCTGCTGGCCCGCGACCAGACCTCCGCGCGGGTCGTTCACCGCACCGGGTGAACGCTCGTCGTCGGGGTGGCGTGCACCGATTACCGTGGCGCCCATCGACCTCGACGACCGGCAGTGGAGCCTCGCCGCGGGGTCCGGACCGCTGTACACGCGGATCCGCGACGCGCTGGGGAGGTCGCTGCACCGCGGCGAGTACCCCGTGAACCGGCCGATCCCCTCCAGCCGCCAGCTGAGCGCCATGTTCGGGGTCTCGCGGACCACCGTGGACGCCGCGCTGCAGGAGCTGACGGCCCAGGGCCTGCTGGTCAGCAAGCCCCGCTCGGGGCTGTACCCGGCGGGCGCACCGCAGGAGGCGACCACCACGGGCGCCACCACGTCGGGTGGCGCGGGGGTGGACTGGTCGAGCCACCTGCTCGCCGCGAGCGACCCCTGGACGGCGAAGTCGGTCAGCGACCCCGACTACCTCGACCACCCCTACCCGTTCCTGCCGGGGCAGATCGCCCCCGGCGCCTTCCCCGAGCGCGCGTGGCTGCGCGCGAGCGCCCGGGCCTTCGACCGCGCGCACGCGGTGTACTCCGTGCGCGACTCCGCCGACGCTGACGACCCGCTCCTCGTCGAGGCGATCCTCACGCACGTGCTGCCCAGCAAGGGCATCGAGGCGGCACCGGGCCAGGTGCTGATCACCGCGGGGGTGCAGCAGGCGCTCTCGCTGCTCGCCGGGGCGCTGCTCGACCCGGGCCGCACCGTCGCCCTGGAGGACCCGGGCTACGTCGACGCCGCCCGGATCTTCCACCGCTCGGGTGCCCGGCTGGAGCTCTTCCCCGTGGACGCCCGGGGCGTGCGGCCCGACTACCGCACCGACATCGACCTGCTGTACCTCACGCCCAGCCACCAGCACCCGACCAACACGACGCTGCACGCCAGCCGGCGCGCCGAGGTGCTCGCGCAGGCGGCGGAGAAGGACTTCCTCGTCATCGAGGACGACTTCGACTCCGAGATCCGCTTCCGCGGCGCCCCGACCGCACCGCTGCGCGCCCACGACGTGAACGGGCGGGTGATCTACCTCGGCACGTTCTCGAAGTTCCTGGCGCCGGCGCTGCGCCTGGGCTACGTGGTGGCGCAGGAACCGGTGATCACCGAGCTGCGCGAGCGCCGGTACCTGGCGAACAAGCACCCCTCCGGCCTCGACCAGCGGGCGCTGGCGCTGTTCATCACCTCCGGTGACTTCCACCGGGCGCTGCGCACGCACCGCAACGAGCTGAAGCGCAGCTGCGAGGCGGTCGCCGCCGCGCTGCACGAGCACCTGCCGTGGCCGTTGAAGACCACCCCCACCGGTGGCCTGAGCTTCTGGGTCGAGGGGCCAGAGGACTTCGACGCCACCGCGATGTGCGCGCGGGCGCGCGAGCTCGGCGTCCTGGTGATCCCGGGCGAGCAGTACTACCTGCGTGAGGAGCCCCCGCGGAACTCCTTCCGGCTGGGCTTCAACTCCATCCAGCCGGACCGCATCGAGCCGGGCATCGCGCTGCTGGGGAGGGCGATCCGCGAGGGCCTGCCCTGAGTGCGGTGCGCGTGTCGGCTGCGGTCACGGCGGGGGACGGTGCGTCGCGGGAACTGGTCGGACAGCGGCACCGTGGCGGTGTCGCCGGAGCGGTGCGGGCCGGGTCAGAGGCTCGCCATGCCGCGCAGGTACCTCTTCTCGGCGGACGTGCGCCGGTCGAAGCGGACGCGGAGTCCTGGCCGGGGTGACGACGCCGGGCGGGACGGCGCTGACGTCATCCGCCGTGACCAGGAGGGCGGGTGCGGCGTTCCGCGCAGGACGTCGCGTCTCCTGGCGGACCGGGCAGCTGGGGCGGGCCAGCGCCGACCAGGACGACGGGCAGGTCGAGCTGGGTCGGTCGGGGGTCTCGACGCGCCCGGTGGGCGGTGCTGGCGGGGCCAGGATGCTGCGCCAGCCACCACGCGCACGGCGTGTCGTGCGGCTGCCGCAGCATCCTGTTCATCCCTGGCCCCTGCGCGGGCGCCCGAGGAGGGCGCGGGTCGAGCCGGGACGTCCTGACCGTCGACCGACCCGAACACCGCTGTCACACGGGGAGGCCGGCCAGGCGGCGCACGACCACCAGGCCCCGCGGCGTCCCGGGCCAGTGGCGCTCCAGGGCCGCGGGGCCGGCGCTGCGCACGACGGAGCGCAGGGCCAGCGCCACGACGATCGCGTCGTCCGCCCACCCCAGGACGGGGATGACGTCGGGGACGAGGTCGACCGGCAGCAGCAGGTAGGCCAGCACGAGCACCAGCCGCACGCGCACGCCGCGCGGCAGCTCGGGGTCGGCCGCGAGGGCGCGCAGCAGCCGCAGCAGGTCGGGCAGCAGGCGCAGCGCCTCGCGCCAGGACGTGGGGTCGCCGCCGCGCCGCGCGGCGACCCACAGGGCCGCGACCAGCACCGCCCACAGCAGGAGGAGGCCGCCAGCGGCGCTCAGCACCAGGCCCCACCAGTCCACGCGGCATCGTCCCCGTTCGCGTCGCCGCATCGTGACAGCTGGCGGCGGTGTCGGGCACCCTGTGGTGGGTGAGCCCACCCGTGGCCGGCACCCTCCCCCGCTCGTGGGCGCAGCGACGCGTCGTCCCGGCGCTGGTGGTGCTGGGTGCCGTCGCGACCCTGGCGGTGCTGTCGTGGGCCGGCGGGTGGTTCGAGGGCGGCGCCGCCGGCGGGGCGGGCAGCACGGTGGCCATCACGGCGTGGGCGCTGGCGCCCTTCCTCGGGATGGGCGCCGTCGTCGCCGTGGGCGCCCGCCGGCTCACGCGCGGGCTGCCCGCCGTGGCCGTGGGCGTCGTCGCGCTCACCGGGGTGACCGCGTGGGCGCTGAGCGACTTCACCACCAGTGAGAGCTCCACGGCGGCGCTGCTGTTCATCTTCCTGCCCGTCTACCAGTGGGTCGTCGTGCTCGTCACCGCCGGGCTCGCCGTGGTGTGGCACCGGGTGCGGCGGCGTCGCACGCCGGCGCGGTCCGGGACGCCACCGGCCGTCACGTAGCCCTCCCCCGTGCGCACTCGCGGTCGGCGCCGGCGCGCCGTGAGCACGTCCGGTGGCCGGGCGCGCACCACCCCCGGCACCCCGCCCGCCGTCAGCTGACGGCGGCGTACCGGCGGGACAGCTCGGCGCAGGCGGCCCTCAGCTGCGGTGGCCCCACCACCTCGATGTCGGCGTCGAAGGTGCCGATGACGGCGGCGAGCCCGACCCAGGACCAGGCGCCGAGCACCAGTCGGCTGCGCGTCGGGGTGAGCTCCTCCACGACGCCGTGGCGCACCCAGGGGGCGATGTCGGCGGCCGGGACGTCGAGGACCACCTCGCCGCGGCACGGCCAGGCGTCGGGGTGGTCGTAGCGCTGGAGCCGGTCGGTGACGAACGCCGCGAGGTCGCCCCCGGGCAGGGCGCGGGGGGTGAAGCGCGGCCCGGTGGGGGTGCGCGGGGCGACCCGGTCGGCGCGGAAGGTGCGCCAGTCGCCGCGCTCGAGGTCCCACGCGATCAGGTACCAGCGCCCCGCCCAGGTCACCAGGTGGTGGGGTTCGACGCGCCGCGGCGGTGACCACCCGTGCTCGGCGGTGTGCTCGGCGCCCTGGCCACCTGCCGCGGCGTAGTCGAAGCGGAGCACCTCGCGGGCGCGGACGGCGGCGCTCAGCGCCACCACGACGCCGGTGTCGACGGTGGCGGGCGCCCGGGGCCCGGTGCGCGGGACGGCGGTGACCTGCACGGAGTCCACGCGGCGCCGCAGCCGGGCCGGCATGACCTGGCGGACGGTGGCCAGGGCGCGGGCGGCCGCCTCCTCGGTGCCGGCGAGCGCGGTGGCGGTCTGCAGGGCGACGGCCACGGCGACGGCCTGCTCGTCGTCGAAGAGCAGCGGCGGGAGCTCGCTGCCCGCCTCGAGCCGGTACCCGCCGTCGGGTCCCCTGCTGGAGCGGACGGGGTAGCCGAGGTCGCGCAGGCGGTCGACGTCGCGGCGCACGGTGCGCGCGCTGACCTCGAGGCGCTGGGCGAGCAGCGCGCCGGGCCAGTCGCGCTGCACCTGCAGCAGGGAGAGCAGCGCCAGCAGCCTCGCCGAGGTCCCCAGCACCGCTCCAGGTTGGCACGAGTGGAGGACAGAGGCTGACCGCTACTGCTGTGAGGCTCACGCCGACCACCCCGGCGACCACCGCCGGGCGCACCCACCACGGAGGACGCGCCATGATCGACCGCACCGGTTCGCAGATCGACCACCTGAACATCGCCGTCCCCGACCTGCAGCGGTCCCTCGCCTTCTACGAGCCCGTCCTGGCCGTCCTGGGGATCGTGGAGATCCTCGCGGTGCCCGCCGACGCAGCCGTCCGGCGTCCCGAGATGCACGGCTTCGGCTGGGCGCAGCGAAAGCCCTTCTTCTGGCTCATCGCCGACGGCCGCGTCGGGAGCAACATGCACCTGGCCTTCACCGCCCCCGACCGGGCGGGCGTGCGCGCCTTCTACGAGGCGGCCCTCGCCGCGGGCGGCAGCAGCCTCCACGAGCCGGGAGTGTGGGAGGAGTACCACGCCGACTACTACGGCGGCTTCGTCCTCGACCCCGACGGCATCAACCTCGAGGCCGTCTGCCACCAGCCGGGGTGATCACCGGGACGCGCTACCCCCTCGACCCCCGTGACGCGCCAGCCACGCCGTCGAGGTTCGCCACCACGCGGTCGTCATCGACCTCGGCGTACTGGTGTACGAGGACGTCGCGGAAGCCCACCGCTCCAGCCAGGCTGCGCGCCAGGTCCACCCCGACGACGCCGTGCTCGCCGAGCAGCACGACGCTCGCGGCGTTCGACGTCAGCGGGCCCCGGCCCTGCGACGCGCACGAGTGCTGGGCGTTGTTCACCAACGTCTCCAGGGCCGTGACGAAGCGGTACTTCAGACCGCTGAGACGCTGCTCGTCGGCGCGCAGGGCGGCGCGATCCTCACCGGCGCGGGCCGCGAGGTACGTCACCTTCCCGTCGAACCGGCGCAGGAGGACGAGCAGCCGCTCGACGTCCACGGGCACGTCGACCACGGGCGCGTCCGGCGAGGTGGTCGCGGGTGACCGCCGCCCGGAGCCACGACTCGTCGAAGTAGCGCAGGCGGGTGTCAGCCTCCCAGTGCACCCGTTCTGGCGGGTCGTCGTCGAACAGGAGGACGCCGTGGACGGCGACCCGGCCCGCCACCGCGAGCGGGAGGAGTTCGAGGACCGCCGGGTCGACGGCGTCGGGGAGGCCGAGGGCCCACCACCGCACCGGCTCACCGGCGAACCAAGCTGCGACGTCGAGGTCGGAGCCCTCGCGCGCCGCACCGGTGGTGCGGCTGCCGTGCAGGTAGGCGAAGCGCGCTCCGGCACCGCGCAGCGCAGCTCGCAGGCGGTCGAGGTCCATGCCCGCGCCGTGCACCACCGCTCGCAGGTCCACGCCGTCATCGTGGCACCGACCCCGGAGGGCCACCGCGCGATGGTCGGTGGGACCCGCCCGTCCCGCAGGAGGGTCTCGTGCTGCTCACCGCCGATCTGGCCGCGGGGGTGCACGGGGTCCACCCGGTCATGGTGACGAGGTCGGACGTCCACGACGCACGAGGACCGCACCCGTGACGAGGCTGCTGTCACGACTCAGGACCGCACGTGAGCGCAGGGAGCCCGGCAGTGCTGGCGGCGACAGGCTCAGAGGGTGCGAGGTGGAACGCTCCACGCCCTCACGCCCTGTCGAGCCTCACCGGAGCGCCATCGTGCTCGGCCGAGCGCAGCCACCGCAGTGCCAACAGCAACCTCACCAGCCCGAAGCCGACGGCGAGCAGCAGGAGAGCCGCTGCAGTGCGATACCGACCCGGCGAGCTGGCCATGAGGAGCACGACGGTGGCGATGGTCATGACGGCCGCGACCCGCGCGTCCTGGTACACGCCGTCCGCGGTCTCACCGCGCCGCACGAAGTGCGGGCGGCGCGGGCGCACGGACGACGCGTTGAGGGCTGCGGCGTGATGACCCACCGGCATGCCAGGAGCGCAGCTCCCCGGACGACGTCCGCTGAGTGCACCCGAGCCCTCGTCACCCAGACGGTGGTGTTCGGGGCCTAGGCCCGGGCACACTCAGGTGCATGACGACCGTCGTGCTCGGTGAGCGGCCCGCAGAGCTGGATCAGTGGCTCGACCGACGGCGGTCGCTGGGGCAGGACCGGTACGACGAGGTGTGGGAGGGCGAGCTGCACGTGGTTCCTGGACCGAGCATCGAGCACGCCCAGGTGGACGGTGACCTGTTCTTCGCTCTGAGGTCGCGAGCACAGTTCGTCAGGCTTGCTGCGTCGACGGCGTTCAACCTCGGCGAGCCAGGAAACTACCGCGTTCCCGACGGAGGCCTCCACCGCACCCGTGCGAGCGGGGTCTACGTCGCCACCGCCGCCGCCGTGGTGGAGGTCCTCAGCCTGAACGACGAGACGTTCGCCAAGTTCGGCTTCTACGCCGACCACGGGGTCGAGGAGGTCTTCGTGGCCGATCCCGCCGGTGGTTCGGTGCGGATCTGGCAGCTGCGCTCGGGTGGCGCGGGCGCGCCGTCCTACGAGGAGACGGGCCGCAGCGAGCTGCTGGACGTCGACGCCGCCACGCTGACGGACGAGGTCACCTGGCCCTGATAGCCAGCGCACGTCGTCCGGCCGCACCACATCAGAGACCGCTCCAGTCGTCGATGACCGCGAGCCCCCTACCACCGGGTGATCAGGCTGAACTGCGAAGAGCCTGTCTACCACCCCAACCTCCGCGACAATTGATACATGATAGTAGAAGCAGAGCATGCAGGCGACCCTGGCCACCCCGACCACGAGGCTTACCTCCTCGAGCTCGGGCGGGCGACCTACGCGGCAGCCGGGTTGGCCGGTATCGCGTTCGACGTGCTGCGGGTCCACGCCGGAGTCGACTCCGCGGCCCTGTACAGCGACCCGCTGGGAACGCTCGAGAACCGGTTGCGTGGCAGCCGCCCCGCCCTCAAGGGCATCGACGAGTTCATCGATCTGCTCGGCGATGCGCGCATCGTGCGGAACGACTTCATCCACGCGCTGCCGGTGAAGCACGGTCTCCACCGGCGCATGACCAAGGACCTCGGATACGTGAGAGATTTTTACTCCATCGAGTCGCTGCGGGAGGCCCGGGAGCTCTTCGAGCGCGCGAGGCGCAGAGGCAACGAGGTTCTCTACTCGGACGGCGGTGACGCGATCAAGCGCTGGTACGCGGGGCCGACGACATGAGCCGGTCCGCGTAGCCGATGAGGCTCGTGACCAGCATGAGCACCTGCACGCAGTTGCGCTTGCTGAACTGGCGAGCGGAGACGCCGTGGACGCTCGCGTGGCGGGAGTAGTAGCGCGGCACCTCGTCGCCCTTGTGTTTCCAGAACTGCTCGTGGGCGTTCCAGATCGGCAACCAGACCATAGCCTCGTGGACGCCCATCTCGTCGATGGCGTCGGGGACGCCAGCACCCTTCTTCCGGTTGGTGATGGCCTGTCGAGCAGTTTTGTCGGGATGAAAACGGTAGATGAGAGTGTCGAGCGTGACGGTGAACATCGCCTGAGCCGAACGGGAGTGCCCAGCCCGCATCGCGCCGAGACCATCGAGCGCGAAGCCCAGTTCGTCGCCGACCACGGCGTGGTCGGCCCGCTCGAGCACGGCGGCGCAGTCGTCCATGATCAACTCGTAGCAGTCGCCGAGGACCCGTCGACGGGCCGAGCGGTCCGCCGCTCTGAGCAAGCGCAGCGCCGTGCGGCCGCGCGGCACGAGATAGAGCGGAATCCCATTCCGCTCGAGGAACTCGTGGACCTGGTGGGCGCGGATCTCGTCGACGTGGTCTCTCAGGTTCGGCGGGAGCAGTGAGCGTTTGAGCCCGCGCAGCAGCTCGGGGTCGATGAGTGGACCGAGGGATGCTCGTAGGCCCTCGAGCATCGCGGACTGCTGGTCCGAGATCTGCTTGAGCATCGACTCGGTCGCCAGACTGAGCCCGATGCCCTTCAGCGCCGGGAGGTCGATCGCCGGTGCCGAGAACGTCGGGAGGCTGGCCACGATCGATGCCATCTGCGCCCGGACCTGCTCGTCGTACGGCTCGAGCGCCTTCTTGACCAACGCGTCGTAGTTCAGCAGCGCCGACTTCATCTGCTCCTGCAGACGCTGGTTCAGCGGCTCCATGATCGTTCGCGCGTATGCCGACGTATCCGGGAGCACCGCCTTCATCTGCTCTCGGATGGGTGCGAACATCCTTGCTACGACGTCGTCCATTTCGGGCATCAACGACTGCACGAACCCGGCCGGCAGCCGGAAGACGGTCGACGGGACGGCTGCGCCTAGAGCCGAGGCCTCGTCCTCGACACCCGTCGAATGGTCTTCTGCGCCAGGATCCTGCTCGGGGCCTTCGTCGTGGCCGTCGTCGCTCGTCAACGCACTCCCCCGACTCGCTGGGCCACGTCGGGCACCTCCACCGTCCAGGGCAGCATCGGCCGGCCGCCGAACCAAGCCGCGACGTCCAGGTGGGAACCCTCGCACACTGGCCCGTCGACCTGGCTGCCGTGCAGATAGGCGAAGCGCGCCCCGGCTGCGCGCAGCACAGACCGCAGGCGATCGACGTCGACACCCGCGCCGTCCACCATTTGCTGGAGGTCCACGGCGTCATCGTGGCACCGACCCCGGACGGCCACCGCCGGTCAGGGCCATCGAGACGACCGCCTGCATGTTGAGGCGGGACGTATTGGGCATCGTCCTGACCTGCGGCCAGCCACTCGACAATGCTCTGACCTGACGCGACGCTGCTCGACGTCTCTCATCGGGACGAATCGCTCCGCCTGCTTCCGTGCCCTTCTCGTACCCGCGGCGTGCCCGCACCGATGGTCTCAGCTTCCTCTTACGGGAGGTCGACCGCGAGGAAGTCCGCACCTGCTCCCTCGATTCCGCCAGACAGGTACCAGGATGGCAAGTAGTCAATCCGCTTCGCCACCCTTACGAAGTTCAGCACCTCATGGGTGGCCCAGGCCAGGGGGCTCTCAGGAGGCCGTAACGCCATGAACGCTTGAGCGCCTGTCGTGTGGTTCGGGCTGGCGTACAACTGGCCACCTCGCCAGACGTGATAAGTGCCGATGTAGTCATCGACACCGCAGTAGAAGTTGGGCCACAGGTGGCGCTCGTTCTCGCGGCACCACTCGCGGGTCGCATCCAGCCACAGCTCCCTCGACCCGCTCTGCACACTGATGACCGCACCGAAGACTTGCAAGTCGAAGCGCTGCCACTGTGCAAGATCCTTGATCGGCACTTTTTCTCTGTCGATGAGGCCGTAGTTCCTGCCACCGTTACTGCGATCAAGCTGCTTCACGCTTTTCAACACGTCGTAGCAGTCGCGCAGCACGCTCTTCGAGGCCGCAGAGGACTTGACCTCCAACACGGCGATCACCGCTTCGACGGGCACGAGCGGGATGCCATTCACCATGAAGACGGCGTGGTAATCAGTCATGTGGATGATCACGTCGATCTGGCGTGATCGGCCGCCTTGGGGATCGATGACGAAGCCCGTCGAGACACCGAGGGAGGGCGGGAGGAACGAGCGCAGGTGATCGCGCAGAGCTTCCTCGCGAGCCCGCCCAGTCTCACCGGGATGCGCGAGCAGCGCAGGGACCGCAAGCGCTCGGTCGTCTGCCGCACGAACGACTCTATGAGCAGGCGGGCCGTCGTGCTCTCTGGCGGGGTGTTTGACGTCACGCGGGCCATGACACCAGAGATGGCGTCGAGCGATGCCATGCCCTCGTACGCCCGTCCTGTGCCCGCAGGCAGGGCCTGAGCGGCACACCTGCAGCTCAGTGGTGCGGAGAGCCTCCGACTACACGTTGAACCGGAACTCCACCACGTCCCCGTCGGCCATCACGTAGTCCTTGCCCTCGATGCGCACCCGCCCGCGCGCCTTCGCCTCCGCCATGGACCCGGCGGCGACCAGGTCGTCGAAGGAGACCACCTCGGCCTTGATGAACCCCCGCTGGAAGTCGGTGTGGATCACGCCGGCGGCCTGCGGCGCCGTCGCGCCCCGCGGGATCGTCCACGCCCGGGACTCCTTCGGCCCCGCGGTCAGGTACGTCTGCAGCCCCAGGGTCGCGAAGCCCACCCGCGCCAGCTGGTCGAGCCCCGGCTCGTCGGCGCCGACGCTGGCGAGCAGCTCCGCGGCCTCCTCCGCGGGCAGGTCGGCGAGGTCGGCCTCGACCTGCGCGTCGAGGAAGACGGCCTCCGCGGGGGCGACCAGCGCCGCCAGCTCGGCGCGGCGCGCGGCGTCGACCAGCCCCGCCTCGTCGAGGTTGAACACGAAGACGAACGGCTTGGTCGTCAGCAGCCCGAGCTCACGCAGCGCCGCCGCGTCGATGCCGGCCGCCGCGGCCCCGGCGAACAAGGTGGTGCCCGCACCGAGGAGCTCCGCGGCGGCGGTCGCGGCGTCCAGCACCGCGCGGTCGGTCTTCTTCCCCTTCACCTCCTTCTCCAGCCGGGGGATCGCCCGCTCGAGGGTCTGCAGGTCGGCGAGGATCAGCTCGGTGTCGATCGTCTCCAGGTCGGACGCCGGGTCGACCCTCCCGTCGACGTGCACGACGTCGGGGTCGGCGAAGTCGCGCACGACCTGGCAGATCGCGTCGGCCTCGCGGATCGTCGCGAGGAACTTGTTGCCCAGCCCCTCGCCCTCGGACGCGCCCTTGACGATGCCGGCGATGTCGACGAAGGAGACCGTCGCGGGCACCACGCGCTCGCTGGAGTGGATGCCGGCGAGCACCCCGAGGCGCTCGTCGGGCAGGGGGACGACGCCGATGTTCGGCTCGATCGTCGCGAACGGGTAGTTGGCCGCGACCACCTGGCTCTTCGTCAGGGCGTTGAACAGGGTGGACTTGCCGACGTTGGGCAGGCCGACGATGCCGATGGTGAGTGCCACGAGTCCCAGAGCCTACGGGCGGGACGTCGGCCCGCGCGGCAACCTGCGCGCCGTCCACGGCGTCTGGGGAGCACAGTCGCCGAACTCCGGAGGTCACCGTGCCCGCTGCCCGCCTGCTCGCCCCGCTGCTCGGGGTCACGGCCCTCGCCACCGGCGGCGGGCTCCTGCTCGCCAGCGCCGTCCCACCCGGGGCGAGCGCCGCACCGGCGTCCGCCCGGGGGTCGGACGCGGGGATCGCCGTCGCCGGCGTCGGCACCGCGAGCGCCACCCCGGACGTCGTGGAGACCACCATCGGCGCGGAGACCGCAGCACCGACCGTCGACGCCGCACTGGCCGCGGCCAGCACGGCGACCCGGGCGATCACCGACGCCCTGCGGGGGGAGGGCGTGGCAGCGGGCGACGTGCGGACCGCCGGTGTGCAGCTGTACCCGCAGTACGGCCCCGAGGGGCAGCAGGTCACCGGGTACGTGGCGCGCCAGGACCTCTCCGTCACCCTGCGCGATCTGGACACCGCCGGAGCGACGATCGGGGTGGCCGTGGCGGCGGGTGGTGACGCGGCCCGGCTGTCCGGCGTCTCCTTCACCGTGGCCGACGACACCGCGCTGCGAGCCCAGGCCCGCGAGGAGGCCTTCGCGGACGCGCGGGAGAAGGCCGAGGAGTACGCGGAGCTGGCCGGGGGTGAGCTCGGTGAGCTGATCTCGGTGCGGGAGGACAGCGGCGGGTCGTCCACCGCCTACGCGGCGTCCGCGGAGAGCGCCGTGGCGGACTCCGCTGTCCCGCTGTCCGCGGGCGCCGCCGAGGTCAGCGTCACGGCGCAGGCGCGGTGGGCCCTGCGGTAGCGCCGGGGTCAGCGGCGGTGACCGTCCGCGGGCTGGCGTCCGCGACGTCGTCCTGGCGCGTGAAGCGGCGCACGTACGCCAGCTGCCACGGGGTCTCGACCGCGCGGGGGTGGTAGCGCTCGCGCACGTGGGCGACCGCGTCGCCCGGCGGCACGCCGTCGAGGACGGCCAGGCACGCGAGCGCGGTGCCCGTGCGCCCGCGCCCCCCGGTGCAGGCGACCTCCACCCGCTCGCCCGCGGCGCGCCGCCACGCCTCGACCAGGGCCTCGCGCGCGTCGTCGCGGTCGGCGGGCAGGGACAGGTCGGGCCAGCGCACCCAGCGGCTCTCCCACGCCACGGGTGGGAGCCGGCGCCCGAGCAGGTGCAGCGCGAAGGCGGGCGCTGGGCCCCCGGGCAGCGGACGTCGCAGCGCTCGACCGCGCACCAGCCGCCCCGACGGCAGCGCGAGGACGCCGGGCGCGCTCGACTCCCAGGTCTGCGGCACGCCGGGACGGTAGCGGCGCGCCACGCCCGGCCCGCTCCCCGGTGCTGTCCGTGGTGGGTGCCACCCTCAGCGCATGAGCGAGCTGACGGCGTCGGCACTGCTGGTGGTCGTCCTCGTGCTGGTGCTGGGGCTGACCATCGGGGCCGTCGCGGGGGCCGCGGTGGCCACCGCGCGGGCGCGGGTGCGCGAGGCGGGCCTCGGCGCCGCGCGCGACGTGCTCGCCGACCGCCTCGACCGGCGCGAGCTGGAGGCGGACGCCGGCGTCGAGCTGGCTTCGGCGATCGCCCCCGTCAGCTCCAGCATGGCCCGCCTGGAGCGTCACGTCGGGGAGCTGGAGCGCGAGCGCGTCGAGCAGTACGGGCGCCTGGGCGCGCAGCTGGACGCCGTGCAGCGCTCGGGTGACGCGCTGCGCGACCAGACGGCGGCGCTCGCGGGGGCGCTGCGCAGCCCGAACGCGCGCGGGGCGTGGGGCGAGGTGCAGCTGCGCCGGGTCGTCGAGCACGCGGGCATGCTCGAGCGGGTCGACTTCGACGTGCAGGCCAGCGGCGTCAACCGCGACGGCGACGGGGTCCGCCCCGACGCGGTGATCACCCTGCCGGGCGGCAAGCACGTGGTGGTCGACGCGAAGGCCCCGCTGGCGGCGTTCCTGCACGCGAGCGCCACGCCGGGCACCGGGGGCGCCGGGCAGGCCGAGCGCCTCGCGGAGGCCGCGCGCGCGCACGCCCGGGCGCTGCGCGGGCACGTCGACGCCCTCGCCGCGAAGCAGTACTGGACGGCGTTCGAGCCCTCCCCCGAGATCGTCGTGTGCTTCGTGCCGGGCGAGTCGTTCCTCGCTGCCGCGTGCGAGGCCGACCCCGCGCTGCTGGAGCACGCCATGGGCCGCCGCGTGGTGCTCGCGACGCCCACCACGCTGCTGGCGCTGCTGCGGACGGTGGCTCTCACCTGGCAGCAGGCCGCGCTGGCGGACGGGGCGCGCGAGCTGTTCGACCTCGGGCGTGAGCTGCACGCCCGCCTGGGCACGCTCGGGGAGCACACGGGCAAGCTGGGGCGCACCCTCGGGCGGGCGGTGGAGGACTACAACAAGATGGTCGCGGCGCTGGAGACGCGGGTGCTCGTCTCCGCACGACGCATGGGCGAGCTGGAGCTGACGGACACGACCATCGACGTCGTGGAGCCCCTGCACCAGCTGCCTCGGCCGCTGACGTCGCCGGAGCTGCTGGACCTCGAAGTGCGCTGAGCCGGGCGCCCCGGGCGCCGGGGCGCCACAGTGCGCTCGTGCATCGTGGTGGGCCGGCGCTCATGGCAGGCCCGAGCTCCGCGCCCAGCGTCCCGGTCGGCGTGACGGCGTGACGGCGTGACGGCGTGATCGGCCCTGTGGACGGTCCACGAGGAGTGTCGGTGGCCCGTGCCAGGGTGATCTGCATGTCGAACACCCGTTCTACTGATGCCTCGGAGCTGCCACCGCGTGGTGATGATGCCAGGCTGCCCGCGACGCTGTGGCGGGCCGAGCGGATGGCGTCCCTCGACCGGCCTCCAGGGCCCGAGCTGCTGACGGCGCTGACCGCCGTGGCCGCGGTCGACCTCTCCCCCCGCGAGCTGGTGGAGGTCGTGCGCTCGTGGCGGGCGCTCCTGGCGCACTGCGCCGCCGGGCAGCTGGACGCCGTGGCGAGGCTCGATGCGGCGGCTCCCCGCCCCGAGGGGCGACGAGCGTCGCTGCGCCCGGCCGCCGACGAGCTCGCTCCGGTGCTCGCGCTGTCACCGCTCGCCGCCTCGCGCCTGGTCGGTCTCGCCCGCCGGGTCGAGACCCAGCTCCCGGTCGCCGCCGATGCTCTGGCCGATGGTCGGATGGACCTGGCGCAGGTGCGCGTCACGGCCGCGGTCCTGCGCGACGTGCCCGATGACGGCGTGCTGAGCGCGGTGCAGGCCATCGCCGTGCAGCACGCGCCGGGCCGGTCACCCCAGCAGCTCCGCATGCTGCTCGAGACCGAGCTCGCTCGTCGGCTGCCCGCGTGGTGGGCGGAGCGCGCCGCTGCGGGGCGCGAGGAGCGCAGGGTCCGGCTGGGTCCCTCCCCCGTGCCGGGCTGCCGCCGGATCACCGCCGACCTCCCGCTGGTCGATGCGACAGCGGTCTCGCTGGCCGTGCGCCGGGTCGCCGCCACGGCGCGGCAGTCGGGCCTCACCCCGTCGGGCGAGGAGGAGACGCGGACGCTGGAGCAGCTGTGCGCCGACGCGTTCACGGCGATCCTCACCGGTCGCACGACAGCCGGTGCCGCAGTGCTGGACACCACCACTGGTGGAGGTCTGGGCACGACGCTGCCGACGGTCGCCGTGCCGACGCCCCGGGAGCTCGCCGACCTCGCCGAGGTGCAGGTGGTCGTGGCCGCCGACACCCTCCTCGGCCAGTCGGCGGTGCCGGCCCACGTCCCCGGTGTGGGTGCCGTGGACGTCGATGCGGTCAGGACCCTCGCTGCGGACGCCCGGTGGCGGAGGCTCCTCGCCGACCCCGTCTCCGGCACGCTCCTCGATCGGGGGCTGACGGTGTACCGACCACCGTCGGCGCTGCGCCGCCACGTGGTCGCTCGCGACGGGACGTGCTTCGTCCCGACGTGCGAGGAGCCGGCCGTGCTGGGGCAGATCGATCACACGATCAACTTCGGTCAGGTGCGTGAGGACGGGGTGCTCGGGGTCACCGCCGACCACAACAGCGGCGCGGGGTGCGAGCGCCACCACGACGCCAAGACCCACTTCGGCTGGCGCCTCGACCAGCCGGAGCGCGGCCGCTTCGTGTGGACCTCGCCGACCGGGTTCGTCCACGGCTGCGCGCCATCACCGCTGGTCCCCGGGTGGGCGGACCGGCGTCCCGAGTGGGCGGACCGGCGTCCCGAGTGCACCGAAGCCGCATGAGCGTCCGGCGTCAGAGGGTCCGGCACGGGGTCAGCCGCCGCGGGCGCGCACCGAGCGCAGCGGAGCCGCTGGACCTGGCGACGCCCACGCCCTGCGGCGACGGCCCTGCGCGGGCAGGGTGACCGCGTGGACGAGCGCACCGAGGACTCCGAGGTCATCGACGAGGACTGGTACGGCCGCGAGCTCACCGGCGCGTACGTGCGTTGCCGCTTCGTCGACGTCGACATGAGCGAGGTGATCACCGAGGGCGCCCTGTTCGAGGAGTGCACCTTCACCGGGGTGAGGCTGAACGCCTCGACCCACCGCGCCAGCGCCTTCACCAACTGCCGGGTCGAGCGCTCGTCGCTCTTCGGCGCCACCTTCACCGGCTGCAAGCTGACCGGCACGGCGTTCACCCGCACCGGCCTGAGCCCGGTCACCGTCGAGGGCGGCTCGTGGGCGTTCACCTCCCTGCGGGGGGCGTCGGTCAAGGGCTCGCGCTTCTCGCGGGTCAGCCTGCGCGAGGCCGACCTCGCCCACCTCGGCGGCGAGGACCTCGTGCTCCACGAGGTGGACCTCACCGGCGCCGACCTCACCGGTGCCAGGCTCACGGGAGCAGACCTGCGTGGCAGCCTGCTCGGCGCCCTCGACCCGCGCGTCGTCGACGTGCGCGGCGCGGTGATCGACGTCGCCCAAGCGCTGCACCTGGCCGGGAACCTCGGCCTCGACATCCGCTGAGGCGCCGTTCTCGGCGTGGCCCGGTGCTGTACCCAGCGGTGCAGTCAGCGCCAGCCCCAGCGGTGCAGTCAGCCGCCGTACGCGCGAGCAGCAGCGCGGACGACGCGCAGCGCCGTCAGCAGCACCGCGTCGTCATCACCACCGGGACCGCCCGCCTCAGGGGCACCGCCCGCCCGAGGAGGACCGCCCGCCCCGGAAGGACCGGTCAGCTGTGGAGGACCGCCCGCCCGACCGGGCTCGTCCGCCGCCCGCGCAGGGCCGTGGCCATCGGGGTCATGGTGGGCGTCCACGGCCTCGTCCACGGCGCCGAGCAGCCCGAGGCGCCGGCGGACCGCTACGTCGTCCACCTCGGAGACGGGCACGCCGACCCGCCCGGCCTCATCGCGCAGCACCGCCCACACGCGGGCGACGCTCGCGCGGGCCCGCTCATGCTCCACCTGCGGGTGCGCCTCGCGCACCAGCGGCACGAACCAGTCGGTCTCGACGGTGCCGTGGGGGGGGCCGAAGACGCGCTCACCACTGCCCCAGTCACCGCCCAGTGGCCCGCTCAGGTCGCGCAGCCCGTCGTGGTGGTCGCTGCGGCTCGCAGCTTCAGGTCGGCCCGCAGCTCCCGCGGCAGGGAGAAGAGCAGGTCCTCCTCCGCCGTCCTGATCTCCTCCGGAGCCCCGTACCCGCGTCGCAGCAGGTCCTCCAGCACGTCGCGCACGAGGATCTCCGGCACCGAGGCACCCGAGGTCACGCCCACGACGTCGATGTGGTCGAACCACGCGTCCTGCACCTCGGCGACGGTGTCGACGCGGTGCGAGGCCCTCGCCCCGTGCTGCAGCGCCACCTCCACCAGGCGCACCGAGTTCGAGGAGTTCGCCGACCCCACGACGATGACCAGCTGCGCCTGCTCGGCGAGCTTCTTGACCGCCACCTGCCGGTTCTGGGTGGCGTAGCAGATGTCGTCGCTCGGTGGGTCCTGCAGGGAGGGGAAGCGCTCGCGCAGGCGCCGCACGGTGTCCATGGTCTCGTCGACGGACAGGGTGGTCTGCGAGAGCCACACCACCTTGGCGGGGTCGCGCACCACCACGGCGTCCACGGCGCCCGGCCCGTCGACGAGCTGGGTGTGCTCAGGAGCCTCCCCCGCGGTGCCCTCGACCTCCTCGTGCCCCTCGTGGCCGATGAGGAGGATGTCGAAGTCGTCGCGGGCGAAGCGGACGGCCTCGCGGTGCACCTTCGTGACCAGCGGGCACGTGGCGTCGATGGACTGCAGCGAGCGGGCGTCGGCGGCGCGGCGCACCGCGGGGGAGACGCCGTGAGCGGAGAAGACGACCCGGGCGCCCTCGGGCACCTGGTCGGTGTCGTCGACGAAGACCGCGCCGCGGCGGGCGAGGGTCTCGACGACGTGCTTGTTGTGGACGATCTCCTTGCGCACGTACACCGGCGCCCCGTAGTGCTCCAAGGCCTTCTCCACCGTCACCACCGCGCGGTCCACCCCCGCGCAGTACCCGCGGGGAGCCGCGAGGAGGACCCGCTTGGGCCCCGAGGTCGCCGTCGGCGGTCCCGCGGTGGGCGGAGTCGTCAGCCCTGCCGTCGCCAGCGCCGTGGACGCCGCTGGTCCTGCGGCATCACCCGGCGCACCGTCGGCGAGCCCGTCCGGCACCGACGAGCGGTCGTGGATGGCGGGGACGACTGTCACCCCCCCATCGTAGGTTGCGGGCATGGCGACAGCGGGGGTGCAGCGGGCGGCGCTGCCCCAGACGGCGGCAGCCACCACGGCGGAGCAGCCGTGGCCCCTTCGCCTGCTCAGCGCCAAGATCGCCGACTACGTCTCCAAGATGTCCACGGTGTGGGTCGAGGGCCAGGTGGTCCAGTGCACCCTGCGGCCGGGCACGAGCCTGGCTTTCCTGACCCTGCGCGACACCGATGTCGACATGTCGATGACGGTCACCGCGCACGCCCGCCTCCTCGCGATCTTCCCCGACGGGGTGCGCGACGGCGCTCGCGTCGTGGTGCGCGCCACCCCCGACTTCCGCACCAAGCGCGGCACCCTGCAGCTGGAGGCGCAGGAGATCCGCGCCGTCGGGGTCGGTGAGCTGCTGGCCCGCATCGAGCACCTCAAGCGGGTGCTTGCCGCCGAGGGCCTGCTGGACGCCGGCCGCAAGCGGCCCCTGCCGTTCCTGCCCCGCGCCGTCGGACTGGTCTGCGGGCGCGGCAGCGCTGCCGAGCACGACGTCGTGGTCACCGCGACGACCCGGTGGCCCAGCGTCCGGTTCGTCCTCCGCCAGGTGCCGGTGCAGGGGCCGAGCGCGGCCCGCGAGGTCACCGCCGCCGTCCGGGAGCTGGACGCCGCCCCCGACGTCGACGTGATCGTCGTCGCCCGCGGCGGTGGGTCGCTGGAGGACCTGCTCGCCTTCAGCGACGAGGGGCTGGTGCGAGCGGTGGCCGCGTGCACCACTCCCGTGGTCAGCGCCATCGGGCACGAGGTCGACTCACCGCTGCTCGACCTGGTGTCCGACGTGCGCGCGTCCACCCCCACCGACGCCGGGCGCCGGGTGGTGCCCGCGGTGGTCGAGGAGCTCGCCGGCCTGGTGGGTGCCCGTGAGCGGTTGCGCCGGGGGTTGGCCGGGCGGATCACCCGGGAGCACGCCGCGCTCGCCGCCCTGCTCACGCGCCCCGCCCTCGCCGACCCCGACCGCGGCGTGCGCGAACGGCAGCGGCAGCTCGACGAGGTGGCGGCGCGCTCCTGGCGCGCCCTGGCCGGGATGCTGGGCTCCGCGCGCGGAGAGCTCGACGCGCTCGTCACCGGGGTCCGCACCCTGTCCCCTGCGGCGACGCTGGTGCGCGGGTACGCGGTGGTGCAGCGGGTCATCCCCGCTGGTGGCAGTGCTGGTGACGGAGCTGGTGACGGGGCGGAGGCCCAGGTGGGCGCGGTGGTGCGCTCCCCTGACGACGTCGAGGTCGGCGAGCAGGTGCAGGTTCTCCTGGCGCAGGGACGGATCGGGGCGCGCGTGACGAGCAGGGAGGACGACGTTGGCTGAGACGACGAGCGACGCGGCAGCACCGGGCAGCGCCCGAGCGCCGGGCAGCACGGGCAGCGCGGGCAGCGCGGGCAGTGGGGGAGCGCAGAGCAGCAACCGGGCACCCAGCAGCCATGGGGTACCGGGAAGCACCGGGGCACCGGACGGTGCGGACCCGGCTGACGGGATCGGGGATGCTGTTCACGACGTGGCATCGCTGGGCTACGAGCAGGCCCGCGACGAGCTCGTCGAGGTCGTGCGCCGCCTCGAGGCCGGAGGCGAGCCGTTGGAGGCCTCGCTGGCGCTGTGGGAGCGGGGCGAGGCCCTCGCGCGCCACTGCCAGGAGTGGCTCGACGGAGCCCAGGCCCGCCTGGACGCCGTCCGCGCCGACGCGGGCGAGCCACGAGTCGCCGGCTGAGCCGGACCGAGGCGACCGCGGGCACGGCACCGGCACGGCACGGCACGGCACGGCACGGCACGGCACGGCACGGCACGGCACGGCA
>CAXTAK010000006.1:134069-160684 GCA_964242735.1 uncultured Quadrisphaera sp. | reverse complement strand
GTGGACGCGTGGCTGCTGCCCACCGACACCGCCGGCAGGGTCGAGCGCGGGTGGTTGCGCGGTGACGGCGCGCTGGCGGCGCGGGTCGGTGCCTGGTGGGACGACCACGCTGAGCAGCACCGTCGCGCCGGAGCACTGCGGGTCGAGCTGCTGCCCGGTGGGCGCGCAGACGAACCGGTGGTCGTGCTCGGCGCGGTGCCGCTCGGGGGGACCGGCGATGCGGCGTACCACCTGGAGACGGTCGGCCAGGCCGTCGACCTGCTGGACCAGTGCGGCGTCCCTCACGGCCGGCTGCGCCTCGCCGTCCCGGCGCTGGGCACCGCGGCCAGCGGCGGCGCTGACGTGCGCGGCAGCGTGCTCGCCGGCCTCGTCCGCGGGCTGCGGGTCATCGCTGCGACCCGCGGCGTCGACGTGGTCCTGGTGCTGAGCACCGACGCGGCCCTCTCGGCGGCGCGCGCGGTGCGCCGCTCCGAGCCGGGCACCGCGTGGTGGTCGGCGCTCACCACCGAGGAGCTCCGCGCCGCCGACCGCCACGTCCCCCACGGGCGGTGTCACCGCCGGTCAGGGCCGGCGGCTGGGGGAGAGCACCAGCTCGTCGATGCGCACGGTGGCCGAGCTGGCCACGATGAACGCGATCACCTGCGCGACGTCGTCCGGCGTCAGCATCGTCGAGCGCGCCGCCGCGTCGGGGACGGTGGGGCGGGCGTTGATGAAGTCGGTGGCGATGTCGCCCGGGCACAGGTGCGTGGCGCGGATCCCCTCGGCGTGCAGGTCGTCGTTGAGGCTGTCGACGAGCTCACCGGCGCCGCTCTTGCTGGCCCGGTAGGCGGCGCCGGCCCCCGGGGAGCGGTCGACGGCGGCGCGCGAGGAGACCACGACGACCTGCCCGTCGCGCCGGGCGCGCATCCCCGGCAGGACGGCGAGCACGCAGTGCGCGAGCGCGGTGAGGTCGGTGGTCACGACGGCGTCGAAGGCGGGCAGGTCCAGGTCGGTCCAGTGACGGCGGGGGGTGTTGAGCGCCGCGGCGGCGACGATCACGTCGACGGTGGCGAGCGTGTCAGCCGCTGCGGCGATCGCTGCGCTGTCGGTGACGTCGAGGGGCAGGGGCTGCGCGCGCCCGCCGGTGGCCGTGATGGCCTCGACGACCTCGCCCACCCGGTCCGTGCGGCGTCCGGAGACGACCACCTCGTGGCCGGCGGCGGCCAGTGCCATCGCGGCGGCGGCCCCCACGCCGGAGCCGCCGCCGGTGACCCACGCGCGCCGCGATGCCATGGGCGCACCGCAGGGCGCGGGCAGCGAGCGGGCAGGCGCGCATCGCCGCGAGGGGTCCGACCCGACCGCGGCACGTCGATCGGTGTCGCCGTGTCGCTGCTGGCGCAGCGCGGGCTGGCGGCGTCGACGGTGCCGACGGCCACCGGCTTCCCGGTCTTCGCCCAGGACGCGGACGCCGCTCCGATCACCCTCGAGGTCGTCACCGCTCATCGCGATGCTGAGCAGCCCCTTCGCGCTGTTCGACCTCGACGTCCTCATCGCCCTGTCCTGGCCGCGCCACGTCCACCACGCCCGAGCCCACGACGGGTTCGCCGACCGCGGGGAGGAGCCCTGGGCGACCACGCCCATCACCGAGGCCGGGTACCTGCTCCTGTCGACGAACACCACGGTGGCGACGTGCGGCGGCAGGTGACGCCACCGGACTCCGCCCACCCCGGCGGGGGCGGCAGCGTCACGCGCGGGTGTGCGCACGCCCCCCGGTGAGCCGCCTCAGGTGCACACCCACAGGCAGAAGGGATGGCCCGCGGGGTCGAGGTGCACGCGCACGTCGTCCTGCGGCTGGTGGTCGGCGAGCACCGCGCCCACGGCGACGGCGTGAGCGCTGGCGGCGCCGAGGTCGTCGACCTCGATGTCGAGGTGCGCCATCATCCGCGGGTCCCCGGGCCCCGCGGGCCACACCGGCGGGGTGTGACCGGGCTCGGTCTGGAAGGACAGCGCCGCGCCGCCGTCCGGTGCGCGCAGGGCCACCCAGTCCGGCTCGTCCTGGCGCGCCTCCCAGCCGAGCAGGCGCTGGTAGAAGCCGGCGAGCTCGCGGGCGTCGGGTGAGTCCAGGACGACGCTCGTCAGCGTCATGCGCGGTCGTGTCACAGCGGTCCTCCCTGTCGCCGGCACCGTAGCGAGCGTTCACCCACTCCTCGCTGCAACGTCACCCGCGGCCCGTGCCACGGGGTCTTGCATGGAGGCATGACCGAGATGTCCGAGACCCCGACACCCAGCGCCCCCACCTCGTCGCCCACCCGGCGCGCCCTGCTGCGCGCCGGCCTGGCCCTGGGCGGCACGACGGCGCTCGTGACCTCCGGTGGCACAGCGGCCTGGGGCGCCGCCGGCGCGGCGGGCGTCGTGCGCTCGGGCCGGGCGGTGCTCAGCCACGGCGTGGCCTCCGGGGACGTCACCGCGCACACCGCCGTGCTGTGGGGCCGCGCGGACCGCCCGGGCGCTCTGGTGGCCGAGGTGCTGGTGCCCGGGCGCCGCGGCGGCGTGCGCCGGGTCCGCGGCCCCCGCGTGGACGCCGGCACCGACCTGACCGGCACCGTGCGCCTGCGCGACCTCCGCCCCGGGGAGACCTACGAGTACCGCCTGCTGGTGGAGACCGCCGACGGTGACGGGCCGGCGTCCAGCGGGCGCCTGACCACGGTGCCCGCGGACCGCCGCGACGTCTCCTTCGTGTGGACGGGTGACACCGCGGGCCAGGGGTGGGGGCGCCACGTGGACCGGGGGATGCCGGGCTACGCCGCGATGGCGGCCACCGACCCCGACTTCTGGGTGCACTCCGGCGACACGATCTACGCCGACGGGCCCATCGCGGAGAGCGTGGTGCTGCCCGACGGCAGCACGTGGCGCAACGTCGTCTCCGACGGGGTGGGCAAGGTCGCCGAGACCCTGGAGGAGTTCCGCGGGCGCCACCGCTACAACCTCGGCGACCCGCACGTGCAGGCGATGAACGCCGCCGTGCCGCTGTACGTGCAGTGGGACGACCACGAGGTGACGAACAACTGGTACCCCGGCGAGGTGCTCGAGGACCCGCGGTACGCCCTCGAGCGGCGCACCGACGTGCTCGCCGAGCGCGCCCGCCTGGCGTTCACCGGCTACTACCCGCTGGACGACAGGCGCCGCGACGCCGAGGGCAAGGTCTACGGCCGCTTCTCGCGCGGGCCCCACCTGGACGTGTTCATGCTCGACATGCGCACGTACCGCGGGGCGAACTCCGCGAACACCCAGCCGGCGGCGGGCCCGGAGACGGCGTACCTGGGCGCCGAGCAGGTGGAGTGGCTGGTGCGCGAGGCGAGCCGCAGCACCGCCACGTGGAAGGCCGTGATGGCCGACATCCCCCTGGGCCTGGTGGTGCCGGACGGCTCGCTGCAGGAGGGCGCGGCCAACGCCGACGGCGGCCCGCCGCTCGGTCGGGAGCTGGAGATCGCCGGGCTGCTCTCGCGGCTGAAGGCGGCCGGGGTGCGCAACCTCGTGTGGTTCACCGCCGACGTGCACTACTGCGCGGCGCACCACTACGACCCCTCGCGGGCGCAGTTCACCGACTTCGACCCGTTCTGGGAGTTCGTGGGCGGGCCGATCAACTCCGGCACGTTCGGGCCCAACGCCCTCGACGCCACCTTCGGGCCGCAGCAGGTCTTCGCCGCCGCCGGCGACTACCCGAGCCAGGACCCGGGGGCGGGCAACCAGTTCTTCGGCCACGCCCGCATCGAGGGCGCCAGCGGGGCGCTGGAGGTCTCGCTGCGCGACATCGGCGGCGGCGTGCGGCACACCCAGGTGCTGCACCCCGCCTGAGCGGGCTCCTCCGGCGGGCCGGCCGCCCGTCGGCCGACCACCGTCGGCGGCGCCGTCCGGTGCCCCACCGCCGTCCGACGCCGGCCCCGGCTACCGTCGCCGGGGTGCCGGCGCGGGAGCTCGTCGTGCTGGGGACGGCCTCGCAGGTGCCGACCCGGACGCGGAACCACAACGGGTACCTGCTGCGGTGGGACGGCGCGGGGCTGCTGCTGGACCCCGGGGAGGGCACGCAGCGGCAGATGACCCTGGCCGGCGTCCCGGCGTCGGCCATCACGGCGATCGCCATCACCCACGCCCACGGCGACCACTGCCTGGGTCTTCCGGGGGTGCTGCAGCGGATGGCGCTGGACGGGGTGCGCGCCCCGGTGCCGCTGATCCACCCCCAGGCGGCGGCGGAGCACGTCGGGCACCTGCTGGGGGCCGCCGCCCACGGGGCGGAACTGGTCGACCAGCGCCCGGTGACCGGTGACGGCCCCGTGCTGGAGCTGGCCGGCGCGGTGCTGGGAGCCGTGGCCCTGGACCACCGGGTGCCGACGGTGGGGTACCGCCTGGTCGAGCCGGACGGGCGCCGCATGCTGCCCGCGGCCCTCGCCGCGCGCGGCGTGGTGGGCCCGGACGTGGGGCGGTTGCAGCGCGAGGGGTCGCTGGCGACGCCGGGCGGGGTGGTGCGCGTGGAGGAGGTCAGCGCACCCCGACGGGGTCAGCGGTTCGCGTTCGTCATGGACACCAGGGTGTGCGACGGCGCGCAGAGCTCGCGGAGGGCGCGGACCTGCTGGTGTGCGAGGCCACGTTCACCACCGCCGACGCGCACCTGGCGGGTGAGCACGCGCACCTGACCGCGCGGCAGGCCGGGGGGATCGCCGCCGCGGCGGGTGCGCGGCGCCTGGTGCTCACCCACTTCTCCTCCCGCTACCCCGACTCGGGTGTGCTGGGGGCGGAGGCCCGCGAGGTCCACGGCGACGTCGTCGTCGCGCAGGACCTGGCGCGCGTCCCGGTCCCCGCCCGCCGCGACGCCGCCTGAGCCGCGGCCGGCTGCGCGCCCCCGTGGCAGGCTCCGCGGATGCCGGTGACCACCCGCACCCACGGCCTCGTCCTCGTCGAGCACGAGGTGGCCGTGCCGCTGGACCACGACCACCCCGACGGGCCGACGATCACCGTCTTCGCCCGGGAGGTGGCCGACCCCGACGGCCTCGACCGCCCGTTCCTGCTGTTCCTGCAGGGCGGCCCCGGCCACGAGGCGCCGCGCCCCACCAGCACCCCCACCTCGCCCGGGTGGCTCGAGCGGGCGCTGGCCGACCACCGGGTGCTGATGCTCGACCAGCGCGGCACCGGGCGCTCGGCCCCGGTCGGCGACCTGCCCGGGATGACGCCGGAGCAGCAGGCGGGGCACCTGCGCCACTTCCGCGCGGACAGCATCGTGCGCGACGCCGAGGTGGTCCGCGAGGCGCTGGGGGTGGCCCGGTGGAGCGTGCTGGGGCAGTCCTTCGGCGGCTTCTGCGCGCTGACCTACCTCTCCCTGGCGCCGGAATCCCTCGACGCCGCCTACACCACCGGCGGCCTGCCCCCGCTCGGGCTGCACCCCGACGAGGTCTACGCCGCCACCTGGGCGCTCCAGCAGGAGCTGGTCGAGCGCCACTACGCCCGCTACCCGGGCGACCGGCAGCGGGTGCTGGCCCTGCACCGGCGCCTGTCGGAGCAGCCCCTGGCCCTGCCCGGCGGTGACGCCCTGACCGCCCGGCGCCTGCGGACGGCCGGGCACGGCCTGGGCACGAGCGACGGCTCCGAGCACCTGCACGCGCTGCTGGAGCTGCCGGAGGACTCCCCGGCGTTCCGCCACGACGCCGCCGCGCTGGGCGGCTTCGCCCGAAACCCGCTGTACGCCGTCCTGCACGAGGCCTGCTACGCCGACGGCGCGACGACGGCGTGGTCAGCGGACCGCACTCGGCCCGCGGTCTTCGACGAGGACCCCTCGCTGCTCTTCGGTGAGCACGTGCACCCGTGGGTGCTGCAGGACGTCGGGGCGCTCGCACCGCTGGCCGGGGCGGCGCAGCTGCTGGCCGACCACCCGTGGCCGCGGCTGTACGACCCGGCGCAGCTCGCGGTGAGCACCGTGCCGCTCGCGGCCGCCGTCTACGCCGAGGACCCCTACGTGCCCGCCGCCCACTCCCTCGCCACCGCCGGTGCGGTGCGCGGGGCGCGGGTGTGGCTGACGAACGAGTACCTGCACAACGGGTTGCGCGCCGACGGTGCCCGGGTGCTGGACCGGCTCATCGCGATGGCCCGGGGCAGGGCCTGACGCGCCGCGGGTGACGGGCCGGCCGCCGCAGCCCGCACGCCGCGGTGCCCCCCGCGGCGCTCAGGCGGCGACGGGCAGCGCCGCCTCACCGAGCAGGGTCAGGGAGCGCAGCCGGGCCTGCGGGGCGGGCGAGGCGTGAGCGGTGATGAGCTCGTCCGCACCAGCGGCGGCGGCGAAGTCGTCGAGCTGCTCGCGCACCTGCGCCGGGGTGCCGACCGCGGTGCAGGTGAGCATCCGGTCCACGTGGTGTCCCACGCCGGCGGCGAGCAGCGCGTCGGCCTCGGCGTCGCTCAAGTCCTGGCCCCGCGCGAAGAGGGCGACCGCCCGCTGGCGGCGGACGTCGACGAGCTGGGCGCGGGCGCCCGCCTCGGTGTCGTCGGCGACGACGTTCACGCCGGCGATCACGTGGGGGTGGTCGAGCTGCTCGGAGGGGCGGAAGTCGCGGCGGTACAGCGCGACGGCGTCGTGCAGCGCCTCGGGCGCGAAGTGGGAGGCGAAGGCGTAGGGCAGGCCCAGCGCCGCGGCGAGCTGCGCGCCGAACAGCGACGACCCGAGGATGTACAGCGGCACGCGCGTGCCCGCGCCGGGCACCGCGCTGACCCCCGGCACCGTCGAGGCTCCGGCGAGGTACGCCTGGAGCTCCAGGACGTCGTGGGGGAAGGTCTGCGCCGCGGCGGGGTCGGCGCGCAGCGCGGCCGCGGTGACCTGGTCCGAGCCCGGTGCCCGGCCCAGGCCGAGGTCGATGCGCCCGGGGTGCGCGGCGGCGAGGGTGCCGAACTGCTCCGCGATGGTCAGCGGCGCGTGGTTCGGCAGCATCACCCCGCCGGCGCCGAGGCGGATGGAGCGGGTGTGGGCCGCGACGTGCGCGATGAGCACCGCGGGAGCCGACGAGGCGACGCTGGGCATGTTGTGGTGCTCGGCGTACCACACCCGCTGGTAGCCCACCTCCTCCGCGCGCTGCGCGAGGGCGACCGAGTGCGCGATGGTGTCGCCGATGCTGGACCCCTTCGCGACGATGGCGAGGTCGAGCACGGACAGCGGCACGCGGGTGGTCACGCGCTGGGGAACCGCACGGGTGCGCCGGGTGTTCCGCGCCGCGTGCGCGCCCCCTGGCGCAGAGCCCGCCCTACAGCACCCGCACGTCGTAGTCGCGACAGCGCCGGTCGAGCGTGACGAAGGTCAGTCCCTCGTCCTGGGCCTGTGCGACGAGCATCCTGTCGAAGGGGTCGCGGTGCAGCCAGGGCAGGCCCCGCAGGCGTGTGGCGTGCGCTGCGGTGAGTGGAAGCTCTTCGAAGCCCTGGGCGGTGAGCTGCTCGCTCAGGTCCGTCGGGGCCTCCAGCTTGCCGAGCGAGGCCTTGATCGAGATCTCGGCGACGTTGACCGCGGAGAACAGCACCGTGTTGGCGGGATCGCTGACCGCCCTCCGGTGGGCGGCTGTCAGCGCCGGGTCGTCGGCGAGCCACCAGAGCACCACGTGCGTGTCGAGCAGCAGCCTCACGGGCCGTACCACTCCGCTGCGTCATCGGCGGTGAGGTCATCGAAGTCGTCACGGATGACCACTCGCCCGCGCCAGGCACCGGGGATGCGCGGCGGTTGCGGCGGCAGCGGAGCCAGTCGCGCCACGGGGCGACCGTTGCGAGCGATGATGATCTCCTCTCCCTCTTCCACTCGGGCGAGCAACCGCGACAGCTGTGTCTTGGCGTCGTAGACGCTCACCGTGGTCGACACCTCTCGATCATGGACGCCGCACCTGTGTTGGTCAAGTTGGTCAGAGTGCATGTCGGTCGTGACGAGCCGGGCACCGCCCACGGATCACCGTCGTCACGGCGCGTCTCGCCGGTCCAGGTCCGCGCGGCCGGGCCGTGCACCCAGGAGGACTCGACTGCCGCCACCGGCACCGCGCCCGTCGGAGCGGCCCGGTGGTACCCCCGGCCCGCCACCACCCGCTGCACCTCGCGAGCGCGGTCGGCGATCTGCCCGTCGACCGGCAGCACCCGGAAGCCCTCGGTGCAGACCCGGGCGAGAGCGGAGGTGTCGACCAGGAACAGCTCACCGGTGCCCGTCGTGGGCATCAGCGCCGCGCGTGCTGCACGACCGAGGGGTCGCGGATGTCCTCACCCACACCGATCAGCTGGACGTCGTCCAGCACCTCCGCGAGCCGCTGTCGTCGAGCGGCGACGAAGGCCGGCGCCGTGTCGACGGTCTCCTCCTCGGTCGTCGTCCCCGGTCCGCGGGCCGCCGCAGCCAGCGCGCCGCCGTCCACCACCCCTGCGTAGGGTCGTGGGATGCCCGAGATCCCCTCGCTCACGCTCAACGACGGCCACACCATCCCCCAGGTCGGGCTGGGCGTCTTCCAGGTGCCCCCGGAGAAGACCGACGAGGTGGTGCTCACCGCGCTGGACGCCGGGTACCGCCACATCGACACCGCCGCCGGTTACCAGAACGAGGCGGGGGTGGGGAGCGCGCTGCGCACCAGCACGCTCTCGCACGAGGACGTGTACGTCACCACCAAGCTGGCCAACGCCGACCGCGGCCCCGACACCACCCGCGCCGCCTTCGAGTCGAGCATGGAGAAGCTGCAGCTCCAGCAGCTCGACCTGTACCTCATCCACTGGCCCGGTCAGAGCGGTGACTACCTCGACACCTGGAAGGTGCTCATCGAGCTCCAGCGCGAGGAGCGCATCCGCTCCATCGGCGTCTCGAACTTCCAGAAGACGCACCTGCGGGTGCTGCTCGACGAGACCGGGGTGGTCCCAGCGGTCAACCAGGTCGAGCTCCACCCGTACCTGCAGCAGGAGGACCTGCGGGCCTTCCACGCCGAGCACGGCATCGTCACCGAGGCGTGGAGCCCCATCGGCCAGGGCGGCGCCCTGCTCGAGGATGACGCGATCGGCGCCATCGCGGCCGCGCACGCCGTCGACCCCGCGCAGGTGGTGCTGCGCTGGCACCTGCAGCTCGGGAACATCGTCATCCCCAAGTCGGTGACGCCCTCGCGGATCGCCAGCAACATCGACATCACGGGCTTCGCGCTGAGCGAGGAGCAGATGGAGGTGATCGGCGGTCTCGAGCGCGCCGAGCGCATCGGACCCGACCCCGACGTCTTCGACTGACCGGGCGGCGGTGACCCCCACCGGGTCGAGCCCCAGCAGCGGCAGCCGCCGGGTGGTCTCGTCGCGGTACCCGGCGAACCCCGGCGCTTCGGTGACCAGCGCGGCCCACAGCCGGTCGTGCTCCGCGCCCTCCGCCTCGGTGGAGGTCACCGGGATCTTCCGGTCTCGGACCTCGATGGTGGCGGAGGGGTTCGCCGCCAGGTTCAGCGCCCACGCCGGGGTGGTGTCGGAGCCGCCGTAGGACCCGCAGACCACGAAGCGGGCACCGTCGGGCAGGTGCACCACGGGGCGGGTGCGCTGGACACCGCTCCTGCGGCCCGCGGTGGTCAGCAGCAGCACCGGGTTCTTCCCCGTCGTGGACCGCAGTCGCCCCCGGGAGGGGCGGTAGCCCCTGACGTGCAGCGACGTGACGGCGGCGGTCACCCTGCGCTGGACCGTGCTGGCGGAAGCCGTGGCCCGTCGTGGCACGGACCCGTGGTGCTCCGACCCGCGCGCACCTCAGGCCCGGGCGACGGGCCCCGGCCCGAGGTGGCGCCTGACGCGCAGGGTCGCTGTGGCGGCGTGCGCGGCCATCCCCTCGGAGTTCGAGATCACTTCCACGGCCGGCGCCAGCAGCGGTGTCGCGGCGCGGTCGACGCGCTGGTAGGTCAGCGGCTTGAGGAACCGCGAGACCGACAGGCCGGCGCTGTGCCGGGCCCCGCCGGCGGTGGGCAGGGTGTGGTTGGTGCCGGCCATGCCCTTGTCGGAGTACGCCACCGTCGACCACGGCCCGAGGAACAGGGAGCCGTAGTTGCGCAGCCGGTCGTGGTACCAGGCGTCGTCGCCGGTGAGCACCTCCAGGTGCTCGGGGGCGAGGTCGTCCATCAGCGCCGCGGCGGTCTCGCGGTCGGCGGCCCACGTGATGCTGCCGTGGTCGCGCCACGCCGGCCCGGCGACGTCCCGCGTCGCGAGGCTCTCGAGCTGGCGCTCGGCCTCGGCCGCGACCGCGTCGGCGAGGGTCTGCGAGGTCGTCACCAGCGCCGCCGGGGAGGTCGGGCCGTGCTCGGCCTGCCCGAGCAGGTCGGCGGCGACCATCTCGGCGTCGGCGGTGTCGTCGGCGATCACCGCGACCTCGCTGGGCCCGGCGGGCAGGTCGATGGCCACCGTCCCGAAGAGCTGCCGCTTCGCCTCGGCGACGTAGGCGTTGCCCGCGCCGACGAGCATGTCGACCGGGCCGTCGCCGACGAGCCCCGTGGCCATCGCCGCGAGCGCCTGCACCCCGCCGAGGACGAAGACCCGGTCGACGCCGGAGACGTGCGCGGCGTACAGCACGGCGGGGTTCGCGCCGCCCCCCGGCTGCGGCGGGGTGCACGCCACGACCGTGCTGACACCGGCGACCTTGGCGACCCCGACGGTCATGAGGGCGCTGGCCGTCAGCGGGAAGCGCCCGGCGGGCAGGTACGCGCCGACGCTGCCGACGGGCACGTAGCGGTGACCGGTGACCAGGCCCGGGACGAGCTCGACCTCGACGTCGGTCAGGTGCTCGCGCTGGACGGCGGCGAAGGCGCGGGTGCGCTGCGAGCCGAGCTCGATCGCGGCGCGCAGGTCAGCGGGCAGGGCGTCGGCGCTCGCGGCCAGCTGGGCGGGGGTCAGCTCCAGCTCCCCGCCGTCGTAGCCGTCGAGGACGGTCGCGTGCGCGAGGACCGCGTCGAGCCCCCCGGCCTCGATCTCCAGCAGCATCTGCGAGACCCGGGCGGTCACCGCCGGGTCGCGCCCGGGCGCGGGGGAGGCGGCGTCCGGCTGCTTGACGTGCCGGAACCGCCCCCCGAGGCGGTGCAGGGTGGCGGGGGAGTAGCGCACCTGCGCACCGTAGGCCCGGTGGCGCCGCAGGACGAGCCCTCCCGGCCCGCGCCGGTCACGGGAGGTCCGGCACCGGTTACGGGAGGTCCCGGTCGGGTACGGAGCGGTCCGGGCCCCGCACCGGGGCCCCGCACCCGACCGCCGCACCCGACCACTGAGGAGCGCCCCATGGCGAAGACCGACGACGACGCCCACCCCGTGGCCCAGGCCGTGCACGACCTCGGCAACGCCCTGTGGTTCGGCGGGGCGGTGATGGGCGTGGCCGGGGTCAACAAGTCGGGCGCCGACCTCCAGCAGGGCATCGACCGGGTCCGCGTGGCGAGCTCGGCGTGGTCGCGGTTCGGGCCGGTGGAGTGGGCGGGCATCGCCGCGACGGTGGTCGCTGACGCCCGGCTCGCCAGCACCTCGAAGCAGCGGCTCGTGGCTCAGGAGGGCTTCGCCGTGCTCGTCACCGCCAAGACCGCCGTCACGTGGGCCGGCATCGCCGCGACGGCGTACGCCACGTACACCGGTCGCAAGGTCGGTCAGGCGGCGGAGGCCGCCGTGGCCGCGAAGGGGTCGGTGGAGGTGCAGGACGCCTCCATCCCCACCGGTGCCACCCCGCCGGACCTCGCCCGGTGGCAGCGGCGCCAGCGCACCTCGCAGTACCTGGTGCCGCTCTTCGCGGGCGCGTCCATCGTGCTGGCCTCCTCCATCACCCAGGCCACCCGCCCGGCGGCGACGGCCCGCGGGGTGCTGGGTCGCCTGCTGCCGGGGTGAGCTGGGTGCGGCCCGGCTCCGCGGCCGCACCCACGGGTGTCGGGTTACCGTCCGGCATGCGCAGGTACCTCGCCGTCGCCGTCCTGCTGGCCGCCAGCGCGGTCACCGCCGCGTGCTCGACCGGCACCCCGGCGCCCACGGAGATGCCTACCGTGACGGTCACCGAGACCCCCAGCGCCTCGCCGGAGCCGCCGACGTCGTCGGGGCCGCCGGTGGTGGGCGAGGTCCCCCAGGCGTGCCGCGACGCCCTCGACCTCGCCAGCGGGGTGATCGGGCAGTCCAACGCCCTGATCCAGCAGTTCGCCCGGGCCGTCAACGGTGACCGGGAGGCGATCACCGCCCTGTCGGACCCCGACGCGAGCCAGGCGACGGCGCAGCAGCTCAGCGCCGACCAGCAGCGCTACGGCGAGCTGGCGCAGCAGTGCGTCGGCGGCTGACGCCCGCCGCCCGGTGGAGCGGTGCCGACGGTTCGTGGTGCTGACGGTGCCGCGGTGCTCAGCCGGTCACGTGGAACCACACGACCTTGCCCGGCGCCTGGTGCGGCAGCGCACCGACCACCCGGTCCCGCGCGGGACCGGGTGGGGCCACGCCGGCCGGGGCGGGCGCCGTCTGGTGACCGGTGGTCCACACGCCCCAGGAGTCGCTGATCAGCTCCACCAGCGCCAGGCCCCGCCCGCTCTCGTCGTCGGGGCCCGCGTGGCGGTGCACCGGCGGGGTGGGGTCGTTGTCGCCGACGGCCACGCTGATGCCCTCCGGGGCCTCGCAGTCCACCTCCAGGGTCACCAGGGACCCGCCGTGCAGGACGGCGTTGGTCACCAGCTCCGAGACCAGCAGCTCCACCTCGTCACGCGCCTCGCGACCGTGCCGGCCGCACACCTCGCGGCGGACGACGCCGCGTGCCAGCAGAGGTGCCCGCGAGTCCTTGGGCAGTCTCACTCGCACGGGGGCTGCCGGGCTCCGGACGTCGTCACCGCGCGTCGAGCCCGCGATCCCCGTGTGCTCATCTCCGTCACGATCAGTGACTGTAAGGGAGGCTCGACTACTCGCAGTCAGCTATCCGGAGGACCGGTGACGCCTTGGGGGCTCGTGCCCCCGGTCGCGGGGGTCAGCGGCGGCCTCGCGCCAGGCGGGCGATCAGCTTCTGGACGACGACGCCCTTGAGCAGGGTCGTGATGAACCTCATGGGTCTCCTCCTGTGGTCGCGGACGGAGGCAGCGCGCACCCGCCCACCGCGCACTGCGCGGGGAGTGCGGAACGTAGCCCGTCGCCGGCCCCGGCGCCCCCCGGGGGCAGGGCACCGCGCTGGTCCGGTGACGGGTGGGCGCGCGGACCGTCTACAGTGCTGACGTCGCCCCGGGCTCAGCACCGGGCGCGGGGCTGTGGCGCAGCTGGTAGCGCACCTCCATGGCATGGAGGGGGTCAGGGGTTCGAGTCCCCTCAGCTCCACCCGAGCAGTGCGCCCCGGCGCGGAGGACGAGCTGCGGTGCTCGCGTCGCAGCCGTCGTGACCACCGACATGGCTGCGCTCGTCGGATGGCCGTGCGCAAGCCCCCTTCCTCTTCCGCAACAAGGCCAAGAACTACCGGAGCTTGCGCGATGTCGAGGTGGCACTGGGGCCGCTGAGCGTCCTCGTCGTGCCGAACGGGGCGGGGAAGTCGACCCTGCTCGACGTCATCGCCTTCCTCGGCCGATCGGCGCGCCGCGATCTCGGCCCAGTGCTGGAGCGTCGCGGCGGGTTCGACCGGGTGCGCTTCCGCGGCGCTCGCGACAGCGACTGGGTGGAGCTGGAGATCGAAGCGGCTGTCACGCGACGAACAGCAACCGGAACGCGTCCGACGTCTACACCCTGAGCTTCACGGAGTTCGCTTCGCGCCTGCGTCAGCGGAACACGGCTCTGCTGCGGAAGGAGGACTTCCTGTTCGAGCGCACCTCTGGGCCGGGACGCCGCATCACCGTGAGCGGGAGTCAGCTCATCGTGACTACCGGGGACGACCAAGAACGTTCGGAGCGCCTGTCCGAAGGCAGCCTCGCGCTGACGACGCTGCCCGAGCTCGGGTCGGACCAGGGCGGGTCGCAGGTGAGAGTTCTCGCTCTGCTCTTCGAGTCCTTCGGGGTCGTCGACATCGACGTCGACGCTGTCCGCCGCCCGAGCGCGCTGAGCACGAGCGATGCCCGGTTGAGCGACGACGCCGCCAACCTCGGCGCGAACCTCCAACACCTGTCGACGAGGCACCCCGAGGTCTTCGCGGACCTCCAGCGCGACGCGCGGCACTTCGTGCCCGGCCTGCGGGAGATCAGCTTCCGACCGACGTCGGGAGCCGTCGAGGGTGTCGTCACCCAGCTCGTCGAACGGGGTCTGCAGGGGCCCACCGACCTCGGCGAGGCATCCATCGGCGGCACCGGGGCGCTGGCGCTGCTCGCGCTGCTCGCGCTGCTGCACGATCCCGATCCCGCGAGGATCACCTGCATCGAGGAGGTCGACCACGGGCTGCACCCCTCCGTGCTGGACCGACTCGTCGAGCTGCTCCGGCAGGCCTCGTCGAAGACGCAGCTGCTCATCGCCACCCACTCACCCGCCCTGGTGAACCGGGTGGATGCCGGTGAGCTGATCGTGTGCGAGCGCGCCGAGGACGGGTCCGCACGCACCCCCGCCATCGCACCGGAGCAGGTCCAAGCGATGGAGCAGGAGCTGGCCGGTGAGCTGCTGCTCGGTGAGCTGTGGTTCACGGGTGCTCTGGGCGGGGTGCCGGGCGCGTGAGGACGACGCCGGTGATCCTCGTCTTCGGTGAGGAGGACAACGACCGGTCCGCAATCCGCGTGCTCGTCGACGGGCTCCGCCCGGACCTGCGCGGGCGTGTCCGGATCGAGGAGCGACGCTCCCCGTTCACGTTGGTGAAGGACAGGGAGGGAGCGAAGCTCCGCTCTCGTGCCAGCAAGGTCGTCGCGGTGGTCAGGGCCGAGCAGGTGAAGCAGCCCGTTCGCGCGGTGGTCTTCCACCAGGACACCGACGAAGTCGAGCCGTCTCACGTGGCAGGAGCCCAGAAGATCCGCGCTGCCTGTCGCGACTGCCCGGGCACCGTCGTCGCTGCGGTTGCGGCGCGGGAAGTCGAGAGCTGGTGGTTCCTCTTCCCGGACGCGGTCGGCGCCGTCCGCAGCACGTGGCAGTCACCGCGCCAGTACGTGGGGCGCGACGCAGGGCTGATCGTTGATCCGAAGAAGGAGTCGAAGCGGGCGGTCCGCCCGGCGGGCCTGCCGGCCCGTGCTGGCGCTGCGTTCCGGACCCACCAGGAGGAGGGCTCCGAGGACGTCGCCCGCCGGATCGTGGAGGGGGACTGGCTGCGACGACCACTGGGGACGTCGCAGAGCTGGTCCGCCTTCGTGGAGGCGGTCGAGGCCGTCTGAGGTTCGTGGCGCGGCCGGCGCCGCACGCGCCGCGGCGCGCCGGCGGAGACCCGCCGGCGCGCCGTGAACGACTGCTCCTCGGGCTACTGCGCGGCGGGCTCCTCCTGCACGGCAGCCACCAGCAGCCGCACGGCCTCGGCCACGTCGCCCTCCAGCAGTGCGACGTCGGACCGGGCGATGCGGTCCGCCGCCACGGCGGGCACCCCCGTGGCCGGGTCGGCCACGATGCTCTGCACCACCTGGCGCAGCGCAGCGATCAGCTCGCGGGTGCGCGGGTCGTCCGCCTCCAGCGCCGCGGCCCGCTCCAGCGGAGCGAGCTGACCGCTCAGCCCCGCCACGCCCTCGCTGCTCAGCGCCTCGGCGAGCGCCTGCGTCTGGGTGCTCGACAGCGCCGCCGCGCCGCCGGTGGACGCCGTCGTGGACAGCCCCCACCCGAAGGGGTACAGCGGCTCGTAGGTCGCGTCCCCGACGTTCAGCTCGCCCTGCTCGACCGTGCGCGGCCAGCTGTGGGAGAGCTGCCCGGTGAAGGGGGCCTCGCCGAAGAGCACGTCGGCGACACCGCCGCCCTCGGTGCCCGGCAAGAACGAGGCGACCAGCGCATCGACGTCCGGCAGCTGCTCGCTGAGCACCAGCGGCCGGCCGGAGACGACCAGGACCACGCACTGCGCCGTCTGGGCGCACACGGTCTCGATGACCGCGCGGTCGCCCTCCTTGAGGTCCATGGTCTTCGGCTCGCGCGGCACCCCGGCGTCGGCGGGGTCGTAGGCCCACTGCGGGCCGCCGACATCACCGAAGCCCTCGGAGTACGGGGTCTCCCCGACGACGACCACCCCGGTGGAGGCGGGGTCGATGGGGGCCGAGGCGTCGGCGCTGAAGGTCACGTCGGCGCCGGGCGCGACCTCCTCGATGCCCTCGAGGATCGTGGTGCCCTCGGTGTGCTCCCCGGACTGCCCCTGCCAGGTGATGCTCCAGCCGCCGATCTGGTTGCCCAGGTCATCGGCGTTGCGGCCCGCCACGTACACCGTCGAGTCCGCAGCCAGCGGAAGCGCCGCGCCCTCGTTCTTCAGCAGCACCTGCGAGGCCGCCGCGGCGTCCCGGGCCACGGACCGGTGCTCGGTCGACCCGATGGCGTCGATGTCGGTGCGGTCGGCGAAGGGCCGCTCGAACAGGCCCAGCTGGAACTTCTTGGTGAGGATGCGCCGCACGGCGTCGTCCACGCGGTCCTCCGACACCCTGCCCGCCTCGACCTCGTCGACCAGCGTGGTGGTGAAGGTGGCGAAGTCGGCGGGCTCCATGGCCATGTCGCCGCCGGCGTTGACCCAGGTGCGGACGTCGCTGGGGTAGTCCCCGGGGATCTGGTCGATGCCGTTGTAGTCGCTGATGACGAACCCGTCGAAGCCCAGCCCCTCCTTGAGGTACCCGGTCAGCAGGCTGGCGTCGGCGTGCGCCTTGATCGGGCCCGCGTCCGCGTCGGGCCCGTCGGTGCGGTCGATGCTGGAGTACGACGGCATCACCGAGCCCGCGTGGTGCTCGCGGACGGCGGGCCCGTACGGCGCGAGGTCGATGCGCTCGAAGTCGGCCTGGCTGGTGACCGTGATGCCCTGGTCGATGGGCCACCCGCTGCTGCTCGCCTCCGGGTCGTCCCCGGTGCCGTACTCGGTGTCGCCGTCGCCGCCGATGTGCTTGACGGTGGCCAGCACCCGGTCGCGCTCGGCGAGGTCGCTGCCGCCGTCCCCCTGGAAGCCGTCGATGGCGGTCTCCATCGCGATGACGAGCGCCGGGTCCTCGCCGAAGGACTCGTACGTGCGCCCCCAGCGGGTGTCGCGGGCGACGCACAGGCACGGCGCGAAGGTCCAGGGGATGCCGGTCGCGCGGGTCTCGCTCGCGGTGATGTGCGCGGCCTCCTCCACCAGCGCGGGGTCGCGGCCGGCGCCCAGGCCGATGTTGTGGGGGAAGATCGTGGCCCCGACGAGGTTGCCGTGCCCGTGCACGGAGTCGACGCCGTAGATCAGCGGCACCTGCAGGGGGGTCAGGCGCGTCCACAGCTGGTAGCCGTCGACCATGTCGGCCCACGCCTCGGGCGTGTTCGGGGTGGGCGCCGATCCTCCCCCGGAGAGCAGCGAGCCCAGCCGCAGGTCGGAGATCTGCGAGGGGTCCTCGTCGATCGGGGTCTGCTCCGGGTCCGCCGCGTCGGCGGTCGCCCGTTCGGCCTGGGTCATCTGCCCGACCTTCTCCTGGAGCGTCATCCGGCCCAGCAGGTCGGTCACGCGGTCGGCGACCGGCCGGGCCGCGTCGAGGTAGGGCAGGTTGTGCGCGTTGATCACCACGGTGGGCTGGGTGCCGACGGCGGCGCCGGTGGCGCTCAGCTGGACCGGGATCGTCTCGGCCGTCTCGCCGTAGTTGGCCCGCCGCGTCGGGACCTGCGCGGTGGCCGTGGCCCCCGAGGCGGTGCCGGCGGCGAAGGTGATCGTGCCGCTGATCGCGCGGTAGTCGGTGGTCAGCGTCGCGCTGCCCGCGCGGGTGCGCCACCGCACGGTGACCTCCCTGGCCAGGGTGCCCCCGCCCTCGACGTCGAGGCGGACCGTGACCGTGGCCGTCCGCCCGTCGTCGACCGGCACCACCGCGCTGGTGGCGCTGACGGTGGCGTCGCCGGGCGCGGCGGCGGCCGCGGTGGCCAGGGCGGGGACGGTGGTCAGCGTCAGGGCGGCGACCGCCAGCGTCGTGACGGCGGGGCGGGCCGGGCGGCGGCGGGCGCGTGCGAGGTGCGTCATCGGGTCTCCTGCTCCAGGAAGTGCGTCGCCCGTCTTTGGGCGAAGTGTCCGCGACACAGAGCGTGCACTGCCCGTGACCGTCGGGCAACTCCCGGGGCGGGCACTCCGTGACTACCGGCGAGCGTCGACGACCGCGCCTCCACAGGCGGGGGTGGGATCCTGCCCCGGTGCCCTCGATCGCGCCGCTGCGCGTCACCAGGGCCCTCGCCGCCCACACCCGGAGCCTCGCGGGGCGCACCGCCGCCGCCGCCGCGCTGCACGCCCGCCTGCACCCCGAGGCGGGTGGGCGCGTGGGCGCCGCCACGACGCGGCTGCTGTTCGTCTCCGACGTCCACAACAACCCCCAGGCCTACGCGCTCATGAGCGCCCTGGTGGGCGTGCTCGACATCGCGGCCGTGATCGACACCGGCGACTCCACCGATCGCGGCACGGCGCTGGAGCACCGGGTGCACGAGGTGATCGCGACACTGCCCGTGCCGTACCTGTGGGTGCGCGGCAACCACGACTCCCGGGGCACCCAGGAGCGCCTGGCGGCACTGCCCAACGTGGTCGCGCTCGACGACGGTGCCACCACCGAGGTCGCCGGCATCCGCCTCGCCGGCACCGGGGACCCGCGCCACGCCCCCGGACGGCGCACCACGGCCCAGCGGCGCACCGATGCGGCGGCGCTGCTCGGCGCCGGCGAGGCCCTGGCGCGTGCGGTGGACGCGGCGGGCGGGGTGGCCGTGGCCCTGGTGCACGAGCCGGCGATGGCCGTGCCCCTGTTCGGTCACGTGCCCCTCGTCCTGGACGGGCACGTCCACGAGCGCCGCCACCGCGTCCGCGCGGGCACGGTGGAGCTGACCCAGGGCTCGTCCGGTGCCGCTGGGCTCCGGGCGATGGCGCGGGGGTCCCTGCTGCCCCTGGAGCTGTCGGTGCTGCACCTGCACGCCGTCACCGGGGCGCTGGTGGCGGTGGACGAGCTGACGGTGGACGGACCGGCTCAGGAGCGGGTCACCCTCCTCCGGCGGGCACCGTCGTCGTACCACTGACGCCGTTCGACCCGGTGGCACGGACCGCTGCCCACCGCGTGCGCCCCACCAGCACCGCCAGGTCCGTCCGGTTCCTGGCCGTCCGGTCGCGCCGGCGCGACCGGTGTCGTGCGTCATCGTCTGGACGCCGCCCGTTCACCGGCACAGAATGGCGGGACCATGGTCACCCTCACCCCTCCCGTCGAGCCCCCGGGGCCCACGGCGTCCACCCGGGCCAGCAGGCGCACCCTCGCGCTGCCCATCGTCACGGCCGCGCTCACCGGGGGGCTGGCGGTGGGCGGCGCGGCGCTGCTCGACCTGCCGCTGCGCGACCCCGACGGCTTCCTGGGGCCCGGCTGGCTGCGGATGCCGCTGATCGTGGGCCTGTGCCTGCTCGTCGACGTCCTGCCCCGGGTGCTGTGGCGGGCGCGGGGCGGGGGCGAGGTGGTGCCGCTGGTGCGCGCGGTCCTGCACGAGCGCTGGCCCCTGCACCGCCTGGTCCCGATCCTCATCGCGGTCATGAGCTTCTACGTGACCTACGTGGGCTACCGGAACCTCAAGAACTTCCTGCCGTTCGTGTACCGGGACTCCGAGGACTGGCCGCTGGTCGCCCTGGACCGCGTCATGGCGTTCGGCAACGCGCCGGCCGAGGTCCTGCACGCGGTGCTGGGCACGGGCGTCTCCGCGCACGTGCTCTCCGGGGCGTACATGGCGTACCTCTTCTTCGTGCCCATCTCGGTGGCGGTGGCGCTGATCTGGTCCAAGGACCTCTCCCACGGCCTGTGGTACGTCAGCGCCCTGTGCCTGAACTGGGCGCTGGGCACGGTCAGCTACTACCTAATCCCCGCCTCGGGCCCGTTCTACGTCCTGCCCTGGGAGTTCCTCGACCTGCCGCCGACCGACGCGAGCGCCCTGCAGGCCAGCCTGCTGCGCAACCGGGCGAGCGTGCTGATGGACCCGAACGCCACCGGCGCGGTCTCGGGGGTGGCGGCCTTCGCGTCCCTGCACGTCTCGGTGATCTTCACGGCGGCCCTGGTCGCCCACCTGGTGCGCGTGCGCCCGGTGCTGCGGCACGCGATGTGGACGTACTTCGTCCTCGTCGTCATCTCGACGATCTACTTCGGCTGGCACTACGTGATCGACGACATCGCCGGCATGGCCATCGGCGGCATCGCGGTGTGGATGGGGGCGTGGGCCACGGGCAACCTGCGCAGCCGGACCTCTCCACCGACCGTCACCCCTGCACGAGGGAGGCTCACCTCGGCGTGAGCTGGCGCACCCGTTGGCGCGCCCGGGATGCTCGGCGGGTCCCGAGCCGGTAGAAGTGGGGCAGTGACCGAGCACAGCACGGCGGTCGACCGCCGCCCTCCCGTCGATCACCACCCTCCCTCGTCCCCCCGGGTCGTGGTCGACCCCGAGCCCGGTGGCGGTGGGGGAGCCCGCGGTGGACGGGTCCGTGGTGGGGCGGTCCGCGGTGGGCCCGTCCGCGGCCGTGCGGAGCGGCTGGGCGCCTGGACGAGGGGCCCGACCGTCGCGGTGCTCGTGCCGGTCCTCCTGGCCGTGGCCCTGACCGCCTGGCGGTACGACGCCAAGCCGCTGTGGCGCGACGAGATCTACACCCTCGTCACGGCGGGCCGGTCCCTGCCCGACGTGCTGGACCTGCTGGCGGTCCGCGACGCCGGTCTGGTCGTGTACTACGCGCTGATGAACCCGTGGCTGGCGGTGGGCGACTCGGCCGCGTGGCTGCGCCTGCCCAGCGCCGTCGCCACCCCGGTGGCCGTCGGGTTGTGCGCCGCGCTCGGACGCCGCGTGGGCGGCAGCGCCACCGCCCTGGTCGCCGGGGTGCTGGCCGCGCTGGCCCCCGGCATCGTCGTCCACGCGCAGGAGGCCCGGCCCTACCCCCTGGTCCTGGCCGCCACGTCCCTGACGGCCCTGCTGCTCCTGCGGGCGACCGAGGGGCCGAGCCGGGCGCGGTGGGTGGTGCTGGCCGGCGTCGCGGTGCTCGCGGGGGCCCTGCACCCGCTGGTCGCCCTCCCCGCGGTCGCGGGCCTGTTCGCCGCCGCGTGGTGGCGCCCGGGCAGGGCCCGGCGCCGGGCCGTGGTGGCGGCGGGACTCCCGGCGGCGCTGGTGGGCCTCGCACTGGTGGTGGTCGGGTACCAGCAGTCCGTCGCCAGCCCCCCAGCGCCCGCGACGCCGGCCGAGTACCTCACGTTCTGGCGCATCATGGCCAGCTCACCGGTGATCGGCGTGGTCGTCCTGGCCCTGGTCGTCGTCGGAGCCGTCTCGCTGCGCCGCCGCCGCAGGCCGCGGGAGGTGCTGCTGCTGCTCGCCTGGGCGGCCACCCCGGTGGCGGCGGTGACCGTGCTGGGGCTCAGCGGCTCGTACTTCAACGCCCGGTACGCCACCGCGAGCGTGCCGGCGCTGTGCGTCCTCGCGGCGCTGGGGGCGGCTGCGGTGGTGGCGCGGCTCGTGCGGCGCCGGTCGTGGGGCGTCGCAGTGGTGCTGCTGGCGGTGGTCGCCGTGCAGGCGCCGCCCGCCCTGGCGCAGCGGGCGGCGGCGTACTCCTTCGACGACGCGCCGGGGGCCGCGGCGGAGGTGGCGGCCGGGGCCCGCCCCGGCGACGTGGTGGTCTACGCCGGTCCGGTCGCCCGGCCGCTGGTCAGCCGGTACCTGCCGCCGGGGCTGGTGGGCGAGCGGCTGGACGACGTTCTGCTCGTGGCGAGTCCCGAGCAGAGCGACACCCTGGGCGGGGGCGAGGTGCCCGCGCGGGACCGGGCCGAGCTCCTGGCCGGGTACCCGCGGGTGTGGCTGGTGGGCACGCGGGCGACCGCGACGAACGACCTGGCGCGCCGGTCGTGGAGCGCGACCGCCGTCGCCACCGAGCGGGACCTCCTCTCGCGGCACGACCACGGCTACCTGCGGGTGGAGCTGTGGGCCAGCGGCGCCGGCGCGCCAGCGCCAGCGCCGGTCGTGCCAGCGCCCGCGCCGTAGGGGGCGGGTCGTCAGGGCAGCTCTAGGGTCGACGCATGCAGTCGAGCCAGTCCGGACCGGAGCGCGCGGACGAGCGGGGGCCGTACAACGCGAGCTTCGACGACACCCCGGAGACCTACGACGACCTGCGCGCCGAGGGTCACATGGCGCGCAGGCGCACCGAGTTCTACACCCGCGTCGTCGACGCGACCCCCGGGCTGGTCCTGGAGCTCGGCTCCGGCACCGGCACCCTGCTGCGCCACCTGGCGGCGCAGCGCCCCGACCGCACCTTCGTCGGCGTGGAGCCGCTGGCGAACTACGTGGACTTCGCGAACGCCTCGGCCCGCGCGGACGGGCTGGGCAACGTGCGGTTCGAGGTCGGGGTGGGGGAGTCCCTGCCGGCGGCGGTGGGGTCTGGATCGGTCGACCTGGTGATCAGCGTCGACGCCCTGCACCACGTCACCGACCTCGACCGCGTCGTGGGGGAGGTGCTCCGGGTCGCCGCCCCGGGCGCGCGGTGGCGGGCGATGGAGCCCAACCGCCTGCACCCCTACGTGCTGGCCTACCACGCGCTGACCCCCGGTGAGCGCACCTTCCCCACCCGCGACTTCCTGCGGCGCGCCGAGCGCGCCGGGTGGCGCCTGGCGGGGCGCGAGCGGCTCTTCACCTTCCCCAGCACCGTGCCCGCGGTGCCGGGATGGGCCGCCCGCCTCGAGCGCCGCCTCGAGCGGCTGCCGCTGCTGTCCGGCGCCGTGGTCCTCGACCTGGTGCGCGCCTGAGCTGCGGTGGGACCGGCCCGCAGGGGTAGGAACGGGAGGTGGACGACCGCTACCGCATGCCCACCCACCCCCTCGCCGACCCCCGGGCGGTCCTGAGCGGCCCCCGGTACCGCATCACCGTGCTCACCGACGGCCTCCTGCGCCTCGAGCACGCCGACGACGGGATCTTCGAGGACCGGGCGTCGGCCTTCGCCCTGCACCGCGATCTGCCGCTCCCGCGCTTCGAGGTCGTCGAGACCGAGCAGCGCGTGGAGGTCGTCACCGACCGGCTGCACCTGGTCTACGACCGCGGTCCGTTCACCGCGTCGGGGCTGAGCGTGGCCGTCCGCGGGGGTGTGACCTCCTGGCACAGCGTGTGGCGCCACGGGCTGGACGCCGGCCCCGGTCGCCTCGGCGGCACCGCTCGCACCCTCGACGAGGCCGACGGCGCAGTGCCGCTGGAGCCGAGCGTGGTCTCCCGCGACGGGTACGCCGTCCTCGACGACTCCGCGTCCCCGGTCCTGGACGCGGAGGGCTGGGTCGCCCCCCGCGACGGGTCGCGGCGCGACCTCTACGTCTTCGCCCACGGCCTCGACCACCGCGCGGCGCTGCGCGACCTGTACGCGGTGTCGGGGCGGCAACCGGTGCTGCCGCGGTGGGCGCTGGGCAACTGGTGGAGCCGGTACCACCGCTACACCGAGGGCGAGTACACCGCGCTGCTCGACCACTTCGCCGCCGAGGGCCTGCCCTTCTCCGTCGCGGTGCTCGACATGGACTGGCACGTGACCGACGTCGACCCCCGCTTCGGCAGCGGGTGGACGGGGTACACCTGGAACCGCGACCTCTTCCCCGACCCGCCGGCGTTCCTGCGCGGCCTGCACGAGCGGGGCCTGCGGGTGACGCTCAACGACCACCCCGCCGACGGGGTCCGCGCCTTCGAGGACTCCTACCCCGCGATGGCGCGCGCGGTGGGCGTGGATCCCGCCAGCGAGCGCCCCATCGCCTTCGACGCCACCGACCCCGTCTTCCTGCGCGCCTGGTTCGACGTGGTCCACCGCCCCCTGGAGGACGACGGGGTCGACTTCTGGTGGCTCGACTGGCAGCAGGGCGAGCACAGCGCCGTCCCCGGCATCGACCCCCTGTGGGTGCTCAACCACTTCTCCTTCCTCGACAGCGCCCGGGAGGGTCGCCGGCCGATGACCTTCTCCCGCTACGCGGGCCCGGGCAGCCACCGCTACCCGGTGGGCTTCTCCGGGGACACCGTCGCGACGTGGGCCTCCCTGCACTTCCAGGCGGAGTTCACCGCCAGCGCGGCGAACATCGGGTACGGGTGGTGGAGCCACGACATCGGCGGGCACCTCGGCGGCGCCAAGGACGACGACCTGGCCGCCCGCTGGGTGCAGCAGGGGGTGCTCTCCCCGATCTGCCGGCTGCACTCCTCCGACGACCCCTTCAACGGCAAGGAGCCGTCGAACTACGGGGCTCCGGCGCGGGCGGCGATGACGGCGGCGCTGCGCCTGCGCCACCGCCTCGTGCCGTACCTGCACACGATGAACCACCGGGCCAGCCACGACGGCGTGCCGCTGGTGACGCCGATGCACCACGACCACCCGCAGGCGCCGCAGGCGTACGCCGCGCGCACGCAGTACGCGTTCGGCAGCCAGCTGGTCGTCGCGCCGATCACCACCCCCCTGGACCCGACCCTGGTCATGGGATCGGTGACCGCGTGGCTCCCGGAGGGCACGTGGGTCGACGTGCTCAGCGGGCTCGTGTACGACGGTGGGCGCGAGGTGGTGATGCACCGCCCGCTCGACGCGGTGCCGGTGCTCGCCTCCGCCGGGGCGGTGCTGCCGCTGGACGCCGCGCCCGTGCCCGGCAACGACCCGGTCAACCCCGTGGCGCTGGAGGTGGTCGTGGTCGTCGGCGCCGACGGGGCCCTGACCCTGGTCGAGGACGACGGGACCGGGAGCGGGCAGGACCCCCAGCGCTGGGCGTCGACCCCGATCACCTTCGACCAGGCCAGCGGAGTGCTCGCCGTGGGCCCGGTCACCGGCGCCACCCGATGCGTGCCGGCGCGGCGCAGCTGGGTGCTGACCTTCATCGCCCACGCGGGCGGCGGCGACGCTGAGGTGCTGGTGGACGGCGTGCCCGCCGCCGGGGAGGTGCTGAGCGCCGGGCGGCGCACCACCGTGCGGGTCGACGACGTGCCGGTCGCCGCCGCAGTGCGGGTGCATCTCGGGCCGGCTCCCGCGCTGGCGCCCAACGACGTCGACGAGCGGCTGTTCGCGCTGCTGCACCGCGCGCAGATCGCGTACGCCACCAAGACGCGGGTGCACGCGGTGGCCACCAGCGGGGCTCCGCTGGCGACGCGCCTGGCGCAGCTGCAGGCCCTGGACCTCGGCCGGCCCCTGGAGACGGCGGTCTTCGAGCTGCTCCTCGCCCGACCGGTGTGATCGGGCGACCCGAGGGGGTGGGCACACCGCGGGCCGGGTCGCCACCACACGAACCCCCATCGCGGGGTCCTGACCAGCCAAACGTGACATGTCCCACTCAAGTGCCGCAAATCGTCACAGACAGATACTCTGCCGTTGCTCCTGGAGGACCAGGAGCCCCCCGGTGAACGCCGAGCCTCTGCCACGCCGGGAGGAACCCGCTACCCAAGCGGCAGAGGACGGGGGACCCACGTCCGGACGCGCCCAGCGCGCGTCCTCGGGGTGAAGCTCGCAGCAGAGCCGGGTGACTTTTCCACCCGAACCCGACAGCTAACCCCGCAGGCGTCGGAGAGGTCACCATGTCGCACACCTCGCTCCGCCATGCCCGAAGGACCTTCGCCCGTGCCGGCGTCGCGCTCGCCCTCAGCGGTGGGCTGCTGGCCGGCACCGGTCTGCCCGTGCAGACCGCGCCGACCGCGGCGGCCGCGTCGTCCACCGCCAGCGGGGTCATCTCCACGGCCTCCTCGCTCGTGGGCACCCCCTACGTCTACGGCGGCACCACCCCGGGCGGTTTCGACTGCTCCGGGTTCACCCAGTACGTCCTGGCCCAGCACGGCATCAGCGTGCCGCGCACCGCCCACTCCCAGATGGGCGCCACGGCGCGCATCTCCGCTGGTGAGGCGACCCCCGGGGACCTCGTGTTCTTCGTCAGCGGCGGTCGGGCCTACCACGTCGGCATCTACGCCGGCGACGGCAGGATCTACGACGCCGGGCGCTCCGGCGGCACGGTCAAGCACCGCTCGATCTGGACCAGCAGCGTCGTCTACGGCAACGTGGTCTGATCACGGCAGCGGGCCGGTGCCGGGGATCCCCGGCACCGGCCCGCTGGCACGTCCTGGTGGTGCTGCGGCTCTGGTGGTGCTCAGCTGCCGATCTTGCCGTCGGCGAGCTTCTGCCCCATGTCGATCTTGTCGTCGAACTTCCCACCGGTCTTGGCGTCGACCGCGTCGCCCGCCTTGTCGATGCCCGTGTCGCTGATCTTCTCGGTGGCGTTGACCTTGATGCCGTCCACGTCTGCCATGGGGAGCTCCGTCCTGGTGGTCCTGGGGGTGCGTGCACCCCGGGGCGCTGGCCGCACCCCGGCGCCAGTGTGGGCGCGGCGGCGATCGACGGCGACCGGGAGGGGGCGAGGCTCCGCCGCACGGGTGCAACGGGGCCTCGCCCCCTCCGGTGCGGGCCGCGGGTCAGATCGAGAGGACCTGGCCCACCCGCAGGACGTTCGGGTCACCGCCGATGACGCCCCGGTTGGCGTCGTAGATGCTGCGCCACGACGTGCCCGTCGCCCGACCGATCTTGCTCAGGGTGTCCCCGCGGACGACGGTGTACGAGCGGCCGGTGGTGCGCGCCGCGGAGCGCGACGGCGCCGCCTCCCGCG
>CAXTAK010000006.1:105432-133969 GCA_964242735.1 uncultured Quadrisphaera sp. | reverse complement strand
GTGTACGAGCGGCCGGTGGTGCGCGCCGCGGAGCGCGACGGCGCCGCCTCCCGCGCCGGCGCCGCTGCCGCTGCCGGTGCCGGTGCGGGGGTGACGGCGCCGGCCGACCCGGCCTTGTCGGCCGCGGTCAGGCCGAGCTTGCGCGAGCACGCCGGCCACGCGCCCCAGCCCTGGCCGGCCAGGGTCTTCTCCGCGATCGCGATCTGCTGGGAGCGCGAGGCGAGGTCGGCGCGGGCGGCGTAGGCGGTGCCGCCGTACCCGGCCCACGTGGGCGAGCTGAACTGCAGGCCCCCGTAGTAGCCGTTGCCGGTGTTGATCGACCAGTTCCCGCCGCTCTCGCAGCCGGCCAGGGCGTCCCAGGTGGCCCCGGTGGCGGCGCTGGCCGCCCCGGCGCCCGCGGTGGGGACGGCGATCAGCGCTGCGAGGGCGCCCAGGGCCACGGCCCGGCGGGTGCGCCCGCGGGGCGCCGGGACGGTGGACGGGCGGACGACATGACGTGCAGGTGACATGGAGGAACCTCTCGGGCAGGGCCCGCTGCCCCCTGCACGATGTGCCTGGAGGACTGACTGCGGGGGATGGGGTCGCACAGCGGCGACACGGCCACGGTCTGTTCTCAGGGCCCGCTCCGGTTGAGCGGTGCCCCTTCCCCCGGCCGGTGCAGCTCGATCGGCTCCGGCGCGCGGGTGGGCAGACCGTAGGCGGGGCGACGGCGATCTGTCGAATCGCCCCGTTCGCGCGCTGGTGGCGCCGCGGCGGGGGCCCCCTCGCGCTGGCGGGTCGGGTGCGGTTCGATCGCTCCCGGGAGGGGTGGCCTCCCGTGGCGGTCCCCACCGCCAGTCGCCAGTCCGACGAGGAGGAGCCGATGACCACCAAGGTCGAGAAGACGATCCAGGTGCAGGTGCCGGTGCGCACCGCGTACGACCAGTGGACCCAGTTCGAGGAGTTCCCGCGCTTCATGGGCGGCATCTCGTCGGTCACCCAGCAGGGCGACGACATGACCCACTGGGTCATGGAGATCGGCGGTGTGAAGCGCGAGTGGGACGCGCGCATCCTCGAGCAGGTCCCCGACACCAAGGTGTCGTGGGCGGCCACCACCGGGTCGACCAACGCCGGCGCCGTCTACTTCACGCCCGTGGGCGCGAACGAGACGTCGGTGCGCCTCGAGATGGAGTACGAGCCCGAGGGTGTGGTGGAGAAGGCCGCCGACGCGCTGAACCTCATCAGCCGCCGGGCCGAGGCCGACCTGGAGAAGTTCAAGGACTACATCGAGAAGCGCGGCACCGAGACCGACGGGTGGCGCGGCACCGTCTCCAACGCCGCGGCCGCGGGCACACCGGGGGTCGACGACGCCGCTGCCTCGCGAGGTGACAGCGGCTCGGCGGGGATCACCAAGACCGCCGCGGTCCTCGGCACCGTGGCCGCCGCGGCCGGCGTCGCCGCCGTGGTGAACGCGGTGAGGGGCAACGACGACGAGACCCCCACGACCACGACGGTCGCGGGTGGCTCCACCGCGGGGACGCCGGTGATGACGACCTCGTCCACGGACGTGACCACGGAGTCCCCCACCACGGACTCGTCGCTCACGGGCGCCGCGGGCAGCCAGTACGAGACGATCGACCCGGTGACGACCACCGCCCGTGACCCCTTCGTCGACGGGGCCGACCCCAGTGGCGCCGAGGTCCGCGACGAGGTGCTCCTGGAGGACGTGGACCCCCTCGACACCACCCGCCGCACCGGTGGCACGACGGGCACCGGCCTCTGACCCGGCTCCCGTGAGCGTGCGCCCGGCCCCCGCACCGACCAGCGTCGGTGCGGGGGTCCGGGCGCATCGGGCGGGCGGAGGACGCCGGGGGACGCCCGTCGTCCGGGTGGCTCAGAGCGCGGCGTCGACCGCTGCCAGCACCTCGGCCACCTCGGTCCGCGTCGTGTAGTCAGCGCGCACGTCGGCGAGGCGCACGACGCGTGCGGCGTCCACCACGAGGACCGTGGGGAAGGGCAGCAGCGCGCTGCCGCCCGCGTTGCTGTCCGCGACGTCGAACCCGAGGTCGCTCTGCGCGGCGCGGGCCTCCGGGCTCGGCTCGGTGGCGAGCCCGAGGCGGGTGATCAGGGCGGCGCCGGTGTCGGACACCACCGTGAAGCCGAGATCACCGGCCTCGACGGCGGCCCGTGAGCCCTCGGGGGTCTGCGGGCTGACGGCGACCAGCGTGACGCCGCGGTCGACCAGCGCGGGCAGCAGCTCGGCCTGGTAGTGCTTGAGGGTGATGTTGCAGTACGGGCACCACGCCCCGCGGTAGAACACCAGCACCGCGGCTCGCTCGCCGAGCACGGAGTGGAGCGAGGTCGGTTCCCCGTCCGCCGTGAGGAGGTCGGCGTCGTCCAGCCGGTCGCCGGCGCGCACCACACCGGCGGGCAGGCCAGCGGCGCGCAGGTCGTCCTGCTCCTGGGCGAAGACGGCGGAGAGGCGGGGTCCCACCTGGGTGGTGAAGCCGGTGTTGAAGTCGTGCACCTGCTCGGCGACGGTCGTGGTGGTCATGCACCCACGGTAGCGGCGGCACCTCCCGTGCGCTGCGGGGCGCTGGACCAGCTGCCCGATCTGGGCTCCGCCAGGACGCGGCAGTGCCCCCGCCCGGGTCCGGGCGGGGGCACTGGTGGGGGACTCGACGTCCCGGGCGCTGCTCAGCGCCGGGAGGACCGGCGCTGGTGGAGCTGGGTGCTCAGATCAGAGGGGACGGATGTCCGAGGCCTGGGGGCCCTTCTGGCCCTGGGTGATCTCGAACTCGACCTTCTGGTTCTCCTCGAGCGAGCGGTAGCCGCTCGCCGCGATCGCGGAGTAGTGCGCGAACACGTCGGGGCCCCCGCCGTCGGGGGTGATGAAGCCGAAGCCCTTCTCGGCGTTGAACCACTTCACGGTGCCTGTCGTCATGGGTGTCTCCTTCAAGACTCTCGCCGACCCCGACCTTCGGAGCCGATCGCCGCGGGCGCCACCACCTCGCCAGGGACCTGATAACCGGTCCCGCGGCGCTGCGGCGACGGGTCACGTACGTGTGACGCATCGCGACTCCCACCGAGGAGCTTAGTGGGCGCGCCGGTGCAACGGAACCCGCCCGGCGCTGCGCCGTTGCGTCACTGGTCACCTGCGTGCTGCGAACTGCGGCGCCCCCGGTCGCTGCTGCGACCCCTGCCGTGGCGGTGTCGTCCTGCGCGCCGGTGCCGGCTGACCGCCAGCGCCTCGTGCCGGGGCGCGGTGACAGGCTCGGCGGGTGAGCGCGACACCGCGGGTCCTCGGCGCAGACGTCTTCGAGGGCCGCTGGGTCGGGGTGGTGCTCGGTGAGGGGCCACCCACCGCGCACCTGGCCGCGACCGTCGCCGAGCTCCTCGCCGCGGTCGGCGGCGCGGTGGACGCGGTGGGCCTCGACATCCCCATCGGCCTGCCCGACGCCGGTCGCCGGCGCGCCGACGCGCAGGTGCGGGCGCTGGTGGGGGCGCGCTCCTCCTCGGTCTTCACCACCCCGGTGCGCGCGGCGGTGCTCACCGCCGACCACGGCGAGGCCGTGGCGGTCAACCGGGTCCTGGCCGGTGAGGGGCTCTCACGGCAGGCCCACGGCCTGCGGCACCGGATCCTCGAGGTCGACGCGTGGGCTCCCGGCGCCGGCGTGCCCGTGGTCGAGGTGCATCCCGAGCTCAGCTTCGCCGTCCTCGCCGGAGCACCGCTGGCCACCCGCAAGCGGTCCTGGGCCGGTGCGGAGCAGCGCCGGGCCCTGCTCGCGGGGGCCGGGATCGTGCTGCCGGGCGACCTGGGCGCGGCGGGCGCGGCCGCCGTCGACGACGTCCTCGACGCCGTCGCGGTCGCCTGGAGCACCGCCCGGTACGCCGCGGGCACCGCTGTGAGCCACCCCGACCCGCCGGAGCGCTCCAGCGACGGGTGGCCCGCGGCGATCTGGGCGTGACCGGCGACCCGGCGGGCGTCAGGGCAGCGTGCCCACCCGGACCTGCACGTGCCCCCCGCGCAGGGACAGCGCGGTCACGTCGGTGCAGCCGCGCTCCACGGCCGTCCACGGGTGCGCGTCGATGTCGGCGCCCCCGAGGCGGCACGCGGCAGCGGCCAGGGGAGCCAACGCCCGCCCGGTACCGCGGGGGCGGGCCATGTCGACCACGGCAGCGCGCGCCCCGGGGCGCGCCGCCGCCACGGCCGCCGCCCACGCCGCCGGCCAGTCCCGCACCAGCGACAGCGCGTACACCGCGAGGACTGCGTCGTGGGCCCCGCCGTCCTCGCGGGCCAGCGCCCCCGGGGCCGTGGTGCCCACGGTCGCCACGTCGGCGCGCAGCAACCGCACCCCGGTCCACCCGCGCCCCGCGACGCGCCGGCCGGCTCGCGCGAGCATCGCCGCGCTCGCGTCCACGGCGACCACCGCACCGCTGGGGCCGGTGGCGGCCAGGAGCAGCGGCAGGCTCAGCCCGGTGCCGCACCCGAGGTCGAGCACCGAGGCGCCCGGGGCCAGCCCCAGCGCGTCGACCGCGGCGGCCCGGCCCGCGCGGTAGACCGGCCACTCCCCGGACGCCGCGTCGTACCCGGCGGCGGTGAGCGGCCCGTAGCGCGATGCCCTCAGCACGCCGCACACTCTGCCGGTGGCGCAGCGGCGGTGGGACCTGGCGGTGCTGGGGGGCGGCACGGCGGGCCTGGTGGGGGCGCAGACCGCGGCGCGCCTCGGGGCGCGGGTGGTGCTGGTGGACCGCGCCGCACCCGGCGGTGACTGCCTGTGGACGGGGTGCGTGCCCTCGAAGACGCTGCTGGCCTGCGCCTCGCGGGCCGCGGCGGTGCGCAGCGCGGGGCAGTACGGGGTGCGTGCGCAGCTGGTGGACGTGGACTTCGCCGCGGTGATGGCGCGCGTGCGCGCGACGGTGGCGGTCATCGCCCCGGTGGACAGCGCCGAGGCGCTCCAGGCCGCGGGCGTCACGGTGCTGCGGGGCGCCGGGCGCTTCGCGACGGCGGGCGAGCTCGACGTCGACGGGGTGCCGGTGCGCTTCGACCGGGCGCTGCTGGCCGCCGGCGCGCACCCGACCGTGCCCGACGTCGAGGGGCTGGCGGCTGCCGCGCCGCTGACGAGCGACACGGTGTGGGCGCTGGACGCGCGGCCGCCGCGCCTGGTCGTCCTCGGTGGGGGACCGCAGGGGTGCGAGCTGGCGCAGGCCTTCGCGCGCCTGGGGGCGGAGGTGGCGCTGGTGCACGCCGGGTCGCGGCTGCTGCCCCGGGAGGACCCCGCGGCCTCCGCGCTGCTGGCGGCGTCGCTGCGCGCCGACCGGGTCGAGCTCCACCTCGGGGCGGCGGTGACGGCGGTGTCAGGGCGCTCGGCGGACGCGGTGAGGGTCGTGCTGGCGGACGGGGGCACCATCGAGGGCAGCGACCTGCTGGTGGCCGCCGGCCGGACGCCGCGCACGTCGGGCCTGGGGCTGACCGCCGCGGGCATCGCCGTGGACGCCGGCGGCGCTGCGGGCGCCGGCACCGCGGGCACCGCCACCGCGGGCGCCGTGGTGGTCGACGCCGCGCTGCGCACCACCAACCCGCGGGTGTGGGCCGCCGGTGACGTCACCGGCCCGCCGTACTACACCCACGCCGCCGGCATGGACGGCGCGACCGCCGCCGCCAACGCCGTCCTCGGCCTGACGCGCCCCGCTGGGAGCGTCGTGCCCTCGGTGACCTTCACCGACCCCGAGGTGGGCAGCGTCGGGCTGCCCACCTGGGGGGAGCTGCCGCGCGGGCACGTGCTGCGCACCATCGAGCACCACCACGTCGACCGGGCCGTCACCGATGGCGCCACCGGCGGCCTCAGCACGCTGCGGCTCGACGCGCGGGGACGCGTCGTGGGCGCGACGGTGGTCTCCCCCCGCGCCGGAGAGGTGCTGGGGGAGCTGACCGTCGCCGTCGCCCGGGGGCTGCGCTCCCGCGACCTCGCCCTGGTGCAGCACGCCTACCCCACCCACGCCGACGGCGCGTGGAACGCGGCCATCGCCGACCTCCGGGCGCGGCTGGGCTCGCCGCCGATCGCGGCGGGCACGCGCGCCCTGCTCGCGCTGCGGCGGGCGCGGGACCGCCGCTGAGCCCACCCCGGTCGCTGGACCGCTCGGCAGCACCGGGGCCCCGGGCTCAGGCGGCGCGCGCGGTGTGGTCGGCGGGCACGGCCTCGTCCGCCGGCGGTGGTCCCGGAGGGGTGCCGTCGCCGAAGGGCCGTCCGCCGAGGGCCTCGCGCCCGTGAGCGCTCAGCCACCCGGAGAGCTCAGGGCCCTTCGGCACCACCTGCGTGGGGTTGATGTCGACGTGCACCACGTAGTAGTGCGCCTTGATCTGCTCGAAGTCGGTGGTGTCACCGAACCCCGGGGTCTGGAACAGGTCGCGGGCGTAGGCCCACAGCGCCGGCATCTCGGTCAGCTTGTTCCGGTTGCACTTGAAGTGCCCGTGGTAGACGGCGTCGAAGCGGGCCAGAGTGGTGAACAGGCGCACGTCCGCCTCGGTGATGGTGTCGCCCACGAGGAAGCGCTGGGAGGTCAACCGCTCCTCCAGGCCGTCCAGCGCGGCGAAGAGCCGGTCGTACGCGTGCTCGTAGGCGCCCTGGGAGCCCGCGAAGCCGCAGCGGTACACGCCGTTGTTGACCTCCGTGAACACCTCCTGCGCGATCTCGTCGATCTCCGCGCGCAGGTGCTCGGGGTAGAGCTGCGGGGCGCCGTCGCGGTGGTGCGCGGTCCACTGCGTGGACAGGTCGAGGGTGATCTGGGGGTAGTCGTTGGTGACGACGACCCCCGTGGGCACGTCGACGACCGCGGGCACGGTGATGCCGCGGGGGTAGTCCGCGAAGCGTGCGAAGTACGCCTGCTGGAGGCGCTCGTAGCCCAGCACCGGGTCGACGCCGCCCTCGTCGAGGTCGAAGGTCCAGCTGCGCTTGTCGTGCGTCGGACCGGTCAGGCCCATCGAGATGGCGTCCTCCAGCCCCAGGAGGCGGCGGACGATGATCGCGCGGTTCGCCCACGGACACGCCCGCGCCGCGATGAGGCGGTAGCGCCCGGCCTCCACCGGCCACCCCCGCGAGGCTCCGTCCACGCTGTCACCGCCGGCGGTGATGCGGTCCTCGATGTAGTTCGTGTCGCGGGTGAAGTCCTCGCCGGACGTCACGTACGCACCCCGGGTGCTGTGCTCGTCCGCGCCTGCGGCGCCCTGCTCGTCCGTCGCGGTGCTCATGCGCCCACGGTATGCCGGGCGGTCCTGGCGGCGCGCGGCCCGCGTGATCGACCGGCCGTCGTCCCCCAGGATCACGGCGTGAGCTCCTCCGCCGTCCTCCTGCTGCGCGCCTGCCACCCGATGCCGACGGTGGCGGTCACCGGCTTCGCCCTGGCCCTGGCGGTGGCCGCGGGCGGCTCGCCCGGTCAGGTCACCGCGGTGGTCGTGGCCGTGCTGAGCGGTCAGCTGGCGATCGGGTGGGCCAACGACGCCGTGGACGCCGACCGCGACACCGCTGCCGGGCGCACCGACAAGCCGGTCGCCACCGGGGCGGTGCGGCGCGCGACCGTCACCGCTGCCGCGCTCGCCGCCACCGCGGTCACCGTCCCGGCGTCGCTGGCCCTGGGGCCGGTGCCCGCGGTCGCGCACCTGCTCGGCGTCGCGGCGGGGTTGGCGTACGACCTGGGGTTGAAGGCCACCTGGGCCAGCCCGCTGCCGTACCTGGTCTTCTTCGGTCTGCTGCCCCTGGTGGCGGCCACCGCCGCCGGCGCCGCGCCGTCGGCGGTGCTCTGCGTGGTCGGGGCCGTGGTGGGCCTCGCCGCGCACCTGGCGAACACCGTCCCCGACGCCGCCGAGGACGCCGCGGCGGGGGTGCGGGGCCTGCCCCAGCTCCTGGGCCCGGGCCGCAGCCGGGCAGCGGCGGCGCTGCTGGTGGTGGCAGGGGCGGTGGTGCTGGGCGTGGGCGCGGGGCGCGCCGGGGCCCTGGGCCCCGTGGTGCTGGTGCTGCTGGTGTCGGCCTGCGCCACAGGGGCGGTCGCCGCGATCGGGCGGGCCAGGAGGGTCTTCGCCCTGGTGGTCCTGGCGGCGGCGCTGCTGGTGTCCGCGGCCGTGCTCACCACCGGCGCGCTGGCCGGGCGGGGCTCAGGCGTCGGTGACGGCGGCGCGGACGCTGGCGGCCAGCGCGGCGGTGTCGCCGCTGACGCCGTGGTCGGCCGCGGCGTGGTCGAGCACCGCTCGCACGATCTGCTCCTCGGTACCGGCGAAGGTGGCCGTGCAGCCGGGGACGACGTCACCGCAGCGGAAGCGCTTCATGGAACTCCTCGGGCGGTGCTCGTCACGGGGCATCAGGAGCTGAGCGTGCCAGCGTGATCACGAGATCGCTCACCGTGATGATGCCGATGACCTGACCCCGCTCGTCCGTGCAGACCAGGGGGGCGCACCGCTCCTGCTCCGGCCTCGCGGTCGCCCGCAGCGCCGCCTCGCGCACCGTCGTCGACGGCGCCACGCACGTCGCCCGCTGCCACGAGCGCCGTCCCGCGTGGTCGTCGAGCACCCGCGAGGGACGCCCGCGGTCGTCGAGGAGCACGTCGGCGGCCCGTCCCGGCTCCAGCGTGGTGCTCGCCGGTCGCAGGGCGCTCATCACCTGGTCCGTCCACGCCGAGCGGGCGACGGCCGCCACCACCTGCCCCACCACCTCGGAGCGCACCACTCGCCCCATCGTGGGTGACGGCGGCGCCACGTAGAACCCCTGCCCGAGCGGCACCCCGAGCCCGACGAGGACCTCCAGCTCTGCGCGGGTCTCGATGCCCTCGGTGAGCAGCCAGGCGTCCATGCGACCGGCCAGGTCACCGAGCATGGAGACCATCGCCGCCTTGACCGGGTCGGTGTCGATGCCGCTGACCAGCTCGCGGTCGACCTTGACGACGTCCGGGCGCAGGTGCAGCAGCCGGGCGAGGCCCGCGTACCCGGTGCCGGCGTCGTCGACGGCCACGAGGCCGCCGCGCCCGCGCACGTCGGCGACGAGCCGGTCGAGCACCGCGAGGTCGTGCGGGCGCGAGTGCTCGGTCAGCTCCACCACCAGACGGTCCAGGCGGGGCCGCGAGGCCAGGGCGGCGAGGACGTCGGCGTCGCCGACGACGTGAGGGTCCAGGTTCACGCTGAGGAACGTGTTCGGTGGGAGCTCGTCCAGGGCGCGCAGCGCGCGGCGCAGCACCCGGGCCTGCAGCCGGCCGGAGCACCCGCGCTGCTGGGCGGCGGCGAACCACGCGTCGGGGGGAGCGCTGACGACTCCGCGGGGGAAGCGGGCCAGGACCTCGTAGCCGGCCACCGCACCCCGGGTGAGCTCCACGACCGGTTGCACGTGCAGGGCCGGCGAGGCGTGATCGCCGAGCACCTGCGCCAGGGCGGCGTCCCACACCGCCCTGTTCCCGGCGGCGCCCCCTGCAGCCCCCCGGTCCGGGATCGGCGCCGCCTGCGACTGCACCACCCCAGTGTGGACGGCACCGACGGCCGGCACCGGCAGAACGCGGCATCGGACGTCGGATCCCTCGCGCTCGGCGCTCGCTACGGTCCTGCGGTGGCCCCCGACCCCGCAGCCCAGCACGCCGGCGCGTCCGCCGACCCGATGACCGCCCCGCCGCTGCGCTGGGGCGTGCTGGGCCCCGGGGGCATCGCGGCCACCTTCACCGTCGCGGCGGCGCGGCACACCCGCTCGCGGGTCGTGGCCGTCGGCTCGCGCAGCCTCCAGCGCGCCCGGGCCTTCGCGCAGGAGCACGGCGTGCCCACCGCGCACGGCAGCTACGAGCAGCTCGTGGCCGACCCGCGCGTGGAGGCGGTGTACGTGGCCACACCCATCTCCGAGCACCGCGACCACGCGCTGCTCGCCATCGCCGCCGGGCGGCACGTGCTGGTCGAGAAGGCCTTCACCCGGGACGCCGCCGAGGCCCGCGAGGTCTTCGCGGCGGGCGCCGCCGCCGGGGTCTTCGTCATGGAGGCCATGTGGACGCGCTTCCTGCCCCACGTGCTCGCCCTGCGCGCGCTGGTCGCCTCGGGGGCGATCGGGGACGTCGTCTCGGTGACCGCGGACCACGGGCAGGCCTTCACCGACGGCTCTCCCCGCCGCCTCTTCGCCCCGGAGCTCGCCGGCGGCGCCCTGCTCGACCTCGGGGTCTACCCCGTCTCCCTCGCGCACGCCCTGCTCGGCGCCCCGCGCACCGTGACGGCGGTGGGGGAGCTGACCAGCACCGGCGTCGACGCCTCGGTGGGCCTGCTCCTCACCCACGGGGGCGGTGCGCACGGGGCGCCGGCAGCGCTGTCGACGCTCCACACCACGCTGCGCGCCCGCACGGCGACCACCGCCTCCGTCGCCGGCACCCGGGGGCGCATCGACGTCGCGCCGCCCTTCTACGCGCCCACGTCCATCACCCTCACCCGCGATGACGGCAGCGCCACCACCCAGGACCACCGGGTGGACGCGGGCTTCCAGCACCAGATCGCCGAGGTGGCCGGTGCCGTGGCCGCGGAGCGGACCACCAGCGCGGTGATGACCCCGGGGGACACCGTGGAGGTGATGGAGGTCCTCGACGCCGCCCGCGCGCAGGTCGGGGTGGTCTTCCCGGGTCGGTAGCATCGCCCGGCGTCGTGTCGCGCACGATCAGGGAGGGCCCCGTGGACGAGGTGCTCAGCGAGGAGCTGCTCAGCGACGTCGTCAACGTCCTGGCCCGGTTCGTCGAGGCGGCCGGGGCGATCGTGATCTTCCTCGGGGCCGCCATCGCCGCCGTGCGCTTCGCCGTGGTCGCCGCGCGCACCCGCAACGCCGGGGCATTCGTGGCCGTCCGCCTCGACCTGGGGCGCTTCCTGGCCCTGGGCCTGGAGTTCCAGCTCGCCAGCGACGTGCTCCGCACCGCGATCGCCCCCACGTTCGAGGAGATCGGCAAGCTCGCCGCCGTCGCTGCGATCCGCACCGCGCTGAACTACTTCCTCGGCAGGGAGATCGCGGAGCAGCGCGAGGAGCTCGCCCGCGAGCACGGCCAGGGCGGGCCGCGCGAGCCCCCGGGCGGGCCGCTGGCGTGAGCCGCGGTGCCCGGCCCGCCCGCGCCGGCGCTAGGGGGTGAGGACGACCTTGATGCAGCCGTCCTCCTTCTTCTGGAAGATGTCGTAGCCGTGGGGAGCCTGCGCCAGGGGCAGGCGGTGGGTGGCGAGGGAGTCCACGCCCAGGGGGTCGCCATCCTGCATGAGCACCGGCACCGTCTCGTCGGTCCACCGGCGCACGTGGGCCTGGCCCATGCGCAGCTGCAGCCCGCGGTCGAAGATCTCCATCCACGGCGTGGGGTTCTTCTCCCCGCCGTACACCCCGCTGATCGAGACCGTGCCCCCGCGCCGGCAGGACTTGAACGCGGTGTTCAGCGCCGCCATCCGGTCCACGGCCGCCGCGTCGATCAGGGGCCTGGCCAGGGCGTCGGGCAGCAGACCCACAGCGGTCTGCGCCAGCTTGTCCGGCGCGTCCCCGTGCGCCTCCATGCCGACGGCCTCGAGCACGGAGTCCGGCCCGCGGCCCCCGGTGAGCTCCAGCAGGGCCTCGGTGGGTTCGGCGGTGCGCAGGTCGACGACCTCGGCGCCGCGCTCGCTCGCCGCGAGGAGGCGCTCGGGCACCAGGTCGACGCCGATGACCCGCTCGATGCCCAGGTGCTTGGCGACGCTCACCGCGACGAGCCCGATGGGACCCAGGCCCAGGACGGCGAGGGTGCCGCCCTTCGGGACGTCGGCGTACCGCACGCCCTGCCACGCGGTGGAGACCACGTCGGAGAGGTAGAGCCAGTGCTCGTCGGGGCGGTCGTCGGGCACCTTGATGGGGCCGAACTGCGCCTGCGGCACACGCAGGTACTCGGCCTGCCCGCCGGGAACGCCGCCGTAGAGGTTGGTGTAGCCGAACAGGGAGGCGCCCTTGCCGGTGTCGCGGTTCTGGGTGGTCTCGCACTGGGCGAAGAGCTGCCGCTGGCACGTGAAGCAGTGGCCGCAGGAGATGTTGAAGGGGACGACGACCCGGTCGCCGGGCCGCAGGTGCGTCACCGCCGAGCCCACCTCCTCCACCACCCCCATCGGCTCGTGGCCCAGCACAGAACCCTTGTCGATGTAGGGGCCCAGCACCTCGTACAGGTGCAGGTCGGAGCCGCAGATGGCCGTGGAGGTGATCTTCACGATCGCGTCGGTGGGCTCCTGGATGACCGGGTCCGGGACGTCCTCGACCGTGACCTGCCGCTTGCCCTGCCAGGTGAGTGCCTTCATGGACCCGATCTAACCCGCGTCGCGGCCGCTGCGCCCGGCGGGCAGCGGGCGGCGCGGTGACGGGCCTCCGCCGGGCGACGACGCCCGGGAGCCCGCGGAGCGGCCTCCCGGCGCCACGCCCCCACGTCGGTGGCTGCGACCCCCGCAGGGTCCGTCCTGCGCCGCCGCGGCGATCATCCACGGCTGGGGCACCACCGGGCGACCCGGGGGCTCTGAGGGGACCCACGACCGGCGTGCGTGCTCGTGGTCGTCGATCGAGCGGCGGTCGGACCGGGCGGGTCCCGTCATCCGAGCGCCCGGTCGAGGTTGATGGCGGCGCTGATGAGCGAGAGGTGGGTGAAGGCCTGGGGGAAGTTGCCCAGCTGCTCACCGGTGAGCCCGATCTGCTCGGCGTACAGCCCGAGGGGGTTGGCGTAGGTGAACATCTTCTCCAGCGCCAGCCGCGCGTCCTCGAGCCGGCCGGCGCGGGTGAGGGCCTCGACGTACCAGAAGGAGCACATCGAGAAGGTGCCCTCCCCTCCGTCCACCCCGTCCCCGGCCGCGCTCGGGTCGTAGCGGAAGACCAGGGAGTCGGTGACGAGCGCCTCCTCGAGGGCGGCCAGGGTCGAGGTCACCCGGGGATCGTCGGGAGCCAGGAACTTGACCATGGGCATCAGCAGCATCGAGGCGTCGAGCACGCCGCCGGACCCCTGGGGCGCTGGCGCGCGCTCACGGCTGTGCCCCTGGGGCGCTGGCGCGCGCTCACGGCTGACCCGGGTCTGGACGAAGGCCCCGATGTCCTCGTCCCAGCAGTTCTCGAGGATGTCGGTGAAGATCGCGTCGCGGGTGCGTGACCAGTCCGCGACGTCGCCGGGCAGACCGCGCTGGCGGGCCATCCGCACCATCCGCTCCAGGGCGACCCAGCACATCAGGCGCGAGTAGGTGTGCTGGCGCCGTCCCGAGCGCACCTCCCAGATCCCCTCGTCGGGGCGGTCCCAGTTGTCCTGCAACCACGCCACGACGCCCTGCAGGCTCCGCCAGGAGTCGTAGGAGATGCCCTGGCCGTGCTTGTTGAACAGGTAGATCGAGTCGATCAGCTCCCCGTAGATGTCGAGCTGCAGCTGGTCGGCCGCGTCGTTCTGCACCCGCACCGGTGAGGACCCGCGGTGCCCCTCCCAGTGGTCGAGGACCTCCTCGCCCGCGGTCGAGCGGCCGTCGATGTCGTAGACCACCCGCAGCGGGCCATCGTCCCCGGACCCCTCACCCCCGTGGTCGGCGGCGCTGAACCGATCGGTGAGCCACCCCATGAAGGACCGGGCCTCGTCGGTGAAGCCGAGGCGCAGCAGCGCGTAGAGGGAAAACGCGGCGTCGCGGATCCACACGTGGCGGTAGTCCCAGTTCCTCCCCCCGCCGATCTCCTCGGGCAGGCTCGTCGTGGCGGCGGCGACGATGGCGCCGCTGGGCTCGTGGGTGAGCAGCTTGAGGGTGAGCGCGGAGCGGTTGACCGTCTCGCGCCACCGGCCGGTGTACCGGGAGCGACCGACCCAGGCCCGCCAGAAGGCGGTGGTCGCCACCACCAGCGCGTCGGCGTCGGCGGGGGGCGGAGCGCTCGCCGCTCCTCCGCCGGGCAGCACGTCGAGCACGAACGCGGCGGCCTCACCCGCGCGCAGGGTGATCTCGCCCGCGGCGTCCCCCCCGCGCACCGCCACCGGCGTCGAGGTCGTCAGGGCGAGGGTGAGGTCGCGGCCGGTGAAGCGCACCCCGTCGTCATCGACCGTCGCGATGTGCTCACCCCGCCCGTAGTCGAAGCGCGGCGCCAGCACCAGGCGCATCGTCATCACCCCGCGGACCGCCCGCACCCGGCGGACCAGGCGCTGGTGGTGGTCCGGGTCGTGCGCTCGCAGCACGGGCATGCAGTCCTCCACCTCGACGACGCCGCTGGGCGTGAGGAAGCGGGTGACCAGCACGTTGGTGTCGGGGGAGTAGAACTGGCGGCTGCTGGCCTCCTCGGTGGGGGCGATCGTCCAGTGCCCGCCGCGGTCGGCGTCCAGCACGGCTCCGAAGACGCTCGGGGAGTCGAACCGCGGGCAGCAGAACCAGTCGATGCGCCCGTCGGTGCCCACGAGCGCCGCGGTGCGCAGGTCGCCGATCACGCCGTGGTCGGAGATCGCGGTGTAGGCGTCGCTCATCGCACCAGGATGCCCGCGCGCTCGCCGGGTTCAGGCGGCGGGCGCGCCCACGCCCGAGGGCCGCGGCGGCCCGGACGGGGGGCGGCGACGGCGCAGGCGTCGGACGGCGATCGCCACGGCTCCCAGCACCAGGGCGAGGGCCGCCCACGGCAGCAGCACCCCGGCCACCAGCAGCGCCGTACCGGCCGCGCCCAGCAGGGCGCTCCAGCCGACGCCGAGCCCGTCCAGGAAGCCGTCGGGTCCGGGCACCGGCACCGCGCCGTCCCCGAGCAGCTGCACCCGCAGCGCGGACAGGTCGATCTGCTCGCCGAGCGCCGTCCGCTCCGCGACCAGGCTCTCCAGCGCCCCCTGCCGGTCGGAGAGGGCCTGCTCGGCGGCGATCACGTCGGCGGTGGTCACCGCGTCGGCGATCAGACCCTCGAGGCGCGTGGTGGAGGCGCGCAGCGCGCTGGTCCGCGCGTCGAGGTCGCGGGCCTGCGCGGTGACGTCCGAGGCGGTCAGGGACACCGCGTCCACCTCGCCGACCACCTCGAGCTCGGCCAGGACGCCGGTGACCTCCCCGGCGGGCACCCGCACGGTCAGCGACGCCGAGGCGCCGGAGGCGTCCTCGCCCTCGGGGGCGGCCTGCTCGCTGCGCTCGTCGACGCGGCCGCCACGAGCCTCGACGACGGCGACGACCCGCGCCACGGCCGCTCGCGGATCGTCGACGGTCATGGAGACGTCAGCGGTGGTGATCACCTGGCGGTCGACGGCGGCGACGGGGGCGGCTGCGGCGCCACCGTCCGGTGCCGCGTCGGCGGCGCTGGCCGCCTCGGACCCTGCCGCTGCACTCGTGGCGCTCCCAGCGCCGGCAGACGCGCTGTCCTGACCCGCCCCGCTGCAGGCCGTGAGCAGCATCGCGGCCAGCAGCCCCGTGATCACGGATGTGCGCGCCCGATCGATCCGTCGTCCCATGGTCGGACGCTAGGAGCAGCCGCCCGAGACCACGACGACTGCGCGTGATCGTGACCCGATCGCTCCCCAACCGCAAGCACATCGTGATCCCGCGCGAGCAACCCCGCTCAGCCCGGCGGCGTCGTGGCCGGCGGCGCACCGGTCAGCTGGGTGCTGGCCAGGTCGGTGCGGGCCAGCACCGCCGCCCGGTCGAGCACCTCGCGCACCGGCACTCCCATCGCCGCCGCCGCGGCGCGGGCGTCGGCGTGCTCGGGCTGCACGGTCACCACGCGGCCGTCGAGGTGCCCGAGCTTGACCGAGACCGCGTGCCCGTCGACCGCGACCGCGACCGCGGTGCGCGGCAGCGCTCGTCGGGCCACCGGGTGCGAGCGGGCGCCCAGGCTGGTGGTGTGCGCGGCGACCGCGCGGTGCACCGACTCCAGCGCCACCGGCGGCACCAGCGCGGTGAGCACGTGCCCGGGCCGCCCGTGGCGCATGAGCACCGGCGCCGCCCACGCGTCCACGGCGCCCGCGGTGTGCACGGCGTCGAGCACGTCGGGCCACACGCGGGGGTCGAGGTCGTCGACGGTGGCCTCGAGCACCACGAGGTCGTCGTGGCGCCACGCCGCGCCGGCCTCCGCCACCTCCCCGAGGACCACGCGCAGCACGTTGGCCGCGCCCGGGCTGTCGGCCGCGCCGGCGCCGACCCCCACCGCGCGCACCGCCATCGCCGGCAGCGGCCCCCACCGCTGCGCCAGGACCACCAGCAGCGCCGCGCCCGTGGGCGTGCACAGCTCCCGCCCGGGCCCGACCGCCGCGCCGCCGTCCCCACCGGGTCCCGCCAGCACCGGGGCCCCGCTGCCCTCCAGCAGGGCCAGGACCGCCGGCACCGGCACGGGCAGCGACCCGTGGGCGGAGCGCACCCGGCCCGAGCCCAGGGCGATCGGCCCCACGACGACCTCCGCGTCGTCCAGCAGCGCGAGGTCACCCAGGGCCGCGGCGCACCCGACGACGTCGGCGACGGCGTCCAGCGCCCCCACCTCGTGGAAGTGCACCTGGTCGACGGTGGTGCCGTGCACCCGTGCCTCGGCGGTGGCCAGGCGGGTGAAGACCGCGACGGCGAAGCCCTCCACCGCCGGGTCCAGGGCCCCGGAGCGCACCAGGGCCAGGACGTCGGACAGCCCGCGGTGGGTGGTGCTGTCGGCCACGGCCACCGTGGCACGGGCGGCGCGCAGCCCGTGGCGGCGGGTGGCCTCCACGCCGAGGCTCACCGGTTCCGGGGCGACCGCGGCCACGGCGGTGCGGACGGCGTGCAGGTCCGCGCCGGCGTCCAGCAGGGCCCCGAGCAGCATGTCGCCGGCAGCGCCGCTCGAGGCGTCGACCCACAGCGCCCGCCGGCTCATCGCGTCACCGGCTCGCTCTGGGCGGCGCTCCGGGACTCGCGCAGCAGCCCCAGCGGGCGCGCGATGCGCGCGGCGGCCACCCCGGCCCCGAAGCCGTTGTCGACGCCCACCACGGTCACGCCCGGGGCGCAGGAGACGAGCATCGCCGCGAAGGCGGTCAGCCCCTCCAGCGACCACCCGTAGCCCACCGAGGTCGGCACCGCGACGAGCGGCGCGGCGATCAGCCCCCCGAGCACGCTGGGGAGCGCACCCTCCATCCCCGCGACGGCCACCACCGCGTCGGCGGCGCGGATCGCGGGCACCTCGGCGAGCAGCCGGTGCAGGCCCGCCACCCCGACATCGGGCACCAGGCTCGCGCCGGCGCCGTGCGCGCGGGCCGTGCGCAGCGCCTCCAGGGCCACCGGCAGGTCGGAGGTGCCGGCCGCGACGACGACCACGTGGCCCGCAGGCTGCGGCAGCGGGCCCAGCAGCACCGTGCGGCTGAGGTCGTCGACGTCGAGGCTCAGACCGTCCAGCCCCGCCAGCTCCGTGCGCGCGGCGTCGCGGGTCGCCTCGTCGCAGCGGGTGGCGAGCACCGCGCGCCGGGGGTGGGCGCCGGCGAGCGCGGCGAGGGCGGCGACGGTCTGCGCCGGGGTCTTGCCCTGCGCGTACACCACCTCGGGGTGGCCGGTGCGCGCCTCGCGGTCGAGGTCGAGGCGCGCGAAGCCCAGGTCGGCCACGTGGGCGCCGGGCGCAGCACCGGCCGGCGCAGCGCCGAGCGCTGCAGCGGCGGCGCGTGAGAGCATCGGCGCGTGGTCGAGGACGCCGTCGCCGCTGCCCGGCTGCTCGCCTGGTTCGAGGGTCATGAGCAGATCCTCGTCGCCTTCTCCGGCGGCGCGGACTCCGCCCTGGTCCTCGCCGCCGCGGCGCGCGCGCTGGACCCGGGCCGGGTGCGGGCGGTGACCGCCGTCTCCGACTCCCTCGCCACCGGTGAGCTGGCCGCCGCCGCGGCCGTGGCGCAGTCCCTCGGGGTGGCGCACTCCACGGTGGAGACCCGGGAGATCGACGTCGAGGGCTACCGGGCCAACACCGCTCGGCGCTGCTACTTCTGCAAGGCGACCCTGCTCGACACCCTCAGCGCCCTGGCGCGGGACGTCGGGTCCACCGGCACCGTGGTCACCGGCACCAACGCCGACGACCACGCCGCCGGGTTCCGCCCGGGCATCGCCGCGGCCGCGGAGCGCGGGGTCCGCGAGCCGCTCGCGGAGTCCGGGCTCAGCAAGGCCGCTGTGCGGGGGATCAGCCGGTCGTGGGGCCTGGCCACCGCGGACAAGCCCGCGGCGGCGTGCCTGTCGAGCCGCATCGCGCACGGGCTGGTGATCAGCCCGGCCCGGCTGCGCCGGGTGGACGCCGCGGAGGGCGCGGTGCGCGCCCTGGCCGTCGCCGCCGGCATCGCGGTGCACGACCTGCGGGTGCGCGACCTCGGCGACGCCGGCCCGCGGGTGGAGGTCGACGCCGCCGCGGTCGCCGCGGTGCGAGCGCTCCCAGGGCTGGGCGGGGCGCTGAGCGCCGCGGGCTTCCCCGGCGCCGCCGGCCCGGTGGTGCAGGAGTTCGCCTCGGGGTCGATGAACCTGCTGCCCCTGGCGACCTGAGTCCCTGCCCAGCCGCGCGCCCCGCCGCCCGCGGCCCGCGGGGTGTCTGCTGTGATGCGGTATGACCTCGCGCGCCCTGCTGACCAGCGTCACCGCCCTCGCCCTCTCCCTCGTCGCCGCCGTGCCCGCGACCGCCACCGGGCCCGGCGCCCCGGGGCCGCGCCCCACGGAGATCGCCCTGCCGACGGGGTTCCAGCCCGAGGGGATCGACACCGGGCCCGGCGCCGTCGCCTACCTCGGTTCGCTCGCCGACGGTGACATCTACCGCGCCGACCTGCGCACCGGCCAGGGCCGGGTCATCAGCCAGGGCCCCGGCACCCCCTCGGTCGGCGTCGAGCTCGACCGGAACCGCCTGTTCGTCGCCGGAGGTTCCGCGGGCGACGCCCGGGTCGTCGACGTGCGCACCGGTGAGGTGCTCGCCAGCTACCAGCTCGCCGCGGCGGGCACGCCGGGCTTCGTCAACGACGTCGTGGTCACCCGCCGCGCGGCGTACTTCACCGACTCGATCAACGCCGTGGTCTACGAGCTGCCGCTGGGCCGCCGCGGCGCCCTGCCCACCGCCGGGCAGGTGCGGGCCGTCCCGCTGAGCGGTGACCTGGTGTACGGGGCGGGTTTCAACGCCAACGGCATCGAGACCACCCCCGACGGTTCCGCGCTGCTGGTCGTGCAGTCCAGCACCGGACTGCTCTTCCGGGTGGACCCCGCGACGGGGGTGAGCACCGCGGTGGACCTGGGCGGGGCGACCCTCGTCAACGGCGACGGCCTGACCCGCGACGGGCGCACCCTGTACGCGGTGCAGAACCAGCTGAACACCCTCGCCGTGCTGACCCTGGCCCACGACGGGTCCAGCGCCACCGTCGTGCAGCGCGTCACCGACCCCCGCTTCGACGTGCCCACCACGGTCGCGCGGTCCGGGGACCGGCTGTACCTGCCGAACGCCCGCTTCGGCATCCCCGCACCGGAGACCGCGTCGTACGAGGTCATCAGCATCCCCGTGCCCTGATCCGTCACCGGGCCGGTCCGCGCACCCGACGGGCCCCGTCCCCGCTGCAGCGCCACCGCGGCGCCGCAGCGGTGCTCGGGATGGTTGCGGGGTCACCGGCCGGCGTGCAGCACCTCCGCGCCGCCGCAGTGCTGGACGACGGCGGTCGTGCGCTGCGCGGTCGCGGTCAGGGTCCTGGGGTGGCGGCCCCGGCAGGTCGGGACACCCGCGTCCTGCCCGTGCCCCCGCCCGCGGGGTCGGCGCCGAAGAGCCACCCCCTCGTGCAGCGGCGCCGGGCTCAGGGAGTGGGGGCGGGGGCGGGGGCGTCCCAGTCGACGTGGTGCTGCTGCGCCCAGGACAGCGGACCACCGCCGCGCTTGGCGATCTGCTTCATCATCACCGGCATCACCAGGTCGCGCATGGTGCGGGCCACGGTGCCGGGGGACTTCGCGCTGCTCATGCGCGCCCCAGAGGCGACCACCTTCTCCACCCGTGCGCGGCGCAGCTCCTCGTAGCGGGCGAGCGCCGCGGGCAGCGGCATGTCGCGCACGCAGCGGGCCAGGACGACGGCGTCCTCGATCGCCATCGACGAACCCTGCCCGGCGGCCGGGGAGGTCGCGTGGGCGGCGTCGCCCATGAGGACGATGCGGTCGTCGTGCCAGACCCGCACGCTCGGTACGTCGTACGTCGTCCACGCGCGCAGCTCGCCGACCGTGCCGTCGATGATCTCGGCGGCGGGGAAGGAGGTGTCGACGGCGTGCAGCTGCTTCAGCTCCGCGCGCCAGGCCTCGTCGGTCTTGGCACTGACCTCGTCGCCCGCGGGTTCGGTGGGCAGGCGGGGGTTGGAGAACCACCAGGTGCGCCCGTCGGGGGCGGGCAGCAGGCCGAAGAAGGCGTGGCGCCCGAAGACCATCGTCAGGTGCCCGACCTCACCGCCGGGCAGCCGGTGCTCGGAGTACCCGCCGAGGTTCAGCACCGGCACGTACCGCGGGGGAGGACTCGTGGGGTCGAGGAGGCGGCGCACCGTGGAGCGCACCCCGTCGGCGCCGACGACGAGGTCCGCGACGTCGCTGCTGCCGTCGGCGAAGGTCACCTCCACCCCGCGCGGTGTGGTGCGCGCCCCGGTGAGGGAGGAGGCGTAGCGGATGTCGATGCCGCGCCGCAGCGCCTCCTCGTGCACGCTGCGGTACAGGTCGGCGCGCGTCAGGCTCACCCCCCCGCGGGCCCCGGGCAGTGGGGTGCCGGTGCCCACGCTGCCGAGCCGCTTGCCGGCACCGTTGACGAAGCTGACGCGGGGGGTGGGGAACCCGGCGTCGGCGACGACGTGGTCGGCGCCGATCGCGCGCAGCGCGTCGAGACCGTTGACCTGCACCCCGAGCCACGCCCCGTGGTCCTTGGTGGCCGAGGGGTACGCCTCGTGGACGGTGGCGTCCCACCCGGCCCGCTGCAGCGCCATCGCCGCGACCGGCCCCCCGACGCCGCCGCCGATGATGAGCGCCCTGACCATGTCGAGACCTCCGAGTGGTGCCCAGTGGTGACCGCCATCGTCGCGAGGGCGTCTCGCCACCGTAGTCACGCGGTGGCGGGACGCCCGGTGTCAGCCGGGGGCCGGTCACCCCCCGGACACGACTGGTCGCAGCCCTGACAGCGGCTCGTCGTGATGCGGTCGTGCAGTTGCGGGTGGGGCGGCTCAGTCGCCCCACACCCGTCGCGGGCGGCGCACCTCGGGCGCCTCCGTGCGCTCCCACACCCGGCGCCACGTCGCCACCGCCTCGCCCCCCGCCGCCGGCGCGGACGTCGACGGGGTGGTGCCGCTCGCGGCGCGCCGGGCCGCCTCGTACCAGGTGCTCGAGTCCTCGTCGTGCAGCCGCGCGACGGCGGCCTCGATGCGCGGGCCCAGCGCGCGCACTCCCTCGCCGTCGCCCGCCCGCACCGGCTCGCCGTAGCGCACGGTCACCGGAGGGCGCCCGCGCAGGGGCCAGCTGCGGCCCCGGGGCATCGCCGCGAAGGAGCCGCGGATGGCCACCGGCACCACGGGGACGCCCGCGGTGACCGCCAGGTACGCCGCCCCGAGGTGGAAGCGCTGGGTCCACCCGTCGGGGGAGCGGGTGCCCTCCGGGTAGATGACGATGCTCCACCCGTCGCCCAGCAGCTCCTGCGGGGTGGAGCTCAGGGTGCCGCTGCGCCGCTCGATGGGGAACGTGCCGAAGACCATGGCCGAGCCGGTGGCCCGCCACCACGTGTCGAAGAAGTAGTCCGCTGCCGCCGCCACGGCCGTCCGGCGCCGCCACGCCTGCGGCAGCGAGGTGAGCACCAGGGCGGTGTCGAGGTGCGAGGCGTGGTTGGACACGAAGATCACCGGCCCGTCGCCGAGCTCGCGGAGGCGGTGCAGGACGTCGAGGCCGTTGACCCGCACGTCGAGCTCTCGGGCGATCAGCGGCACCAGCCCGACCGCCTGCACGGCGTCGCGCACCGCGCTGACCGCCGGGGTGCGCGACCACGCCGTCGGGAACGGGGGTCTGGGCGCGACCGCGCGAGAGCCCGCCGCGGACGCGGGCACCAGGGGCCGGCGTCCCCACCGCCACCCGCGGGCGACCAGCGCCAGGTCCGAGCGGGCCTCGCGCGCGGCCTGGGGCAGCCCTCCGCTCATCGCGTCACCACGGGGGTCACCGGACGTCGGCGATCAGGTGCGGCGGGTTGTGCAGGTAGGTGATCGACGGCGATCGCCCGACGCTGCCCTGCACCATCGCCAGCGCGTCGTCGAGGCTCGACGCCGCCCGGAAGCCCATGCGCTCCACGGCCTTCCGGTCGGCGCCGACCCACACGATGTCGCCGCAGTGGTCCAGGGCGTGGCTGATCCAGTACCACATGTAGAACGGGTGCACCCCGTGGTAGGCGTGCGAGGTGCGGTACAGGTGCACGTACCAGGGGTCGGTGGCGTACTGCTCCTCGAACTTCGCCTCGATCACCGCGGGGTCGGTGGAGACGGACAGGACTTCATCGAAGAAATCGACGTAGCTGGGGTGGTGGAGCTGGTTGAACACCGGCTCCACCGGGTGGTACAGGATGACGGCCCCGCCCTCGCGGACCACGGGCCTGCCCCGGTAGGAGTTGAAGTAGTAGCCGAGGCCCATGCAGGCCGCGAGGATCGGGTTCATGGTGGAGTTGACGTTGTAGGGCCCGATGAACGGCACCCCCATGACCATGACGTCGGACTGCCCGTCGACCTCCACGACCTGCTGGCGGTGCACCCGCGCCAGCGTCGCCTCGTGCACGGCCTCGACCTCCCCAGCGGTGACCCCCGTGAGCCCGTAGGGGGCGCGGATGCCCTGGAAGATCCGGTGCTTCAGCGACGCCGGCGCCACCGACAGCCCGCGCCGCGCCGCGAGCATCGAGGCCTGGTCCCTCAGCGACCACTCCCACTCCCGCTTCTGCAGGAACGCGAACTGCGAGGGGAAGCAGTCGTTGTCCAGGGTGGTCTCGATCTGGAAGATCTTCAGGTGGTCCTTCAGGACCCGGCCCATGCGCCACGCGGAGTGGTGCATCGCGGAGTGCCTGTGGTCCATGAACGAGCGCGACTGCATCATCGTGTGGCTGTTGTGGTGGTGCTTCAGGCTCGTGTACGACGTCAGGCCGATCGGCACCGACTTGTGCCCGCCGTCCATCGCGACGAGGTTCACGTTCACGTAGACCAGCAGGTCGGACTCCGCGGCGCGGCGGTTGATCTCGACGTGCTCGCCCTGGTCGGTCATGCCGATGTGCGTCATCCCCGCCGGGTCCTCGGCGTCGTGGTTGGTCAGCTTGCCCTGGGGGTGGAAGCTGCGGAACACCCGCTCCCCGAGGATCCCGCGCAGCTCGTCGGCCGTCATCCGCCGGTGCAGGGCGTTCGCCGCGACCAGCTCGACGTCGTCCACGCCGGCCCGGGCGGCCATCGTCAGGACCTGCTCGATGATGCGCTGGCGGATGTCTGGGCTCGCCATCTGCGGCAGGGCCAGGGAGATGTCGTCGAAGGCGATCGTCAGGCGCATGCCCGGGAAGAGCAGCTCGGGCAGCGGCTCGCTGTCCAGCGGCTCCAGCAGGGCCCGGGTGATGGCCGCCTCGACGTCGGGCACCGAGGGGATGGACTCCGGCGGGTAGATCACCCGCGTGCCCCGGGGGAACTCCTGGAGGCGGAAGCCGTCGCCCTCGTGGACGACCAGCGGGGGGGTGCGGTCGTCGACCTCGAGGACGAGTCCGGGGCGGGTCACGTGCGGCTCCTGGGCGGGGTCTGGTGCGCGGGGCGGGTCACGAGCGGTCTCTGGCGTCGAAGCACACCTTGACGGTGCCGAGGCGGCCCGCCGAGTGCGCGTGGTCGAGGGCCTCGCGCCAGCGGTGCAGGGGGTAGCGGCCCCCGACGAGCCCGTCGAGGGGGGTGCCCGGCTCGGCCGCGAGGCGCAGCGCGACGTCGAAGGCGTCGCCGCGCGAGGCGTAGGTGCCGGTCAGGGTCAGCTCGCGGAACCACACCGGGGAGAGGTCAGCGCCGGGCGCGGGCATGCCGGAGAGCACCACGCGGCCCCCGGCGCGGGTCGAGCGCAGCGCGAGGTCGAGGGAGGCGGGCGAGCCCACGCAGTCGACCGCGACGTCCACCCCGCCGAGGAGGAACTCCCCGGCGCCGGCGCTGCGGCCGAGCGCGGTCCGGGCAAGCGCCTCGGGGACCCCGCCCTCGCTGAGCGGCCCCGACGGGGAGACCTTCAGCGCCCGGGTGGTGCGCCGGACCCCGCCCATCGCCGCGCTGGGGCGGACGACGTCGCTGGCCCCGAAGGCGCGGGCGAGGGCGACCTGGCGCTCGTGCTTGGCGACCACGGTGATCGAGCCCGCGGGGGTGAGCTCGCGCAGGGCGAGGACGGCGAACAGCCCCACCGCGCCGGCCCCCGAGACCAGGACCGCGTCGCCGGGCGCGACCTGCGCCTGGCGCGCGAGGTGCACCGCGCAGGCGAGGGGCTCGACGAGGACGGCGCGCTCGTCGGGCAGGTCGTCGGGCACGGCGCGCAGCTGGCTGCGGTGCACGGACAGCTGCTCGCCCCACCCGCCGCCGGTGTCGGCGCAGAACCCGGTCTGCAGGCCGGGGGAGAGGTGGCCGACGGTGACCCTGTCGCAGAGGTTGGGGGTGCCCGCAGCGCACCCGGCGCACGCCGGCAGCCCGCGGGGCGCGCAGGGCAGCACCGGGTCGACGACGACCCGGGTGCCGCGGGGCAGGTCCTCGCAGTCCTCGAGCAGCTCGGCGACCACCTCGTGGCCGGGTACGAACGGCATCGAGGACAGGGCGGAGAAGTACAGCGACGTGGAACCGGTGACCACCCCGAGGTCGGAGCCGCAGATGCCCGACAGGCGGGGGCGGGCGGCGGCCCACCCCGACCCGGCGGGATCGGGGCGCTCGCGGGTGACCAGGCGCACCGGTGCCACGGCGCCGACGAGCAGCCCCGGCATCCGCCCCCCCGAGGCGCGCGCGGCGGCGTAGCGGGGCGCGGAGCGGTAGACCTCCAGGGCGCGCATCACCCTCGACCACCCCTCACTGCGGGGCGGTCCGTCCCGGCAGGGCTGCTCCCAGCAGCTGGGCCGACCCTCACGGCAGGGCCGCCCCGGCGGTGTCGCCCGCGGCGGAGGGCACCAGCCGGCGCAGCAGCCCGCCGGTCGAGGTCGCGGCGTCCGGCGCCGCCCAGGTCTCCACCGGCCACCGGGCGGCGCGGGCCGCGCGCAGCAGGGGCACGTCGGGGGAGACCGCGGTGGGCAGGCCCACGCAGCGCAGCAGGGGCAGGTCCGAGTGGGAGTCGGCGTAGGCGTAGGACCGGGCGAGGTCGTACCCGCCGAGCTGGGCGTGGCGCACCACCCACGCCGAGCGGGCCTCGCCCACCAGCGGCGGGGAGGCGAGGTAGCCGGTCGCCCGCCCGGCGGCGTCCGCGGCGAGGTGGGCACTGACGACCTCGTCGAACAGCGGCGCGAACGGGCGGGTCAGGGGACGGATCGCCCCGGTGAGCAGCACCGTGCGGTGCCCGGCGGCGCGGTGGGCGCGCACCCGGCGCAGCGCGGCGGCGCTCACCCGCGCCAGGGTGTGGTCGGTGAGCACCTCGTCGACGAGCGCGTCGAGCTGCGCGAGGTCAGCGCCCTCGTAGCGCTTGTACACCTGGCGCAGGAAGTCGCTGCGGTCGCGGCGCTCCGCGGCGAGCAGCGCGGGCAGGCGCCGCAGCACCCCGCCCACCTCGCGCGCCCGCGCCACCGCGCCCAGCTCGGGCAGGCGCACCCACAGGTAGCTCTCGAGCACGTTGGACGACATCAGCGTGCCGTCGAGGTCGAACACCGCGAGGACGTCAGGAGGTGCGCCCGCTCCTCCCCCAGGGGCGACGGGGAGCTCGCGCCCGCGCGAGGCCGAGGCGCGCCGACGCCGGCGCAGGTCGTCCTGCTTGCGCACCGGGGCGGTGACCGCGGGGGAGTGCACGTCGCGGATGTAGTGCGCCCAGTCGATGGCCGCGGTGTCGAAGCCCAGCACCTCCGCGTCGTCGGGGTGCAGGCCCTCGTGCAGGGCCAGCGTCGCGTCGTCGACGAAGTGCAGCTCGGACTGGGTGTACGCCTGGTACAGGTCGGAGTACCGGCGCAGCAGCTCCAGGCGGGTCTTCGCGCGGTCGAGGTCTCGGGCCCAGTCGCGCACCCGGTCGCTGCGCGGCAGCGCCCCGACGGCGCGCTCCGCGGCGGCGTGCAGCTTCTCGCCCAGGGCGAGGCGGCGCTCGACGGCGGCGGCGCCGGGGAAGCGCCAGTCGGGCAGCGCGTCGGGGCCGCTCTCGCCCGGGTCGAAGGGGTGCGCCTCGAAGTGCTCGCGCACCAGCTCGACCAGACGGCGGAAGGGCAGCGGGTTGCGCGCACCGGAGGAGACGTGGAAGTACGCCGGGGAGCCCGCCGCCGGGGGGCTCGCGCAGACGGCGACCATCGCGTTGACGACGAGGTCGACCGGCACGATGTCGATGGTCGCGTCGGGGGAGGCGGGCACCTCGGGCAGCTCCCCGCGCCCGTAGGACAAGATGATCGGGTCGGCCATCTTGAAGCCCTCGATCCACCCCGGGTGGGGTGAGCGCAGGGCCGACTCCACGATCGAGGGGCGCACGACGCTGACGGGCAGGCCGTGGTGGGCGACCGCCAGATCCTCCACGACCCGCTCACCCAGGGCCTTGGTGAAGGTGTACACGTCGGTCCAGCCCAGGGAGTGCCCGCGCTGGCCGCCGGCGGCGCGCTGCTGGTCGCTCACCCACGCCCGGCGGCGCCGCTCGGCGTCCGCGGCGGCCGTCAGCGCCCCGGCCCGCCCGTGCTCGGCGTCGGCCGCGGCGTTGAAGGCGGCCAGGCGCTCGGGGGCTCGTGAGGCCTCCTCGATCCCACGCGCCACGGCGACCCCGAGGTCGAGCTCGGCGCGCCAGTCCACGGAGTGCTCCACCGGCCCCTCCGGGACCGGCCCGCGGCGACGGCCCCCGACGTAGGCGGTGGAGACGTGCACGTAGTGCACGTGCCCGCGTCCGGCGTCGACCTCCGCGACGCGGGCCAGCAGCGCGGCGGTGCCCACCACGTTGACGGCGAACGCCTCCTGGATCGGGGGGTCGAAGGAGACCTCCCCCGCGCAGTGCACGACGACGTCGAGGTCAGCGGGCAGGGCGGGGACGTCGGACAGGTCGCCCTCGAGGACCTCCACCCGGGCCAGGAGTGCCGCGACCCCGGCCGCGCCACCGCCGCCGGCCTCGACCGCGGGCGCGAAGGTGGCCCTTCGCAGGGTGCGGGCCAGGCGGGCCTGTGCGCCCTGACCGGCCTTGGGGCGCACCAGCACCACGGGGCGGGCCCCGGGCACCTCCACCAGCAGGGTGCGCAGCAGCGCCTCGCCGATGAAGCCGGTGGCCCCCGTGAGCAGGATGCGCCGCCCGTGCAGCGCGTCGCGCAGCCGCACGCCCGTGGGTCCGCTCACCGTGCTCCCGCCGTCCGCGGACCGGGGACCCAGCCGCTGCCAGCACCCTACGACGTCCCCGCGCGGGGACGTCGCCTCCTCAAGGAGGCCGCCGCGGCCGCCGATGGCAGGTGCGGTGCCCGCATCCACAGCCGTGCGGACGGCTCTGCGGGCCCGCGAGGAGCTGCCATGACCCCCACCTCAGCCGCACCGGTGCATCCGGCGCGCCTCGCACCACCGGCGTCCCCCGCGCCCGGCAGCGACCGCGGGCGCTGAGCGTGAGCCGCGCGGTGATCACCGCCACGCGGATCGCGGACCACGTCGCCCGCCTCGGCGAGGAGCACCCCCCCTTGGCCCTGGGCTCCGTGGACCGCACCGTGCGCGACCCCCGGGCCGTCGCGGCGCGCTTCGGCGGCGTCATCGACTACATGGCGCGCGTGGAGCTGGAGGTCGAGCGGAACGTCCTGGAGCTGCTGCTGCTGCTGCCGCACGTCGACGAGACGAACCGCTCCTTCTACCAGGACGTGTGGGCCCCGCAGGAGCTGCAGCACGGGCTGATCCTCGACCAGCTGCAGCGCGACCTGGACCTGGCGCCCGCCGAGCCCGGCGTGGACGGTGTGAGCGGGCGGGTGCGGGTGCTGGGGGCACTGGCGCACCTGAGCCCGGTGCACGACGTCGTGCGGCTGCTGTACTACCTGACCGGTGCGGCCACCGAGCGCTCGGCGGTGCTGGCGTACAACGCGATGAACGACGGACTGGGGGAGATGGGCGAGCACGCCGTCTCCACCACGGTCGTCGCGCCCATCAAGCAGCAGGAGCCCGGGCACTTCGCGTTCTACCAGATGTCGGCGACGTCGATGCTGCAGCACGGGGTGCTCGCTCCGTGGCAGCTGCACCTGGCGAGGTTCCTGCGCTCGCGGTCCTTCGGGCTGGTGGGGGCCGCGACGCCCGCGCACCGGGCGGACCTCGGAGGGGTGGTGGTCGACCTGGGGCTCGACACCGAGCTCGAGACGTTCGCGCGCGACGTCGGGCGGGTGGAGGCGCGTCTGCTGTGGGCCCACCGCCAGGGCGTGGCGGTGCCCGGCTACGTGCTGGCGGCGTTGCGCGAGGCCGTGGAGGCGCACCGGGATCGTGCCCGTCCGGCCCTCGCCTGACACCCCGGGACCCCGCGCGGGACGCGCCTGGGACCCCGCGC
>CAXTAK010000006.1:103537-105332 GCA_964242735.1 uncultured Quadrisphaera sp. | reverse complement strand
GGGACCCCGCGCGGGACGCGCCTGGGACCCCGCGCCCACGACCGCCGCGGGTCACCCCGCCAGGTGCCCCCACGCCGGGGCGAGCTCCGCCCACGGGCCGGTGGCGGCGACGCGCCCGTCGTCGAGGACCACCACGCGGTCGGCCCGCGCCAGGGCCGAGCGCTTGGAGCTCGCCCCGACCACGGTGGTCCCGCGCTCGCGCAGCGCGTCCCACAGCTCGAGCTCGGTGCGCGCGTCGAGCGCCGAGGACACGTCGTCGGCGAGCACGAGCTCCGCCTCGGTGGCCAGCGCCCGCGCCAGGGCCAGGCGCTGCACCTGCCCCCCGGACAGCCGCACCCCGCGGTGCCCGACCAGGGCGCCGTGCCCCCCGGCGGCGTCCACGTCACCCAGCAGCCGGGCACCCTCCAGCGCGGAGGACACGGCGCGGTCGTGGTCGAGGGCGACGTTGTCGGTGAAGGTCCCCGACAGCACCCGCGGCACCTGACCGACGTGGGCCACCTGCCCCGGTCGCAGGAACACCTGCGGGTCGTCCACGTCCCGCCCGTTCCACACGATCGCGCCCTCGTGGTCGACGAGCCCCGCCAACGCCCCCAGCAGGCTCGACTTGCCCGACCCGACCCGACCGGCGAGCAGCACCAGCTCCCCGCGGGCGACCACCAGGTCGACCCCGGAGACGCCGATGGTGCCGTCGTCGTGGACGGCCGTCACCCCCCGCAGCTCCAGCACCCGCAGCGGCACCCGCGGCGCGAGCCGGTCCGGGCCCGGTGCGGAGCCACGGGTGAGGTCGACGCCGGCGGGCAGGGCCACCAGGTCGCGGCCCCCGGCCAGCGCCGTGGTGGCCTCCAGCCAGCGCCGCGCCACGGGGGCCTCGGTGACCACCGCGCCCGCGACCGTGCCGAACCACCCGAAGCCGGCGGCGGTGGTGCTCACCAGCACCGCTGTCGCCAGGCCCCACACCCCCGCGAGGTGCGCGGCCCACGCCGCGACCACCGCTCCCTGCACGAGGAGCTGCGGGACGCCCTCGAGCAGGCTGCGCACCCGGTTCTCCCGCACCGAGGCGGCGGTGCGGCGGGCGTCGACGGCATCGAGGTGGGTCTGCACCGCGGAGGTGGCGGCGGCGAGCTTGACGGTGCGCGCGGCGTCCAGCGCCGAGACCAGGGAGCGGCCCAGCACCGCCCGCAGGTCACCGGCCAGGCGCGCGGAGGACCCGGCGAGCGGTGCACCCGCGGCGGAGACCACGGCGGAGCCCACCACGATCGCCCCGACCACTGCTGTCGCAGCCGCGTCCCGGGAGACCACGGCGAGCACCGCGACCGCAGCCGAGGCGATCGAGACGTCCGCCCAGCGGTCGGCGTAGGTGACCATCCGGTCGGAGTCCAGGGCCCGCGCCGCCACCTCCCCCGGGGGGGTGCGCACCAGGCGCCGCTGCATGGTCTGGCCGCGCAGCACCCCCAGGCGCAGGCGCAGGGTCACCGCGGACCACCACAGCGGGTAGGTGCGGAACGCGAGCGCCACCAGGGCGGGCGAGGCCAGCACGGCGGCGGCGAGCAGCGCGGCGCTCACCCACGGCGCGCCGGCGGTGCCGGGCTGCTCCAGTGCGGCGAGCACCTGGCCCCACAGCTGCCCGGTCAGCACCCCGTAGGTGCCGAGCAGGCTCGCGAGGAGGAACGCCACGAGGCCGGTGACCCCCCACCGGGCGTGGGCGATGAGCAGACCCAGCACCGCGGCGGTCAGCGACGGGCGCTCCGCCGGCGCGGTCACGGCCACGGGCCGCCGCTGCGCGCGGGTCATCGGC
>CAXTAK010000006.1:58618-103437 GCA_964242735.1 uncultured Quadrisphaera sp. | reverse complement strand
GGTCGGCCCAGCGGTCGGCCCAGCGGGTGACCCCGCGGGCGCTGCCGCGGCGTTCGGCGCTGCGATAGGCCCCCCGGCCGCGGCCAGCAGCTCCGCGAACCGCCCCGGGCGCGAGGCCAGCTCCGCCCGGGGGCCGTGCTGGACCAGGCGCCCCGCGTCGAGGACGGCGACGGTGTCGCAGCGCGCCGTGGTGGACAGGCGGTGCGCCACCACCACGCCGGTGCGCCCGCGCAGCAGCGCGTCGGCCGCGCGGGTCACCCGCTCCTCGGTGACCGGGTCCATCCGTGCCGTGGCCTCGTCGAGCACGACGACCGCGACGTCGCGCACCAGCAGGCGGGCGAAGGCGACCAGCTGCTCCTCGCCAGCGGACAGCGTGCTGCCCTCGACGCCGAGGCGGGTCGCCAGCCCGTCGGGCAGCCCCTCGACCCAGGCGGTCAGCCCGAGGGCGTCGACCGCGGCCTGCACGGCACCGGCCGGCACGTCCTGGAAGAGGGTGATGTTCTCCTCCAGGGTCGCGGCGAGGATCTCGGTGCGCTGGGTGACCACCCCGACGGCACGCCGCAGCGCCTCCACGTCGGTGGCCCTCACGTCCTGCCCCGCCACGAACACGGTGCCCGGCGGGGGCTCCACGGCCCGTGACAGCATCGCCGCCAGCGTGGACTTCCCCGCTCCGGTGCGCCCCACCAGTGCGCACGTGGTGCCCGCGGGCACGTGCAGGCTCAGCGAGCGCACCGCGAAGCCGCCGCCGTAGCCGAAGGTCAGGTCGCGGAAGTCCACCGCCGTCGGGCCGGGCGGCACCGGTGCGCCACCGCGCGGCTCCCGCGGCGCGGTGAGCATCGATCGGATGCGCCCCAGGGCGCCCAGCCCCTCCTGCATCTCGGGCAGGTGGTTGGTGACCTGGCTGAGCTGCCCGACGAACAGGGTGACCAGCAGCCACACGGTGAGCAGCTGCGGCACCCCCATCGCACCGCGGGTGACCAGCGCGACCCCCACCAGCGCCAGGGCGGCGAGCATCGCGTGCAGCACCAGACCGGCGCGCAGCACCACCGCCGCCCCGACCCGGCTGGTGACCCGCGAGCGGGCGATCACCTCCTGGGCGCGCTCGACGTACTGGCGGACGACGTGGGGCTGGCCGAGCGCGGAGCGGACGTCGTCGCGCCCGGCGACGGCCTCCTCCATCTGCGCGGCGTGCTCGGACCAGGCGACCTCCTCGGCGAGCTTGCTCGCCGCGACGGCCGCGGTCAGGGGCCGCGCGAGCGCGACCACCACCGCGGCGACCACGGGGAAGGCCACCCACGCGGGCCACCACACGAGCCCCGCGGCGACCCACGCCAGCACGGCGCGCAGCAGGGAGCGGCCGACCTGCCACCCGGTGGTGCGCAGCAGGGTCGCGACCTGGCGGGGGTCGTCGTCGACGCGGTCGAGCACCTCTCCGACGGCCTGCTCGGCGAGGACCGGCAGCGGCTGGTGCAGGGCCGCGTCGACCAGGTCGGAGCGCAGCGCGCCCTCCGCGCGGCCCACCGCCCCGGAGAACAGGGCGCGCCCGGCGGTGTCGAGCACCACCGACCCCAGCAGCAGGACGGCGAGCGCGACGACCAGCGGCAGGCTCGGGCCTTCGGCGATGCGGCCGGTGACCACGGCCGCGACGGTCTCGGCGAGCGCGGCGACACCCGCGGCGGCCACTGCCACCGGCATCGCGCGAGGACCCGCGCCGGCACCGACCAGGCGCCGCCACGTCAGCGGCGGGGTGTTGCGGTGGCCGCTGGGTGCCGCCGCACTCGATCGCGGGTGGCTCGCGGGCAGGGCGGGTGCGAGCACGCGCTCACGCTAGCCACGGGGCACGACAGCCCGCCCCCGGTTTTCGGGTCCACCCGCGCGACCCGGGGCCGGCCCGCCCCGGCCGGGGGCCAGGATGACCGACGTGCCCACCCCCACCTCCGAGCCCACCCCCGCACCCGTCGACGTGACCACCACCGGCCAGCTCGTCATCCGCACCGCGGTGGTCGGCGACGGCGGCAACGACGCGTACCTGCTCACCGCCCGGGCCACCGGCGCGCAGCTGCTCATCGACGCCGCCGACTCCGCACCCGCGCTGCTGGCGATGGTCGCGCAGGGCTCGGGCGCCGAGGGCGCTGAGGGCACCGACCCCGGGCGCCTGGAGGCGGTGCTGACCACCCACCGCCACGCCGACCACCACGGGGCACTGGCAGAGGTCGTCGCGGCCACCGGGGCCAGGACCCTCGCCGGCGCGGACGACGCGGACGCGCTGCCGGTGCCCACCGACGTCCGCCTCGCCCACGGGGACGCGGTGCGCATCGGCGGCGACAGCAGTGCTGTGTCGCTGGAGGTGGTGCACCTGCGCGGCCACACCCCGGGGTCGGTGGCGGTGGTGCACCGCGACGACGACGGGTCGGTGCACGTCTTCACCGGTGACTCCCTCTTCCCCGGCGGCGTCGGTCGCACCACCAGCCCCGCCGACTTCACGAGCCTGATCGACGACGTGGAGCAGCGGCTCTTCGCGGTGCTGCCCGACGAGGCGGTGGTCCACCCCGGGCACGGGGACCCCACCACGATCGGCGCCGAGCGCCCGCACCTGGGGCAGTGGCGCGCCAGGGGCTGGTGAACCGCTCGCCGTCGGCCCCCTGCCCTCTTCGCGCGTCTCGCCCCGTTCGCGCCCTTCGTCCACCACACTCCCGGGATCCCCACCTCCCGGAAGGAACGACCCTCATGCGGGCCACCCACCTGGCGATGACCGCCTCCCTCGCCACCGCCCTCGCCGTGGTGAGCGTCCCGAGCGCCTCGGCGCGCGGCGCCGACACGGCGGTCGAGGGCGCCACCGAGTACGTCGTCCTCTACGAGCGCGGTGCCAGCGACGCCGCCGCCCGGGCGGCGATCGCCGCTGCCGGCGGTGAGGTGGTCTCCGTCAACGACGCGGTGGGCTATGCGCTCGCGACCGCCTCGGCGGAGGACTTCTCCTCACGGGCGGCCGCGGCCCCCGCCATCGCCGGCACCGCCCGCAACGCCAGCATCGGCGCCGCCCCCGACGCCGCGCCGGCGCGCACCGAGGACGTCGAGCGCCTCACCGAGGCCGAGCGCGCCGCGGCGCAGGACACCGCCGGGACCGACGTCCCGGGCACCGACGTCCCCGGCGCCACGGCGCCCGCGGGGGAGCCGCTGGCCGGCCTGCAGTGGGACATGGCCCAGATCGGCGCCACCCCGGAGGGCTCCTACGCGCTCGAGCGCGGCTCCCACGCGGTCACCGTGGGGGTCATCGACACCGGTGTCGACGGCTCCCACCCCGACATCGCCCCGAACTTCGACTCCGACGCCAGCCGCAACTTCGTCACCGACCGCCCCGACATCGACGGGCCGTGCGAGGTCGAGGGCTGCGTGGACCCCGCCGACGTCGACGAGGACGGGCACGGCACCCACGTGGCCAGCACCATCGGCTCCCCGGTCAACGGCCTCGGCATCGCCGGGGTGGCCCCCGGTGTGGAGCTGGTGAACCTGCGCGCCGGGCAGGACAGCGGGTACTTCTTCCTCCAGCCCACCCTCGACGCCCTCACCTACGCGGGCGACATCGGGGTGGACGTGGTGAACATGAGCTTCTACATCGACCCGTGGCTGTTCAACTGCACGGCCGACCCGGCGGACTCCCCCGAGGAGCAGCAGGAGCAGCGCACGACCATCGAGGCCACCCAGCGCGCCCTCGACTACGCCCGCAGCAAGGGGGTCCTGCCCGTGGCGGCCTCGGGCAACGCCTCCACCGACCTCGGCGCGCCGGGTGAGGACACCTCCAGCCCGAACTACCCGCTCGACCCCACCGGGGCCCCGGCCCTGGCCAGGCCGCGCCAGATCGACAACTCCACCTGCCTCACCGCCCCGAGCGAGCTGGACGGGGTGGTGACCACCAACTCCACGGGCCCGTCCGGGCGCAAGGCGTACTACTCCAACTACGGCACCGAGCAGTCCGACGTCTCCGCGCCCGGGGGCGACGCCTACGACACCCCCGACGGGCGCCTGGACCCGGCTCGGGAGGTGCTCGCGGCGTACCCCGAGGCCCTGGGGCGCGCCAGCGGTGACATCGACGAGGCTGGCGAGCCCACCACCCCCTTCATCGTCAAGGACTGCCAGGACGACGTGTGCGGCTACTACCAGTACCTGCAGGGCACGTCGATGGCGGCGCCGCACGCCGCCGGGGTCGCGGCGCTGGTCGTCAGCCGGTACGGGGCACCGGACGCCGACCGCGAGGGTGAGCTGACCCTCGACCCGTCCCTGACATCGCAGGTCCTGCTCGGCCGGGCCACCGACACCGCCTGCCCCACGCCGCGGGACTTCGCGTACCGGATCGTGCGGGCCAGCGGCGTGACCACGTACACCGACACCTGCGCCGGGCCGGCGGACCGCAACGGCTTCTACGGCGAGGGGATCGTCGACGCTCTGGCCGCGGTCAGCAGCGACGTGCGCTGAGGAAGCCCGAGCCACGGGGGTGCGGTCGTGGTGCGTGCGCGAGCGCACCGCCCCGTTCGAGTGCCGCGGCGCTCACGCCCGGCCGACCTTCTCCGCCGCCCGCCGCACGCGGGCGCGGTGGGCCGCCCAGGAGGCCCGCTCGCGGCCGGTGCGGCACGCGGACTGGACGCCTGCCGGGGGCGGCGCGGCGATCGTCGCGTCGGCGTGCTCCTGCGCCCGGCGGTGGGGGTCCGCCTCCAGGTCCCAGGTCGCCACGCCGGGCACCCCGCCACCCCGGGCGCCCGCCACGCCCCGCATCCCCCGGCGACCTCATCACGGCGGTGTGGGAGCCGTGTGAGGGCTCTGGCTCGCTGCTGGCGCCTCGCGGACTCGTCCAGCGGCATCGATGCCGCCACCGAGCCCACCACCGGTGCCCGTCGGCCGGGTGGGCCAGAACTCTGCACCAAGGACCGACACGCCGTCATCGAGGTCCTGTGACCCGGCGTGTCGTGTGCTGGTGCAGGATCCTGATCTGCCCGGCCCCCGCACCAGCGGGTGGGCCGGCACCACCGCCCCCCTCGAGGGAGCCCAGCGCGACCGCCGTGGCGCTAGCCGGCGTCCACCACTTCGATGTCGTGGATGGTGGTCGCGTGCTCGACCTCGCTGCAGCCGCTGGGCGCCGACGGCCACTGCTCGCGGATCCAGTCGTCGGTCGCGTCGATCCTCCTCGAGCCCCCGCCCCCGCTGATCCGATCACCGATGTGGATGTCCAGCCCTTCCGCGCGCACCCCGTCTCCATCACGGAGGGCCCGGGTCCTCGATGGCAGGACCAGCACCTCCTCCCTGCCGTCGGTGGAGAAGCCCAGGCAGCCACCGTCGATCACCGTGACCACGCCGCTGATGAGGATCGCCGGTCGGGGATCGAACAGCAGGGGGCGCGGACCTGCGACCAGCGCATGAGCCGTGCTCCCGACCGCCACCACAGCGGGGCCGGGACGTGCCAGGGACAGGGCGAGGGGCACCGCTGCCAGCACCACCACGGCCAGGACGAACCGTCTCGTTCGGGTCCGCTCCACTCCCGCGCCCCCCTCCGTGTCGACGTCCGCCGGCTGCTGCCCCAGTGGACCACCGGCTCGGTGCGGCCCGCAGCATCCCCGGTGCACCAGCTCGTCAGCGTCGTCGTCCAGCGTTGAGGTGGTCCACAGGGCGGCCCGGTGTGACGCAGTGGCAGGGTGGCGGCGTGACCAGCTCCCCCGACCCGACCGCCGCCGCCTCCACCGTCGTGGTCATCGCCACCCTGCACCCCCAGCCGGGCGGGCTCGCCGAGGCTCTGGAGGTCGTGCGCGCCAACGTGCCGACGGTGCACCAGGAACAGGGGTGCCTGACCTACGCGGTCCACACCGCCCAGGACCCCGAGCGCATCGTCTTCGTCGAGCGGTGGAGCACCCCTGAGGCGCTCGCCGCTCACGCCGCGTCACCGCACATGGCCCGCACCGGGCGAGCGCTCGAGCCCCTGCTCGCCGCGCCCACCGAGGTGTTCACCGCCACCTCGGTGCCGATGGGCACGCCGGCCCAGGGCGCCTTCTGAGCCCCGCGCCTGCTCAGCCCCGCGCCCTGTGAGCACCGCGCCGTGAGCGAGGACTGGTCGCACCGCCGCAGTGCCGACGCCGCCGCCCAGGCAGACCGCCTGGAGCGCGCGAGGGCCCGGGAGGCCGAGGCGGCCGCTGCCCTGCTCACCGCGTTCGTCGCCGACGCCCGCGCCGCCGGGCTGGTCCCGGAGCCGCTGCTGGCGCGCGGGTACTCCAGGGGCCGGCGGTACCCGACGTCGCTGCGCGGGTGGTACTTGCGCGGCGACCGGTCCTGCGCGGTGGGCCACGACGGGCGCTTCCACCTGCTCGCGGTGCCCGACACCCTCCTCGGCGCCGTGCTGCCCCAGCGCCTGCGGCACGCCGAGGTGCCGGCGTCCCCACCACCGCTGGTCCTCGGCCGGGGCGGGCGCGACGGCGACTCCATCGACCTCGCCGACGCCCTGGCGCGGCTGCTGGGCTGAGCCTCTCGACCACGACACCAGCGCACCAGGGCACAACCCTCGCGCGCGGGGTCCCGGCGTCCTGCTCCTCAGCCCGCCTGGGCCGCGGCGGTCAGCCGCTCCTCCGCAGCCGCCAGGAGGCGCAGCTCACGGTGCTGGGTGGTGAGCACCCCCTCGCTGAGCGCGCTGAGCGCCGGCTCGTCGCTGAGGCCCCCGAACACCTCCGCCATGACCACCGCCCCCTCGTGGTGGCGCCGCATGAGCTGCACGTACAGCAGGTCCGCGCTCGTCCCCGACAGGCTGCCCAGCTCGCTGAGCTCCTCGTCGGTGGCCATGCCCATCCCCGGGCCCATCCCCGGCCCCATCCCCGTGTCCGTCCCCGCTGACGCGCCGGTGGCGGTGCCCGCACCGGCCACGTGCCCCCTACCCTGGTCGCCGTGCGCGCCAGAGCCCGTCGAGGCGCCGTGCCCACCAGCCGCTGCGTCCCCGGCCTGCTCCGGCATCCACGCCATCGGCGCCACCACGGTCGACGCCGGCACCTCGTGCTCGCGCAGCCATCCCAGCATCACGCCCTGCTCCTCGGCCTGGCCGGTGAGGATGTCGCGGGCGAGCGCGGCCACCTCGGGGTCGCTCCCGCGCTCACGGACCAGCAGGCTCATCACCACGGCCTGACCGTGGTGGGTGTGCATGTCGCGGGCGAAGCCGACCTCGGGGGACGCCTCCGCGAACCCGCGCGCCTGCGCGGCGAGCACCGCCCCCAGACCCGACAGGGCCACGACCAGCGCCACCGCCAGGCCTATCGCGGTGGTCCGCCACCGCCGCGCCCCCCAGCTGCCCACGCCACCAGGGTGGCACGACCGCCCCGCGCCTCAAGACCGCCCACCGGCCCGACGATGGGTCCTGCGTGACCTCCCCGCGCCACGTGGCGACCCACCTGCGCCCCCCGCGGCACACCCCGCCGTCGACCGGCGTGCTGGTGGTCCTCGGTGCGGCGGTGTGCGCGGCCGCAGCCCTCGCGCTGTGCGCCGCCACGTCCAGCGCCTGGCCCGCGGTGGTCCTGCCCGTGCTGGCCGCAGCGCTCGGGGGCGCGGTGGTGGGCGAGCGCGCCGCGGTGGCCGCCGCCGTGCTGCTGCTCGGCGCCGCCGCGGCCTCACTGCTGTGGCAGCCCGGCGCGGTGGCGGTCGCCGCGGTCCTCGCGGCGGTCGCGGTCGGTGCGCTGGCGCTGGCGGCGTGGCGGGTGCACCGCGCCCGCACCCAGGAGGAGCTCCTCGCCGAGCGGGAGCGCACTGCGGCCCTCAGCGTCGTCGACGACCTCACCGGGTGCTTCAACACCCACGGCCTGCACCTGTTCGGCGAGCACGTGCTGGCCCTGGCGCGCCGCCAGTCCGGGGCCATGCACTGCGCCGTGGTCGAGGTCGAGGGCGTCGCACCCGTCCTCGACGCCCTCGGGGCGCCCGCCGTCGAGGAGGTGCTGGTGGCCGTCTCGGAGGCGCTGCGCGCCGTCACCCGCGGCTCCGACGTGGTGTGCCGCTCCGGTGAGGTCACCTTCCTCGTCGTGGGACCGGGCACCGGGATGGGGGCGCTGGACCTCGAGCGCCGCCTGCGGGGCACGCTCCTGCAGGCCCCGCCGCTGTCGCTGCGGGAGTGGCCCTGCACCGTGGTGGTCGGCGTGGGGCAGATGCAGCCGTGGGACTCCGGCGGGGTCCCCGAGGTCGTCGCGATCGCCGACGAGGACCTGGGGCTGCGCCGCGCGCTGCGCGCCCCGGCCCTGGACCCTCGGTCCTCGACGTCCGTGGCCGACCCCGGGCACTGACTCCGACGGACGCACGCGGGTCGCCCACCCGGCTCGACCCCGGACCGTCCCCGCCGCTCGCTACCCTCGCCGTGCCCGGACGCTGCCCGCCGGCGCACCGGTGAGAGTCGGAGGGACCCTGCATGAACATCCGCGAGCACGCATGAGCGCCCAGGACGACGTCCGGGACGACGCTGCCACCGACTCCGGCGCCGGGGCGACCCCGTTCCGCTACGACGCGGCGCTGGCCGCGGGCATCGAGGCCACCTGGCAGGACCGGTGGGAGGCCGAGGCCGTCTTCGCCGCCCCCAACCCCGCCGGCCCGTGGGCTGACCCCGACGCGGTGGCCGCGCTGGGGGAGAAGCTGTTCGTGATGGACATGTTCCCCTACCCGTCAGGGGCGGGGCTGCACGTCGGACACCCGCTGGGGTACATCGCCACCGACGTCCACGCCCGCTACCAGCGCATGCGCGGGCGCAACGTGCTGCACACCCTGGGCTACGACGCCTTCGGCCTGCCCGCCGAGCAGTACGCCGTGCAGACCGGGCAGCACCCGCGGACCACCACCGAGGCGAACACCGCGGCGATGCGCCGCCAGCTGCGGCGCCTGGGGCTGGGGCACGACCTGCGCCGCTCGCTGACGACGATCGACCCCCGGTACTACCGGTGGACGCAGTGGATCTTCACCCAGCTCTTCGAGAGCTTCTACGACGAGACCGCGGTGCGCGGCGGGGGCCCGGAGGAGTCGGCCCTCGGCCGCGCCCGGCCGATCAGCGAGCTGGTCGCCGAGCTCGACGCCGGCACCCGGGCCCTGCCACCACGACCCGACGGCTCCCCGGCGCCGGCGTGGGCGGAGCTGGACGACGTCGAGCGGCGCCGCGCGATCGACGGGCACCGCCTGGCGTACATCTCCTCGGCGCCGGTGAACTGGGCGCCCGGGCTGGGCACGGTGCTGGCCAACGAGGAGGTCACCGCGGACGGGCGCAGCGAACGCGGCAACTTCCCCGTCTTCAAGCGGCCCCTGCGCCAGTGGATGATGCGGATCACCTCCTACGCCGACCGCCTCGTCGCCGACCTGGACCGCCTGGACTGGCCGGAGCCGGTCAAGGCGATGCAGCGCCACTGGATCGGTCGCTCCGAGGGCGCCGTGATCGACTTCGAGGTCGCCGGCGGCGCGGTGGTGCAGGTCTTCACCACCCGCCCCGACACCCTCTTCGGCGCCACCTTCCTCGTGCTCGCGCCCGAGCACCCCGCCCTCGACGCCCTGCCCGCGGCCTTCGCGCCCGGTGTCCCGGCGGCGTGGACGGCGGGTGCGGCGACGCCGTCGGACGCCGTGGCCGCGTACCGCCTCCTGGCCCGGAGCAGCACGGAGGCCGAGCGCACCGACGAGGGGCGGGAGAAGACCGGGGTCTTCACCGGCCTGACGGCGACCAACCCCGCGAGCGGCGCGCAGCTGCCGGTCTTCACCGCCGACTACGTCCTCGCCGGGTACGGCACGGGCGCGATCATGGCGGTGCCGGGGCAGGACCAGCGCGACTGGGACTTCGCGGCCCGCTTCGCCCTGCCGGTGGTGCGCACCGTGGAGCCGCCGGCGGGCTTCCAGGGGCAGGCGTGGACCGGTGCGGGAGCGGCGGTGAACTCCGCGAACGCCGAGATCGACCTGGACGGCATGGGCGTGGAGGCGGCGGGGGCGGCGATGACGACGTGGCTGGGGCGGCGCGGCGCCGGTCAGCCGCGCACCACCTACCGCCTGCGCGACTGGCTGTTCAGCCGCCAGCGGTACTGGGGCGAGCCGTTCCCGATCGTCTTCGACGAGGACGACCTGCCCCACGCCGTCCCGGACCACCTGCTGCCGGTGGAGCTGCCGGAGGTGCCCGACTACAGCCCCCGCACCTTCGCCCCGGACGACGTGACGTCGGAGCCCGAGCCGCCCCTGGCGCGGGTCCCCGAGTGGGTGGAGGTCGACCTCGACCTGGGGGACGGGCTGCGGCGGTACCGCCGCGAGACGAACACGATGCCCAACTGGGCGGGATCGTGCTGGTACGAGCTGCGCTACCTCGACCCCGCCAACGACGACGCGCTGGTCGACCCCGCCGTGGAGGCGTACTGGATGGGGTCGCGCGGCGACGGCGGACAGGCCGGCTCTGCAGATCCTGGGGGGGTGGACCTGTACGTCGGCGGCGTGGAGCACGCCGTGCTGCACCTGCTCTACGCCCGGTTCTGGCACAAGGTGCTGCACGACCTGGGGCACGTCAGCTCCGAGGAGCCCTTCCGGCGCCTGGTCAACCAGGGCTACATCCAGGCGCACGCGTACACCGACGCGCGGGGGCAGCACGTGCCGGCCGAGGACGTCGTGGCCTCGGGGGAGGGCTTCACCCTCGACGGGCAGCCCGTCACCCAGGAGTACGGGAAGATGGGGAAGTCGCTGAAGAACGTCGTCACCCCCGACGACGTGTACGCGGCGTACGGGGCCGACGTCTTCCGCCTCTACGAGATGGGCATGGGGCCGCTGGAGGCCTCCCGCCCGTGGGAGACCCGGGCCGTGGTCGGCGCGCAGCGCTTCCTGCAGCGGGTGTGGCGCAACGTCGTCGACGAGGGCACCGGTGAGCTGGTGGTGACCGGGGAGCCGGCGGACGCCGCGACGCGGGTGCTCCTGCACCGCACGATCGCCGCCGTCGGCGCGGACTACGAGCAGCTGCGCTCCAACACCGCCATCGCCCGGCTGACGGAGCTCAACAACGCCGTCACGCGGCTGCCCGCGGTGCCCCGGGAGGTCGCCGAGCCGCTGGTGCTGATGCTCGCGCCCCTGGCCCCGCACATCGCCGAGGAGCTGTGGAGCCGGCTCGGGCACCAGCGGACCCTGACGCGCGAGCCGTTCCCGGTGGCCGACGCGGCGCTGCTGGTGGAGGACACCGTCACGTGCGTGGTGCAGGTCGCGGGCAAGGTGCGCGACCGGCTCGAGGTGCCCACCGGCATCGGTGAGGACGAGCTGCGGGAGCTGGCCCTGGCGAGCGCGGGGGTGGCCCGGGCGCTGGACGGGCGCGCGGTGGGCACGGTGGTCGTGCGGGCACCGCGCCTGGTGAACGTGGTGCCCGCCCGCTGATCGCGGTCACCTCGTCCGCCCGTCGGCGCCGTCCACAGGCGCCGGCCGCGCGCGCCCCGTCCACAGGCGCCGGCCCCTGGGTCGGATGCGGTGGGGGGCCCTGCGCACCCTGTCTGTCGTGCGCCTGGACGAGAGCCATCACCCGTCAGCGCCCGGCGCATCCGGGCCCCGTGCGACCGCCGCCAGTGCCTGGGCCGGGCTGCGGGACGGGCGGTGGGGGGTGCCGGCGGTGGCCGTGGTGGCGGTGCTCGTGGTGGTCGCCGCCGTGGCGGTCGCCCTCGTGCTGCGCGCGGGCACCACGCTGCCCAGCACCGACTTCACCGCGGCCGCCGAGCCATCTGCCGGGTCATCTGCTGGGACGGGTGCCGCGTCCGGCGTCGCGGAGTCGTCGGCGGGTGGCGGCGCGGCCGGCGACAGCGGCGCAGCAGGAGCGCGCGGGCTCCCCGGCGCCTCGGCCAGCGCCACCAGCGGACCCGGCGGTGGTGCGGCCGGGGGCGACGCGGTCGGAGGGGTCGGGGCAGCGGGCGGGACCGTGGCGCCGGCCGGTGGCGGGGTCGGGGCGGCGCCGGGTTCCGGAGCGGGGTCGGCGGTCGACCAGGCCCCGGTGGTGGTGCACGTCGTCGGGCAGGTCCTGCGCCCGGGGCTGGTGCGGGTGCCCGCCGGGTCGAGGGTGGCCGACGCCGTGGAGGCCGCCGGTGGGCTCACCGCCGAGGCCGACGGCGCCGCGATCAACCTGGCCCGCGCCGTGCTCGACGGGGAGCAGCTGGTGGTGCCCCGCCCCGGGGAGGTGCCCGTGGGCGCACCCGTCACCGGGCCCCCCGGGGCCCCGGGGGCCTCGCCCGCGGCGCCGGGGAGCGGCGCGTCAGCAGGCGCCGCGCCGGGCGGGTTGATCAGCCTGAGCACGGCCACCCCCGCCGAGCTCGACACCCTGCCGGGCATCGGCCCGGTCCTGGCGCAGCGCATCGTGGACTTCCGCGGGGCCAACGGCGGGTTCACCAGCGTGGACGACCTCGCGGAGGTCACCGGCATCGGCGACGCCGTCCTGGCCGACGTGCGCCCGCTGGTCACCGTGTGACCGCGCCCGACCGACTGCCGGAGCTCCTGCGCCCACCGGGGTCCGTGCGGCCGCCCAGCCGCCTGGACCTGCGGCTGGTGCCCGTGCTGGCCTGTGCCTGGGGTGGTGGGGCGGCGCTGGTGGCCACCGGCCCGCCCGTGCTGGCCGCCGCCGCGGCGGGCACCGCGGTGACCGCCCTCGCGGCGCTGCGGTGGGCCGCCGTCACCCGTCACGGCGCCCCCGCGGCGTCCCCACCGGTGATCTCACCGACCGGCCTGCCAGCGACCCCACCAGTGGCCCCAGGAGTGGCTCCTGCAGCGGGCGCAGTGGCCGGCTCGCCTGCCGGCACCGTCGCGCTGTGCGCCGCGGTGCTCTGCGCCGTGGCCGTCTCCACCCTGGCGGCCTCGGTGGTGCGCGACGCCGGTCTGCTCGCCGCGCTGGCCCGCGACGGGACCACCGCCCGGGTGGAGCTGGTGGTCACCGCGGATCCCCGCGCGGTGCGGCCACCACCGCCCCCGCGCGACGCCGAGGCGGGACCCGCCCGGGAGCTCCCGCCGCGCTGGGTGGTGCGCGCCCGCGCCGAGCGCGTCTCCGGCGGCGGTCGAACCGGCGAGGCCCGTGCGCCCGTGCTGGTGGTCGGTGGGCCGGGGTGGGCCCGCGTCCAGCGCGGTCAGCGGGTGAGCGCCCTGGTGGTCCTGGAGGCCGCACCGCGCAGCGACGACGTGCGCGCGGTGGCCGTCGCCGGGCCACCCACGGCGGTGGCCGCACCCCGCGGCTGGTACCGCGCGGTCACCGTGCTGCGCGCGGGGCTGCAGGCGGCGTGCGCCCCGCTGCCCGACGACGCCGGGGGGCTGCTGCCCGGCCTGACCGTCGGCGACACCTCCGCGCTGCCCGCCGACCTGGAGGCGGCGATGCGGGCCACCGGGCTGACGCACCTGACCGCCGTCTCGGGCAGCAACGTCGCCCTGGTCGTGGGTGCCGCGCTCGCTGCGGGCGCGGCGGTGGGCCTGCGCCGGCGACCGCGGGTGGTCCTCGCCGCTCTCGCACTCGCGGGGTTCACCGCGGTGGCGGGCCCGGAGCCCAGCGTGGTCCGCGCCGGGGTGATGGGCGTGGTCGGCCTCGTCGGGCTGGCCTCGGCTCGTCGCGGCACCGGGGTGCCGGCGCTGTGCACCGCCGGTGTGGTGCTGCTCGTGGCCGACCCGTGGCTGAGCCGCTCCTTCGGCTTCGCCCTCTCGGTGCTGGCCACCGGCGCCCTGCTGGTGCTCGCCCGGCCGTGGTCGGAGGCGCTGTCGCGGTGGGTGCCGCGGTGGGCGGCGCTCGCCCTGGCGGTGCCGGTCGCCGCGCAGGTGGTGTGCGGTCCGGTGGTGCTGCTGCTCAGCGAGGGGGTGCCGCTGACCGCGGTGCCGGCGAACCTGCTGGTGGCCCCCGCCGTGGGCCCGGCCACCGTGGCCGGTCTCGGGGCCGCGCTGCTCGCCCCGTGGTGGCTCGGTGGCGCCCAGGTCCTCGCGTGGGTGGGCGGCCTGGCCACGGGATGGATCGCGCTGGTGGCACGGGGGGCGGCAGCGGTGCCGGGCGGGACGGCGCCGTGGCCGTCCGGGTGGCTCGGGGCCCTGGCGCTGACCGCGGCCACGGTGCTCGTCCTGTCGCTGCTGCGCGCGCTGAGGGCCGACCCGGCGGCCACCACCCCGGAGCCTTCGGCCGCGCCGCGAACGCCCCCGCGGTGACGACACCCGGGAGAGCTGCCGGCGGTGCGCTCCGCCTGAGCTGGCACGCTGGGGCCGTGGCACGCGGTGGCCCGGCGCGACCGGTGACGTGGGAGAGCGTGCGGCCCGCCCCCGTCGTGGTCATCACCGGCACCGAGTCCCTGCTCGCGGAGCGGGCGGCGGCGCGCGTGCGCGACCTCGCCCGGCAGTCCAGCGCCGACCTCGAGGTCGTGCCCGTGGACGGCTCGGTGTACGAGAGCGGGCAGCTGAGCACCTGGACGAGCCCGTCGCTGTTCGAGGAGCCGCGCCTGGTCGAGGTCGTCGGCGTCGAGGCGGCCAGCGACGCGCTGGTCACGGACCTGCTGGCCCACCTGGCGCTCGCCAGCAGCGCCGCAGCCGGTGAGCTGCCCACCGACCTGGTCCTGGTGCTGCGCCACGCCGGGGGCGTCCGGGCCCGCAAGGTGCTGGACGCCGCCAGGGCGGTGCCCGGCGCCCAGGTCGTCGACTGCGCCCCCGTGAAGAGCGCCCGTGACGTGCGCTCCTTCCTCCAGGGCGAGTTCGCGCGCCAGGACCGCCCCGTCACCCCGGCTGCCCTGGACCAGCTGCAGTCCGCCCTCGGCGGCGACCTGCGCGACCTCGCCGCCGCGGTCGCGCAGCTCGCCAGCGACGTGCCCACCGGTGCCGGGTCCGCGCGGCGCGCGGCGGTGGACGTCGCGGACGTGGACCGCTACTACGGCGGGCGGGCCGAGGTCACCGGTTTCGCCGTCGCCGACGCCGCGATCGCCGGTCACCGCGAGGAGGCGCTGCGGCTGACGCGCCAGGCCCTGGAGGCGGGGGTGGACCCGATCCCCATGATCGCCGCACTGGCCATGAAGCTGCGGGCCATGGTCAAGGTGCACCATGCTCCGTCGGGTCCGCGAGGGCGCGACGCCGACCTGGCCCGAACGCTGGGGATGGCCCCGTGGCAGGTCGAACGCGCGCGCTCGGACCTCCGCGGGTGGGACGCCGCGGGCATCGCCACCAGCCTGCTGGCCCTGGCCGAGGCGGACGCCGCTGCCAAGGGGCTCTCGCGCGATCCGGTGTACGCCGTCGAGCGGGCCGTGCTGGTGGTGGTCAGCGCACGACGGTGAGGGGTGCGGCGGACCACCGGTGGGGTGCGGCCGGTGAGGTGGGCCCGTGCGGGGAGCCGGTGGTGCGCGGGGTGGGTCGGATCAGCCCTGGAGCCCGGCGACCTGCTTGGCCAGCGCGGACTTGCGGTTCGCGGCCTGGTTCTTGTGGATGACGCCCTTGGAGACGGCCTTGTCGAGCTTGCGCGAGGCGGCGCGCAGTGCCAGCGCGCCCTTCTCGGCGTCACCGGTCGCTACGGCCGTGCGCACCTGGCGAACCAGGGTGCGCAGCTCGGACTTCACCGAGTTGTTGCGCAGCCGCGCCTTCTCGTTGGTCGCGATGCGCTTGATCTGGGACTTGATGTTCGCCACGCGGGTTCGTCCTGCCTCGGGTCCGGGGATGCTGGCTGCTGTTCGGAGCTGGTGCGCAGGCGCTCCACCGGGATGACCCGGGGCCTCGCGCGAGCTCTGAGGCTACCAGGACGGCGCTGGGGCCTCCCGTCCTCGACCGGGGACGCTGCGCCCCGCGCTGCGCCTGAAGGTGGGGGGCCTGCGTCCCCGGAGCGGATCTACCCGTCACGCCAGGTGCGGCGTCCGGCGGCGCAGCCGCACCAGGGCCGCTGTGCCCCGTGCGCGCTGGAAGGCCCGCGTCCCGTGCAGGTCGGGTGGGTCGGCGCCGCCCGCAGCGCCGGCGACTCCTCGAGGCCCCGCTCGGGGTCCAGCCCCGCGTGCACCCAGCCGCTGAGCACCACCGGCAGCGCGTCGAACGCCACGGGCTCGCCGCCCGCCCGAGGCGGTCGAGCGCGTCCTGCGCCGCGGCCAGGTCCCGCGGCGTCCACGGTGCAGGACCTGCCCGCCGTCGACGTGCTCGACCGCGTCGGGCCGGTCTGGGTGGCCCAGCAGCCGCGGCGCCGCGGGCAGCGACCCGAGGACGCCGGCCCCCGCGCGGTGCAGCGCTGCCGGGACCGGAGCCTGCGCCCGGTCGGCGGACCTCACGCGCGCCGCGAGTCGGCGGGGGTGACGACGTCCCCGGTACCGGCGGAGCCGCCCGGAACGACGACCACGCCACCGCACGAGCACCCAGCAGGTCCTCGACGGCGACCCGCACCGGCGCGCGCAGCCCGCTCCACGTGCGGCTGCGAGGGCGGTGCACCACCCGGACGCCAGTGCTGGTGCGGGCCTACTCCCCGACGGTCGGCAGGTACCCGGGTGCCCGGCGGGCGTGGGTCTCGGACTCGAAGGCGTACGCCAGGCCCAGCACGTCCGCGTCGTCCCACCGCGCCCCGATGAAGGAGATGCCGACCGGCAGCGCGCCTCGTGGCCCGGCGAAGCCCGCGGGCACGGAGACGTTGGGGTAGCCGGCCACCGCAGCGGGGGTGGAGGTGGCGTAGAGGAACCGGTCGGCCTCTCCGTCCAGGCTCTGGTAGCGGGTCTTCCACGCCGGCGTGCCGGTGAGGGCCACGATCGCGTCGAGGTCGTCCTCGGGCGCGGGACCCTGGGCCAGGGCCTCGTCGATGGAGGCGCGGGCCAGGCGCTGCGCCGTCGCCCGCTGCTCGCGCACCACCGCGTCGTCCACGGGCAGGGCCGCGGCGGCGGACTGCTCGAGCAGCTCCTGGCCGAAGTACGCCAGCTCCACGGGGTCGTCGGCGTTGAACGCGACGACCCCGGCCAGGTCCTTCGGGTGGTCACCCGGCGTGGCCTCGAGGTAGGCGGTGAGGTCGCGCCCGAACTCCGAGACCAGCGCGGGGAGCTCCACCTCACCGATCTCGGCCTGGTAGGCGAGCTGCAGCGGGACGGCGGTGGCGCCGGCGGCCTCGATGGAGGCGACGGCGGCGGCGTACACGGCCTCGGTGTCGTCCTCGACCGCGGTGGACTCCTCCGCGCTCAGCGTCCACACCCCGATCCGAGCGCCGTCGAGCGCCTCGGCGTCCAGGGCCCCGGCGTAGTCGGTGACCTGGTCCTCGGGGATCTCCGCGGTCGCGGCGTCGTCCTCGTCCTCCCCGGCGATGACCTCGAGGGTCAGTGCGGCGTCGATCGCGTGGCGGGCCATCGGGCCGGCGGTGTCCTGGTCTGCGGAGATCGGGATGATGCCGGTGCGGCTCACCAGCCCGAGGGTGGGCTTGTGCCCGACGACGCCGTTGGCGCCGGCGGGGCAGACGATCGAGCCGTCGGTCTCCGTGCCGATCGCCACCTGTGCCAGGGACGCCGCGACACCGGCGCCCGAGCCGGAGGAGGACCCGCAGGGGTTGCGGTCGAGGACGTAGGGGTTCGCCGTCTGCCCGCCCACACCGCTCCAGCCGCTGGTGCTGTCGTTCCCGCGGAAGTTGGCCCACTCCGACAGGTTGGCCTTGCCGATGATCACCGCGCCGGCGTCGCGGAGCTCGCGCGTGATGGTGGCGTCGTCCGGCTCGCTGCGCAGCATGGCCCGGGATCCGGCGGTGGTCGGCATGTCCTCGGTGTCGACGTTGTCCTTCAGCAGCACCGGGATGCCCTCCAGCGCGCCGCGCGCGCCGTCGCCGGCCCGCACCTCGTCGCTGGCGGCCGCCTCGTCGAGGGCACCTGGGTTGACGGCGAGCACCGCGCCGACGTCGTCGTTGACCTCGTCGATGCGCTCCAGGTACGCCCGGGTGAGCTGGACGGCGGTCAGGTCGCCGTCGTCCATCCGCTCCTGCAGCTCGGGGATGGTGATCGCGTCGAGGTCCAGCCCGCGGATCGGCAGGGTGCCGGGGGAGGCCTGGCGCGCTGCCGGGGAGGCGGGCGCGGCGGTGGAGGCCCCCGCGGCGCCGGGGAGCAGCACCGTGCCGGCGAGGGTCGCGGCGGCGATGACGCTCGCTCGCGCCGGGCGTGCGGGACGGCGGGTGCTGGGGTGCATGGGGTCCTCCGGACAGCGGTGTCGTGAACGGTGCGTCACGGTATGTCCGACTCGCCCTGCGTGGGGGCTCACGGTGCACATCCGTGCCCGGCCCGGCTCGTCCGCCGTCCGGAGACCCCGCGACCCCTCGTGCGTCCCCGGGGAGGGGCCCCGCGTCCCCGGACCGCGGCGGCCACCCCCGTGGGAGCATGAGCGGTGCCCGCCGTACCCCTCCTGACCACCGCCGCCGAGCTCGCCCCCGGCGCCACCGACCCGGAGCGGATCCGCAACTTCTGCATCATCGCCCACATCGACCACGGCAAGTCCACGCTGGCGGACCGCATGCTGCAGGTCACCGGGGTGGTCGACGCGCGGGCGATGCGCGCGCAGTACCTCGACCGCATGGACATCGAGCGCGAGCGCGGCATCACCATCAAGAGCCAGGCCGTCCGCATGCCCTGGGGGGTCGGCGGCCCCGACGGCACCGCCCACTCGCTGAACATGATCGACACCCCGGGGCACGTGGACTTCACCTACGAGGTCTCCCGGAGCCTCGCCGCGTGCGAGGGCGCGGTGCTGCTGGTGGACGCCGCGCAGGGCATCGAGGCGCAGACCCTGGCCAACCTGTACCTGGCCATGGGCAACGACCTGGCGATCGTGCCGGTGCTGAACAAGATCGACCTGCCCGCCGCCCAGCCGGAGCGCTACGCCGAGGAGCTGGCGTCCCTGGTGGGCTGCGAGCCGGACGAGGTGCTGCGGGTCTCGGGCAAGACCGGGGTGGGGGTGCCCGAGCTCCTCGACCGCATCGTCGACGTCGTGCCGGCCCCGGTCGGTGACCCGAACGCCCCCACCCGGGCGATGATCTTCGACTCCGTCTACGACACCTACCGCGGCGTGGTCACGTACGTGCGCGTCGTCGACGGCCGGCTCAGCCCGCGCGAGAAGATCATCATGATGTCGACGCGGGCCACCCACGAGCTGCTCGAGATCGGCGTCAGCTCACCCGAACCGGTGCCGAGCGGCGGGCTGGGCGTCGGGGAGGTGGGCTACCTCATCACTGGGGTGAAGGACGTGCGCCAGTCCCGCGTCGGCGACACGGTGACCAACGCGGCGCGCCCCTCGGAGGTCACCGCGGGGGAGTACGAGGACCCCAAGCCGATGGTCTTCTCCGGGCTGTTCCCCATCGACGGGTCCGACTACCCGCTGCTGCGCGACGCCCTCGACCGCCTGAAGCTCAACGACGCCGCGCTGACGTTCGAGCCGGAGACCTCCGTGGCGCTGGGCTTCGGCTACCGGTGCGGCTTCCTGGGCCTGCTGCACCTGGAGATCACCCGCGACCGCCTCGAGCGCGAGTTCGACCTCGACCTGATCGCCACCGCCCCGTCGGTGGTCTACGAGGTGACGCTGGACGACGGGCGCGACGTCACGGTGACCAACCCCAGCGAGTACCCCACCGGCAAGGTCGCCGCGGTGCGCGAGCCGGTGGTGAAGGCCACGGTGCTCACCCCGGCGGAGTTCATCGGCACCGTGATGGAGCTGTGCCAGCAGCGCCGCGGTGAGCTGCTCGGCATGGACTACCTCTCCCCCGAGCGCGTGGAGATGCGCTACACCCTGCCGATGGCCGAGATCGTCTTCGACTTCTTCGACCACCTGAAGTCGCGCACCAAGGGGTACGCCAGCTTCGACTACGACCTCGACGGCGAGCAGGTGGCCGACCTCGTGAAGGTGGACATCCTGCTGCAGGGCGAGGCCGTGGACGCGTTCAGCGCCATCGTGCACAAGGACAAGGCGTACTCGTACGGGCTGATGATGGCCGGCAAGCTGAAGGACCTCATCCCGCGCCAGCAGTTCGAGGTGCCCGTGCAGGCCGCGATCGGCGCCCGGGTCATCGCCCGCGAGACGGTGCGCGCCATCCGCAAGGACGTGCTGGCGAAGTGCTACGGCGGTGACATCACCCGCAAGCGCAAGCTGCTGGAGAAGCAGAAGGAGGGCAAGAAGCGGATGAAGATGGTGGGGCGCGTCGAGGTGCCGCAGGAGGCGTTCATCGCCGCGCTCTCCAGCGACGGGGCCGGTGGCACCGCGAGCAAGGGCGACGCGAAGGCCCGCTGACCGCGGCGTCTCCCAGCCGGTCGCTGCGGGTCGCGGGCCTCAGCCGGCGAGCGGGTCGATCCAGGTCAGATCACCGGTGAAGCGGGCGAAGTCGGTGACCTGCTGCCACGCCTGCGTGGTGGTGAGCGGGTCGGTGAACACCCGCGGGTGCGTGCTGATCCGCACGAAGGCGGTCAGGGACGGCCACGGGAGCCCGATGCGCGTGGTGCCGTTCAGGTGTCGCTCCAGCCGGTCGCGGGCACCGCCGTGGAAGGGGCTCGCCCGGTCCACGGCGTAGAGCAGGACGTTCGCGTCGACGAGCACCCGCTCAGTGCTCCGAAGCCGCGTCGAGGGTGTCGAGCACCTCGGCGACGTTGCGCACATCGACGCGCATCCCCATCCGGTGCGTGCGCTGCACGAAGGCCTGCCGCTCCTCCTGCGGCGCCAGTCCACGACGGACCAGGCCGTTGAGGGCCGCGCTGATGCCGATGCCGTAGGAGGAGTGCCGAGCTTGCGACGGAGGGCTGCTGGGTCGGTGCGGGGATGCCGCGCGCGGGCAGGCGGCCGTCACTCAGGACAGCGCCACCACCAGGTCTGCCAGGTGCCGGCCGGCGGCGACCAGCTCGGCGTTGCGCTGGTCCGAGCCGCTGGCCCACACCAGCGCCGCCTCCGGGTCGCGCCCGTGGGCCACGTGCCGCGCCACGAGGCGCTCCAGGCGCAGCTCCTCGGGCGGCTCGACGAACCACACCTCGTCCAGCGCTGCCCGCGCCAGCGCCCAGTGCGGCCCGTGCGCCTCCCCGAGCAGCAGGTAGTTGCCCTCGGTGACCACCAGGGGCACCTCCGGCGGCACGGGGATCGCCGAGCCGATCGGCTCCTCCAGGTGCCGGTCGAAGCGGGGGGCGTGCACCGTGTCGGCCGCGGTGCGCAGCCGCACCAGCAGCGCGGCGTACCCCGCGGCGTCGAAGGTGTCGGGCGCGCCCTTGCGACCCGCCCGCCCCCACGCGTCGAGGGTGGACTGCGCGAGGTGGAACCCGTCCATCGGGGCCACCGCCGCCACCTCCGGGCCGAGCGCAGCCACCAGCTGCGCGGCGAGCGTCGACTTGCCCGCGCCCGGGGCGCCGGTGATGCCCAGCAGGGCGCGCCGCCCCGGGACCGCGCGCGCCGCCAGCGCCGCAGCGCGCCCGACCAGCTCGTCCACCGACATCGTCGCGCCCACGTGCACCATCATCGCGGGCGTGCCGCCCGAGGTCCTCGCCGTCTGCCGCGTCCACGCCCTGCTGCCCGATGCCGGGACCGTGGGCACCACCGCCATCGACAAGCGCCCCGTGCACGGCCCGGTGCGCGTGCGCGCCCACGGCCTGTACGCCGACGTCATCGCCGACCGCAAGGACCACGGCGGTCTCGACAAGGCCGTGTACGCGTACTCCCAGGAGTCCGCCGAGGTGTGGGCCGCGGAGCTCCGCCGCGAGGTGGTGCCCGGGCTGTTCGGGGAGAACCTGCGCACCGCCGGGCTCGACGTCGACGGCGCGGTCATCGGGGAGCGGTGGCAGGTGGGTGCGCAGGGCACCGGCCCGCTGCTGGAGGTGACCATGCCGCGCACGCCGTGCGCCACCTTCGGGCGCTACCTGGGGGAGCAGCGGTGGGTGCGGCGCTTCACGCAGGGCGGCCTGCCCGGCGCGTACCTGCGGGTGGTGGCCGTCGGTGACGTCGCGGCGGGCGACGCGGTGGACGTGGTGCACCGCCCCGGGCACGGTGTCAGCGTCGGCGGGTGGTTTCGCGAGCCGAGCGCAGCCGACGCGCGGGCGCTGCTCGACGCGCAGGACGCCGGCGAGGTGCGGTTGGCGGACGCGCTGCTGGACTACGTGCTCCCGGCGCTGGCCCGCGGCTGAGCCGCCAGCGGCCGGGCCGTGCGCACTGCGGTCGCGGCCATCACCCACTGCTCCCCCGAGCTGCCGGTGTAGCGGGCGCCGGTGTCGGCGAAGCCCGCGCGGGCGTACACCGCGCGCGCACCGCTGTTCGCCGTGTTCACCGTCAGCACCACCAGGTCGGCGGACGGCGCGACGCGCCCTCCCAGGGCGCGTGCCCGGCGCGCGGCGCCCGTGCCGTAGCCGCGACCCTGGTGGCGCTCGTCGATGCAGAAGGCGCGCAGCAGCACGGTGCGCTCGGGCTGGTCGAGGACCTGGTCGAGGTAGCCCTGCCGGTCCAGCACCCCGAAGCCGACCACTGCCTCGCCGCCGTCGCCGCGCGCCAGCACCGCGAAGGGGGTGCGGTCGGCGTCGTCGAGCGCCGCGGGCAGGGTGACGCGGGGCAGGAGCACGAAGTCCTCCTGGTCCGGGGCCACCGACAGCTCCTCCACCGCCGTCAGCAGCGCGCACGGCGAGCGCTCGTCGAGCACCCGCAGCCGCACGTCCACTCCCCGACATTACCGGGAGTGACGGCCGGGTGCGGGGGCTTCCACCGGCCCGGTGGGCGTCGACACCCGCGACGCCGTGGCGCGCCCACCAGGCGCGCCAGCGCGCTGCCCGCGACGATCGAGTGGCTGGTGCCGGCGGGGACCGGGCGCGACTGGCGGGAGGCCTTCCCGCCCTGCACGCCGACGGCCCGCACGCCTTCGACCACGCCCGGCTCGCCGAGCACCGGGCCGCACCGCGGTAGGCGCGCCCCGTCGTCCGGCCGTCATCATCTCGGGGTGGATGCCGAACGCCGCGTCGCCCTGCCCGCCGCCCCCGTGCTGCGCGGCGGGGCTGACCTGCTGCTGCGCCGCCACCACCCCGGCGACCTGGAGGGCGTCGTCGAGCAGTGCCAGGACGAGGCGGTGCAGCGGTGGACGACCGTGCCTGCGCCGTACACCCGCGCCGACGCGGAGGACTTCCTGCGCCACGTCGAGCAGGTGTGGGCGGCGGGCACCGCCGCCTCCTTCGCCATCGAGGTCGACGGGCGCTTCGCGGGCAGCATCGACCTGCGCCTGGAGGAGGGGGCGTGGGGCGACGTCGGCTTCGGCCTGGCCCCGTGGGCCCGCGGGCGCGGGGTCATGAGCCGGTCGCTGCGCCTGGTGCTCACCTTCGGCTTCACCGAGTGCGCCCTGGCCGGGGTGCACTGGCGCGCCCACGTGGGCAACGAGGCGTCCTGGCGCGTGGCGCGAGCGTGCGGGTTCCAGCTCGAGGGCACCGCGCGCGGGCTGCTCGTCGAACGGGGTCGGCGCGTCGACGTGTGGATCGGCAGCATCCTCGCCAGCGAGCACCCGGCGCCAGCGGCTGGGTCCTCCGCGCCGGGTGGTGCGAGCGGGGGCGTCGGTGTGGGGCATGACCCGGTGCCCACGGGCCCGGCGGTCCTGGTGGCCACGACCCGCGGTGAGCGGCCCCCGCGGTGCGCCGCCTGGCAGCGCTGCGTCAGGCGCTGACCCCGCTGGAGGGCGTCGGTGCGTGCGACCACATCGGGTCCACCGCGGTACCCGGCTTGGCCGCCAGGGCCTCGGTGGACCTGCAGGTCACCGTCCCGGTGAGCCCGAGCCCACGGCGCTGGACGCCGCGCTGGCGCCGCTGGGACGGGCGCCGCACCCGGGCAGCCGATCCGACCCCCCCGGGAGCCACCCGCGACGTCCCCGCCCCCGGCGACACGGAGCCCCAGTGGGTGTGGGCCGAGCGGTTGTCCACCTCCACCGACCCGGCGCAGCCGGCGATCCTGCACGTGCGGCTGACGGCGTCGCCGGTCGCCCCACGCACGATCGCCTCCCGCGACCGACTGCGCGCCGGACCCGGCCTGCGTGCCGCGTACCGGCGGCTCGAGCAGGACCTGGCGGCCGAGCACGCCGGCGCCACGGACGACGACGACTGCGCCCGGGGCAGGACCGCCTTCGTCCAGGCAGCGACCTCCTGACGGATCCGATGCGCAGCCCCGGGACGGCCTGCCAGGAGCTGCTGCCCGTCGCGACACCGCGGAGCCGCCGCGAGCGGCGTCACGGCGCCCACCGGCACGGGTGCGTCACCCGGCTCCACCTGCTCGACCGCCCCCGAACCCTGCCGCGGGTCCCCTGCGCTCGCTCCCTCGTGCGCCGCTTCGCCGAGGTCGTCGTCCCGGCGCGGCTCGGCACCCCCTTCCGGTGGATGCTCGCCTCGTCGTGGGTGACCAACCTCGGTGACGGCATCGCCCTCGCCGCCGGCCCGCTGCTCGTCGCCACGCTGACCGGGGACGCCGCCCTCGTGGCGCTGGCGGCGACCGTGCAGTGGGCGCCGCCGCTGCTGTTCGCCCTGGTGGCCGGGGCGCTGACCGACCGCCTGGACCGGCGCGCGATCGTGGTGGGCGTCGACGCGGCGCGCGCCGCCGTCCTCGCCGTGCTCACCCTCGCCGTCGGCACCGGGAGCGTGTCGATCGCCGTGGTGCTCGCGGCCCTGTTCGCGCTCGGCACCGCCGAGGTCTTCGCCGACAACAGCTCCCGGGCGATGCTGCCGGCGCTGGTCGCCCGCGGTGACCTGAGCGTGGCGAACTCCCGCCTCCAGACGGGCTTCGTCACGCTCAACCAGCTCGCCGGCCCCCCGGTCGGCGCCGCCCTGTTCACCGCGGGCGCGGCCTGGGCCTTCGGGGCCCAGGCGGTGCTCGTCGCGCTCGGCGTCGTGCTGGTCGCGCGGGTGGCGCTGCCGGCGCGCGAGCGGGTGGGCGCCCGCGCCACGACCGTTCGTCACGACATCGCCGAGGGCTTCGCGTGGGTGCGCCGCCACGCGGCCGCGCGCACCCTGGTGCTGACGATCTTCATCTTCAACACCACCTTCGGCGCGGCGTGGTCGGTGCTGGTGCTGTACGCGACCCGCCGCCTCGGGCTGGGGGAGGTCGGCTTCGGCCTGGTCACCACCGTCGGCGCCGCGGGTGGACTGGTCGGGACGCTGTGCTACGGCTGGATCACCCGCCGCGTCAGCCTGGGCGACCTGATGCGGATCGGCCTGGTCGTCGAGACGCTCACCCACCTGGTGCTCGCCCTGACCAGGAGCCCCTGGGTGGCGATGCCGGTGTTCTTCGTCTTCGGCGTCCACGCCTTCGTGTGGGGGGCGACGTCGGTCACCGTGCGCCAGCGCGCGGTGCCCCAGGCGCTGCAGGGTCGGGTGGGGAGCGTCAACCTCGTGGGCGTCTGCGGCGGCCTGGTGATCGGCTCGGTGATCGGAGGCGTGCTGGCCCAGCGGTACGGGGTCACGGCCCCGTTCTGGTTCGCCTTCGCCGGCTCGGCGGTGTTCGTCGTCCTCATCTGGCACCAGCTCGCCCACATCGCGCATGCCGACGAGGGGGCCTGAGGGGTTGCGGAGCTCTCACACACCCTCACTGCGGGGCGAGCTCGCCCGCGATCATGCCGGTAGCGTCACCGCCGTGCTCCTGGTGAGTGAGGGCGCCGCCGAGCGGACGAGTACCGCGTGGCCAGGGCTGCTCGCCCTCGGCGGGGTGGACGCGGCGCTGCTGCTCGCGTTCTCCGGCCGCTACGGCTACCACCGCGACGAGCTGTACTTCCTGCGCGCCGGGGCCGAACCGGCCTTCGGCTGCGTCGACCAGCCCCCGCTGACGCCGCTGCTCGCGCACGCCCTCGACGCGGCCTCCGGCGGCTCCCTGGTCGCCCTGCGCACCCCGTCGGCGATGGTGGCGGGGCTCGTCGTCGTCCTCACCGGGCTGATCGCCCGCGAGCTCGGCGCGCCGCGGGCGGCGCAGGTGCTGGCGGCGGCGTGCATGGCGGCGGCGCCGGTGCTGCTCGTGGGCCCGCGGTCTGCGCTGCGGTGGCCGTGGCTGGGGGTGGCTCGCCCTCTCGCTGTGGGCGCCGCACCTCGCCTGGCAGGCGGCCAACGGGTACCCGCAGCTCGCCCTGGCCTCGGCGATGGCGGCGGGCAGCTCGGGCACGAGCGAGCCCTGGTACCTCTTCCTCCCCTTCCAGCTGGTCCTGATCAGCCCGGCGCTGGTGCCCGTGTGGGCGCTGGGCTGGTGGCGGCTCGCCCGGGCGCCGGAGCTGCGCACCTGGCGGGCGTTCGCCGCCGCCTACGTCCTGCTCGCGAGCAGGTGCTGAGCACGGTGGCGGTCCTGTCCGACGTCCACGGTGTGCTCCCGGTCCTGGACGCCGTCCTCGCCGAACCCCAGGTGGCCGCCGCCGACCTGGTCGTGGTCACCGGTGACCACGCCGCGGGTCCGCAGCCGACGGCCGTGCTGGACCGCCTGGCCGCCCTGGGGAGCGGGCGCTCCTGCGCGGGAACGCCGATCGCGAGCTGGTCGCCCCGGCGCGCGGCGCGCAGGTCGAGGTCCCCGACCCGATCTCGACCTGGGCCGCGGCCCAGCTGGGCGCGGCTCACGTGGAGCTGCTCGCCGCGCTGCCGCACCCGGTGACGGTGGACGTCCAGGGCTTCGGGCCGGTCACCTCCTGCCACGGCACCCCCCGCGACGACGAGGAGGTCCTCCTGGTCGACACCCGCCTGGCCAGGTGGGTGGAGGTCTTCGCCGACCTGCCCCCGGAGGTCGCCACGATCGTGTGCGGGCACACCCACATGCCCTTCGTCCGGTCGGTGGACCGGCGTCTCGAGGTCAACCCGGGCAGCATCGGCACGCCCTGCGCGCCCGGGGTTCCTGGGCGCTGCTGCACGAGGGAACGTCGCTCTGCAGCGCACCGCGGTGGACGTCGAGGCGGCGATCGAGCACGTCGTCGCCACGTCGTCGTACCCGGGCCGGCGGGCCTGGGCACAGGAGCACCTGACCGCCGCCGCCAGCGACGTCGAGGCCCTCGCCCCCCGTGACGGGCGGGCCACCGCGTGACGGCTCCTCCGCCGCGCAGACCGCACCGGTGCCAGCAGGGTGGTGCGCCGTCGCCGTCGCCGTCGCCGATCCGACTCGCCGGCGGATCCTGGAGCTGCTGGTCGACGGTGAGGTCGCGGCCGGTGACCTCGCCGCAGCGCTCACCACCAGCCGCCCGGCGGTCACCCGGCACCTGCGGGTGCTGGGCGAGGCCGGCCTGGTGCAGGTCCGCGTGGAGGGACAGCGCCACCTGCACTCCCTGGACGCCGCCCCGCGCGCAGATCTCGACGCGTGGCTCGCCCCCCAACGGGCTGCGGCTGCAGTGCGTGCGCACCTCCGACGAACCCGTGGAGCAGGAGTGCGCGGCGCTGACCGGCGAGGACGACGCGGGCCCGCAGCCCGTGAGCATGATCGAGTGCGCGCCGCCACGGCGCCCGGTCCTCGAGGTGCCGAGCCCGGGACGGCGCGTGGCCCCTGTCGGCGACGCTGCCCCAGGGCGAGGGGCGCACCGAGCCGACGTCCGTCCACGTGATGGCCGAGCCCTGCGACGCCTCGAGAATCGGCCCCGGGTGGCAGCACCACCTCGACCGTCTCGGGGCCGTCGTCACCGGCGAGCCCCTGCCGAAGGACTTCGGCACCCACCACCCCGCCCTGCAGGACGCCCACCGCCTGCCCGGCTGATCGACGTGCACCCACCACCACGCCACGGACGCCCTCCGCCACGGGGGACCATGGGGCTCGTGACCCCACCACCTGCCCTGCCCGAGGGCGAGGGCGTCGAGGTGCCCCCCACCGACGGCGCGCTGCCCGCCAGCGCGGCGCTGGGCGCCGGCGGCCGGGCGCTGGGGGTCTACCTGCACGTGCCCTTCTGCGCCGTCCGCTGCGGGTACTGCGACTTCAACACCTACACCGCGCCCGAGCTCGGCCCCCCCGGCCTGGCGGGCGCCACCCGCGCCGGGTACGCCACCGCCGCCGCGGACGAGGTGGCGCTGGCCTCCCGCGTGCTGGACGCCGCGGGGCTGCCCCGCCGGCCGGTCTCCACCGTCTTCGTCGGCGGCGGCACCCCCACCCTGCTGCCGTCCGCGGACCTGGTGGCGCTCCTGCGCACCGTCGAGGACCACCTGGGCCTGGCGCAGGGCGCTGAGGTCACCACCGAGGCCAACCCCGACTCCGTCACCCCGGCGTCGCTGGCGGCCCTCGCCGCCGCCGGCTTCACGCGCGTCTCCTTCGGGATGCAGTCGGCGGTGCCGGCCGTGCTCGCCACCCTCGACCGCACCCACGACCCGGCCCGGGTGCCCGCCGCCGTCGCGTGGGCGCGCGCGGCCGGCCTCGACGTCAGCCTCGACCTCATCTACGGCACCCCGGGGGAGTCGGTGGGGGACTGGCGGGCCAGCCTGGACGCCGCGCTGGCGTGCGAGCCCGACCACGTCTCGGCCTACGCCCTGGTGGTCGAGGAGGGCACCGCGATGGCCGCGCAGGTGCGCCGCGGCCAGCTGCCCGCCCCCGACGGTGACGACCAGGCGGCGAAGTACGAGCTGGCCGACGAGGTGCTCACCGCCGCCGGGTACGACTGGTACGAGGTGAGCAACTGGGCCCGCGGGGGAGCGGACGGGGGCCACGCGTGCCGGCACAACACCGGCTACTGGCGCGGTGACGACTGGTGGGGCGTGGGCCCCGGCGCGCACAGCCACGTCGGGGGGGTGCGGTGGTGGAACGCCAAGCACCCCGCCGCCTACGCGCAGCGCCTCGCCGCCGGGCGCAGCCCCGCGGTGGGCCGCGAGGTGCTCGGGGCCGAGGACCGCGCGGTGGAGGCGGTGATGCTCGGCGTCCGCCTGGCCCAGGGGCTGGACGTCGCGCACCTGCCCCCCGTGGGTCGGGCCGCCGTGCCGTTCCTGGTGGCCGACGGGCTGGTCGAGCCCGCCGCACCGGGTGGGCGCCTGGTGCTCACCCGGCGCGGGCGGCTGCTGGCCGACGCGGTGGTGCGCGCCCTGCTGGGCTGGGAGAGGGCTACTTCACCGGTCGCCAGTTGAGGGGGTAGCGGTAGTCGACGCCCTGGTAGGCCTTCACCGCGGCGATGACCTGGAAGACCAGGGCGATGACGGCGAGCACCACGACGACGGGGACGACGGCGAACAGCCCCAGGCCGAGGGTGACGATGGTGAGGATGCCTCCGATGACGACCACGACGAGGGTGAGCGCCGCGAGCAGGATCTGGAAGTTCAGCGCTTCTACGCTCTGACGGCGCACGAACACGCCGCGGTCGCGCAGGACCAGGAAGATCACCAGCGGGCCGAGGAAGCCGAGCGGCACGGTGCCGCCCGTCCACGTCGAGAGCAGGAGCGCGGTCGCGATCGGGCTCAGGTGCGCCAGGCAGCCCCACAGCCGCTGCTGGGCGGGAGCCATCTCGCTCACCGGGGCGCCCCCGCCGGCGTAGCCGCCCACCGGCTGGCCGTGACCCGGCGGCCCGCCCGCCTGCTGCCCGTAGGGCGCCTGCTGGCCGTGGCCGGGCGGCAGCTCGGAGGCGGGGGTGGGGTCCTGGGGTGCGCCGGGGATCTGCGACATGCCCCCAGTCTCCCCGCCGACGGCCGCGGGGTCCATGGGGCTGGCAGCAGTGCTGGGCGGGAGCCAGCACGACGGGCTCGAGGGGCGGCGCGGCGCCCTCCTGGCCTCGCCCCGTGGCCGAGGACGCGACCGGACCGCCCAGCGTCGTCCACGGCGTCGACCCGCTGTGCGGGTGGTGCTCCGCCATCGGCGACGCACTGGCGCAGGCGCGCAGCGAGCTCGACGGCGAGGTCCGCTGGGAGGTCGCCCTCGGCGGGCTCGTCGTCGGGGAGCGGGTACGGCCGGTGCGCGAGGACGAGGCGTACCTGCGCGCCGGCTTCGGCGCCGTCCACGACGCCTCCGGCCGTGCTCCGAGCGCGGCGTACTGGGACGGCGTCGTCGCGCCCGGCACGTGGGTCAGCGACAGCGAGCCGGCGGTGCGGGCCGTCGTGGCCGCGCGCGGCCTGGCCGGCGACGAGGTGGCCATCGCGGTCTCGCACCTGCTCACCGACGGGCTGCACCTGCGCGGGCGCACCCCGGACGACCCCGGGCAGGCCGAGCGGGTGGGAGAGGCGTCCGGCGTCGGCGGGTCGGCGCTGCTGGCGCAGTGGCGACCGCCGCAGGGCCGGGCGGCGGTGCCCGCCGAGCACGCCCTGGCCAGGGCCCTGGGCGTCGCCACCTGCCCGTCGCTGTTCGTGCGGGCGCCCGCGGTGCGCACCGCGACCGGCGCTCGAAGGGCCGCCCTGGTGCCGGTGCTCGCCGGCTCGGCGTCCGCCGCGGCGGTCGTGGAGGGCGTGCGCCGCGCCGCGACGGGGGCCGCGACGGCGCGGTGACGCCGCGGACAGGTGACGCGCCGCCTCACCGGTCCGCGGCGTCCCCCGTGACGAAGTCGATGAGGTGCTCCACGCGCCCGGACAGGGTCGGCTCGAGGTCGGCGAGGGTGTGCACGCGCGCGAGGATCCGCTGCCAGCCGCGCGCGACGTCGGCCTGCGTGGTGTGCGGCCACCCCAGCCCGTCGAGCACCCCCTCCTTCCAGGGCCGCCCTCGCGGCACCACCGGCCACGCCGCGATCCCGATCGCGCGGGGGCGCACGGCCTGCCACACGTCGACGTAGGGGTGCCCCACCACCAGCACGTGCTCGCGGGCCCCGGAAACCCCGCGCAGGGCCTCGGCGACCAGGCGCTCCTCCTTCGTCCCGGGCACCAGGTGGTCCACCAGCACCCCGACGCGCTGCCCGGGGCCCGGACCGAAGCGGGTCAGGGCGTCGGCGAGGCGGTCCACGCCCTCCAGGCCCTGCACGACCACGCCCTCCACGCGCAGGTCGTCGCCCCACACCTTCTCCACCAGCTCAGCGTCGTGCCGGCCCTCCACCCAGATCCGCGACCCGCGCGCCACCCGCGCGCGGTGCCCGGCCACGGCCACCGACCCGCTCGCGGTGCGCCCCGGTGCCACGGGTGAGGAGCCGGTGGACGCGGCGCCCCGCGTCGGTGGCACCAGGACCACGGGCGCGCCGTCGAGGAGGAAGCCGGGCCCCAGCGGGAAGGTGCGGGTGCGCGCCGCGCGGTCCTCCAGCACCACCACGCGCATCCCCCCGGAGGCCTCCACCCGCACCACAGCACCGCACCACCCGGTCTCGACGTCCTCGACGACCAGCCCCGCGTCGGCGGGCACGACGGCGGAGGTGGGGCGCCGCCGGTGCGCGGCCACCGGGGGGGCCGCGCTCGCGCCCCAGCCGCCGTAGCGGTCACCGGCGCCGGGGCGCTGCGTGCCGGGCATCGCGCCACGCTAGGGCCCCCGCGCTCCCCCGCGCACCCCGCCGCGAGGACGGCGTGTCGCGACCCGCCCCGCGGCGCCCGCCCCGGACCTGGGCCCACCGTGCCGCTGCGACGGGCGGGCGCGGGTCGTCGAGCTCGTGACCGGGCCCTGGTGACCGGGCCGTGACCCGGCCGTGGAGGGGGCCCCGTCGGGGGCCTGGCGTAAGCTCCAGCACTCCCGCAGCTGAGTGCCAGCGCGGTAGGGAGCCCAGCGACCCGCAGGCACCAGCGAGGAGGACCGCATGGCCGACGACCGTCGACTCGCCGTCCTGCGCGCCATCGTCGAGGACCACGTCGCCACCCGTGAGCCCGTGGGCTCCAAGGCCCTCGTCGACCGCCACGCCCTCGGGGTCTCCCCGGCCACGATCCGCAACGACATGGCCGCGCTGGAGGAGGAGGGCCTGATCGCCCAGCCCCACACCAGCGCCGGGCGCGTGCCGACCGACAAGGGCTACCGGGTCTTCGTCGACCGGCTGGCCGGCATCAAGCCGCTGTCGGCCGCCGAGCGCCGGGCGATCGAGCGCCTGCTGGTGGACTCCGCGAACCTCGACCTCGACGAGGTCCTCGAGCGCACCGTGCGCCTGCTCGCCCAGCTCACCCAGCAGGTCGCCGTCGTGCAGTACCCGTCCCTGTCGCAGACCTCCGTGCGCCACGTGGAGCTGGTGCCCCTGGCGCCGACGCGGGTCGTGCTGGTGCTGATCACCGACACGGGCCGGGTGGAGCAGCGGGTGGTGGAGCTGCCGGTGGAGCTGCCCGAGCCGATGGTCACCGAGCTGCGGGGGCGGCTGAACGCCGCCGTCGTCGGGCGCCGGCCCCTGGAGGCGACCACCGCGCTGGCGGGGGTGACGACGTCCGTCGCCACCGCGGGCCGCGGTGGCGACGCGGCCGCCGTGGACGCCGTCGTCACCGCCCTGCAGGGCGCGCTGGCCCCGGTGCGCGAGCAGCGCGTGGTCATGGCCGGGGCGGCGAACCTGGCGCGCGCGGGCCTGCACGACACCACCTTCGCGGCGAGCCTCGGCCCGGTGCTGGAGGCCATCGAGGAGCAGGTGGTGATGCTGCGCCTGCTCTCGGAGGTCGTCGACGACCCGTCCAGCGGGGTGTCGGTGCGCATCGGGCGCGAGGTGCTGCACGCCGGGCTCACCGAGACCTCCGTGGTCACCAGCGCCTACGGCGGCACCGTGGGCTCGCTCCTCGGTGCCGGGGGTGGCGGTGAGCGGCTCGCCCGTCTCGGGGTCCTCGGCCCGACCCGCATGGACTACCCCATGACGATCTCCTCGGTGCGCGCCGTGGCCCGGTACCTGACGAAGGTGCTGGCGACGTGAGCGGCAGCGCACTCGACCACCCCACCCGCACCCGGACGACGAGGAGCGCACGACCACTGTGAGCGACCACTACCAGGTGCTCGGCCTGTCCCGCGACGCCAGCACCGAGGACGTCAAGAAGGCCTACCGCCGCCTGGCGCGCCAGCTGCACCCCGACGTCAACCCCGGTGCCGGGGAGCAGTTCAAGGAGGTCTCCGCGGCCTACGAGACCCTCTCCAACCCCGATCGGCGACGCACCTACGACCTCGGGGGCGGCGCTGGCGGTGGCGGCGCGGCCGGCTTCGGGTTCAGCGACATCTTCGAGACCTTCTTCGGCGGCGCCGGGCAGGCCCGCGGCCCGGTCACCCGCGCCCAACCGGGGCAGGACGCCCTGATCCGCCTCGAGGTCGACCTCGCCGAGGCCGTCTTCGGCGCGCAGCGCGAGCTCGACATCGACACCGCGGTGGTGTGCCCGACGTGCGAGGGCAGCTGCGCGCAGCCCGGCACCTACCCGCGCACCTGCGACGTGTGCCACGGGCGCGGCGCGATTCAGCGCACGGCCCGCTCGCTGCTGGGCAACGTGATGACCTCCAGCCCGTGCCCGACCTGCGGGGGCTACGGCACCGTGATCCCCCACCCGTGCCAGGAGTGCGCGGGGGAGGGCCGGGTGCGCGAGCGCCGCCAGCTGACGATCAAGGTGCCCGCCGGCGTCGACACCGGCACGCGCATCCAGCTCGCCGGGCAGAGCGAGGTGGGCCCGGCCGGTGGACCCGCCGGCGACCTGTACGTGGAGGTCGTCCAGCGCCCCCACGAGACCCTGACGCGCCGCGGGGAGGACCTGCACTGCTCGGTGGCGCTGCCGGTGACGGCCGCGGCGCTCGGCACGACCATCAACCTCGCCACCCTCGACGGCGACGAGGACCTGGTGGTGAGGGCCGGCACCCAGCCCAACGAGGTGATCAGCCTGCGCGGGCTCGGTGCCACGCGGCTGCGCTCGGGGGGGCGGGGCGACCTGCACGTGCACATCGACGTCACGGTGCCCACCCGCCTCGACGACCACCAGCGCGACCTGCTGCTGCAGCTCGCCCGTGCCCGCGGTGAGGAGCGCCCCGAGGGTCGCGTCTCACCCGCCGGGCACGGGGTCTTCGGGCGGCTGAAGGACCGGTTCGCGGGGCGCTGAGCTCCCGCCGTCCCACGGCGCCGCCCAGGGGCGGGAGGCGCCTACCCGATGGTGAAGTCCTTCGTGTCACCGGCGCCCCGCTCGGGGCCGCCCTCCCCGTCGGACTCGTCGGGTGCCCATGCGGCGAGGGTGTAGACGGCTCCGGGGACGAGGCCCGCGACGTCGGCGGTGAACGCCAGCTCCGCGAACCCGTCGTAGGCGCCGCCGGTGGCGAAGCCCTCGGCGAGCACCGAGCCCGCCGCGTCGGTGACCTCCCACACCACGGTCCCCTCCGACGTGGATGACTCACCGCGCACCTGGACCGGGCCGGCGGCCACCGCCTGCGACTGCGCCGGAGAGGTGAGCTGCACCGGGGAGAGCACCTCCGCGTCCGAGGCCAGGCGCAGCGGCTGCCCGAGCTCGACGGCGCCCCACGCCGTGGTCGGAGCGCCGTCGACGGTGATGGTGACGCTCGCCACGGGGCCGGCGTCGGCCTGAGCGGCGACCCGCGCCAGCTGCTGCACCGCCATCGCCGCCACCGGGGTGGACGGCGCGGGACCGGTGAGGGCGCCGGCACCGACGTCGATCACGAGCGCGTCGCCGTCCCGGGTGACCACGACCGGCGCGGGCCGCCACGCGTTGACCTGGTCGGGGTCGGTGGGGGAGCCCTCGAGCAGGGCGGTGACCGCGCTCAGCACGGGCTCGCCGAGGTCGGGCACCGCCCGCTGCTCCCGGTACAGGCGAGGGGTGCCGTCCTCCTCGGCGGCGCCCACGCGGCCGCCGGCGGAACCGACCCAGTACAGGGCCGCGTCGGTGGTGGCGGCCGGCGGCGAGGAGGGGGCGGGCGGCGGGACTGCGGCCGGCGATGACGGGGTGGGAGAGGTCGACGACGCGGCGACCGGGGAGCCCGCCACCTCGCTCGAGGCACCGGCCGGCGTCCCGCAGCCGGTGAGCAGGACGACGGCCACCCCGGCAGCCAGCACGGGGGCCGGCCAGCGCCGGCCAGCCGGCGTCGAGCGGGCGGGGGTGGGGACCGCGGTTCCGGGCACTCGCACAGCGTGGCAGCACCTGGCGCCCGATGCACGCACCACGGCACCCACCACGGGCGGGCACCACGCCACCCACCACGGGCAGGCGCCACGGCACCCGCCACGGGCACCGGCGTCGGTGGCGCCGCGTACGATCAGCGCGTCCGGGCACCGAGCAGGGGCCCCGCACCCACAGGAGAGCAGGGCTCACGCCCGCCCCATGGTCGATCCAACACCTCTCCCCGCCCTGGCGGGTGCAGCGCCGCCCACGGCCCGCCACTCCGTCGTCGTCCCCCCCGCGGTCGCCATGGTCGGTGTCCTCGGCCCGCGCGACGAGCTGCTCCGCGTGGTGGAGCGCTCCTTCCCGCGCGTCGACGTCCACGTGCGCGGCAACGAGTTCACCCTCACCGGCCGCCCCGCGGAGATCGCCATCGTCGAGCGCCTCCTGGAGGAGATGCTCGCGGTGCTGGCCACCGGTCAGGCCCTGAGCCCCGACGCCATCGAGCGCGCCATCGGCATGCTGCGCCAGCAGACCGCCGAGCGCCCCGCCGACGTGCTGACGATGAACATCCTCTCCGGGCGCGGGCGCGGCATCCGCCCCAAGACCGTGGGGCAGAAGCGCTACGTCGAGGCCATCGACACCTCCACCATCGTCTTCGGCATCGGTCCCGCGGGCACCGGCAAGACCTACCTGGCCATGGCCAAGGCGGTGCAGGCCCTGCAGGCGAAGTCCGTCGACCGCATCATCCTCACCCGCCCAGCGGTCGAGGCCGGTGAGCGCCTGGGGTTCCTGCCCGGGAGCCTCACCGACAAGATCGACCCCTACCTGCGGCCGCTGTACGACGCCCTGCACGACATGGTCGACCCCGAGTCGATCCCCCGGCTGATCACCGCCGGCACCATCGAGGTCGCGCCCCTGGCGTACATGCGGGGCAGGACCCTGAACAACGCCTTCATCGTCCTCGACGAGGCGCAGAACACCTCCGCCGAGCAGATGAAGATGTTCCTCACCCGCCTGGGGTTCGGCTCGAAGATGGTCATCACCGGTGACGTCACCCAGGTCGACCTGCCCGGGGGCACCACCTCGGGTCTGCGCGTGGTGCAGGAGATCCTCGACGGCGTCGAGGACGTGCACTTCTCCCACCTGACCAGCACCGACGTCGTGCGCCACCGCCTGGTCAGCGAGATCGTCGAGGCCTACGGGCGCTGGGACTCCAGTCGTGCGCGCCCCCTCGCTGCCGGCGGTCGGGCCTCGAGCGCGCCGCACCGCCGGTGACCGGCCCTGCCGGCGCCGGTACCAGTGGCGGCTCGCCGTGAGCGTGGAGGTGCTCAACGAGTCCGGGACGGCCGCCGACGAGGTGGAGCTGGGGGCGCTCGCGCGCTTCGTGCTCGAGCAGATGCGCGTGCACCCCCAGGCGGAGCTGTCGGTGCTGCTGCTCGACGTCGAGGCCATGACCCAGCTGCACGTGCAGTGGATGGACGAGCCCGGCCCCACCGACGTGATGTCCTTCCCGATGGACGAGCTGCGCCCGGGCACCGAGCACGCCACCAGCGACCAGGGCCTGCTCGGCGACGTCGTGCTGTGCCCCGCGGTGGCGGCGGACCAGGCGGCCGCGGCAGGGCACGCCGTCGCGGAGGAGCTGCTGCTCCTGACCACCCACGGCATCCTCCACCTCCTCGGCTACGACCACGAGGAGCCCGAGGAGGAGGCGGAGATGTTCGCCCTGCAGCGCCGCCTGCTGCTGACCTTCCTCGCCCGCCGCGGGGTGGGGCGGTGAGCCCGCTGATGTGGGGCCAGCCACCCGTGGCGGTGCTCATCGGCGCCGCGGTCGCCCTGCTGGTGATCGCCGCGGTCACCGCCGCCGCCGAGGCGGCGCTGGACCGCCTGACCCGCGCGGAGGCCTCGGCGCTGGTGGCCGCCGGTCGCCGCGGCGCCGGTGTCCTGCAGCGCCTGTCGACCGACGCCTCCCCGACGCTGAGCGCCGCGACCCTGCTGCGCGTGACCGCCGAGGCCGCCGCCACCGTGTGCCTGGCCCTGGCGGTCGAGCAGCTGACCGAGAGCTGGTGGGTGGGGTTGACGGTCTCGGTGCTCGTCGTCGCCGTCGTGGACTTCATCGGCCTCGGCGTCGTTCCCCGCACCCTGGGACGCCAGCACGCCGCGAGCGTCGGGCTGCGCCTGGCCCCCGCCCTGTCCGCGCTGACCGCGCTGCTGGGCCCCGCCGCCCGGCTGCTGGTGCTGGTCGGCAACGCCCTGACCCCCGGGCAGGGGTACCGCGACGGTCCCTTCTCCAGCGAGGGGCAGCTGCGCGAGATGGTCGACAGGGCGAGCGAGTCCGACGTCATCGAGGCCGGTGAGCGCCGGATGATCCACTCCGTGTTCGAGCTCGGCGACACCCTGGTGCGCGAGGTCATGTCACCGCGGACCTCGATGATCACGGTCCCGGCCGCCTCCAGCCCGCGCGACGCGCTGCGGGTCCTGCTCGCCACGGGGCACTCGCGGGTGCCCGTGGTGGGCACCGACGTCGACGACGTCGTCGGCATCCTCTTCCTCAAGGACCTCGTGCGCGCCCAGCAGGACCGGCGCGTGCCCGGCGCCGCCCGACAGGGCGTGGAGTCCCTGGCGCGCCCCGTGGTGTTCGTGCCGGAGTCCAAGCGCGTCGACGCGCTGCTGCGCGAGATGCGCCAGCAGGCGCTGCACCTGGCCATCGTCGTCGACGAGTACGGCGGGGTCGCGGGGCTGGTGACCCTCGAGGACCTCCTGGAGGAGATCGTGGGGGAGATCGCCGACGAGTACGACCGGCAGGACCCCGAGGTGCAGGTGATCGGCGACGGCGTGTTCCGGGTCAGCCCCCGGCTGCCCGTCGACGAGCTCGGGGAGCTGTTCGGGCTGGAGATCAGCGACGACGAGGTCGACTCCGTCGGCGGCCTGCTCACCAAGACCCTGGGCACCCTGCCGGTGACCGGGGTCCAGGTGCGCGTCGCGGGCCTGGTGATGGAGGCCGAGGCCGTCGAGGGCCACCACCTCGCCAGCGTGCTGGTGCGCGCCGTCAGCGCGCAGGACGAGGAGCTGGACGAGCCGGCCGCCGCCGCCGACGAGCCCGCCGGGCAGCGCGCGTGAGCCCCACCCACCCCGGCGGCCCCGCTGCGCACGCCTCGGGTTTCGCGTGCCTGGTGGGGCGGCCCAACACGGGCAAGTCGACGCTGACCAACGCCCTGGTGGGGCAGAAGGTGGCCATCACCTCCTCGCGCCCGCAGACCACCCGGCACACCGTGCGCGGCATCGTGCACCGCCCCACCTCCCAGCTGGTGCTCATCGACACCCCGGGCCTCCACCGGCCCCGGACCCTGCTCGGTCAGCGGCTGAACGACGAGGTGATCGCCGCGCTCGCCGAGGTCGACGTCATCGGCTTCTGCCTGCCCGCCGACGAGCGCACCGGGCCCGGTGACCGGTGGATCGCCGAGCAGGTCTCCCAGGTGCGCGGCACCCCGGTGGTCGCCCTGGTCACCAAGACCGACGTCGTCGACCGGGGAGCGCTGGTGCCCCGGCTGATGGAGGTCGTGACCCTGGGGGAGGCCGCGGGGCGGCCCTTCGCCGACGTCGTGCCCGTCTCGGCGGCCGCCGGCGACCAGGTCGAGGTCGTGGCCGACGTCCTCTCGGGGCACCTGCCCCCCGGGCCGCCGCTGTACCCCGCCGGTGAGCTCACCGACGAGCCGGAGGCGGTGATGGTCGCCGAGCTGGTGCGCGAGGCCGCCCTGGAGGGGGTGCGCGACGAGCTGCCGCACTCCCTGGCCGTGGTGGTGGAGGAGATGGGTCCCCGGCTGGACGACGCCGGGCAGCCCCGCGCCGACGGCATGCTCGACGTCCACGCGTGGCTCTACGTCGAGCGGGACAGCCAGAAGGGCATCGTCATCGGGCGCGGCGGCGCCCGGCTCAAGGAGGTCGGCACGCAGGCCCGCGCGGCGATCGAGGCGCTGCTGGGCACCCGGGTGCACCTGGACCTGAGGGTCAAGGTCGCCAAGGACTGGCAGCGCGACCCCCGCCAGCTGGCCAAGCTGGGCTTCTAGGGCGGCGCTGGCGGGCGCCGGCTCAGCCCGGGATGTCGAGCAGCGGGCCGAGGACGTCGCAGACCTGCGACAGGACGGCGGGCCGACGCTGCGCGAACCGGGCCGGTGCGGACGACCGCCACCGCACGCACGTCCTGGCACTGCACCGACGACGTGCGGCGAGGCCGTCCAGCTCGTCCGCCTCCACCACCACCTCGGACGCCGATCCGCGCACCGCGGAGGTCAGCGGCGCCACGTGCACCACGTCCGCTCCACCGTCGAGGATCCGCTGGGCGGTGACCAGGACGGCGAGATGGCGGTACCCGGCCTCGCTCCCCACCGGTGGGCCGAGGTCCACCTCCACGACGTCACCCGAGGTCGGCATCCAGCCAGGCGCACTCGTCCGTGTCGGGCCGGCGCCGCAGGCCGGCGGCGATCTGGTCCTGGCGGAGGCGACGGACGGCCAGGCCACCGTGCCACCCACGCTCGTGCCCAGCGCGGCGGCGAGCTCCTCGAGCGCCTGGTGCGTCGCCCGGTCGATCCTGGCGCTGGTGCTCTGCATGCGGTCGTGTCGGCGAGGACGCCCGCACCTGTGCGGTCAGCAGGTGCGGATCAGCACGTCACTGATCGTCGGACGAGTCCCGGTGCGGCGGATCAGCCCGCGTCCCTCCAGTCCGTCGAGGAGCGGGGCGATGCTCTGGGGCCGCTGCAGCACAGCGCGGGCGAGGTCGGCCTGGGTCATCTCCGGCGCCGTGACGAGGTGGGCCAGGACCCCGAAGTGGACGGGGTGCAGGCCGTGGTCGGCCAGGGGCGCGGCCAGGCGCAGCCCGCAGGACCGGGCCACCCGCACGAGGTTCCAGGTCAAGACCCCGTCCAGGTCGGCGTCGGTGCGATCGAACCCTCCCTCCACCCGCACAGCATCCACCGGGGTGCCGTGCCGACGTGCAGAGACCTGTTGCTCGTGGCGAAGATGCAGGATGACTGACACCACGACCGATGACCGCCAGCACATCGCCGACCTCGTGAGCGGAGCGAAGGTGGCGATGCTCACGACCATGACGCAGCAGGGGGAGCACGTCAGCCGCCCGATGGGCCTGCAGGAGGCCGAGTTCGACGGTGACCTCTGGTTCTTCGCCTACGAGGACTCCGCCAAGGTGGCCCAGATCCGCGCCCAGCTCGAGGTCAACGTGTCCTTCTCCGACACCGAGAACCACTCCTGGACCTCGATCGCGGGCCGCGCGCCGGTCGTCCACGACCGTCACACGACTGAGCAGCTGTACTCGCCGACGGTGGAGGCGTGGTTCCCGGACGGCCTCGAGACGCCGGGGATCACGCTGATCAGGGTCGAGGCCGACACCGCCGAGTACTGGGAGGGACCCACCAGCACGGTCGCCTTCGCCGCGGGGGTCCTCCGCGCGGCCGTCACCGGGAACCCCGACGAGGACCCCATCCGCAACGACACCGTCGAGCTGTGACCCCGGGGCCCGGGCCCCACGCGGCGGAGGGTGCGGTGGCGCAGCAGCCCCCGCGCGTGCTGGTCCTGGGCGCGAACGGCCCCACTGGTCGACGGACGGTCCAGCAGGCCCTGGACCGGGGGCTCGCGGTCGAGGCGCTGACGCGCCGTCCCGAGGCCTTCCCGATCACCCACGAGCGGCTCCACGTCGTCGGCGGAGACGCGACCGACCCCGCGACCGCGGACACCGCGGTCGCTGCGTGCGATGCCGTGATCTCCGTGATCGGCACCGCCTTCACCCGACACCCCGTCGAGGTCTGCTCAGTCAGCGCCCGACTGGTCGTCGCCGCGATGCAGCGCCACGGGCAGCGCAGGCTCCTGGTCGTCACCTCAGCGGGGGTCAGACCGGCGGACTCGCACGAGGGCGGCTTCCTCCAGGGGCTGGTGTTCTCCGTCTTCAGGAGGACCATCAGTCGCACGGTCTACGACGACATGGAACGGATGGAGGAGATCGTCGCCGCCACCGGCCTCGACTGGACGATCGTGCGACCCCCCGGACTGACCGATGTACCCGGCCCCGGGTACGCCGTGGCCGAGGACCGGATCGACGGCCCGTACTGCGCACGGGACGACCTCGCGGCGATGCTGCTCGACCAGCTCGACGACGGCCGCTTCGTGGGGAGGATCGCGGCGGTCACCAGCCCCGGTCTGCAGGTCAGCGCCTTCCAGACCATCCGACGGGAGCTCTTCAAGCGGTGACCGCAGCCACTGCTGCGGTCGGGTCGTCGACGCTCGCGGCCGGGACCGGCGGCGCAGGCCACGGGGCCGCGCGGGAGGGCCGCGCCACGTACCGAGGGGCCGCGCCACCCGGCGCGGCCCCTCGTGCGGTGCTGGGTCGGTCAGCGGGCGGCGTCGTGCCAGTGGCCCGGGGTGCGCCCGCCGCGGTCACCGCGGTCACCGCGGTCGGCGCCACCACGGACGCGCGGCGCGGTGACGACGCCGTTGACCGCGGAGGTGTCGCGGGCGAAGGTGGCGACCGCGTGGGCGATGGCGTCGCTGTTGGTGTCCAGCGCCACGGTGTTGACGTTGCCCACCAGGTCGCTCAGCTGCGCGTACACCGACGGGTCGTCGGCGTCGTCGACGAGGTCGTCGCACTCGGCGTGGTAGCACGGGTCGTACGCCACCCCGGCGGCCCCGCCGTACAGGGCGACCTCCGCGGGGGTCTTCAGCCCCTCCGCGCCGGTGAACAGCCCGCCCGAGGCGATGCCGCTGTCGATGAACGCCTGGTAGTCCGAGCGCCCCGAGAACTCGGTGTCCTGGAAGTCCAGGCCCTGCTCGGTGAAGTGGGCGTTGAACAGGTTCTCGATCGCCGCCGAGCCCTCGGGCACGGTGACCCCCTCGACCGGGGTGGTGCCGTTGCCGTCGTAGACCCCGCGGATGAAGTTCGGGGACCCGACCATGTCGAAGTTCAGGTACAGGGCGATGTCGGCCAGCTGCTCCGGCGTCAGGCCCTCGACGTAGTCGGCGCTGCCGAGCAGCCCGAGCTCCTCGGCGCTCCAGAACGCGAAGCGCACCTGGTTGGCGGGCTTCGTCCGCGCCATCTGCAGCGCCGTCTCCAGGATCGCCGCCGATCCGGAACCGTTGTCGTTGATGCCCGGCCCCTCGGTCACGGAGTCGAGGTGCGCGCCGGCCATCACCACGTTGCCGGTGTTGCCGCCACGGGTCTGCGCGATGACGTTGTTGGTGGTGCGCACCTCGCTGAGCGTGTCCACGGCCACGCGCACGGTCGCCGACGTGGCGGCGAGCTCGACGCCGACGGCGTAGGAGGCGCCGATCACCGGGATGCCCACCGGGGCGCCCAGGGTGCCCGCCACGGCCTCGGTGCGCCCCTCCTGCCCCTCGTTGAAGATCACGGCGGCGACGGCGCCGGCGGCCACGGCGTTCGCCACCTTCACGCCGAAGGTGCACGTGCCGCGCTGGAGCAGGGCGATGCTGCCCGCGGGGAAGGTCGCGAAGTCGCTCGCCTCGCAGCCGGAGGTCGACCCGGGCGTCGGCGACGGCGGGATGGTCACGTCCACCGGGACCACCGGCGCGGTGACGACACCGGCACCGGAGAAGGTCATCGTCGCGTACTGCTCCTCGAGCACGTAGGTCGCCGCCGTGGGGAGGGTGCGCGCGAGGACCGCGGGGGAGAGCTCCTCGAAGTACGGGAACTCGAAGGCCTGCAGCTCGACCCGGTACCCCGCCCGGCGCAGCTTGCCCGCGACGTACTCCGCGGACGCGTCGTAGCCCGGGGTGCCGGCGGCGCGCTGGCCCCCGTTGGCGTCGGCGATCGTCTGGAAGGCGCGCAGGTGCTCCATGACGCCCTCGGTGGTCACCGCCCGCTGGAGCCTCGCGCTGGCGCTGCCGGCGCGGTCGCGGGGCTCGGCGCTCGCGGGCACCGCCCCGGCCAGGGCGAGGGGGGCGGCGAGGACACCGGCGGCGATGACGGTGGTGGCGCGGCGTGGTCGGTGGGTCATGCGCTGGTCTCCTGTGACGGGGCACCGCCCCCGCACCGAGGGCTGATCCGCACGGTAGCCGGCTGTTCACCCGGTGTGCGCAGATCGTGCGAACGGGGCACGCTGTCGCGCTGCGCTAACCTCTGGTGCATGAACCCGGCGCTCCTGCTCGGTCGCCGCGGCGAGGTCCTGCAGCCCTAGGTCGGCTCCCTCGTCGCGGCGTCGCTCCCCGCTGGCCGCTCCGCTCCGCGACCCGAACAGGACACGAGCCCATGCGCAGCACCCAGCGAACCTCCGCGATGCCGTTCTCCCGCTACCGCCCCTACATCGAGCAGTTCAGCGTCGACCTGCCCGACCGCACCTGGCCCACCCGCTCGGTCAGCTCCCTGACCACCGCGCCGCGCTGGTGCGCGGTGGACCTGCGCGACGGCAACCAGGCGCTGATCGACCCCATGAGCCCCGACCGCAAGCTGCGCATGTTCCAGCTCCTGGTCTCCCTGGGCTACAAGGAGATCGAGGTCGGCTTCCCCTCCGCCAGCCAGACCGACTTCGACTTCGTGCGCCAGCTCATCGAGGGTGACCTCGTGCCCGACGACGTGGTCATCCAGGTGCTCACCCAGTCCCGGGCGCACCTGATCGAGCGCACCTACGCATCGCTGCACGGGGCTCGGGCGGCGATCGTCCACCTGTACAACTCCACCTCCACCCTGCAGCGCGACGTCGTCTTCGGGCTCGACCGGGACGGCGTCGTCGACCTGGCGCTGGACGGCGCGCGGCTGTGCCGCAAGCTCGAGGAGACCGTGCCCGGCACCGACGTCTACTACGAGTACTCCCCGGAGTCCTTCACCGGCACCGAGCTGGACTTCGCCGCCCGCATCTGCAACGAGGTGCTCGAGGTCTTCGAGCCGTCCGCGGACCACCGGGCGATCGTGAACCTGCCCGCGACCGTGGAGGTGGCGACCCCCAACGTCTACGCCGACGCCATCGAGTGGATGGGCCGGAACCTGGCCGCGCGCGAGCACCTCCTGATCTCCCTGCACCCGCACAACGATCGCGGCACCGCGGTCGCCGCGGCCGAGCTGGGGCTGCTCGCCGGCGCCGACCGCGTCGAGGGGTGCCTGTTCGGCAACGGGGAGCGCACCGGCAACGTCGACCTGGTGACCCTGGGGCTGAACCTGTTCAGCCAGGGGATCGACCCGCAGGTCGACCTCTCCGACATCGACGACATCCGTCGCACCGTCGAGCACTGCAACCAGATCGGCGTGCACGAGCGCCACCCCTACGGCGGTGACCTGGTGTACACGGCGTTCTCCGGCTCCCACCAGGACGCGATCAAGAAGGGGCTGGACGCGATGGCCGCGCGCGCCAGCGCCGCCGGGACGCCGGTGGCCGAGCTGGAGTGGGCGGTGCCGTACCTGCCGATCGACCCGCGCGACGTGGGACGCAGCTACGAGGCCGTGATCCGGGTGAACAGCCAGTCGGGCAAGGGTGGGGTGGCGTACCTGATGCGCACCGAGCACCAGCTCGACCTGCCGCGGCGCCTGCAGATCGACTTCAGCGGCGTCGTCCAGGCGCACACCGAGACGGACGGCGGTGAGGTCAGCGCCGCGCGGATGTGGGAGGTCTTCGCCGACGAGTACCTGCCCGCCGCGGAGACCCCCGGCGCCCCGGCGCGGGCGTGGGGTCGGTTCGCGCTCACCGGGCTGCGCTCGGCGTCGGTGGTGGACGGGGAGGACGCGCTGTCGGTCGACCTCGTCGTCGACGGCGAGCGGCGCACCCTCGACGGCTCGGGGAACGGACCGATCGCCGCCTTCGTCGACGTGCTGGGGCGCAGCGGGGTCGACGTCGCGGTGCTGGACTACGCCGAGCACGCCCTCGGCGCCGGCGGCGACGCGCGGGCCGCGGCGTACGTGGAGTGCGTGGTGGGGGAGCGGTCGCTGTGGGGGGTGGGCATCGACGCGAACATCGTGGTGGCCTCCCTGAAGGCGATCGTGTCCGCGGTGAACCGGGCGCACCGCTGATCCCGGGGGTCGTGCGCGCCCTGGGCCGCACGCGG
>CAXTAK010000006.1:0-58518 GCA_964242735.1 uncultured Quadrisphaera sp. | reverse complement strand
GCGCACGGGGTGGGCGGCGCACGGGGTGGGCGGCGCACGGGGTGGGCGGCGCACGGGGTGGGCGGCGCACGAGGTGCGCGGCGGGGCTCAGGCGGTGACGAGGAGGAGGTCGTCGATCTGGCCCATCGCCGCCGTCGCGCCCCCGGGGCCGCCATCGCGCAGCGCGACCGGCCGCCGCCGACGACGTCGTGCTCGGTGCAGGACGCCGGCCAGGTCGGCGGGCCCCACCACCGCTCGAGCACGGCGACGTGCTTCTGCACCGCGGCGGAGCTCATCGCGCAGTCGCTGGCCGGGGTCGAGACCGGGGCTTCGCGGTGCAGCACGCGGGTGACGATGCCGCGCCGCGCCGCGTCGGCCAGCGCCGCGAAGACCCGGTCCACATCCATCACGCGGTGGCACGCCAGTCGCCTCAGCGGCTCCGCAGCAGGCCGGGTCACCCAGCACGGCGCCCTGGTGCCAGTGGTGGGTGAGACGATGCCCCCATCATGTCCACCCGCCTCTACCGCGACGAGGCCGTCGTGCTGCGGGCCCAGAAGCTCGGCGAGGCCGACCGCGTCGTCACCCTGCTGACCCGGCACCACGGCCGGGTGCGGGCGGTGGCCAAGGGGGTGCGGCGCACCTCCAGCCGGTTCGGGGCGCGCCTGGAGCCGTTCATGCTCGTCGACGCCCAGCTCCACGAGGGCCGCTCCCTCGACGTCGTCACCCAGGTCGAGACCCTCGCCCCCTACGGCGGGGCGCTGACCGGGGACTACCCCGGCTACATCGCCGCCACGGCCATCGCCGAGACCGCCGAGCGCCTCACCCACGCCGAGCGCGAGCCGGCCACCCAGCAGTACCTCCTCGTCGTGGGTGCGCTGCGCACCCTCGTGGCGCGCGCCCACGACCCGGCCCTGGTCCTCGACGCCTACCTGCTGCGGGCGATGAGCGTGGCGGGCTGGGCGATCAGCCTGACGGACTGCGCCGGGTGCGGGTCCCCGGGCCCCCAGCGGGCGTTCTCGGTCCAGGCCGGGGGAGCGGTGTGCCAGCTGTGCCGACCCCCCGGTTCCGCTGCCCCCGACCCCGCCACCCTGGTGCTGCTCGCCGCGCTGCTCACCGGTGACTGGGCGGCCGCAGACTCCTCGGCGGCCGGCCACCGCCGCGAGGGCAGCGGGCTGGTCGCGGCCCACCTGCAGTGGCACCTCGAGCGCGCCGTCCGCTCCCTGCGCCTGGTCGAGCGCGCATGAGGGCCCGAGCCCCACGGTCGGACGCCGCGAGCGCTGCGCTCGCGACGCGCGCCCCGGTCGCCCCGCCACCGCACCCCAGCGGGGCGACGCCGCCCGCGGTGCCGCGCGAGCTGGTGCCCCGGCACGTGGCGATCGTCATGGACGGCAACGGCCGCTGGGCCAACGCCCGGGGCCTGCCGCGCACCGCCGGTCACGAGGCGGGGGAGTCGGCGCTGCTGGACGTCGTCGCCGGGGCCATCGACATCGGCGTCACCCACATCTCCGCGTACGCCTTCTCCACGGAGAACTGGCGGAGGTCACCAGAGGAGGTGCGCTTCCTCATGGGCTTCAACCGCGACGTCATCCGCCGCCGCCGCGACACCATGCACGCGTGGGGCGTGCGGGTGCGCTGGTCGGGGCGCCGACCGCGCCTGTGGCGCAGCGTCGTCGCCGAGCTGGAGGCCGCGCAGGACCTGACGGCCGCCAACACGGTGTGCACGCTGACGATGTGCGTGAACCACGGGGGACGCGCGGAGATCGCCGACGCGGTGCGCGCCATCGCCGCGGCCGCCGCCGCGGGGCGCATCGACCCCTCCCGCATCGACGAGCGGACCATCGCCCGGCACCTCGACGAGCCCGACCTGCCCGACGTCGACCTGTTCCTGCGCACCGGTGGCGAGCAGCGGACGTCCAACTTCATGCTGTGGCGCAGCGCCTACGCCGAACTGCTGTTCATCGACGACGCGTGGCCCGACGTCGACCGCCGCACCCTGTGGCGGGCGGTGGAGACCTACGCGCGCAGGGACCGCCGGTACGGGAGCGCTGTCGACGCTCTCGGACCCGGCGGTCCCGGGGGTGGCGCCCCCGTCCCGTGAGGGGCTGCCGCAGCGCGGTGGCGGGGCTCAGCTGGCGACGAAGGCCTTGAGCTTGCTGCCGGCGCTGAGCTTCACGCCGGTCGACGCCGGGATGGTGAGCTCCTCACCGGTGCGGGGGTTGCGGCCCGAGCGCTCGGCGCGCTGCACGGTCTCGGCGGTGAGGAAGCCGGTCAGCTGCACCTTCTCTCCCTTGGCCAGCGACTCTCCGAGGACGTCGGTGAAGGCGGTGAGGACGGCGTCGGCCTGGTCCTTGGAGACCTGCGCCCTGTCGGCGAGCGCGGCGACGATGTCAGTGCGGTTCATGGTCACGAGGTGGTCCTCCGGGTGTCGGGGGGTCGTCTGGGGTGGTGGACGACGGACAGTGTGGACCATTCACGCCCCGGGCATCAGCGCGTCGTCCCACCGGCGCCCCCCGGGACTCCTCGTCCGCCGCCGGCGAGGGTGCACGCGGCGCACGTGCCGAAGACCTCGAGCACGTGGCTGACCGCGGTGAGACCGTGCTCGGTGGCGACCGCCTGGGCCCACCGCTCGGCGGCGGCGCCCTCGACCTCGGTGGTCACCCCGCAGGTCCGGCACACGAGGTGGTGGTGGTGGCCGGTGGAGCACCGCCAGTACACCGCCTCCCCGTCGTCCGCGGTGCGCAGGACGTCCACCTCACCGTCCTCGATCATGCCCTGCAGGGCCCGGTAGACCGTCGCGAGGCCGATCGCGTTGCCGGCGGAGCGCAGGTCGGCGTAGATGCCCTGCGCGCTGCGGAAGTCGGTGGCCCGGTCCGTCTGCTCCGAGACGGCGGCGCGCTGGCGGCTGATCCGCCCCCGCCCGACCGCGGCGGTGGCGCAGACCGCCGACCGCGGCGGCGGCCGCGAACGCCGCGATCGCCAGCAGCACGATGGTGCCGCCCGAGGGGGCGTCGGCGTAGGAGGACGTCACCACGCCTCCCGTGCTGCACAGCAGCCCCACGCCGCACGCGGTGGTGAGCGTGGCGGTGAAGCTCCGGCGCACCCGCTGCGCAGCCGCGGTCGGCGCCACCATCAGGGCGCTGATCATCAGCAGCAGGCCCACGGTGCGCATCGACAGCACGACGGTCACCGCCGTGAGGACGGCCAGCACCAGGTTGACCGGCATGCTCGCCAGCCCGACGGCACGGTCGAACTCCTCGTCGTTGCTTACCGCGAACAGCCACGGCCTCAGGAGGACGACCGTGACCAGCGCGACGGCGGCGAGCACGGCGAACGTGACGACGTCGGAGGTGGTCGTGGTGGTGATCCCCCCGAACAGGGCGGTCGGCGCACCCGGTCAGGGCCGCCTCGAGCTCCGCGTCGAGCGCGCTCAGCTCGGCGACCAGCTCCCGCGTGCCCGTGGCGCAGACCCGCGCGCCGTCGGGGTCGAGCTCGGTGGGGCGGACGCCCACCGCATCCGCCACCCCGGCGAGCCGGGTGGGGTCGAGCCAGGAGTGCGGATCGACCCCCCCCACCCTCGCCGGCGGTGAGGTCGAGTCCCGCGCGGGGTGCGACGTCGAAGGTGCCGGTGGCCCCCTGCGCCTCGACGGCGTCGTCGACCGCCGGCTGGAAGCCCCCCTGGTAGAGGAGCAGGTCCGCCTCCCCGAGGCGGGCGACGTCCTGCGCCGACAGCTCGAGGTCGTGCGGCTCGGCGCCCGGCGCGGTGAGGCCGGTGACCCGGGCGCGCTCACCGGCGACCCGCTCGGCGACGAGCTGCTGGGGGTAGGAGGCGGCGACGACGTCCAGGCGCTCGCCCGCCCGGGCTCCCGGCTCCGCTGCCGGGGCGGCGCCGCACCCGGCGAGCACCAGGGCGGCGGCGGCGCACGCGGAGAGGAGGCGCAGCCGATGCATGAGAAGCAATGTCATCCTCACGAAGGGGACTGTCAAAGCCGGGCAGCCGCCCAGGTCGACATCGAGACGACCCGACACCGCCGGCGCCCGACGGGGGTGACCGGGCTGGCTACCCTGGCCGCTCCGCCGACACCCCAGCCGGAGAGCGACCCCCGTGGCCCAGCCGTCCCGCATCGACCTCGTCGTCAGCCTCTGCAAGAGGCGCGGCTTCGTCTTCCCCTCGGGGGAGATCTACGGGGGCACCCGCTCCGCGTGGGACTACGGGCCCCTCGGTGTGGAGCTGAAGGAGAACATCAAGCGCCAGTGGTGGCGCTCGGTGGTGACCAGCCGCGAGGACGTCGTGGGGCTGGACTCCTCCGTCATCCTCCCGCGCCAGGTGTGGGTGGCCTCAGGGCACGTCGGCGTCTTCACCGACCCCCTGACGGAGTGCCAGCACTGCCACCGGCGGTTCCGCGCCGACCACCTCGAGGAGGAGTTCACCGCTCGCAAGGGCCGCGCCCCGAACGACGGCCTGGCGGAGGTCGCGTGCCCGAACTGCGGCACCCGGGGGGAGTGGACGGAGCCGAAGGACTTCAACATGATGCTGCGCACCCACCTGGGGGCGGTCGAGGACGACGCAGGCCTGCACTACCTGCGTCCGGAGACCGCCCAGGGCATCTTCGTGAACTTCGCCAACGTCATGGGGAGCGCCCGCAAGAAGCCGCCGTTCGGGATCGGGCAGATCGGCAAGTCCTTCCGCAACGAGATCACGCCCGGCAACTTCATCTTCCGCACCCGCGAGTTCGAGCAGATGGAGATGGAGTACTTCGTCGAGCCCGGCACTGATGAGACCTGGCACCAGTACTGGATCGACGAGCGCACGCGGTGGTACACCGACCTGGGCATCGACGCCGCGAACCTGCGCCACTACGAGCACCCCGCCGAGAAGCTCAGCCACTACTCCACGCGCACCGTCGACATCGAGTACCGGTTCGGCTTCACCGGCAGCGAGTGGGGGGAGCTGGAGGGCGTCGCGAACCGCACCGACTTCGACCTGCGCACCCACTCCGAGCACTCCGGGACCGACCTGTCCTACTTCGACCAGACCACCGGCGAGCGGTACCGGCCCTACGTCATCGAGCCCGCCGCGGGCCTGACCCGCTCGATGATGGCCTTCCTCGTCGAGGCCTACGCCGAGGACGAGGCGCCGAACACCAAGGGCGGGGTCGACACCCGGGTGGTGCTGCGCCTGGACCACCGCCTCGCGCCGGTCAAGGCCGCGGTGCTGCCGCTGTCGCGCTCGGGCGACCTGGGGCCGAAGGCCCGGGACCTCGCCGCGCAGCTGCGCCGGCACTGGAACGTCGACCTCGACGACGCCGGCGCCATCGGACGCCGCTACCGGCGCCAGGACGAGATCGGCACCCCGTTCTGCCTGACCGTCGACTTCGAGTCCCTGGAGGACCAGGCCGTCACCGTGCGCGAGCGCGACACGATGGGCCAGACGCGGGTGTCCCTGGACCAGGTGGAGGCCTACCTGGCGGCTCGGCTCGTCGGGGTCTGAGGGGGCGACCGGCTCACCGACAGCGGAGGCGCGGTGACGCTCGACGACGACACCGCCGGCGTGCCGGACGTCCTCGGGGGAGCCGACCCCCCACTTCCGCGACGTCCTGGGACGGCCGCTGCGCCGTGGCCGCCGTCATCCGGCGCGGCGCAGTGTGGTAGGTGCTGGTGACTCTTGGTGTGACAGGAGTGAACACCGCGCAGCGTGGCGCCGACGCCGCACCCCGCCCCCGTCACCCGGGTGACCTCTACCTCGACCCGATGGTCCCCGACGCCGAGCGGGTCACCCTGGTGCGCGAGGGGTGGACCGCTCAGGCCAGCCACGTCTGGACCGGCTCCGGGTGGTCGCGGCTGGTGCCCGGGGTGGTGACCCCGGTGCCCTGCGCGGGCCCGCTGCCGGCGGGCCGGTCGAGCGGGGTGCACGCCACGGGCGCGCCGGTGGGTCTCACCCTCGTGACCGGTGGTCGGACCGACCGCGGCGCGACGCCCGACGAGCGGCTGCGCCCCATCGCCGTCTGAGCGTCAGCGGCCGCAGAGCTGCAGGGCCAGCGGCCCCGCTGCACCCCTGGCCCGCCACGGCCCTCCGTCGTTCCCTCGTGCTGCGCCGGTGTCAGCGCGCGGCGTGCCGCAGGAGCCCCGTGGCGCCCGGGTCCGGCTCGCCGGGCGTGGTGCCCGCCGCGCCCCGGCCCGCCTCGCGGGTGGGGGCGTTCTGCCCCTGGGGGTGGGCGAGCGCCTCCCCGAACAGGGTCAGGTAGGCGACGCGGTAGACGTCGACGTTGTCGAAGCGCTCGGTGAGCGACGCCCGCACCTCGTCGCCCACCAGCCCCTCGACGCGGCTGCCCACCCCGCCGGTGCAGTCGCCGGTGCCGGCCCAGGCGATGCCGAAGGCCAGCCGCTGGCCGGACTGGTCGGGCTCAGCGATGAAGGGCGCCGAGGCCTGCCCGTAGCGCCCGTCGAGGGGGTTGATGAAGGCGTCGTTCGTGTCGTCGTCGTCCAGGTCGGCCGCCCCCGGGTCGACGGGGGTCGAGGGGGAGTCGACGTCGGTGGTCGCCGGCAGCGGTTCGTCGATGTCGTACCGGACGACCTGCAGACCGCCCCCGTTGCCGTCGGCGGCGGTGAGGATGGTCGTCTCCTCGTCGCGGTCCAGCGCCTCACGGGCCACGCCGATCATCTGGTCGGTGTAGCGGGCCTCGACCAGGGTGCCGATCGCGTCGTCGGTGTTCGCCAGGTTGTCGGTGCCCTCGACCTCCCAGACGGTGGCGCAGGGCTGCTCGGCGGCGTCGCTGTGCGCCTCGAGGACGGTGGTGGCGACCTCCGCCATCTCCGGGGCCGTCGACGGGCGGTAGCCCGGGGTGCCCGGGTCGGAGCCGTAGAGGACCAGGTCGGTCTCCTTCGCGTCGGCCGGCACGCTCTCGTCGACCAGGCCGCGGGCGATGAGCGACTCCTCGCTCAGGGCGTTGAAGATGTCCTGGGTCGCGAACAGGGCGAGCACCTGCAGCTCGGCCGGGTCGACCCGCCCGGTCTCGACGGCCGCGCCGAGGGCCTCGAAGTCGGCGCGGGTGCGGACGAGGGTGCACCCCTCGTCGACCGCGGCCTGGGCCAGGTCGAGCCCGTCGGTGCGCAGCCCCCCGGTCGCGGACGGCCCGTTCGCGTCGATCGCGTCGCCCGCGGGGCGGTGGACCACGCACGAGGCCGGGATGGACGGGACCGGCGTCGTCGCGGCCAGCGCGGACGACACCTGGGCGGCCGAGCAGACGGGGGTGCCGGTGGGGAAGAAGAGGTCCTCGCCGCCGCCCATGATGACCACCGGGTCGGCGTCGTCGTCGAAGCCGGGACGGCCCTGCACGAGCTGCCGGGCGATCTCCAGGGCGGAGGCGTCGGTGCGCTCGGTGACCTCGGTGAGGAAGGCCGCGGTTCCTCCCCGCCGGCGTCGGTGCCGAAGGAGCCGGTCGTGTCGGTCTTGGACCCGAAGGCGTGGGTGGTCGCCCCGCCGTTGGAGGACGTCGTCAGGGCGTCGGAGGCGTGACCGCGGTAGTTGACCGAGACCGCCAGCCGGTCCCAGTTCGTCACGCCGTCGGGGCCCTCCCAGCAGATCCGCGACGCCTCGTAGATCGCGGCGTCCGCACCGTCCGGGTGGATGAAGATCATGTTGCCGTTCCGCTGGCGGTCGCCCTCCCGGTCGCGGTCACCCCCGTTCGCCACTGCCACCGGTGCTGCGGCCATCGCCCCCACCACGGGCAGCACGACCGCTGCTGCCCGCCACCTGCTGCGCCCGACACCGCTCACGCCGGCCTCCGTCCGATGCGCCCCGGGGCGTTCGTCATCGCGGTAGCAGAGGTCAGACCGGGCGGAACGGGTCAGAGCGCACTGAACGCGTGACGATGCGCGGGCGAAGAGGTGCGAGCGGGATGGCGGAGGGAGCGTGCCATGGTTCACTCGTCGTCGACGTTCATCACCCATCTGGCCCATGTCGGTCACGCTGCGCAGTTACCGTTCCGCTGTGCTTGACATAGAGGTGCCCCCCGTCGTCCCGCCGGTCGGTGCTGTCGTGGTGCTGCTGCCCGTGACCAGCGGCTCCGAGCGCACCGGCGCCCTCAGCTCCTGGAGCTCCGGCCCGGCCGGTCTGGTGGCCACCGCGAGCATCGTCCTGGCCCGCGAGGACGTCGAGGCGCTCGCCGGGCAGCGCGTGTGGGCCAGCGTGACCTCGGACGAGGGCGTGACCGTCCTCGAGGGGGTGGCTGCCGCAGAGGTCGGCGGCGCGGGCGTCACGCTGACCGGGATGCTGGCCATCGCCGACGAGCGTCGCCGCACCGCGCCGCGCGTGCAGACCGTGCGGACCGCAAGGGTCAGCCTCGAGGCGCGGGAGCTGCGGCCCGTGCGCGAGGCGCGCACGGTGGACCTGTCCAGGACCGGGGCCCGCCTGAGCATGCCCGCCGCCTCCCTCGAGGGTGCGGTGGGCGGGGTCGGGGGGGTGGTCCTCGTCGAGATCGAGGTCGTCGTCGGGCAGGACGAGACGATCACCGCCGGCGCGGAGGTGCTGCGGGTGGATCCCGAGCTCGGCGAGCTCGCCGTGCGCTTCGTCGACCTCGCCGAGGAGGACGCCGAGCGCCTGGACCGCGCGGTGCTCACCGAGCTGTCCGCGCAGCGCACCACCACCAGCACCTGAACCACCCACCGCCGGCACCGAGACCGGGCCGCGGCGCAGCCCGCCGCCGGATGCGGTGCCGGCGCGGGTGGGACGATGAGGACGTGACGAGCACCCTGGCCGAGCCGGCAGCCCCCCCGGCGGCGACGGCCGTGCTGCCCCCCCTGGTGATCGGCCCGCACACCATCGCGACCCCCGTGGTCCTGGCCCCGATGGCGGGGATCACCAACGCCCCGTTCCGCCGGCTGTGCCGCGAGCACGGCGCGGGGGTCTTCGTCTCCGAGATGGTCACCTCCCGCGCCCTGGTCGAGCGCTCCCCGGAGTCCTTCCGCCTCATCACCCACGAGGTGGGCGCCACCCCGCGCAGCGTGCAGCTGTACGGGGTGGACCCGGCCACGGTCGGCGCCGCGGTGCGCCTGCTGGTGGAGGAGGACCGCGCCGACCACGTCGACCTCAACTTCGGCTGCCCCGTGGCGAAGGTCACCCGCCGCGGCGGGGGCGCGGCGCTGCCCTGGAAGACGCAGCTGTTCACCCAGGTGGTGCGCGCCGCGGTCACCGCAGCCTCCCCGGCGGGGGTGCCGGTGACCGTGAAGATGCGCACCGGCATCGACGCCGACCACCTCACCCACCTCACCGCCGGGCGCATCGCCGAGGCCGAGGGCGTCGCGGCGGTCGCCCTGCACGCCCGCACCGCCCGCCAGTACTACTCCGGGCACGCCGACTGGTCGGCCATCGCCGACCTGAAGGAGGCGGTGACCAGCATCCCGGTGCTCGGCAACGGTGACGTGTTCTCCGCCGCCGACGCCCTGGCCATGGTCGCCGCCACGGGTTGCGACGGGGTCGTCGTCGGTCGCGGCTGCCTCGGCCGGCCCTGGCTGTTCGCCGACCTCGCCGCCGCCTTCGCCGGTGAGGGCGCCGCGGCGCCGGCCCGGCCCGGGCTCGGGGTGGTCGCCGCGGTGCTGGCCCGCCACGCGGCGCTGCTCGTGGACCACCACGGCGACGAGCAGCGCGGCTGCCGCGACATCCGCAAGCACGTGGCCTGGTACCTCAAGGGCTACGCCGTCGGCGGCGACCTGCGCGCCCGCCTCGCCCTCGTCGACACCCTCTCCGAGCTCGACGCCGCCCTCGCCGAGCTGGACCACGCCCAGCCCCACCCCGGGGCCGCCGCGGAGGGCTCGCGGGGGCGCACCTCCTCCACCCCCCGGGTGGCGCTCCCGGAGGGGTGGCTCGACGACCACGACCTGGTCCCGGGCAGCCCCGCGGCGGCGGCGGTGGCGGTCGGGGAGCTCGCGCCGGCCACGAGCGGGGGCTGAGGGTGGGCCGGCACAGCGACGGTCACGGCGACGGGTACACCCCCGCTGACCGCGCCCGCATGGTGCCGGAGCCCCCGAAGAGCTCAGCGCGCGGGGACTTCGCGCGCGACCGCGCCCGGGTGCTCCACTCCTCGGGGCTGCGCCGTCTCGGCGCGAAGACCCAGGTCGTCGCACCCGGCGACGGGGACTTCGCGCGCACCCGCCTGACCCACAGCCTGGAGGTCGCGCAGGTCGGCCGCGAGCTCGCCGACTCCCTCGGGTGCGACCCCGATGTCGTCGACACGGCCTGCCTCGCGCACGACCTCGGGCACCCCCCGTTCGGGCACAACGGGGAGGCAGTGCTGGCGGAGGTCGCGGCGGGCATCGGCGGCTTCGAGGGCAACGCCCAGACCCTGCGGCTGCTGACCCGGCTGGAGCCGAAGGTGGTCGAGCCCGGCACGGGCCGCGCCGCGGGCCTGAACCTGACCAGGGCGAGCCTCGACGCCGCCACGAAGTACCCGTGGCCGGCGGACGCGGACCCCCGCGGCGCCACCGGCAAGTTCGGGGTCTACGCGGGGCCGGCGGGCGACGCGGCGGCCTTCGCGTGGCTGCGCGAGGGCGCCCCGCCGGGTCGGCGGTGCCTGGAGGCGCAGGTGATGGACCTCGCCGACGACATCGCCTACAGCGTCCACGACGTCGAGGACGCCGTCGTCGCGCAGCGCCTCGACCTCAGCGACCTCGCCGACCCCGGGCGCCGCCGGCTGGTCTGCGCGGCGGTGCGCGCCCACCTGCCCGACGCCACCGACGACGAGGTCGGCGCCGCGCTCGACGCGCTGGCCGCGGTGCGGGGGTGGGTCACCGGCTTCGACGGCAGTCGCGCCGCGCTCGCGGGCCTGAAGGACCTGACGAGCCAGCTCATCGGCCGCTCGTGCAGCGCGGTGCAGCTGGCCACCCGCGCCGCGACCGGCCCCGGGCGCCTGACGCGCTACGGGGGCGACCTCGTGGTGCCCCGCTCCACTGCCGTGGAGATCACCGCCCTGAAGGCTGTCGCCGCGGTGTTCGTGATGTCGGCGCTGGACCGCCTGCCGGTCTACCAGCGCCAGCAGGAGCTGCTGCGCGACCTGCTCGCCGCGCTCACCGAGCGCCCCGAGCTCCTCGAGGTGCCCTTCGCCGCCGACCACGCCGCCGCCGCCGACGACGCGGGGCGGCTGCGGGTGGTCGTGGACCAGGTGGCCTCCCTCACCGACGCCAGCGCCCTGACGTGGTGGGAGCGCTCCCGCGCGGCGGCACGGGCCCCGTAGCCACGGGTGGACCGGGGGGTCCGGGCACCGCCCCCGTGGCCCGGGCCGTCGTCACGGCCCTGCAGTCACGGCCCTGCGGTCACGGCCCTGCGGTCACGGCCCTGCGGTCACGGCACCGTCGTCACTGCAGGGCCGAGGTCAGGCCCGCGATGTCGTCGAGCACCCGCCGGCGCCGCGAGCGCCGCGACCACTCCTGCAGGGTCAGCTCCCGGCTGCGGGCGCGGTACTCCCGCTGCACAGCGGCGAGCTCCTCCACGAAGGCGGTCCCGCGCACCATCACGCTCACCTCCAGGTTCAGGGTGAAGGAGCGGATGTCCATGTTGGAGGACCCGATGACGGCGATCTCCCCGTCCACGCTGAGGTGCTTCGCGTGCAGCACGGAGGGGGCGGGGTACAGCCAGATGCGCACCCCTGCGCGCAGCAGCGCCTCGTAGTACGAGCACTGCGCGTGGTGCACCAGCCACTGGTCGCCCTCCTCGCACACGAACAGCTCCACGGACAGGCCGCGCTCCGCGGCGGTGGTGACCGCGGCGAGCAGCGACTCGTCGGGCACGAAGTACGGCGTGGTCAGCACCACCTCGCGCTGCGCGGAGTGCAGCAGGGAGGTGAACAGCTTGAGGTTGTTCTCCCCCGCGAAGCCGGGGCCGCTGGGGACGACCTGGCAGTCGAGGTCGCCCTCGTCGGCATCGGGGTGGACCACCGGGCCCGACCGCTCGCCCAGCGGCAGCAGCTCGTCGGTCTCGGAGTACCAGTCGGTGATGAACACCGCGTCCAGCTCCGCGACGACCGGGCCCTCGAAGCGCGCCACCAGGTCGACCCAGCGCAGCCCGCGGCGGGCGTACGCGCGCTTGTTGTACCCGGGGGAGATCAGGTTCTGCGAGCCCGTCCACCCCACCACCCCGTCGACGACGAGCAGCTTGCGGTGGTTGCGCAGGTCGATCCGCTGGAACCGGCCCCGCAGGGGCTGCAGGGGCAGCATGAGCTGCCAGGAGACCCCGAGCCGCGTCAGCTCCGCCCGGGTGGCCGCGTACCCGGGTGAGCGCAGCGACGCGAGGTGGTCGAAGAGCACCCTGACCACCACCCCGCGCTCCACCGCCGCGCCCAGGGCGGCGAAGAACGGCGCGGAGTCCTCGTCGAGCTCGAACAGGTAGAACTCCGCGTGCACGTAGCGCTGCGCGCGGTCGACCTCCGCAGCCATCGCCGCCAGGGTCGCCACGCCGCCGGGGTGCAGTGAGGCGGTGTTGCCGCCCAGGAAGGGCATCGCGCCGAGGTGGCGGTTCATCCGGGTCACCGGCACCAGCCACGGCGGGCGGGTGCGGTGCTCGGCGACCTCCGTGGTGGTGATCGTGCGCTCGTGGAGCAGCTCGTCCATCCGACGCTGCTTCTCGCGCCGGGCCCGCGGCAGGTCCGGGTACCCGATGACGGCGAAGGCCAGCGGACCGGCGTAGGGGATGAGGTTGACCGCCAGCAGCCACGCCAGCGCCGAGCTGGGGCGGCGGTTGCGCGGCACCGCCGCCAGGGCCCACGCCCGCAGCGACAGGTCACCGGCCACCAGCGCCCCGGCGACCCACTGGGCCCGCGACGGGGGCCATGCCAGCGGCCACAGCGCGCCGAGGGACGCTCGCAGGGACGTGCGGGAGAACAGGCTCACCCGCGCATCCTCCCGCGCGGGCGCCGCGCGGGCTCGCAGCGAGGGGTGTGCACGAGCCCGGGGCGTGTCGGGGCCGCGACCTACACTGCCCGGTCGTGGCGGGGCGCATCCGGAACGAGGACGTCGCCCTGGTGCGCGAGCGCACCCGCATCGACGAGGTCGTCGGTGAGCACGTGACGCTCAAGACCGCGGGCGCGGGGTCCCTGAAGGGCCTGTGCCCCTTCCACGACGAGCGCTCCCCGTCGTTCACCGTGCGCCCTGCGGTGGGCATGTACCACTGCTTCGGGTGCGGGGAGGGCGGGGACGTCTACTCCTTCCTCATGAAGACCGACGGGCTCACCTTCGTCGAGGCGGTCGAGCGGTGCGCCACCGCGATCGGGCACCAGCTGCGCTACGAGGACGGCGGCGGGCCGCGCACCGCGCAGGACGTCGGACGCCGTCAGCGCCTGCTCGACGCCCACCGGGTGTCGGCGGAGTTCTACGGCGCCCAGCTGTCCACCCCCGGCGCCGAGGTGGGTCGGCGCTTCCTGGTCGAGCGGGGCTTCAAGCGGGCCGCGGCGGAGCGGTTCGGCGTCGGCTTCGCGCCCGCCGGGTGGGACTCCCTGGTCAAGCACCTGCGCGGCAAGGGCTTCACCGACGAGGAGGTCGTCACCGCTGGGCTCGCCTCCCGCGGGGGCGACGGGTCCCGGGGGCCCTACGACCGCTTCCGCGGCCGGCTGGTGTGGCCCATCCGCGACCCCACGGGGCTGACCATCGGCTTCGGCGCCCGCAAGCTGATGGACGACGACCAGGGCCCGAAGTACCTCAACACCCCCGAGACCCCCCTGTACCGGAAGTCGAGCGTGCTCTACGGCCTCGACCTCGCCAAGAAGGAGGTCGCCCGCGCCCGCCAGGTCGTCGTCGTCGAGGGCTACACCGACGTGATGGCCTGCCACCTGGCCGGGGTGGGCACGGCGGTGGCCACCTGCGGCACCGCCTTCGGGGCCGAGCACGCCGCGGTGGTGCGCCGCTTCACCGCCGACGACGCCGCCGGGGAGGTCATCTTCACCTTCGACGGCGACGAGGCCGGCCAGAAGGCCGCCCTGCGGGCCTTCGAGGACGACCAGCGCTTCGTCGCCCAGACCTACATCGCCGTCCAGCCCGACGGCATGGACCCCTGCGAGCTGCGCCAGCAGCGCGGTGATCAGGCGGTGGTGGACCTGGTGGCGGGCCGGCGGCCGCTGTTCGAGTTCGCGATCCGCTCGCGCCTGGCGCGCTACGACCTGGAGACCGCCGAGGGGCGGGTGCAGGCGCTGCGGGTGGCCGCCCCCGTGGTCGCCGCGATCCGCGACCGGTCCCTGCGCCCGGAGTACAGCCGGCAGCTCGCCGGGTGGCTCGGGATGGACGTGGAGCCCGTGCGCCGCGCCGTCGCCCAGGCGCCCTCACCCGCGCAGGCCGCTCGCGCCGCCCAGCCCGCCCAGGCCGGTCGACCGGGTGAGCACGACCGCGCCGCGCAGCGCCCCGGTGAGGGCCCGCGGGCGGGTGAGCCGGCGCAGCCCGCGCAGCAGCGCGCGCCGGACGACCCGCTGGCCCGCGCGGAGCAGCAGCTGCTGGCGGTGCTCGTGCAGTCCCCGGCCCTGGCCCCGGCGGGTGTGGACGACCTGGGCCCGGAGGCCTTCGCCGTCCCCGCGCACCGGGCGGTGCACGACGTCATCCGGGCCTTCGGGGGGGCCGCCACCGGGGCGGCGGACCCGGCCGGGTGGGCCGAGCGGTTGCGGGAGGCCGCCGGGGAGACCCTCGGGCCCCTCGTGCAGCGCCTCGCGGTCGGACCCCTGCCCGTCACCGGGGAGGAGGCCACCACCCGCCTGGCCGAGGGTCTGCTGCGCGGGGTGCGCTCGCGCGACCTGTTGCGCCGCCAGGCCCACCAGCGCGGGGTCGCGCAGCGACTGGAGGCCGCCGGTGACACCACCGGGGCCGGCGACGCGTACCGGGAGCTGTTCGCCCTGGCCGCCGAGTACGAGGCCCTGAAGGTGGAGTGAGGCGGGTGGACCTCCAGGTGCTGCGCCGGTGGGAACTCACGCTCGAACGTTCCTCACTGGTACAGTCCCTCGTACCACATGACGAAGAGGGTGCTATGTCCATCACCGCCTCCGAGGCGCGCAGGCGCTTGTTCCCGCTGATCGAGGAGGTCAACGACGACCAGGCCGCCGTGGAGATCGTGGGGAGGAGGGGCACCGCCTACCTGGTCCCGGCGGACGAGTACCGCTCTCTCGTCGAGACCGCGTACCTGCTGAGGTCACCGGAGAACGCCGCAGCGCTGCGCGCGAGCATCGCCGAGGCCCGCGAGGGGCGGGCGGAGGCCCACGAGCTGCTCCGGTGAGGGTGACCTTCACGGCGAGGGGCTGGAGCGACTACTGCAGCTGGAGCGATCAGCGCAAGGTCCTGGCCCGGATCAACCGGATGATCGACGAGGCCGGTCGTGACCCCGGCACGGGCATCGGCAAGCCGGAGCGCCTGGCCCACGAGCTGGCCGGGTTCTGGTCTCGGCGGATCGACCAGGAGCACCGGCTGGTCTACGGCATCGAGGGGGACGACGTCGTCGTCGTGCAGGCGCGTTACCACTACTGACACAGCCATCATCCGTTCGACCTCCAGCAGAGCCACGACGGCTCATCGCGACGTCGGGCCGTTCAGCGGCTGGGGTGTCGTCCCGCCGGCTCTGATCTCTGCGGTGGCGGAGCGGAACGCCTGGGTGGTCCGGGTGAACATGTCGAGCAGCAGCGCCAGGTCCTGGTCGGTGTAGTGCTCGCGCAACGCAGCGAGGTGCTGCCGTGAGGGGGCGAAGACCTCCTCCACCTCGCGGACCCGCTCGGGCACGAGCTCGGCGATGACCTTGCGGCGGTCCTCGGGGTCGGAGCGTCGGCGCAAGTACCCGGCCCGTTCCAGACGGTCCACCACCCGGGTCGTCGTCGTGGTGGGCGTGCCCAGGTGCTCGCTCAGTCGTCCGACCGGCACCGGGCCGAGCGCGGCGAGCAGGTTGATCGCCTGGACGTCGACCAGGTGCAGCCCCAGCCGTTCGCACCCGGCCTGGGTGTTCAGCGAGACCGCGGCGACGAACGCGCGGAAGGCCGGCTCCATCGAGGCAGCCAGCTCGTCAGTACCACCCGTCCGCTGCACCGACTCATCTCCGTTCCGGTACTTCTCCACATCGGATGCAGTTGTCTCGTGGGATGCCGAGCCCGCGCGGTCGCACGGTGAAGCTCCTGGTGGTCGGCGCTGGTCCCGGAGGGCTCGCCGTCGCCCACGGGCTGCTCGGCCACGGCCACGCGGTCAGTGTGGTCGAGCGGTCCGCCGCCCTGCGCCACGAGGGCGCGGCGGTGACCCTGTGGCCCAACGGCACCGCCGTCCTGACCGCCCTCGGAGTGCCGCTCGACGGCCTGGGCCGGCGCATCGACGGCATGGACAGCCTCGACCACCGCGGGCGCCGGCTGATGCGGACCGACAGCGCCGACCTCGCGCGCCGCTTCGGGACGCCGACCCTGAGCGCACCCCGGCGGCAGCTGGTCCAGCGCCTGGCCGACGGCCTGCCCGCCGGCACGGTGACCTTCGCCGCGGAGTGCCTCACCTCCACCGACCACGGGGGCCAGGTCTGCACCACGTTCGCTGACGGCACCGAGCAGGAGGCCGATCTCGTGGTCGGCGCCGACGGGCGCGGGTCGCTGGTGCGCCGGCAGACGTGGGCTGAGCCGAACACCCGTCCCACCGGGTGGGTGACCTGGCAGGGACTCACCCCGGTGCCCATCGACGTCACCGGATCGTCGCGGATCCTCACCCTGCTCGGGCCCAACGGCTTCGTCGGCCTGCAACCGGCCGGCGGAGGGCTGCTGCAGTGGTACTTCACCTGCCCACCCACGGCCGAGGCCACACCAGCCGCTGGACCCCTCGCGCCGCTGGCGGCGCTGCGCCGGCGCTTCGCCGGCTACGTCCACCCCGTCCCGCAGGTGCTCGCAGCGATCACCGAGGACGACCTCGTCGCCTGGCCCCACCACACCCACCCGGTGCCCGAGGTCTGGGGTGCCGGCCGCCTGACCCTGCTCGGCGATGCCGCGCACACCATGCCGCCCGGCCTGGCTCAAGGGGTGAACCAGACCCTCGAGGACGCCCACGCCCTCACCTGCGCCCTGGACCCCGCCCGGGTCGACGCCGGTGATCCCGCGCCGGCGCTGCGCCGCTACGAGGCCGTGCGGGCCCGGCAGGTGTCACGGATCGCCAGGATGTCGGGCAGCGAGGCCTCCACCACCTACCGCCCCGCCACTCAGCTGCTGATGCGCACCGCGCCGCAGGCCCTGACCACGTCGGTGTACAGGCGTCTGATCGAGGCCAGCAGTTTCGTCCTGCACGACCTCACCCCCGTCGGGCTGCCTCCACGACCAGCCTGACGAGGGGGGCGACGTCAGGAGGTGCGACCCGCTGACCGCCATGAAGCGCGCTGTTCGCTCGCCGCACTGCGCCGGCGGACGCCCTCGTACCAGGGGGACTCGGGCCGACTCCCAGAACACCGAGTCAGCCGGCGGAGCGGAGCAGTCGGATCGGCCGGCAGCCTGCAGTGGCTCGATGGGACGTCGCGGGTGGGACGGACGCCGGCCTCCCGGCATCGGCCGTGCGGTGAGCCCACTGCCTCGATCGGCCCGACCGCCGCGACCGCTGTCGACCTCAGGCGGTGAACGCCGTGCTCGGCAGGTCCCGCTCGTCGTCCTCCAGCGCGGCGAGGATGCGCGCGGCCACGGCTGCGGGGTCCAGCCCCTGGGGCAGGCGCGGGGCGCTGCCGGCGATGGGTCGGCCCGCCAGCCCGGTCTCGGTGTGGGGGGGCCGGGCGTCGAGCAGCAGCACCGAGCTGCGGCGCAGCTCGCGCGCGGCGACGGCGTCGAAGCTGGCCAGCGCCGCCTTCGACGCCGCGTACGCCGCCATCCCGGTCGGTGCCTGCTCGGCGACGACCCCGCTGACGTGGACGACGAAGGACTGCCCACCGCGGTCGGCGGCGGCGTCCCGCAGGTGCGGGGCGGCGGCGCGCAGCAGGCGCACGGGCCCGAGGAAGTTGGTGCTCACCAGCTCCACGAGCACCTCGTCGTCGACCTCGGCGGCGGGCCCGAAGGCCACCACCCCGGCGACCAGCACCACCCCGTCCAGGCGCCCGTGCGCGGCCACCGCGGCGGTGACCGCCGCCTGCGGCCAGGCGGCGTCGGTGAGGTCCCCGGTGACCACGGCGGCGCCGTCCAGGCCCAGCGCGTGCAGCGGGTCAGGCGAACGCCCCGCCAGCGTCAGGTGCGCGCCCGCAGAGGCCAGCGCGGTGCTGATCGGAGCACCGAGGCCCCCACCGGCGCCGACGACGAGGACGGAGGAGCCTGCGAGGGTGACCACGGCCGCACCCTGGCACACCGGGCACCAGCCGCAGCGCCCACCCCGGCATCGCCGCTCCCGGTCAGCGAGGGCGGCGCGGGTGGGGCGGTGGTGGCGCCCCGCTCAGCAGCAGCGCTGCACGGGGGTGGCCGCCGCGGCGTCCGCACGCCGCCGCTCGAAGTCGCGGCGGCTGCCGGGCGGGTGCCCGTGGGAGGCGCACGCGCGCACGTGCGCCGCCCACCGGTCCTCCCCGGTGAACGCCTGCAGGAACCGCACCAGGCCCCGCCACCGGCGCACCAGCGCCCCCAGCGCACCGCCCGCCCCTGCGGGGAAGCTGAGCGCGTCGTGATGAGCGGCGCTGCCCGGGGTGGGGCCGCTCACCGCGGTGCCGTGTCGTCCGCCGTCCAGGTGCCGCCTCCCGAGGCGGCCCCCACCCCGGCACCCGCGAGGCGCTGGTGCTCAGCGACGGCCGCCTTCTCCTGCGCCGTGGCGATCAGCCCCGACGGCTCCACCAGGGCACTGGCGGTGTGCGGGACCTCCGTGGTCGGGCTGCCGCCGGTGCGCAGCGCCCGCACCACGACGACCGCGGCGTTGGCGACCACGACGAGCACCAGCAGCGCGAAGACCGACTGCAGCACCCCGTTGGTGGTGGTGTTGGTGACGACCTGCTGCATCTGCCCGGCGTCCTGCGCGGGGGGGAGGACCTCCCCGGCGGCCAGGGCGTCGGCGTAGCGGGTGCGCTGGGCGAAGTACCCGATGGCCGGGACGTCGGAGAAGATCTTCTGGTAGCTCGCCGTCATGGTCACGATGAGGTCCCACGCCAGTGGCACACCGGGCACCCACGCCCACCTGGCCTTGCCGTGCTTGACCATCAGGGTCACGCACAGGGTCAGCGCGATGGCGGCGAGCAGCTGGTTGGCGATGCCGAACAGCGGGAACAGCTGGTTGATGCCCCCGAGGGGGTCGGTGACCCCGACGTAGAGGAAGTACCCCCACGCCCCGACGACCGCGGCGCTGGCGAGGATGTTCGCCGGGCGCCACGACAGGTCCCCGAAGCGGGGCCACACGTTGCCGATGGTGTCCTGCAGCATGAAGCGGCCCACGCGGGTGCCGGCGTCGACGGCGGTGAGGATGAACAGCGCCTCGAACATGATCGCGAAGTGGTACCAGAACGCCTGCAGGCCGCCGCCGAAAGCGCTCTCGAAGATCTGCGAGATCCCCAGCGCCAGCGTCGGCGCCCCACCGGTGCGCGAGACGAGGGTGTCCTCGCCGATGGCGGTCGCGGCGCTGGCGATGGCGGCGGCGTCGGTCTGGAAGCCCAGGCCCTGCACGAACGCCGCCGCGGTCTCGGGGGTGCCGCCGGTGGCGCCGGCGGGGGAGTTGATCGCGAAGTACAGGCCCTGGTCGATCACCGAGGCGGCGATGAGCGCGCTGATCGCCACGAACGACTCCATGAGCATGCCGCCGTAGCCGATGAGCCGCACCTGGCTCTCCTTGGCGATCATCTTCGGGGTGGTGCCCGAGGCGATGAGCGCGTGGAAGCCCGACAGCGCCCCACACGCGATGGTGATGAACACGAAGGGGAACAGCGACCCGGCGAAGACCGGGCCGTTGCCCTCGCGGGCGAAGTCGGTGACCGCCTGGTTCGCCAGCACCGGCCGGGCGATGAGCAGCGCCAGCGCCAGCAGCACGATGACGCCGATCTTCATGAAGGTGGAGAGGTAGTCGCGGGGGGTCAGCAGCACCCACACCGGCAGCACCGAGGCGATGAAGCCGTACACCACCAGGGCCACCACGAGGGTCTCCCTGCTCAGGGTGAGGGAGGCCGCCAGGGGGCTGGCGTCGATCCACCCGCCACCGACGATGGCCAGCAGCAGCAGGACCACGCCGATGCCGGTGGACTCCAGCACGCGCCCGGGGCGGATGTAGCGCAGGTACACGCCCATGAACAGCGCGATGGGGATGGTCAGGGCGATGGAGAACACCCCCCACGGGGACTCCGCCAGGGCGTTGACGACGATCAGGGCCAGCACGGCCAGGAGGATGATCATGATGGCGAACACGGCGATCAGCGCCGCGGCGCCGCCGACCACCCCGATCTCCTCGCGCACCATCTGCCCCAGGCTCTTGCCGTTGCGGCGCATCGAGAAGAACAGCACCACCATGTCCTGCACGGCGCCGGCGAAGATCACCCCGACGACGATCCAGATGGTGCCCGGCAGGTACCCCATCTGGGCGGCGAGGACGGGGCCGACCAGCGGGCCGGCCCCGGCGATGGCGGCGAAGTGGTGCCCGAAGAGCACCCGCCGGTCGGTGACCTCGTAGTCGATGCCGTTGCCGAGGCGCTCGGCCGGGGTGGCGCGCGTGTCGTCGACGCGCAGCACCCGGTAGGCGATGAAGCGCGCGTAGAACCGGTACGCGATGGCGTAGGAGGCCAGGGCTGCGAACAGGATCCACAGCGCGGAGACCTCCTCCCCACGGGCCAGTGCCAGCACCGTCCACGCCGCGGCGCCCAGGACGGCCACCCCCACCCACACCAGGGCCTGCACGGGGCCGCTGCGGGGGCGGGAGGAGGGGGCCGAGGGGCCGCGCTCCGGTGGTCTGCTGGTCGTCGTCGACACGGCTCCGCCTCACTTCCAGCGGCGCGGCTCCGACGTCGCACCGTCGAGGGTCATTGAGCCACAGGCGCGCGGTGCGGTCCACCCCCTCGGCGGCGGCTCAGAGCACGTGGACGGCCAGCAGGCACACGTCGTCGTCGCCCCCGCCGGTGCGGACGTCGCCGACGAGGTCCTCGACCAGGGCCGCGGGGCCGCGTGAGGGGTCGTGCGCGGCCAGACGGCGCGCGACGTCGGCGAGACCGACGTCCAGGTCCTCGTGGCGGCGCTCGACGAGGCCGTCGGTGAACAGCAGCAGCACGCTGCGGGGACGGATCGGGCGGGTGGCGCCGGCGCCCCCACCAGCGCTGGTGGGGGCTGCGTCGACCCCGATGACCATCCGGGTGCCGCCCTCCAGCACCCGGGCGGGGTGGTCGCCCTCCCACGCGCAGGCGCGCAGCACCGAGCGCAGCTGCCCCATCGCCGCGGCCGCGGCGATGTCGTGGCCCATCACGTCACCGATCACCAGGCCGGTGACCCTGTCCGGGAGGTCCAGGACGTCGTACCGGTCACCGCCGACCTCGGCGCGGTCGTCGCCCGGCAGGTGCCGGGCGGCGGCGTCGATGCCGGGCACCTGCGGGACGGCGGGGAGCAGGGAGCGCTGCAGCGCGACGGCGGTGTCGTGCTCGGCGGCGTGCAGCCGGGCGTTGTCCAGGGCCAGCCCGGCGCGGCGCGCCAGGTCCGTGGCGACGGCGAGGTCGTCGCCGGTGAGGCGGCGTCCCGGGCCGGTGACCAGCGACAGCACGCCCAGCACCCGTCGACGCGCTGTCAGGGGCACCACGACCACCGAGCGCACTCCCAGCACCGCGGCGAGGCGCGCGAGCTCGGGCCCGTCGGGTCCGACCGCGGTGCCGCTCAGGTCGGCGGCGCTGGCGTCGGCGAGCAGCACGGGCTCACCGGTGAGCAGCACTCCGGCGGTGGTGGTGCCCGGCCGCAGGAGCGCGGGGTGCAGGTGGCGCCACCGCGCCAGGGCGTCCTCGTGGCCGTCGCGGTGGCGCGTCAGCACCGCGGGGGCGCCGCGGTCACCGACCAGGGCGGGCACCGCCCAGTCCGCGAGGTCGGGCACCACGACGTGGCACAGCAGCTCGGCGGCCACCTCCGGGTCGGGGGTGCCCGCCCAGCACCTCGCTGGCCCCGGCCAGCAGCCCCAGGCGGCGCTGCGCGGACTCCGCCTGCTCACGTGCGGCCTCGGCGTCGGCGCGGGCCGCCCGCTCCGCTGCCAGGGCGTGGTCGAGCCGGGCGTGGGCGGCGGCGCGCTGGGCCCCGGCGGTGACCTGGGCGGTGACGTCGTTCTGCACCCCCACGCAGTGCGTCAGCACCCCGTCCCCGTCGAACAGGGGGCTGATGGCCAGGGAGTCGTAGAACGCGCTGCCGTCAGCGCGGTGGTTCAGGAGCACCTCCTGCGCGGGTCGGCCGGCGGTCACGGCGTCACGGATGCGGGCGACGGCCGCCCGGTCGGTGCCCGGGCCCTGCAGGAACCGGCAGTCGCGTCCCGGGGCCGCTCCGGAGTCGTACCCCGTCGCGGCCTCGAAGGCGGGGTTGACCCACACCGGGGGGGCGTCGGGCAGCGTCGCGTCGCTGATCGTGAAGGGGGTGTCGGAGGCCAGGGCGGCCCGGGTGACCAGGTCGAGCGGCACAGCCCGCCCGGTGTGCGCCGCCGCGAGACCCGTGGGGGTCGCCGAGGTGCACACCCGCCGAGACCAGGACCGCCTCCGGGCGGGCGACACCGCGCGGATCCCGCCGTGGTGCGCCGCGGCAGGCCGCGGCACGCGATCGGGGCACGCGACCGGGGCACGGCGGGCAGCGGTGGCGACGACGGCGTCGAGCAGGTCCACGGTGACTTCGCCGAGGCGGTGGACATGACCGCGGAGGAGCCGCTGGAGCGGGTGGAGACGGAGGAGCAGCGGTCGGTGGGCGACACCGGCGGCGACGTGACCGGCACCCGGTGGCGGTGCCCGCTGGTGGACGGGGGGCACGACCCGCTGGAGGGAAGACGGAGCCGCCGGAGCTTCGGCGCCCGCTCGGGCGGTGCGCCGCTGTCAGCCCTCGCAGCCCACGCCGTCGCCGTCGCCGTCGAAGGCGGGGGAGTACCCGGGCTCGCCCGCGGCGATCGGCGCGGCCCCCGCCGCGCGCACGGCGGCGCAGTCGGTGAAGACCGGCGCGGCCGGCGTCGGGGCCTCGGCGGTCGCCGCCGAGGGGACCGCCGGCAGCGGCTCCTGCGGGCAGGCCTCCAGCACCCCCGCGACCGCGTCGCGCTCGGCCCGGGTCATCCACAGCCCGTAGCGGGCCTTCACCGCCACCTGCCGGGCGACGAACGCGCAGCGGTACCCGGTCTGCGGGGGCAGCCACGTGGCGGCGTCGCCGTCGCCCTTGGCCGCGTTCAGCGGCCCGTCCACGGCCAGCAGGTTCTGGGGGTCGTTGGCGAAGGCCGCGCGACGCCCCGCGGCCCAGCCCTGCGCGCCCTTCTGCCACGCGTCGGACAGCGCGACGACGTGGTCGACCTGCACGCGCTCGCTGGTGCCCTGCCCGCGCCGGAAGGCGATGGTGGTCGCGGAGTAGGGGTCGGCCAGGGTCCCCGAGGCGACCACGCAGTCCTCCGTGCCCGGCACGTAGGCCACGCCGGTGAGGTCGCGGGCGAGGACGTCGTTGCGGGTGTCGCACCCGTTGCCGTCGGTGTCGACCCACCCGCTGCCGAACTCCTCGCGCTGGTACCCCGTCCGGGGGGCGCGCCCCCGCACGGCCACCGAGGCCAGGGCGTCGGCCGCCGTCCCCGGCGCCAGGGCCGGCGGGACGGCGCTCGACGCCGCGCGGGCGCCGGGCGCCGCGGGCAGCACAGCGGTGCAGCCCGTGACCAGCACAGCGCCGCACGCGGTGAGCAGCGGCGCAGCGACCACCACCGACCACCGCCCCGGGCCGCGCCGCCGCGGGCGCCGCACGGAGTGCTGCGGGTCCTGCTCGTGCGCCACGGTCACCCCCGGATCGTCATCGCGCGCCACGCCCTGCTCAACCACCCTGCCCGTCAACCACCCTGCCCGATCCGTGAGGAGGTGTGCGCGCGACCCCCCAGTGGTGAGACGATCCGCCCAGCGGCGGGCCAGGTCCTGGAGGGATGCGCCCGCTGGCGCCCGAGCTCCCTCCAGCACCACCTCGAGGAGCTTCCGGTGCCCCCCACCCCGCTCACCACCCGCCCGACGCGCACCCGCACCACCCCGCGCCGCCCGGCGCGGACCGGCGTCGCCCCCCGACCCCAGCCGCCGCTGTCCATCGGGATGCTCAGCACCTACCCCCCCACCCAGTGCGGGCTGGCCACCTTCACCGCCGCCCTCAGCCAGCACCTGGTCGGCCCCGCCACCACCGTCGGTGTGGTGCGCGTGGTCGACGAGCCCGAGGACCACCCGGGCGCCGAGGTCGTCGCCCACCTGGTCAACGGCTCACCGGCCAGCGCCGCCGAGGCCGTCGCCACCCTGAGCGGCTTCGACGTGGCCGTCATCCAGCACGAGTACGGCATCTACGGCGGCCCCGACGGCCGCGACGTCCTCGAGGTCGTCGAGGCCCTCACCGTGCCCACCGTCGTGGTGATGCACACCGTCCTGACCGACCCCAGCGCCGGCCAGCGCGAGATCCTGCTGCGCCTGCTCGACGCCGCCGACGCGGTGGTCACCATGACCGACACCGCCCGCCGCCGCCTCCTCGAGGGGTACGGCGCCGACCCGGCCCTGGTCAGCGTCATCCCCCACGGCGCCGCCGTGCACCCCGTGCCCTCCCGGCGCGCCGGTGCCGCTGACGAGCGGCCCCTGGTGCTGACCTGGGGGCTGCTGGGCCCCGGCAAGGGCATCGAGTGGGCGATCGACGCCGTGGCGGGGCTGCGCGACCTGCGCCCGCGCTACGTGGTGATCGGCAAGACCCACCCCAAGGTCCTCGAGAGCCGCGGCGAGGAGTACCGCAGGGGCCTCGAGGCCCGCATCGCCGCCCACGGCGTCGGTGACCTCGTCGAGCTCGACGACCGCTACCCCAGCGTCGGGGAGCTGGCGGAGCTCGTCGCGAGCGCCGACGTCGTGCTGCTGCCCTACGACTCCCGCGACCAGGTGACGTCGGGGGTGCTCATCGAGGCGGTCGCCGCGGGGCGCCCGGTGGTCTCCACCGCGTTCCCCCACGCCGTGGAGCTGCTCCTCGACGGCCCGGGCCTGGTGGTGCCCCAGGCAGACCCGGTGGCGCTGGAGCACGCCCTGCGCCGGGTGCTCGCCGAGCCGGATCTGGGTGAGCGGCTCGCCGCGGCGGCGGCCGCGAAGTCCCCCGAGCTGCTGTGGGGCGCGGTGGCCGATCGCTACCGGGGCATCGTCGCGGCCGTCAGCCCCGCGACCCCCGCGCAGACCTCGTGACCCTGCCCCCACCGCCCTTCGCGCACCTGCGGCGCCTGACCGACGCCGGCGGGCTGTACGAGCACGCGCGCTGGACCCGGGTGCGCCGCGAGCACGGGTACTGCGTGGACGACGTCGCGCGCGCCCTGGTCGTGGTCAGCCGCGAGGTCGACCCGCCACCGGTGCTGCACGGGCTCGCCGAGCAGTACCTCGACTTCGTCCTCGCCGCCCAGGTGCGTGACGGCCGCTTCCGCAACCGGCGCGGCACCGACCTGCGCTGGTGGGACGGGCCGTCGGTGGAGGACTGCTGGGGTCGGGCCCTGTGGGGCCTGGGCGCCGCGGTCTCCGCCGCCGGCGGGGCCTCCCCGGGCGCCCGCGTCGCGCTCGCGGCCTTCGAGCGCGGCGCGGTGTGGCGCTCCCCGCACGTGCGGGCCACGGCCTTCGCCGCGCTCGGCGCTGCCGAGGTGCTGGCCGTCCACCCCGACCACGCGGGCGCCCTGCTGCTGGTCGCGGACGCCGCGCGGGCGGTGGGTGGGCCCCTGGCGCCGCCGGGCCCGCACGGGTGGGTCTGGCCGGAGGCGCGGCTGCGCTACGCCAACGCGGCCCTGCCCGAGGTGCTGCTGCTCGCTGGCGCCGCGCTGGGCGCACCGGCGCTGGTGGACGACGGCCTCGCCCTGCTGGCGTGGCTCCTCGACGAGCAGACCCACTCGGGGCACCTGTCCGTCGTCCCCGTCGCCGGCCGCGGTCCCGGTGAGCGCCCCCCGGGCTTCGACCAGCAGCCCATCGAGGTCGCGGCCCTCGCCGACGCCTGCGCGCGGGCGCACGAGGTCACCGGCGACCCTCGGTGGCTGCACGGCCTCGAGCTCGCCGCCGCGTGGTTCCTCGGCGCGAACGACGTCGACACCCCCCTGTGGGACCCCGAGAGCGGTGGGGGGTGCGACGGGCTCACGCGCGGCGGTCGCAACGAGAACCAGGGCGCGGAGTCCACACTGGCCCTCGTGTCGACCCTCCAGCAGTGCCGTCGGCTCGCGGTGCCCGTGCCGTGACCGACCTCGTCACCCGCACCGACATCATCCTGCCCGCCGACCCGCGGCGCGTGGTGGCCCGCACCTTCGTGCCCGGCCACGAGCTCGACAAGGACCGCGGCGCGCGGGCCCCCGGCGTCCTGTCCCGGGTGCTGGACCTGCCCGAGGACGTCGCCGGCGCCACGCTGCGCCGCATCACCGCCAGCTACGGCGATCGCCACCGCGACCTGCCGGGGGTGCTGGAGGCCAACTACGAGCAGATGGCGTACCGAGTGCCCGAGGGCGCCGAGCCGAGCGGGGCGCGCCGGGCGCTGGTCGGGGCCGCCTTCACCCAGGAGTACTCCATCGAGGGGGCGGCGCTGTTCAACCCCTCCGCGGTGCCCGCCCCCGACCAGTCCGGCCTCGCCGGGGGGGAGTGCCGCTTCCTCATGAGCCTGCGGGCGGTCGGTGAGGGTCACCTGTCCACCGTGGAGTTCCGCACCGGGGTCCTCGGCCGGGGCGGGGCGGTGCGCGTCGACGACCCCGGCCCCCACGCCGAGACCTGTGACGCCGCGCCCACCACCTACGACCGGAGCCTGTTCGCCGCGAAGCTCACCGACGCCGGTGCCGACGCCGAGGGGGTGTCCTACCTCGTGGGGAACCTGCCGGTGCGCTTCGACGACGCGGCGCTGGAAGGGGCGCTGCTGCGCCTGGGGCGCCGCCACCCCACGGGCATCGGCTTCTCCCGCACCGGGGAGCTGGCCCGGCGCACCGCGCAGAGCAGCTACGCGGTGGCGTTCCCCCCCGAGACCACTCTCGCGCAGCGGGTGCTGTGGCCCTCCGGCCCCACCGAGAGCCGGGGCATGGAGGACGCGCGCTTCACCCGCTTCACCGACGACGCGGGGGCCGTGACGTACAAGGCGACGTACACCGCCTACGACGGGGAGCGGATCGCCCCGCAGCTCATCGAGACCACCGACTTCCGGTGCTTCACCATCGGGCAGCTCGCGGGTCCGGCCGCGAAGGACAAGGGCATGGCCCTGTTCCCCCGCACCGTGGGCGGGGCGCACCTGTCCCTGACCCGCTCCGACAAGGTGACCAGCGGCATCTCCACCTCCGCCGACGGGCGGTGGTGGGAGCAGCCGAGCACCGTCCACGGACCCACCCAGCCGTGGGAGATCGTCCAGACCGGCAACTGCGGGCCGCCCATCGAGACCGGTGCCGGGTGGGTGGTGCTCACCCACGGGGTCGGTCCGATGCGCGAGTACGCCATCGGGGCTGTCCTGCTGGACCTGCACGACCCGACGCGGGTGCTGGGGGCGCTGCGCGAGCCGCTGCTGCGCCCCCGGCAGGACGAGCGCGAGGGGTACGTGCCCAACGTGCTGTACTCCTGCGGGGGGATGCTCCACGAGGACACCATCCTGCTGCCCTACGGCGCCAGCGACGACTCCGTGCGCATCGCGCTCGTCGACGTGCCGGGGCTGCTGACCCGCCTCACCGACGACGGACCGGTGCCCTCCCCGCGCTGACCCGGGTGAACAGCGCCCCGTAGTCGGCGACCATCCGGGCGGCGGTGAAGCGCTCCTCGACGTCGTCGCGGCAGTGGCGCCGCTGCAGCTGCCCGAGGCGCGCCACGGCGTCCACGGCTCCGGCGACGTCGTCGACGAGGAAGCCGGTGCGCCCGTCGCGGACGATCTCGGGCATCGACCCCAGAGGGGTCGCGATCACCGGGGTACCGGTGGCGAGGGACTCCACCACCGAGAGCCCGAAGGGCTCCGCGAAGGAGACTAGGTGCAGCAGGGCGGTCGCCCCGCCGAGCAGCGCGTCGCGCTCGACCGGGCCCACCGGCCCCGCGTAGGTGGCACCACCGCGCCCCAGGTGCGGTGCCACGGCGGCCTCGAAGTACGCCTCGTCCTGCACGATCCCGGCGATCACCAGGGGCACCCCGGCGCGCCGGGCCACCTCGATCGCCCGGTGGGTGCCCTTGTCGGGGTGGATGCGGCCGAGGAACAGCAGGTAGGGCTCGGTGTCGGCCAGCGGGCGGAAGGTGAAGCGGTCGAGCTCGATGCCGTGGTGGATCGTGGCCTCGTAGGTGAGGTCCCGGTGGCGGTCCGCGTCGCTGATCGCGACGTAGCGGGCGATGTCGTCGTAGGCCCGGTACACCGCCACGATCGCCTCGGAGGAGAAGCCGTGGATCGTGGTGACCACGGGGGTGGCCACCAGGCGCGAGTAGGTCAGCGGGGTGAAGTCGAAGTGGTTGGAGATCACGTCGAAGTCGCCGGCCCGCTCGAAGGCGGCGCCGATGTGCAGGTGCTCGACGACCTTCGCGTCGACGCCCGCGTCCTCCTCGTACCCGGCGGGCGCCTCGGCGTGCAGGCGCCCGGCGGTGGTGGAGTCGGCGGTCGCGAAGAGGGTGACGTCGTGGCCGAGCGCGACCAGGCCCTCAGCCAGGGTGGAGGCGACCTGCTCCCACGGACCGTAACCGCGCGGTGGGGTGCTGTGCGCGACGGAGGCCAGGACGGCGATGCGCAGTGGCGACTCACCGGGGTCGCCCACGGAGGCACCGTAGCGCCGCGCCGCCGTGGACCACGGCTGCTCCGGCGTCGGCGCACGGACCAGTGCGTGAGGCGCGCACGCCGCCCCCTAAGTTGACCAGGTGCCCGTCTCCGCCGTCGAATACGCCCACCTGCGCCTCACCGTCACCGACATCACCCGGTCCCGGGCCTTCTACGACGCCGTGTTCGGCTTCGAGGTCTACGTCGAGGCGCCCCCGGCCGACGCCGACGAGGCCACGCGGGCCCGCCTGGCGTTCGTCTTCGGCGGGGTCATCTACCAGTTCCCCGGGGGCCTGCTGGGACTGCGCCCGGTCGCGGCGTCCGGTGACCGCTTCGACGAGGACCGGGTGGGCCTGGACCACCTGAGCTTCGCGGTGCCCTCGCGCGCCGACCTGGACGCCGCGGTGGCCGTGCTCGACGGCCTCGGCGTCGAGCACGAGGCGGTCAAGGACACCGGCGCCGGGTGCCTGCTGGAGTTCCGCGACCCCGACGGCATCGCGCTCGAGCTCTTCGCGCCCGCCTGAGCCGCACCCCGACAGGAGAGCCGCTGTGTCCGCTGCACCCGCTGCACCCGCCAAGACCTGGTTCATCACCGGCACCTCCCGCGGCTTCGGCCGGGAGTGGGCCCTGGCCGCCCTGGAGCGCGGCGACGCCGTGGTCGCCACCGCCCGCGACGCCGCCACCCTCGACGCCCTCGTCGACGCCCACGGCGAGAGGGTCCTGGCGCTGCCCCTCGACGTCACCGACCGCGACGCCGTCTTCGCCGCGCTCGCCCGGGGTCACGAGCACTTCGGGCGCCTCGACGTGGTGGTGAACAACGCCGGCTACGGCCAGTTCGGTGCGGTGGAGGAGCTCACCGAGGAGGAGTGCCGCGCGCAGGTCGAGACGAACCTCTTCGGGGCGCTGTGGGTCACGCAGGCCGCGCTGCCCCTGCTGCGCGGCCAGGGCGGGGGGCACATCCTCCAGGTGTCATCCTTGGGGGGGATCACCGCCTTCCCCACCGTCGGCATCTACCACGCCTCGAAGTGGGCCCTGGAGGGTTTCAGCCAGGCGCTGGCGCAGGAGGTCGCCGGCTTCGGCATCCGGGTCACCCTCGTCGAGCCGGGGGGCTACTCCACCGACTGGAGCGGCAGCTCCGCCCGGCACGCCACCGCGATGCCCGCCTACGACGGCGTGCGCGAGCAGGCGGCGAACCGCCCGAGCCGGCGCGGCACCCCCGGGGACCCCGCAGCCACCCGGGACGCGGTGCTCACCCTGGTGGACGCCGAGGACCCACCGCTGCGCGTCTTCTTCGGCGAGGCCCCGCTGGGCATCGCCACCGCCGACTACGAGTCGCGGCTGGAGGCGTGGGAGCAGTGGCAGCCCCTGGCCGTCGCCGCCCACGGCGGCCACGGCTGACGGTCGCCGTCCTGCTGCTGCTGGGCGCCGCCGCTTGCACGGAGGACCCCGTCCCCGTTCCGGCGCCGCCCCTGACGGGGGTCTTCGAGCAGGGCCGCTCACAGGTCGAGGAGCGCACCGCGAAGGCGGTGATCACCGTGCCCGAGGGCGCGGATCCCGTGGAGGTGACGGGGCTGGAGCTGCTGCTGCCGGGCTTCACCGGACCGGGCGCGAAGGCGCGCACCACCACGCTGGAGCCCGGGCGCACCGTGGCCCTGGAGGGCGCCTACGGGGAGGCGACGTGCGCGGGGGACCCGCAGCGCCAGCAGGTGCAGGTGCGGATCGCCGTCGCCGGCCGGGAGGACCCGGTGCTGGTGACGCTGGACGACCCGGACGCGCGGGCGGGCCGGATCCTGCAGCGCGAGTGCGCCGCCCAGCGGGTCGCCGCGCTCGCGCCGCTGACCTGGCAGCCGGGGTGGACGACGCGGGGCACCGGCGGCGACCTCGTCGCCGTCGGGCACCTCGACGTCGGGCCCGTCACCGGTACCGAGCCGGTCACCGTGGAGGGGATCGGCGCGACGCCGCTGTTCTCCTACGCCGCCACGGCCGCGCCGCTCACCGTGGCGCCGGGGGAGCGGGCGAGCGTGGCGGTGCACGTCACCCCCACGCGCTGCGACCCGCACGCCGTCGCCGAGGACAAGCTCGGTTTCGCCCCGACCGTGACCCTGCGGGTCGGCCAGGAGGTGCTGACCGCGGCGGTGTGGGTGCCCCGCGAGCAGCGGGCGGTGCCCCTGGCGGCGCTGGCGGAGCGCTGCGCCGCGGGGTGAGCCCGGTCCGTCAGACCTCACAGCCCCTGTCGTCGAGCACCGGGCGCGTGGTGTGCAGCGGGCGCGCGAGGTCGACCTGGTCGGCCATCACCGCGTCGATGTGCACGAGCTGGGGTGCTCGTCGAGCAGTGCCTCGGCCTGGCCCGAGAGCCACTCGCGATCGCCCATCGCCTCGCGGAAGGGATCCACCGTCAGCTCCTGGTGGGCCCGGGCGCGACATGCGGCGTCCGGCCCCGTGGGAGCAGCTGGTGCAGGACGCCTCGGACCCCAGGCGCTCGACGATGGACGAGCGGGTCCCCATCGAGCTGGGGATGACGCCGAGGTCGCCGACGTCGAGATCGCCCGCGCGTGATCCGCAGGTCGCGGCCGTGGTGGTGCTCGACCTGCGCGGGATCGTGGGGGCGATCGCGCGCGTCACCGGCCCGCGCCCGACGACCTCGAACAGCGAGGTCTCGGCGACGGTCATCATCGCCTGCCGGGAGGCGAGGGCGTACCGCTGCGCCCACTGCATGTCGGCGACGTACCGGTCGTCCGCGGTGCCGTGCACGAGGTGGGCCAGGTCGGGGTCGGGCAGGTCGATGGAGCAGCGCCGCGTCAGCCCCTTCGCCTCGGTGACCGCGCGCTGCGCCAGCTGGCCGACGCCCCGCGAGCCGGAGTGCAGCACCAGCCACACGCGGTCGCGCTCGTCGAGGCAGACCTCGACGACGTGGACGGAGCCGAGGGTGCCGGACTGCGCGGCGGCCCTCGCCCGCTGGCGGGTGGTCAGCTCGGTCGCCGGGGCGCCGATGGCGTCGGGCACGCCCGCGCCGGCACCGCTGGTGTGCTGCTCGCCCATGCCCGCCGGGATGCGCTCCTCGATCAGCAGCATGAGCCGCCGCGGGCTCTCGGGCAGCTGCCCGGCGACCGGGTCGGTCTCGGTGGCGATCATCCCGCAGCCGATGTCGACGCCGATGGCGTAGGGGATGACCGCGCCCTCGGTGCCGATGGGCGGGCCGAAGCCGGCGTGGGCGTCGGGCACCATCGCCACGTGCGAGGGCACGGAGGGCAGCGACGCGGCGCGGGCGGCCTCGTCGAGGGTCCTAACCTCGACGTCGCTGCCCCGCGAGAGCACCTCGGGGCGCGCGGTGGTGGGCGTGGTGGACCTCCTGTCAGAGAGCAGGGTCGGTCACGCGGGCAGGTCGTTCTCGGGTACGGGCGCAGTGCGTACGGTGCGGGGGATGGACGTTCTGCGGGTCGTCGAGGAGGGCCTGCGCCAGGACGAGCACCCCGGCGTGGTCGTCAAGGACGGTCCCTCGGGGCGACGGGCGGCGCTCGCCCTCGGCCCGGACGTGTGGGAGGTGGTGCGCGCCCTGCGGGAGGTCGACGAGCGCGGGGAGGCCGCTGTCGAGGCGACGGCCGAGCTGCTCCCGCTGACACCTGCCCAGGTGCGGGAGGCGCTGCGCTGCCACGCCGCCCACGAGCAGGAGGTCGACGCGGAGGTCGTCGAGGCGGAGGCTGCGTCGGTCGAGACCGAGGAGGCCTGGCGGACCGAGCACCACCCGCTCGGCTGAGCAGCGCGGCCGCGCCGCCACCGGGGCCGCTCACGGCCCGCCGCTGGCAGCGCCCGCGGCGGTGCTCCGGGTGCTCCTGACGTCCTCGACCGGGACGGCAGCGTCCTCGACGGGCAGCGGCTGCGCGAGCGTCGTCCTGCCGGGCGCCAGCTCGCTGAGGTGCATCGCAGCCAGCACCAGCGCCCCGCCGACCAGCACCCGCACCCCCAGCACCTCCCCGCCGAGGACGACGGCGAAGAAGCCGGCCCACACCGGCTCCGTGGTCATGATGATCGCCGCCCGGGTCGGGGCGAGGTGGGCCTGCGCCCAGGTCTGCACCAGCAGGGCCAGGGCGCCGGCCACGAGCGCCATGTGCGCCAGCACCGCCCACTCGCCCCCGTGCTGCGGCAGGGTCAGGCCGCCGGGCGCGGCCGCGAGCGCGCACACCACCGCGACGACGGCCATCTGCACCACGGTCAAGCCCCATGCGTGCTCGGTGGCCGACCACCGGCCGAGACCGATGATGTGCAGCGCGTACAGCGCGGCCCCGGCCAGGGTGACCGCCTCGCCGTAGCCGACCGCGAAGCCGCGCAGGGAGAGCACCGCGAGACCGGTGGTGGCCAGGGCGACCGCCAGCCACATGCCCGCCGACAGGCGCTGGCGCAGCAGGGCGGTGGCGAGCACCGGGGTGAGCACCACGTACATCCCCGTGACGAAGCCGGACACCGACGCTGAGGTGGTCTGCAGGCCCACGGTCTGCAGGATCTGCGCGAGGCCGTAGACCAGCCCGAGCGCCGCGCCCCGGCGCCACACCGCGGGGGAGAGCGGGGCGAGGACCCGCGGCCTGACCGCTGCCAGGGCCTCGGCGGCCAGGGCGAAGCGGACGGCGAGGAAGTCCGCCGGCGGCACCCGCTCCACGACTCCCTTCAGCAGGGGGAAGGTCGAGCCCCAGGTGGCAGTGACGAGCAGCAGGCCGAGCACGGCCACGACGGTCGGGGAGCGGACGGCGCGGTGCACGGAGCCAGTGCAGCACCGGTGGCTGCGACGATGCCGCCGGTGAGCGCAGGGCCGATGAGCCGTCGCGGCGACGCCACCGACGAGAGGATCCTCCGCCTGCTCGTGCGCCACGCCCGCGCGTCCTACCGCCAGGTGGGCGCCGCGGCAGGGCTCTCGGCGGACGCCGTGGCGCAGCGGGTGCGCCGCCTGGAGGGCGCCGGGGTCATCCGCGGCTGCACCGCGCTGCTCGACCCGGCCCTCGACAGCCCGGTGCTGCTGGCCGTGGTGCACGTGCGGGTCAGCGTCGACGCGGTGCGCGCCGCCCCGGGGGTGACCGGCTTCGAGACGCGCCCGGTCCTGCGCCACGTCCTGCGCCGCTGACCGGGGTCCTCTGCGGCAGGGCGCCGGCGCGTCAGAGGCGGCGCAGGCGCCGCTGCGTCGCGGCGACCACGGCCACCGTCGCGGCGGCGAGGACGACCGGGGCGGTGGGTCCCGGTGCGCTCACGGCCACCGCGGCGGTGGTCGCGGCGATGAGCAGCGCGTCGGCCTGCCAGGCCAGGACCACCAGCCCCGAGACGTCGCCCGCCGGGGTGGGCACCGGGGTCAGCAGCACGGGCGGCAGCGGCCCCTTCGCGCTGTCGTAGGCGCGCACCGCCACCAGCAGGACGGCGAGCGGCCCCACCACCGACACCAGGCCGACCACCGACGCTGCGCCCCACGGCGCCCCCACCACGCCCGCGCCCACCACGCCGAGCACCGCCGCGACCAGCGCCCCGGCGGTGGGCAGGACGGCGTGGCGCGCGTACGTCCCGGCGGTGGACCACCCGTACAGCGGCGGCGCCGTGGCGGCCTCGGCGGCGTGGCGGAACCCGTCGCTCACCACCCCCAGGGCGGCGTACCCGACGCCCGTGCCGACCGCGGCGCCCATCCCCGCCGGGACTCCGCCCGGGCCCGCGCCCAGCACGACGACGACCGCGCCGAGCACGAGGGAGCAGGCGCCGACCGCGCACCGCCCGGGGGTGCGCAGCGCCCCGACCAGGTCGCGGCGCGCCACCGCGACCGGGCCGCTCCCGGTGACGGCGCGCCAGGACCGCCCCGCGCTCGGCCGCGCCCGGTACGTCGCCAGCGCGCTGGCGGTGTCGGCGGTGCGGGCGGCGTCCGCGGCGGACTGCCACCGCTGCGCCTGCTCGGCCAGCTCCGGGCCGCGCAGGGAGTCCAGCAGGGCCGGTGTGCACGCGGCCGCGGCGAGCGCCGCGAGGGTGACCAGGAGCACCGGCGCCCAGCCGGGCCCCGCGATCGACCCCGTGCCCGCGGAGGGCCACGCCAGCCCCACCCACCCCCAGGGGGCCAGGACCCCGGCGCCGGGCACCACCGCGGTGAACAGGGTCGCGGCGGCCAGGGCGACCGCCAGGGCCCCGGCGCGGTGCCCGCGCAGGCGCTGCCCGGTCAGCGCGACCACCACCGCGACCACTCCCCAGGCCGCCGCGGCGAGCGCGAAGGAGGCGCACGCAGCGGGGGTCGCGGTCCCCGCGGCCACCAGCACGGCGCCGACCAGCACCGCGGGCGCGGTGACGACGGCGACCACCGCGGCCGCCGCGTGACCGAGCGGGCGCGCGAGCACGGCCCGCCGGGGCAGGTCGCTGCCGACGAGCAGGCCCGTGAGGAACGGGGGCAGCAGCGCCGGGCCCCGCACCGCGCCGCCCGCGGCCGCCACCGCCAGGGCCAGCCCGCAGCCGGTGGCGACGACGCCGCCGGCTCCCGGCCCCGTCAGGGCGCCCAGGACCGCGGGCCCGGTGAGCGCCCTGACCGCTGCGACGACCACGGGCACGCCCACGAACGCCACGAGCAGCACCCCGGCGTAGACGGCGTGCACGACGTCGCCGGTGCCCCGCGCCCCGCCCCGCTGCCGGTGCACCCGACGGGCGGCGCGCAGCCGCGCCCGGACGCTGCCCTCATGCCTCACCGGTGAGCTCCAGCACCTCGTCGGCGACGGCGTCGACGAGCACCCCGCTGTGGGAGGCGAGCACCAGCGTGGTCCCCGCGTCGACCAGGGCCCGCAGGACGCCGCCCACCAGGGCCAGGCGGTCGGCGTCGAGCCGCTGCTCCGGCTCGTCGAGCAGCAGCACCTGGAACGGGCGCGCCAGGGTCAGCGCGAGGGTGAACAGCTGCACCTGCCCCGAGGACAGCTCGTGGGGGAAGCGGCGCGCGAGGCGGGTGAGAGCGAGGCGGTCGAGCAGGGCGTCGGCGCGGGCCTCCGCCGCAGCGACACCGGCCCCCCACGAGACCCCGACGAGCACCAGGTGCTCGCGCAGCGTCAGGTCGCGGGCCAGCGGAGGCACCCCGACCAGCGCCGCGACCACCGCCCGGAACCCCGAGCGCCGCTCGTCGACGCGGGCACCGGCGACGCTCACGGACCCGCCCGTGGGCCGCGCCAGCCCGGCGAGCACGCGCAGCAGCGTCGTCTTGCCCGACCCGTTGGCCCCGCGCACCGCCAGCGACGCCCCGGCGCCGAGGGAGAAGCTGACCGGCGCGAGCAGCACCCCCCCGTCGAGGACCACCTCGACCCGGTCGGCGAGCACGAGGGCGCTCACCGCTGCGCCCGGCGCCGGTACTGCCCCGGCGTCTCCCCCGAGAGGCGGGCGAACTGCCTCGACAGGGCCGGCTGGTCGTAGAACCCGCACGCGGCCGCGACCTCGCTGAGCGGCACCCCGGTGCCCCCCAGGAGCGCGCGGGCGTGGTCGACGCGCGCCCGCAGCACGAACTGCCCCGGGCTGAGCCCGAAGACCCGCCGGGTGCGCCGCTCCAGGGCGTCGGTGGAGCAGCCGGCCACGGCGGCCAGCTCCGCCGTGCGCGGGGGGTCCGCGAGCCGGGTGTGCACCACCTCGACGACCGCGGCCAGCGAGCGCAGCACGGCGTCGTCGGCGTCGCCCTCGCGCAGGTCCTCCGAGACGCCCGCCACCCCCACCACCTCGCCGTCGCGCACCACCGGCACCTTGGTGCTCAGGTACCAGCCCGGTGTGCCGCCCCGGCCGCGGATCAGCTCCAGCTCGTGGCGCAGCGCCCTCCCGCTGGCCAGCACGCGGGCGTCCTGCTCCTCGTAGCGCTCGGCGAGGGCGGGCACGAACAGCTCGCGCGCCGTCCTGCCCAGCACCGCGGTGCGCGAGCGCGCCCGGGCGCGCACCACGAAGGCGTCGTTGGCCTCGACGTAGCGCCCCCCGAGGTCCTTCACGCAGAACATCACCCCGGCCAGCGCCGCGAACAGCTCCAGCGCCGCCGCGCCCACGGGTTCGCCCGCCAGGCCGGTGCCGGTCACCGGCCCGGTGACCGGCCGGTGCCGCTCCGCTCGGGGCTGGTGCCGCTGTGCTCGCGGCGCGCCCCCACCCCGGCGAACGTACAAGACGCCGCGGTGTCGCGGTTCCACACTCAGCCCATGGCCATCACCGCGGACCCCGCACCCGCTACCGCCCACACCGGGGCGGACGACGTCGCCGCCCTGGTCGAGCCCGCCATCGCCCAGGCGCGGGCCTGGGTGGAGGCCACCGCCGCGGGGGAGACCGCGGCCGAGAAGCGCAGCGCGGGCCAGCTCGCCGCGCTGGTGCACGACCCGGACGGCGTGGAGTTCACCCTGCGCTTCGTCGACCGGGTCGCGCGCCCGGAGGACGACGCCGTCGCGGCCCGGGAGCTGGTGCGCCTGGCCCGCCCCGGCGCCGACCCGCACGCGGTGCCCGTGCCCGCGTTCCTCTCCCCGCTCGACAGGGCGATGATGACCGCCGGCGCCCTCGCAGCCCCCCTGGCGCCCCGGGTGGTGGTGCCCGCCGCGCGCCGCCGGCTGCGCCAGCTGGTGGGCCACCTGGTGCAGGACGCCGGCGGCGCCCGCCTCACCCGGTCGCTGGCCGCGGCCCGCGCGCAGGGCCACCAGCTGAACCTGAACCTGCTCGGCGAGGCCGTGCTGGGGGAGGAGGAGGCCGACCGCCGCCTGGCGAGCACCCTGGCGCTGCTGGACCGGCCCGACGTCGACTACGTGTCGGTGAAGGCCTCGTCGGTCGCCAGCCAGCTCAACCCCTGGGACGTGACCGGCAGCCGCGACCGCCTCGTGCAGCGGCTGCTGCCCCTGTACGCCCGCGCCGCCTCACGCACCCCGCACGCCTTCGTCAACCTCGACATGGAGGAGTACAAGGACCTCCACCTGACCGTCGAGGTGTTCACCGCCCTGCTGGAGCGCCCCGAGCTGGCCGACCTGCAGGCCGGCATCGTGCTGCAGGGCTACCTGCCCGACACCCTGCCCGCCCTGGAGCACCTCGCCGGCGTCGCCGCCGCCCGGGCCGCGCGCGGCGGCGCCCCGGTCAAGGTGCGCCTGGTCAAGGGCGCGAACCTGGCGATGGAGCGCGTCGACGCAGCGCTGCACGACTGGCCGCAGGCGCCGTACACCACCAAGGCCGACGTGGACGCGAACTACGTGCGCCTGCTCGACGCCGCGCTGCGCCCGCAGCACGCACCGCACCTGCGCGTCGGCGTCGCCAGCCACAACCTGCCCGACGTCGCCCTGGCGCACCTGCTCGCGCAGTCCCGGGGGGTGGGCGACCAGCTCGACGTGGAGATGCTGCAGGGCATGGCCCCGGCGCAGGCCCGCGCGGTGCGCGCCGACGTCGGTCGCCTGGTGCTGTACACCCCCGTGGTGCACCCGGGCGACTTCGACGTCGCCGTCTCGTACCTGGTGCGCCGGTTGGAGGAGAACGCCGACCCGGAGAACTTCCTGCACGCCCTGTTCGCCGACCAGGACGGCCTCGAGGGGCCCACGCCCCTGCAGGTGCAGGAGCAGCGCTTCGCCGACTCCGTGCGCGACCGGTGGGCGGTGCCGGTGGGCCCGCGGCGCACCCAGGACCGCGCCACCGAGCGCCCCGCGGGGACCAGCCCGGGCGGGGCCGGCTTCACCAACGAGAGCGACACCGACCCCTCGCTGCCCGCCAACCGCGCGTGGGCGCTCGCCGCGATCGCGGCGGTGCCCGAGCCGTCCACGGCGGGTGAGCTGACCGACCCCGCGGCGGTGGACGCCGTGGTCGCCACCGCGCTGGCCGCGGCGCCGGGCTGGGCGGCCACACCGGCAGCCGAGCGCGCACGGGTGCTGCGCGCCGCGGGCGCCGCGCTGGCCGCCGCCCGCGGCGACCTGGTCTCGGTGATGGTGCACGAGGCGGGCAAGACCGTGGCCGAGGCCGACCCGGAGGTGTCCGAGGCGGTCGACTTCGCCACCTACTACGCCGATCGCGCCTTGGAGCTCGACGCGGTGCCCGGCGCGACCTTCACCCCCCACCGGGTCGTGGTGGTCACCCCGCCGTGGAACTTCCCCGTCGCCATCGCCCTCGGCGGGGCGCTCGCCGCGCTCGCCGCGGGCAGCGCGGTGGTCCTGAAGCCCGCCGCCCCGACGCGCCGGTGCGCGGAGGTCGCCGTCGCCGCCGTCCACGCCGCCGGCGTGCCCGCCGACGTGCTGCAGCTGGTGCACACCGACGAGGCCGACGCCGGGCGGCGCCTGGTCACCCACGAGGGCGTCGACGCCGTGGTGCTCACCGGGGCCAGCGAGACCGCGGCCCTGTTCCGCGGCTGGCGCCCGGGCCTGCGCCTGCTCGCCGAGACCAGCGGGAAGAACGCCCTGGTCGTCACCCCCAGCGCCGACCCCGACCTGGCGGTCGCCGACGTGCTGCGCTCGGCGTTCGGGCACGCGGGGCAGAAGTGCTCCGCGGCGTCCCTGCTGATCGCGGTGGGGTCGGTGGCGAGCTCCGAGCGCTTCCGCCGCCAGCTCGTCGACGCCGTGCGCTCGGTGCGGGTGGGGTGGCCCACCGACGTCGCGACGTCCATGGGACCGCTGGCGGTGCCGCCGTCGGAGCACCTGCTGCGGGCGCTGACCACCCTGGAGCCCGGGGAGACCTGGCTGGTGCGGCCCCGCCAGCTCGACGGCACCGGGCGGCTGTGGTCACCGGGCCTGAAGGACGCGGTGGCGCCGGGGTCGTGGTTCCACACCACCGAGGTCTTCGGTCCCGTGCTCGGCCTGATGGCCGCCCGCGACCTCGAGCAGGCCATCGCCTGGCAGAACGGCACCGGGTACGGGCTCACCGGTGGCATCCACAGCCTGGACGCCGCGGAGGTCGAGCACTGGCTGGAGCGGGTCGAGGTCGGCAACGCCTACGTCAACCGGGCGATCACCGGCGCGATCGTGCAGCGCCAGCCGTTCGGGGGGTGGCTCGGCTCCGTGGTCGGCCCCGGCGCGAAGGCCGGGGGCCCGCACTACGTCGCGCAGTTCGGCACCTGGGCCGACGCCGACGTGCCAGCGCTGCCCGGCACGGCGCCGGGGCCCGCCGCCGCCCGCGTGCTCGACGCCGTGGCAGGCGCCGTGACCGGCGCCGACGCCGCGTGGCTCGCCGCGGCCGCGCGCAGCGACGAGCACGCCTGGTCGGAGGTGTTCTCCCGCACCCACGACGCCACCGGCCTCGCGGTGGAGGCGAACCTGCTGCGCCACCGGCCCGTGCCGGCCCTGGTGGTGCGCGCAGGGGCCGGCGCGCGGGCCCGGGACGTCGCGCGGGTGCTGCTCGCCGCGGCCCGCGCCGGCGTGCCGGTGGAGCTCAGCGCCGCACCGGGCGCGGACCACGTGGACGGCGTGCTCATCGCCGCCGCGGGCCTGCCCGGGGTGGCCGTGCGCCGCGAGGACGACGCCGCGGTCGCCGCCCGGGTGCGCGCCGGCGCGCCGGGGGAGCGGCTGCGGGCGCTCGGGGAGGTCGACGAGCACCTGCTGGTGGCCGCCGCGCAGGCCGGGGCCACCGTGCTGGACGCCGCGCCGCTGGCCGCGGGGGCGCGCGAGCTGCTCACCGTGGTCCGCGAGCAGGCGGTCAGCCGCACCCTGCACCGCTTCGGGCACCTGCCGCCCGCCTGAGCGGCTCGCACCGATCCGTCGCCACCCCCTGTACGCCGCCTCCCACCGCGGGCACCCTGTCATCACCCGACCGATCGGAGCACCCCATGGCCGCACCCCCCGCTGAGCTCCAGAAGGGCCTCAGCCAGCGCCACCTGTCGATGATCGCCATCGGCGGGGTCATCGGCGCGGGGCTGTTCGTCGGCTCCGGGAAGGTGATCGCCGCGACCGGGCCCGGCACCTTCCTCACCTACGCGGTCGCCGGCGTGCTCATCATCATGGTGATGCGGATGCTCGGGGAGATGGCCGTGGCCAACCCCTCCACGGGCTCCTTCGCCGACTACGCGCGCCGGGCGCTCGGCGGCTGGGCGGGCTTCTCCGTGGCGTGGCTGTACTGGTACTTCTGGGTCATCGTCGTCGGCTTCGAGGCCGTCGCCGGCGCTGAGGTGCTGCAGTACTGGTTCGACGCCCCGCTGTGGCTGCTCTCCCTGGGGCTGATGCTGCTCATGACGGCGACGAACCTGTTCTCGGTGCGCTCGTTCGGGGAGTTCGAGTTCTGGTTCGCCGGCATCAAGGTCTTCGCCATCATCGCCTTCCTCGCGCTCGGCACCGCCTTCGTGCTGGGCCTGTGGCCCGGGCGGAGCATGGACTTCTCCAACCTCACCGCCAACGGCGGCTTCCTGCCCAACGGCACCGGGGCGATCTTCTCGGGCATCGTGGTGGTCATCTTCTCGATGGTCGGTGCGGAGATCGCCACCATCGCGGCCGCGGAGTCGGCCGACCCGGCCAGGAGCATCGCGAAGGCCACCAACTCGGTGATCCTGCGCATCGCGATCTTCTTCGTCGGGTCGATCTTCCTGCTCGCGGTGATCCTGCCGTGGAACTCCGCCGGCCTCGAGGCCTCCCCCTACGTGGCGGCCTTCACCGAGATGGGCCTCCCGTACGCGGACCACATCATGAACGCGGTGGTGCTCACCGCGGTGCTCTCGTGCCTGAACTCCGGGCTCTACACCGCCTCGCGGATGCTGTTCGTGCTCGCGGCCCGGCGCGAGGCCCCGGCGGGCCTGCTCGCCGTCAGCGCCCGCGGCGTGCCCGCCCGCGCCATCCTGCTGTCCACGGTCGTGGGCTTCCTGTGCGTCATCGCCGCGGCCATCTCCCCCGACCGGGTGTTCCTGTTCCTGCTGAACTCCTCGGGCGCGATCATCCTGTTCGTCTACCTGCTGATCGCGGTCTCCCAGCTGGTCCTGCGGCGCCGGACGGCGCCGGAGAAGCTGGTGGTGCGCATGTGGGGGTACCCGGTGCTGACGCTGGCGACCATCGCCGGCATCGCCGCCGTGCTGGTGCTGATGGCCTTCAACCCCGACAGCCGCTCGCAGCTGCTGCTCAGCCTGGCGTCCCTGGCCGTGGTCCTCGTGCTGCACGCGGTCACCTCCCGGCGCCGCGGCCCGGTCGACCCCGACCTCGGCGCCGTCCCGGCGGAGGCCGAGGGGGCCCCGGTGCTGGCGGGGGGCCGGGCCGACCGCCGGCGTCCGTAGCACCCGGGTCGACCGGCCGTCCCGGCTCCACGGCCGGGCCGGCCGACCGGGCCGGTGCTCTACGGGTTCTCCATGGCCCTGGTCGTGACGTCCTCGCCGGGCAACACCGGCGTCACCGTCGACGCCGCCCTCGCGCTGCTGCCCGCCTCCTCGGCCATCGAGGTTCTCGTGGTCGCCACCGGGTGGGCCCTCGGCGTCGTGACCGTCCTGTGCGCCCCGGCGATCGGGCCGCTCGCCCAGCTCTTCCTGCCCCGCCTCACCGTGGCCGAGGGGCCCCGCGCGTCGTGACCCCTCGGCCCGCGACGCCGGGCAGGTCCTCCAGCCACGCCCGCGGCCCCACGACCGAGACCCGGTGCGAGGCCACCCGCGCGGCGAGCCCCACCGCCGCCGCGGTGCCCCGCCCGGTGGCGAGCGCCCACGCGTACGCCCCGTGGAAGGCGTCACCGGCCCCGAGGGTGTCGCGGGCCACCCCGGCCGGCACGGGCGGCACGTCGACGGCGCCCGACGCGGCGCCGTCCCACCACCGCACCGGCTCGGGGCCGGCGGTGGTCACCACCACGGCGACGCCGGCGGCGCGCACCGCCCGCGCCGTGGCCTCCGCGTCGTCGGCACCGGGGGTGCGGAAGACCGCCGAGCACACGGCGACGTCGAGCAGCGGCAGCAGGTCGGCCATCACGGGCCGCCACCGCCCGGCGTCCAGCACCACGGGCACCCCCGCGGCCCGCGCGGCCGCAGCGGCGGTGCGGGCGAGGTCGGGGTGGTGCCCGTCGACCAGGAGCACGTCGGCCCCCGCCACGGCCGCGCCCAGCGCCTCCAACGCGGCCGGTGACAGCTGCACGGCGTGGCCCGCGGCGTCGGGGGAGGTGACGCTCCGCTCACCCGTGGCCTCGACCACGGCCACCGCCGAGACCGGCACGGGCACCGCCGAGCCGGGGTCGACGTCGACCACCACGACCCCGCGCCCACCCAGCTCCTCAGCCACCAGGCCCGCGACGGCGCAGCGCCCGAGGACGGTGACGAGCGTGGCGCGACCGCCGAGCGCGGCGAAGGTGATCGCCGCCCCGGTCGCCGGCCCGCCCGCGGCGACGTCCTGCCGGATCGCCGTGACCTTCTCGTCGCGCCCGGGGAGCCGCTGCACGCGGTGCACCACGTCGAGGGTCGCCAGGCCGACGAACACCCCGGTCACCGCCACCCCCGCCACCCCGACCACGCTCCCAGGCCCCGACGCCCGGGTCGACCGGGGCGCTCACCCGCACCCGCCGGGCAGTGGCCTTGCCCCGGCGTGCGCCGGGTCCCTAGGGTGCGAGCCACCGCTCCACCCGACCAACGGAGGTCCTGTGCCGGTCGTGCCCCTGCCCGAGATCCTCGGGCCCGCCTTCGCCGAGCGCTACGGCGTGCCCGCCGTCAACATCCTCAACGACCTCACCCTCGAGGCTGTGCTCGCGGGCGCGGTGCAGGCCCGCTCCCCGGTCATCGTGCAGACGTCGGTGAAGACGGTGCGCTCGATCGGCGCCGACGTCCTCATGGCGATGTGGACGTCGATGACGGCGGGCATCGAGGTGCCGGTGGCCCTGCACCTCGACCACTGCCCCGACCGCGCGGTGATCAGCGAGTGCCTGGCGAAGGGCTGGGGCTCGGTGCTCTTCGACGCCCACGAGCTCCCCGTGGACGAGAACCAGCGCCAGACCGTGGAGGTGGTCGCCGAGGCCCGCCGGTACGGCGCGCACGTCGAGGGGGAGATCGAGGGCATCACCGGGGTGGAGGACGGGGTCGGCTCCGACGAGGCGTCCGCGCGCCAGTCACTGGAGGTGTCGGTGGCCTTCGTCCGCGAGACCGGCGTGGCCGTGTTCGCCCCGGCGATCGGCAACGCCCACGGGGTCTACCGCTCCGCTCCCTCCCTGGACTCCCAGCGCGTCAGCGACCTCGTCGCCGCTGAGCCGGTGCCCATCGCCCTGCACGGCGGCTCGGGGCTCAGCGACGAGCAGTTCACCGACCTCATCGCCCGCGGCTGCGCGAAGGTGAACATCTCCACCGCCTTGAAGGTGCTGTACATGCAGTCGTCGCTGGCGTTCCTGCGCCAGGCCGAGGCCGACCAGGAGTGGGACCCGCCGTCGCTCTTCACCGCCGTCCGCGGCGAGGTCGTCGACCTCGTCGTGGGGCTCACGGGCACCTTCGGCAGCGCCGGGCGGGCCTGAGGTGCCCGCCCTGATCCTCGACTGCGACGGGGTCCTCGCCGACACCGAGCGCGACGGGCACCTGCCGGCGTTCAACGCCGCCTTCGAGGAGTTCGACCTGCCCGTGCGCTGGAGCGAGGAGGAGTACGCGGAGCGGGTGCGCATCGGCGGCGGGAAGGAGCGGATGGCCTCCCTGCTGACACCCGCCTTCGTCGCGCAGGCCGGCCTGCCCGCGGACGACGCCGGCCAGCGCGAGGCCGTGGCCGCGTGGCACCGGGCGAAGACCGCGCACTACACGGCGGCGGTGGCCCGCGGGGCGATGCCCGCGCGCCCCGGCATCGCGCGCCTGGTCGAGGAGGCCGCCGAGGCGGGGTGGCAGCTGGCCGTCGCCTCGACGTCGGCGGAGGTCTCGGTGCGCGCGGTGCTCGAGCACGCCGTCGGCGCGGACCGTGCGGCGTCGTTCACGGTGCTGGCGGGGGACGTCGTGGCGGCCAAGAAGCCGGCCCCCGACATCTACCTGCTCGCCCTGGAGCGCCTCGGCGCGGCGCCCGAGGACGCCGTCGTGATCGAGGACAGCCGCAACGGGCTCCTCGCCGCCCGCAGCGCCGGGCTGCGGTGCGTGGTCACCGTCAGCAGCTACACCGCCGAGGAGGACTTCACCGGCGCCTCGGTGGTGGTCACCGACCTCGGGGAGGTCGGGGGGCCACCGCTGCGGGTGCTCGCCGACGACGCGGGCGTGACCCCCGGCCCCGCGCTCACCCTCGCGGACCTCACCGCGGTGCTCGACCGCCCAGCCCCCACGACGCCAGCACCCACCCCGACGGAGGAGACCCCGTGAGCCCCACCGGACTGACCGACGTCGAGGGCGTCGTGGCCACCGTCGCCCGCACCTGCGTGGCGAAGGAGCAGGAGTTCTGCGACCTGGACGCCGTCGTCGGCGACGGCGACTTCGGGTTCTCCCTCGCGCGCGGCTTCGAGAAGGTGCTCGCCGACTGGGAGGGCTACGACCGCACCGATCCGGGCACGTTCCTCCAGAAGGTCGCGATGACGATCACCAGCCGCGTCGGGGGCACCTCCGGGCCGATCTGGGGCACCGCGTTCCTGCGCGCGGGTGGGGTGCTGAAGGGCACCGAGGTCACCGCCACCGACGTGGTGGCCGCGCTGCGCGCCGCCGCGGAGGGCATCGCCGCTCGGGGAGGGGCGGCCCTGGGCGACAAGACCCTCCTCGACGCCCTCGTGCCCGCGACCGACCGCCTCGAGGCCGAGGTCGCCGCCGGTGCCGGGGTCCCGGCGCTGTTCGCCGCGTTCGCGCAGACCGCCCGGGAGGCCGCCGATGCCACGGCGACGCTGCAGGCGCGGCGCGGGCGGGCCAGCTACACGGGGGAGCGCAGCGTCGGGTCGGTGGACGCCGGGGCCACCGCCGTCGCCGTCCTCGCCGAGACCCTCGCCGCCGAGCGGGCCTGAGCGCCGCCCGCCACCAGCACGTCGCCGAGCCCTACCCGCACCTGCCCGCACCGACCCGTCCGACACACAGCCGTGGAGGCCACCGTGAAGAAGTTCGTCAACGACCCGCAGCAGTTCGTGCCCGAGATGCTCAAGGGCCTGGCGCTGGCCAACCCCGACACCCTCACCTACGTGCCGGAGTTCAACCTCATCCACCGCACGGGGGCGCCCGCGGCGGGGAAGGTCTCGATCGTGCAGGGCTCGGGGTCCGGGCACGAGCCGGCGCACGTGATGGTCGTCGGTCCGGGCATGCTGGACGCCGCGTGCCCCGGTGACGTCTTCGCCGCGCCCCCCACGGACTACGTCTACGAGACGGCGAAGCTCATGGCCTCCGACGCGGGGGTGCTGCTCATCGTCAACAACTACACCGGCGACCGGATGGCCTTCGACATGGGCCAGGAGATGGCGCAGGCCGACGGCATCAAGATCGCCACGCTGATGGTCGACGACGACGTGGCGGTGAAGGATTCCTCCTACACCGTCGGGCGCCGCGGGGTGGCCGGCAACTTCTTCGTCATCAAGGCGGTCGGGGCCGCTGCTGAGGAGGGCGCCTCGCTGGAGGAGCTGGTCGCCCTGGGCCAGCGCGTCAACGCCGTCACGCGCACCATGGGCGTGGCCCTGACGTCGTGCACCCCGCCCTCGAAGGGCTCGCCGCTGTTCGAGCTCGCCGACGACGAGATCGAGCTCGGGGTCGGCATCCACGGGGAGCCGGGCCGCAGCCGGGAGAAGATCGTGCCGGCGGACGAGATCGTCGCGAAGCTGCTCGACCCGATCGTGGAGGACCTGCCGTACTCCGCGGGCGACGAGGTGGCCCTGATGGTCAACGGCCTCGGCGGCACCCCGATCAGCGAGCTGTACCTGCTGTACGGCATCGCCCACGAGCGCCTCGCCGGGAAGGGGATCAGCGTGCGGCGCAGCTACGTGGGGGAGTACTGCACCTCCCTCGACATGGCGGGCGCGTCGTTGACGCTGGTGAAGCTGGACGAGCAGCTGACGCAGCTGCTCTCCGCGCCGGCGGAGGCGGCGGTGCGGGTGTTCTGAACCGGCGGGCGCGGGCACGAGGCGGGTCCTCGCGAGGCCGGCACTCCGGGACCTCGCACTCGTGGGGTCTTCGGGGAGCGAGGCGTGACGTGTGACGTCCCACCCACCAGCGATCCTGTGCCGGCGCGGGGCGCCGCCCGTGGGCGTGATCACCGAGCCCGTCTCCGTGAGCAGGGTCCGCGTCGGGTCCAGCGCGGACGGGGAGTCGCCCAGCGACCGCCACGCGTCACCATCACCCAGCTCGACCGCCCGACGGGCGGCGTGTGCGGCCCCGGCGCGCAGCCCGGACCCGGCGAAGTCGGAGCCCCGGGCGTACATCTCCCCGGCGTCCGCCACCGCAGGCGCGCGGCGCGGCACCGATGAGTTGCGGCGCACCGCCGTCCCCGTCGGCGCCCCCGTCCGGATCGACCTGTCCACCTCCGACCAGCCCACCAGCTGCGCCCTCTGATCGGCCCCGTTCGGCTGGGACGCCGGAGGCCCCGACCCCGAGCTCGGCGGCCACCTCCACTCCTCCGCCGGCGGCGAGCGCGTCGCCGGGTGAGTGCCGGCCGTGGAGATCCGCGACCTGGGGGCGATGGCGGTCGTCGCCGACCCCGCCGCGACCGTCTTCGGCCCGTGGCAGCCCGGCACCCACCGAGGGCTGCCGACCCTCGCCGAGCCCGGCCGGGCGAGCTGGTTCGAGCTGGCGACCCGCGACCACGCCGCCACCCCCGCGTTCGTGCGCGAGGTCTTCGGGTGGCAGACCGGGAGGGTCAGCGATGCTCCCGGCATGCGCTGCTCCGTCGCGAGCCCGGACGGCGAGCAGGTGGCGGGGATCCTCGAGGCGACCGACGCGGCGTCCGCGCACGGGGCCGAGCACGTCCAGGTCGAGGACGCCGACGCCGCCGCGGCCCGCGTGGCCCAGCTCGGCGGCAGCGTGGTGGAGGCGCCCGTCGACACGGAGTCCGGGCGGGTGGGGCGGTCCACCGACCCGACCGGCGCGCCCTTCCAGCTCGTCGCGTGAGCCCTGCGGTGTCGATCATGACTGCCACGCTGCTGGCGACGTCGGCGAACGCTCAGCCGGCGTCCGGGCAGCACCGCCGCGACGCCGCCGGTGGTCACGGCCCGTGGGCGCTCGTGGTCCTCGACGTGCGCGGCGACGGCATCGCGGGGATCTCCAGCTTCCTGGACACCCCGGCCGTGTTCGCGGCGTTCGCGCTGCCCGACCGGCTCCCCTGATCGTCTCCGCCGCAGCGCACCGGGCGACGCGCGTAGCGTCCGCCGGCATGCACCGAAGCCGCCTGTCGACGCTGCTCATCGACGCCCCAGCTGACCAGGCGGAGGCGAGCGCGCAGTTCTGGTCCTCAGCGCTCGGCGCTGCCCTCGCACACCCGCCGGGAGAGCCGCAGTTCACCTCCCTCAGCGACGCGGTGCCCGGTCTGGTCACCGCCGTGCAGGCGGTCGACGACCCACCCCGCTACCACCTCGACATCGAGACCGACGACGCGCCCGCCGAGGTCACCCGGCTGCTGGCCCTCGGGGCCGAGGAGGTGTCGGCCTGGCAGGGGTGCCGCACGCTGCGCGCTCCCGGTGGGCACCTGCTCTGCGTGATCCCCGTGCACAGCGATCCCGCGTCCTTCGCGGCGCACGCCAAGACCTGGTCGTAGGGCCGGCTCCGGCGCAGGCCTGCTCGCGCAGCGCCGTCGCGGCGACGGGTGGGCCGGCGCACACCGTCTCCGCGCGGGCGTCGCCGAGCTGCCGAGCGGCGCCAGGGTCGGGGCTCGGCACTGGCGAAGGCCCCGCTCCCACCAGCCCTGCTGCCGCCAGCCGCGCCGGGCCGCACCTGTCGTGGACGGCGCAGGGCCTCGGACGCCGGGTGGCCGACGCCCGCGACGCGCACGCGCCGGTGGACCCCGACGGGGGCGAAGCGGGAGCCGGGGTGCCCGGGCATCGACAGCGACCGCACCCGGTGCTCGGTGGTGCCCGCCCGGTGCGCCACGTGGCTGCGGACGCTGCCCGAGGCCGCGACGGCGTGCACGTCGTGACCGCGCCGGTGCAGCCCGGCTGCGAGGCGCTGGGTGGAGCACCCACCGGACGACCCAGCGGCGAGGATCACCGGGACCGCGGATCCGCCGGCACCCGGGACCACAGCGCGGCGGCCGTCTCCGGTCACACCACGGCCCGGCGGCGCAGGACGGTCATGGCGGCCTCGACGGCTCCGGTGCCGCCGGGGGTGGGCGCTGCCGAGCCCAGCGCGCTGCCGGCCAGGTCCACGACGGCGGTGTGCGTCAGCGGCAGGTCGACCCCGAGGGCGCGGAGCGAGGCGTCGAGCGCGACGACGCAGCCCCCGGTGACGAGCGGGCACCCGCCGATGCCGGCGGCGAGCCGTGATGGTTGCCGCACCACCTCGCCGAGCCGGGGACCGGTCCCGCGCAGCGAGCGGGCGGCGGCGGCGAGCACCAGGAGGAGGACGACGGCCACGGTCGCGGTCGTGCCGGTCAGCGTCAGAGCGGTCCCGGTGGCGGTGACCGCGGCGGCGAGCAGGACGAGGGTGGTGGACAGGCTCGCGACCTGGGTGAGGCCGACGCCGGCGGTGACCGACGCGGTGCTGTGGCCGAGGCGGTGCACGAACCGCGCGTCGAGGGCGAGCTGCCCGACCGTCGGGGGCAGCACGGCGCTCGCGCAGCTGGAGGTGACCTGGACGGCGATCGTGCGGCCGAGCGGCACCCGGCCGGGGTGGAGGCGGCGAGGCGGGTGGCGGCTCCCACGAAGGGCCCGAGCGAGGCGAGCACGGCCACCGCGAGCCAGCCGGGCGACGCGATGCGCAGCGTCGTGAGCAGGTCGGCGGAGCCGAGCTGGGAGGTGAGCAGCGCAGCGCTCACCACGCCGAGCGTGGTCATGAGCAGGGTCTGGCAGGGCTGTGAGCGCCACGCTCCGCCCTCCCGCCCCGTCCGCGGTGGTGCGGGCGGGACGGGTGCGTGGGTCAGACCGGGCGGCGCTCGAGGGCGACGGCGGCCAGGAGCAGGGGCACGACGACCCATGCGGTGAAGACGAGCGCTCCGGTGCCGGTGCTGAGCAGCTCCGGGCCGGGTGCCACCGAGGTGAAGGAGCTCGCCGCGTTCGAGGGCAGGTAGAGCAGCACGTCCTCCTGCCAGCTGACGGGCAGGAGGAGGCCGCCGAGCCCGGGCAGGAGGAAGACGAGGGTGAACAGCACCGACACGGCGGCCGCCGTGGACCGCAGCAGGGTGCCGGCGGCGAGCCCGATCAGGGCGACGCCGGTGAGGTAGGCCCCCGTTCCCAGGACGGCGCGAAGGACCCCCGGGTCGCCGATCGAGGCGGTCGGGGCGTCACCGGCTCCCAGCAGCCACTGACCGAGGAAGAACGCGGCCAGGGAGGCGACCAGCATGACCGGGAGGGTGACGGCGGTGAGGACCGCGGCCTTCGCCCAGAGCACGGGCAGGCGCGCGGGCACCATCGTCATCGTCGTGCGGATCGTGCCGGTGGCGTACTCGCTGGTGATCAGCATGACGCCCAGGACCCCGATGATCAGGGGCGCGAGCAGGCTGCCGGCCAGCACCGTCCCCGTGGGGTCGTCCCCGCCGGGGCCACCGCCGTCGGCGCCGGGCGGGGTGGAGAGCAGACCGCTGTTGAACGCCGCGGCCATGGCCCCCACCAGCACCAGGGTCGCGCCGGTGGCCAGGAGCGTCATGGTGCTGCTGCGCACCGAGCGCAGCTTCACCCACTCCGAGATCATGATGCCGGACGCCGTCAGCGGCCGGTCGACGTGACGCGTGCGCTCCCGGGGCGCGTCGGGCGGCGGGGTGTCGTCGGTCACGGGGGCGAGGGTGGTGCTCATCAGGCTGCCGTCCTCTCGGGGGTGGCGGTGGTCTCGTGGGTGGTGGAGCCGTGGTACTCGACGGCGCCCGCGGTGAGCTCCATGTAGGCCTCCTCCAGGGAGGCCTGCTGCAGCGACAGCTCGTGCACGGTCACGCCGGCGATGGCCGCGCGGTCACCGATCTGCTCCCGGCTCAGGCCGGTGACCTCCATCGCCCCGTCGGGGCTGGTGGTCACGGTGACGTCGTGCTGGGCCAGGACGGCGCGCAGCGCGGTGGCCTGGGGGCTGCGCACGCGCACGGTGGTGGTGGAGCGGGCGACCAGGTCGGCGACGGAGGTGTCCGCGACCAGCCGCCCGCGCCCGACGATGATCAGGTGCTCGGCGGTCAGCGCCATCTCGCTCATCAGGTGCGAGGAGACGAACACCGTGCGCCCTTCGAGGGCCAGGCCCCGCAGCAGTTCGCGGATCCACCGGATCCCCTCGGGGTCCAGGCCGTTGACCGGCTCGTCGAGCATCACCGTGGCGGGGTCGCCCAGCAGGGCGCTGGCGATGCCCAGCCGCTGGCCCATGCCCAGGGAGAAGCCACCGGACCGGCTGCGTGCGACCTCCGCCAGGCCGACCAGCTCGAGGACCTCGTCGACGCGCTGGGCGGAGATCCGATGGGTGTGGGCCAGGGCGAGCAGGTGGTCGCGGGCGGAGCGCCCGGGGTGGCGGGCCGAGGCGTCGAGCAGGACGCCGATCTCCTGGGCGGGCGCCGCGTGCTGGCCGTAGGCGCGGCCGTTGACGGTGGCGGTCCCCGAGTCGGGGGTCTCCAGGCCGACCAGCATGCGCATGGTCGTGGACTTGCCCGCGCCGTTGGGCCCGAGGAACCCGGTCACCACACCGGGCGCGATGGTGAAGGTCAGGTCGTCGACGACGGTCTTGGGCCCGTACCGCTTGGTCAGTCCCTGCAGCTCGATCACGGTGTCCTCCTGGGTGGGGCCGGGGGGCCGGCTGGTGTGACGAGCGTGCTCCTCCGCCGGCGCGGTGTCGTCGTCCCGGAGCAGGCACCGCCCTGTACCGCCGGGGCGGCACGACCCGGGACGCAGCACCCGTGACCGGCGCCGCCGCTACGGCCCCCGCAGCACGCCGGCACTGCTGCGCTCGGACGACGCCACCCGCCGCGCCGTCCCTAGGCTGGGACGGTGATCGACCACGGCGTGCGCGGGGCGGGGTGGCGTCGTCGTCCGGTGCTCCTCGACGCGGCCGTGGTGATCATCGTCCTGCTGGGCGGCGCCTTCCTGGTGCCCCGGTCCAGCGGCAGCCAGGCGCCGTCGGTGCTCGAGCACGCGCTGATCGCCCTCACCCTCGCTGCCGTGCCGCTGCGACACCGGCGGCCCGTGACCGCACTCGCCCTGACCGTCGCCGGGGCGGCCGCCGTGCTGCTGCTGGGGGGCATCGAGGCCGTCGCGGCGCTGGGCCCGCTGGCCGCGCTCTACACCGTCGCCCTGCGCACCGACCGCCGGACCACGGTGGTCGCCTGGGCGTCGACCGCAGCGGTCATGACCGCGGCCGGGGTGATCGGGGTGCTCGGGGCGAGCGGTGCGGTCGAGGCGTCGAGGCGCGTCCTCCTGGAGGAGGCCCTCCCCGTGCTGCCGTGGACGGCGGTCGTCGCGGCGGTCGGCGACGGGCTGCGGAACCGACGCGCCTACCTCGCAGCGGTGGAGGAGCGCGCCGTCCGCGCCGAGCACAGCCGCGAGGAGGAGGCCCGGCGCCGCGTGGCGGAGGAGCGGGTGCGCATCGCCCGCGAGCTCCACGACGTCGTCGCCCACCACATCGCGGTGGTCAGCGTGCAGGCCGGGGTGGCCCAGCACCTCCTCTCCACCCGGCCGGGCGCGGCGGCGGACGCCCTGGTCACCGTCCGCCGCTCAGCTGCGGCGGTGCTCGAGGAGCTCGGCGACATCCTCTCCGTGCTGCGTGAGCCCGGCGAGCCGGCCGCGCGAGACGCCCCAGCGCCCGGCCTGGCCCGGCTCGACGCCCTCGTCGAGTCCTTCACCGCCGCGGGGCTCGCCGTCGAGTGGTCCCTGCGCGGGCAGCCGCGGGACCTCGCCCCCACCGTCGACCTCGTCGCCTACCGCGTGCTGGAGGAGGCGCTCACCAACGCCCTGAAGCACGGCACCGGCGTGGCGCACCTCGGCGTCGAGTACGGCCCGTCGTCGGTGGTGCTGCGCGTGGCGAACCCCATGCCCGCGCTGGTGGCCGCGGGGCACCACCGGGAGGGCGCCGCGAGGACGACGGGCACGGGTCACGGGCTCCTCGGCATGAGCGAGCGGGCCGCGGCGGTGGGCGGCTCGCTGCGCGCAGCGCCGGCATCGGCCGAGACCTTCGGCGTCGAGGCCGAGCTGCCGCTGCGCGGTGGTGCGCCGTCGTGACCATCCGCGTTCTGCTGGTCGACGACCAGGTGCTCATCCGCGGCGGCTTCCGCGCCCTGGTCGAGTCGGCCCCGGACCTCGAGGTGGCGGGGGAGGCCTCCGACGGCGCCGAGGCGGTCGCCCTCGCGCGCAGCACGCGGGCCGATGTGGTCGTGATGGACGTCCGCATGCCCGGCGTCGACGGGATCGAGGCGACCCGTCGGATCTGCTCCGACGACGACCTCGCCGGCGTGCGCGTGCTGGTGCTGACGACCTTCGAGCTCGACGACCTCGTCGTGGAGGCGGTGCGGGCGGGGGCCAGCGGCTTCCTCGGCAAGGGCGTGGAGCCGCACGTGCTGCTGGACGCCATCCGCACCGTCGCCACCGGCGACGCGCTCCTGTCACCCCGGGCGACCCGGGCGCTGATCAGCCGCTACCTGCAGCCCGCGCAGGACCCCATCGCCGCCCCGAAGAGCCTCGCGGCCCTCACCGAGCGCGAGCGCGAGGTCGTCGCGCTCGTGGCGGTGGGACTCAGCAACGACGACATCGCCGCGAAGCTGTACCTCTCGCCGCTGACCGCCAAGACGCACGTGAACCGGGCCATGATGAAGCTGGGTGCACGCGACCGCGCTCAGCTCGTCGTCCTGGCCTACCAGAGCGGCCTGGTGCGAGCCGACCCCAGCTGATGGTGGGAGCGCCAGCTGCACTGCCGCTGGGCCCGACCGGGCCCACCCGGCGCCCTGCCGCCTGCTGCCTGCTGCCTGGTCGCCTGCTCACGAGGTGAGGACGCCGACCACCACTTCGGTGGCTCCGGCGATGAGGGCGTCGTCCCCCTCCGCGCCCTGCTCGTCGCGGGAGGACAGGACGGCCAGGACGATCGGCTCGCGGTCGGGCGGCCACACCACCGCGATGTCGTTGCGGGTGCCGTAGCCGCCCGACCCGGTCTTGTCGCCGACCTCCCAGCCCTCGGGCACACCGGCGCGGATCAGCGCATCGCCGGTGGTGCTGCCGCGCAGCCAGGCGGTGAGCTGTTCGCGGTCCTCGGCCTCCAACGCGTCACCGACCGCGTAGGCCCCCAGGTCGGTGGCCAGCGCCCGGGGTGTGCTGGTGTCCCGCTCGTCACCGGGCACCGCCTCGTCGAGGTCGGTCTCCACCCGCTCGGGCTGGGTGATCTCGTCGCCGAGCCCTCGCAGCTCGTCCTCGAGACCTTGCGGGCCGCCGAGCTCGGCCAGCAGGAGGTTGGCGGCGGTGTTGTCGCTGTGGCGCACCGCCGCGTCGCCCAGCTCGCGCAGCGTCATCCCCGACGCCACGCGCTGCTCCGTGACCGGTGAGTGCTCCACCAGGTCGGCGCTGGTGTACGTGACCACTGCGTCGAGCTCAGCCGGTGTCGTCCTGTCGAGCACGGCGGCAGCGGCGAGCGCCTTGAACGTCGACGCGTGGGCGAAGCGCTCGTCGGCTCGGTGCTCGACGGTGCGACCGGTGCCGGTGTCGAGCGCGTACACCCCCAGGCGCGCGTCGAAGCCCGCCTCCAGCTCGGCGAAGGCCACCGCTGCGGGCGCGGTCGACGCGCTGGTCAGAGCCGGACCGGTCGCGGCGCTGCTCGTGGACGCCGTGCTCGCACCGGCTGCTGCCTCCTGGGGTGTCGAGCAGGCGCTGAGCAGGCCGCCGACCAGCAGGGCGGCCAGCGCGGCGGCGCAGGCACCGGCCCGCACGTCGCGCCGGGAGCGGGTCATCGTCATGCCTCGACCCTGCCCGCTCGCAGCGATGTCGTCCAAGACGCAGACCGGTGCAGTGGTGCTGTCCGGGCACAGCCTCACCTGGTGGACGTCGTCGCCGCGTACCGGGTCTTCGTCTCCGTCAGCGGGCTCGGCAGCTTCACGGCCGGGGCGGCGGCCGTGCACGTCCCGCAGTCGGTGGCCAGCCGCCGCGTGGCCGCGCTCGAGCGGCACCCGGGGGCTCACTCGCTCGACCGCTCCTCACGCCGCGTCGCGCTCACGGCCTTCGGCCAGGACCTCCTCCCGTCAGCGCGACGGCTGGTCGAGCCGGCTGACGAGGCCCGGTGCGCCGGCGTGCGACCGATCCGCGTGGCAGTCCTCGACGACTGCGCGCCCCGGAGCCTCGCCCAGCTCGTCGCCGACGCGCGGCAGCGCGGTGTGCACCTCGATGTGCTCCCCGCCGGGCCGGGCGAGCGGGACGAGCCGTCACGCACCGGCCACGTGCGAGCCGCCATCGTCGCCGTCCCCCGGGTGAGGGGCTCCTGCTCGGTGCCGCTCGGTCTGGCGGGCACCGCCCCGGCCGACGCCGACGTGCCCCACGTGCGTGACCGGCTGGTCCGTCTCGGCGAGACGGTCGGGCTGCTGCCGAGCCAGGTCGCCACGTCGACCGTCCTGGTCGCCGCGGTCCTGACGGCGGACGACCTCCTGCTGTGCCCGCGAGCGCGAGCGGCGGAGCTCCGCCTGCCGTGGCGCCGCATCGGGGAGGCCGACCTCGGCCGCGGGTACGACGCCGCTGCCTCCTCACCGGACGACGCGGTGCGGTTGCGAGGACCCCTGGGCGCCGCCGCCCGGTTCCTCGGCGTCCACCGACGTCCGGCCACGATGAGCGCCGTGGCCGCCGTCCGGCAGGCCCGGGCGGGGCGGCGGCCCGTGCGCCGGTGTGTCGAGCCTCGGTCCTGGTGGAGACGTTGACGTAGCTCGCCGACGGGGCCCGGGGCGGGAGTGCGCTCGGTGTGAACCGGCTACCGCTGAACCGTGGCCAGGACGCTGGTGGACCCAGCGCTCAGGTCCCTCTGGGGTCGTGGAGCAAGGAGATGTCGTGCAGGTCATGGGGGCGCGGGGGTACCCGCTGTGGAAGCGCAGCTGCTGACCGACGGACAGGCAGTCCACGTCTCGGTCGGCGATGACACCACAGGTCAACGCCTCGGGGGGGTAGGAGAAGGGCGCCAGGCCGGCGAGGTCCGCCTGCCACCCGATGCCGCGCTCGTCGAAGACCACCGGGTGCAGGTCCACCCACCGCCAACGGCTCGCGGTCACCTCCACCCGGGAGGGCCGCCAGTCGCTCTCCACCGCGTACCCCCGACCGCCCAGCGCAGCCAGGGCTTCGGTCAGGTCCACGCCGGTGGGCTGGTCGGTGACGTCCACAGCCAGGTCCAGGTCCCGGTGCGCGCGGCTCTGGTTCCCTACCAGCGCGTCCACCCCCCATCCGCCGGCGACCCAGACCCGCGCGTACCCGGCACCGGTCAGGGCCTCGAGCACGGCGAGGACCTCACCAGCCGGCATGCCACCCCATCGGGCGCCCTCGGCCTGGCCCGGGTCGCCCCGGCGGGCGACGTGGGCTGCGTCACGCCCGGGCTCGGGCGGGGACTCCCTCGGCACGGCGACATCCTCTCCGCAGGACCTCGTCCCGCAGAAGCGGTGTCAACCCGACCTGCAGCAGTCCCCAGCAGTCGAGCGCCGCCCGACAGGGCGGGGTCCCGAACGGGGCACGGCCAGCGGGCGCCGGGGTCAGCCGCGCCTGAGCAGGTGGAGGCGGCTGGTCATCCGCGCAGCGTCGGTCACCGGTGCGTCGAGGACCCGGTCGGGTGGTCCGGCGGCGAGGACGACGAGGCGGGTGTCGCGGTCCCACGCGACGTCGACCAGGTCCGCGAAGCGGCGCCGGGCGCCCTCGGTGGTGGTGGACAGGTGCGGCACCCCGGCCAGGACCACGGTGGGGTAGCGCTCGGTCAGCTCCAGGAGGTCACCGGTGGACGTCGCGCCCTCGCACAAGTCGGTGAAGTGCAGGTGCACGTGGCCGGTGTCGGCGCCCAGGGCCCGCAGCGGTCGTCCACCGACGGTCAGGCGCCGGCGGTCTCCGGGTTCGGGGGTGGGCAGCCCCAGCCCGGCCAGCTGGGAGGCGCTGCCGGGGTGCATCCACGCACCGGTGGACCACCCGGGGCGGGCCCCACCGTGCCCGAGGGCCCGGTGGTCCAGGGGTCCGGCGACCTCCACGACGTCGCAGTGCTCGCCCAGCGCGGTGACCAGGGGCAGGACGAGGTGGTGGTGGCGGGGGTCGCGCAGCAGCCCGGCCGGGGGGTAGTTCGAGGTGGCCACCAGTAACGCACCGTGGGCGGGCAGGGCGCGGACCACCCGGGAGAGGAGCATCGCGTCGCCGGGGTCGTGGGCGTGGAGCTCGTCGAGGAAGACCAGGCGCATCCCGCCCAGCAGCGCGTCGACGGCGCCGTGGACCGCGGCGGGGGTGCCGGCGCGGGCGGCGACCTCCCGGTGCAGGCGGCGGGCGAGGTCGTAGGCGTGCACCCGCAGCACCGCCCCTGCTGGCAGCGCCCGCGCCACCCGGGCCGGCTGGGTGACCTGGGTCAGGAGGGTGTCGACCAGCCAGGTCTTGCCGCGTCCAACCGGGCCGTGCAGGTACACCCCGCGTGCGGGGCGGCGACCCGGCCACCACCCCGCCCGGGTACCACCGGGTGCGGTCTGGGCAGCGCCGAGGCGGGCGAGGTGGTCCGCGGCCGGGCCCTGCTCGACGTCGAGCACCGAGCCCAGGCCCGCCGCAGCCGCGTCGAAGCCCGCCCGCAGCTGCTCCTCGACCCCGCCCGCCCGCACCCGCAGCACCCGATCACCTCGGGACCAGGCTGCCCCACCCGCACCCGGTGGGGGCCGTGAACCCGGTCACGGCCGCCACGGCAGCGGGCTCTTCGAGGACGGCGCACACGGCCGGGGCCGCGCGGTGGCGGCCAGCCGCGGTCGCCGCACCGGGACTCACTCCAAGCGTGTCCAGCCGTGGGCGACCTCCCCGGTGTCGTGGTCGAAGCGGTACCAGGACCCCTGCCCGCTTTGGTCGTGGCGGCGGTCGATGGACACGCCCAGCAGGTGGCACAGCAGCAGGGTCCCCACCCCGCCGTGGGTGACCACCGCCACGTCACCGACCGCCCCGACCACCGCCCGGGTCACAGCGGCGACGATCCGCCGCTGGGCGTCGACCGCGGGTTCCCATCCGCGGACGCTGTCGTGGGGGCGGGCGAAGAACTCATCGGCCAGGGCCTCGAACTCCGATGGTGGCAGGTACCCCGTCGCTGACCGGTCGTTCTCCCCGAGGTGGTCATCGACGTCCACGCTCAGGCGAAGCGGCCCGGCCAGGACCTGCGCGGTCTGCACGGCCTTGACCTCCCCGCTGGAGGCCACCCGGGTCAGCGTGGCCGCCCACGGCATCGCGAGCAGGCGCACCGCCCGGGCACGCCCGGCGGGGGACAGGCCCCACTGGGTCACCGGGACAGCGGGGTCGACGGTGACCTCGGGGTGGGAGATGACGACGACGTCCACACCCCAGTCCACCGCGCTCACCACCCAGCGCCCAGTCCAGCCCCTGCCGTGCGCATCCCGGATGAGCACGCGCAGGCGGGCAACCTCCCGCGCGTCCGCGGCGTCTGCAGGGGTGGTGCGCCGGGAAGCTGGTGCAGCGTCGTGGGTGCGGGCCGGTAGTGGGACCGGCGGACGAAAGGCGGTGCGGCGGTGGGATCCAGAGCGGTCGTCAACAGGTGCGAGCGAGCCAGCCTCTTGGCCGTGGGCGGTGTGGTGGCCGCCGTGGTCTGAGGTTCCCCCGCTTCGTTGGAGGCTTGTTTACTGGGTTCCAACTCCGGCGG
>CAXTAK010000005.1:6681-172335 GCA_964242735.1 uncultured Quadrisphaera sp. | reverse complement strand
TCCTGTCCTCGATCCACATCGAGGAGCACGAGGTCGACGCCCGCGACACCAAGCTCGGCCCCGAGGAGATCACCCGCGACATCCCCAACGTCGCCGAGGAGGTCCTCGCCGACCTCGACGACCGCGGCATCATCCGCATCGGCGCCGAGGTCGTGCCGGGCGACGTCCTCGTCGGCAAGGTCACGCCCAAGGGCGAGACCGAGCTGACCCCCGAGGAGCGGCTGCTGCGCGCGATCTTCGGGGAGAAGGCCCGCGAGGTCCGCGACACCTCGCTGAAGGTTCCCCACGGGGAGTCGGGGACGGTCATCGCGGTGAAGGTCTTCGACCGCGAGGACGGCGACGAGCTGCCGCCGGGCGTGAACCAGCTGGTGCGCGTGTACGTGGCGCAGAAGCGCAAGATCACCGACGGCGACAAGCTGGCCGGGCGTCACGGGAACAAGGGCGTCATCTCCAAGATCCTCCCGGTCGAGGACATGCCCTTCCTCGAGGACGGCACCCCCGTCGACGTCGTGCTGAACCCGCTGGGCGTCCCGGGGCGGATGAACGTCGGCCAGGTGCTCGAGCTGCACCTGGGGTGGATCGCGGCGCAGGGCTGGAAGATCGAGGGGCAGCCCGAGTGGGCCGTCCGCATCCCGGAGGTGGCGCGCGAGGCGCCGGCGCGGACCCCGGTGGCCTCACCGGTCTTCGACGGCGTGAGCGAGGACGAGATCACCGGCCTGCTGGAGACCACGACGCTGACCCGTGACGGCGAGCGCCTCGTCGGTGCGGCGGGCAAGGCGCGGCTGATGGACGGCCGCTCCGGTGAGCCGTTCCCCGAGCCGGTGTCGGTGGGCTACATGTACATCCTCAAGCTCCACCACCTCGTGGACGACAAGATCCACGCCCGGTCCACCGGCCCCTACTCGATGATCACGCAGCAGCCGCTGGGCGGGAAGGCCCAGTTCGGCGGGCAGCGCTTCGGCGAGATGGAGGTGTGGGCGCTGGAGGCCTACGGGGCGGCGTACGCCCTGCAGGAGCTCCTGACGATCAAGTCCGACGACGTCCTCGGTCGCGTCAAGGTCTACGAGGCGGTCGTCAAGGGCGAGAACATCCCCGAACCGGGCATCCCGGAGTCGTTCAAGGTGCTCATCAAGGAGATGCAGTCCCTGTGCCTGAACGTGGAGGTGCTCTCCTCCGACGGCACCTCGATCGAGATGCGCGAGGGTGACGACGACGTGTTCCGCGCCGCGGAGGAGCTCGGCATCGACCTCTCCCGCCGCGAGCCCAGCAGCGTCGAAGAGGTCTGATCCGCGGGCAGCGCCGGCCGAGCGCCGGCGCTGCCCGCCTCCAGCACCACCCAGCAGCACGCAGGAACGCCAGCAGGACCACAGAGAGAAGGCACTGTGCTCGACGTCAACTTCTTCGACGAGCTGCGCATCGGTCTGGCCACCGCCGACAACATCCGCACCTGGTCCCAGGGCGAGGTCAAGAAGCCCGAGACCATCAACTACCGCACCCTGAAGCCGGAGAAGGACGGGCTCTTCTGCGAGAAGATCTTCGGTCCCACCCGTGACTGGGAGTGCTACTGCGGCAAGTACAAGCGCGTGCGCTTCAAGGGCATCGTCTGCGAGCGCTGCGGCGTCGAGGTCACCCGCGCCAAGGTGCGCCGCGAGCGCATGGGCCACATCGAGCTCGCAGCTCCCGTCACCCACATCTGGTACTTCAAGGGCGTCCCCTCGCGCCTGGGCTACCTGCTCGACCTCGCGCCGAAGGACCTCGAGAAGGTCATCTACTTCGCCGCCTACATGATCACCTCGGTCGACGAGGAGTCGCGCCACCGCGACCTGCCCTCCCTGCAGGCGCAGATGGGCGTGGAGCGCAAGCAGGTCACCGACCGCCGCGACTCCGACGTCGAGGCCCGCGCGCAGAAGCTCGAGGCCGACCTCGCCGAGCTCGAGGCCGAGGGGGCCAAGGGTGACGCGCGCCGCCGCGTCCGTGAGTCCGCCGAGCGCGAGATGAACGCCATCCGCCGCCGAGCCGACGCCGAGAACGACCGCCTCGGCGCCGTGTGGGACCGCTTCGCCAAGCTCAAGGTCGCCGACCTCGAGGGCGACGAGATGCTCTACCGCGAGCTGCGCGACCGGTACGGGCTCTACTTCGAGGGGTCGATGGGCGCCGCCGCGATCCAGAAGCGGCTGGAGTCGTTCGACCTGGTCGCCGAGGCCGAGCACCTGCGCGAGGTGATCCGCACGAACAAGGCGGGCACCCGCAAGACCCGGGCCCTGAAGCGCCTCAAGGTGGTCTCGGCGTTCCTGACGACGACCAACTCCCCGCTGGGCATGGTCCTCGACGCCGTCCCGGTGATCCCGCCGGACCTGCGCCCGATGGTGCAGCTGGACGGCGGTCGGTTCGCCACCTCCGACCTGAACGACCTGTACCGCCGCGTCATCAACCGCAACAACCGCCTCAAGCGGCTGCTCGACCTCGGCGCACCCGAGATCATCGTCAACAACGAGAAGCGCATGCTCCAGGAGGCCGTGGACGCGCTGTTCGACAACGGCCGCCGCGGGCGCCCCGTCACGGGCCCGGGCAACCGGCCGCTGAAGTCGCTGTCGGACATGCTGAAGGGCAAGCAGGGCCGCTTCCGGCAGAACCTGCTCGGCAAGCGCGTGGACTACTCGGGCCGTTCGGTCATCGTGGTCGGACCCCAGCTGAAGCTGCACCAGTGCGGGCTGCCCAAGCCGATGGCGCTGGAGCTGTTCAAGCCGTTCGTCATGAAGCGACTGGTCGACCTGAACCACGCCCAGAACATCAAGTCCGCCAAGCGGATGGTGGAGCGGGCTCGACCGGTGGTCTGGGACGTGCTGGAGGAGGTCATCACCGAGCACCCGGTGCTGCTCAACCGTGCGCCGACCCTGCACCGCCTGGGCATCCAGGCCTTCGAGCCGCAGCTGGTCGAGGGCAAGGCCATCCAGATCCACCCGCTGGTGTGCACGGCCTTCAACGCCGACTTCGACGGCGACCAGATGGCGGTGCACCTGCCGCTGTCCGCGGAGGCCCAGGCCGAGGCCCGGATCCTCATGCTGAGCAGCAACAACATCCTCAAGCCGGCGGACGGCCGCCCGGTGACCATGCCGACCCAGGACATGGTGATGGGCCTGTTCCACCTCACCAGCCACCTGCCGGGCGTGAGCGGCGAGGGCCGGGTCTTCTCCTCGGTCTCCGAGGCCGTCATGGCGCTCGACGGCGGCTCGCTGCACCTGAACGCCGAGGTCCGCATCCGCCTGGACGGCGTCTTCGACGCCCCCGCCGCGGGTGAGCTGACGACCGGGGACCTGGGGCGCACCGAGCTGGTCACCACCACGCTGGGCCGCGCGCTGTTCAACGAGGCGCTGCCGGTGGACTACGTCTTCGTCAACGAGCTGGTCGACAAGAGCCGGCTCTCGACGATCGTCAACGACCTCGCCGAGCGCTACCCCAAGGTGCAGGTCGCGGCCACCCTCGACGCGCTGAAGGAGGCCGGCTTCCACTGGGCGACCCGCTCGGGGACGACCATCGCCATCTCGGACCTGGTGGCCCCCGACCACAAGGCGGAGATCCTCGACCGGTACGAGAAGCTCGCCGAGGCGGTCCAGACGAAGTACGAGTCGGGCTTCCTCGGTGCCGACGAGCGCCGCCGGGAGCTCATCGAGATCTGGACCAGGGGCACCAACGAGGTGGCCAAGGACCTCGAGGCCTCCATCGATCCGGCGAACACCATCTTCCGGATGGTGACGTCGGGAGCGCGCGGCAACTGGATGCAGATGCGGCAGATCGGTGGCATGAAGGGCCTCGTGGCGAACCCCCGCGGCGAGATCATCCCGCGCCCGGTGAAGTCGAGCTTCCGCGAGGGCCTGTCGGTCCTGGAGTTCTTCATCTCCACCCACGGCGCCCGCAAGGGACTCGCTGACACCGCGCTGCGCACCGCCGACTCCGGGTACCTCACCCGGCGCTTGGTCGACGTCTCCCAGGACGTGATCGTCCGCGAGGACGACTGCGGCACCGAGAAGGGCCTGCGGTACACCATCGGGACTCCTGCCGAGGGGGACGCCGCGGGCGCGCTGGTGCGCGACGAGACGGTGGAGACCTCGGTCTACGCCCGCACACTGGCCAAGCCGGTGCTCGTGGACGGCGAGGTCGTCGTCGAGGCGGGCGCGGACGTCGGGGACGAGCTCATCGCCGACCTGCTGGGGCACGGCGTCCAGCAGCTCAGCGTCCGCTCGGTGCTGACGTGCGAGTCGAAGGTCGGCACGTGCGCGAAGTGCTACGGCCGCAGCCTCGCCACCGGCAAGCTCGTCGACATCGGCGAGGCGGTGGGGATCATCGCCGCGCAGTCGATCGGCGAGCCCGGCACGCAGCTGACGATGCGCACCTTCCACATCGGCGGCGTCGCGTCCGAGGGCGGTGACATCACCTCGGGCCTGCCCCGCGTGCAGGAGCTGTTCGAGGCGCGCACCCCCAAGGGCCAGGCCCCCATCTCCGAGGCCGCTGGCCGGGTGGCCATCGAGGACGGGGACCGCACCCGCCGCATCGTCGTCACCCCCGACGACGGGTCGGAGGAGAAGGAGTACATCGTCTCGAAGCGCATCGAGCCCCTGGTGGCCGACGGCGACGTCGTCGAGGCCGGTCAGCAGCTGGTCAAGGGATCGGTGGACCCGAAGGCCGTGCTGCGGATCAGGACCCGCGGCGCGACGCAGAAGCACCTGGTGGACGAGGTGCAGCGGGTCTACCGCAGCCAGGGCGTGGGCATCCACGACAAGCACATCGAGGTCATCGTCCGGCAGATGCTCCGCCGGGTGACGATCATCGAGTCCGGCGACACCGAGCTGCTGCCCGGTGAGCTGGCCGAGCGCACGCGCTACGAGAACGAGAACCGGCGCGTGGTGGCCGAGGGCGGCACCCCGGCCTCGGGGCGCCCGGAGCTGATGGGCATCACCAAGGCCTCGCTCGCCACGGACTCCTGGCTCTCGGCGGCCTCCTTCCAGGAGACGACGCGGGTGCTGACCGAGGCGGCGCTGAACGGGCGGAGCGACCCCCTGCTCGGCCTGAAGGAGAACGTCATCCTGGGGAAGCTCATCCCGGCCGGCACCGGTCTGTCCCGGTACCGCGACGTGAAGGTGGAGCCGACCGAGGAGGCCAAGGCAGCCCTGTACACGGTGCCCGGCTACGACGACGGCGACTACGACAACTACTTCGGCGGCGGCTCCGGTCAGGCCGTGCCGCTGGAGGAGTGGGACGCCTCGTACGAGCGGTGAGCCGAGCGGGGCGGCGCCACCGGCACGGTGGCGCCGCCCCGACGCGCTCCCGGCAGCGGCGCGTCGGTCCTGCAGCCGTTCGTGGGCCCGCAGGCCGCTGCAGGACCGGTCGTGCCGCTGGACCGCTTTGACGGTCCGGCGGCACGGGACGTACCCTGACCAACTGAGCCCGGACCACTCCCGGGACGCTCACGGTCCGCGGACCTCGCCCTGCGGGCGACACGCCCGGGCGCGGGGGCCGAGCACCGACAGCGGCGCGGCACCCTCGGGTGGTGGCGGGCCGATCGCCGCCCGTCGACCCACCCACCCCACCAGACCGCAGAACCAGCAGGTACGGAGAACCGGTGCCCACGATCCAGCAGCTGGTCCGCAAGGGCCGAGCAGACAAGCCCGTCAAGCAGAAGACGCCGGCCCTGCGGGGGAGCCCGCAGCGCCGCGGTGTGTGCACCCGCGTGTACACCACGACGCCCAAGAAGCCGAACTCCGCGCTCCGCAAGGTCGCGCGCGTGCGCCTGTCCAGCCAGGTCGAGGTCACCGCGTACATCCCCGGCGAGGGGCACAACCTCCAGGAGCACTCCATCGTGCTCGTCCGCGGCGGCCGGGTGAAGGACCTCCCCGGCGTGCGCTACAAGATCGTGCGCGGCGCGCTCGACACCCAGGCCGTGAAGAACCGCAAGCAGGCCCGCAGCCGCTACGGCGCGAAGAAGGGGAACTGATGCCTCGCAAGGGACCGGCTCCGAAGCGGCCGCTCGTCGTCGACCCGGTGTACGGGTCGCCGCTGGTGACCCAGCTCGTCAACAAGATCCTGACCGGCGGCAAGAAGTCCGTCGCCGAGCGGATCGTCTACGGCGCGCTCGAGGGCGCCCGGGAGAAGACCGGCACCGACCCGACGGTCACGCTGAAGAAGGCCATGGACAACGTGCGCCCCGCGCTCGAGGTCCGCTCGCGCCGGGTCGGCGGCGCCACCTACCAGGTGCCGATCGAGGTGAAGCCGGGTCGCTCCACGACCCTGGCGCTGCGCTGGCTCGTGAGCTACTCGCGGGCGCGGCGCGAGAAGACGATGACCGAGCGGCTCATGAACGAGCTCGTCGACGCCAGCAACGGGCTCGGCGCCTCGGTGAAGCGCCGCGAGGACACGCACAAGATGGCGGAGTCGAACAAGGCCTTCGCCCACTACCGCTGGTGACCCACCGGTCCCCGGCGATCGGCACCACCGGCACGCCGATCACCCCGCACCACACCGCAGCACCACCGCACCACCAACGGGCCCGCAGGGGCCGGACGGGACCACAGCGTGGCACTTGACGTGCTGACGGACCTGAACAAGGTCCGCAACATCGGGATCATGGCGCACATCGACGCCGGGAAGACCACGACGACGGAGCGGATCCTCTTCTACACGGGGATCAACTACAAGATCGGCGAGGTCCACGACGGCGCGGCGACCATGGACTGGATGGCTCAGGAGCAGGAGCGGGGCATCACCATCACCTCCGCCGCCACCACCTGCTTCTGGGAGGGCGCCCAGATCAACATCATCGACACCCCCGGCCACGTCGACTTCACCGTGGAGGTGGAGCGCTCCCTGCGGGTGCTCGACGGCGCGGTGGCGGTCTTCGACGGCAAGGAGGGCGTGGAGCCCCAGTCGGAGACGGTCTGGCGCCAGGCCGACAAGTACGACGTCCCCCGCATCTGCTTCGTCAACAAGATGGACAAGCTCGGGGCCGACTTCTTCTTCACCGTGCGCACCATCCAGGAGCGCCTGGGCGCCACCCCCCTGGTCATCCAGCTGCCCATCGGGGCCGAGTCGACCTTCGTCGGCGTCATCGACCTCGTCTACATGCGCGCCCTGACGTGGCGCGGAGAGACCGGCAAGGGTGAGGCCTACGCCGTCGAGGAGATCCCCGCGGAGCTCGCCGAGCAGGCAGCGCAGTACCGGCACACCCTCCTCGAGACGGTGGCGGAGTCCGACGAGGCGCTGCTGGAGAAGTACCTCGGCGGCGAGGAGCTCACGCCGGAGGAGATCAAGTCCGGCATCCGGGCCCTGACCGTGAGCAGCACCCTGTACCCGGTGATGTGCGGCTCGGCGTTCAAGAACAAGGGCGTCCAGCCCATGCTCGACGCGGTGCTCGACTACCTGCCCTCGCCGCTGGACGTGCCGCCGATGATCGGGCACTCGGTCAAGGACGAGACCATCGAGATCACCCGGGCGCCGAGCAGCGACGAGCCGTTCTCCGCGCTGGCGTTCAAGGTGGCCACCCACCCGTTCTTCGGCAAGCTCACGTACGTGCGGGTCTACTCGGGCAAGGTCGTCGGTGGCGCACAGCTCATCAACTCCACCAAGGGCAAGAAGGAGCGCGTCGGGAAGCTGTTCCAGATGCACTCCAACAAGGAGAACCCCGTTGATGAGGCGGCGGCCGGTCACATCTACGCGATGATCGGCTTGAAGGACACCACCACGGGCGACACCCTGTGCGACCCGGCGAACCAGATCGTCCTCGAGTCGATGACGTTCCCGGAGCCGGTCATCTCCGTCGCCATCGAGCCGAAGACGAAGGCCGACCAGGAGAAGCTGGGCACAGCGATCCAGAAGCTCGCCGAGGAGGACCCGACCTTCCAGGTGCAGCAGGACGACGAGACCGGCCAGACCATCATCAAGGGGATGGGCGAGCTGCACCTCGACATCCTGGTCGACCGGATGCGCCGGGAGTTCAACGTCGAGGCCAGCGTCGGCAAGCCGCAGGTCGCCTACCGCGAGACCATCCGCCGGACCGTGGAGAAGCTCGACTACACGCACAAGAAGCAGACCGGCGGCTCGGGCCAGTTCGCGAAGGTCCAGGTCAAGATCGAGCCCCTGGACACCTCCGACGGCACGATGTACGAGTTCGAGAACAAGGTGACCGGTGGTCGGGTGCCGCGGGAGTACATCCCGAGCGTCGACCACGGCATCCAGGACGCCATGCAGCTCGGCGTGGTCGCCGGGTACCCCCTGGTGGGCATCAAGGCGACCCTGCTCGACGGTGCCTACCACGACGTCGACTCCTCGGAGATGGCGTTCAAGGTGGCCGGCTCCATGGTGCTGAAGGAGGCCGTCCGCAAGGCCGACCCCGTCCTCCTCGAGCCCGTCATGGCCGTCGAGGTGCGCACCCCCGAGGACTACATGGGCGAGGTGATCGGCGACCTCAACGCCCGTCGTGGCCAGATCCAGGCCATGGAGGACGTCTCCGGTGCCAAGGTGGTGCGGGCCACCGTCCCGCTGTCGGAGATGTTCGGGTACGTCGGTGACCTCCGCAGCAAGACCCAGGGGCGCGCGGTGTACTCGATGAGCTTCGACAGCTACGCCGAGGTGCCGCGGAACGTCGCGGAGGAGATCGTGAAGAAGACCCGCGGCGAGTGAGGGGCGGCCTCGCGCCGTCCCGCGTCAGACGAGCACCAGAGCAGCACGGCACCACCCCCAGACCCAGCCGTAGAGACACCAGCAGGAGGACCCAGTGGCCAAGGCCAAGTTCGAGCGGACGAAGCCCCACGTCAACATCGGCACGATCGGTCACATCGACCACGGCAAGACGACGCTGACCGCTGCGATCAGCAAGGTCCTGCACGACAAGTACCCGGACCTGAACCCCTTCACGCCGTTCGACCAGATCGACAAGGCGCCCGAGGAGAAGCAGCGCGGCATCACGATCTCGATCGCGCACATCGAGTACCAGACCGACGCGCGCCACTACGCGCACGTCGACTGCCCCGGTCACGCCGACTACATCAAGAACATGATCACCGGCGCAGCCCAGATGGACGGGGCGATCCTCGTCGTGGCGGCCACCGACGGCCCCATGCCGCAGACCAAGGAGCACGTGCTCCTGGCCCGCCAGGTCGGCGTCCCCTACATCGTGGTGGCCCTGAACAAGGCCGACATGGTCGACGACGAGGAGATCCTCGAGCTCGTGGAGCTGGAGGTGCGCGAGCTCCTCTCCGCGTACGAGTACGACGGCGACGACCTGCCCGTCGTCCGCGTGTCGGCGCTGAAGGCGCTGGAGGGCGACAAGGAGTGGGGCGACAAGCTGCTCGGGCTCATGGACGCCGTCGACGAGGCGATCCCGCAGCCGGTGCGCGACATCGAGAAGCCCTTCCTCATGCCCATCGAGGACGTCTTCACCATCACCGGGCGCGGCACGGTCGTCACCGGGCGCATCGAGCGCGGCGTGCTGAAGGTCAACGAGACCGTCGAGATCGTCGGCATCCGCGAGAAGAACCAGACCACCACGGTCACGGGGATCGAGATGTTCCGCAAGCTCCTCGACGAGGGTCAGGCGGGCGAGAACGTGGGGCTGCTGCTGCGGGGGCTCAAGCGCGAGGACGTCGAGCGGGGCCAGGTCGTGTGCAAGACGGGCTCCATCACCCCCCACACCGGCTTCGAGGCGCGCGTCTACATCCTGTCGAAGGACGAGGGCGGCCGGCACAACCCGTTCTACTCGAACTACCGCCCTCAGTTCTACTTCCGCACGACCGACGTCACCGGCGTCATCACCCTCCCCGAGGGCACCGAGATGGTCATGCCCGGCGACAACACCGAGATGGACGTCGCGCTGATCCAGCCGATCGCCATGGAGGAGGGCCTGCGCTTCGCCATCCGCGAGGGCGGCCGCACCGTCGGCGCCGGCCAGGTCGTCAAGATCACCAAGTAGCACCCCGACGGGGCCCGGCCGCAGGGCCGGGCCCCGTCGCGGCGTCCAGTTGGACTCCGGGGGTCCGCGTCTGGCATCATCAGCCGGTCGCTGCAGCGCCCGTCGGGCCCTCTCGTGCGGCGCTCCCCGCAACGGATGACACTCCTGCTCCCGAGGGTGACGACACGCCCGAGCGCGGGGGTCGGCGGCAGAGCGCTGGCAACGGCACGACTCCCAGCACCAGCGGCACGACGAGAAGACAGGACGGACGCCATGGCCGGACAGAAGATCCGCATCAGGCTCAAGTCGTACGACCACGAGGTCATCGACAGCTCCGCGCGCAAGATCGTGGACACGGTCACCAACGCCGGTGCGACGGTCGTCGGGCCCGTGCCGCTCCCCACGGAGAAGAACGTGTTCGTGGTGATCCGCTCGCCGCACAAGTACAAGGACAGCCGCGAGCAGTTCGAGATGCGCACGCACAAGCGCCTCATCGACATCATCGACCCCACGCCCAAGGCCGTCGACTCGCTCATGCGGCTCGACCTGCCGGCGGACGTGAACATCGAGATCAAGCTCTGAGACCGGCTGAGGGACAGGAGCGAGACCATGACTTCCACCGCCAACCGCCGGGTCACCGGCCTGCTGGGCGCCAAGCTCGGCATGACCCAGGTCTGGGACGACGCCGGCCGGCTCGTGCCCGTGACCGTGGTCCAGGTGCCGCCGAACGTCGTCACCCAGGTCCGCACCCCCGAGCGCGACGGGTACGCCGCCGTCCAGCTCGCCTTCGGGGCGATCGACCCGCGCCGCGTGACCCAGCCGGTCACCGGGCACTTCGAGGCCGCCGGGGCCACGCCGCGCCGCCACATCGCCGAGGTGCGCACCGCCGACGCGGGCCAGTACTCCCTGGGCCAGGAGCTGACCGTGGACGTGTTCGCCGCCGGCCAGGTGATCGATGTCGTGGGCACCACCCGCGGCAAGGGGACCGCCGGGGTCATGAAGCGCCACGGCTTCCACGGCGTGGGCGCCAGCCACGGCGCGCACCGCAACCACCGCAAGCCCGGCTCGATCGGTGGCGCCTCCACCCCCGGCCGCGTCTTCAAGGGCATGCGCATGGCCGGCCGCATGGGTGTCGACCAGCAGACCACCCAGAACCTCACCGTGCACGCGGTCGACAGCGAGAAGGGCTACGTCCTCGTCCGGGGCGCCGTGCCCGGCTCGCGCGGCGCCGTCGTGCTGATCAAGACCGCGGCGAAGTCCGCGCCGACCGCCGAGGGAGGACGGGCATGAGCACGTTCGCCGACAAGAAGAGCGGCTCCGACCGCCTCGTCCGCGTGACCGACGCCGGCGGCGACAGCGCGGGCAGCGTCCAGCTGCCGGGCCGCGTCTTCGACGCTCCTGCCTCCGTGCCCCTGATGCACCAGGTCGTGGTCGCGCAGCTCGCCGCCGCCCGCCAGGGCACGCACAGCACCAAGACGCGCGGGGAGGTGCGCGGCGGCGGCAAGAAGCCCTACAAGCAGAAGGGCACGGGCCGCGCGCGCCAGGGTTCCCTGCGCGCCCCGCAGTTCGCCGGTGGTGGCGTCGTCCACGGCCCCACGCCGCGGGACTACTCCCAGCGCACCCCTCGCAAGATGAAGGCGGCCGCGCTGCGCGGGGCCCTGTCGGACCGGGCCCGTGCCGATCGGGTGCACGTGGTGACCTCCCTGGTCACCGGTGACGTCCCCTCCACGCGGGTCGCGACCGCGGCGATCGCCCGCATCAGCTCCGCCCGCCACGTGCTGGTGGTCCTCGCCCGCAGCGAGGAGCTGGCGTGGCGCAGCCTGCGCAACGTGCCCGAGGTGCACCTGCTGCACGCGGACCAGCTGAACACCTACGACGTACTGGTCTCCGACGACGTCGTGTTCACCCGCGCCGCGCTCGACGCGTTCATCGCCCAGTCCACGGGGATGGTCGCCGACGACGCACCAGCTCCTGGGGCGGCGGGTCCCGGCGCGCCCGACCACGCTGACACCGCGCCGCCCGCCCCCGCCCCCGCGGCCGCCGCCCCGACCGCCCAGCCCACCGTGGAGGTCTCGCCATGACCGCTGTCTCCGGCGTCGCCAAGGACCCCCGCGACGTCCTCATCGCCCCCGTGGTCTCCGAGAAGAGCTACGCGCTCCTCGACCGCGGGGAGTACACCTTCCTCGTCGACCCCGCGTCGAACAAGACGGAGATCAAGATCGCCGTCGAGAAGATCTTCGGGGTGAGGGTGTCGTCGGTGAACACCATGAACCGCCAGGGCAAGCGCCGCCGCACCAAGGCCGGTCCGGGCAAGCGCAAGGACACCAAGCGCGCCGTCGTGACGCTGCGCGAGGGCAACATCGACGTCTTCGGAGGGGGAGCCTGACATGGGCGTCCGCAGCTACAAGCCCACCACGCCCGGCCGCCGCGGGTCCTCCGTCGCCGACTTCGTCGAGATCACGCGCAGCGAGCCGGAGAAGTCCCTCGTCCGGCCGCTGCCGAAGAACGGTGGCCGGAACAACAGCGGCCGCATCACCACCCGCCACCAGGGCGGCGGCCACAAGCGCGCCTACCGGCTCGTGGACTTCCGCCGCCACGACAAGGACGGCGTGCCGGCGAAGGTCGCGGAGATCGAGTACGACCCGAACCGCACCGCCCGCCTGGCGCTGCTGCACTACGTCGACGGCACGAAGCGCTACATCCTGGCCCCGACCCGCCTGCGCCAGGGCGACGTGGTCGAGAACGGTCCCGAGGCCGACATCAAGCCGGGCAACAACCTGCCGCTGCGCAACATCCCCGTCGGCACCGTGATCCACGCCGTGGAGCTGCGGCCGGGCGGCGGAGCGAAGATGGCCCGCTCCGCTGGTGCCAGCGTGCAGCTGGTCGCCCGTGAGGGCGTGAAGGCGCAGCTGCGGCTCCCCTCGGGCGAGGTCCGCCTGGTGGACGTGCGGTGCCGGGCGACGGTCGGTGAGGTCGGCAACGCCGAGCAGTCGAACATCAACTGGGGCAAGGCCGGCCGCATGCGGTGGAAGGGCAAGCGCCCGACCGTGCGCGGTGTGGCGATGAACCCGGTCGACCACCCGCACGGCGGCGGCGAGGGCAAGACCTCCGGTGGTCGCCACCCGGTCAGCCCGTGGGGCCAGGCCGAGGGTCGCACCCGCCGGCCGGGCAAGGCCAGCGACAGCCAGATCATCCGCCGCCGGCGCACCGGCAAGAACAAGCGCTGAGACGCTGAGAGCTAGGGAGCACCCACGATGCCGCGCAGCCTGAAGAAGGGCCCCTTCGTGGACGACCACCTCATCAAGAAGGTGGACGTCCAGAACGACAGGGGCACGAAGAACGTCATCCGCACCTGGTCGCGCCGATCCATGATCGTGCCGGACATGCTGGGGCACACGATCGCCGTCCACGACGGGCGCAAGCACGTCCCGGTGTTCGTCACCGAGTCGATGGTCGGGCACAAGCTGGGCGAGTTCGCCCCGACGCGCACCTTCCGCGGTCATGAGAAGGACGACCGTCGGGGGCGTCGGCGATGAGCGCCACGACCCCTGCGACCGGTGCGCGCGCGCAGGCGCGCTTCGTGCGCGTCACCCCGCAGAAGGCGCGCCGCGTGGTCGACCTCATCCGCGGTCGCCGCACCGAGGAGGCGGTGGCCGTGCTGGCGTTCGCGCCCCAGGCGGTGAGCGAGACGGTGCTGAAGGTCGTGCAGAGCGCGGTCGCCAACGCCCGGGTGAAGGCCGACAGGGCCAGCGAGGCCTTCGACGAGCGCGAGCTCGTGGTCTCCGCCGCCTACGTCGACGAGGGCCCGAGCCTCAAGCGGTTCCGCCCGCGCGCTCAGGGCCGCGCCGGCCGGATCCTCAAGCGCACCAGCCACATCACCGTGGAGGTCGCGCCCCGGCGGTCACCCGCCACCACCGCACCGCCCGCCGGCGCGTCGAGCACGAGGAAGGTGCAGTAGTGGGACAGAAGGTCAACCCGCACGGGTTCCGGTTGGGCATCACCACCGAGCACAAGTCGCGGTGGTTCGCCGACAGCACGAAGGTCGGCCAGCGCTACCGGGACTACGTGAAGGAGGACGTGTCGATCCGCGCCCTCATGTCCAAGGGCATGGATCGCGCAGGCATCGCACGGGTGGAGATCGAGCGCACCCGCGACCGCGTGCGCGTCGACATCCACACCGCCCGCCCCGGCATCGTCATCGGCCGTCGCGGCGCGGAGGCCGACCGCCTGCGCGGTGAGCTGGAGAAGCTGACCGGCAAGCAGGTGCAGCTCAACATCCTCGAGGTGCGCAACCCCGAGGTCGAGGCGCAGCTGGTCGCGCAGGGCATCGCCGAGCAGCTCGCCAGCCGCGTCTCGTTCCGCCGCGCGATGCGCAAGGGCATGCAGACCGCGCAGCGCGCAGGCGCCCAGGGCATCCGCGTGCAGTGCTCCGGTCGCCTCGGCGGTGCGGAGATGAGCCGGTCGGAGTTCTACCGCGAGGGCCGGGTGCCGCTGCACACCCTGCGGGCGAACATCGACTACGGGCTGTACGAGGCGAAAACCACCTTCGGCCGCATCGGGGTGAAGGTGTGGATCTACAAGGGCGACATGACCCAGCGCGAGCTGGCGGCGCAGCAGGCCGCAGCCCCGCGCGGCGCGGTGCGCCCGCCGCGCGGCGACCGGCCCGACCGGCCGGCGCGCACCGATCGTCCCGCCGCCGACCGCCCCAGCACGGGCCGGCGTCCCGAGTCTGACGGCGCGCCCGCGGGCGCCGCCGCCGTGACCGAGGGCGGCGCCGTCGTCGAGGCCGCCCCCACGACCCCCCAGGAGGGCTGAGCTGTGCTGATCCCCCGCAGGCTCGCGCACCGCAAGCAGCACCACCCCACCCGGCGCGGGGTGGCCACCGGCGGCACCGAGGTCAGCTTCGGTGACTACGGCATCCAGGCCGTCGAGCACGCCTACGTGACCAACCGCCAGATCGAGTCCGCCCGCATCGCCATGACCCGGTACATCAAGCGCGGCGGGAAGGTGTGGATCAACATCTACCCCGACCGCCCGCTGACCAAGAAGCCCGCCGAGACCCGCATGGGCTCCGGCAAGGGTTCCCCGGAGTGGTGGATCGCGAACGTCAAGCCCGGGCGGGTCATGTTCGAGCTGTCCGGCGTCCCGGAGGACATCGCCAAGGAGGCGCTGCGCCGCGCCATCCACAAGCTGCCCATGAAGTGCCGGTTCGTCCAGCGCGAGGGTGGTGCGTGATGCCCCTGGGTTCCGAGGGCCTGGCGCCCACCCAGCTGCGCGAGCACGAGGACGAGAAGCTCGTCGAGGAGCTGCGGGCGGCCAAGGAGGAGCTCTTCAACCTCCGCTTCCAGTCGGCCACCGGGCAGCTGGAGAACCACGGCCGGCTGCGCGCCGTCCGCCGCGACATCGCCCGCATCTACACGATCATGCGCGAGCGCGAGCTCGGCATCGGGGAGGCCAGGACCTCATGACCACCACACCCGCGCCTGCTGGCGCGCCGGACCCCGCGCCGGCCACCGCCGACGCGCCGCGCGGTCAGCGCAAGTCGCGCCGCGGCTACGTCGTCAGCGACAAGATGACCAAGACCGTCGTGGTCGAGGTCGAGGACCGCGTGAAGCACCCGCTGTACGGCAAGGTCATCCGCCGCACCACCAAGGTCAAGGCGCACGACGAGGTGGAGGCCGCCGGCATCGGCGACCTCGTCTCCATCATGGAGACCCGGCCGCTGTCGGCCACCAAGCGCTGGCGCGTCGTCGAGATCCTCGAGCGCGCCCAGTGAGCGCGCGCACCCTCGACGGCACGCGAGTCAACAGAGTCACGACAGGAGCAGCGCAGTGATCCAGCAGGAGTCGCGCCTCAGGGTCGCCGACAACACCGGGGCCAAGGAGATCCTGTGCATCCGCGTGCTCGGTGGCTCCGGTCGTCGGTACGCCGGCATCGGTGACGTCATCGTCGCCACCGTGAAGGACGCCATCCCCGGGGGTGGGGTCAAGAAGGGTGACGTGGTCAAGGCGGTGGTCGTCCGCACCTCCAAGGAGCGACGCCGTCCCGACGGGTCCTACATCCGCTTCGACGAGAACGCCGCCGTCATCCTGCGCGGCGACGGCGACCCGCGCGGGACGCGCATCTTCGGCCCGGTGGGCCGCGAGCTGCGCGACAAGCGCTTCATGAAGATCATCTCGCTGGCTCCGGAGGTGCTCTGAGATGGCGGTCCAGCGCGTGAAGGCGGTGCAGCGCGTCAAGCTGCGCATCAAGAAGGGTGACCTCGTGCAGGTCATCACCGGCGCGAAGCAGGAGCGCGGCGGCGACCGCGGCAGGACCGGGCGCGTCATCCAGGTCTTCCCCGAGCGCCAGCGGGTGCTCGTGGAGGGCGTGAACCGCATCACCAAGCACGTGAAGCCGGGCTCTGGTCCGGGCGGCGCGCGCGCCGGTGGCATCGAGGTCGTGGAGGCCCCGCTGCACATCAGCAACGTCGCCCTGGTCGACCCGAAGACCGAGCGCCCCACGCGCGTCGGCATCCGCACCGAGGTCGTCGAGCGCGACGGACGCAGCCGCACGGTGCGCATCCGCGTCGCCAAGCGCTCGGGGGAGGACATCGCATGAGCATCGACAGCAGCACCACCACGGGGACGGCGGGGCCGGCGTACGCCGGTCCCCGCCTGAAGCAGCGCTACCGCTCGGAGATCGTGCCCGCGCTGCGGGAGCAGTTCTCCTACACCAACCCCCACCAGGTGCCCGGGCTGGTCAAGGTCGTCGTCAACATGGGCGTGGGGGAGGCCGCGAAGGACTCCAAGCTCATCGACGGCGCCGTCCGCGATCTGCAGGCGATCACCGGGCAGAAGCCGTCGGTGACGCGCTCGCGCACGTCCATCGCCCAGTTCAAGCTGCGCGAGGGCATGCCGATCGGGGCCCACACCACCCTGCGCGGTGACCGCATGTGGGAGTTCCTCGACCGCCTGGTGTCCCTCGCGCTGCCCCGCATCCGCGACTTCCGCGGGCTCTCACCGAAGCAGTTCGACGGTCGGGGCAACTACACGTTCGGCCTCGACGAGCAGTCGATGTTCCACGAGATCGACCAGGACCGCATCGACCGGGTGCGCGGCATGGACATCACCGTGGTCACCACGGCCCCCACCAACGACGAGGGCCGCGTGCTCCTGCGCCACCTCGGCTTCCCCTTCAGAGAGGACTGACGTGGCGAAGACCGCCCTGGTCGTCAAGGCCGCCCGCACGCCGAAGTTCAAGGTGCGCGCCTACACCCGCTGCCAGCGCTGCGGGCGCCCGCACTCCGTGTACCGCAAGTTCGGCCTGTGCCGGATCTGCGTGCGGGAGATGGCGCACCGCGGGGAGCTCCCCGGCATCACCAAGAGCAGCTGGTAGCCCACAGCCACCGGCAGCACCCACCCACCACTGCGCCGCAGGCCGCCCGACCCGTCCAGGGCGGCGGGACCACGGCGGGGAAGGGCATCGAGCCCATGACCATGACCGACCCGATCGCCGACATGCTGACGAGGCTGCGCAATGCCAACTCGGCCTACCACGACGACGTCACGATGCCCTACAGCAAGGTGAAGTCCCGCGTCGCCGAGATCCTGCGCACCGAGGGGTACATCGGCGCCTGGCGCGTCGAGGACGCCGAGGTGGGCAAGAAGCTCGTCGTCGACCTGAAGTTCGGCCCCAACCGGGAGCGCTCCATCGCGGGGCTGCGCCGGGTGAGCAAGCCGGGCCTGCGCGTGTACGCGAAGTCGACCAATCTGCCCCGGGTGCTCGGCGGCCTGGGCGTGGCGATCCTGTCCACGTCCTCCGGCATGCTGACCGACCGGCAGGCGGCCAAGCAGGGCGTCGGCGGCGAAGTCGTCGCCTACGTGTGGTGAGGAGCTGACATGTCCCGCATCGGCAGGCTCCCCGTGAGCATCCCCTCCGGCGTCGACGTGACGATCGCCGGCCAGTCCGTGACCGTCACCGGCCCCAAGGGCGCGTTGCACCACACCGTCCCGACCCCGCTGGCGGTCGAGCGCAGCGAGGACGGCACCCTGCTCGTCACCCGGCCCGACGACCAGCGGCTGTCGAAGTCGCTGCACGGGCTGACGCGCACCCTCATCGCGAACCTCGTCACCGGGGTCACGCAGGGCTTCGAGAAGAAGATGGAGATCGTCGGCACCGGCTACCGCGTCACCGCGCGCGGCGCCGACCTCGAGTTCGCCCTGGGCTTCAGCCACCCGGTGCACATCGGCGCCCCCGACGGCATCACCTTCGCGGTCGAGAACCCGACGCGCTTCTCGGTGCAGGGCATCGACAAGCAGGCCGTCGGCGAGGCCGCCGCGAAGATCCGCAAGCTGCGCAAGCCCGACCCGTACAAGGGCAAGGGCGTCCGCTACGCCGGCGAAGTCGTCCGGCGCAAGGTCGGGAAGGCCGGTAAGTAGATGGCACTCGCATCACGCACCAAGCTGCTCCGCAAGGGCAGCGCGAAGGTCGGCAGCGCCGCACGCAAGCGCCGTCATCTGCGCGTCCGCAAGAAGGTCGCCGGCACCACCGAGCGCCCCCGCCTGGTCGTCACACGCTCCACGCGGCACCTGTTCGTGCAGGTCGTCGACGACACGGTCGGGCACACCCTGGCCTCCGCGTCGACCCTGGAGGCGGACCTTCGGGCCTCCGACGGTGACAAGTCGGCCAAGGCGCGGGCCGTGGGGCTGCTCCTGGCGGAGCGCGCCCGGGCCGCGGGGATCGATGCCGTGGTCTTCGACCGCGGCGGCAACCGCTACCACGGGCGGGTCGCCGCCGTGGCTGACGGCGCCCGCGAGGGCGGGTTGGTCCTGTGACCGGCGCGCCCAGCCCGACGACGACGGATCTCGAGAGGACTCACTGATGCCAGGACCCCAGCGCAGCGGCGGCCCCAGGACCGGGGCTGCCGGCGGCGGTGCCGCGGGCGGACCGGGCGGTGCCGGCGGCGGTGGCCGTGACGGCGGTCGCGGAGGTGGCCGCGACGGTGGGCGCTCACCGCGCGGCGGCGAGCCGGCCGAGCGCGGCCAGTTCATCGAGCGCGTCGTGACGATCAACCGCGTCGCCAAGGTCGTCAAGGGCGGCCGGCGCTTCTCCTTCACGGCGCTCGTGGTCGTCGGTGACGGCGACGGCATGATGGGCGTCGGCTACGGCAAGGCCAAGGAGGTGCCCGCGGCGATCGCCAAGGGCGTCGAGGAGGCCAAGAAGAGCTTCTTCCGGGTGCCGCGCATCGGCGGGACCATCCCCCACCCCGTGCAGGGCGAGGCGGCGGCCGGGGTGGTGCTGCTGCGCCCGGCGTCCCCGGGCACCGGGGTCATCGCCGGTGGTCCCGTCCGCGCGGTGCTCGAGTGCGCCGGTGTCCACGACGTGCTCAGCAAGTCGCTGGGCTCGTCGAACGCGATCAACATCGTGCACGCCACGGTGACGGCGCTGCGGGCCCTCGAGCAGCCGGAGGCGGTGGCCGCGCGACGCGGACTGACCGTGGAGCAGGTCGCCCCGGCGTCCATGCTGCGGCAGCGGGCGGAGGCGAGCGCATGAGCGCTGACCTGACGGCGCAGGACGTGACGGCGCCGGGCACCGCTGCCGGCGCGCGGATCCGGGTGACGCAGACGCGGTCCGGCATCGGTGGCCGCTCCAACCAGCGCGACACGCTGCGCACGCTCGGGCTGGGGCGCATCGGGGCCGTGGCCGTGAAGCAGGACCGTCCCGAGATCCGCGGGATGGTGAGGGTGGTGGCCCACCTGGTCACCGTCGAGGAAGTGGACTGACATGAGCGCAGAGACCCCCGCGGTGCCCGGCACCGCCCAGACCGCCACCCGGACCGGCTCCGGCACCACTGCTCCCTCCTCGGGAGGTGCTGCGCCCGGGGCCCCCGCGGCGCGGGTGCTGAAGGTGCACCACCTGCGCCCGGCCCCCGGGGCGAAGACCGCCAAGACCCGCGTCGGTCGCGGCGAGGCCAGCAAGGGCAAGACCGCCGGGCGCGGCACCAAGGGCAGCAAGGCCCGGTACCAGGTGTCCGCGGCCTTCGAGGGCGGGCAGATGCCCCTGCACATGCGCCTCCCGAAGCTGCGCGGGTTCACCAACCCGTTCCGCACCGAGCACCAGGTCGTCAACCTCGACCGCCTCGCGGAGCTGTTCCCCGAGGGGGGCGCGGTGGGCGTGCAGGACCTGGTGGACCGGGGCGCGGTGCGCCGCGGTCAGACCGTGAAGGTCCTCGGCACAGGGGAGATCGGCGTGGTCGTGCAGGTCACGGCCCACGCGTTCTCCGCCTCTGCCGAGCAGCGCATCACCGCGGCCGGCGGCAGCGTCACCCGGCTCTGACACACCCTCCCCGGCCCGTGCGCCGGGAGGAGCACCACCGGCGGCCGGGTCGCGCGCACCGCGCGACCCGGCCGTTCCCGTCCGGCCCCGGCGGCGCTCCGACCTCGAGCGTCGTGCGCGGGGGTACTCTCGCCCGGTCCAGCTCCGTCGCCGGCGGCTGCGCGGCCAGGTCGCGCGGGCCGGCCCCCCCGGGTGGGACCCGACGGACCACGACCGTAGGAGGAACAGTGCTCGGAGCCTTCGCGCGGGCGGTCAGGACGCCCGACCTGCGGCGCAAGATGCTCTTCACCCTGGGGATCATGGCGATCTTCCGCCTGGGGTCGTTCGTCCCGACTCCCGGCGTCAGCTACCGCAACGTGCAGCAGTGCCTCGGCGGGCTCGACCAGAGCTCCGACCTCCTCGGCCTGGTGAACCTCTTCAGCGGTGGGGCGCTCCTCCAGCTGTCGGTCTTCGCGCTGGGGATCATGCCGTACATCACCGCCAGCATCATCGTGCAGCTGCTGCGCGTGGTCATCCCGCGCTTCGAGTCCCTGTACCAGGAGGGGCCCAGCGGCACCGCGAAGCTCACGCAGTACACCCGGTACCTGACGATCGCGCTGGCCGTGCTCCAGTCCACGACGTACGTGGCCGTCGCTCGCAGCGGCAACCTCTTCGGCTCGGCCGCCACCGCGCCCCCGGCGTGCCTGGACGTCGTGCCGAACGACTCCGTCGTCACCCTCGTCCTGATGGTCCTGACCATGACCGCCGGCACCGGGCTCGTCATGTGGCTCGGTGAGCTCATCACCGAGCGCGGCATCGGCAACGGCATGTCGCTGCTCATCTTCACCTCCATCGCCGCGACCTTCCCCACCTCCCTGCTCTCCGTCGGGCAGGAGCGGGGCTGGGGGACCATGGCGCTGGTCATCGCGGTCGCGCTGGTCATCATGGCCCTGGTCGTGCTCGTCGAGCAGTCCCAGCGCCGGGTGCCCGTCCAGTACGCGAAGCGCATGGTGGGGCGCCGCATGTACGGCGGCACCAGCACCTACATCCCCATGAAGGTCAACATGGCCGGCGTCATCCCGGTCATCTTCGCCTCGTCCCTGCTGTACCTGCCGAGCCTCGCCGCCCAGTTCGGCAGCCCCACCGACCCGTGGGTCGCCTGGATCACCGCGAACTTCACCCAGGGCGACCACCCCGTCTACATGGCCCTGTACTTCCTGCTGATCGTCTTCTTCACGTACTTCTACGTCGCCATCACCTTCAACCCCGAGGAGGTGGCCGACAACATGAAGCGCGTCGGCGGCTTCATCCCCGGGGTGCGGGCCGGGCGCCCGACCGCGGAGTACCTCGACTACGTGCTCACACGCATCACCCTGCCCGGCGCGCTGTACCTGGGGCTGATCGCCCTGGTGCCCCTGATCGCCCTCGTCGCGGTGGGGGCGAACCAGAACATCCCCCTCGGCGGCACGGCGATCCTCATCGTCGTCGGGGTCGGCCTGGAGACCGTCAAGCAGATCGAGTCCCAGCTGCAGCAGCGCAGCTACGAGGGGTTCCTGCGATGAGCACCGCCACCGCCGCGGGCCGTGCGGGCGTCACGCGCCTGGTGCTGCTCGGACCCCCCGGGGCGGGCAAGGGCACGCAGGCCGGTCGCCTCGCCGAGCACCTGCGGGTGCCGGCCGTCTCCACGGGGGACATCTTCCGGCGCAACGTCGAGGACGGTACCGAGCTGGGGCGCAGTGCCCGGCGCTACCTCGACGCCGGGGAGTACGTGCCGGACGAGGTCACGAACGCCATGGTCGCCGACCGCCTCGCGGAGCCCGACGCCGCTCGGGGGTTCTTGCTCGACGGCTACCCGCGCACCGCCGCACAGGTCGCGCGCCTCGACGAGGTGCTCGCCGCAGCCGGCACCGAGCTGGACGTCGCCCTCGAGCTGCTCGCCGACGAGGACGAGGTGGTCGCCCGCCTGGTCAACCGTGCCAGCACGCAGGGCCGCAGCGACGACACCGAGGACGTCGTGCGTCGCCGGCTCGCCCTCTACACCGAGCAGACCCGTCCGCTGGCGGCGACGTACGCCGCCCGCGGGCAGCTGCTCCGCGTCGACGGCACCGGTGCCGTCGACCAGGTGGGCGACCGCATCGTCGCGGCGCTGGGCGCCCACCCGGCCCGCTCGGCCCGCTGAGGGCGCTGTGCCCCGCGAGCGCATCGAGCTGAAGACCCCCGGGCAGGTCGTGGCCATGCGCCGCGCAGGGCTGGTGGTCGCCGACGCCCTCGCCGCGGTGCGCGCCGCCGCGCGGCCGGGGCTGAGCACCGCCGACCTCGACGCCGTGGCCGCCGACGTGATCGCCAGCGCGGGCGCCACGCCGTCCTTCCTCGGCTACCACGGCTTCCCCGCCGTCCTGTGCGTCTCGGTCAACGAGGAGGTCGTGCACGGCATCCCCGGCTCCCGCGTGCTGCACCACGGCGATGTGCTGTCCGTGGACTGCGGCGCCGTGGTGCAGGGGTGGCACGGGGACGCGGCGTTCTCGGTGGTGGTGGGACGCGGGGTCGCCGGCGCCCCGCCGGTGGACCCCGGTGACGAGCACCTCGTGGACACCACGGAGGCCGCCCTGTGGGCGGGGCTCGCCGCGGTGGCGGTCGGCGCTCGCCTCGGGGCCGTGGGCGCCGCGGTCGAGGACGCCGTGGACGGCGCGGCCCCCCCGCCGGGCGGACCCTCGCTGGGCATCGTCGAGGGGTACACCGGCCACGGCATCGGCACCGCCATGCACCAGGCCCCCGACGTCCTCAACCACCGCACCCGCTCGCTCGGGGCAGGCAGCGCGATGAAGCTCAAGCCGGGACTGTGCCTCGCCGTGGAGCCGATGGTCGCGCGCGGGGACCCCGGGACCGACGTGCTCGACGACGACTGGACCGTCGTCACCCGCAGCGGCGGCAGGGCCGCGCACTGGGAGCACACCGTCGCGCTCGGTCCGCGCGGACCCTGGGTGCTGACCGCCCACGACGGCGGCCGGGCGGGCCTGGGCGCCCTCGGGGTGGAGGTCGCCGCCCTGGCGTGACGTCATCGAGCGGTCCGTCGACGGTCTCCCCGCTGGCGGTCGCCGGTGTCCCGGCTGGTGCCGTAGGATGACCTGTCGGCTGCTCGCAGCCGTTCTCGGTCCTGTCGCGCGGTGCGCCCAGCGCGCACCACGACAGGCCCGCACCCACACACGATCGAGGTCGCTCATCCGCCCCGCGCGGCAGGCCGACCGGTGAGAAGAGGACCTTGGCCAAGAAGGACGGCGTCATCGAGATCGAGGGCGCGGTGGTGGAGGCCCTGCCGAACGCCATGTTCAGGGTCGAGCTCTCCAACGGCCACAAGGTCCTCGCGCACATCTCCGGGAAGATGCGCCAGCACTACATCCGCATCCTGCCCGAGGACCGCGTGGTGGTGGAGCTCAGTCCCTACGACCTCTCCCGGGGCCGCATCGTCTACCGCTACAAGTGACCGGCTCCACCCCACCGCACCCACCTCGAGGACCGTCATGAAGGTCAACCCCAGCGTCAAGAAGATCTGTGACAAGTGCAAGGTGATCCGCCGCCACGGCCGGGTCATGGTGATCTGCGAGAACCTGCGCCACAAGCAGCGCCAAGGCTGAGAACACCCCGGCGCTCCCCCGCGCCACCGACGCACCACCCAGGGCCCGGCGCGAGTCGGAGCCCTTCCACCCCCGGCCCGGAGGCCGGGGCCCGCACTGGCGGGGTGGTGGTGCACCAGACCTCCGGACAGCACCAGAAGGACGTGCCAGATGGCCCGCATCGTCGGCGTCGACCTCCCCCGCGAGAAGCGGCTCGAGGTCGCCCTCACCTACATCTACGGCGTCGGGCGCACCCGTGCCAAGGAGCTGCTGGACGCCACCGGCATCAGCCCCGACCTGCGCGTCCGCGAGATGGGCGACGCGGAGCAGGTGCAGCTGCGCGACTACATCGAGGCGAACTTCAAGGTCGAGGGTGACCTGCGTCGCGAGGTGGCGGCCGACATCCGCCGCAAGGTCGAGATCGGCAGCTACGAGGGCATCCGCCACCGTCGCGGCCTCCCGGTGCGCGGGCAGCGCACGAAGACCAACGCCCGCACGCGCAAGGGTCCCAAGCGCACCGTCGCCGGCAAGAAGAAGGCCGGGCGCAAGTAGGCCGGCGCCGGTCCACGACGCCGACCCGCGCCGCCCCCGGCGCTCACCCCCGCCGCACCCAGACCCCAGGAGAGACCCATGCCCCCCAAGACCCGCGCCGCCGGCACGCGCCGCCCCCGCAAGAAGGAGCGGAAGAACGTCGCCTTCGGCCAGGCGCACATCAAGTCGACCTTCAACAACACGATCGTCTCGATCACCGACCCCTCGGGTGCGGTGATCTCCTGGGCCTCAGCGGGCCAGGTGGGCTTCAAGGGCTCGCGCAAGTCGACGCCGTTCGCCGCCCAGCTCGCCGCTGAGGCGGCGGCGCGCCGCGCCCAGGAGCACGGCATGCGCAAGGTCGACGTGTTCGTCAAGGGCCCCGGCTCGGGTCGTGAGACAGCGATCCGCTCCATCCAGGCCACCGGCCTGGAGGTGGGCGTCATCCAGGACGTCACACCCACTCCCCACAACGGCGTGCGCCCCTCCAAGCGCCGCCGCGTCTGACCCGAGCGCCTCAGCACCGCACGGCACCACCCACGGGACCAAATAGCGGGTCCCTGACAGGAAGGCACCACCATGCTCATCGCCCAGCGCCCGTCCCTCACCGAAGAGGTCGTCGCCGACCACCGCTCGCGCTTCGTCATCGAGCCGCTCGAGCCCGGTTTCGGCTACACCCTCGGCAACTCCCTGCGCCGCACGCTGCTCTCCTCGATCCCCGGGGCGGCCGTGACGTCGATCCGCATCGACGGTGTGCTGCACGAGTTCACGACCGTCCCGGGGGTGAAGGAGGACGTCACCGAGATGATCCTCAACATCAAGACCCTCGTGGTGGCCAGCGAGCACGACGAGCCCGTCGTCATGTACCTGCGCAAGCAGGGCCCCGGTGTCGTCACCGCTGGCGACATCACCCCGCCCGCCGGCGTGGAGGTGCACAACCCCGAGCTCGTGCTCGCCACCCTCAACGACACCGCGCGCCTGGAGCTGGAGCTGACCGTCGAGCGCGGTCGCGGGTACGTGTCGGCCAACCAGAACAAGGACATCGACGCCGAGATCGGTCGCATCCCGATCGACTCGATCTACTCCCCGGTCCTGAAGGTCACGTACAAGGTCGAGGCGACGCGCGTGGAGCAGCGCACCGACTTCGACCGCCTCGTCGTCGACGTGGAGACCAAGCCGTCGATGGAGCCGCGCGACGCGGTGGCGAGCGCCGGCAAGACCCTCACCGAGCTGTTCGGCCTGGCGCGCGAGCTGAACGTCGAGGCGGAGGGCATCGACATCGGCCCCTCCCCGACGGACGCCGCGATGGCCGCCGACCTCGCCCTGCCCATCGAGGACCTCGAGCTGACGGTGCGCTCCTACAACTGCCTGAAGCGGGAGGGCATCCACAGCGTGGGGGAGCTGACCGCGCGCAGCGAGGCCGACCTGATGGACATCCGCAACTTCGGTGCCAAGTCCATCGACGAGGTGAAGGCCAAGCTCGTCGGGCTCGGCCTGCAGCTGAAGGACAGCCCGCCCGGCTTCGACCCCGGTCTCGCGGTCGACAGCTACGGCGCGGACGACGACTCGGCGTTCGCCGAGACCGAGCAGTACTGACCCCACCCCCCACCGGCCCAGCACCCCCGACCCGAGAGACGACACCATGCCCACGCCCACCAAGGGTCCGCGGCTCGGCAGTGGTCCGGCGCACGAGCGCCTGCTGCTCGCCGGTCTGGCGACGCAGCTGTTCGAGCACCGGAGCATCACCACCACCGAGGCGAAGGCCAAGCGGCTGCGGCCGTTCGCCGAGCGCCTGGTCACCTTCGCCAAGCGGGGGGACCTCGCCGCCCGGCGTCGGGTGCTCGCCGTGGTCCGTGACAAGGGCGTGGTGCACGAGCTGTTCACCGAGATCGCGCCCGCCGTCGCGAACCGCGAGGGTGGGTACACGCGCATCACCAGGATCGCCCCGCGCAAGGGCGACAACGCACCCCTGGCGGTGATCGAGCTCGTGCTCGAGCCCCTCACCGACCGCGCCGCCACGGTCGCGGAGGCCACGGCGGCGACGGCGCGCTCCGCGAGGGGTGACCGCAGCGCTCACGCGGCAGCGGCCGACGATCCGGCAGCTGCCACAGCGGACGACTCGACCCCGGTGATCGACACGGCCGCCGCGGGGGACCCGGCGGTGCTGGCCGGTGCGGACGCCGAGCTCGTCGAGGACGCCGGCGCACCCGCCGACGCCCAGGGCGACCCGACCGCGTCGACGGACGCGGGGGAGCCGGCTGACACCACCACCGCACCCGACCCGAGCCCCGCTGCCCCCGCGGGGGCCCCCGCGGGTGTGGCCGGGACCTCCGCGGACCCGGCCACGGTCGACAGGTCACCCGACACCCCGGACTCACCACCGGCGAAGGCCTGACCGCAGCCCCGACGACGCCGGAGCCCGCCAGCACGGCACCGCACCACCCCTCCGCGACGGACCCGCCTCCTCGGAGGCGGGTCCGTGCCGCCGTGGCGGAGGAGCTCCGGGTCGCCACGGGCCCTGACGATGTCGTGCGCATCCGCCTCGACCTCGCCTACGACGGCACGGGGTTCGCCGGGTGGGCCGCCCAACCCGCTCAGCGCACCGTGCAGGGCGTGCTCGACGCCGCCCTGGCGAGTGTCCTGCGCCTGCCCGGGGCCACCACGGTCGTCGCAGGCCGCACCGACGCCGGCGTGCACGCGCTGGGACAGGTGTGCCACACCGACGTCCCCGCCGCGAACCTCGAGGCGGTGCGTGGCCGCTCCGCCGGCACCGCAGAGCAGTCCCTGCGCACCCGGCTGGCCGGTGTGCTGCCCCCGGACGTCGTCGTCGTCGCCGCGATCCGCGCCCCGACGGGCTTCGACGCCCGCTTCTCCGCGCTGAGCCGGCAGTACGCCTACCACCTCGACGACTCCGGCGCCGGTGTGCTGCCCCTGCGCCGCCACGACGTCGTCGCCGTGCGCGGCAGGCTCGACGTGGAGGCGATGTCCGCTGCCACGGCCGGGCTGCTCGGCGTCCACGACTTCGCCGCCTACTGCCGCCGCCGGGACGGGGCGAGCACGGTGCGCGGGCTGCAGCGCCTCGACGTCGAGCGGGACGCGCCGCAGGGCGACGACCCCCGCCAGCACCCGGCCGAGCCCGCTGCGGGCCTCCCCCCGTCGCCCGCGTCGGGACCCGTGACGGTCACGGTGGTGGCCGACGCCTTCTGCCACTCGATGGTGCGCACCCTCGTCGGCGCGCTCCTGGACGTGGGGCGGGGGCGCCGCGACCCCGACTGGCCCGCGCGGGTGCTGCGCGCGGCGGTCCGCGACCCGTCGGTGACCGTGGCCCCCGCCCGGGGGCTGGTGCTGCAGCGGGTGCGCTACCCGGCGCCGCAGATGCTCGCCGCCCGCGCCGCGGAGTCCCGGGTGCGGCGCGACGTCCCCCGCGACGTCCCCGGCGACGTCCCCGGCGCTGCGGGGGCGCCGGCGGGCCCGGCGGGGGTGCTCGCGGGCGACGCCGGTACCGGCTCGTGGGACGCTGCGGGCATGACCCAGACGCCCACGACGCCCGCGGACGACGGCCGCCCCGTCCCCGTCGGTGCCGAGACCAGCGACCACGACGGCGTCCTGGAGATGGCCGACACCGATGACGACCGGTACACCGACTCCCTGCTCGACCAGGGGTACTCGCCCATGGAGCGCGAGCGCCACGTCGGCCGCCACGGGCTGACCCCCGACGAGGACCGCCTCGGGGAGCCGCTCGACGAGCGCCTGGCGCAGGAGGAGCCCGACGCGGCCCTGGAGTCGATCGGGGCGGACGTCGACGCCGGCGGCTCGGCGGAGCTCACCGCTGACCTCGACACCGACGGGGAGCTGCTGGACGACGAGGTCGGCGCACAGCGCGCCGGCCGCCTGGTCGACCCGGACCAGGGCGGTGGGCCCGACACGGAGGCGTCGATGGTCGCCACCGACGCGGGGGTCTCCGGCGGCGCCGCCTCCGCCGAGGAGGCCGCGATGCACGTGGTGCCCGACGGCGGCGACGGGGCCGACGACCGCATCTGAGGGTCCTTTGACCGCCCCCATCACGGCCGGGTAGCATCGGGTGCTGTCGTGCGCTTCGGCAGGCGCTGTCGGCTCGCCGACCCTCCCGCCGCGCACGCCTCCCGGCGGATGACACCGGGCCGAGCCCCACGAGCAGAGGTCAGACGTGCGCACGTACACCCCCAAGCCCGAGACGGTCGAGCGGTCCTGGCTCGTCATCGACGCCACCGACATCGTGCTAGGCCGTCTGGCCAGCCAGGCCGCGCGGCTGCTGCGCGGCAAGCACAAGCCCGTCTTCGCCCCGCACGTCGACACCGGTGACTACGTGATCGTCATCAACGCCGACAAGGTGGTCCTCACCGGTTCCAAGGCGGAGAAGAAGCTGGCGTACCGGCACTCGGGCTACCCGGGCGGCCTGCGCTCGGAGACCTACACCGACCTGCTCGCCCGCCGGCCCGACCAGGCCGTGGAGAAGGCGATCCAGGGGATGCTGCCGCACAACTCCCTGGGCCGGCAGGTGGCCGGCAAGCTGAAGGTCTACGTGGGCGCCGAGCACCCGCACGCCGCGCAGCAGCCCACCCCCTACACGATCAGCCAGGTCGCGCAGTAGCGCACCGCCACCGCGACCCCGAGGAGACCCGATGACCCAGCCCATCGACACGCAGACCGACGTCGACACCACCGCCACCGAGGACGGGGCGGTGGAGGAGCTCACCAGCTACTCCACCTCCACGCCCGCCCCGGCCAGCAGCGGGGCGAGCATCACCGCCCCCACGGCGGCCACCGGCCGCCGCAAGCAGGCCGTCGCGCGCGTGCGCATGGTGCCGGGCTCCGGGCGGTGGACGATCAACGGCCGCGACCTCGACGGGTACTTCCCCAACAAGGTGCACCAGCAGCTGGTCAACGAGCCGCTGCGGGTCACGGAGGTGGAGGGCCGCTTCGACGTCATCGCCCGCATCGACGGCGGTGGGGTGTCCGGCCAGGCCGGCGCCCTGCGGCTCGGCGTGGCCAGGGCCCTGAACGCGGTGGACGTCGAGGCGAACCGCGCCCTGCTGAAGAAGGCCGGTTTCCTCACGCGCGACGCGCGCGTGAAGGAGCGGAACAAGGCGGGCCTGAAGAAGGCCCGCAAGGCCCCGCAGTACTCCAAGCGCTGAGCCCGCGCTGAGCACCGGTCCCACCGGCGGCGGCCCGCCAGCGCAGCGGAGCGGCCGGCTCTTCGGCACCGACGGTGTCCGCGGCCTCGCCAACGCGGAGGTCACCGCGGAGCTGGCCCTGGACCTCGCTGTCGCCGCCGGCCACGTCCTCGGTGATGCCGGGGCGTTCGCCGGTCACCGCCCCCGGGCCGTGGTGGGCCGCGACCCCCGCATCTCCGGGGCGATGCTGTCCGCGGCGACCTGCGCCGGCCTGGCCAGCGCGGGGGTCGACGTCGAGGACGTGGGGGTCCTCCCCACCCCTGGGATCGCCCACCACGTGGTGGCCACCGGCGCCGACCTGGGTGTGGTGATCTCCGCCTCGCACAACCCCGTGCCCGACAACGGCATCAAGTTCTTCGCCCGGGGTGGTCACAAGCTCGCCGACGACCTCGAGGACGCCATCGAGGCGCGCCTCGGTGAGCCGTGGCAGCGTCCCACCGGCGCCGGCGTCGGGCGCATCACCGCAGGGGTGGACGCGGCGGAGCAGTACGTGCGGTTCCTGCTCGCCACCCTGCCGGGGGAGCGGCCGCTGCGCGGGCTGCGGGTGGTCGTCGACGCCGCCCACGGCGCTGCCTGGTGGGTCGGCCCCGAGGCGCTGCGCCGCGCGGGCGCCGACGTGGTGGTCACCGGGGCGGCGCCCGACGGGTTGAACACCAACGCCGGCGTGGGCTCCACGCACCTGGACCCCCTGCGGGAGGCGGTGCGCGCCGCGGGCGCCGACGCCGGGGTGGCCTTCGACGGCGACGCGGACCGGTGCCTGGCGGTGGACGCCGACGGCGGGCTCGTCGACGGCGACCAGGTCATGGGGGTGCTCGCCCTGGCCGCGCACCGGCGCGGGGAGCTGCCCGGCGCCACCCTGGTGGCCACCGTGATGAGCAACCTCGGGCTGATGATCGCCATGCGCCGCGACGGCGTGCAGGTGCTGCAGACCGCGGTGGGGGACCGCTACGTGCTCGAGGCGATGCGCGCGGGCGGGTTCACCCTGGGCGGTGAGCAGTCCGGTCACGTGCTGATGCTCGACCACCAGACCACCGGGGACGGGGTGCTCACCGCCCTGCACCTGCTCGCCCGGGTCGCGGAGCTGCGCCAACCGCTGTCGCAGGTGGCCGGCGTCGTGGTGCGCCTGCCGCAGGTGCTGCTCAACGTGCCCGGCGTCGACCGGTCCCGCGTCGTCAGCGACGCACCGCTCGCCGCCGCGGTGGTCGCCGCGGAGGCCGAGCTCGGCAGCACCGGGCGGGTCCTGCTGCGCCCCTCGGGCACCGAACCGCTGGTGCGGGTGATGGTCGAGGCGCCCACCGCGGAGCAGGCCCGGGACGTCGCCGCGCGCCTCGCCGGTGTCGTCACCGCGCGACTGTCCCTCTGACGCGCCAGCGCCCGCAGGCCCGCAGCGCCCGCGACCCCGGCCGGGCGCGCCTACAGCTTGCGCAGGCGCACCCTGGCCACCGCGTGGTCGCTGCCCTTGGTGAGCACCAGGGTCGCCCGCCCGCGGGTCGGCGCGATGTTGCGCACCAGGTTCGGCTCGTTGATCTCCCGCCAGATCGAGCCCGCGCGGGCGGTGGCTGCCTCGTCGGTCAGGGAGGCGTAGCGGTGGAAGTACGAGCTGGGGTCGGCGAAGGCGGTCTCCCGCAGGCGCAGGAAGCGCTCGACGTACCAGCGCGCGATGTCCTCCTGGCGGGCGTCGACGTAGATGGAGACGTCGAAGAAGTCGCTGACCGCCAGCGCCGACGTCGGTGACCCGTCCGCGGGCGGGCGCGCCGGCTGCAGCACGTTCAGCCCCTCGACGATGAGCACGTCCGGGCGGCGCACCACCATCTGCGCGCCCGGCACGATGTCGTACGTCAGGTGCGAGTACACCGGGGCGCGCACCTCGGCGGCCCCGGACTTCACCGCGGCCACGAAGCGCAGCAGCGCCCGGCGGTCGTAGGACTCGGGGAAGCCCTTGCGGGCGAGGATGCCGCGGCGCTCCAGCTCGGCGTTGGGCAGCAGGAAGCCGTCGGTGGTCACCAGCGCCACCCGTGGAGTGTCGGGCCAGTGCGCCAGCAGGGCGCGCAGCAGGCGCGCTGTCGTGGACTTGCCCACCGCGACCGACCCGGCGATGCCGATGACGAAGGGCGTGCGCGGCACCCCCGCCTGCGGGTCTCCGCCGACACCGCCGCCGCCGAGGAACGTCGAGGTCATCGCGTGCAGGTGCGTGACCCCGGCGGCGTAGAGGTTGAGCAACCGCGACAGGGGCCGGTAGACCTGGTCGACGTCGGCGAGGTCGATGCGGTCGCCGACGCCGCGCACCGCGTCGAGGTCCGCCGCGGTCAGGCTCAGCGGGGTGGACTCCGCGAGCCGGCTCCACGCCCCGCGGTCGAGCTCGACGAAGGGTGAGGGGCTCGGGACGCCGCTCGTGGTGGCCACGAGCGTTCATGATGCCCGCCGGTGGGCGCCAGCTCGCCAGTAGTGTCACCGCCATGTGCGGGATCGTCGGCTTCGCGGGTCCCACCACCGCCCCCACCCCTGGCGCCCCCACCCCTGGCGCCTCGGCTCCTGAGCGGGCGGGCGGGCTCGCCGTGGTCCTGGAGGGCCTGCGGCGCCTGGAGTACCGCGGGTACGACTCCGCGGGCGTCGCGGTCCTGGACGGCGGGGTGCTCACCTGCGCCAAGCGCGCCGGTCGGCTGGCGCGCCTCGTCGAGGCGCTGCAGGACGCGCCCCTGCCGCAGGGGTCCACGGCCATCGGTCACACCCGCTGGGCCACCCACGGCGGGCCCAGCGACGCCAACGCCCACCCCCACCTGTCCGCCGACGGCCGGCTCGCCGTCATCCACAACGGGATCATCGAGAACTACCCGGCGCTGCGGGCCGAGCTGGTCGCCGCCGGCACGGTCCTCCTCAGCCAGACCGACACCGAGGTGGTGCCCCACCTGCTCGCGGCGGAGCTGCGCACCCACCCCGGGACCAGCCTCGCCGAGGCCCTGCGCCGTGTCTGCCGGCGCCTGGACGGCGCGTTCACCCTGCTCGCCGTCTCCGCGGACAGCCCCGGCGTCGTCGTCGGCGCCCGCCGCAACTCCCCCCTCGTGGTGGGGCTGGGCGACGGTGTCAACTACCTCGGCTCCGACGTCGCGGCCTTCATCGCCCACACCAGGGACGCGCTCGAGCTCGGCCAGGACCAGGTGGTGGAGATCACCGCCACCACCGCCGTGGTCACCACCTTCGACGGGGCGCCGGTCACCCCGCGGGCCTTCACCGTCGACTGGGACGCCGAGGCCGCCGAGAAGGGCGGATACCCGTGGTTCATGGACAAGGAGATCCACGAGCAGCCGCGCGCGGTCGCCGACACGCTGCTGGGGCGCAGCGACGAGAACGGGGCGCTGGTGCTCGACGAGCTGCGCATCGACGAGTCGGCCCTGCGGGGGATGGACAAGATCGTGGTGATCGCCTGCGGCAGCGCCGCCTACGCCGGGCACATCGCGAAGTACGCCATCGAGCACTGGTGCCGGATCCCCGTCGAGGTCGACCTGGCGCACGAGTTCCGCTACCGCGACCCGGTGCTGACCGCCCGCACCCTGGTCGTGGCGATCACCCAGTCCGGGGAGACGATGGACCTGGTGATGGCCGTGCGCCACGCCCGCGAGCAGGGCGCGAAGGTGCTCGCGATCTGCAACACCCGGGGCTCGACGATCCCGAGGGAGTCCGATGCCGCGCTGTACACCCACGCCGGCCCGGAGGTGGCCGTGGCCACCACGAAGGCGTTCCTCGCCCAGATCACCGCGTGCTACCTGCTGGGCCTCTACCTCGCCCAGCTGCGCGGGAACCTCTTCCCCGACGAGGTGCGCGCGGTGCTGGGCCAGCTGCACCAGGTGCCCGACGCCGTCCAGCAGGTGCTCGACGACGGCGAGCGGGTGCGGGCCCTCGCCCGCGAGCTCGCGGACGCGCCGTCCGTGCTCTTCCTCGGCCGGCACGTCGGCTACCCCGTGGCGCTGGAGGGGGCGCTGAAGCTCAAGGAGCTGGCGTACATCCACGCCGAGGGCTTCGCCGCCGGGGAGCTGAAGCACGGCCCGATCGCCCTCGTCGACGAGGGGCAGCCCGTCGTGGTCATCGTGCCCTCCCCGCGCGGGCGCGACTCGGTGCACGCGAAGGTGATCTCCAACGTCCAGGAGGTGAGGGCCCGTGGAGCGCGCACCATCGTCATCGCCGAGGTGGGCGACCACGACGTCGACGAGCACGCCGACGTGGTGATCAGGGTGCCGGCCGTGCCGACGCTGATGGCGCCCCTGGTCACGGTGGTGCCCCTCCAGATCCTCGCCATGGAGCTGGCCACCGCCAAGGGCTACGACGTGGACCAACCGCGGAACCTGGCGAAGTCCGTCACCGTCGAGTGATCATCGGGGTCGGCACCGACGTCGTGGACGTCGCCCGCCTGGGTCGGTCGCTCGCCCGCGCCCCGGCGCTGGCAGCCCGGCTGTTCACCCCCGCGGAGCGGGGGCTGCCGCTGTCCTCCCTCGCCGCGAGGGTGGCGGCGAAGGAGGCCGTGGCGAAGGCGCTGGGGGCCCCGCCGGGGCTGAGCTGGCAGGACGCGGAGGTGCGCCGCGGCGAGCACGGGCGCCCTCACCTGACCGTGGCCGGCGGCGCCGGGGCGCTCGCCGACCGGCTCGGGGTGAGGCGGTGGCACCTCGCGCTGTCCCACGACGGGGGGGTGGCGATCGCCTTCGTCGTCGCCGAGGGCTGAGCCGCTCGCCCCTGCGCGCGCGGCGTTCGACCGCACCGCCGCTGCCGGGTGTCGGATCCGGCTGGCTGCGCGTTGCGCCGGCGTGTCGGAGTCCTGCAGCAGCGTGCGAGACGCGTGCGAGGACGGGCTGGATGCCGGCGTGTCGGTCCCTGGTGCAGGGTCGCGACCCGCGAGGCCCTCGACGGGGACAGACGGCGCTCCCGTGAGGAGTCCTGCCGGGGTGCGCGAGGATGGCGCGGTGGTGCTGATCGCCTTCCCGACCGACGCGGTGCGTCGGGCCGAGCGCGCCCGCATCGACGCGCTGCCCGAGACGTCACTGATGCGGCGGGCCTCGGCCGCCGTGGCGAGCGAGGTCGCCGCCGAGCTGCGCGTCGCCCGCGGGGGCGTGTACGGGCGCAGCGTCGCCCTGCTGGTGGGCAGCGGCGACAACGGCGGCGATGCCCTGTTCGCGGGGTCCTTCCTCGCCGGCCGGGGCGCGCGGGTCACCGCCGTGCTGGCAGGGGAGCGAGCCCACCCCGCCGGGCTCGCAGCGCTGCGCGCAGCGGGCGGGCGGGTAGCGGACGACGGCGCCGCTGCGGTCCACCAGGCCGACGTCGTCGTCGACGGCCTGCTCGGCACCGGCGCCTCCCGCGGGCTGCAGGGGCACCACGCCGAGGTGGCGCGGTGGTCGCGGGAGGCTCGCGCCGTGGTCGCCGTCGACCTGGCGAGCGGCGTCGACCCCGACACCGGGGAGCTGCCCGGGGAGCACGTGCGCGCCGACGTCACCGTGACCATGGGGGCGATGAAGCCGGCGCTGCTGCTGCCCCCGGCGCAGGCGGCGGCGGGGCGGGTGGTGGAGGTCGACCTCGGCCTCGCGCCCGAGCTGCTCGGCGAGCCGGTGGTGGCGCGCCTGGACGCGGCGGGCGCTGCCGCGCTGTGGCCGGCGCCGTCGTCCGGCAGCCACAAGTACACGCGCGGCGTGCTCGGCGTCTCCGCCGGCGGCGACCAGTACACGGGCGCCGCGGTGCTGTGCGTGGGCGCTGCCCTGCACGCGGGCGCGGGCATGGTGCGCTTCAGCGGCGCCGAGCACCCCACGGCGCTGGTGCGTGCCCGCTGGCCGGAGGTCGTGCCCGGAGACGGACAGGTGCAGGCCTGGGTGATCGGCCCGGGCCTCGACCTCGAGCACGCGGTGAGCGCCGCACCAGCGCGTGCCGCTCTGTCCGCCTCGGCGGACCACGGGCTGCCGCTGCTCGTCGACGCCGGCGCGCTCCCGCTGGTGGTCGACCACGTGCGCCGCCACGGCCCGCTGGACCCTGCACGCAGCCCCGTGCTGCTCACCCCGCACGCGGGGGAGCTGGCGCGCCTGATCGCCGCGGTCGGTGCCGGGGAGCTCACCCGCGCGGAGGTGGAGGCCCACCCCCTGCGCCACGCCCGCGCTGCGGCGTCCGCGACCGGCGCCACGGTGCTGCTCAAGGGACCCACCACGATCGTGGTGCCGCCGCAGGGCCTGGTGTGGGCCCAGGCCGAGGGCCCGCCGTGGTTGGCCACCGCCGGCTCCGGAGACGTGCTCGCCGGCATCGCGGGCGCGCTGCTCGCCGCTGGTCTGCCGCCCGCTCGGGCCGGGGCGCTCGCCGCGACCGTGCACGGTCGGGCCGCCGACGCGGCCAACCCCGGTGGCCCGGTGACGGCCAGCGCGGTGAGCGCTGCGGTGCCCGGGGTCGTCGCCGACCTGCTCGTGCGCGCCGGGGAGCGCAGCGCACACCCCGCCACCCGCTCCACCACGAGCAGGTGGCGGTGAGCGCCGCGGGGGAGGTGGTGGTCGACCTCGCGGCGATCACGGCGAACACCGCCGAGCTGCTCGCCCGCACCCGAGGCGGGGCGGCGGTGATGGCCGTGGTCAAGGCCGACGCCTACGGCCACGGCCTCCTGCCCGCGGCGCGCGCGGCGCTGGCCGGGGGCGCCACCTGGCTGGGGGTCGCCCAGCTCGACGAAGCGGTGGCCCTGCGCGCGGGGGGGATCACCGCCCCCGTCCTGGCCTGGCTCTACGGGCCCGGTCAGAGCCTCGACGACGTGGTGGCGGCCGGTGTCGACGTCTCGGTCAGCGCGCCGTGGGCGGTGGACGCGGCCGCGGCCGCCGCGACCGCCACGGGCACCACCGCGCGCCTGCACCTGAAGGTCGACACCGGGCTGGGCCGGAACGGGTCGACGCCGGCGGAGTGGCCGGCCCTGGTGCGGGCGTCGCTGGCCGCGCAGGCCGCCGGCACCGTGGAGGTGGTCGGGGTGTGGTCGCACTTCGCGCTGGCCGACGACCCCGACCACCCCGCGGTGCGCGCGCAGGAGCGGGTCTTCGCCGAGGCGGTCGCCACCGGCGAGGCCCTCGGTGCCCGCTGGCAGCTGCGCCACCTGGCGAACTCCGCCGCGACGCTGACCAACCCCGGGGCGCACTGGGACCTCGTGCGCCCCGGCATCGCGGTCTACGGCATCTCGCCGGTGCCGCACCTGGGCGACGGCGCCTCCTTCGGGCTGAGGCCGGCGATGAGCCTCCGGGCCCCGCTGGCGCTCGTCAAGGACGTCGGCGCCGGGCAGGGCGTCAGCTACGCCCACGCGTACACCACCTCGGCGCCCACCCGCCTGGGGCTGGTGCCGCTGGGCTACGCCGACGGGGTGCCCCGCCACGCCGGCAGCGGCGCGCGACCAGCGCAGGGTGATCAGTGGGGCCAGCCGGGCAGCGAGCCGACCAGCGAGCCGGGGGGCCCGGTGATGGTGGCGGGAGGGACGACGCGCGTGGCCGGGCGGGTGTGCATGGACCAGTTCGTCGTCGACCTCGCCGGGCTGCCCGGTGCGGCGGGCGCCCGGGCCGGTGACCTCGCGGTGCTCTTCGGCGACGGACGCGACGGCGGCCCCACGGCTGAGGACTGGGCGCGCGCCGCGGGCACCATCGCCTACGAGGTCGTCACCCGGGTCTCCCCCCGGCTGCCGCGCCGCTACGTCGGTGGCCCGAGCTGAGCACCCCCGGCGCCGCGGTGCGGTGCGCAGGCGCCGCGGACACCCGGCGCCTGGCCGCGCGCCTCGCCAGGAGGCTGCGCGCCGGTGACCTGCTGGTGCTCACCGGGGGGCTCGGCGCGGGCAAGACCACCTTCACCCAGGGCCTCGGGGAGGCGCTCGGGGTCGCCGGACCGGTGACCTCCCCGACCTTCGTCATCGCCCGGGTGCACCGCTCGCTGGTCGGGGGACCGGACCTGGTGCACGTCGACGCCTACCGGCTCGGCGGGGCCGCCGAGCTGGACGACCTCGACCTCGACACCGCGGTGGAGGACTCCGTCACGGTCGTGGAGTGGGGCGAGGGCCTGGCGGAGCGGCTGTCGGAGGACCGCCTGGAGCTGGAGCTGGGCGTGGCGGCCGACGGGGCCCGGCTGGTCACCGTCCGCGGCGTCGGACCCCGCTGGGCCGACGTCCCCCTGCCCTGACGAGCCCTACCCTCGGTGCGTGCGCAGCGACCTCTTCGCCCGGTCCAACCACGAGGTGGAGGGCGCCGAGCGCTTCGCCCGGCAGAACCCGCAGCTGCTGCGCGTTGCGCTGGGCGCCGGCAGCCCGGACCTGCTCGCCACCAAGGGCTCGATGGTCGCCTACCAGGGGCAGGTGCGCTTCGACCACGAGGGCTCCGGCGGGGTGGGCCGGTTCCTCAAGAAGGTGCTGACCAACGAGGACCTGCCCCTGATGAGGGTCTCCGGGGCGGGCGACGTGTTCTTCGCCCAGCAGGCCGGGTTCGTCTACCTCGTGGAGCTGGCCGGTGACGCCCTGAGCATCAACGGCACCAACCTGCTCGCCTTCGACGCCTCGCTGCAGTGGGACATCCAGCGCGTGCAGGGCGCGGGCACGATGGCGGGGGGGCTGTACAACACCGTGATCTCCGGGACGGGGACCGCGGCGCTGGTCACCGTGGGCCAGCCCGTGGTCCTGGACTGCTCCGCGCAGCCGACCTTCGTCGACGTCCAGGCCGCGGTCGGGTGGTCGGCGAACCTCGTGCCGCAGGTGGTCTCGAGCATGAACGTGCGCTCGATGCTGCGCGGCGGCACCGGGGAGGCGTTCCAGTACGCCTTCTCCGGGCCGGGCTTCGTGGTGGTCCAGCCCAGCGAGCTGTCCGCGCGGACCCAGCAGTCCGCCTCCGCCGCGCAGACCGGCGGGGGCATCATCGGAGACCTGCTCCGCTGACGCCCCCGCCGGGTGGTGCACGTCGCGCTCAGCCGCGGCGGACGACCTCCGGGGTGGTGCCCGGGGCGGCGCTGGGGGCGCTGGACGTCGGTGCCGCAGCACCTGCGGACCTCGCCGCCTGCTCCACGGCCGCCTCCGAGCGGGCCTGGAGGCCCGAGGTCGTGCGCAGCTCCACCTCGGGCAGGAACAGGGTGATGACGAAGCCGAGCGCCACGGCGGCGGCGGCGACCAGGAGGACCGACCCGATCGAGTCGGTGAACGCGTTGAAGAAGGGCGCCGAGAGCACCGGGTCGAGCCCGGTGAACGACTCCGTGCTCGCCAGGCCCTGCGCGGTGCTGGCGGTGAGCGCCTTGGCCTTCGCCGGGTCGGCGGCCACCACGGCCGCGAACGCCGGGTCGGCCGCTGCAGCGCGGTAGGCGCTGGCCACTCGACCGCCCAGGACGGAGAACAGCATCGAGAGCAGGCCGGCGACGCCGATGGTGCCGCCGATCTGGCGGAAGAAGGTCACCGAGGACGTCGCGACGCCGATCTCCCGGGGGCTGGCCGCGTTCTGCACGGCCAGGATCAGCGGCTGCATGGTCAGGCCCAGGCCCACGCCCATGCCCAGCATCAGGGGCGCCAGGGCGAGGTACTGGGTGTCGGCGGTGATCCTCGACAGGGCCAGCAGCACCCCGGTCATGACACCGGTCCCGACGATCGGCAGGATCCGGTAGTGGCCGGTGCGGCTGATGAACCGCCCGCCGAACGCGCCGCCGACGATGATGCCCATCACCAGCGGGAGCATCTGGAACCCGGCCACGGTCGGGCTGGAGCCCTTGACCACCTGCAGGTACTGCGGCATGAGCAGCAGGCCACCGAACATCCCGATGCCCACCAGTGCCGAGGCGGTCACCCCGACGGTGAAGGTGCGGGAGCGGAACATCCGCAGCGGCAGCAGCCCGGCGGCGCCGGCGCGCCTCTCGACCGCCAGGAACGCCGCGAAGCCCACGGCCCCGACGGTGTAGCAGAGCAGCGCCCGGGTCGACGTCCACCCCCACGTGCGCCCCTGCTCGGCGATGACGAGCAGCGGCACGAGGAAGGCCGACAGCGCGACCGCGCCGGCCCAGTCCACGCGCTCGTCCCTGCGGGTGTGCGGGATGTGCAGGACCTTGGTGACGACCACGAAGGCCAGGGCGCCCAGCGGGATGTTGAGCAGGAAGATCCAGCGCCAGCCGCTGATGCCGGCGATGGAGCTGACGCCGGAGAGCACCCCGCCCACCACCGGGCCGATGACGGACGAGACGCCGAAGACGCCCATGAAGTACGCCTGGTACCTGCTGCGCTCCCGCGGCGGCACGAGGTCGCCGAGGATGGTGAACGCCAGCGACAGCAGGCCGCCGGCGCCGAGCCCCTGGACGGCGCGGGCCGCGGCCAGGCCGTACATCGAGGTGGCGAAGGTGCACAGCACGGAGCCCAGGACGAACAGGGAGATGGCGGTGAGGTACAGCGGCTTGCGGCCGTAGAGGTCGGAGAGCTTGCCGTAGAGCGGGGTGGAGATCGTCGAGGTGATCAGGAACGCCGTCGTCACCCAGGCCTGCAGGTCGTAGCCCTGGAGGTCGTCGGCGATGGTCCGGATCGCGGTGGAGACCACCGTCTGGTCCAGGGACGCGAGGAACATCCCGATCAGCAGGCCGCTGATGACTGTCCTGATCTGGCGGTCGGTGAAGGCGCCGGCGGGCGGTGCACCGCCTCCGGGGGGGCCGCCTCCGGGGGGGCCGGGAGGCCCGGGCGGCGTCCCCGCGGGGCGGGAGGTGGGTGGTGCCGAGTCGGTGGTGGTCATGCGCCCTCCTGGGGCGTCGCCGCTCCAGCTCGGGGAGCTGCAGCGGTGGTGGGGGCCGCGAGGAGCTTCTCGAGGTCGTGGGTGTAGCGGGTGAGGGAGACCGTGAAGGCGATGAGCTCCGCGGTGGCCCAGCCGCTGAGGGCCTCGGAGGCCCGCTCGTCGCGCTCGCGGCGCATCGAGGCCAGCGCTGCGGAACCGTCGCTGGTCAGGGCGAGCAGGCTGGCCCGCCCGTCCGCGGGGTCGGGCTGCCGCACGACCAGGCCCTGGGCGACCAGGTCCGCCACGTGGCGGCTGATCGTGGAGGAGTCGATGTGGGAGAGCTCGGCGAGCGCCGACTGCCGCAGGGGACCGCAGCGGCCGACCGAGAAGAGCAGCAGGTGCGCGGAGCGGTCCTGCTTCTGGGCCCGCAGGGTGCTCAGGAGCCTCACCAGGGCGAGGGACTGGTCCATCACCGCCGACGTCGCGCTGCGGCGCGCGTCCTGGTGCTCCTGACTGATGTGCATGGAGCCTACAACTGCTTGTGCCCTGCAGCTATTCCTCGTCGCCCGGTCGGCCTAGGCTCGTGCGGTGATGCTGCTCGCCCTGGACACGTCGGCGACGGTGCGCGTCGCCGTGCACGACGGGGCGCGCGTGCTGGCCGCCCGGGTCGAGGAGGACCCGCGACGCCACGTGGAGCTCCTCGCCCCCGCCGTGCAGGACGTGCTGGCCCGCGCCGGGATCTCGGCGCGCGACCTGACCCAGGTGGTGGTCGGCACGGGGCCCGCGCCCTACACCGGGCTGCGGGTCGGGGTGGTGACCGCCCTGGTGATGGGTGAGGCCCTGGGCATCCCGGTCGGCGGCCTGTGCAGCCTCGACGCCCTGCTCGCCACCGCGCTCGACGCCGCACCGGGCACCGCCCCGCCCGGGACGGCGCCGCTGGCCGGGGACGTGGTCGCCGTCACCGACGCCCGGCGCCGCGAGGTGCACTGGGCCCGCTACAGCGTCGGGCGCCCCGGGGGCGCCGGGGGCGCGGCCGACCCGCTCACCGGGTGGGTGCGTCTGGAGGGTCCGCGCGTGGGGCCGCCGGGCCAGGTGCCGCCCCTGCCGGCGGTCGGCGCCGGCGCCCAGCGCTACGAGCAGGTGGTGCACTGGCGCGCGGACCTGCCGACCGCGCTGGACCCCGGGTGGCTCGCCGCGCTCGCCGTCGACCGGCTCGCGCGCGGCATCCCCCTCGACCCCCCGGAGCCGCTGTACCTGCGGCGCCCGGACGCGGCCGAGCCGGTGGAGCGCCCGTGAGCGCAGCGCTGCGCCGGCTGCGCTGGTTCGACGTCGAGGCGCTCGTGCCCCTGGAGGTGGAGCTGTTCGGGGCGGGCGCGTGGAGCGCGGAGACGTTCTGGTCGGAGCTGGCCGCTCCCGGCCGCACCTACCTCCTGGCCCCCGGCGGGGCGGGGGAGCCCCTGGGCTACGCCGGGCTCGCCTGCGCGCGGGGCGGCGACGCCGACGTGCAGACCCTGGCGGTGGCACCGGCCGCGCGCGGCCGGGGACTCGGCCGGGCGCTGCTGCGCGCCCTGCTCGAGCGCGCGCGCCAGCAGCAGGCGACCTCGGTGGTGCTGGAGGTCCGCGCGGACAACGACGTCGCGCTCGGCCTGTACGCCTCCGAGGGCTTCGAGCGGCTCTCCGTGCGCCGGCGGTACTACCCCGGGGACGTCGACGCCGTGGTCATGCGCCGCCGCCCGGCCTGAGCCCGCCTACGCTCCCGCCGTGGAGTCCCGCGGCGAACCCCTGGTGCTGGGCGTGGAGACCTCGTGCGACGAGACCGGGGTCGGCCTGGTGCGCGGCACCGCGCTCCTGGGCCAGGCGGTGGCCAGCAGCGTGGACGAGCACGCCCGCTTCGGCGGGGTGGTGCCCGAGGTCGCCAGCAGGGCGCACCTGGAGGCCGTGGTGCCCACCCTGCGCCGGGCGCTGGACGCCGCCGGGGTGCCCCTGGCCGACGTCGACGTCGTCGCGGTCACCGCCGGCCCCGGGCTCGCGGGCGCCCTGATGGTCGGGGTGGCCGCCGCGAAGGCCCTGTCGCTGGCCCTGGGGGTGCCCCTGTACGGGGTCAACCACCTCGTCGCCCACGTCGCGGTCGACCTGCTCGTCAACGGCGCCCTGCCCGACCCGGCGGTCGCGCTGCTGGTCAGCGGCGGTCACACCGAGCTGCTCCTGGTGCGTGACGGGGTCCGCGACGTGGCGCTGCTCGGGCAGACCCTGGACGACGCGGCGGGCGAGGCCTTCGACAAGGTCGCCCGCCTGCTCGCCCTGCCCTACCCGGGGGGCCCGCACCTGGAGGGCGCCGCCCGCGGCGGGGACCCCGCCGCCGTCAGCTTCCCCCGTGCGCTGAGCACCGCCGAGGACCTGCGCCGCCGACCCCACGACTTCTCCTTCTCGGGGCTGAAGACGGCGGTGGCCCGCCACGTGGACACCGCCCGCTCCCGAGGGGCGGCGGTGGACGTCGCGGACGTGGCGGCCTCGTTCCAGGAGTCCGTGGCCGACGTCCTGTCCGCCAAGGCCGTCGCCGCCGCCCGGGCGCACGGGGTGTCCACGGTGCTGCTCGGGGGAGGGGTGGCGGCCAACACCCGCGTCCGCGAGCTGCTGGCCCAGCGGTGCGCGGCAGCGGGGCTCGCGCTGCGGGTGCCCCCGGTGGCGCTGTGCACCGACAACGGGGCGATGGTCGCCGCGCTCGCGGCGCAGGTGCTGCGCGACGGGGGGGCGCCGTCGGGGTCGGACCTGGCCGTGGACCCCGCGCTGCCCGCGAGGACCGTGCACGTGCCGGCGTGAGCGGCTCAGCCTCCCGCGATCTGCTCCAGGTCGTCCACGACGGTGCTCGGTGCCGGCATCTGCGCCACCTGCTGGGCGAGCGCGCCGGCACGGGCGCGGAAGCCCTCCTCGTGCAGCAGCCGGCCCGCCGCCTCGGTGATGTCGCCGGCGCTCGTCCCCCAGGGGGAGACCACCAGACCGGTACCGCTGCGGGCGACCGCGGCGGCGTTGAGGAACTGGTCGCCGTGGCCCTGCGGCAGCACCAGCTGGGGGACGCCGTGGGTGAAGGCCCCCAACGAGGCGCCGCTGGCACCGGAGTGCACGAGCACGGCCGCGCGGGCGAGCACCGCGCGGACGGAGGCGGTGCGCTCGACCCGCAGCCCGTCCCGGGGGGGACCGGCTGCGTCGAGGTCACCACCGGCGCCGACGGTCACGAGCACGTCGACGTCCAGCTCCGACAGCGCCTCAGCGGTCCGGGTCAGCACCGCGGGCCCACCGGTCGGCCCGGCCGGGCCCCCGCTGCTGGCGACCGTGCCGAGCGTCAGGTGCACCAGCGGCCGGTCCCCGGGAGCACCGAGGTCCGGCTGGGGCACCGCCTCCTCCCACGGGTCCGGGCGCATCGGCAGCCGCCGCAGGGACGGGGCCGGCTCGGCGTCGCTCAAGCCCTGCGGGTAGCGGTCGAGGTGCGCCGCGCCGAGGACCGCGAGGCCCTCGGGAGGCGTGCCGCCCATGGCCGACCACCGGGCGGCCATGGCGTGGGCGAACCCCACCTGCTGCTCCAGGGGGAGCGCCGGTCCCAGGCCGTGGCGCACCGCGGGGATCCCGGCGAGCCCGGCCGCCACCGCGGCGCCGCAGTTCGTCTCCTCGTACACCACGAGATCGGGGCGCAGCTCCTCCAGCGCGTCGAGCAGCGGGCCGGTGGTGCGCTCGGGCACCGCCTCGCCCCAGGTGGCCACGCCCATGCGCCACTTCTGCGGGGGCGGCAGCCGCACGATCGTGGGGTCGGCGACGACGGCCGCCGAGATCGCCGCCCCGACGTCGACCTCCACCGCGCGCACCGCCCAGCCCTGGGCGCGCAGCTGGGGGCCGAACGGCTCGCCGGTCACCACCACCGCCTCGTGGCCGGCGGCCCGGCACGCCTCCGCCAGCGCCATCAGCGCGTGGACGTGGTCGGCGATGGGCAGCGACGCGAAGACGACTCTCATGGGCGCAGACCTTCTCGCATGGGCGCAGTAGACCACCCCCCGGGCCCGTCGATCGAACGGGGAAGCTCCCGCTCAGACACATCACTGCACGCGACGGGCGATCACCACGACGGGCTGGCCGGCCACGCGGGTCAGCACGAGCGAGGCGCCGGCGCTCCCGCTCGGGTCGGTGCCGGTGCCGGTGCCGGTGCCGGTGTTGGTGTTGGCGTGCAGCCGCAGCTGGCGGCGCAGCTGCTCGACGTCGACGGCGCTGCCGCGCTTGAGGACCTCCACCCGCGTGACGCCGCGGTCGCGCAACCGGGTGCGCAGGGCCTTGAGGGAGAACGGGAGCACCTCCTCGACCGCGAAGGCCGCGGCCAGGGGTGTGCGCACCAGCGCGTCGGTGCTGACGTAGGCGATGGTGGGGTCGAGCAGGCGGCCCTGCACCGCCGCGGCCACCTGGCCGACCAGACCGGAGCGGACCACCGCGCCGTCGGGGTCGTAGAGGTAGGCGCCGACCTCCTCGCGCGCGGTGATCGCCAGGGGCCGGCGCAGCCCGACGTCGTCGACCTCCGTGGCGCTCGCGGTCCCCGTGCCGCTGCTGCGCAGCACCAGCGCTGTGTGCCGCACGCCGGGCCGTGCCAGCGGCCCGCACCAGACCGCGGCCTCGACGACGTCCCCGTCGAGGGAGACCCACTGCGTCTCGGCGCCGTGCGGCGCGCCGTCGGCGAGGTCGCGGGGGATGCCCGGCGCGAGCTTGACACCGGTGGCGGGCACCGCCGCGGCGATCCTCATCACCTCCGACCACGGCGGCGAGGCCCGGTGCGGGTCCAGCACGCGGCGACCCCCGGGGCTGCGCCGCGCCGGGTCGATCCACACCCCGTCGCCGGGGCCCGCGCCGCCGGCCCCGGTGGCGCCGGTGAGGTCGATGTCGGCGACCTCGGCCCGGCGCACCAGCGCGGTCGGCCAGTGGCGCAGGTTCACGGCGGCGACCGCGGCGGTGACCTCGTCCCGGTCGACCGCCAGCACCTCGCGGTCGAGCCCGGCGAAGGCCATCGCGTCACCGCCGATGCCGCACCCCAGGTCGGCCACGCGCATGATGCCCGCGGCGGCGTAGCGCTGCGCGTGGTGCGCGGCGACCTCCAGGCGGGTGGCCTGCTCCAGGCCCTCGGGGGTGAAGAGCATGCCCGCGGCGAAGGGCCCGAACTTCACCGCACCCCGGGCGCGCAGCCGCGACTGGGTCATGGCTGCGGCGACCAGCGAGGGGTCCACGCCCTGCTGGCGCAGCCGCTCGCCCAGGCCCAGCGCCGCGTCCTCGCGGTAGGGCGGCAGCGCCTCCAGCAGCGCCCACCCGTCCGCGGTGAGCAGCGCGGTGAGGCCGGCGGGGTCCACGCCCCGATCCTCGCACCCGGGGCCGGCGCCCCGGCGGCGCCCAGCAGCTGACCTGGCACTCGAGTTGACCGAGTGCTAACGGCCCCCCTAGGGTCGGAGCTGGCACTCGACCCGTGCGGGTGCCAACCGCTGCGGCGGTCCCGACCGGCGCCCGCGACGACGGCCGAGGACCCCCGGCACGACCACCATCCGATTCCAGTGACGCAGGGAAGGGGAGGTCCGCCCATGTCGGTCTCCATCAAGCCGCTCGAGGACCGCATCGTCGTCAAGCCCCTCGACGCCGAGCAGACCACCGCCTCCGGGCTGGTCATCCCGGACACCGCGAAGGAGAAGCCCCAGGAGGGCGAGGTCCTCAGCGTGGGTCCGGGTCGCATCGACGACAACGGCAACCGCGTTCCGCTCGACGTCGCCGTCGGCGACCGCGTCATCTACTCCAAGTACGGCGGCACCGAGGTCAAGTACGGCGGCGACGACCTGCTGGTCCTCTCGGCCCGCGACGTCCTGGCCGTCGTCGTCTCCTGACGCCCCAGCACGACCAGCACCACGCACGACCAGCACCACGCGCGCCCCGGCGGCCGGCCCCGCCGGCTCCGGGGCGCGCTGCGTGCCACCGCTCGTCCACGGCACCACCGCCAGCACCCGAGAGAAGAGCCCATGCCCAAGACGCTGCAGTTCGACGAGACCGCCCGCCGCTCCCTCGAGCGCGGGGTCGACGCCCTCGCGAACACCGTGAAGGTGACGCTCGGCCCCCGCGGCCGCAACGTCGTCATCGACAAGAAGTGGGGCGCACCCACGATCACCAACGACGGCGTGACCATCGCGCGCGAGATCGAGCTCGACGACCCCTTCGAGAACCTCGGGGCGCAGCTGACGAAGGAGGTCGCCACCAAGACCAACGACGTCGCGGGTGACGGCACCACCACCGCCACCGTCCTCGCTCAGGCGATCGTGCACGAGGGCCTGCGCAACGTGGCCGCCGGCGCCGGCCCGGCCGCGCTCAAGCGCGGCATCGACGCCGCCGTGGAGGCGATCAGCGCCGCGCTCCTCGAGGCGGCCCGCGAGGTCGACGGCAAGGGCGACATCGCCCACGTCGCGACGATCTCCGCACAGGACACCGAGGTCGGTGAGCTGATCGCCGAGGCGTTCGACAAGGCCGGCAAGGACGGCGTCATCACCGTGGAGGAGTCCTCCTCGATGGCGCTGGAGCTCGACTTCACCGAGGGCCTCCAGTTCGACAAGGGCTACATCTCGCCGTACTTCGTCACCGACTCCGAGCGCATGGAGGCCGTCCTGGAGGACGCCTACGTGCTCATCAGCCAGGGCAAGATCTCGGCCGTCGCCGACCTGCTGCCGCTGCTGGAGAAGGTGCTGCAGTCCTCCAAGCCGCTGTTCATCATCGCCGAGGACGTCGACGGCGAGGCGCTGTCGACCCTGGTGGTGAACAAGATCCGCGGCACCTTCACGGCGGCTGCCGTCAAGGCCCCCGGCTTCGGCGACCGCCGCAAGGCGATCCTGCAGGACGTCGCGGCCCTGACCGGCGCCCAGGTGGTCAGCCCCGAGGTGGGCCTGAAGCTCGACCAGGTCGGGCTCGAGGTGCTCGGCCAGGCACGGCGCATCGTGGTCACCAAGGACGACACCACCATCATCGACGGCGCCGGTGACCACGCGGACGTCGAGGCGCGGGTCTCGCAGATCCGCTCCGAGATCGAGCGCACCGACTCCGACTGGGACCGCGAGAAGCTGCAGGAGCGGCTCGCGAAGCTCGCCGGCGGTGTCGCGGTCATCAAGGTCGGGGCTGCCACCGAGACCGAGCTCAAGGAGAAGAAGCACCGCATCGAGGACGCCGTCTCGGCGACCCGCGCGGCCATCGAGGAGGGCATCGTCGCCGGCGGCGGCACCGCCCTGGTGCACGCGGCCTCGGCCGTCGAGGCCCTGATCGAGGCCGGGACCCTCACCGGCGACGAGGCGACCGGCGCGCGGATCATCCAGCACGCCGCCGTCGAGCCGCTGCGGTGGATCGCGGAGAACGCCGGGATGGAGGGCTACGTGGTCGTCGACCGCGTGCGCTCCCTGCCGCAGGGCCAGGGGCTGAACGCCGCCACCGGTGAGTACGGCGACCTGGTGGCGCAGGGCGTCCTCGACCCGGTCAAGGTCACGCGCTCGGCGCTGCGCAACGCCGCCTCGATCGGGGCGATGGTGCTCACCACCGACACCCTGGTGGTGGAGAAGCCGGAGGAGACCGTCGACGCGGGCTCCGGTGGTCACCACGGGCACAGCCACTGAGCTGAGCGACCGGCCCGCCGAGCGCGGGCCGTGAGCACGACGAAGGCCCCGGACCGAGGTGGTCCGGGGCCTTCGTCGTGCTGTGCTGCTCGTGCTGGTGGGGTCACACCACCCGGCGCACCGGGGTGACCTCGAGGCCGCGGGTGCCGCGCTGCGCGGTGTAGATGCGCTCGCGGTCGTCCTCGGTCAGCGCACCCCACACCCCGTAGGGCTCGCGCACCGCCAGGGCGTGCTCGCGGCAGGACCGCACGACCGGGCACGCCGAGCAGATGGTGACCGCCGCGGCGTCGCGGTTGCGGCGGGCGGGGCCCCGCTCGCCCTCGGGGTGGAAGAACAGGTTGGTGTCGTAGTCGCGGCAGGCGCCTTGCAGCTGCCACTCCCACACGTCGGCGATCGGTCCGGGCAGGCGCGAGATCTCGGCCATCAGTGCACTCCTCCAGGGTCGAGCGGGCTCGCCGGGGGTCTGGGCGGCGCATCGGGGACGTACGAGCATGGGGGTGGATGACGCAGACCCCCCCAGGTGTGGTGCGGAGTACGGAGAAGGTACAACCGCGCCAGGTGTTGTTCAAGTACCTGGCACTGCTGATCCCGGGGCGTTCCCGAGGGACCCGATCGGGCCGGCCGACCCGGACGGGCGCACCGCTCGAGGCACCGGTGGCACGGCTTCCGCGGCCGCCACACACTGGACGGCATGAGCGGTCGCGGCGCGGTGGCCGCCGAGAGCACCGGCCCACAGCCGCCGGGCCTCACCGTCGCCGCCGTCGCCCACCGCCTGGGTGTGGCGCCCGCCACCCTGCGCACGTGGGCCCGCCGCTACGGTCTCGGCCCCTCCGTCCACGAGGCGGGGGCGCACCGGCGCTACACCAGCGCCGACATCGCCCGCCTGGTCGTGATGCGCCGCCTGACCGTCGAGGGGGTGACGCCCGGCGACGCCGCGCGCACCGCGCGCGAGCCCGCGGCCGTCCGTGGCGCGACCGTGATGATGGCGGTGGCGGGCGGTGGCGTCGACCCGGTCGAGGAGGTCGTCGCGGCGGCCACGCTGCTCAGCCGCACCGGCCCCTCGCCGGTCCAGCCCGTGCCGGACGGGGGTGAGCGCCGGTCCGGTCGCCGCCCCGCAGCACCGCCCTGGGGGCAGGAGCTCGACCGCGCCGCCGTCTCGCTCGACCCCGACGACGCCGCACGGCTGGTGGCCGGGGCCTTCGCCGGGCACGGGGTGCTCGGGGGCTGGGAGCAGCTCGTCGGCCCCGCCGTGCGCGCCCTGTCGCAGCGGTGGGAGACCACCGGCCCGGGGGTCGACAGCGCCCTGCTGCTGACCGGCGCGGTGCTGGCGGCGCTGCGCGCCCGACCGGTCCCGTGGCCGCAGACCTCCGCCGTCGTGCTCCTCGCGGCGGTGACGGCCGAGCACGACGCGCTGGTGCCGCACGTGCTGGCCGCGGCGCTCGCCGATCGCGGCGTGCCCTCCCGGGTCCTCGCACCGGGGCGCCCCCCCGAGGCGCTGGCCGCTGCCGTCCGCAGCACCGGCCCCGCCGCCGTCGTGGTGGTCGCCGCCGCGCCGGTCAGCGACGGCGCGCAGCTGCGACTGCTGCCCCGGCTGCGCCCCGGCGGGCGCCTGGTCCTGGCCGGTCCGGGCTGGGACGGCGTGGAACTTCCGGAGGGCCTGGGGGCCGAGGTGGTCCGCGACCTCGCCCCCGCCGTCGAGGCCGTGGCGCGCCGAGCGCTCGCCTGAGGCGCGAGCCCTGCTGACGACCGGACGCGGGTCGCACTGACGAGGGGGTGCGGCGCGCTGACCGCTGGGTCGTGCGCCGACACGGGAGCGCTGGGGTGGTCGAGGGCGCGGGGATGCTCCCAGGGCGCTGGGCTGGCTCGAGGGCGCTGCGCGCCGTTGGCTCAGGTCGCCCCGCCACCGTGCCGATGGACGGCTGTCGCGCCGCCCGGCGCGGCGCGTCCAGCGGCAGGTGGCCCGATGAGCACGATCATGGTGTGCGACGACTCCGCGGTGGTCCGCGAGAACCTGCGGCGCACGGTCGCCGGCATCGCCGGGGTCACCCGCGCGGTCGTGACCTCCTCGGGTGAGGAGGTGCTCGCCCGCTTCGGCGTCGAGCGGCCCGACCTGGTGCTCATGGACGTGCGCATGCCCGGCCTCGGCGGTGTGGAGACCGCGCGGCGCCTGCTGGCGCGCCACCCCGGCGCCGCGGTGCTCATGCTGACCGTCGCCGAGGACGTCGACGGCGTCGCCCGGGCCATCGCCGGCGGGGCCCGGGGGTACGTCGTCAAGGACGCCACCCGCCAGGAGCTCACCGCCGCCGTCCTCGGGTCCGTCAACGGCGCCTCGCGCCACCGCCCGGTGCGCCGGCGCCCCGAGCAGGAGACGCCGACCCTGACCGAGCGGGAGCTGCAGGTGCTCACCGGCATGGGCCGCGGGCGCTCGAACGCCGAGATCGGTCGCGAGCTGTTCCTCTCCGAGGACACCGTGAAGACCCACGCTCGCCGGCTGTTCCGCAAGCTCGGCGCCGCCGATCGCGCGCACGCCGTCGCCAAGGGCTTCCGCCTGGGCCTGGTGACCTGAGGGACCACCGGCCACCGGCCACCGGAGCGCCGTGGGTGGGCGCCGGGGCGGGCGGTCCCGCGGCAGTGTCGCAGGGCGCCGGTAACCTGGGCGGATGGACGAGAGCCGGTTCGGGGCGTGGGGCCTGACCTTCGACGACGTGCTCCTCCTGCCGGGGGAGTCCGACGTCGCGCCCAGCGCCGCGGACCCCCGCTCACGGGTCAGCCGGCGCGTCGAGGTCGCCGTCCCGCTGCTCTCCAGCGCGATGGACACCGTCACCGAGGCGCGGATGGCGATCGCCATGGCCCGCCAGGGCGGCATCGGGGTCCTGCACCGCAACCTCTCCCCGGCCGAGCAGGCCCAGCAGGTCGACACCGTCAAGCGCTCCGAGGCCGGCATGGTCAGCAACCCCGTCACGTGCGGGCCCGAGGCCACGCTCGCCGAGGTCGACGCCCTGTGCGCGCGGTACCGCATCTCGGGCCTGCCCGTCGTCGAGGCCGACGGCACGCTGATCGGCATCGTCACCAACCGCGACCTCCGCTTCGAGAGCGACCAGACCCGCCTCGTCCGCGGCGTGATGACCCCCATGCCGCTGGTCACCGCCCCCGTCGGGACCCCCCCGGAGCAGGCCATCGCCCTGCTCGGCAAGCACAAGATCGAGAAGCTGCCGCTGGTCGACGACGCCGACCGGCTGCGCGGCCTGATCACCGTCAAGGACTTCGCGAAGACCGAGAAGTACCCCCTCGCCACCAAGGACGACCAGGGCCGGCTGCGCGTCGGCGCGGCCGTCGGGGTCTTCGCCGGCGCCTGGGAGCGGGCGATGGGGCTGGTCGAGGCCGGCGTCGACGTCCTCGTCGTCGACATGGCCCACGGGCACAGCCAGAGCGTGCTGGAGATGGTCGCCCGCTTCAAGGCCGAGCCGGCCGCCGCCCACGTCGACCTGATCGGCGGCAACGTCGCCACGCGCGCCGCCGCGCAGGCGCTGGTCGACGCCGGGGTCGACGGGGTCAAGGTCGGGGTCGGTCCCGGGTCGATCTGCACCACCCGCGTCGTCGCGGGCGTCGGGGTGCCGCAGGTGACCGCCATCCACGAGGCGTCGCTCGCGTGCGCCCCGGCCGGTGTGCCGGTGATCGGCGACGGTGGGCTGCAGCACTCCGGTGACATCGCCAAGGCGCTGGTCGCCGGCGCCGACACCGTGATGCTGGGATCCCTGCTCGCCGGCTGCGAGGAGAGCCCGGGGGAGCTGGTGCTGCGGGGCGGCAAGCAGTTCAAGTCCTACCGGGGCATGGGATCGGTGGGGGCGCAGTCCACCCGCGCGGGGGAGAAGGGGTTCTCCACCGACCGGTACTTCCAGGCCGCGACGTCCACCGAGCAGTACGTGCCCGAGGGCGTGGAGGGGCAGGTGCCCTACCGGGGGCCGCTGTCGGCGGTGGCGCACCAGCTCGTCGGCGGGCTGCGGCAGTCGATGTTCTACGTCGGCGCCGCCACCGTGCCGCAGCTGAAGGAGCGCGGCACCTTCGTGCGCATCACCCCGGCGGGGCTGCGCGAGAGCCATCCCCACGACGTCCAGATGGTCAGGGAGTCCCCGAACTACGCGGGTGGGTAGCCTCCCCGGGTGATGAGGTCGTGAGCGAGATCGATGTCGGGCGCGGCAAGCGGGGGCGCCGGGCCTACTCCTTCGACGACGTGGCCGTCGTCCCCAGCCGCCGCACCCGCGACCCCGAGGTCGTCACCGTCGCCTGGCAGATCGACGCCTACCAGTTCGACCTGCCGGTGCTGGCCGCGCCGATGGACTCCGTGGTCTCCCCGGCGACGGCCATCGCGCTCGGGCGCCTCGGCGGCGTCGGGGTCCTCGACCTCGAGGGGCTGTGGACGCGCTACGAGGACCCCGAGCCGCACCTGCGCGAGATCGCGGCGCTGGACGCGGTGGTCGCGACGCAGCGCATGCAGGAGATTTACGCCGCCCCCGTGGTGCCCGAGCTGGTGGCCGCTCGCCTCGCGGAGGTGCGCGCATCGGGGGTGACGGTCGCGGGGGCGCTCAGCCCCCAGAACACCCAGCAGCTGTGGCGCACCGTCGTCGACGCCGGGGTCGACCTGTTCGTCATCCGCGGCACCACCGTCTCCGCCGAGCACGTGGGCCGCCCGGGGTCGCAGCCCCTGAACCTCAAGCAGTTCATCCACGAGCTCGACGTGCCGGTCGTGGTCGGGGGGGCCGCGTCGCACACCGCGGCGCTGCACCTGATGCGCACCGGCGCGGCGGGGGTGCTGGTCGGCTTCGGCGGGGGCGCGGCGCACTCCACGCGCCAGATCCTGGGCATCCACGCGCCGATGGCCTCGGCCGTCGCCGACGTGGCGGCGGCCCGGCGCGACTACCTCGAGGAGTCCGGGGGGCGGTACGTGCACGTGATCGCCGACGGGGGCATGGGGTTCTCGGGCGACGTCATCAAGGCCGTGGCGTGCGGCGCCGACGCCGTGATGCTCGGCGCGGCGCTCGCCCGCGCCACCGAGGCCCCCGGCCGCGGGTGGCACTGGGGTCCCGAGGCCCACCACCCGCAGCTCCCGCGGGGTGCCCGGGTGCGGGTGGGCACCGTGGGCTCGCTGGAGGAGATCCTCCTGGGCCCCAGCCGCACCGCCGACGGGACGACGAACCTCCTGGGGGCGCTGCGCCGGGCCATGGCGACCACCGGGTACTCCGACCTGAAGGAGTTCCAGCGCGTCGACGTCGTCGTCGCGCCGTACCAGCCGACCTGACGCACCGCCTCAGGCGTGCAGCAGCGGCCGGGAGTCGGGGGCGGCGCGGCGCGCGGCGTCCGCGGCCTCGTCGTCGGGGAGCTCCTGGCTCGCCCGCTCGGCCAGCACCCGCTCGGCGTAGCTGGCGACCTCGGCCTCGACGCGGTCGGCGTCCCACCCGAGCACCGGCGCGACGAGCTCGGCGACCGCCCGCGCGGAGTCGACCCCGCGGTGGGAGTACTCGATCGACATGCGGGTGCGGCGCGTCAGCAGGTCGTCGAGGTGCAGCGCGCCCTCGTGGGTGACGGCGTACAGCAGCTCCACCCGCAGGTAGTCCTCCGCCCCCTCCAGCGGTTCCAGCAGCGAGCGGTCGAGCAGGCCCTGCTCGAGCAGCTCGGTGGCCAGGGACCCGTACCGGTCGAGCAGGTGCTGCACCCGCCAGGTCGGCACCCCGTAGTGCTCGGCGAGGTGGTCGACCTGGTTGACCAGCGCGCGGTAGCCGTCGGCGCCCACCAGCGGCACGTGCTGGGTGACCGACGCGCGCACCGGCCCGAGGTCCGCCGCCGCTGCGTCGACGGCGTCCTTCGCCATCACCCGGTACGTCGTGTACTTCCCGCCGGCGATGGAGACCAGCCCCGGCTGGGGGCGGGCGACGGCGTGCTCGCGGGAGAGGGAGCTGGTGTTCTCGCTCTCCTCGGCCAGCAGCGGGCGCAGCCCCGCGTACACCCCGCGCACGTCCTCGTGGGTCAGCGGTGTGGACAGCACCCGGTTGGCCTGGGTGAGGATGTAGTCGACGTCCTTGCGCGTCGCCGCCGGATGGGCCAGGTCGAGGTGCCAGTCCGTGTCGGTGGTCCCGATGATCCACCGGGTGCCCCAGGGGATGAAGAACAGCACCGATGTCGCGGTGCGCAGGATCAACCCCGACTCCGACGCGAAGCGGTCTCGGGGGACGACGATGTGGACGCCCTTGCTGGCCCGCACCTTGAACCGGCCCTTCCCGCCGGCCAGGCGCTGGATGTCGTCGGTCCACACCCCGGTGCAGTTGATGACCACGCGGCTGCGCACGTCGGCGGTGGCGCCGGTCTCGACGTCGCGCAGCACGGCACCGACGACCCGGTCACCCTCGTGCAGCAGGTCCACGACCTCGGTGGAGGAGCGGGTCACCGCCCCGTAGCGGGCGGCGGTGCGCGCGACGGTCATGGTGTGGCGGGCGTCGTCGGCCTGCGCGTCGAAGTAGCGGATCGCGCCCTTGAAGGCGTCGACCTTCAGCCCGGGGGCGATGCGCAGCGCCCCGCGCCGGGTGAAGTGCCGGTGGAAGGGCACCGCACGGGCCGTCAGGCCCGCCATGACGTCGTAGAGCAGCATCCCCGAGCCCACGTAGGGGCGCTCCCAGAAGCGGTGGTTCAGCGGGTACAGGAAGGACACGGGCTTGACCAGGTGCGGGGCGAGGCGGTTGATCATCAGGCCGCGCTCGCGCAGCGCCTCGTGCACGAGGGCGAAGTTCAGCTGCTCCAGGTAGCGCAGGCCGCCGTGGAAGAGCTTGGAGCTGCGCGAGGACGTGCCGGAGGCCCAGTCCCGCTGCTCGACGACGGCGGTGCGCAGGCCCCGGGTCGCGGCGTCCAGGGCCACCCCCGCGCCGGTCACCCCGCCGCCGATGACGAGGACGTCGAAGGTGCCGGACGACAGTTCCGTCCAGGCGCGGGCGCGGTGCTCGGGACCCAGGCGGTCGTCGTGGCTCACGCGGTGCTCTCCTGCCGTCAGTGCCAGGGGCTCGGTGCGGCTGCGCCGCGGCCAGCGGCTCGGTGCGGCTGCGCCGCGCCCTGGCGGGTTGCGGTGCCGACCCTCCACACACTAGGACTGTGCGCGGACGGCGGCGCGTCGCCCCTGCGATGGTGCGGGGGCAGCTGCCTTCCCCAACGAGGAGGGCGCATGGAGACTTCCCTCGGAGTCGTGCTGCTCAGCGAGATCCTGGGCACAGCGGCGCTGACCCTGCTCGGCTGCGGGGTGGTGGCCAACGTGCTGCTCCGCGACACCAAGGGCCGTGGGGCCGACTGGCTCCTCATCAGCTTCGGGTGGGCGATGGCGGTGTTCGTCGGCGTCTACATCGCCTACCGCAGCGGCGCGCACCTGAACCCCGCCGTGACCTTCGGCCTGCTGTTCTCGGGCAGCGAGTTCTACACCGAGTCGGAGACCGGCTTCGTCGACGTCAACCTCGGGTCGACCCTGGTGTACCTGCTCGGGGAGTTCATCGGCGCCTTCCTCGGTGCGGTCCTGGTCTGGTTGGCCTACCGCCAGCACTTCGACGTGCACGAGACCGCCGCGGAGAAGCTGGCGGTCTTCTCCACGGGCCCGCAGATCCGCAACCCGCTGTGGAACACCACCACCGAGGCCATCGGCACCTTCGTCCTCGTCTACACGATCCTGCAGCTGGGCAACACGCCCACGCAGATCGGGCCCGTCGCCGTCGCCTTCCTGGTCCTCGCGATCGGCATGAGCCTCGGCGGACCCACCGGGTACGCCATCAACCCCGCCCGCGACCTCGGGCCGCGCATCGCCCACGCCGTGCTGCCCATCCGCGGCAAGGGCGGGAACGACTGGGGCTACTCCTGGGTGCCCGTGGTGGGGCCGATCATCGGCGGCGTCCTGGCCGGCCTGGTCTCCCGCGTCGTCACCGCCGTCAGCTGAGCCCACGCACCACCGGACCTCGCGCCGCTGCGCCGTCCGCCTCCGAGCACGGGAGCCACGCCATGACGCAGTACGTCGCCGCCATCGACCAGGGCACCACCAGCACCCGCTGCATGGTCTTCGACCACGACGGGAAGGTCGTCTCCGTCGGCCAGAAGGAGCACGAGCAGATCCTGCCCCGGGCCGGGTGGGTCGAGCACGACGCGCTGGAGATCTGGTCGAACACGCGCGAGGTCGTCGGCCAGGCCCTCGCCAAGGGCAACATCGCCAAGTCAGACCTCATCGCCGTCGGCATCACCAACCAGCGCGAGACCGCGGTGGTCTGGGACCGCACCACGGGGGAGCCCGTCCACAACGCCATCGTCTGGCAGGACACGCGCACCCAGAAGATCACCGAGGAGCTCGGGGCGCTGGGCGGCGGCGCCGAGCGGTACCGGGCGAAGGTGGGACTGCCCCTGGCGACCTACTTCGCCGGGCCGAAGGTCAAGTGGATCCTCGACAACGTCGAGGGCGCCCGGGCGAGGGCCGAGAGCGGCGACCTGCTCATGGGCACCATCGACTCGTGGCTGCTGTGGAACATGACCGGTGGGGTGGACGGCGGCCAGCACCTCACCGACGTCTCCAACGCCTCGCGGACGATGCTCATGGACTTCACCACGCTGGCGTGGGACGAGAGCATCGCCGCGGACATGACCATCCCGATGTCGATGCTGGCGCAGATCCGCTCGAACTCCGAGGTGTACGGCGAGGGCCGCGCCGGGGGCTTCCTCGCGGGAGTGCCGATCGCCGGTTCGCTCGGTGACCAGCAGGCGGCGACCTTCGGGCAGGTGTGCTTCCAGAAGGGCATGGCGAAGAACACCTACGGCACCGGCAACTTCATGCTGCTCAACACCGGTGAGGAGGCCATCCTCTCCCAGAACGGCCTGCTGACGACGCTGTGCTACCAGATCGGCGATGCCAAGCCGGTCTACGCGCTCGAGGGGTCCATCGCCGTCACCGGCTCGCTCGTGCAGTGGGCGCGCGACCAGCTCGGGATGATCACCGACGCCTCGCAGATCGAGGCGCTCGCCGCCAGCGTGGAGGACAACGGCGGTGCGTACTTCGTTCCGGCGTTCTCGGGCCTGTTCGCCCCGCACTGGCGCGCCGACGCTCGAGGCGCGCTCGTCGGCCTGACCCGCTACGTCAACAGGGGCCACCTGGCCCGCGCGGTGCTCGAGGCGACGGCGTACCAGACCCGTGAGGTCCTCGAGGCGATGAACGCCGACTCCGGCGTCGACCTCACCGAGCTGCGGGTCGACGGCGGGATGATCGCCAACGGGCTCCTCATGCAGTTCCAGGCCGACATCCTCGGCGTGCCCGTCGTGCGCCCGCAGATCGCCGAGACCACGGCGCTGGGGGCGGCCTACGCCGCGGGTCTGGCGACCGGCTTCTGGTCGGGCACCGAGGAGCTGAGCGCGCAGTGGTTGGTCGACCAGCGGTGGGAGCCGACGATGGACGTTGCCACCCGCGAGAGGGGCTACCGCAAGTGGAAGAAGGCCGTCGAGCGGACTCTGGACTGGGTCGACGAGGACGACGACTGACCCGCCGGCACCGAGGGTGCGGGTAGGGGGCACAGTGGAGTGGTGAAGGCGATCTGGAACGAGATGGTCCTGGCCGAGAGCGACGACACCGTGGTGGTCGAGGGCACCCACTACTTCCCGCGGGCGAGCGTGCGCGACGACGTGCTGGCGGAGTCCGCCACGCACACCACCTGCCCGTGGAAGGGCGTGGCGAGCTACTACAGCCTGCGCGCGGCGGGGTCCGAGAGCGCCGACGCCGTGTGGTACTACCCCGAGCCGAAGGCCGCGGCCGCCCAGGTCACCGACCGGGTGGCGTTCTGGAAGGACGTGCGCGTCACCGCCTGAGGCGTGAGCGCCCGCACACGGGGACCCGCCGTACCGTGGTGGGGTGCTGAGAGCGGTCCTGCGCCCCGGGCCGCTGGGGCTTCTGGCGCTGGCGCTCGCGGTCGCCACCGCGTGCGCTCTGCTCGGTCAGTGGCAGGTCGAGCGCTCACGCGCATCCGCGGTCAGGCCGGCGCTGGAGCGGGTGGTGGCGCTGACCGACGTCCTGGAGCCGGCGACGACCTTCACCGGGGACGTCGACGGGCAGCTCGTGCGGGTGGAGGGCAGCTTCACCGGAGGGGAGCAGGTGCTGGTCGGCGGTCGGCTGCAGGGCGGGACGCCGGGCGTGTGGGTGGTGGCGCCCCTGGCGGTGACCCCCGCCGGTGGTGGTGAGCCCGCGCTGCTGCCGGTGGTGCGCGGCTGGGTCGCCGAGGGCGGTGACGACGCAGTCCCCGCGCCGCCCGCTGGTCCGGTGGCGGTCACCGGGCGGCTGATCGCCGGTGAGCCTCCGGAGGGGGTGCCGCCCGCCGGCGGCGCCGGCCCCGCGCTGGCCGCGCTGAGCCCCACGGACCTGGTCAACGTGTGGGACGCGCGCCTGTACACCGGGTTCGTCATCGCCGACGAGCCGGTCGCGCAGGCCCCGCTGCAGCCGGTGGTGTCGGCACCGCCGAGCACGGGCACCGACTGGCGCAACCTCTCCTACGCGCTGCAGTGGTGGCTGTTCGCGGGCTTCGCCGTGGTCGTGTGGTGGCGCCTGGTCCGAGACCGGTACCTGACGGCGGACGAGCCGGGGGCCGTCGACCACGCCGACCCGCCGCGCCGGCCCTGGGAGGATGACCCCGCCCGTCCCACCAGCCCGCAGCACCACCAGGAGGTCCGTTGAGCAGCGTGACGCCCGCCACCGCCCGTCGCGAGGGGGTGATCGGTCCCGCACTGGGCCGCTACCGGGTGATGGCGATCGTGACCGGGGTGATGCTGCTGCTGGTGACACTGGAGGTGGTGCTGCGCCGGCTGCTCGGCGTGGACACCGGTGAGGTGGGCAGCACGGTCCTCATCGCCCACGGCTGGGTCTACGTGGTGTACCTGGTGACCGTGCTCGACCTGTGGAGCAAGCTGCGGTGGCGCTTCGGGCGCCTCGTCGCGCTCGTGCTGGCCGGGGTGGTGCCGCTGGTGTCCTTCGTCGTCGAGCGGCGCATCGTCGCCGAGGTGCGGGCAGCGGGCCTGGCGTGAGCGCCGACGGTCCCGAGACCGCGGCGGCGGCGGACCCCGCCGACGCCGGGGCCCTCGCCGAGCGCGCGCACCGGCCGGTGCTCGTCGTGGACTACGGCGCCCAGTACGCCCAGCTCATCGCTCGGCGGGTGCGCGAGGCCGACGCGTTCTCCGAGATCGTGCCGGCCACCATGCCGGTGGAGCAGATGCTGGCGAAGGACCCGTCCGCGGTGATCCTGTCGGGGGGGCCGGCGTCGGTGTACGCCGACGGCGCCCCCCCGGCCGACCCGGCGCTGTTCGAGGCCGGCGTCCCCGTGCTCGGCATCTGCTACGGCTTCCAGGCCATGGCCGCGGCCCTCGGCGGCGAGGTCGCCCCGACCGGGGTGCGCGAGTACGGCGGCACGGCGCTCGACGTCGTACCCGACGGCTCCACGATCCTCGCCGGCCAGCCGCCGACCCAGGACGTGTGGATGAGCCACGGCGACTCCGTCACCGCCGCCCCCGAGGGGTTCCGGGTGACCGCCTCGAGCGCGGGCGCGCCCGTCGCGGCGTTCGAGGACGACGTCCGGCGCCTGTACGGCGTCCAGTGGCACCCCGAGGTCGCCCACTCCGCCCACGGGCAGGCCGTGCTGGAGAACTTCCTGCGCCGCGGTGCGGGGGTGCCCGCGGACTGGACCACCGGCAACGTCATCGAGGAGCAGGTGCAGCGCATCCGGGCCCAGGTCGGTGGGGCCGCGGTGATCTGCGGGCTCTCCGGCGGGGTCGACTCCGCGGTCGCCGCCGCGCTCGTGCAGCGCGCGGTCGGTGACCAGCTGACCTGCGTGTTCGTCGATCACGGGCTGCTGCGCGCGGGGGAGGCCGAGCAGGTCGAGCGCGACTACGTCGAGGCCACCGGGGTGCGGCTGGTCGTCGTCGACGCCGTGGAGGCCTTCATGGCCGCGCTCGCCGGGGTCACCGATCCCGAGGCGAAGCGGAGGGCCATCGGGCGGGAGTTCATCCGCGCCTTCGAGGGTGCCGCGCGCGAGCTCGTCGCCGGCGCCGCTGGTGCCGACGGCGAGGACGTGCGCTTCCTCGTGCAGGGCACGCTGTACCCCGACGTCGTGGAGTCCGGGGGCGGGTCGGGTGCCGCGACGATCAAGAGCCACCACAACGTCGGGGGGCTGCCCGACGACCTCGCCTTCGAGCTGGTGGAGCCGCTGCGCACCCTGTTCAAGGACGAGGTCCGCGCGGTGGGCGCGGAGCTGGGCCTGCCCGAGGCGATGGTGTGGCGCCAGCCGTTCCCCGGCCCGGGCCTGGGCATCCGGATCATCGGGGAGGTGACGCGCGAGCGCCTGGAGGTGCTGCGCGCCGCGGACGCCATCGCCCGGGAGGAGCTGAGCGCCGCGGGCCTGGACCGCTCGATCTGGCAGTGCGCGGTGGTGCTGCTCGCCGACGTGCGCTCGGTGGGCGTGGCGGGCGACGGGCGCACCTACGGGCACCCGGTGGTGCTGCGACCGGTGAGCAGCGAGGACGCGATGACCGCGGACTGGACCCGCGTGCCCTACGAGGTGCTGGCCCGGGTCTCCACGCGGATCACCAACGAGGTGCCGCAGGTCACCCGGGTGGTCCTCGACGTGACGAGCAAGCCGCCGGGCACCATCGAGTGGGAGTGAGGCGCGCAGGACCGGCCACCGCGCCGGGCGCTCAGCGCAGGTGCAGTCCCGCGACGGCGGCGTCGACGATGTCGTCCGGCCCCACCAGGACCGACGCGGTGAGACCCGGCTCGTCCGCAGCGAGGGGCTGCAGGGTCGCCAGCTGGGAGTCGAGCAGCGAGCCGGGCATGAAGTGCCCGCTGCGCCCGCCCATGCGCGAGGCGAGCACGTCGCGCTCCCCGGTCAGGTGCAGGAACAGCACCCGCCCGCCGGAGGTGCGCAGCAGGTCGCGGTAGCTGCGCTTGAGCGCCGAGCAGGTCACCACCGCGCCCTGCCCGTCGTGGGCGCGGGCGGTGAGCCAGTCGCGCACCGCCTCCAGCCAGGGCCACCGGTCCTCGTCGGTCAGCGCCGTGCCGGCGGTCATCTTCTCGATGTTGGCGGGGGGGTGGAAGTCGTCGGCCTCGGCGAAGGGCCACCCCAGCTCACGGGCCAGGGCCTGCGCCACGGTGGTCTTGCCGCTGCCGGAGACCCCCATGACCACCACGACCGTGTCAGCCGCGGCGGCACCACCGACCGGGACCGCACCGGTGACCTGGACGCCGGGCCGGGTCCCGTCCGGCTGCGCGGCGGTGGGCTGGGCGGCGGTGGGGGGGTCTGTCGGCACGGCGTCCAGTGCACCACCGGCGAGAGCCCGGGCGCGAGCGAGGTCGTCGGGGGTGCCGCAGTCGACCACCGGCGCCGTGGTGACCACCAGGTCGAGCTGGCCGAGCGCGTCCAGGTGCCGCCACAGCACCTCGTACAACCCCGAGGGCACCGGAGCCAGCCCCCGCAGGAGCGTCGCCGGCAGCAGGCACGAGCCCAGGTAGCGGACGCCCCGACCGTCGACGGTGGTGAAGTCGGCGCGGGCGCCCCCCGCCGCGCCGCACAGCAGCCGGCAGCGCCGCCCGTCCCACCCGGTCACCAGGTCGTCCAGCAGCCCCGGGCCCCGCGGGCTCCACGCGTCGGCGTTCGTGACGAGGGCGTCGCGGCCGGCGAGCCAGGGCCCCAGTGCCGCGAGGGCGCCCGCGGTGCCCAGCGCGACGGGCGCCTCGACCGCCACGTGGGCGCGGGCTCCCACGGCGTCCACGACCCGGTGGGCCAGGTGGTGGGCGTTGACCGCCACGCGGTGGGGGCCGGCGCCGACCACGGCCTCGAGGCGGGCCAGCGCGCCGTCCAGCAGTGGAGCGCCACCGACCTCGACCAGGGCCTTGGGCGTCGCGTCGGTCAGCGGCGCCAGGCGGCGTCCCGAGCCCGCGGCGAGGACCACACCCGCCAGGGTCACTCCGCCTCCGCCGAGACCTCGCCGTCGTGGGCGCCGGGCGCCAGGGCGCGGGCCACCAGCGCCAGGATCTCGCGGGTGGGCCCGTCGGCGCCCGGCCCCCCGTCGACCCCGCCGAGGACCTGGTCGGGGGTCAGCCAGCGGGCCTCCCGGGCCTCCCCGCCGGGGCGCACCGCGGGGCGGTGCTCGACCCGCATCCGGTAGATGACGTCCACCCGGCGCAGGCGGGCGCTCACCTGGGTGGTCAGGGGCAGCCCGACGCGCACGTCCAGCCCCGTCTCCTCGCTCAGCTCGCGCTCGACCCCGTGGTGCGGGGCCTCCCCGCGGTCGAGCAGCCCACCGGGCAGCGACCACCCCGTGCGGTGCGGCTGCCGCAGGACCAGGACGGTGTCGTCGTGGACGAGCACGAGGACGGCACCCACGGTGAAGCCGGGGGTGGCGGCGCGCACGGCACCGCGGCGCACCGGCGCCGGCAGGTGCCGGAACAGGGTGAGGGCCCCGACGTGCGCCGCGCGCCGCACGACCTGCAGCGCCCCCACGACCCCACCGTAGGGTGCGCCGGGCGGGCCGCGGGCTCAGCGCCGGGCGTCGCGAGGTGCGCCGGCAACGATCCCCTCACCGTCCGTTCATCGAACGCGCTCCTGATGATCACCGCCCGTGCCGAGGATGGCCTGGTGCTCGTCATCGGACACCGCGGCGCCAGTGGCCACCGTCCCGAGAACACCCTGCCGGCCTTCGAGCTCGCCATCCGCCTGGGCGCCGACCGGATCGAGCCCGACGTCGTCCCCACCGCCGACGGCGCCCTGGTGCTGCGGCACGAGAGCGACCTGAGCCACAGCACCGACATCGCCGATCGGCCGCCGGCCGGGCTGCGCCGCACCCCCACGGGCCGCACCGGGGCGGTGGCGCGCACCGCTGGCGGGTGGTGCACCGAGGAGATGACGCTGGCCCAGGTGCGGTCGGTGCGCGCCGTGGAGCCGCGGCCGAGCCTGCGCCGGGCCACCACGTCCCACGACGGGCTCCACCCGGTTCCCACCCTGGGGGAGCTGCTCGACCTCACCGCCGCGCTGGGCGAGGAGCTGGGACCCACCACCACCGTCACCGCGGAGGTCAAGGAGCCCGCGCGCTTCGCCGCCCGCGGCCTCGACGTCGCGGCCCTGGTGGTCGCGGAGCTGACCGCCCACGGCATCGACGTCGGCGACGACCTCGGCGGGGCTCCGCGCGGTGGGCCACCGGCGGTGGCGCTGCAGTGCTTCGACCCGCGCTTCCTGGTGCGCCTGCGGTGCCTCGGCGTGGCGCTGCCGCTGGTGCAGCTGGTGTCGCGGTGGCCCCTGGCGGGCGCCGGTGCCCCGGGGTGGGCGGAGCGGGAGGCGATGTGCACGCCCGCCGGCCTGGCCGAGGTCGGCACCTACGCCCAGGTGCTGGCGGTCGCGAAGGACCTGGTGCTGCCCGTGGCTCGCGACGGGTCGTGGGCCCCCGCGACGCCGCTGGTCGCCGACGCCCACGCCGCGGGCCTCGCGGTGCACGTGTACACGCTGCGCGACGAGAACGCGCACCTGCCGCCGCCGCTGCGCCTCGGCACGGCACCGGACGGGCACGGCCTCGCGCTCGCGGAGCACCTGGCCTTCGCGCGCGCCGGCGTCGACGGGATCTTCACCGACTTCGTCGACACCGGGGTGCGGGCCCGCAGCCTGCTCGGTGCCGGTGCCGGTGCCGGTGCCGGTGCCGGCGACACGCGGCGCGCCGCGGGTGCCCGCGTGGCCTGAGCGCGCGCCGACGTCACGGGTGCCCCGTGGACGACGCCCGTCCACCGCCCGGTGTCGCCCGCCGGCCGTAGTCTTGGCAGGCCATGGCCACCCTCTTCGACGACCTGCCGCTGCCCAGCACCGGGGGCACCGGCCTGCGCACCCCCCAGGGCTCCGACCACCGCCCGTGGGGCGACGACGAGTCCGGTGAAGAGCCCCAGCGCCACCGGGCGAGCCCCGAGCAGCTCCTCGAGGGACTCAACCCCGCACAGCGCGAGGCGGTGCTGCACACCGGTTCCCCGCTGCTGCTCATCGCCGGCGCCGGGTCGGGCAAGACCCGCGTGCTCACGCACCGCATCGCCCACCTGCTCGCCGCCCGCGGGGCCCGGCCGGGGCAGGTGCTGGCGATCACCTTCACCAACAAGGCCGCCGCCGAGATGCGCGAGCGCGTCGCGGCCCTCGTCGGGCCCGCGGCCCGGTCGATGTGGGTGACGACGTTCCACTCCGCGTGCGTGCGCATCCTGCGCCGCGAGGCCGCGCACGCGGGTCTGCGCTCGAGCTTCTCCATCTACGACGCGGACGACGCGCGCCGGCTGATGGCCCTGGTGGGCCGCGAGCTCGACCTCGACCCCAAGCGGTACCCGCCGCGGGCGCTGACCAACCAGGTCTCCAACCTCAAGAACGAGCTGGTCGACGCGCCGGCCTTCGCCGCGAGGGCGGAGTCCGGCACCGTCGCCGAGCAGGTCCTCGCCCGTGCCTACAGCCGTTACCAGCAGCGGCTGCGGGAGGCCAACGCCCTCGACTTCGACGACCTGATCATGACCACGGTGACGGTGCTGCAGTCCTTCCCCGACGTCGCCGAGCACTACCACCGGCGCTTCCGCCACGTCCTGGTCGACGAGTACCAGGACACCAACCACGCCCAGTACGTGCTCGTGCGGGAGCTGACCGGCGGCTCCCGACCGTCTGCGTCGTCCCGGCACCCCCACGACGGCGTGGACGGCGGCGCTGACGGCGGGAGCGACGAGGGTGAGGCGGTGGAGGGCCAGGCGCCGCTGCCCCCCGCGGAGCTGACCGTGGTCGGTGACGCCGACCAGTCGATCTACGCCTTCCGCGGCGCCACCATCCGCAACATCGTCGAGTTCGAGATCGACTACCCCACGGCGCGCACCCTGCTGCTGGAGCAGAACTACCGCTCCACCCAGACGATCCTCTCCGCGGCGAACGCCGTCATCGACAAGAACACCGACCGCCGCCCGAAGAACCTGTGGACCGCCGAGGGCGACGGGTCGCAGATCGTGGGGTACGTCGCCGACAACGAGCACGACGAGGCGGCCTTCGTGGCCTCCGAGATCGACCGGCTCCACGACGAGGACGACATCGGGTACGGCGACGTGGCGGTGTTCTACCGCACCAACGCCCAGTCCCGGGCGCTGGAGGAGGTCTTCATCCGCGTCGGCCTGCCGTACAAGGTGGTCGGCGGCACTCGGTTCTACGAGCGGCGCGAGGTGCGGGACGCCATCGCCTACCTGCGGCTGCTCGCCAACCCCGCCGACACGGTGAGCCTGCGGCGGGTGCTCAACGTGCCCAAGCGGGGCATCGGCGAGCGCGCCGAGGCGGCGCTGGCGGTCTTCGCCGAGCGCGAGCGCATCGGCTTCGCGCAGGCCCTCGAGCGCGCCGGTGAGATACAAGCCCTGGCCGGACGCTCCCGGAGCGCCGTCGCCGGGTTCGCCACCATGCTCGAGGAGCTGCGCACCCTCGTGGAGGCCGGTTCCGGGCCGGCGACGGTGCTGGAGGCCGTGCTGGACCGCACGGGACTGCTCGCGGAGCTCCGCGCCAGCCACGACCCGCAGGACGAGTCGCGGGTGGAGAACCTCGCCGAGCTCGCCGCCGTGGCGGGGGAGTACGAGGTGGCCAGCGAGGGGCGGGGGACCCTGGCGGACTTCCTCGAGACGGTCTCGCTCGTCGCCGACTCCGACCAGGTGCCCGACGGTGCGGTCGCCGACGGCGCGAGCAGGACGGACGGCAGCGCCGACGAGGGCGTCGTGACCCTGATGACCCTGCACACCGCGAAGGGCCTGGAGTTCCCGGCCGTGTTCCTCACCGGGCTGGAGGACGGCACCTTCCCCCACATGCGGTCCCTGGCCAAGGACGACGAGCTCGCCGAGGAGCGGCGCCTGGCCTACGTGGGCATCACCCGGGCGCGGCGGTTCCTGCGCTTCTCGCGGGCGGCGATGCGCAGCGCGTGGGGGCAGCCCCAGTACTTCCCCGCCTCGCGGTTCCTCGACGAGGTGCCGGCCGCGCTGCTGCGCTGGGAGCGCGCCGAGGCCGCGGTGCCCGTCGGCGCCTCGGCGTCGGGTGGTGGCGGGGGGTACGCGGGCACCTCCGCCGGTGCCCGCCTGGCCGGCACCCCGGGGGTGCGCACCGCCGGAACCCGCCCGGTGATCGCGTTGGCGCCGGGTGACCGGGTCACCCACGACGCCTTCGGCCTCGGCACCGTCACCGTCGTGGAGGGCGCGGGCGACAAGACGGTGGCGCACGTGGACTTCGGGTCCGAGGGCACCAAGCGGCTGCTCCTGCGGTACGCGCCGGTGCACAAGCTCTAGACGGTGGTGGACCCGGCCCGGGTGGAGTCCGCGTCATGGGCGAAGGCGCTCCAGGCGGCTCTCGGCCATGACGACCGAGCTGGTGACGTCGACGAGCGAGCGGCCCGTCCGCCGTCACGAGCAGCACCTCCGGCGAGCTCCGCCGAGGCGACGCACTGAGCGTCCCGGGCGCCGACGGTGGAGCGGAGCTCCTACGACCGGGCTGCCAGCACCGCGTGGGAGCAGCGCTCGAGCACCAGGGCCGAGAAGTCCTCGGGGGCTTCCGCGGCCCGCCGTGCAGGGCTCCTGCCGGCCGGGGTGAGCCACCGCAGGGCCGAGCGCCCCTCGACGTCCACGAGGTGGGGCACGTGGACCACCCGCCGGCGATCCGCCCCCGCGCCAGCGCGCCGGGGCTCGAGCACGGCGCGCACGAGCGTCGAGGCGTCAGCGACGATCACCCTCGGTCGTCACGTCGGACCCCGTGCAGCGCGTCCGCCGACGATGTCGACCTCGTCGCTGACCCGGTGGTCCGCCGCGCCCGTGTGGTCGGCCACCGGCGGGTGAGCGACGTGCTCAGGGTCGCCGCTGCGGCGCGCCGCGCAGGCCGGTTCGCCACGTCGGACGCCGGGGTGGTGGAGGCCCTCCACCCTGACGACCGCCACCTCGTCGAGCTGGTCCCGCCCGTGTGAGCCGCTCCGCCCCACTCGGCGGCCGGCACCTCCCGGCGCCGGAGGCGATGAGGACGGTCTGGTTCGCGGGTGGCGTGGGAACCGGGGCGCGGGAGGCGCTCACTGCCGTCTCGTCACGATCACCGCCCTGCAGCCGGGCCGCCTCTGCTGCGGCGGCCGTCGCCGCGGGCCACCTCGCGCCACCGATGGCCAGCGCCGCACAGGCCGCCATCGTCCGGAGTGCGCGCACACCGTCCCCGGAACCGTCCTCGCCGACCGCCGTGCAAGCGGCTGACGATGCCGCCGACGCCGTGCTGCGCCGGGGCGGTCGCACCACTGCCTCCGCGGCCGTCGGTCCAGCGTGGCGCGGACGACGCGGGCGGCGTGGTCCTCGGCGCCGATCGGACGCCCATCACTGCTCGACGGCTCGATCGTCACACCACCACCGGAGCAGCGGTCGACCGTGCTCCCGCCCGAGCCGCCCCTTCACCCGTTGTTCGCCCGGTGTGTCCGGTACGTGCAGGTGCGCGGTGTGGGGTTCGGCTGCGGACCGCCGGCGATGGTCGCCGTGACGTGACCCGCTGGAGATCCCCGTGACCCGACCCGTGACCCGCTACCGGCGCGCGCTCACCACCACCCTCGCCGCGGTGCTCGCCGTGCCGCTCGGCATCGCCGGCCTCGCGCCGGCGTCCGCGACGACGACCGCCGGCCCGCAGGGCGCCGGACCGGAGGCGGCCGCCTCCGAGACGGGTCAGCGCGGCCCGGGCCGGCCCGACCGGGTGGCCCCGCTGCCCGAGCTGCTCGTCATCGGCCACCGGGGGGCCTCGGGGTACCGCCCCGAGCACACCCTCGCCTCCTACGAGCTGGCCGCGCGGATGGGCGCCGACTTCATCGAGCCGGACCTGGTCAGCACCAAGGACGGCATCCTCGTCGCCCGCCACGAGAACGAGATCTCCACGACCACCGACGTCGCGTCCCGCCCGGAGTTCGCCGACCGCCGCACCACGAAGACCGTGGACGACATCGTCCTGACGGGGTGGTTCACCGAGGACTTCACCCTCGCGGAGCTGAAGACCCTGCGGGCGATCGAGCGCATCCCGCTGGTGCGCGAGGAGAACACCCTCTACGACGGGCTGTACGAGGTGCCCACCCTCACCGAGGTGCTGGCGCTGCGCGCGCGCCTCAGCCGCGAGCTGGGCCGGACGATCGGGGTCTACCCCGAGACCAAGCACCCCACGTACTTCGACGGCATCGGCCTCAGCCTCGAGGAGCCGCTGGTGCGCGAGCTGGCCGCGGTCGACCTCGACGACAGCGACGACCCGGTGTTCGTGCAGTCCTTCGAGACGGCGAACCTGCGCCAGCTGGACGCGGAGGGGGTGGAGGTGCCCCTGGTGCAGCTGCTCTCCGCCACCGGTCAGCCGTACGACCTCACCGCCGCGGGTGACGCGCGCACCTACGCGGACATCTCCAGCGCCGCCGGCCTGGCCGGCATCGCCACCTACGCCGACGGCGTGGGGCCCGAGAAGGCCCAGATCGTGCCGCGCACCGCGACGGGCGCCTCCGGCACCCCCACCGCGCTCGTGGCCGACGCCCACGCGGTCGGGCTGCTGGTGCACCCGTACACGTTCCGCAACGAGAACACCTTCCTGCCCCTGGAGCTGCGCCGGGGCGTCGCGCCCGACGACTACGGGCTGGCGCTGGCCGAGCAGCAGCAGTTCTGGGCCCTCGGCGTCGACGGGCTCTTCACCGACAACCCCGACACCGGTGTGGAGTCGCGAGGGCTGTTCCTGGAGGGTCAGGGCTGAGCAGCGGCGCCAGGGCACCGCGGACCCATCGACCGCGCCGTCCTCCCGTCGAACCCGCTGCCGCACGCGGCGTCCTCGTGCCAGTCCCGCTGGCACGGGGACGCCGCGTGCGGTGCGGGTGCGGGTCCCCACTGGACGTCGGCCCGGCGCGCTCCCTCCGGGCGCACCGGCTCCCCGGCGTCGGCGCGCGTCGCTACGCTCACCGCGGCGCCGCCCGCCCGGGCGCCCGAGCGAGGGAGGCCCCAGCCGATGGACCTGTACGAGTACCAAGCCCGTGATCTGTTCGAGCAGCACGGCGTCCCCGTGCTCCCCGGCGTCGTCGCCCGCACCCCGGCCGAGGCGCGCGCCGCCGCCGAGCAGATGGGCGGGGTGACCGTGGTCAAGGCCCAGGTCAAGACCGGGGGGCGAGGCAAGGCCGGCGGGGTGAAGGTCGCCAGGACCGCGGACGACGCGCAGGCCGCCGCGGAGACGATCCTCGGGCTCGACATCAAGGGCCACGTCGTCTCCACACTCATGGTCGCCGGCGGCGCGGACATCGTCGAGGAGTACTACGTCTCCCTCCTGCTCGACCGCGCCGAGCGCCGCTACCTCGCGCTGGCCTCGAAGGAGGGCGGCGTCGAGATCGAGGTCCTCGCCGTGGAGCGCCCCGAGGCCCTCGCCCGCATCGGCGTCGACCCCGTCGTCGGGATCGACGCGGCCAAGGCCGCCGAGATCGTCGCCGCCGCCGGCTTCGACGCCGAGGTGGCCGACCAGGTCGCCGCGGTGCTGCAGCAGCTGTGGACGGTCTACCGCGAGTCCGACGCCACCCTCGTGGAGGTCAACCCGCTCGTGAAGGTCCGTGACGGGCGCGTCATCGCCCTCGACGGCAAGGTCACCCTCGACGAGAACGCCGCCTTCCGCCAGCCCGGGCAGGCCGAGCTCGCCGACGAGTCCGCCGACGACCCCCTGGAGACGAAGGCGAAGGCCGCCGGCCTGAACTACGTCAAGCTCGACGGGGAGGTCGGCATCATCGGCAACGGCGCCGGCCTGGTCATGTCGACCCTCGACGTCGTCGCGCAGGCCGGCGAGCAGTTCGGTGGGGTCAAGCCCGCGAACTTCCTCGACATCGGCGGCGGCGCCTCCGCGCAGGTCATGGCCGCCGGCCTCGACGTCATCCTCGGCGACCCCCAGGTGAAGAGCGTCTTCGTCAACGTCTTCGGGGGCATCACCGCGTGCGACGCCGTCGCCGACGGCATCGTCAGCGCGCTGGGGATCCTCGGCGACGACGCGACCAAGCCCCTGGTGGTGCGCCTGGACGGCAACAACGTGGTGGAGGGCCGGCGCATCCTCGCCGAGGCCGCGCACCCCCTGGTGACGGTCGTCGACACCATGGACGGCGCCGCGGCCGCCGCCGCGCAGCTCGCCGCCGCCTGACCACCCCGACGATCAAGGAGACAGACGTGGCGATCTTCCTCACCGAGGACAGCAGGGTCATCGTGCAGGGCCTGACCGGGTCCGAGGGGCGCAAGCACGGGCAGCGGATGCTGGCCTCCGGCACGAAGCTCGTCGCCGGGGTCACCCCCGGCAAGGGCGGCCAGAGCATCGACCTCGACGCCGGACCCGGTGAGCCGGGGAGCACCCGGGGCACCGTGACGGTGCCCGTCCACTCCACGGTCGGCGAGGCCGTGGAGGCCACGGGCGCCGACGTCAGCGTGATCTTCGTGCCCGCACGGGCCACGAAGGCCGCCGTGGTCGAGGCCGTGGACGCCGCGGTGCCGCTGGTCATCGTCATCACCGAGGGCGTGCCGGTGAAGGACACCGCGGAGTTCTTCACCTACGCCCAGGAGAAGGGCACCACCCGGATCATCGGACCCAACTGCCCGGGCCTGATCAGCCCCGGGAAGTCCAACGCCGGCATCATCCCCGCCGACATCACCCCCGCGGGGCGCATCGGCCTGGTCAGCAAGTCGGGCACCCTGACGTACCAGATGATGTACGAGCTGCGGGAGATCGGGTTCTCCACAGCGCTGGGCATCGGCGGCGACCCGATCATCGGGACCACGCACATCGACGCCCTGGAGGCCTTCGAGGCCGACCCAGACACCGACGTCATCGTGCTCATCGGGGAGATCGGCGGCGACGCGGAGGAGCGGGCCGCCGCCTACGTGAGCGAGCACGTCACCAAGCCGGTCGTGGGGTACGTCGCGGGGTTCACCGCCCCGGAGGGCAAGACCATGGGCCACGCCGGCGCCATCGTGTCGGGGTCAGCGGGCACCGCGGCCGCCAAGAAGGAGGCCCTGGAGGCCGCCGGGGTGAAGGTGGGACGCACGCCGTCGGAGACCGCTGCGCTCGCACGGGAACTCGTGGAAGGCCTCGCCGCGCGCTGACCGCACGCACACTGGGCCGATGGGTCCGGTGCCTCGGGGGCAGCCGCCCGCACGCGGGACGCCGGCCCCGCTCGCGCCGGCACCCGCACCGCTGGCGCGGGTGCCCCCTCCCCTGGCGCTGGGCGCGGTCGCCGGGGTCCAGGCCGCGGTCGCCGGGCTCGGCCTGCTGGTGCTCCCCGCGGTGCTCGCCTGGCTCGCCGCGCACGGCGCCGCCAGCCCCGCGTCCTCCTCGGCGGTCGGCGACCCACCGCCGTGGCACGCGCCGCTGAGGGCGGGGGCCGGTGCGTGGGTGCTCGCCCACGGCGGGTCCCTGCGGATCGCCGGGGCTGGCGTCGACGTGGTCCCGCTCGGGATCACCGCCGCCGCAGTCGCCCTCAGCGCCCTGGCCGCGCGCCGCGCCCGCGCGGTGCTGCACTCCGCCGACAGCCTCCGCTGGCGGGCGGCGACGGCGACGGTCGCTGCAGCGGCCGTCGCCAGCTACACCGCCGTCGCCATCGGCGTCGTCGCGCTGACCACCACCCCGCGGGTGCTCGTCGCGGTGGTGCCCTCCGTGCTGGGGGCCGCCGTGGTCTGCGCCCTGGGCACCGTCCCCGTCCTGCTGCGCGGACCACGGGTGCCTCCGCGCTCCCGGGCACCCAGGACCGGGCTCGCCGGCGTGCCCGCCACGACGGGGCTCGCCCTGCTGGTCATCCTCGCTGCCGGAGCCGTGGTGGTCGTGGCGGCGGTGGCGGTGCACCGCGAGCAGGTGCTGGACGCGCACGCCGCGCTGACCGCCGGCGCGGTCGGTGGCGGCGTCCTCGTGCTCGGGCAGCTGGCGCTGGTGCCGGTCGCGGTGGTGTGGGCCGTGGCGGTGCTCGCCGGGCCGGGCGTCGCGGTCGGCGTCGGCACGTCGATCACCACGGCCGGGGCCACCGTCGGGGCGCTGCCCGCCCTGCCGCTGCTCGCCGCACTGCCCGCCAGTGGTCCGCTGCCGGGCGCTGCCCGCGCCCTGCTGCTGGTTCCGGTGCTCGCCGGGGTCGCGGTCGGCGTGGCATCGGCCCGGGCGCACCGCGGCGCCACGGCAGTACCCGACACCACCGGAGCGCGCGACACCACCGCAGCGCGCCGCGGCGCACAGCCGGTGCTCCCGGTCGCCGCCACCGCCGTGGCCACCGGCGTCGTGGTCGGCGTCCTGGTGGCCCTGGCCTCGGGCGCGGTGGGACCGGGCCGCATGGCCCAGGTCGGCGGGCAGCCGGTGCCCGTGGCCCTCGCCGTGACCGGTGAGGTGGCCGCCGGGGGCGCGGTGGTGCTCGCCCTGCGCGCCGCCGCCCATCGAGCCCACCGAGCCCGCCGCGCCATCGACGTCCAGGACGCCGGGGAGGTCCCAGCGACCGCTGGCACCCGCGAGGTCCCCGCCGGCGGTGAGCGCCGCGTCAGCCTCCGAAGAACTCCTCCCGCAGGCGATCCGGCAGCTGCTCCGCGCACGCGGCCGAGCCCCGTTCGGTGATCGCCGCCTCGCGGCACTGCTCGTCCGCGGTCGTGACCGGGTAGAGGACGACCCGCACCAGCTGGATCACCAGCCCCAGCCCCACCACCCCCAGGCCCACCGACAGCAGCACCACCGACGGCGGGCCCATCCGCGCGCGCACCGCGGCCACCAGCGCCACCACGCCCGTCGCGACCGCGGCGATCAGGAAGACGAGCGCCGCCAGACCCCAGGGCAGCGGGAGCTGCACGGCGACGACGGCGGCGAGGGAGAGGAGCCCGAAGCGGCCAGCCGTGCGGCCGGCGCTGCGAACAGCCGCCGAGTCCGCCGGCGGTCGACCCGGCGGTCGGTGTCCCGGTCGGTGTTCCGGTCTGCCCTCCTGGCGGGGCGGCAGCGGGGGAGGTGGCGCCTGCGCGCCGGGCGGTCGGGGGTCGGACATGGTGGTCGAGCGGCTCCTTCGCTGGTGGTGGCTAGGGTCTGCCGGCGTGAGCGCGATCCCGGCACCGCCGAGCGCGCCCTCGAGGTCCGGGCGAGCCCGCGTGGTGGTGCTGGTCTCCGGTGAGGGCACCCTCCTCCAGGCGCTGCTCGACGCCCGCGGCGCCGGCCCCGGCGCCCCCGCGCCCTTCACCGTAGTCGCGGTCGGCAGCGACCGGTCGAGTGCGGTGGGGCTGCAGCGCGCCGAGCGCCACGGCGTCCCCACCTTCACCACCGCCCCGGGTGAGCACCCCGACCGACCCGCATGGGACGCCGCCCTCGCGACGGCGGTCGGGGCGCACCGGCCCGACCTCCTCGTGCTCGCGGGGTTCATGCGCCTGCTGGGCCCTGCCGTGCTCGACGAGTGGGCCGGGCGGACGATCAACTCCCACCCCTCGTTGCTGCCCGCCTTCCCCGGCGCCCGCGCCGTCCGCGACGCCCTCGCCGCTGGCGCGCAGGTCACCGGTGCGAGCGTGATCCTCGTCGACGCCGGCGTCGACACCGGTCCGGTGCTCGCCCAGCGCCGCGTACCGGTGCTGCCCGGCGACGACGAGGCGACCCTCCACGAGCGCATCAAGGCCGTCGAGCGGCACCTGCTCCTCGACGTCGTCACGGCCGCAGCCGTGACCGGTCCACCCCTCGACGCCAGGAGCCCCGCGCCATGACCACGCCACCCCCGACACCGCAGGCCGCCGACGGGCGGCGCGCCGTGCGCCGAGCGCTGGTCAGCGTCTCCGACAAGACCGACCTGCCCGATCTGGCCCGCGGCCTGCACGCCGCGGGCGTGGCGCTGGTCTCCACCGGGTCCACCGCCGCGGCCATCACCGCCGCGGGGGTGCCCGTCACGCCCGTGGAGGAGCTCACCGGTTTCCCCGAGGCGCTCGGCGGGCGGGTGAAGACCCTGCACCCCGCCGTGCACGCCGGGATCCTCGCCGACACCACCGACCCCGACCACCTCGCGCAGCTCGCCGACCTCGGCATCGAGGCCTTCGAGCTGGTCGTGGTCAACCTCTACCCCTTCGAGGCCACGGTGGCCTCCGGGGCGTCGCCCGCGCAGTGCGTCGAGCAGATCGACGTCGGGGGGCCGGCGATGGTGCGCGCGGCGGCGAAGAACGCGGCCAGCGTGGCGGTGGTGACGGACCCGGGCGACTACGCGGAGCTGCTGGGCGCCGTGGCCGGCGGTGGTACCACCGCCGGCCAGCGCCACCGGTACGCGGCGCGGGCCTTCGCCGCGACCGCCGCGTACGACGTCGCGGTGGCGTCGTGGTTCGCCGGTGCGGGCGCCCCCGTCGGCTCCGCTGCCGAGCTCGCCGGCGCCGGCTCCAGCGCCGGCTCCCCGGGGGACGACGCGGTCCTGCCGCCGTTCCTCGGCGCCACCTGGGCGCGCCGGTCGGTGCTGCGCTACGGGGAGAACCCGCACCAGCGCGCCGCGCTGTACACCGCTCCCGGGGAGGTCGGGGGCGTCGCGGGCGCCCAGCAGCTCCACGGCAGGGAGATGTCGTACAACAACTACGTCGACGCGGACGCCGCCCGCCGCGCCGCCGGCGACCACGCCGGCCCCGCGGTGGCGATCGTCAAGCACGCGAACCCCTGCGGCATCGCCGTCGGCGCCGACATCGCCGCAGCGCACGCCGCGGCGCTGGCGTGCGACCCCGTCTCCGCCTTCGGCGGGGTGGTCGCCGCGAACCGCCCGGTCACCGCGGCGATGGCCGAGCAGGTTGCGGAGGTCTTCACCGAGGTCGTGCTCGCCCCCGGCTACGACGACGGGGCGCTGGAGGTGCTCACCCGCAAGAAGAACCTGCGGGTGCTCGTGTGCGCGCCACCGGCGCCCGCGTCGACGCCCCCCGCGCCGCGCACGGAGTGGCGCCGGGTCAGCGGCGGCCTGCTCCTGCAGCAGGCCGACGTCCTCGACGCGGGCAGCGGCGGCGCCGGTGGGATCGCCGACGGTGGCGACGACAGCGCCCGGTGGCGCCTGGTGGCGGGCGAGCCCGCGGACGCCGCGACCCTCGCCGACCTCGACTTCGCGTGGCGGGCGGTGCGCTCCGTGCGCTCCAACGCGATCCTGCTCGCCAGTGCCGGCGCCGCGGTGGGGGTGGGCATGGGGCAGGTGAACCGGGTCGACTCGTGCGGCCTCGCCGTCGCGCGGGCCGACGCCGGCGGCGCCGAGCGCGCCCGGGGGTCCGTGGCCGCCTCCGACGCGTTCTTCCCCTTCCCCGACGGGCTCCAGGTGCTGCTGGACGCCGGGGTGCGCGCCATCGTCCAGCCCGGCGGGTCGGTGCGCGACGAGGAGGTGATCGCCGCCGCGCGGGCCGCGGGAGCGACGATGTACCTCACCGGTGCCCGGCACTTCGCCCACTGACGCGGGCAGGCTGGAGCCGTGGGCACCGCGGGCGACCTGGAGCACCCGGTGTCGGGGGCGCCCGCATCGTCGACACCGGTGCCGCCCGTGCTGGCGCGGGTCACCGGTGGCCGGCCGCTGGAACCGGTGTGGCGCAACGAGCTCGGCGGCCTGACCTTCCGGGTGGTCGGCGCCGGGCAGTACGTCAAGCACTCCCCGGCCGGCAGCGGCATCGACCTCGCTCGGGAGGCGGCGCGCCTGCGCTGGGCGGGCCGGTCCACCGCCGTGCCCCGGGTGATCGACACCGGTGAGGACGCCTCGGGGCAGTGGCTGCTCACGGCCGCCCTCCCGGGGAGCAACGCCGTCGCCCCGTACTGGCGCACCCAGCCCGCACGAGCGGTGCCCGCGCTGGGCCGGGCGCTGCGCGCCGTCCACGACGCGCTGCCCGTGCAGGGGTGCCCCTTCGTGTGGGAGCCGGAGGTGGCGCGCACCGGGGGCCCGGCCCGCCCCCCGGTGCTGCGCCCGGTGGTCTGCCACGGCGACGCGTGCGCCCCCAACACCCTGCTCGCCGACGATCCCCCTGGTGGTGCCGGCGCGTCGTCCGGCCCCGCGGTCGTCACGGGCGTGGTCGACCTCGGCCAGCTCGGGGTGGGCGACCCGTGGGCCGACCTGGCCATCGCGACCTGGTCGACGCGCTGGAACTACGGCCCCGGGTGGGAGCAGGCGCTGCTGGAGGCCCACGGCACCGAGCTGGATGCCGAGCGCACCGCGTACTACCGCTGGCTGTGGGGCACCGCCCCACCGGACGCGCCGGGCTGAGCGCGGGCACTGCAGCCCACGCGAGCCACCGTCCTGGCACCGCTGCCGTCGGTAGGGTCCGCGGGTGTCCGAGCGGCGGCCCCCCGACGTGCTGCCGGTGCTCGCGGCGACCCTCGGCGCGGGGGGCGTCGCGCTCGCCGGGCTGGTCAGCTTCCGCCTGGCGGGACTGGTGCTCGCCGCCGTCCTGGTCGCCGTCGCCGCAGCCCGCCTGGTGCTCCCGGTGGCCCGCGTGGGGGCGCTGGCGGTGCGCTCGCGGGGCGTCGACGTGGCCACCGCCGCCACGCTGGCCGTGGCCGTCGCGGTGCTGGCGCTCACCGTCCCGTCGACCCGATGACCGATCATCTCGCCAGGTCCGGTGGGGGACGGCCTCACCACGACGCAGGAACCCGCTCTCCTGCACCACGACGAAACGGTGAGCGCACGGGACCGCCGTGGTCCTGCCCGATGACGTGCACGCCGCGGCAGTGGCCGTCGCCCGCGACTCCGGCACGTCGCTCGGCGAGACCGTCGCCAGGCTCCTGCGCGCTGCGCTGCGCACCCCCGGGGCGTTGCGCGTCTCGACGAGTGCGCGGACCGGCCTGCGGGGTGTCGTGGACCTCAGACCAGCCCCAGGCCCTCCACCGCGGTGCGCTCCTCGGCGAGCTCGGCCACCGAGGCGTCGATGCGCGGGCGGGCGAAGTCGTCGATCTCCAAGCCCTGCACCACCTGCCAGGTCCCCCCGGAGGTGGTCACCGGGAAGGAGCTGACCAGCCCCTGCGGCACCGCGTAGGAGCCGTCGGAGACCACGCCCATCGACGTCCAGTCCCCCTCGGGGGTGCCGTGCACCCAGTCGCGCACGTGGTCGACCGCCGCGTTCGCCGCCGATGCCGCGGAGGAGGAGCCGCGGGCCGCGATGATCTGCGCGCCCCGCTTCTGCACGGTGGGGATGAAGTCACCCTCCAGCCACTCCCGCCCTCCCGGGGCGCCCACGAGCTCGCTGGCGGGGCGCCCGTCGACCAGCGCGGCGGAGACGTCGGGGAACTGGGTGACGGAGTGGTTCCCCCAGATGGTCACCCGGCGCACGTGGCCGACGCCCACCCCGGCGCGGAGGGCCAGCTGCCCCACCGCCCGGTTGTGGTCCAGGCGGGTCATCGCCGTGAAGCGCTCCGCGGGGATGTCGGGGGCGTTGCGCTGGGCGATCAGGGCGTTGGTGTTCGCCGGGTTGCCCACCACCAGCACCTTCACGTCGTCCGCGGCGCCCGCGTTCAGCGCGCGGCCCTGCGCGCTGTAGATCGCGCCGTTGGCGCTGAGCAGGTCCGAGCGCTCCATCCCCGGCCCCCGGGGGCGGGATCCGACGAGCAGCGCGATGCCCGCGCCGTCGAAGGCCGTCTCGGGGGAGTCGGTGATGTCGACGCCGGCCAGCAGCGGGAAGGCGCAGTCCTCCAGCTCCAGGGCCACACCCGCCGCCGCGCCCAGGGCGGGGGTGATCTCCAGCAGCCGCAGCCGCACCGGCGTGGTGGGGCCGAGCATCGCCCCGGAGGCGATCCGGAACAGCAGGCTGTACCCGATCTGGCCGGCGGCGCCGGTGACGGCGACCGTGACGGGAGTTCCGGGGGGCGCGCTCGGCGGGGTGCTCACCCCAGCGACGCTAGCAACCGACACCCCCCGGCTCCACCGCCTCTCCAGCGCGGGAGGCAGCGCGCGGGGCGACCGACGGCGGTCGCGCGGCGGGGGCACTTGACGGCCACCCCCGCGGCGGGTTCTCCTGGTCACCCATCCAGAGCGGCTGAGAGACCTGGCTCGTCGACGCCGCAGCAACCGCCCCGAACCCTCACCGGTGTCGGCGGCGGTGCTCCCGCCAGGACCGATGAGGAGAAGCCGTGCCCGCGCTCGCGCCCCTGCACTTCGCCTACTGGGTCCCCAACGTCTCCGGTGGGCTCGTGGTCTCCACGCTGCCCCAGCGCACCAGCCACGACCCCGCGTACAACATCGAGACCGCCCGCACCGCCGAGGAGGTGGGCTTCGACTACGCCCTCAGCCAGGTGCGGTACGCCGCCTCCTACGGCGCGGACGCCCAGCACGAGTCGACGTCCTTCTCCCTCGCGCTGCTGCTGGCCACGCAGCGCCTGAAGGTGATCGCCGCAGTCCACCCCTACTTCTGGCAGCCCACGGTCCTGGCGAAGTGGGCCGCGACCGCGCAGGCCCTCACCGGTGACCGCCTCGCGCTCAACGTGGTCTCGGGGTGGTTCAAGCAGGAGGCCGTCGACCTGGGCGCCACGTGGCTGGAGCACGACCAGCGGTACGCGCAGTCCGAGGAGTTCATCGACGTGCTGCGCGGCGCGTGGACGCAGGACTCCTTCACCTACGCCGGGGCCCACTTCTCCGTCAGCGACCTCACCTTCCGCCCCCGGCCGGCGGTGCTCCCGGAGGTCTTCCAGGGCGGCAACTCCACCGCCGCCCGCAGGATGGCGGGGCGCGTCAGCGACTGGTACTTCATGAACGGCAACACCCCCGAGGCCGTCGCCGAGCAGGTCACCGAGGTCAGCGGTTACGCGGCGGACGCCGGGCGCAGCATCGGGTTCGGGCTCAACGGCTTCGCGGTGGTGCGCGACACCGAGGCGGAGGCCGTCCAGGTGGTCGACGACATCGTGGCGCACGCCGACGTCGAGAAGGTCGAGGGCTTCGGGGAGGCCGTCAAGGAGGCCGGGCAGTCCGCGGCCGACCGCAGGGGCATGTGGGCCGACAGCGAGTTCAAGGACCTCGTGCAGTACAACGACGGCTTCCGCACGGGGCTGGTGGGGACCCCTGAGCAGGTCGCCCGTCGGGTGCTGGCCTACCGCCTCGTGGGGGTGGACCTGATGCTCCTGGGCTTCCTGCACGTGCACGAGGAGGTGCGGGCCTTCGGGGAGCGGGTGATCCCCCTGGTGCGCGAGCTGGAGGCGCAGGTCGCGCCGCTGCCCGACGTCGCGGCTGCGGTGACCCACCTCGGGCTGGAGGCGGAGCTGGCCTCCGCGCTGGCGGTCCACGAGGGCTCGAGGGCCGCCGTCGGCGTCTGAGGTCCACCGGTCGGTGGGGTCCGGGGTCAGCCGGCCGCCGCACCGGCGAAGTCGTGCTGGCGCCACGCCTCGTGCACGGCGATGGACGCGGCGTTGGCCAGGTTCAGCGACCGCCGCCCGGCGAGCATGGGCACCCTCACCCGCGCGGTCACCTCGGGGGCGTGGAGCACCGCCTCGGGCAGGCCCACCGACTCCGACCCGAAGAGCAGGACGTCGCCGGCGCGGTAGCGCACGTCGGTGTAGCGGGTGCCCGCCGAGGCGGTGAAGGCGAACACCCGGGGGAGCCCGCCACCCGAGCCGCTCGCGCCCTCGGCGGTCAGGGCGCGCCACAGAGCGGGCAGGTCGTCGTGCACGTGAACGCGCGCCAGGTCGTGGTAGTCCAGGCCCGCGCGGCGCAGCTTCGCCTCGTCCATCGAGAACCCCAACGGGCGCACCAGGTGCAGCGTGGCGCCGGTGCAGGCGGCGAGGCGGATGGCGCTCCCGGTGTTGCCCGGGATCTCGGGGCGGTGGAGGACGACGGAGAACACGATCCCGATCGTGGCAGGCGCCGTCCTCCGCCAGGGCAGCCGTCCACAGCCGGACCGGTCCCACGGGCCCGCCGTCCACAGCCCACCAACGATCTGCACTGACCCGCTTCCACGTCGCGGCAGGCTCAGGCTTCTGGGAGTCGAGACCGCGAGTCCCGCGGGAAGGAGGAGACGTCCGGTGCGACGTGACGCGCTGGAACCAGCACGTGACCTCCGGTATCCGACACGGGCCGATGACCCGGCGTGGCGAGCGTGGTACCGCGCGGCCAGCGCGCCGGTGCTGCCCCCGCCGGGCCGCCCGACCCTCACCGGGCGCACGGGCCCGACTCCTCAGGTGACGCTCCGGTTGCCGCAGGAGCTGCGCCACCGCGCCGTGCGCCTCGCCCGGTGGCGCCGGACCTCGCTCGCCGCCATCGTGCGCAGAGCCCTCGAGCACCACCTCGACGAGGGCGTCGACGGGCGGGCCGGGAGGCCACACCCGCACCTGGTGCGGGCGGGGGCCTCCTCGGGCACCCTGCTCGACCCGCACGACGACGTGCTGCTCGCGCAGGGGTACGCCGACGCCGCGGTGGGTGTGGTCGCCGAGGAGGAGTGAGCGGGACGGCGACGGACGAACGGTGGCGGACGGGCGCCGTCACGGCGTCATCCATACTGCCTGGCGACGGACGACGCAGGCGCACCAGGGGGAGTCGCAGTGGCGAAGATCAAGGTCGAGGGCAAGGTCGTCGAGCTCGACGGCGACGAGATGACGCGGATCATCTGGCAGTCCATCAAGGACCGGCTCATCGAGCCCTACCTCGACGTCGACCTCGAGTACTACGACCTGGGCATCGAGCACCGCGACGCCACCGACGACCAGATCACCGTCGACGCCGCCGACGCCATCAAGCGGCACGGCGTCGGCGTCAAGTGCGCCACGATCACCCCCGACGAGGCCCGCGTCGAGGAGTTCGGCCTCAAGAAGATGTGGCGCTCACCCAACGGCACCATCCGCAACATCCTCGGCGGCGTGATCTTCCGCGAGCCGATCATCATCTCCAACGTGCCGCGCCTCGTGCCGGGCTGGACGAAGCCGATCATCGTCGGCCGCCACGCCTACGGCGACCAGTACCGGGCGACGGACTTCACCTTCCCCACCGCGGGCACCCTCACGGTGAGCTTCACGCCCGATGACGGCTCCGCGCCCATCGAGCACGAGGTCTTCCGCGCCCCCGGCGCAGGGGTCAGCCTGTCGATGTACAACCTCGACAGCTCGATCTACGACTTCGCGCGGGCCTCGCTGAACTACGGGCTCGCCCGCAGGTACCCCGTGTACCTCTCGACGAAGAACACGATCCTCAAGGCGTACGACGGGCGCTTCAAGGACATCTTCGCCGAGGTCTTCGAGGCGGAGTTCAAGGCCGACTACGAGGCCGCCGGCATCACCTACGAGCACCGCCTCATCGATGACATGGTCGCGGCGTCCCTGAAGTGGGAGGGCGGCTACGTCTGGGCGTGCAAGAACTACGACGGCGACGTCCAGTCCGACACCGTCGCGCAGGGCTTCGGTTCCCTCGGGCTGATGACCTCGGTCCTGACCACCCCGGACGGCTCCGTGGTGGAGGCGGAGGCCGCCCACGGCACCGTGACGCGGCACTACCGCCAGCACCAGGCGGGCAAGCCGACGTCGACGAACCCCATCGCGTCGATCTACGCCTGGACCGGGGGGTTGAAGCACCGCGGCGTCCTGGACTCCACCCCCGAGGTCACCGGCTTCGCCGAGGCCCTGGAGGACGTGGTCATCAAGACCGTGGAGAGCGGGCTCATGACCAAGGACCTCGCCGCGCTGGTGGGCCCTGACCAGCAGTGGCAGACCACCGAGGAGTTCCTGGCCTCCCTCGACGAGAACCTCGCCGCGCGCCTGGGCTGAGCGGACCACGGGGCCAGCGGTGGACGAGCCAGCGGTGGACGGTGCAACCGCCCCGGGGGAGCCGCCGCTGGACCAGCTCGCCAACCTGCGCGACGTCGCGGCCGCGGACCCGCGGCTGCGATCCGGGGCCCTGTGGCGCAGCGCCGCGCCGAGGGTCGGCGACGCGGTTCCAGCGGAGGTGGAGGGGTGGCCGCCCCGCACGGTGGTCGACCTGCGCTCGGGCCTCGAGCTGCACCGCGACCACCCGTTGCTGGGTGAGGGCACGACCGTGCACTCGGTCGCCCTGCTCGACGGGGTCGACATCCCGGACACCGGCACTGGTCAGCGGCCCGCGCTGGTCGAGGTCTACCGGTGGATGCTGCGCCAGGGCACCGGTCTGGTGCGGGCGCTCATCCTGGTCGCCGAGGCTCCCGGCCCGACGCTGGTGCACTGCGCGGCCGGCAAGGACCGCACCGGGCTCGTCGTGGCCCTCGCGCTGCGTGTGGTCGACGTCGACCGCGAGGCGGTGCTCGCCGACTACGCCCTCACCACCGGCGCGATGCCCGCGGTGATCGCCCGGGAGCTCGCAGACACGGACCGGTCCGGCGGATGGCGCCTGGAGGACGTGCCGCGCGAGCTCCTGGAGGCCCCGGTCGAGGCGCTCGCCGAGGTGCTGCGGCTGTGGGACGAGCACCCCGGAGGTGTGGCCGGGTGGGTCATCGCCCACGGCGGCGATGAGCACCTGGTGGAGCGGCTGCGAGCGCGGCTGCTGGTCGGCTGACCGGCGCGACCCGTCCCCCGTCGACCGGTGGGCGAGTCAGCTGACCGGCAGGTGGCGCCCCCACCACCGCAGCACGTGCTCGAAGCGGGCGACGCGGTGCCGCGGGCGCCCCGCGCGTGTGAGCTCGTGGCCCTCGCCGGGGAAGAGGAGCAGCTCGGCCTCGATCCCGCGGAGCTTCAGCTCGGTGAACCACCGCTGGCCCTGCTCGACCGGGCACCGCCAGTCCTGCTCGGAGTGGATCACCAGGGTGGGTGTGGTGACCGCGGCGACGCGGGTCATCGGCGACTGCTCGACCATCGCCTCCACGGAGCCGTGGTAGGCCCGGGGGAAGTACCAGCCGATGTCGGAGGAGCCCACGAAGCTGACCGCGTCGAGGTAGCCGCGTTCGACGATCGCGGCGGCGAAGCGGTCGGTGCGGGTGGTCAGCAGCGCCGTCATGTACCCCCCGTAGGAGCCACCCATCACCCCGACCCGGCCGGCGTCCAGGGGCAGGGCGTCGTCGGCGAGCGCGCCGTCGAGCAGGGCGAGCACGTCGTCGGCGTCCAGCGTGCCCAGGCCCCCGCCCGCACCGCCGCCCGCCTGCGCCGAGGAGCCGACCACGGCGCGGCCGTGCGCCACGCCGTACCCCGCCGAGCCGCGCGGGTTGCCCATCACCACGGCGTACCCCGCTCCGGCGAGCACCTGCGCCTCGTCGAACACCGCCCAGCCGTACTGGCTGAACGGCCCGCCGTGCACCACCAGCAGGCTCGGGTGGGGCCCCGGACCGTGCTGGGCCGGGTCGGGCAGCACCACCCACCCGTGCACCGGGTACCCGTCGGGCGCCGACGCGGTGATCTCGCGCAGCGGTCGCACACCCGCGGCTCGCAGCGGCGCGGCCAGGTCGGTCAGCGGGACGATCGCGGCGCCGTGCAGGCGCACGAGGTCGCCGGGGGTGTGGGGGTCGGCGACCACCGCGACGACGCAGCTGCCGTCCGCGGTCGCCGCGCAGGCCAGCGCCTGCCGGTGCCCGTCGAGCAGCACCTCGGGGTCACCGCCGTCGAGGGGCACCCGCAGCAGGCGGACGCCGCCGCGCCGGCGCTCGGCCACCAGCGCCCCGGCGTCGGTGAGCACGAGGTGGTCGGCGGGGTCCCCCAGGTCGAGCTCGGGACCGGTCAGGCGGATGGGGGGTGCGGAGCCGTCCAGCGGCGCGGACCACAGGCTCGTGGGGCGCGCGACGACGTCCAGCCCGTCGGACCCGGTCTCGGAGGCGAGCAGGACGACCGTCGCGCCGTCCGGGGCGGCCACCGCCTCCTCCACGTGCAGGTGACCCCCGACGACCTGGCGCAGCGCGGCGGGCTCCGCTGTGCCCGCTGTGCCCGTCGTGGCGAGGGGCAGCAGGTGCAGACCGCGCCGGTGGTCGGTGTCGGCACCCGGGTGGCGGTTCGAGGTCAGCAGCAGCGCGGCGCCGTCACGGGTCCACACGACGTCGCCGTCGTCGTGCTCGCCGTCGGTGACCTGCCGAGACGCCGCCCACACCGGCGTCGCGCCGGGCTCCCCGACCTCCCCGTCAGGGCTGGACGCCCCCGACGCGCCGGACACACCGTGCGGTACCGGTGCAGCTCCCAGGGTCGACTCGAGGTCGAGGTCGAGGGTCACGACGAACACGTGGGGCCGTCGGTCGCGGGTGTGGCCGACGCCGTCGAGGCGGTGCGGCAGCGCGGTGATCAGGCGCGGCGGCTCGGCGTCGGGCCCGACGCCCTCGGCGGTGCCGTACCGCCCGGGCTCCGGCACCCTGGCCACGTGGGCCAGGGCCCGCCCGTCGGGTGACCACACCGGAGCGCCGGCGCCCAGCGGGTGCGTCGCGTCGTCGGTCACCCGCACCGGCTCACCGCCGGCGACCTCGACCAGGTGCAGCTGCGCGCTGCCGCGCCGCCCGTCCTCGGGGCCCGCCCGCAGGAACGCCACCCACCGCCCGTCGGGGCTGACCGCGGGGGCGGTGTCCCGCAGCCCGCGGGTGATCCGGCGCGGCGGGCCACCCGCGGTGGGCACCCACCACAGGGAGCTGACGGCGCGGTCGTGCTCCAGGCTCGGGGCGCCGACCGCGACGACGGCGCCCGCGCCGTCCGGGGTGAGGCTGGGGCGCCCGCAGGCGGCGAGCAGCGTGATGTCGTCGGGACGCACCCCTCGACGCTATCGGCGGTCACCGCAACCGGCGGTTCACGTTCCCGACGCCGCAGCGCCACGCCGTCAGCACCCGCCGTCGGCCCGACGCCGGAAGGGTCGCTCTCGTCCCGCTCCACCGTCCGCCCCGTCCCCGCGCCCGGAGGCCCGCCGTGCAGACCCGCCGCTCGCTGACCGCTGTGATCACCCTGACCGCCGCGGGGCTCCTGACGGCCCCCGCGTCCGGCGTCCTGGACCTCCCGCGGGGGGGTGAGGGGTCGAGCGGGGTCACGCTGCAGCAGGCCGAGCTCCTCGGTCGGGCGGTGCTGCCCGCCGCCACCTTCGGTGAGGCGATCCCCTCCGGTGCCCTCTCGCCGCCCGCCAACGGGTTCACCCCGCCGTACCCCGCGCAGCCCGTGCAGGGCTTCTCCGGGCTCCTGCGCGACGGTGAGCAGTGGCTGGTGCTCTCCGACAACGGGTACGGCGCGAAGACCAACAGCGCCGACTACCTGCTGCGCGTCAACCGCCTCGACATCGACCTGGAGACGGGCGGCGTGGAGGTCGTGGGCGGCTTCGGCCTCTCCGACCCCGACGGGGTGGTGCCGTTCGCGCTGACCCGCGCGGACCGCCGCCTCACCGGCGCGGACTTCGACCCGGAGTCCTTCCAGCGCCTCCCCGACGGCACCTTCTGGTTCGGTGAGGAGTTCGGCCCGTACCTGCTGCACACCGACGCGGAGGGCCGGGTGCTCGACGCGCCCGTGGCGCCGGAGGGGGTCACCTCCCCGCAGACCCCCGGGCTGGGGACCGCCACCCCCACCCTGGGGGCCTCCAAGGGCTTCGAGGGGATGGCCCTGTCACCGGACGGGCGCACCCTGTACCCGCTGCTGGAGGGCGCCGTCGCGGGCGACGACCCGCAGGCGCTGCGGATGTACTCCTTCGACACCACCACGCAGCGCTTCACCGGCGAGCGCACGAGGATGCGCCTGGAGAGCCCCACCAACGCCATCGGCGACCTCGTGGCCCTCGACGACGACCGCTTCCTGGTCATCGAGCGCGATGGCGCCGAGGGCCCGGAGGCCCGGCTGAAGGCGGTGTACCTGCTCGACGCGCGCGACCGCGACCGCGACGGCTACGCCGACAAGCGGCTCCTGGTGAACCTGCTCGCCATCCCCGACCCCCGGGGTGTCGCCGGGACGGCGGGCGCCTTCTCCACCTTCCCGTTCGTGACGATCGAGCAGCTGGCCGTCGTCGACGACCACACCATCCTCGTGGGCAACGACAACAACTTCCCCGGCTCCTCGGGGCGCACCGACGGCGTCGCCGACGACAACGAGTACGTCCTGATCGCGGTGGACGAGGACCTGGGCGCTGACGAGGGGCGCCGAGGCCGCTGGAACCCCTGGCGGTGACGGGGTCGGTGGTCGGGTCGGCAGCTGGGCTCGGGGGAGCCGGCCATCGACCCGCTCGCGGGCGAGGGTGCGCGCGGCCGCGGCTGCGGGGACGATGGTCGTCGTCCCTCGGAGGTGCGATGAACCAGATGATCAGCGGGTGGCTGAGGCTCCAGCTCACGCCCCGCGGCCTCGCCACCCTGGCCATCGGGGTGGGGCGCGCGGTGTGGGGAGCGGTGTGCGTGCTCGTGCCCGGGCCCCTGGTGCGCGTCGTCGGAGGCACGCCGGCCGACGAGGGCGCCAGGGTCGCGCTGCGGGTGCTGGGCGCCCGCCACGTCGTCCAGGCCCTGCTGTCCTGCCTCACCCCCGGTCCGGGGCTGCTGCGGGTCGGCGCCGGCGTCGATGCGCTGCACGCGCTGTCGCTGGCGGCGCTGGCGGTGGTCGACCGGCGCTGGGCGCGCGTGGCGCTCGCGGACGCTGTGGTGGCCGGTGCCTGGGGGCTGCTCACCTGGGGCTCCGCCCGCATCGCCCCCGGGGGCCCGCGCGGGCGCCGGGAGCGCGTGGTCGGCGCGGTGCTGCAGCGCCTGCCCCTGCCCGCGCTGTGAGCGCGCCCGTGAGCGGCGCTGTGACCGCCCCCGTGGGCTGTGCTCAGGCGAAGACGACGGTGCGGTGCCCGTCGAGGAGCACCCGGTGCTCGGCGTGCCAGCGCACGGCCCGCGCGAGCACCTGGGCCTCGACGTCCTGCCCCCGGGCCTGCAGCTCCGCGACGGTCGCCGCGTGGGTGACCCGCTCCACGCCCTGCTCGATGATCGGCCCCTCGTCGAGGTCCGCCGTCACGTAGTGCGCGGTCGCGCCGATGAGCTTCACGCCCCGCTCGTGCGCCTGCGCGTAGGGGCGGGCGCCCTTGAAGCTGGGCAGGAAGCTGTGGTGGATGTTGATGGCCCGCCCCGTGAGGGCCCCGCACAGCCCCGGGGACAGGATCTGCATGTAGCGGGCCAGGACCACCAGCTCGACGTCGAGGTCGGCGACGAGCTCGAGGAGGGCGGCCTCAGCGGCCTCCCTGCCGGCGCCGGCGGGGCCGATGGGCAGGTGGTGGAAGGGCACGCCGTAGAAGTCCGCCAGTCCCCGCAGGTCGGTGTGGTTGCCGACGATGGCCGGCACCTCGACGGGCAGGAGCCCCGCGCGCTGGCGGAACAGCAGGTCGTTGAGGCAGTGCCCGGCGCGGCTGACCATCACCAGGGTGCGCAGCGGGCGCCCGAGGACGTCGAGGACCCAGGTCATCGCGAAGCGCTCGGCGACGGGGGTGAAGGCCGCGACCACGTCCTGGCGGGTGGCGCCGGCGGGCAGGTGGGCCTGCACCCGCATGAGGAAGCGCCCGGTGCCCGGGTCGCCGAACTGCTGGCTGTCGCTGATGTTGCCGCCCAGCTCGGCGAGCACCCCGGTGACCGCGTGCACGATGCCGGGCCCGTCGGGGCAGGACAGGGCCAGGACGTAGGAGGCGTCGTCGGTCCCGCTCACGGACGCGAACGGTAGCCGCGCGCGCTGTGTGCCCCGGGCCCCGTGCGCGCCGGGCGCCCGCGCGCCCGGAGCCGCGCTCGCCCGCAGCGCACCCGCGCGTGCTTGCATCACCTCGTGATGGTCACCCGGCGCTCAGGCAACGCCTCGACGTCCCTGGCCCTGCTCGTGCTGCGGCTCGCCGCGGGCGGGGCGCTGCTGGTGCACGGGCTCCAGAAGCTGCTGGTGGTCACCCCGGCGGCCTTCAACGCCGGGCTGGGGCAGCTGGGGCTACCCGTGCCGCAGCTGCTGGGGTGGTCGTTGATCGCCGGGGAGGTGGGGCTCGGGGTGCTGCTGCTGGTCGGCCTGCTGGCCCGGCCCGCTGCCGGGTTGGCCGCGGGGATGATCGCGCTGGTCTACCTCACGCAGCACCTGCTGCCGCGCGGCTTCGTCGCCGAGGGCGCCGGGGGCCTGGAGGGTGAGCCGGCGTTCCTGCTGCTGGCGATGGCGCTGGCGCTGGCCGCGACCGGGCCCGGGCGGTTCGCGCTGGACGGCGCCCGGGTGCCCCGCGGCGGGTGAGGGCGGGCGGTGAGCGCGCGGGCCCTGTGGCGACGACCGCGGACGATCATGGGTGCACGGGCACGGATCGCGCTCCTGATGACTCCCGGTCCATGATCGTCGACCGCTCGAGTCACGACCGTGGCTCGTCCTGCGCCTCCGCGGGTGCGCTCGCGGCCCGCCGTCCCTAGCGTCGCTCCCGTGAGCGAGACCACCGCCCCGACCGACCCGCCCCCCACCGCCCTCGTGCTCTTCGGCGCCACCGGCGACCTCGCCGCGCGCATGGTGCTGCCCGCCGTGGCGGCGCTCGCTGCCCGCGACCTCCTGCCGCAGCGCTGGTTGCTGGTCGGCAACGGGCGGGGGGACCAGGGCGACGAGGAGTTCCGCGACCACGTCCGCGAGGTGCTCGACCCCACCGCGGAGGGCGCCGTCCTCGACGAGGCCGCGTTCGCCGACTTCGCGGGGCACCTGCGCTTCGCCGGCGGCGGCTTCTCCGTCGATGACCCCGGTGCCCTGCCCGGCGTCCTCGCCGCCGCCGTGGAGGAGCTGGGGGAGGGCGCGCAGGTCGTGCACTACCTGGCGCTGCCGCCGTCGGCGTTCCTGCCCTACACGCGGGCCCTGGCCGACCACGACCTCGTCGCCGGCGCGCGGGTGGTCTTCGAGAAGCCCTACGGCGCCTCGGAGGAGGGCTTCCACGAGCTCGACGAGCTGGTGCTGTCGGTCTTCGAGGAGGAGCAGGTCTTCCGCATCGACCACTTCCTGGGCAAGGAGGCCACCCAGCAGCTGCACGTGCTGCGCTTCGCCAACCGGTGGATCGAGCAGCTGTGGTGCGCCGACGCCGTGGAGCAGGTGCAGATCGACGTGCCCGAGACCCTCGACGTCGCCGACCGCGCGGGCTTCTACGACGAGACCGGCGCCACCCTGGACATGCTCGTCACCCACCTGCTGCAGGTGGCCGCGGAGGTCGCGATGGAGCGCCCCGCGGGCACGGAGCCCCACCAGCTCGTCGCCGCGCGCGAGGAGGTGCTCGCCGCGTTCCGCCCCCTCGACCCCGCCGAGGTGGTCCTGGGGCAGGTGGAGGGGTACCAGGAGCTGGACGACGTGTCCGACGACTCCACCACCGACACCTTCACCGCTGCCCGGCTGTGGGTCGACACCGACCGGTGGCGGGGCGTGCCGTTCCTGCTGCGCTCGGGCAAGCAGCTCGCCGACAGCGCCCAGCGGGTCTCCCTGGTGCTGCGCGCCCCCGGAGACCCCGTGCCCGGTGCGGAGCCGGGCGGTGCGGAGCCGGGCGGTGCGGGCCAGGGCGGTGCGGGGCGGCGCGCGCAGGCGCTGACCCTCGACCTGTCCGGCTCGGGGGCGCTGTCCATCGACGTCGCGGCACGGCGCCCCGGCGGTGGGGGCGAGCTGGTCGACGGCGTCCTCGCCCTGGGCCTGCCCGACCTGCCGGACGCGGAGCCCCTGCCCCCCTACGCCACGCTGCTGCGCGACGTCCTGCTGGGGGAGCGGGCCCTTTTCACCGGCAGCACCGGCCTGGACCAGACGTGGCGCATCGCCGGGCCGGTGCTGACCGCCCGGCCGCCGGTGCAGCCCTACGCCGTGGGCTCCTGGGGCCCCGCCGCCGCGCAGGACCTGCCCGGCGGCGCCGGGTGGCTGGCGCAGCGCGGGTAGACTGAGTGGGCCGCGACTGGCGCAGGTGGGTCACCACAGGGGAGCGGCGCAGCAGGACACCAGTACCACGTCCGCGGGTCGTACGCCTGGGCCCGTGGCACGTCGTCCAGCCGTGCCCTGCGTCCCGAGGAGAGACGATGACCCAGACGCCCACCCGCCCGGCCGCCCCCGTGGCGCCAGGGGTCACCGACGCTCCGCTGGACGTCGTCGACCCAGAGATCGCCGCCGTCCTGGCCGGCGAGCTGACCCGCCAGCGCGAGACGCTGGAGATGATCGCCAGCGAGAACTTCGCCCCCCGCGCGGTGCTCGAGGCCCAGGGCTCGGTCCTGACGAACAAGTACGCCGAGGGCTACCCGGGGCGCCGCTACTACGGCGGGTGCGAGCAGGTCGACATCGCCGAGACCCTCGCCCGCGACCGCGCGAAGGCCCTGTTCGGCGCCGAGCACGTCAACGTCCAGCCCCACTCCGGGGCCACCGCGAACGCCGCGGTGATGCACGCCCTGATCCGCCCGGGTGACACGATCCTCGGCCTCGAGCTCGCCCACGGCGGGCACCTCACCCACGGGATGAAGGCGAACTTCTCGGGCCGGCTGTTCGACGTCGCCTCCTACGGGGTCGACCCGCAGACCTTCCGCGTCGACATGGACGCCGTCCGCGCCGTCGCGCTCCAGCGCCGCCCGAAGCTCATCATCGCCGGGTGGTCCGCCTACCCGCGGCACCTGGACTTCGCGGCGTTCCGCGCCGTCGCCGACGAGGTCGGCGCGCTGCTGCTCACCGACATGGCGCACTTCGCCGGGCTCGTCGCGGCGGGTGTGCACCCCTCGCCGGTGCCGCACTCCGACGTGGTGACCACCACCGTGCACAAGACCCTCGCCGGCCCGCGCAGCGGCATCATCCTGAGCCGCGCCGAGCACGCGCGGAAGATCGACTCAGCGGTCTTCCCCGGCCAGCAGGGCGGGCCGCTCATGCACGCCGTGGCCGGCAAGGCCGTGGCGTTCAAGATCGCCGGGACGCCGGAGTTCCGCGAGCGCCAGGAGCGCACCCTGGAGGGCGCGCAGATCCTCGCCGAGCGGCTGACCGCGCGCGACGTCGCGGCGAACGGTGCATCGGTCCTGACCGGGGGCACCGACGTGCACCTCGTGCTGGTGGACCTGCGCCACTCCACCCTCGACGGGCAGCAGGCCGAGGACCGCCTGCACGCGGCGGGCATCACCGTGAACCGCAACGCGGTGCCCTTCGACCCCCGCCCGCCGATGGTCACCTCCGGGCTGCGCATCGGCACCCCCGCGCTGGCCACCCGCGGCTTCGGGGCGGAGGAGTTCACCGAGGTCGCCGACGTCATCGCCGGGGCGCTCGACCCGACGGCGGACGTCGCGCCGCTGCGCGAGCGGGTGCGGGTGCTGACCGACGCGTTCCCGCTCTACCCCGGGCTGTGAGCGCCCCCGTCCCGGGGGCGCAGCTCCTCGACGGGGTCGCCACCGCGAGGACCATCAAGGCCGAGCTGCGCTCCCGCGTGGAGGCGCTGTCCGGGCGCGGCGTCCTTCCGGGCCTCGGGACCGTGCTCGTGGGGGACGACCCGGGCAGCGGCGCGTACGTGCGCGGCAAGCACCGCGACTGCGCGGAGGTCGGCATCACCTCCCTGCGGGTGGACCTGCCGGCCACCGCGTCGCAGCAGCAGGTCGAGGACGCCGTGGCCGCGCTCGACGCCGACCCGGCGTGCACCGGGTACATCGTGCAGCTCCCCCTGCCCGGGCACCTGGACGCCGACCGCGTCGTCCGCCTGATCGACCCCGCGAAGGACGCCGACGGCCTGCACCCGGTGAACCTCGGCGAGCTGGTGGCCCGCGTCGGCGGGCCGATCACCACCCCGCTGCCGTGCACGCCCAGCGGGGTGCTGGAGCTCCTCACCCGCCACGGGATCGACCTCGCCGGCGCGGAGGTGTGCGTGGTGGGGCGCAGCGTCATCGTCGGGCGCACCCTGGGGCTGCTGCTGACCCGCCGCGGCGTGGACGCCACGGTGACGTCGTGCCACACCGGCACGCGGGACCTCGCCGCGCACACCCTCGCCGCCGATGTCGTGGTCGCGGGGGCGGGCGTGCCGGCGATGATCACCCCGGGCATGGTGCGGCCGGGTGCGGTGGTGGTCGACGTGGGGATCAACCGCGTCTCGGCGCCCGACGTCGACGGGGTGGTGCGCGACCGGCTGGTGGGCGACGTCGACCCGGCGGTGGCGCTGCTCGCCGGGTGGTTCACCCCGGTGCCCGGCGGCATCGGGCCGATGACGCGGGCGATGCTGCTGGCCAACGTGGTGGGGATCGCGGAGCGCTCGCTGGCCTGAACCGCCCAGATCGCCGCGTCACAGCACTGTGCGGGTCGATGACGGTGGTGGCGCAGGGCCGACCGGGCTGGCACCGCCGGGTGCGCACCGAGGGTGGGGACGTGCAGGTGGCCCACCTGTTCCGCCCGACCCTCCGTCGGGCGGAGGATCGCGCAGGAGACCTCGCCCTGTCCGGTGTCCTCACCGCGCGTGCCCTTCCAGCGACTGGTGAGCGGCGCCGACCACACAGCCCCGAGCCGACACGCACGCCGCTGTCACCACCCGGACGGGTGGGCGATGTGAGCGGTCGAGCAGGCTCGGGGGGGGCGTGACCTTCCCGAGGTGCTCTCGGGGTCCTCGTGTCCGCCACCGGTGCGCACCCGGTCTCCGATGGCGAAGGCCCCCAGGCGCGCACCTGCACGCCGGGTTCGTCGGCCAGGGAGTGGTCCCCGAGGGCCGCACGGCGAGTCCGACCCCCCTCCGCCGAGCAGGCCGAGGCAGCCGCGTGCGGTGAGTGCCAGCGTCCCCCCGACCACGGCCTCCCCGACGCCCTCGGCCGGCGGGGCGACCAGCACGACGGACCCATCAGCCCCGGGCACCGCCCGCACCGTCCGGGTCCGGAGGACCTCGGTGTGGCCGCGCTCGTCCTGGGGGGTCGACGTGTCGCCGTCGCTCGCCGCCCATCCGCGCTGCCGGGGTGTTCCACCCCGGCAGCGGCCCACCCGCGCCGTCGTCCAGCGCCCCGCCGACGCTGCTGCACTCGCTGCAGCCGTCGGTGGTGCTCGACACCCCGCAGGCGGTGCCCACCACCAGGGACACCCGGCCCTGCTCGTCGCGAGCCTCCTCGAACGGCCCGGACGGGACCAGCTCCCCGTCCTTCGTGGCGTGGAGCCCGATGCGGTGGTCCTCCCCCTCGCCGGGGCCCGTCGGGCTGGTGCAGCTCCGGGGTGGCGAGCGTGCTGGCCTCGTGGGCCACGTCACCGCGTTCGGTGACCGCGCGCACGTCGACGATCGCGGGCTCGTCACCGAGGTCGGTCTCGACCCCGCCCACCGGGCCGTGCTCGTCGTCGCCGGCGAAGCCGGTCGTCGTGCTCGCACCGGGGGAGGGGGTGCTGACGGTGGCGTGGTGGTCACCGCCCTCCAGCGGCAGCGCGGTGGTGTCACTGCAGGAGCCGCCGTCGAGCTGCGCCGGGTCGCCCGTCGGCGCGGTCAGACCAGGAACACGTCGACCCAGGACCGCTCGTGGGCGTGCAGCAGCACCCCGAACAGCACCAGGTCGAACGTCAGGTGCACCGTGACGACGTAGCTCAGCGACCGCGTCGTCGCGAACGTGTACCCCTGGACGAGCGCGAACGGGAAGATCATCAGGGGTCCCCAGCTGGTGAACCCCAGCTCGTGGAGGAACGAGGTGAACAGCACCGCCTGCACCGCGTTGGCCTGCCACAGGGGCAGGTGCCGGCGCAGCAGGGTGAAGCAGGTGCAGATGAAGAACAGCTCGTCCCAGATGCCGAGCGCGTTCGTGCCGAGGAAGAGCCGCCCCACCTCGCCCGCGCCCGACACCGCCGGCCAGTTCTCGTAGACGCCCGTGGTGATCATGTAGTACGGCAGCACGAGGTACCCCAGCGCCACGACGGCGGCGAGCCAGCCCCACTCGAAGCGGGTCCACCGGCGCCCGGTGGCGATGGGGTAGGTGATCGCGTGGTCCCGGTACACGTACCGCGAGACGACGTAGGGCAGCGCCACGGCGAGCACCATCGCGGTGCCCATGCTGAGCATGTGCGACCACGTGATGTCGGTGGTGACCGGCTGGACGCTCATGACCACCAGCCCCGCGGCGACGAGCAGCAGGTCGCGCAGCATCCGGCGGTCCACGGCCGCGGCGGCGACCAGGCACGCGGCCAGCACGCCGTAGCCGGCGGGGCGCTGCTCCAGGCCGAACAGCACCACCCCGGCGGCGGCGAGCAGCCCCGCGGGCAGCAGCTGCGGGCTCAGCGACCTCGGGGCGACCGCACCGCGACGACCACCCACCAGCCCGCCGCCGTCGTCGCGCAGCACCCGCTGGCTGGTGGCGTCCACCGCCGCAGGGTACCGAGGGGTGCCGCACCGCACCGGCTCGTCCAGGGGGTGCCACCGGCGCGCGGCCTGGCGATACTGGTCACCACGAGCCTACTCCTGGAGGAGCGACCATGAGCCAGTCGACGATGACCGCGCCCACCTGCGCCGACGCCGTGCCCGCCGGGGCCGACGAGGAGACCCGAGCCCTGGTGCAGACCCTGTACCGCGACGGGATCGTCGCGCGGAAGGGCGCCTTCACCCCCGAGTGGGCCGATGCGATGCGCGAGGACATCGAGGTGGCCCTCGCCGAGGCGATGGGCCGCCCCCGGGGCGCCGTGGGCCGCGGCCCGAGCCGGTACTACGTGGAGATCCACCCCGAGCAGCTGCGCGGCTTCGTCGAGCTGGTCGACCACCCGTGGGTGCGCCAGGTGTGCACCGCGGTGCTGGGGCCGGACTACCAGGTCATCGAGCTCGGCTTCGACGTGCCCTCGGCCGGGGCGATGAACCAGCCGTGGCACCGCGACTTCCCGATGCCCGAGGAGACCCGGCGCACCGGGCGGCTCACCTCGCTCGCGTTCAACCTCACCGGCGTGGACACCGCCCAGGACATGGGCCCCTTCGAGGTGGCGCCGGGCACGCACCACGACCTCTCGCAGGACTTCGCGCACGACATGTTCCCCCCGAAGGAGTCCTACCCCCGCTACGAGGAGCGCGCGGTGCGCAAGTACCCCCAGCGCGGTGACATCTCGGCCCGCTCGGCGCTGACCATCCACCGGGGCACGCGCAACGACTCCCAGCTCTCGCGCCCGGTGCTCGTGCTCGGCGTCGACGCGCCCGGCGCCGGCAACGCCCAGCACCACGACATGGCCGTGACGAAGGGCTACCACGCCGCGCTGCCGCAGCGGGTGCGCGACCACCTGGTGTGCCCGGTGGTCGACGTGCTGACCCCCATCACGCAGAAGCACACCATCGAGGGCCTCGTGATGGGCGAGGCCTGACGCTCAGAAGCCGGTGACCGCCCGCGGGGTGTAGGGCGCCTTGAGCTGGGCGAGCTCCTCCTCGCCCAGCACCAGGTCGACGGCGGCGACCGCGTCGGTGAGGTGGTGGGGCTTGGTGGCCCCGACGATCGGCGCGGTCACGGCCGGTCGCTGCAGCACCCAGGCCAGCGCCACCTGCGCGCGACCGACGCCGTGCCCCTCGGCGACGGCCCCGACCCGCTCGGCCACGGCGCGGTCGGCGTCCTCGGTGGACTGGTACAGCGTCTTCCCGAACACGTCGGTGCCGCTGCGCTCCGTGGTCTCCTCCCAGGGGCGGGCGAGCTTGCCGCGGGCGAGCGGGCTCCACGGCAGGACGCCGATGCCCTCGTCCTCGCAGAGCGGCAGCATCTCGCGCTCCTCCTCGCGCTGGAGGAGGTTGTAGTGGTCCTGCATGCTGACGAAGCGGGTCCACCCGTTGACGTCCGCGGTGTGCAGGGCCTTGGAGAACTGCCAGGCCCACATGCTCGACGCGCCGACGTAGCGCGCCTTGCCCGCCTTGACCACGTCGTGCAGGGCCTCGACGGTCTCCTCCACCGGGGTCGTGGCGTCCCACCGGTGGATCTGGTACAGGTCGACGTGGTCGGTGCCGAGGCGCTGCAGGCTGTGGTCGATCTCCGACATGATCGCCCGGCGCGACAGGCCGCCGCCGTTGGGCCCCGGGCGCATGATCCCGTCGACCTTGGTGGCGATCACCACCTCGTCGCGGGTGGTGAAGTCCTTCAGGGCCCGGCCGAGGATCTCCTCCGAGGTCCCGTCGGAGTAGACGTTGGCGGTGTCGAAGAAGGTGATGCCCGCCTCCAGGGCCTGCTGGACGAACGGGCGGCTGGTCTCCTCGTCCAGGGTCCAGGTGTGGTTGCCGCGGTCGGGGGTGCCGTAGCTCATGCACCCCAGCGCGATGCGGGAGACCTCGAGGCCGGTCGAGCCGAGCTTGGTGTAGTCCACGACGGCCATCCTGGCGGGCGCCGCGGGGCTCCGCCGGTCGAGGCCGCCGCCGGGGGTGCCGCCGGTGCGCCCGCTGCTACTCTCGCCGCCGAAGTGACTCGGGGTGCCCCGCAGGGGGCTGAGAGCACACCCGTCGAACCTGTCCAGGTCATGCTGGCGAAGGGATGTCACGGCATGGGTGCCGTTGCAGCAGTGCGGGCGCTGCCCGAGATCAGGGACGCCGCGGTCGCCGCTCGCGGGGCGCTGGTCGGCGCGGGACCGCTCGTCCAGTGCCTGACCAACACCGTCGTCCAGACCATCACCGCCAACGCCCTCCTCGCGGTGGGTGCCTCGCCGGCGATGGTCGACAACGAGCACGAGGCGGGGGCCTTCGCCGCGGTGGCCTCCGCGGTGCTCGTCAACGTCGGGACCCCCAGCGACGCCACAGCTGCGGCCATGCGGCTCGCGGTGTCCTCCGCCGCCGAGCACGGCACCCCCTGGGTGCTCGACCCGGTGGCCGTGGGCCCGCTGGCGTGGCGCACCGCGCTCGCGCTCGACCTGCTGCACCACCGCCCGGCGGTGGTGCGCGGCAACGCCTCCGAGGTCCTCGCCCTGGCCGGCGCGGGGCCGGGCGGGCGCGGCACCGACAGCACCGCCTCCGCCGAGGACGCGGTGTCCGTCGCGGCCGACCTGGCGCGCCGCACCGGTGGCGTGGTGGCCGTCAGCGGCGCCGTGGACGTCGTGACCGACGGCGCGCGGGTGGTCCGCATCGGTGGCGGCGACCCGCTGCTGACCCGCACCACCGGCGCGGGGTGCGCGCTCGGGGCCCTGGTCGCCGCCTACACCGCGGTCGCCGGCGACCACCTCGTGGCCGCGGTCGCCGCCCACGCCCACGTCGCGGTCGCCGCCCAGCGCGCAGCGGCGGCTGCCACCGGTCCGGGGTCCTTCGCCACCGCGTGGCTCGACGCCCTCGACGCCACCGACGGGCCCGCCCTGGCCGGCGCCGACCTCGCGGTGGAGCAGCGGTGACCCCGGCGGCCCGGCAGCGGGAGCACCCGCGGCACCCGCTGGACCTGAGCCTGTACCTGGTGACCGACGCCGCCTCCTGCGCTCCCCGGCAGGTGCCGGACGTCGTGCGCGCCGCCGTCTCCGGCGGGGTCACCGCCGTGCAGGTGCGCGACAAGCTCGCCTCCCGCCGCGACCTCCTCGCCCGGGTGCGCGCCGTGCAGGCGGCACTGGCCGACCACCCCCGGGTGCCGGTGATCGTCAACGACGCGGTCGACGTCGCCCTGCTCGCCGGTGCCGACGGCGTGCACCTGGGGCGGGGCGACCTGCCCGCGGGGGAGGTGCGGGCGCTGCTGGGCCCCGACGCGGTGCTGGGCCTGTCGGTGGGCAGCACCGCGGAGGCGGCCGCGGCGGCGGCGGCCGGTGCAGCGGACTACTGGGGCCTGGGCCCGGTGTGGGCGACGCCCACCAAGCCCGATGCGGACCAGCCCCTCGGGGTGGACGGCCTGCGCGAGCTGGTCGCGCTGGCCCGCGCGGCCGGTGTGGCCACCGCTGCCATCGGCGGCCTCGACGCCGGGCGGGCAGCGGTGGTGCGCGCGACCGGCGTCGGCGGGGTGTGCGTGGTCTCCGCGATCTGCGGTGCCCCCGACCCGCGTGCCGCCGCGGCGGGCCTGCGCCCGTGACGGCCGTCGCGCTGAGCATCGCGGGCAGCGATCCCAGTGGTGGGGCGGGTGTGCAGGCCGACATCAAGACCTTCAGCGCCCTGGGCGCCTACGGCACCGCGGTGATCACCGCGCTCACCGCCCAGAGCACCGCCGGCGTCCGCGGGGTGCGCCCGGTGCCCGCGTCGTTCGTGCGCGAGCAGCTGGAGGTCCTGCTCGACGACGTGGAGGTGCACGCCGTCAAGACCGGCATGCTCGCCAGCGCCGAGGTGGTGGCCGAGGTGGCGCAGGTCCTGGGCCAGCGCCCCACCGGTGTGCTGGTCTGCGACCCGGTGATGGTGGCCACGAGCGGTGACCGCCTGCTGGACGACGACGCGGTCGACGTGGTGCGCACCGCGCTGCTGCCGCTGGCTGACGTGCTCACCCCCAACGTCCCCGAGGCGGCCGTGCTGCTCGGGCGGCCCCGGGCCACCACCGATCGCGAGCTGGTGGACCAGGCGCAGGCCCTGCGGGCGATGGGGCCGCGCGCGGTGCTGGTCAAGGGCGGCCACCTGCAGGGGCCCACGAGCGTCGACGTCCTCGCCACCGCGACGGGCACCGCGCTGGTGCGCCGGCCCCGGGTGGACACCCGGGGAACCCACGGCACCGGGTGCGCGCTGTCCTCGGCGATCGCCGCGCTCGCCGCGGTGCGCCGCCCCGTCACCGACGAGCAGGCCTGGGGCGCGGTCGTCGAGGACGCCCGGGACTACCTGCACGAGGCGCTGCTGGGTGGTCGCGACCTCGGGGTCGGGCAGGGGCACGGGCCGGTGCACCACCTCGCGCGGTGGTGGTGATGGACGGCGCCTCCTTCAGCGAGCGGACGTGGGCGGCCACCGCTCCGCTGCGGGCGGCCATCGACGACCTGGTGTTCCTGCGCGAGCTCGCCGACGGTTCGCTGCCACCGGCCACGTTCCGCCACTACCTCGAGCAGGACGCGCTGTACCTCGCCGGGTACGCGCGGGCGCTGTCCCTGCTGGCGGCGCGCGCACCGGACACCGCCGGGGCGGCCTTCTGGTCGGGCTCGGCGCGGAGCACCGCGGTCGTGGAGGCCGCGCTCCACCAGGACCTGCTCTCCGGTGCCCTGCTCGGCCCCGCCGACCGGCCGGACCGGCGGCCGAAGCCGTCACCGACCTGCCTGGGGTACGTCTCCTACCTCGTGGCCACCGCGGCCACCGCTCCCCACCCGGTCGCCGTGGCCGCCGTCCTGCCCTGCTACTGGGTCTACGCCGACGTCGCGCGGCGCCTCGCCGCGGCCGCGGGCGGGCCGCGCGACAGCGAGCACCCCTACGCCCGGTGGATCGCCGCCTACGACGCCGAGGCGTTCCAGCAGTCCACCGACCGCGCGCGCGGGCTCACCGACGCCGCTGCCGAGGCCCACCCCGGCGACGTCGCGGCCATGCACGACGCCTTCGAGACCGCCGTCCGCTACGAGCACGCGTTCTGGCGCGCGGCGCACGAGCGGGAGCAGTGGCCCGTGCTGGGCTGATCCGTGTCGCTCAGCCGGCGAGCCCGCGCAGGAAAGCCTCCGCGACGGGCACCGCCACCGCCCCGCCGCTGCGCCCGTCCTCGACGACGAGGGCGAAGGCCACGTCGCCCTGGAAGCCGATCGTCCACGCGTGGGTGCGCGGCGGGGTCTCGCCGCCGTACTCCGCGGTGCCGGTCTTGGCGTGCACCGGGGCGCCGGGCACGTCGGCGAGCGCGGCCGCGGTCCCCGAGACCGCCACCTCGCGCATCAGGTCGCGCACCACGCCCAGGCGCCCGGGATCCGGCGCGGCGTCCGCCGCCGGCTCCGACGCGGTCGCTGCCGGCGGCTGGAGCACCAGGCGCGGCGCCGTCCACGACCCCCGGGCGATGGTGGCGACCGCGGCGGCCATCGCCACGGGGCTGACCAGCGCCTCGCCCTGACCGATGGTGGTCGCCGCGACGTCCACCGCGGAGCCGTCGGTGGGCACCGAACCGGTGTACGCCGGCGTGCCGAGGTCCCAGTCGCCACCGAGCCCCACCGAGGTGCCCGCCGCGGCCAGCGCCGCGGCGTCCAGGCGCTGCGAGAGCCCCACGAAGGCGGTGTTGCAGGACTGCGCGAAGTCGGTGGCGAAGGGCACGTCGCCGAGCGCCCCGCCCTCGAAGTTGCGGAACGAGCGGCCCTGCACGGTGGCGGTCTCCGGGCAGGGCACCACCTCGCCGGGGTCCAGCCCGGTGCCCAGCAGGGCGAGGGTGGCGACGGCCTTGAACGTCGAGCCCGGGGGGTACGTGCCCGTCAGGGCCCGGTCCCCGCCGCCGGCGGGGGTGTTCGCCACCGCGAGGACGTCGCCGGTGGGGACGTCGACCGCGACGAGCGAGGCGTTCCCGTTCCCGGCGGCCCCGGCGGCCCCGGCGGCGGCGAGCGCTGCGTCCGCGGCCCGCTGCACGCCCGCGTCGAGGGTGAGCGCGACGTCCGCGCCGTCCACGGCCGGCTGCGCGAACAGCTCCTCCGCGGCCTGCTCGGTGACGACCCCGGCAGCCTCGCCGGCGCCGGCCTCCGGCGCCCCGGCGCGCACCACGCGCACCGCGGTGCCCGCCGTGCCCGCGAGGTGCGCGTCGAGGTCGCGCTGCAACCCCGACAGGCCGGTGGTGTCACCGGCGAGCACCCGACCCGCCGACTCCGCGACGACGTCCTGCGTCGCCGGGCCGACGGTGCCGAGCAGGGCGCGGGCGAACTCCCGGGTGGGGGCCAGCGGCAGGACGGCCTCGCGGAAGACCGTGCCGGGCAGCGGTTGCAGCTGCTCGCGCAGCGGGTCGTAGTCGGCGCGCCGCAGGGTGACCACGGGCACGAACGCCTCGGGCTCCGCGGTGGTGATGCGCTCGGCCAGCGCTGCGGCGTCGACGTCGAGCAGCTCCGCCAGCCGCGCGGCCAGGGCGGGGACGTCGGTGGCGCGCGAGGGCTGCACCCCCACCTCGACCACCGGGGTGTCACTGACCAGCGGTGCCCCGTCGCGCCCCAGCACCTCACCGCGCCCGCCCGGGGAGCGCACCAGCCGCAGCCCCTCGCCCGCCTGCAGGGCGGGGTGGACGACGGCCGGGGAGAAGTCCGTCGCCCACGGGGCGTCGGGGTCGTCGGCGTCGGTGGGGGCCAGGGGCGCGGTGCTCGCGTAGGACCACCCGAAGGGCCACGACACGGTGAGGTCAGCGGTCGCGGCGGCCCCACCACCGCTGTCGTCGCTGGCGCGGGTGACCCCGGTGACCTCCACGGCGGGGACCGCGCCACCCAGGCCCTCGACCGCGCCGGTGTACTGCTCGGCGACCGCCGCGGCGCCGGCGGTGGTGCGGGCCGCAGCGGGGTCCCCGGCGGTCCACGCGGCGGCGAGGTCGTCCGCCGCGGCGCGCGCTGCGTCGTCCCGGGCCCGCTCGGCCGCGCGCGCCCGGCCCAGGACCACCAGGCCCACGACGAGGGCGAGCACGACGGCGGCGGCCACGCCCCCCAGGACCAGCCCGCTGCGGCGCCGCACCGCCGGGCCCCGCGGTGTCGTGCGGCTCACGCGGCGGCGGCGCGCAGCGTGCGCTCGGCGAGGTCCGCGAGCAGCGCGGCGACGTCGGGCACGACCGCGTCGTCGAAGTCCGCCCGGGGGGAGTGGTTGTCGGGCCCGGGTGCGCCATCGTCGCTGGTGCTCGCCGCCACGAACAGCATCGCGCCCGGCACCGCGGCCAGCACCCGGCTGAAGTCCTCGGACCCGGCGATGGGGTGCGCCAGGCGGGTGAAGCGCCCCGGGCCCAGCACCTGCGCCACGGCGGCCTCCGCGACGTCGACCGCGCCCGCGTCGTTGACCGTCACCGGGTAGGTGCGCACCAGGGCGGCGTCGGCCTCGAGCCCGTGCGCGGCGGCCACGCCCCGGCAGTACCGCAGCACCTCCTCCTCGAGGCGGTCGAGCACGCCGTCGTCGAAGCAGCGCAGGGTCCCCGAGAACGAGGCGGTGTCGGGGATGATGTTGCTCGCCGTCCCCGCCGACAGCTGCGTGACGGTCAGCACCGCGGGGTCGAAGGGGGAGACGGTGCGGGTCAGGCGCGCCTGCAGGCCGAGCACCATCTCGCACACCGCCGGCACCGGGTCGGCGGCGCGCTCGGGCGCCGACCCGTGCCCGCCCGCGCCGCGCACCTGCACGTGCAGGGTGTTGCTCGAGGCCATCAGCGCCCCCGCCCGGCTCGAGACGACCCCGCGCGGGGCCATCGAGGAGAAGACGTGCGCGGCCCACGCGGCGTCGGGGCGGCGCCCCGCGGCGTCCAGCACCCCCTCGGCGATCATCACCGACGCGCCGTCGTAGCCCTCCTCGCCCGGCTGCAGCATCAGGATGACGTCCCCGGGCAGGTGCTCGACGCGCTCGGCGAGGATGCGCGCAGCCCCCACCAGGCCCGCCATGTGCAGGTCGTGCCCGCAGGCGTGCATCACCCCGTCCGCCCGGCTGCGGAAGTCGACGTCGACGAGCTCGTGGACGGGCAGCGCGTCCATGTCGGCGCGCAGCAGCACCGTGGGCCGCTGCCCGTCGGGCACCCCGGCGAGGGACGGCGCACCGCCGCGCAGCACCCCGGTCACCGATGTGCACGCCGAGCCGGTGCTCAGCTCGTACCCCACCCCGCTGAGGGCGTCGAGCAGCCGCGACTGGGTGCGCGGCAGCACCAGGCCCACCTCGGGGTGGGCGTGCAGCTCCCGCCGCAGCGACACCAGCTCCGGCGCGAGCTCCCGGGCCCGCGCCCGGTGCGGGGACGGGGCCTGCGGGGGGTGGCCCTGCGGAGAGGTGCTGGAGGTGCTCGACGAGGCGGCGGACGGGGGCATGGCCTGTTCGTAGCACGCGCCGCCCCAGCGCGTCAGGGCCCGCCCGGCACCGGGCCCCGCCGGGCACCGGTGCCCGTCGCGCGTCACCCCCCGGCGAGGTCCGGTGCCGCCGCGCGGTGGGCGCCGGCCGCGTGCCGCTCCACGCTGACCGAGCCCTCCCCGAGGGCACCGACGGTGATGGCGTCCACGGCGAGCAGCCGCCGGGTGCGGCGGTCGACGTGCAGCACCGACACCTCCAGCTGCCCCCCGGGGCGCCGCCCGTCCCCCGGCGCGGGTGGCGTCCCGGGCGCGCGCCCGTCGATCACCAGCGGCGCCACGGGGTGCACCTCGCCCGCGGCGGTGCGGGCGTGCACCAGCGCGACGTCGACGAGCCCACCCTCGGCGGCCGCCGCCCCCGCCGCCGCCCCCGCCGCCGCAGCGGCCACGCGCAGCCCGGCGACCTCGACGGCGGCGCCGGCGTCGAGGACGACCGCACCGGGCCCGCGCGCCGGGCGGGTCCGCGCGGGGGCGCCGGTGGGGGCGCTGGTCGGGTCGCGCACGGACACGCACGGCACCGGCACCGCGGCGGCCAGGTCGTGCACCCGGTGCTCCGCAGCCGCGCCGCTGCCGCCACCGACGTCGAGGACCGCCGCGACGGCGAAGCGCTCCACCACCGCGGACAGCACCGCGACCGTGCCCGGGTCGTCGCGCACCCCGCGCACCCGCAGGAGCCTGGTGGCGCGCCCGCTCACCGCAGCGCCGTCGGCGTCCCCGACCTCGTCGACGGGCAGGGTCGAGACCACGCGGTGGAGGCGGGCGAGGGCCGTGGTCAGGGCCGCGACCTGCTGGCGGTACCGGTCGAGGCGGGCGGCGCGCTCGCGCGCCCCACCGACGAGCGCCGCGGCCAGGGCGGTGGGGCGTCGACGCCGCGGGCGGTCCACCCCGCCACGCTACGTCCGGTCCCGGTGGCAGCAGCGGGTGGCGGGCGGTGATCGCCGGTGTGCCCCGCGCCGGCCGCGGCAGTACCGTCTCGTGCATGCCCTCGGACGCCGGGCCCACACCGGTCGCCGTGATCGGCGGCGGGACCCTCGTGTCCCGGCAGGACTTCGAGCGGACCGCCGAGTCCGTCGGGCGGGCCCGCCTGCACCTCGAGGACGTGCTCGACGAGCACGGCGTCCACGACCGGGACGTGGTCGACGCCGCCGTCCTGCTCGTCTCGGAGCTGGGCACCGACGCCCTCCAGCACGGGCGCGGGCCGACGTTCTCCGTGTCGGTGACCCTCAGCCCGCCGAGCGTGCAGGTGACCGTGCAGACCGCCGCGACGACGGTGCGCGCCGTCCCGGACGCGGTGTTCGCCCCGCGGCTGGGATCGGTGGCGGCCATGGCCGTCGAGGCGGGCGGCGCCCCCGACATCGCCCCGCACTCGCGCACGATCGTCGACATGATGGCCGACAGCTGGGACGTGCGGCAGACCGCGCGCGAGCGGACGGCCTGGTTCCGCCTGGACCGCTGACGGCGCCCCTCGCGATCGGCCCGCCGCGATCTGCGTCGCGCTGATCTGCGTCGCACCGACCTCGTCGAGCTCGCCGACGGCGGGATGAGGTGCTTCCCGGTGCCGGCCCCGACCCACCTGGAGGGGGGCGCGCGACCCGGTGCGCGGACCCTGGCCCCGCCCACCTGGTGGCCCTCGGTGAGGCGCTGGTGCGGCGCCTCGCCGAGCGGTGCGCCGCCCGCGGCCGCTCTCCCCCGGACCCGTCGGTGCTGCACACCAGCACCGACGCCATCGACCTCCACCGCAGGCCCGGCTCCGAGCCGGCGCCCCGGTGGGCGTGGAGCGGAGGAACCCCATCAGCACCCCCCTGTCCTCACCCCTGCTCGAGGGTCTGGAGGGGCTCGGCCCCTGCGCGCGGACCGCCGACGAGGCGGTGCGCCCGGGGGTGCGCCCGGGGGTGCGCGTGGAGGCCACCGACGCGGCGTCGGAGGAGCTGCGCCTGGGCGTCGGGGGGCGCGCGGTGGTGACGCGGGCCCCGCGGCGAGCTCACCCCCGCGGTGGTGACGAGCCGCTGGACGACGAGCGCGTGACCCGCCGCGTGCTGGCGCGCGCGGGGCTGTCGGTACCCGCCGGGGTGGAGGTGGTCGCGGGGGGCGTCCCGGACCCCGGAGGTGCGAGCGCCCTGCTCGCCGCCGCGGGGCCCGCCCACGTGGTCATCGAGGTGGACGAGCGCCCTGGTCCGGCCGACCAGGAGCCGCGCCCGACCGCGCAGCGCCTCCTCGACCTGCTGCTCCCCGAGGACCGGCACTGAGCCCGCGCCGTGCCGCTCCACGCCGGTGCCGTCGCTGCTCCAGCCGCTGGACGAGCAGGGTCGCGACGGCGGCCACGACGATGCAGATCAGGTTCACGACCAGCTGCACGGCCGCGCCCAGCGCCTCCCCGCCGTGCCCGGTCACCGCTGCGGTGGCGATGTTGGCGGCTGCCGGCACCGTCGTCACGCTGATCACCACCCCGACCAGCGTCGCGGACTTCGCCGAGGTCAGGGAGACCGTGCCGGCCACCCCGGCCAGCAGCGCCACCACCACGCTGAAGGCGTCGGGCCGGGCGACGAAGGAGGTCAGCGGGCGCCGGCCCTGCAGGTACTCCACCGGCACCAGCCCCGCGACGTCCAGGGCCGTGACCGCCACCGCCGTCGCCGCGATGGCGAGGGGGAAGCCGACGACCAGCGCGCGCAGCGACAGGTGCGCCTGGCGCCGCCGACCCTGCACCAGGGCCACCGCCCACCCGGCCAGGGGGCCGAACTCCGGGCCGAGCGCCATCGCGCCCACGATGAGGACGGGGGAGTCCGTCAGCAGTCCCACCGCCGCCACCAGGGTCGCGGCGACGAGGAAGACGAGGAAGGCGCCCGACAGCGTCGAGTCCTCCTGGGTGGTGTCGCTGAGCTGCTCCCACACCAGGGCGTCCGACCCCTCGCCGGGGGCCTCGCGCGCGAGGTCGGCCTGCACGGGGCCACCGGGCGCCGACACCCCCACGGCCGTGACGGTGCCCGAGACCGGGCACGCGCTGGTGCTGCACCGCAGCCGGCACGAGGTCTCGGGCGCCATCGCGCACTGGCTCGACGACCACGGCTTCGCCAGGAGGCGCTGATCCCGCTCGCGAGGCGCGCTGCAGCGGCGGTCGTGCCCACGGGCGCGGCCGCCGCTCCCGCGCTCCCTCCGCCCGAGCCGCTTCCGCCACCCTCCGCCCCCGTGCCCCGCCGATCGGCACCGCCGTGGTGCTGGAGGCCGACCCAGCGGGCCGGCGGCACCGCCGCGGGCCGCCCCTCAGCCCCGGGGCAGCGCCCGCAGGGCCACGGTGAAGGAGCGGGCTGCGGGCCACAGGGCGTGCTGCGGCAGGACGTCGAGGCCGCAGGCCCGCGAGCCGAGGCCGTGCTGAGCGGCGTCGAGGTGCAGGTGCACCCCGTCGCTGGGCGGCAGCTCGTGCGGGTGCCCCGCCGCGGACAGCTGCTGGGGGCTCCAGCGGCTCGCGGTGAACCCCACCCGGGTGTCTCCGGGGGCAGCCACCACCGAGCGCACCTCCAGACCCCCGCCGTCCCCCGCCGTGCCCGCCGCCGTGCCAGCGGTCAGGCGCAGCCAGCGCAGGTCGGGCCGGTGCCCGGTCTCCTGGGGGCGCGAGTACGCCACCGCGAGGTCGTCGATGCCGCTGCTGAACACCCCCACCCGTGCCGCGGCCCGGGAGTCGGGGTAGGACTCCGCCGGACCGGTGCCGAACCACCGCGCCCGCTGCAGGGACCCCGGCAGGAGCAGGCGCACCCCCACGCGGGGCCAGGTGCAGTCCCAGTCCCCGACCGGGACGACGTCGACGGCCAGCTCCAGCTCCCCGCCGTCCTCCCCGTCGTCCCCCACGGCCCGCCACCGGTAGGTGACCTCGGCGCCCAGCGACGTGGTGGCGATCCCCGCGCGGCTGCGCACCACCACGACACCGTCGGGGTCGACGTCCACGCCCGTGGTGCGGTGCTGCAACCGGTCCAGGCCGCGTTCGCGCCACCGCTGCGCGGAGGACGGCGCGTCGGCGCCCGCACCGCCGGAGGCGTGCGGGTCGACGTCCTCGTAGGCGTGCGCGGTGGTGCCCAGGTCGTTGTCGGTCGGGGCCCGCCACAGCTCCAGCTGCGGCCCGTGCACGGCCACCCCGCCGAGGCTCAGCAGGGCACCGGACCGCGCGTGCAGCACGCCGGGCCCCACGGCCAGCGTGCCGCCGCCGCCCGGCACGGGGGCCGGCAGCGCCGCGGGGCGCTGGCGCGCGCGCCGGGTCGGGCGAGCCGGTGGAGGGGCCGCCGGGGTGAGGTCGACCTGCGAGGAGGCGACCACGTGCCCGGCCGGTGCCCACGCGCAGTCGCGCGCCAGGTGCGCGGACAGGCGCAGCCACCACTCGCCCGCCCCGGAGCCCGTGCTCGAGCCAGCCCCGGAGTCCCCGCTGGGCACCAGCGCCAGCGCCGCACCGGCGCCCACCGACCCGGTGCCGCCCGCGGGCACCGGCACCAGGTCCAGGACACCGCCACCGGCGGGCACCCCGTCGTGCTCCAGGGCCCAGCGCAGCACCAGGTCGCCGGTGTCGGCGGTGTGCCGGCGGTTGGTCACGGTCACCCGCCCCCCCTGCAGACCCAGGCGCACGGGCGCGATCGCGGCGGCGAGCTCCGCCAGGCCCGGCGACGGCGTGCCGTCGGAGAGCACGAGCCCGTCCATGACGAAGTTCCCGTCGTGCACGGGCTCCCCGAAGTCACCGCCGTAGGCGAGGAACGGCGTCCCGTCCGCGGTGACCGCGGCCATCCCGTGGTCGCGCCACTCCCACACGAAGCCCCCGTGCACCCGGGGGTAGCGGTCGATGAGCGCCTCGTAGTCCTCGACGGCGCCGGGGCCGTTGCCCATCGCGTGCACGTACTCGCACATCAGGAACGGGCGGGTGCGCAGCACCGCGGCCTGCGCGGGGGTGGTGCGCACGATGTCACCGGTCTCGGAGCCGATGCGCTCCACCTCCTGCAGGGAGGGGTACATCCGGCTGTACACGTCGGTGTACGCGCCGGCGCTGTCGCCCTCGTAGTGCACGGGGCGCTCCAGGTCGCGCCGGTGGGTCCAGGCGGCCATCGCCGCGAGGTTGCGGCCGGTGCCCGCCTCGTTGCCGAGGCTCCACACCACCACGCACGGGTGGTTCTTGTCCCGCTCGACGGTGCGGGTCATCCGGTCGAGGTAGGCGGCCTCCCACCGCGGGTCGTCGCTGGGGTTGCCCACCCACCCCAGCGGCTCGAACCCGTGGGTCTCCAGGTCGCACTCCAGGACCACCCAGAACCCGAGCTCGTCGGCGAGGTCGAGGACCCGCGGGTGCGGGGGGTAGTGGCTGGTGCGGATGGCGTTCACGCCGCTGCGCTTCATCAGCGCCAGGTCGGCGCGCGCGTGCTCCTCGTCGAAGACCCTGCCCCGCTCGGGGTGCGTCTCGTGGCGGTTCACCCCGCGGAAGGTCACGGTGGCGCCGTTGACGGTGAGCTGGTCACCGACGACGGCGACGGTGCGGAAGCCCGCGCGCAGCGCCACCGACTCCCCCCGCGAGGTCACGCTCGCGTCGTACAGCCGGGGCACCTCCGCGCTCCAGGGCTCCACGCGCGCCACGTGAACCGGCCCGACGTCCGCGGGCGTCGCCCAGGTGACGTCCACGCCGATCTCGGGCACCGCCAGGGTCACCGGGTAGGCGGCGTCGGCGGCGTCGACCTCCACGTCCAGGCGCCCCGCGCCGGTGGCGGCGTCGTAGCCGGCGCGCACCCACGCGTCGTCCACCGCCCCGGTCGGGCGGGCGAGAAGGGTGACGCCCCGGAAGATCCCCGGGAGCCACCACTGGTCCTGGTCCTCGAGGTAGCTCGCCGCCGACCACTGGTGCACGCGCACGAGCAGCACGTTCTCCCCCGGGCTCACCAGGGCGGTCACGTCGAACTCCTGCGCGAGCCGGCTGCCCGTGCCGACGCCGACCTCGGCGCCGTTCACCCACACGCGGTAGGTCGACTCCACCCCGTCGAAGCGCAGCAGCACGCGCTCGGCGCCGCTCCACGCGGGGTCATCCGGCAGCGTGAAGGTGCGGCGGTGGTCACCGGTGGGGTTCTCGGTGGGCACGTGCGGGGGGTCGACGGGGAAGGGGTAGCGCACGTTGGTGTACCAGGGGGAGCCGTACCGGCCGTCGGAGGCGGCGGGGTGCAGCACCCAGTGCGAGGGCACGGGGAGGGCGTCCCAGCCGGTGTCGTCGTACCCGGCGCGCGCGGCGGCCGGCGCCTCGCCACCCTCGGCGTGGTCGGTGCCGTCCGCGTGGGCGGTGGGCCACAGCCGGAAGCGCCACGTCCCGTCGAGGGGCAGCGACGGCGCGTCGGTCGCGAGCCGCGCGCGGGCCGGGCTGCGGGCACCGCGACCGGGGGCGTGGTCCTCGTAGTAGGGGTGGCTCGAGGTGGTCATCGGTGCAGCCTCCTGGCGCTCGGTGAGGGCACCGCGAGGGTGAACGCGGGCTCGGGGTGGCCCTGGTGCGCGGCGGCGGCGCGCACCGCGTCGCGCACGCGGTCGACGTCGTCGGCGGGCACCAGGGCGATCGCGGAGCCCCCGAAGCCCCCGCCGGTCATCCGCGCGCCCAGCGCCCCCGCGCCCTGCGCGGCGTCGACGACGGTGTCGAGCTCGGGGGAGGAGATCTCGTAGTCGTCGCGCATCGATGTGTGCGAGGCGTCCATCAGCGGCCCGAGCGCGGTGAGGTCACCGCTGCGCAGCACCACCACCGCCTGCTCGACCCGCGCGGTCTCGGTGAGGACGTGGCGCACCCGCCGCCGCGCCACCTCCGCGTCGTCCACCCCACCGCCGGGGCGGATGCTCGCCAGGACCGCGTCGAGGTCATCCCCGGCGAGGTCGGCGAGGAACTCCACGCCGAGCTCCCGCGCCACGGCCTCGCACGTGGCCCGCCGGCGCCCGTACTCCCCGCCGCTGTGCGCGTGCGGGGCCCGGGTGTCGGCCACCAGCAGCGCCAGGCCCGCCGCGTGCAGGTCCATCGGCACCTGCTCCACCGACCCGTCGGCGGTGCGCAGCAGCAGCGCGTGCCCGGCGGTGGCGCGCAGGGACGCCGCCTGGTCCATGCCCCCGGTGGAAGCTCCGGCCACGACGTTCTCCGCCCGCACGCACGCCGCGACCAGCGCGGCGCGACCTGCGTCGTCGTCGGCGTCGATCCCGGGCAGCCCCCACAGCTCCGCGACCGCGAGCGCCATCGCGCACTCCAGCGCCGCCGAGCTCGACAGACCCGCGCCGATCGGCACGGTGGAGGTGAACGCCGCATCGACCCCGCCGACGTCGTGGCCGGCCTCGCGCAGCGCCCACGGCACCCCCGCGGCGTAGGCGGCCCAGCCCGTCGGGGTGCCCGGGCCGACGTCGCCGAGCCGGCCCTCCCACGCGGCGACGTCACCGCCCAGCTCCGCGGAGGACACCAGGCGCACGACGCCGTCCTCGCGGCGCCGGACGGCGGCCAGCGTCACCTGCGGCAGGGCCATGGGCAGCACCGGCCCGCCGTTGTAGTCCAGGTGCTCACCGATGACGTTGACCCGCCCGGGCGCGCCCCACACCCCGTCCGGTGCGCCGCCGAAGGCGTCGGTGAACGCCGCGAGCGCCGCGTCGGCGGCCCCCGGCCCGTCCGCCCCGACGGCGCTCACGAGGCCACCGCGCGCAGGCGCTCGGCGATGCGCTCGGGGGTGGTGTCGTTGACCCACGAGCCCGCCCCGGACTCCGAGCCGGCGAGGAACTTCAGCTTGCCCGGGCTGCGCAGCACCGAGAACACCTGCAGGTGCAGGCGCCCCAGGTCGCGGCCCTCACCCACGGGCGCCTGGTGCCACCCGGCGATGTAGGGCAGGGCGTCGACCTCGGGGAAGTACCGGTCCAGGCGCCCCAGCAGCTCCCGGTAGACCACCGCGAGCTCCGCGCGCTCGGGTCCGTCGAGGGCCGCGAGGTCGGGGACGTCGCGGTGCGGTGCCAGGTGCACCTCCACCGGCCAGCGGGCCGCCGCCGGCACGTACGCCGTCCACCGCTGCCCTGCCAGGACCACCCGGGTGCCGGCGCGGCGCTCGGCGGCGAGGACGTCGGCGAGCAGGTTCCCCCCGGTGGCGCCCCGGTGCGCGGCGGCCCGCGCGAGGTACTGCGCGAGGCGCGGCGCCGGCTCGGGGTAGGCGTAGATCTGCCCGTGGGGGTGCTGCAGGGTCACCCCGATCTCCTCCCCGCGGTTCTCGAAGGGGAACACGTGCCCCACCCCGGCGAGGGCGGAGAGCGCTGCGGTGCGATCGGCCCACGCCTCGACCACGGTGCGCAGGCGCGCCGGCGACAGCGATGCCACCGACGCGCCGTGGTCGGAGGTGAAGCAGACGACCTCGCAGCGGCCCACCGCCGGCCGGGCCGCGAACAGGTCCTCACCGTCGACCGCTGTGGCCGGCTGCTGCGCGAGCGGCCCGCCCGCCCCCGCGTAGGAGGGGAACCGGTTCTCGAAGACCACGACGTCGTAGTCGTCGGCGGGCACCTCGCCGGCGGCGTGCCCGGGGCGGGTGGGGCACAGCGGGCACAGGTCCGCGGGCGGCTTGTACGTGCGGTCCTGGCGGTGCGCGGCCAGGGCCACCCACTCACCGGTGAGCACGTCGAGGCGCATCGTCGACGTCGTCGCCACCGGCGGCAGGTCACGGGTGTCGTGGAGCGACCGGGTGAGGGTGCCGTCGGCGTAGCCGGGGGAGTCGTCGAAGTAGACCAGCTCACGCCCGTCGGCCAGCGCCGCTGTGGTGCGGCGCACCACGGGCGCCACCTCGGCGGTCACTGCCGCTCCGCCCGGGAGAGGTACCGCTGCGCCACGACCACGCCGAGCAGGATGGTGCCCTGCACGACCGCCTGCCAGGCGAAGTCCAGATCGAGCTGGTTGATGACGTTGGCGATGACCTGCAGCAGCAGCACCCCCACCAGGGTGCCCACCACGCTGCCCGCCCCCCCGGTGAGCAGGGTGCCGCCGAGCACCACGGCGGCGATGGCCTGCAGCTCGAAGCCCACGCCGATGACGACGTTGCCGGAGGAGGTGTAGGAGGTGATCATCACCCCGGCGAGGCCCGCGAGCACGCCCGAGGCGACGTAGGTGACCACCTTGGTGCGCACCACCGGCAGGCCCATCAGCTCCGCGGCGTCCTGCTGCCCCCCGACGGCGAGCACCGCGGACCCGTAGGACGTGCGGCGCAGCGCCACGGCGCCGGCGGCGTACAGCACCGCCACGATCCACACCGGGTGGGGCAGCCCCAGCAGGCTGCCCTGCGCGAGCTGGCGGAACGCGCTGCCCGCCGGGACGTCGTAGGTGGTGCGACCGCTGTCGGTGATCAGCAGCAGCAGTCCGCGAGCGGCGAGCAGGCCGGCGAGGGTGACGATGAACGGCTCCAGCCCGCCGCGGGCGATGATCAGCCCCTGCACCAGGCCGAAGACCCCGCACACCACCAGGGGCAGCGCCACCGCCGCCAGCGCCCCGTACTGGCTGGCGTACGCGGCGAGCACCCCCCCGAGGGCGAACAGGGAGCCGACGGAGAGGTCGATGCCGCCGGTGAGGATGACGAAGGTCATGCCCAGGGCCACCACTGCCAGGAAGGAGGCGGTCAGGGCGATGCTGCGCAGGTTCGCGCCGGTGGCGAAGGAGTCGTAGGCGAGGGAGGCCACCAGGCACAGCGCCAGCAGGGCCACCAGTGCGCCCTGGCGCTGCACCGCGGCGGCGACCCGCCCGCTGCGGCCGACCCCACGGGGGCCCGCGCCGCTCCCGCCGCCCGCGCCACCGCCGCCGGCCCGCGTCGCGGTGGCGCTCACGAACCCCTCCTGCGCCCGAGCTGGACGTACACCGCGAGGATGACGATCACCGCCTGGATGATCTGCGCCTGCGCGTCGGTGCGCCCGCCGGCGATGAGGGTGGAGGTGAGCAGCTGCAGCAGCAGGGCTCCCGCCACCGTGCCGAGCACCCGCACCTGGCCGCCGGCCAGCGGTGTGCCGCCGACGACGACCGCGGTGATGGCCGACAGCTCGAACAGCAGACCCAGGCTGGTCGCGTTCACCGACTGGGTGCGCGCGGCGAGCATGATGCCGGCGACGGCGGCGAGGACCCCGGAGGCGATGTACACCGTCGTCAGCACCCGCCGCACGGGCACCCCCGCCAGCGCCGCGGCCCGGCTGTTGCCGCCCACGGCGACGAGCTGGCGCCCGGCGGTGGTGCGGGCGAGGAAGAACCACACGCTGACGGCGACCGCTGCGGCGATGAGCACCAGGTACGGCACCCCCAGGAGGGAGCCGCTGCCGATCGCTCGCAGGCCGGGGTCGCGGATGGTGCGGATCTCGTCGCCGAGCAGGTTCGCCACCCCCCGGCCGGCGACCATCACCGCCAGCGTGGCCACGATCGGCTGGATGCCGACCCGGGCGACCACCGTGCCGCCCAGGGCCCCGGTCGCGGCCCCCGCGAGCAGGCCCACCGCGATCGCGGGCACCGTGCCGTACCCGATGTACAGGGGCACCAGCACGGCGGCGAGCGCCATCACCGCACCCACGGACAGGTCGATGCCCCCCGTGCCGATGACCAGGGCCATGCCCAGGGCCACGACGAGCACCGGGGAGACCTGGATGAGCTGCAGGCGCAGGTTGCTGGCGGAGACGAAGTTGGGGGTGATCACGACGTTGACGACGACGAGCGCCGCCAGCGCCGCGTAGACGCCGTTGCGGCGCAGCCAGTCAGCGTCGAGGCGGCGCGCGCGGGGGGGCGCCGCGGGGGTGCTCAGGTCAACCACCGGCCGCCCCCTCGTCGGCGCCGGTCCCCGCGAGCGCCGTCATCAGGGTGGCGGTGCTCAGCCCGTGCCCGTCGAGCTCGGCGCCGACGCGCCCGTCGCGCAGGACGACCACGCGGTCGCTGCCCTCGACGAGCTCCTCCATCTCGCTGGAGATCAGCACCACCGCCAGGCCCTGCGCGGCGAGCTCGTCGATGAGCAGCTGCACCTCGCGCTTGGCGCCCACGTCGATGCCGCGGGTGGGTTCGTCGAGGAGGAACACCCTCGGCTCGGTGGCGAGCCACCGGGCGATGAGCACCTTCTGCTGGTTGCCGCCGGAGAGCTGGCCGACCTTCTGGTGCGGGCTGGAGGCCTTGATCTGCAACCGTCGCACGAAGGTCTCCACGAGGGCGTCGATGCGCGCGTCGGAGACGAGGCCGGCGCGGGACAGGCGCGGCAGCACCGCGAGGGCGATGTTGTCGCGCACCGACAGCTCCGGGATGATCCCCTCCGCCTTGCGGTCCTCGCTCAGCAGCGCCATCCCCGCGGCCAGCGCGCCGGCCACGGACCCACGGCGCACCGGTCGCCCCGCCACGCTCACGCTCGCCGCCGTGGTCGCCAGGTCGCCGTAGACGGCCTTGACGGTCTCGCTGCGCCCCGATCCCAGCAGCCCGCCGAGCCCGAGCACCTCACCCTGGCGCACGGTGAAGGAGACGTCGTGCAGGCGCCCGGGCACCTCCACGCCCTGCACGCTCAGCGCCGGTCCACCGCCGCGGGAGTGGTCGCCGCCGAACTCGGTGGCGCCGCTGCGCCGCACGTCGTCCACGGCCCGGCCGAGCATGTGCGCGACGAGGCCGATGCGGTCGAGGCCGGCGACGGGCCCGGAGTGCACCGTGAGCCCGTCGCGCAGCACGGTGACCTGGTCGCACAGGGCGAAGATCTCCCCGAGGCGGTGGGAGACGAAGACGATGCCGACGCCGGTGGCGGCGAGCTGGCGGACGACGCGGAACAGGGTCTCGACCTCGTGCTGCTCCAGCGAGGACGTCGGCTCGTCCATGATCACGACCTGGCTGTCCACCGACACGGCGCGGGCCAGGGCGACCATCTGCTGCACCCCCAGCCCGAGGCGCCCCAGCGGCGCGTCGACGTCGACGTCGATGCCGAGGCGGGCCACCAGCTCCCGGGCCCGGGCCCGCATCGCCCGGGTGTCGATGAGCCCGCGCCGGCGCGGCTCGCGGCCGAGGGAGATGTTGCTGGCCACCGAGAGCAGCGGCACGAGGTTGATCTCCTGGTACATCGTCGAGATCCCCGCGGCCTGCGCGTCGGAGGGCCGGGTGAAGACCACCGGCTCCCCGCGGTGGCGCAGCTCGCCGCGGTCGGGGGGGTGCACCCCCGTCAGCACCTTGATCAGGGTGGACTTGCCCGCGCCGTTCTCCCCGACCAGGGCGTGGACCTGCCCGGGGAGGAGGGTGAGGTCGACGCCGCGCAGGGCGTGGACGCCGCCAAAGGACTTCGTGAGGCCCGTGACGGCCAGGACGGGGACGGGCGGGACGGGGGGAGGCGCGGGCACCGGGCTCAGAAGGCCTCGGCGAGACCGGCCTCGGCGGTGTCGGGGGCGTACTCGTCGTCCTCGATGATGATGTCCTCCGGGATGGCCTCGCCGGCGAAGAAGTCCGCGGCGGTGGAGAAGGCCAGCGGCCCGAAGCGGGGGTTGGACTCGATGACGGCGTTGATCTCGCCGTCCACGATGCCCTGCACCGCGTCACGGGTGCCGTCGATGGACACGATCTTCACGTCGGTGCCCGGCTGGCGGCCGGCGTCGCGCACCGCGATGACGGCGCCGAGGGCCATCTCGTCGTTGTGGGCGTAGATCGCGTCGATGTCGGGGTTGGACTGCAGGAGCTGCTCGGTGACGGACTGGCCCTCCTCGCGAGCGAAGTTCGCGGTCTGCTCCTCGACGATCTCCAGGCCCGGGTACTCCGCTGCGACCCTGTCCTTGAAGCCCTGGTTGCGCTGGTCGGTCACGTTGTTGCCGGAGCTGCCCAGCAGGATCGCCACCTGCCCCTCGCCGCCGGTGGCCTCGTTCATCGCGTCCGCCGCCCGCTGGCCCTGCTCGAGGAAGTTCGAGCCGATGAAGGTCAGGTAGTCGTCGCAGTGGGTGTTGGTCACCTTGCGGTCGATGGTGATCACCGGCACCCCGGCCTCGGCGGCCGCGGTCAGCGCCGGGTCGAGGCCGTCGGAGGCCACCGGGGCCACGATGAGCAGCCGCACGTCCTGGTTCAGCAGGTCCTGGATGTCGGAGAGCTGCTTGGGCAGCTCGGCGTTGGCGTTCGTGACCACCAGCTCCGCGCCGACCTCGGCGGCCGCGGAGCGGATCGACTCCGTCTCAGCGGCGCGGAACGACGCGGCGTCCGGCTCGGACTGCGAGAAGCCGACCTTCGCGCCCTGCAGGTCCAGCTCCTCCACCCCGGTGCCCCCGGAGGTCTCCAGGGTGCAGCCCTCACCCTCCGCGGGAGCCTCCGACTCCACGACGGTCTGCTCCCCGGCCCCGGTGTCGCTGGCCCCGGTGGCGGGCTCCTCGCCGGTGTTCGCGCACCCCGCCAGCAGCAGCACGCCCGCCAGCACCGACGACGCGGTGGCGGCGACCGGGCGGGCGCGGCGGCGGGCGGCGGGCGTCCGTGGGGTGCGGGCGGTGCGGGTGCCGGTCATGGTGCTCTCCTCGGTGGCGACGCTGCCGGGTGGGACGTCCCGCCCGCGCCGATCAAACAGGCAGGCACACCCCAGCACAAGCATCCGCAGATCACAGCTGGGTCTCGGGGCGCACCCACCGCCACCCACCCACCGGGGTGGTTGGATGACGGCCGTGCCAGACCGCCGGACCCGCGCGTTCTCGGCGATGCAGCCCACCGCCGACTCCCTCCACCTGGGGAACCTCCTCGGGGCGCTGCGCCCGTGGGTGGAGCTGCAGGACGGCGCAGCGGGCGCTGAGAGCACCGAGGGCGTCGAGGGCACCTGGGGCGTCGTCGACCTGCACGCCCTGACCGTCGCCCCCGACCCGGCGCTGCTGCGCGAGCGCACCCGGCGCACCGCCGCGCAGTACCTGGGCGCGGGCATCGACCCGGCGCGCTCCACGGTGTTCGTGCAGAGCCACGCCCCCCAGCACGCGCAGCTGGCGTGGGTGCTCAGCTGCCTCACGGGCTTCGGCGAGGCCGGGCGCATGACGCAGTTCAAGGACAAGTCCGCGCGGCAGGGCGGGCAGGGCGGCGACGGCGCGGGGCCGAGCGTGGGCCTGTTCACCTACCCCGTGCTGCAGGCCGCCGACGTCCTGCTGCACGACACCGACGAGGTGCCGATCGGCGGTGACCAGCGCCAGCACCTGGAGCTGACCCGCGACCTCGCGCAGCGCTTCAACGCCCGCTACGGCGAGGTGCTCGTCGTCCCGAGGGCGCGCGTGGTGGCCGCCACCGCCAGGATCGCCGACCTGCAGGACCCGACGGCGAAGATGAGCAAGAGCGCGGCGAGCCAGGCCGGGGTGATCGACCTGCTCGACGACCCGGCGGTGACGGCGAAGAAGATCCGCTCCGCGGTCACCGACACCGGGCGCGAGGTGGTCTTCGACCCCGTCGCCAAGCCCGGGATCTCCAACCTGATGACGATCCGCTCGGCCCTGTCGGGGCGCGGCCTCGAGCAGCTGCAGGACGACTTCGCCGGCCGGGGCTACGGCGACCTGAAGAAGGACGTCGCCGAGGTCGTGACGGAGTCCCTCACCCCGGTGAGGGCGCGGGCCCTGGAGCTGCTGGCCGACGCGCGAGAGCTCGACGCGGTGCTCGCCGAGGGCGCACGCCGGGCCCGGGAGCGGGCGGGCGCCGTGCTGGCCCGCGTCGAGGGCGCGATCGGTCTGCTCCCACCTCGGCCTTGAGCGACCGGAGGGCACGGACCGCGGGCCCGTGCACCGTGATCGCCACCGTCGACGTCAACCGGTGGGCGACCATGCCGACGCTGCTGCGGCCGGCCCGGGGGAGCGGTGGGCCGGCGCGGGTCGCTGGGTCGAGGCCGACGTCGCCGTCCCCGGCCTGGCGGGGCCGTTGACCGTGGTCAGCACCCACGTGCAGACCGGCGAGGCGGGCACCCCCCGGCAGGAGGAGGAGCAGGACCTCCTCGACGCGGTGACCGCCCGCCTCGGGGCGCTGCGCGAGCGGGGCACGACGGCGCTGCTGACCGGCGACGTGGACGCGGCCCACACCGAGGCCGACATCGCGAACCGGCGCGGCAGCCGCGGGCGAGCCGGCTCCCTGCCGCAGGAGCGGGCTCACCTCGACGCGTGGGCGGCCGCCGGGTGGGTCGACGTCGTCCGGGCGCTGCACCCGGGCGTGGAGCGGGGGCCGTGCACCTGGTGGTCGTGGCGCGGGCAGGCCTTCGACCGCGACGCCTGGTGGCGCATCGACCACCAGGTGGCGACGCCCGACCTCGCTGCCCCGGCGGTGGAGGCCGTGGTCGACCGCGCGCCGTCCGACGCCGAGCGCTCCAGCGACCACGCCCCGGTGGTGGTGCGCCACGGCGAGCCCGGCAGCGCGCCGGGCCGGGTGGCGTGAGCGCCGGCAGGGCGGGTGGTTGGATGACGGCCGTGCCCGGCCGCCACCGCCCGCCCTCGGCGCGGCCTTGAGCGAGCAGGGGGGCACGCGGATCGGCGTCGCCATCCCCGTGCCGCTGCCGCTCTGCGAGGTGCTGCAGCGCCAGCGCGCCGCCTCGGGTGACCCCCTGGCGTGGTCGGTGCCCCCCCACGTCACCCTCGTGCCACCGCTGCGGGTCGCCGACGGCGACATGGACCGGGTGGCCGAGCACCTGGCGGCAGCAGCCGCGGCGAGCGCGGTGTTCGAGATCGCCCTGCACAGCACCGGCACGTTCCGGCCGGTCTCCCCGGTGGTCTTCGCCAGGCTCGTCAGCGGCGCGGCGGAGGTCGTCGGGCTCGAGCAGCGGGTGCGCGCCGGGGTGCTGGGCACCCCGCGCCGGTTCCCCTTCCACCCCCACGTCACCCTCGCGCAGGACGTCGACGACGCCGCCCTGGACGCGGCGGGAGCGGCGCTGGCCGACTTCCGAGCGCAGTTCACCGCGGCGTCCATCGTGCTGTACCGCCACGAGGCCGACGGGGTGTGGCGGTCCCTGGCGGAGTACCCGCTGGGCTGAGCCGCTCGCAGCCGCCGGTGGCCGCCCTCAGATCTTGCGGGTCAGCAGCGCCTGCTTGACCTCGGCGATCGCCTTCGTCACCTCGATGCCCCGCGGGCACGCCTCGGTGCAGTTGAACGTCGTGCGGCAGCGCCAGACGCCCTCGCGGTCGTTGAGCACCTCGAGGCGGATGTCGGAGCCCTCGTCGCGGCTGTCGAAGATGAAGCGGTGCGCGTTGACGATCGCCGCGGGACCGAAGTACTGCCCGTCGGTCCAGAACACCGGGCAGCTCGACGTGCACGCCGCGCACAGGATGCACTTGGTGGTGTCGTCGTAGCGCTCCCGGTCGTGCTGGCTCTGGATGCGCTCCTTCGTCGGCTCGTGCCCGCTCGTGATGAGGAACGGCATGATCTCCCGGTAGGACTGGAAGAACGGCTCCATGTCGACGACGAGGTCCTTCTCGACCGGCAGGCCCTTGATGGCCTCCACGGTGATCGGCTTGGACGGCTCGAGGTCGCGCAGCAGCGCCTTGCACGCCAGCCGGTTGCGCCCGTTGATGCGCATCGCGTCCGAGCCGCACACCCCGTGCGCGCAGGAGCGGCGGAACGTCAGTGAGCCGTCGAGCTCCCACTTGATCTTGTGGAGGGCGTCGAGGACGCGGTCGGTGGAGTACGCGCTGACCACGTAGTCCTCCCAGTGCGGGTCCGCGTCCTTCTCCGGGTCGTAGCGGCGCACCCGGATGGTCACGTCGAAGCCGGTGACCTCGCCGGGCTTGCCCTTGGAGTCGGTGGAGGTGCGCGCCGCGGCGTCCAGGCGCTCGGTCAGCTGGGCAGTGCCGGTGGTGCTGGGCATCAGGTGCTCATCTCGGGTCCGGGGCGCATCTCTAGTACTTGCGCTCCATCGGCTGGTAGCGGGTGGTGACCACGGGCTTGGTGTCGAGCACGATGCCGTCGTGGCCGGCGGCGTCGAGGGAGCGGTACGCCATCGTGTGGCGCATGTAGTTGCTGTCGTCGCGGTCGGGGTAGTCCTCGCGGAAGTGCCCGCCGCGCGACTCCTTGCGCTCCAGGGCCCCGGCGACGATCACCTGCGACAGCTCGAGCAGGAACCCCAGCTCCACCGCCTCGAGGAGGTCGGTGTTGTAGCGCCGCCCCTTGTCCTGCACCGAGATCAGGCGGTACCGCTCGCGCAGGCCGTCGATGTCGGACATCGCCTGCTTGAGGCTCGCCTCGGTGCGGAAGACCTGGGCGTTCATGTCCATGGTCTCCTGCAGCTCCGCGCGGATCACCGCGACCCGCTCGGTGCCGGTCGCCGCGCGCAGCCCCTCCAGCAGCCCCACGACGTCGGTCTCGGCGGCCGCGGGTAGCGGCAGGCGCTCCGCCGTGGCCGCGTGGGCGGCGGCGGCCAGACCCGCGCGTCGCCCGAAGACGTTGATGTCGAGCAGGGAGTTCGTGCCCAGGCGGTTCGACCCGTGCACCGAGACGCACGCCACCTCCCCGGCGGCGTACAGGCCCCCCACGACGGTGTCGTTGTCGGCGAGCACCTCGGTCTCGACGTTCGTCGGCACCCCGCCCATCGCGTAGTGCGCCGTGGGGTACACCGGCACCGGCTCGGTGTACGGCTCCACACCGAGGTACGTGCGGGCGAACTCGGTGATGTCGGGCAGCTTCGCGTCGATGTGCGCGGGCTCGAGGTGGGTCAGGTCGAGCAGCACGTAGTCCTTGTTCGGGCCGGCGCCGCGCCCCTCGCGCACCTCGTTGGCCATCGCGCGGGCGACGATGTCGCGCGGCGCGAGGTCCTTGATGGTGGGGGCGTAGCGCTCCATGAAGCGCTCACCCTCGCCGTTGCGCAGGATGCCGCCCTCACCGCGCGCCGCCTCGCTCAGCAGGATGCCCAGACCGGCGAGGCCGGTGGGGTGGAACTGGAAGAACTCCATGTCCTCCAGCGGCAGCCCGCGGCGCCAGGCCACGCCCATGCCGTCACCGGTGAGGGTGTGGGCGTTGGAGGTGGTCTTGAAGACCTTGCCGGCACCACCGGTGGCCAGCACCACCGACGTCGCGCCGAAGACGTGGATCTCCCCGGTGGCGAGCTCGTAGGCCACCACGCCGGTGGTCGACCGCTTCCCGTCGGCGTCGGGGTCGGTCAGCAGGAGGTCGAGCACGTAGAACTCGTTGAAGAACTCCACCTCGTGCTTGACGCACTGCTGGTAGAGGGTCTGAAGGATCATGTGCCCGGTGCGGTCGGCTGCGAAGCAGGAGCGGCGCACGGCCGCCTCGCCGTGGTTGCGGGTGTGCCCGCCGAAGCGGCGCTGGTCGATGCGGCCCTCGGGGGTGCGGTTGAACGGCAGCCCCATCTTCTCGAGGTCGAGGACGGCGTCGATGGCCTCGCGGCACATCACCTCGGCGGCGTCCTGGTCGACGAGGTAGTCACCGCCCTTGACGGTGTCGAAGGTGTGCCACTCCCAGTTGTCCTCCTCGACGTTGGCCAGGGCGGCGCACATGCCGCCCTGCGCCGCGCCGGTGTGGGACCTCGTCGGGTACAGCTTGGTGAGCACCGCGGTGCGCGAGCGGGAACCGGCCTCGATGGCGGCGCGCATCCCCGCGCCTCCGGCACCGACGATGACGACGTCGTAGCTGTGGGTCTGCATGGCGGGCTCCTGGGGTGGCGCGGGTCAGCCGAGGGGGGTGGCGGCGGAGGTGGTGGCGCAGAACTCCGGGAGGGTCCCGGCCGCCGCGCCCACCGGGCACGGGTCGAACGTGAAGATCACCAGGGTGCCGAGCACCACGGTGAGGGTGAAGGCGGAGTACAGCGCGAGCTTCAGCCACAGCCGGGTGGCGGTGCGCTCGGCGTAGTCGTTGATGATCGTGCGCACCCCGTTCGTGCCGTGCATCATCGCCAGCCACAGCATGGCCAGGTCCCAGACCTGCCAGAAGGGGCTCGCCCACTTGCCGGCCACGAAGGCGAAGTCGATCTGGTTGATGCCGTCGCCCATCACGAGGTTGATGAGCAGGTGCCCCAGCACCAGCACCAGCAGCAGCACCCCGGACAGGCGCATGAACAGCCACGCGTACATCTCGTAGTTGCTGCGGGTGGGCTTGTTGCGCACGTACGGCGAGCGCGGGGAGTCGAGCGCCGGCGACGTCGGCACCGCGCCGGCACCGGGGGTGGCCCCGACGGGGGTGGGGAGCAGAGCGGTCATCAGTGGTCTCCGAGGATCACGCCGAGGTGGCGGACGAGGAAGGGGAGGTACACCAGCGCGGTCAGCCCCAGCACGCCCCAGAACATCTGGCGGTGGTACTGGGCGCCGCGGCGCCAGAAGTCGACGAGCATGATGCGGATGCCGTTGAAGGCGTGGAAGAGCACCGCCGCGACCAGCCCGGCCTCACCGAGGCCGACGATCGGGTTCTTGTACGTGGCGATCACCGCGTCGTACGCCTCGGGGGAGACCCGCACGAGGGAGGTGTCGAGCACGTGCACCAGCAGGAAGACGAAGATCAGGACGCCGGTGATGCGGTGGCCCACCCACGACCACATGCCCTCGCGGCCGCGGTACAGGGTGCCGACGGGCCCGGAGACGACGGGGATGCTCGGCAGCGAGCGGCGCTTGCCCTTCGCGGACACAGCGCCCCCGACCGCCCTGGTCGTGGTGCCGGTCGCCCTCGTGGTGATCGCCACGTCCAACCTCCTCGAGTCGGCCGACGCGGAGCGCCAGTCACCGGGAGATCGTAGGCTCGCAAGCGCTCTGCGCCGAGAGCGCACCACCGTTCGTGACCAACGACTCACCGGATGCCAGCCCGTGCCACGCTGCGCCCATGACGCTGCTCGTCCGGCCCACACCCCCCGAGATCGACGGCTTCGCGGCCGTCGTCCCCGCGGGGGGCGCCGGCACGCGGCTGTGGCCGCTGTCACGGGCGGCGGCGCCGAAGTTCCTCCTCGACCTGACCGGGGCCGGCACCTCCCTGCTGCAGGGGACGTGGGAGCGGTTGGCGCCCCTGTGCGGCGGTGACCGGCTGCTGGTGGTGACCGGCGCCGCGCACGCCACCGCCGTCGCCGCGCAGCTGCCGGGGCTGCCGGGGCGCAACCTGCTGCTGGAGCCCTCGCCGCGGGACTCGATGGCCGCCATCGGCCTGGCCGCCGCGGTGCTCGCCCGGCGGGAGGGTGACGACGTCGTCCTGGGCTCCTTCGCCGCCGACCACGTGATCGCCGACCGCGCCGTCACCCCCGGCGCCGCTGATGACGGGACGTTCGCCGAGGTGGTGCGCCAGGCGGTGGTCACCGCGCGCGCCGGGCAGGTGGTGACCATCGGCATCACCCCCACCGCACCCGTGACGTCGCTGGGGTACGTCGCGGTGGGCGGGCCCCTGCACGTGCCCGGGGCGCCGCTGGCCCACCAGGTGCTCGAGTTCGTCGAGAAGCCCGACGCCGCCACCGCCGCGGACTACCTGGCCACCGGCCGCTACCGGTGGAACGCGGGCATGTTCGTCGCCGCCGCCGGTGTGCTGCTGAGCCACCTGCAGCGCCAGCTGCCGTCCCTGCACGACGGGCTGCGCGAGATCGCCGCGGTGTGGGACTCCCCGCAGCGCGATGAGGTCCTCGACCGGGTGTGGCCGGGGCTGGTGCGGATCGCCATCGACCACGCCATCGCGGAGCCGGTCGCCGCGGCGGGCGGGGTGGCGGTCGTGGCCGGGGGGTTCTCCTGGGAGGACGTCGGAGACTGGGACTCCCTGGCGACCCTGCTGCACGACGCCGGCGCCGGGCCCGTCGCGGTGCTGGGGGAGGGAGGGCTGGTGCACGCGCGCCGCGCCACCGGGCTCGTGGTGCCCGGGGGTGGGCGCACCATCTCGGTGGTCGGCATCGAGGACGCCGTGGTGGTCGACACGCCCGACGCGCTGCTGGTCACCACGCGCGAGCACGCGCAGCAGGTGAAGGACGTGGTCGGGGCGTGGCGCGAGGCCGGGCGCACCGACCTGCTGTGAGCTGACGCGCAGCGACCCCCGCCCGCAGCGGCCCGCTGCCCGCCCCGCCCCGCGTGCCGCGGCGGGTCAGGGCACCATGCGGGGGTGAGCGCCCCCGACGACCCCGTGCGGCGCGGATGACGGCGCCGCCCCGGGGCACGGGCGGCAGCTGGTGGTCGCGCCGCCGCTGGCGGACCGCCGCAGCGGCGTCCGCCGGGCAGGCGCTCCGGGCGGACGCACCGCCGGGGCCACCGCAGCAGCCACCGGGCCCGCTGGCCGACCTGCTGGCCCCGCACCTGCCAGCCCTGGTCGCCCTGCGCCGGTCGCTGCGCGCCCACCCGGAGCTCTCCCGCGTGGAGCACCGCAGCACCGCCGCGGTCGCCGACGCGCTGAGCGCCGCGGGCCTGACGCCCGCCCTGCTGCCCGGCACCGGGCTGGTCTGCGAGCTCGGACCCGCCGGCGACGGGGCCGTCGCGCTGCGCGCAGACCTCGACGCCCTGCCCGTGCAGGACCTGACGCAGTCGCCGTGGACGTCGACGGTGCCGGGCGTGGCCCACGCCTGCGGGCACGACGTGCACACCGCCGTGGTGCTGGGCGCGGGCCTGGTGCTCGCCGACCTGCACCGCGCCGGAGCCCTGCCAGGGCCCGTGCGCCTGGTCTTCCAGCCCGCGGAGGAGGCCACCCCCGGCGGGGCGCTGGACGTCGTGGCCGCCGGCGCCCTCGACGGGGTGGGCCGCATCCTCGGCATCCACTGCGACCCGCACCTCGACGTCGGGCACGTGGGCCTGAAGAGCGGGCCGCTGACCGCCGCCTTCGACCGGGTCACCGTGCACCTGCGCGGTCCCGGGGGGCACACCTCGCGCCCGCACCTGACCGCCGACCTGGTCTTCGCCCTCGGCAAGGTGGTCACCGAGGTGCCCGCGGTGCTCTCCCGGCGGATGGACCCCCGCGCCGGCGTCAGCGTGGTGTGGGGCCAGGTCGCCGCCGGTGACGCGGCCAACGCCATCCCGCGCACCGGCAGCGTCGCCGGCACGCTGCGCTGCCTCGACGCGGGGGCGTGGCGCGAGGCCGGCGACCTCGTCGCGGCCGTCGTGCACGACGTGGTGGCCCCCTACGGCGTGGTCGCCGAGGTCGACCACCAGCGCGGGGTGCCCCCGGTGATCAACGACGCGGCCAGCGTCGCCTCGCTCAGCCGCGCCGCGGCCGCGACCCTCGGCGACGCCGCCGAGGTCCCCACCACGCAGTCCCTCGGCGGGGAGGACTTCGCCTGGTACCTGCAGCGGGTGCCCGGGGCGATGGCCAGGGTCGGCACGCGCACCCCCGGCGGGTCCACGACCGACCTGCACCGCGGCGACTTCGACCCCGACGAGCGCGCCGTCGGCGTCGGTGCGCTGCTGCTGGCCGCCGCCGCGCTCGACTCCCACGCCAGCGGCGCCTGAGGTCTCGATCCGGAAACGCCTCGGTCGCCGGTGCCGGCGATGGCGCGGGGTTCTCCTAGGGTGCGCGCAGGAGGCGGTGCCACGACCGCCGCGACGAGCACTCGGAGGACCACGGTGACACGGACGACCACGCTGACACGGACGACGCGGCGAGCGTCGCTGGTGTGCATGATCGGCGGGCTGGCACTGGGCGCCACGGCCTGCGGGCAGGCCCCGGAGGAGGCCGCCAGCAGCGGGACGAGCTCGTCGAGCTCCTCGGCGTCGGAGTCCTCCTCCGCCGGGGGCGCCGAGGACTACCTCGGCTGCATGGTCTCCGACGCGGGCGGCTTCAACGACCAGTCGTTCAACCAGTCCGGCCGCGAGGGCCTGGCGGCGGCCGCCACCGAGCTGGGGATCGGGGAGCAGGCGGTGGAGTCCGCCGCGGAGTCCGACTACGCCACGAACATCGACGCCCTCGTCAGCAGCGGGTGCGACCAGATCGTGGCGGCCGGCTTCCTGCTCGCCGAGGCCACCGCCACGGCGAGCGCGGCGAACCCCGACATCAACTTCGCCCTGGTCGACTCCGCGCTCGAGACACCGGCCGAGAACGTCAAGCCGCTGCTGTTCGACACCGCGCAGGCCGCGTTCCTCGCCGGGTACGCCGCGGCGGCGACATCGACCACCGGGACGGTCGCGACCTACGGCGGCGTGAAGCTGCCGTCGGTGACGATCTTCATGGACGGCTTCGTGGACGGCGTGGCGCACCACAACGCGGAGAAGGGCACCGACGTGGCCGTGCTCGGGTGGGACAAGGCCGCGCAGGACGGCTCCTTCACCGGCAACTTCGACGACGCCGCGGCGGGGCGCAACACCACGCAGAACTTCATCGACGCGGGCGCCGACGTCATCCTGCCCGTCGCCGGCCCCGTCGGGGCGGGCACGCTCGCCGCGGCGCGCGCCGCGAAGGACGCCGGGAGCGACGTGAAGGTGATCTGGGTCGACTCCGACGGCTACGAGGTGCAACCGGACTTCGGCGACCTCATCCTCACCTCGGTGGTCAAGGAGATCGGCACCGCGGTGCAGGCCTCGATCAGCGCCGACGTCGAGGGCGAGTTCGACGCCGCGCCCTACGTCGGCACCCTCGAGAACGAGGGCGTCTCCCTCGCCCCGTTCCACGACTTCGAGGCCACCCTGCCCGCGGGCCTGACCGACGAGCTCACCGCGATCCAGGACTCCATCGTCAGCGGGGAGATCGTCGTGGAGTCCCCGTCCACCCCGACCTCGTCCTGAGCCGTGGTGACGCCACGGGCCGCCGCGCCCCTGTGCTGGGCCGTGGGCCTGGCGCTGGGCGCGGCGGCGTGCGCCGCCGCGCCGGACGAGGGGGCGGGCACCGGGTCCGCCACGGCGCCCGCCGAGTCGTCTGGTCCCGCCGAGGACTTCCTCGGGTGCATGGTCGCGGGCACCGGCGGGTTCCAGGACCAGTCCTTCAACCAGTCCGGTTACGAGGGCCTGCGGGCGGCCGCGCAGGAGCTCGGCTTCGAGGTGCGCACGGTGGAGTCGGGGTCGGAGAGCGACTACGCCCCCAACCTGGCCACCCTCGTGGGCAGCGGGTGCACCCAGATCGTCGCCACCAGCTTCCTGCTCGCCGACACCACGGGTGAGGCCGCCGACGACAACCCGGAGACCCACTTCGCCATCGTCGACACCTCGGTGGACCCGGCGCGCGAGAACGTCAAGCCCCTGCTCTTCGACACCGCGCAGGCCGCGTTCCTCGCCGGGTACGCCGCGGCGGCGACGACGCAGACCGGCGTCGTGGCGACCTACGGGGGCGTCAAGATCCCCCCGGTGACCGTGTTCATGGACGGGTTCGTCGACGGGGTCGCCCACCACAACGAGCAGAAGGGCACCGACGTCCAGGCCCTGGGGTGGGACAAGGCGGCGCAGGACGGGCAGTTCACGGGTGACTTCACCGACGCCGCCAAGGGTCGCAACACCACTCAGAACCTCATCGACGCCGGCGCCGACACGATCCTGCCGGTGGCGGGCACGGTCGGCGCGGGCACCCTGGCGGCGGCGCGCGCCGCGAAGGACTCCGGGACCGACGTGCGGGTGGTGTGGGTCGACGACGACGGGTACGAGACCCAGCCCGACTTCGGCGACCTGATCCTGACCTCGGTGATCAAGGAGATCGGCACCGCGGTGCAGGAGTCGGTGCGGGCCGACGTCGAGGGCGACTACAGCGCCGAGCAGTACGTCGGCACCCTGGAGAACGGCGGGGTGTCGATCGCGCCGTTCCACGACTTCGAGGCCACCCTGCCCGCCGGGCTCACCGAGGAGCTGGCGGCCATCGAGGCCGGCATCGTCTCCGGTGAGATCGTCGTCGAGTCCGTGTCCACCCCGCAGTCCACCCCCCCGTCCACCCCCTCGTCCACCCCGTAGCGCCGGCGCGGGAGGAACGGGCGTGGAGCTGCAGCTGCGGGGCATCACCAAGCGGTTCGGGGCGCTGGTGGCCAACGACGGCATCGACCTGCTCGTCACCGGGGGGCAGATCCACTGCCTGCTCGGGGAGAACGGGGCCGGCAAGTCGACCCTGATGAACGTGCTCTACGGCCTGTACCAGCCCGACGAGGGCGAGATCCGCCTCGACGGGGTCCCCACCCGCTTCTCCGGGCCTGGGGCGGCGATGGCCGCCGGCATCGGCATGGTGCACCAGCACTTCATGCTCGTGCCGGTCTTCACCGTGGTGGAGAACGTGATGCTCGGCCACGAGAGCACCCGGCGCGGTGCGGGTGGGCTGCTCGACGTCGAGGCGACCCGTCGTCGCATCCGCGAGATCTCCGACCGGTACGGCTTCGACGTCGACCCCGACGCCCTGGTGGAGGACCTGCCGGTCGGGGTGCAGCAGCGGGTCGAGATCATCAAGGCGCTGCTGCGCGACGCCCGCGTGCTCATCCTCGACGAGCCGACCGCGGTGCTGACCCCGCAGGAGACCGACGAGCTGATCGGGATCATGCGGCAGCTCAAGGAGGGTGGCACCTCCGTCGTCTTCATCACCCACAAGTTGCGCGAGGTGCGCGCGATCGCCGACGCGATCACCGTCATCCGCCGCGGGGCGGTGGTCGGGACGGCGGCGCCCGGCGCCGGCGAGAGCGAGCTGGCCTCCCTCATGGTGGGCCGTTCGGTGTCCCTGGGGGTCGAGAAGGACCCACCCCGCCGCGGGGAGACCACCCTGGTGGTCCGCGGCCTCGTCGTGCGCGACGCCACGGGGGCGCGCGTGGTCGACGGCGTCGACCTCGACATCGCCCGCGGTGAGGTGCTCGCCGTCGCGGGGGTGCAGGGCAACGGCCAGAGCGAGCTCGTCGAGGCCGTCGTGGGCCTGCAGGACCGGGTGGAGGGCTCGATCACCCTGGGGGGGCGCGAGCTGGTCGGGTGCTCGGTGCGCGAGGTGCTCGACGCCGGCGTCGGGTTCGTGCCCGAGGACCGCAGCGTCGACGGCCTGGTGCCCAGCTTCTCCATCGCCGAGAACCTCGTGCTCGACCTGCACCGCCGTGCGCCCTTCGCCCGCGGGCCCGGTGACCTGGGCCTGGACCTGCGGGCGGTGGCCGAGAACGCGGGCCGCCGGGTGGAGGAGTTCGACGTCCGCGCCGCCTCGCCGACGGCGGCTGCGAGCACCCTGTCGGGGGGCAACCAGCAGAAGGTCGTGCTCGCACGGGAGCTCTCGCGGCCGCTGCAGCTGTTCATCGCCTCCCAGCCCACCCGCGGGCTCGACGTGGGGTCCATCGAGTTCGTGCACCGGCGCATCGTCGCCGAGCGCGACGGCGGCACCCCGGTGCTGCTGGTCTCCACCGAGCTCGACGAGGTCACGGCGCTGGCCGACCGGGTCGCGGTGATGTACCGCGGGCGGGTCGTCGGCGTGGTCCCCGCCGACACCCCGCGCGACGTGCTGGGGCTGATGATGGCCGGGGTCCCGCACGCGGAGGCCGTGACCGGTGCTGCCGGGGCCGCTCCTGCGCCCCCGAGCCCCGGTGGCCCCGACCCCGTGACAGCTGCCCGGGTGCGCTCGTGAGCGCCGCCGCGTCGCCCGGACCGCGCCCCTCCGCCCTGCTGGTGGCCCTGCGCACCTCCAGCGCGGTGGTCACCCTGCTCGCCGTCGTCCTCGCCTTCGTCCTCGGGGGCCTGCTCATCGCCGCCGCGGACGAGGAGACCCGCACAGCGGCCGGGTACTTCTTCTCCCGGCCCGGCGACACCCTGCGCAGCGGCTTCACCGCGGCCACCGGCGCCTACGGCGCGATGCTGCGGGGGGCGGTGTTCGACCCGCAGGCCGACACCGTCCTGCGCCGGGTGCGCCCGATCACCGAGACGCTGACCATCGCGACCCCGCTGATCGCCGCCGGGCTCGGGGTGGCGCTGGCCTTCCGCGCCGGGCTGTTCAACATCGGCGGGCAGGGGCAGGTGCTCGTGGGGGCCGCCGCCGCGGGGTACGTCGGGTTCGCCGTCTCCCTGCCCCCGGTCGTGCACCTGGTGGCGGCCGTCGGTGCCGGGATGGCGGCGGGGGCGCTGTGGGGTGGCATCGCCGGCTTCCTGCGCGCCCGCACCGGGGCCCACGAGGTGATCACCACGATCATGCTGAACTACGTGGCGCTGTACCTCGTCGCGTACCTCCTGGCCCGTCCGTCCTTCCAGCGGCCCGGTGCGTCGAACCCGATCAGCCCGCAGGTCGCCGGCACCGCCACGCTGCCCCCGCTGCTGGGGGAGGGCTTCCGCCTGCACGCCGGGCTGCTGCTGGCGCTGGGCGCGGCCGCGGGGGTGTGGTGGCTGCTGGAGCGCAGCACGGTGGGGTTCCGCTTCCGCGCGGTCGGCGCCAACCCCGCGGCCGCTCGCACCGCCGGCATGTCCATCCCGGGCGCCTACCTGGGCGTGATGCTGCTGGCCGGCACCCTGTCGGGGCTCGCCGGCGCCGCGCAGGTCCTGGGCACCGAGCGGGCCGTGACCGGGGGCATCGCGGGCAGCCTGGGGCCCGACGCGATCACCGTGGCGCTGCTGGGCCGCTCCCGGCCGCTGGGGGTGATCGGGGCGGGCCTGCTGTTCGGGGCGCTGCGCGCGGGGGCCCCGCTGATGCAGGCGCAGACCGGCACGCCGGTCGACATCGTGCTGGTGGTGCAGTCGGTGATCGTGCTGCTCATCGCCGCCCCACCGCTGGTGCGCACCGTCTTCGGGCTCGCGCCCCGGGCGGGCCGGCGGGGCCGCTCGGGCGGGCGCGGCCCAGCCGCCGCGGCCGGCGGCGCCACGCTCGAGCCCACCACGGCATCCGCCACCACCGCATCCAGCGCGGCGAGCCCCACGACATCGCGGGCCGGCTCGTGAGCGCCTCCACGGCCACCCCCGGCGCGCCGCCGTCGGCGAGCACCGGCGCCCCCGCACCGGTCGGGGAGGCGCGGCGCAGCTGGCGCACCCCCGTCCTGCTGGGCGTGCTGGGGATCCTGGCGCTGGTGGTCTTCGGGCTGCTGGCCCCCTCGGGCAGCTCCGCCTTCGGCCTCTCCGGCCGGGGTGAGGCCGTGCAGCTGCCCGACCTGCGCCTGCCGGTGCGCGCCACCGGTGTGGTCCTGGCCCTGGTGTGCCTGGGCCTCGCCGCAGTGGCGGCGGTGGCGGTGCGCGCCGGTCGGCGCGGCCCGCGGTGGCTCCCGGCCGCCTACGGGCTCGCGTTCGTCGTCGCCTTCCTCGTCTGGGTGGTCGGCGGGGAGCGCATCTCCCTCGTCGGGCTGCTCGGCGGGTCCCTGCTGCTCAGCGTGCCGCTGGTGCTGGGGGCGCTCTCCGGGGTGGTCTCCGAGCGCGTCGGGGTGGTCAACATCGCCATCGAGGGTCAGCTGCTCGCCGGGGCGTTCCTCGCCGCGGTGGTGGCCAGCACCACCGGCAGCGCCTACGTCGGGCTCGTGGCCGCCCCGATCGCGGGGGCGCTGGTGGGGCTGCTGCTGGCGGTGTTCGCCATCCGTTACCTGGTCAACCAGATCATCGTCGGGGTGGTGCTCAACGTGCTCGTCGCGGGGCTGACCAGCTTCGCGTACTCCACCGTGCTCACCCAGGACGCGCAGACCTACAACACCCCCCCGGGCCTGGGGCCGGTGGCGATCCCGCTGCTGGCCGACATCCCCGTCCTCGGGCCGGTGCTGTTCCGCCAGTCGGTCGTGGTGTACCTCATGTACGCGGCCGTGGTGGTCCTGCACATCGCCCTGTTCAGGACCCGGTGGGGGCTGCGGGTGCGGGCGGTGGGGGAGCACCCGCAGGCCGCCGACACCGTCGGCATCGACGTCAACCGCACCCGCTTCGTCAACGTGCTGCTCAGCGGTGCCCTCGCCGGGCTGGGCGGGGCGATGCTGACCCTGGGGGCGTCCCTGGCCTTCGCGGAGGAGATGAGCGCTGGCAAGGGCTACATCGCCCTCGCGGCGATGATCTTCGGGCGGTACAGCCCGCGGGGCGCGCTGGCCGCGGCGCTGCTGTTCGGGTTCGCGACCAACCTGCAGGACATCCTCAACGGGCTCGACACCCCCATCCCGAGCGAGTTCCTCCTGATGGCGCCGTACCTGGCCACGCTGCTCGCCGTCGCCGGCCTCGTCGGGCGGGTCCGGGCCCCCGCCGCCGGCGGCGTCCCCTACGTGAAGGGTTGAGCGCGGTGGCAGCTGGGCCGCAGGTCGACTGGGAGCTCCTGCACGCCCGCGCGGTGGAGGTCATGGGCCGCGCGTACGCGCCGTACTCGGGCTTCCCCGTCGGGGCGGCGGCGCTCGTGGACGACGGCCGGGTCGTCGTCGGGTGCAACGTGGAGAACGCCGGGTACGGGGTGACGCTGTGCGCGGAGTGCGGTCTGGTCTCCTCGCTGGTCGCCGGTGGCGGTGGGCGACTGGTCGCGTTCACGTGCGTGGCCGGGGACGGGGCGACGATCATGCCGTGCGGGCGGTGCCGCCAGCTGCTGCACGAGCACGGGGGCGCGGGGCTCCTGGTCCAGACCCCGCGCGGGGTGCGCACGATGGCGCAGGTGCTGCCCGACGCCTTCGGCCCCGACGACCTGCGCGGCCACTGACCCGCTGTCCGCGGGGCGCCGCTCCTGCTCCCGCACCTGCGGTCGGGGGCCTGGGAGGGTGGGGTGGTGAGCACTGCTGAGCCCTTCGACGCCGTCGACGTCATCGCCGCCAAGCGCGACCGCCTCGCCCTGACCGACCCCCAGATCACCTGGGTGCTCGACGCCTACACGCGCGGCGCGGTCGCCGACGAGCAGATGGCGGCACTGGCCATGGCCGTGCTGCTCCACGGCCTCGACGCCCGCGAGGTGCGCACCTGGACGGCGGCGATGATCGCCTCGGGGGAGCGGCTGGACTTCACCGACCTCACCCGCGACGGCAGGCCGCTGCCCACCGCCGACAAGCACTCCACCGGCGGGGTCGGTGACAAGACCACCCTGCCGCTCGCGCCGCTGGTCGCCGCGCACGGCGTCGCGGTGCCGCAGCTGTCCGGCCGCGGGCTCGGCCACACCGGCGGCACCCTCGACAAGCTGGAGTCGATCCCGGGGTGGCGCGCGGACCTCACCACCTCGCAGGTGCGGGCCCAGCTGGAGTCCGTCGGCGCCGTCGTCTGCGCCGCGGGGCCGGGCCTGGCGCCGGCGGACAGGAAGCTCTACGCCCTGCGCGACGTCACCGGCACCGTCCCGTCCATCCCGCTCATCGCCAGCTCGATCATGAGCAAGAAGATCGCCGAGGGCACCGGGGCGCTGGTGCTCGACGTCAAGGTCGGCTCCGGTGCCTTCATGAAGGAGCTCGCCGACGCCCGCGAGCTCGCCGCCACCATGGTGGCCCTGGGCTCCGGCGCGGGGGTGGCCACCACGGCGCTGCTCACCGACATGGCCACGCCCCTGGGCCTGACCGCCGGCAACGCCCTGGAGGTCCGCGAGAGCCTCGAGGTGCTCGCCGGTGGGGGCCCCCCGGACGTCGTGGAGCTCGTGCTGGCCCTCGCCGCCGAGATGCTCACCGCCGCCGGGGTCACCGGCGTCGACCCGGCCGACAAGCTCCGCGACGGCTCCGCGATGGACGTGTGGCACGCGATGATCACCGCGCAGGGTGGGGAGAGCCGGGCCCCGCTGCCCACCGCCGCGCACACCCACGTGGTGACCGCGGGCGGCGCCGGGGTGCTCGCCCGCCTCGACGCCCTGGCCGTCGGCGTCGCCGCGTGGCGTCTCGGCGCGGGGCGGGCGCGCCAGGGCGAGCCGGTGCAGGCCGGCGCCGGGGTGGAGCTGCACGCGAGGCCCGGGGACGTCGTCCGCGCCGGGCAGCCGCTGGTGACGCTGCACACCGACACCCCCGAGCGCTTCGCCCGCGCGCTGGAGGCCCTCGAGGGCGGGTGGGACATCGCGGCAGCCGGTACCGCCGCGGCCGGGACGCCGGTGGTGCTCGAGCGCATCGCCGGTTGAGCCGGGCAGTGGGGTCGTCACGGGTCATCGGCACCGGCGCCTTGCGCAGCGCGAGGTCCACCGCCTCGGTCGTCGTCGTCAGCGCGTACTGGCGCACGACGTTGCCGACCAGGTCGTCGTCGATCACGAGGGTGGTCCGCCAGCGCGCCATGCACCGGGGGTGCACGTGCTGGGCGCAGACCTACAGTGACGCGCGTGACCGACCCCACCGCGCCACCCACCCGCGCCGAGCTCGCCGCCGCGCCCAAGGTCGTCCTGCACGACCACCTCGACGGCGGGATGCGCGCGCAGACCCTGCTCGAGCTCGCCGCCGACATCGGCCACGAGCTGCCCCGCACCGACGCCGACGCGCTGCGCGACTGGGTCGAGGCGCAGGCCGACTCGGGGTCGCTCGCCAGCTTCCTCGAGCCCTTCGCGCACACCACCGCGGTGCTGCAGACCGCGCCCGCCCTCACCCGGGTGGCCCACGAGGCGGTGCTCGACCTCGCCGCCGACGGCGTGGTCTACGCCGAGTCGCGCTTCGCCCCCGAGCTGAGCACCCAGGGCGGGCTGGGCATGGACGACGTCGTCGCGGCCGTCGTCGCGGGCCTGCGCTCGGGGGAGAGCGCCGCCGCCGAGGCGGGCCGGCCGATCACCGCCCGCGCCATCGTGTGCGCGATGCGCCAGGCCGACCGCTCGGTGGAGGCCGCGCGCACCGCGCTGGCCTTCCGCGACGACGGGGTCGTCGGCTTCGACATCGCCGGTCCGGAGATCGGCTTCCCCGCCACCGACCACGCCGAGGCCTTCGCGCTGCTGCGCGAGGCCCTGTTCCCCTTCACCGTGCACGCCGGCGAGGCCGTCGGCCCGGAGTCGGTCGCGCAGGCCCTCGCCGTCGGCGCCTCCCGCATCGGGCACGGGGTGAGGGTGCTGGAGGACGTCGAGCACGGGCGGGGCGACCACGACGGTCCGCGCCTGGGCCGAGTCGCCTCCCACGTGCGCGACCGGCAGGTGCCCCTGGAGGTCTGCCCGCGCAGCAACGTCCAGACCGGCGCGTCACCGAGCATCGCCGGCCACCAGGTCACCGCGCTGCGCGACCTCGGTCTCACGATCACGCTCTCCAGCGACGACCGGCTGTGGACCGGGACGACGCTCACCGACGAGATGGCGCTGCTCGTCGAGCACGCGGGCTGGACGTGGGACGACCTGCGACAGGTCACCCTCGACGCCCTCGACGCCGCCTTCACCGACCAGGGCACCCGGACGGCGATGCTGGAGCACGTGGTGGTGCCGGGCTGGGAGCTGTAGACCCACCAGCGCCTCGCCCGGGACCACCCGGGCTCACCAGATGCGCACCCGCTCCTCCTCCGGGCGGTACAGCGCGTCACCGGGCACCACGGCGAACGCCTCGTGGAAGGCGTCGAGGTTGGTCACCACCGCGTTGCAGCGCAGGTCCGGCGGGGAGTGCGGGTCGACGGCGAGCCGCCGCACCGCCTCCTGGTCGCGCACCAGGGAGCGCCACACCTGCGCCCACCCGAAGAAGACCCGCTGCAGCCCGGTGAGCCCGTCGACCACGGGCGGTTCAGCCCCGTCCAGGGCCAGGGCGTACGCCTTCAGGGCGATCGCCAGACCCCCCAGGTCGCCGATGTTCTCCCCGATGGTGAGCTCCCCGTTCACCCGGCGCTCCGGCAGCCCCCGCGGGCTGAGCGCGGAGTACTGCGCGACCAGCGCCGCCGTCCGCCGCTCGAACTCCGCGCGGTCCTCCGGCGTCCACCAGTCCACGAGGTTGCCCTCCCCGTCGTACCGGCTGCCCTGGTCGTCGAAGCCGTGTCCGATCTCGTGGCCGATGACCGCGCCGATGCCCCCGTAGTTCGCCGCGTCGTCCGCGCTGGGGTCGAAGAACGGCGGCTGCAGGATCGCCGCGGGGAAGACGATCTCGTTCATCCCGGGGTTGTAGTAGGCGTTGACGGTCTGCGGGGTCATGAACCACTCGTCGCGGTCCACCGGCTCCCCGAGCTTGGCCAGCTCCCGGTCGGTCTCCAGCGCGCCGGAGCGCCGCACGTTGCCGAGGAGGTCGCGGGGGTCCACCACCAGGGCGTCGTAGTCCTTCCACCGCGCGGGGTAGCCGATCTTGGGGGTGAAGGCGTCCAGCTTGGCCAGGGCGCGCTCGCGGGTGCCGGGGCCCATCCAGTCCAGGGAGGTGATGCTGGCGCGGTACGCCTCCACCAGGGTCGCCACCAAGGTGACCATCCGGTCCTTCGACGCCGCGGGGAAGTGCCGCTGCACGTACAGCTCGCCGACGGCGTCGCCGAGCGCCCCCTCCACGAGGGACACGCCCCGCTTCCACCGCTCGCGCAGCTCGGTGGTGCCCGACAGCGTGCGCCCGTAGAAGTCGAAGTGCGCCTGCACGAGCGGGGTGGACAGGTAGGGCGCCGCGCGCACCCCGGTGCGCAGCGCGAGCCAGGCCCGCCACGCCTCCACGGGGCGCTCCGCCCACAGCGCGGCGGTGCCCGCGACGGCGCTGGGCTGGCGGACCACGACCTCGGAGGTCGCGCTCTCGGGGGCGCCGAGCCCGGTGCGCCACGCCGCCCAGTCGAAGCCGGGTGCCAGGTCGAGCAGCTGCTCGGCGGTCATCAGGGTGTACGTGCGCTCGGCGTCCCGGTTCGCCACGACGTCCCAGTGCTGCGCGGCGACCGCCGTCTCCAGGTCGAGGACGACGGCGGCCACCGCCGCGCCGTCGGCGTGGCCCAGCAGGGCCGGGAGGTCGAGGAGGTCGGCCATCACCGCGAGGTGCTCGGCGTACGCCGTGCGCACCGCGGCGTGCGCGTCGTCGCGGTAGTACGACTCGTCGGGCAGGCCCAGGCCCGACTGGGTCAGGTGCACCAGGTAGCGGGTGGAGTCCCTGGCATCGGTGTCGACGTAGGCGCCGACGAGCGCGGCGAGGCCCTCGCGCTCGGCGCGCCCGAGCAGCGCGGCCAGGGCGGTGCGGTCGGGCGCCGCGGCGACCTCCTGCAGGAGGGGGCGCACCGGCTCGGTGCCGGCCGCCTCGACGGCGCCCTCGTCCAGGAAGGAGGCGTAGAGGTCCCCGATGCGCTGCTCGGGGCTGCCCGGCGCTGCGGCCGACGTCGACGCCGCACCGTCGATGATCGCGCGGACGTCGCGCTCCGCCTGGTCGTGCAGGGTCCGGAAGGCACCGTCGGTGGCCCGGTCGGCGGGGATCTCGTGCTCGCGCAGCCACCGGCCGCTGACGTGCTCGTAGAGGTCGTCCTGGGGGCGGACGCCCGCGTCGAGCCAGGCGAGGTCGAGCCCGGAGCGCGGAGCGGTGGACTGCTCGGAGGTGGTCGAGGTGGCCATGCCCCATCCTCGCGCGCGCCGACCACCGCCTGCGCGCCGCCCGCACGGGAGCGCGCCGACGCTCAAGCCCGTGGGGGCGACGACCGATCACCTCGGGACCCGCGACAGCGGTGTGCCCCGAGGACTGAGGACCCCACGATGAGGACTGCGACTCGCGGCTGGCGCCGCTCACCGATGGCCCGGCTGCGCGATCTCAGCACGGGGCGCAAGCTGCTGACCGGCTTCACGGTCATGATCGTCCTGACGGTGGGCGTCGGAGCGCTGGGCATCTCCCGCACGGCGGCCGCGCAGCAGCGGGTGGACGAGCTGGTGGGCACGGACCTCCGCGCCATCACCAGCGCCGGCGCCATGCGCGCGTCCTTCGAGGAGAGCCGCTACCTCGTCGCGGAGCTCGCCCTGGCCCAGGACGTCGCCACTCACGCCAGCACGCTCGCCGAGATCGCGGCCGCGGACGCCGCGCTCGACGCCGCCTGGGTCGACTACAAGCACATCGACGTCGCCCGCACCCCTCAGGCCGGTCTCACCTTCCGGAGCGAGTTCCTGAGCTGGCGGGCGCTGCGCGACGAGAAGCTGCTGATCCTGGCGCAGGCCAAGGACTACACCGCCTACGAGACGGTGCGCGACGACAGCGCCGCCCCCATCGTCGAGGGGGCGCGTGAGGCCCTGGACGAGGTGACCGAGATCGCCCAGGAGGACGCGCGGGCCCGGGCGGCCGCCACGGAGGCCGCCGACGAGTCGACGCGGATGCTCATCGCCTCCCTGCTGGTCGCCGCCGCCGTGATCGGCGTGGCCGTGGCGCTGTTCATCGCCCGGGTGATCACCGGGCCGCTGGTGCGCACCGCCGAGGTCCTCGACGGCCTGGCGGAAGGGCGCCTCGACCGGCGCCTCGAGGTCACATCCCGCGACGAGGTGGGGCGCATGGGCGTGGCGCTGAACGCCGCGCTGGACAACCTCGCCGAGGCGATGACCGCGATCGACGGCAACGCCCAGACCCTGTCCACGGCGTCGGAGGAGCTGACCGCGACCTCCACGCAGATGACGAGCTCCGCGCAGGAGTCCGCCGCGCAGTCCGGCGTCGTCTCCGCGGCGGCCGAGGAGGTCTCCACCCGGGTGCAGACCGTCGCCGCCGGCACCGAGGAGATGGGCGCCTCGATCCGCGAGATCGCCGCCAACGCCACCGGCGCGACGCAGGTCGCGTCCCGTGCGGTGGAGAAGGCGCAGGCCGCGTCCGAGACCGTCACCCGGCTGGGCACGTCGTCAGCGGAGATCGGCGACGTGGTCAAGGTGATCACCTCGATCGCGCAGCAGACGAACCTGCTGGCGCTGAACGCGACGATCGAGGCGGCGCGCGCCGGCGAGGCGGGGAAGGGCTTCGCGGTGGTGGCGAACGAGGTGAAGGAGCTGGCGCAGGAGACGGCGCGGGCGACGGAGGACATCGCGACGCGGGTGACCGCGATCCAGGGGGACACGGCCGCGGCGGTCACCGCCATCGAGGAGATCTCCGAGATCATCGCGGACATCAACGACAGCCAGGCCACCATCGCCTCGGCGGTGGAGGAGCAGACCGCGACCACCAACGAGATGGCCCGCAACGTGGCCGACGCCGCGACCGGTGTCGGGGAGATCGCGGCGAACATCACAGCGGTCGCCGCCGCGACGGCGGAGACCACAGGTGGCGCCACGGGCACGCAGGAGGCCGCGGCGGAGCTCGCCCGGATGGCGTCGGACATGCAGGCCCTCGTCGGCCGGTTCCGCTACTGACGCGCCGCCCAACCGCTCGGTCCGCAGAGCAGGACGACGCGCGCGGCCACCGGTGACATCCTGGCCGCCATGACGAACCCCGCGACCAGCTACGACCGCCGCGCCGTGGCCGAGCGGGTCGACCACACGCTGCTGAAGCCCGAGGCGGGCCCGGCGGACGTCGCAGCGCTGCTCGCGGAGGCCCGGGAGCTCGGCGTCCTGGCGGTGTGCGTGTCGCCGTCGTTCCTGCCGCTGGACGCCGCGGCGCGCGAGGGGCTGGTGGTCGCCACCGTCTGCGGCTTCCCGTCCGGCAAGCACGCCGGCGAGGTCAAGGCAGCGGAGGCGGCGCTCGCCGTCCAGCACGGCGCGGACGAGGTCGACGTGGTCCTGGACGTCGGCGCCGTGCGGGCCGGTGACCTCGCCGCGGTGCGCGCCGACATCGCGGCGGTGCGCGCCGCCGTCCCCGCGCCGGGGGTGCTGAAGGTGATCGTGGAGTCGGCGGCGCTGGACGACGCGCAGCTGGCTGCGGCCTGCGCCGCGGCGGAGGCCGCGGGGGCCGACTTCGTGAAGACCTCCACCGGGTTCCACCCCTCCGGCGGCGCGAGCGTGCACGCCGTGGAGGTGATGCGCGCCGCCGTGGGGGACCGGCTGGGCATCAAGGCCTCGGGCGGCATCCGCGACGCGGCGGCGGCGCTGGCGCTGCTGGAGGCCGGGGCCACGCGGCTCGGGCTGTCCGGCTCGCGAGCGGTGCTCGACGGCCTACCGGGCTGACCCGCCCTGCGCCTCCGCCCTGCGCCAGAGGCCCAGGGTGGCCGAGACGTCGACGCGCAGCGCTTCGAGCCGGTCCGAGGCCAGCACCCGAGCCGCGGCCAGCCCGTCGGGTGCGGAGCCCACCGGCACCACCACCTCCAGGTAGGCCTTCAGCTTCGGCTCCGTGCCGCTGGGGCGCACCACCACCCGCGCGTCGTCCGCGGTGCGGTACAGCAGGGCGTCGGTGGGCGGCAGGCCCTCGCCGCCGTCGCGCAGGTCGCGCGCCTCGACCACGGCGCTGCCCGCCAGATCGACCGGGGCGGCTGCGCGCAGCCGCGCCATCGCGTCGTCGATGAGGCGGGGGTCGGCCACCCGCACCGACAGCTGCGCGGTGGCGTGCACCCCGTGGGCGCGGTCGAGGTCGTCGAGGGCGTCGAGCAGGGTGCGCCCGGACTCCGCGAGGTCGGCGGCCACGGCGGCCACCAGGACGGCGGCGCTGATGCCGTCCTTGTCGCGCACCAGGGCGGGGGCGACGCAGTACCCGATGGCCTCCTCGTAGCCGTAGACCAGGCCCGGCACCCGAGAGATCCACTTGAAGCCGGTGAGGGTCTGCACCGCCTCGAGCCCGTGCGCGGCGGCGATGCGCAGGAGCACCCGCGAGGAGACCACCGAGCAGGCGAGCACCCCGTCACGGGTCGTGCGGGCGACCGCGCGGGCGACCACGTCCCCGAGCACGGCGCCCAGCTCGTCGCCGGTGAGCACCCGCCAACCCGCGCCGACGCGGTCGCTCCCCGCGCCGTCGCCGTCCTGCCCGCCACCACCGGCGGGTACCGCCACCGCGCACCGGTCGGCGTCGGGGTCGACCGCGATCACGAGGTCGGCGCCCCGCTCGCGGGCCAGCGCCAGGGCCAGGTCCAGTGCTCCCGGCTCCTCGGGGTTCGGGAAGGCCACCGTGGGGAACGCCGGATCGGGCTCGGCCTGCTCGGGCACCGCGGTGACGTCGGTGACGCCGCAGCGGCGCAGCGCCTCGGTCACCACCGCCCCGCCCACCCCGTGCAGGGGGGTGAGCACCACCTTCAGGCGCGCCCGGCGGTCGTCGTCCGGCCCGGCGCCCGTGATGGCCGCGGCGTCGGCGGCCAGCGAGAGGTAGGTCTCGAGGACGTCGTCACCGAGCACCTCCCAGCCGGAGGTGGCGCGGGGCACGGACGCTGCGCCCCCCACGGCGTCGATGCGCGCGGCGATCGCGGCGTCGGTCGGCGGCACGATCTGCGACCCGCCCTCCTCGCCGCCGAGGTAGACCTTGTAGCCGTTGTCGGCGGCGGGGTTGTGGCTGGCGGTGACCATGACGCCGGCGTCGAACCCCCCACTGCGGGCTGCGAAGGCCAGCACCGGAGTGGGGAGCGGGCGGGGGAGCAGCGCCGCGCGCACGCCGGCGGCGACCGCCACCGCCGCGGTGTCGCGGGCGAAGTCGGCCGAGCCGCGGCGGGCGTCGTAGCCGATGACCAGGGACGGCGGCGCGCCGGCGGGGTGCTCACCGCCGCCCGCCGGCGCCGGCCGGTCGGCGAGCAGGTGCGCGACGAGGCCCGCAGCCGCCCGGATGACGACGGCGCGGTTCATCCGGTTCGGGCCGGCACCGAGCGCTCCGCGCAGACCCGCGGTGCCGAACTCCAGCGTGCCCGCGAAGCGGTCGCGGAGGTCGGTGAGCGCCGCACCCTCGCCGCCGTGCCCGCGCTCCACCAGGGCCAGCAGCTCCGCCGTCGTCGCGGGGTCGGGGTCGTCGCTCGCCCACCGGCGGGCGAGCGCCAGCAGCTCGCCGGCCGCCAGCGTCATCGGGCCGGTCTCGTGGGCGGGTCGGCCCGCCACCGGCTGGCCCGTCACCGGGGCGTGCCGGCGTGCGCGACGGCGCGCACGACGTCGGCGAGCAGCGCACCGATCCTCGGGGCGGCGGCCGCGCCGGCGTCGACCACCTCCTGCGCGTCGAGCGGCCCGCCCACGCCGGCCGCGAGGTTCGTCACCAGCGAGATGCCCAGCACCTCGAGCCCGGCGTGGCGCGCGGCGACGGCCTCCAGCGCGGTCGACATGCCGACGAGGTCACCGCCCATGCGCCCCGCCATGACGACCTCGGCGGGGGTCTCGTAGTGGGGGCCGGGGAACTGCACGTAGACGCCTTCGCGCAGTGCGGGGGAGACCCCGCGGGCCACCGCCCGCAACCGGCTGGAGTACAGGTCGGTGAGGTCGACGAAGGTCGGGCCCTCCAGCGGTGAGGTGCCGGTCAGGTTGATGTGGTCGCTGATCAGCACGGGGGTGCCCGGCGGGGTGTGGGGGTCGAGGCCGCCGCACCCGTTGGTGAGCACCATCACCCGCGCACCGGCGGCGGCCGCGGTGCGCACGGCGTGGACGACGGGGCGCACCCCACGGCCCTCGTAGAGGTGGGTGCGGCTGGCGAAGACCAGGGCGCGCACCCCGGGGGCCCCGGGAGCCCCGACCCGGACGGAGCGGACGACGCCCACGTGCCCCAGCGCCGCCGCGGGGGCGAACCCCGGCAGGTCGGTGACGGGGACCTCGGCGACGGTCTCACCGAGGAGGTCGGCGGTGGCCTGCCACCCCGAGCCGAGCACCAGCGCGATGTCGTGGCGCTCCACGCCGGTGCGCTCGGCGAGCACCCGCGCGGCGTCCGCGGCGACGGCGAACGGGTCGGTGGCCAGGTCGCCCAGGTGGCTCATGGGCCGCACGCTAGCGGCCGTGCCCGCGACCCGGGGAACGCTCAGGACACGGTGCGGGGGCTGTCCCGCCGCGGCCCAGATCGCTACGGCGCGCAGCTGTGACGATCACGGCGCCGACGTCGCGCGGACCGGTGACGGGGGCCGGGCGGGGTCCGACGCCCGACCCCGCGCGGGGCCCGGCGCTGCTGGGCATCGCCATCGCGGACAGCGCCGTCCACATCAGCGGCGTGGACCTCGGCGTCGGGCGACGACCCGTCGACGGCTCCGCGCTGGACCGCGTCGTCAACGGGATCGTCCCGGTGCTCGTCGACAGCCGGACCCCGCCGATGTCCGCGCTGCTCCTCGGCGTCGCGCACATCCCCCCGCTCTCCTTCGGCGACATCCTCCTGCCCTGCGCCTGACCGCCCTGGCGATGGCGCTCTTCCTGCGCCGGCGCGACGTCGTGCTGCTCCGGTGGGCCGCCGGGCCGGTGGTGGTGTCGGTCGCGTCGGCCCTGCACGCCACGACCGGTGCGTTCGGCGGCATCGCCTCCACCGCCCCGGTCACCCTCGTGGTCGGCTCCCGCCCCCAGCACGACGGTGGGCGGGAGCCGACCCCGCGCGGGGCGGTGCCGACCCTGCAGGCGGTGGGGCCCGGGCCCTGACCTGCTCCCCGAGGTGCTGCTGCGCCGTCTGGTCCACGGGCGCCCGACCACGCGCCCCGGTCTGCTGCCGCGCGGGGGCGCCCCTCACGGGGTCGAACACGACGAACCACCTCGAACGGGGTCGCTGAGCGCGTGATCGCTTCGTAGGGTCGGCCCACGCGGCCCGTGGAAGGACCGCACCGATCCTGGAGGACCCGTGATCCCAGCTCGACAGCGCCGGCGCACCGTCTCGCTCGCCTTCCTCGTCGCCGTCGGCGGGGCCGGGCTCGCCGCCCCCGCGACCGCAGCGACCGCCGCCGTGGAGGAGTCCTGCTCACCGACCTCCGAGCACGTTCCGGTCTGCGAGGTCGCCGCCGGGGGCATCGAGACCGCCGCCTTCCTCGACCCCACCGTCACGGTGGTCGACGCCGAGGGCGTCCACCTCGGCGAGAGCACGTACGTGGCCCCCTTCGCCGTGCTCGACGCCCACGGCGCCGACATCGAGGTCGGCCCGGAGTCCGACATCCAGGACGACGTCGAGGTCGTGGCGGGGCACGCGCCCAGCGCCGAGCGCACCCGCGTCCTCGCCGCGGCGGGCCTCGGCCCCCACGACGGGGTCGTCACGGGCGAGCGCGTGATCCTGGCCCACGGGTCCGCCGTCCGCGGCCCGGCGAGCCTGGGGGTGGGCCCGGAGCTGGAGGTCGAGGACTCCACCGGCGCCCCCGTGGAGGACTCCGGGGTCTTCCTGAGCTTCGGCTCCGAGGTCGACGGCGCGGTGCTCGAGCGCGACACCGCCCTGTCGGCGCTGTCGCGGGTGGGCCCCGGGGTGGTCCTGCGCAGCGGCACGGTGGTGCTCCCCGGCAAGGACGTGGACACCCAGGCCGAGGCGGACGACCCGGCGCTGGGGAAGGTGCGCCCGATCACCGACGCCGACCGGCTCTTCAACGCCGGGGTGGTGGAGGTCAACGTCGGGCTGGCGCGGGAGTACTCGCGGTTCGCCCTGGAGTCGCTCGACAACGTGAGCGGCATCAACGCCGACCCGGGCGGCAACGCGTTCGACCTGGCCCGCGACCTCCCGACCGTGGAGTCCGACCTGTGCACCGGCCCTGAGGTGTCGGTGCCCGGATTCCGCAACCGCATCATCGGCGACGTGTGCTTCGAGGACTCCGCGGAGGGCCTCGACCTCGCCATGGGTGAGCGCATCTCCCTGCGCGCCGACGAGGGTGGGCCCTTCGGGCTCGGCACCATCACCGAGATGGGTGACGGGGTGATCTTCCACGCTCTGGAAGGCAACGACCTGGCCGTGGGCGACCGGGTCACCTACGGCAGCCACGTCATCGTGCACGGCGGTGGGCGCCCGCAGGTCGACGCGACCACCGGGCTCGCCGCGCCCACGACCATCGGCAACGACGTCGTGCTGAGCGACGAGGCGATCGTCTTCCGCTCCCTGGTGCGCAACGGTTCCGTCATCGGCGAGCGCAGCGCCGTCGTCGGCAGCGAGCTGGTCGTGGGCCAGGAGGTCCCCGCGAAGACGGTCTACGCCAACGGTGCGGTCTTCGGTCCCGTCGAGTGGTGACGTCCCTGCGGCCGGTCGCGCTGCCGGTGACGGCGCTGGCGGTGGCGCTGCTGGTGGGCGGGTGCACCGCTGCGCCTGCCCCCGACACCCCCCCGCAGGTCGCGACCGCTCCGGTCGCGGCTCCCGCGACGGCACCGGCGCAGGTCCGGGTGGCGCTGGAGACGATCCGCGAATCCCGTGACGACGGCATGGTCGACTGGCGCGCCGCGTGGGTGATGACGTGGGACCCGGTGCCTGGGGCCAGCGGCTACACGGCGGAGTTCGCGACGTCGGAGGGCCGCGGTGGGCGGGAGAGCCCGCTGGCGGAGCCGCTGCTGAGGGTGGACGCCGCCGCCGGCACGTCCGCCGAGGAGCGCCTCGAGCAGGACCGGGCGACCCAGCTGAGCTTCAGCGCCTCCCAGCTGCTGGTCAGCGTGGCCGCGACCGGCGCCGACGGGGCGGAGGGTCCGGCCACCGCGTGGTACCACGTCGGCGACGCGCCACCGGACGGGGTGCCGGTGCCCGACGGCGCGCCGCAGCGGCACGCCGACCACTGACCCGCCGGAGCCCCGCGCTCAGCCCTCACCGGGCGCTGACGGCTCGTCCCAGCCGCGGTGCGGCCGCTCGCGCAGCGCGGCGACGTAGTCGTCGGGGGCACCGGCGGCCTCCGCGGCCAGCGCCAGCATCTCCAGGTACAGGGCGCTGGGCAGGCCGCCCTCGTAGTCGTCGAGGACGTACGCCCACGCCACCTGCTCGCCGTCGAGGGTCGTCACCCGCACCCGCACCTTCACGTGCAGGCCGATCGGCAGGCCCTCCCACTCGTCGAGCTGCCCCTCGTCGGCGTCGTTCAAGTCGTACAGGGCCACGAACACGCGTGACCCGGGTTCCTCGACCAGGGTGGCGAGCGCGCCGTCCCACCCCCGCTGCTCCCCACCGAACGTCAGGCGCCAGTCGCTGACCCAGCCGGTGCCCCGCAGGGGGGAGTGCGGTGCGCGCTTGGCCATCCGGTCCGGGTGCAGGTTGCTCGCGTACGCGGCGTACAGACCCATGGTCGGGGAGGGTAACGACACGCCCGGCCGCCGTGGGAGCGCACCGCGTCGTGGGTGCGCGGACCAGCGAGCGCGCGGGCCCTCGGGGGCGGGGTCAGCCCCCCCGGACCTCGCAGATCAGCGCCCCCGTGCTCAGCGTCTGACCGACCACGACGTCGAGGCCGGCGACCACCCCGGCGCGGTGCGCGAGCAGCGGCTGCTCCATCTTCATCGCCTCGAGGACCACCACCACGTCGCCCTCCCGCACGTGCTGACCGTCGGTCACGGCGACCTTGATGATCGTGCCCTGCATCGGGGCGGTGATGCCCGCCTCCCCGCTGCTGGTCGCGCTCGCCGCCCGCGCTCGCCGCGGCTGGCGGCGGGCCACCACCGGGGACCTGCCGCCCAGTCCCGCGGGCAGCACCACCTCCAGGCGCCGGCCCCCCACCTCCACGACCACCGTCTCGCGCCCGCCCGCTCCACCCGACGCGGCGCCGTCCGCCGCACCCGGCCCGGCGCCGTCCGCGACCCCCGTCCCACCCGGCCCGCCGTCGGCGAGGGGCCCGGCACCGGCCCACTCGGTCTCGATCCACCGCGTGTGGACGCTGGGCGCCGCGCCGTCCCCGGGTGCGAAGGCGGGATCGCGCACGACGCGCCGGTGGAAGGGCAGCACGGTGGGGACGCCGGTCACCTCGAACTCCGCGAGCGCCCGCCGCGCCCGGCCCAGGGCCTGCTCCCGGGTCGCCCCGGTGACCACCAGCTTGGCGAGCAGGGAGTCGAAGGCCCCCGAGACGACGTCCCCGGCCCGGACCCCGGAGTCCACGCGCACCCCCGGCCCGGACGGGGGGGAGAAGGTCGCGAGCGTGCCGGGCACGGGCAGGAACCCGTTCGCCGGGTCCTCGCCGTTGATGCGGAACTCGATGGAGTGCCCGCGGACGGTGACCGAGGAGTACCCCAGGGGCTCGCCGGCGGCGATGCGCAGCTGCTCGGCGACGACGTCGATGCCGGTCACCTCCTCGGTCACCGGGTGCTCGACCTGCAGGCGCGTGTTCACCTCGAGGAAGGACAGCGTGCCGTCGGCGCCGAGCAGGAACTCGCAGGTGCCGGCGCCCACGTACCCCGCCGCGCGCAGGATCGCGATCGACGCGGCGCGCAGCTGGGCGTCCTGCGCGTCGGTGAGGAACGGTGCGGGTGCCTCCTCCACGAGCTTCTGGTGCCGGCGCTGGAGGGTGCAGTCGCGGGTGGAGAGCACCACGACCGTGCCGTGGGCGTCGGCGAGGCACTGGGTCTCCACGTGGCGTGGGCGGTCGAGGTAGCGCTCGACGAAGCACTCACCGCGCCCGAACGCCGCGGTGGCCTCGCGCACGGCGGCCTCGAAGCACTCCGCCACCTCCTCGCGGTGACGGGCCACGCGCAGACCCCGGCCGCCGCCCCCGAAGGCCGCCTTGATCGCGATCGGCAGCCCGTGGGCGTCGACGAACGCGAGGACCTCCGCGGCGGAGGTGACCGGGCCGGGGGTGCCCGGTGCCAGCGGGGCGCCGACCGCCTCGGCGGTGCGCCGCGCCGACACCTTGTCGCCGAGCGCCTCGATGGCCTCCGGTGGGGGACCGATCCACGTCAGCCCGGCGCGGCGCACCGCGCGCGCGAAGGCGGCGTCCTCGGCCAGGAAGCCGTACCCGGGGTGCACCGCGTCAGCGCCGCAGCGCAGCGCGACGGCGATCAGCGCGTCGCCGCGCAGGTAGGACTGCGCCGCCGTGGCCCCGCCGAGGGCGAAGGCCTCGTCGGCGGTGGTCACGTGCAGCGCGTCGCGGTCGGGCTCGGCGTACACCGCGACCGAGGTGAGGCCCGCGTCACGGCACGCCCGGGCGATGCGGACGGCGATCTCGCCGCGGTTGGCGATGAGCACCTTGTGGATCATGGGCGGAGGCTAGCCCCGGGGGCCCTGGGCGTCCTCGTCCTTGGAGGTCTCTCACAACGGCGGTGCCCACGGGTGGTGCCTCGGACGGCCACCGGCCTCGCGTGGACGCCCCCGATCGGTGGCGTCGGCTGTCCGGTGTCGCCGCCGTGAGGTAGAACACTCCCGGGGGCACCGATGCCCGCGAGCACGTCCGTGCCCGACCCAGGAGGCCGCGTTGAGCACCGCCCTGTCCTTCCTCGACCGCGAGCGCACCGTCGCGCCCGCGGGGTACAGCCGGTGGCTGATCCCGCCCGCTGCGCTCGCCGTCCACCTGAGCATCGGGCAGGTGTACGCGTTCAGCGTGTTCAACCTGCCGCTGGCGGCGAGGTTCGACCTCGGTGACCGGCTCGGGCCCATCGCCATCATCTTCTCCATCGCCATCGTCATGCTCGGCCTGTCCGCGGCGTTCGGCGGCACGTGGGTGGAGCGCAACGGCCCGCGCAAGGCCATGGCGCTCTCGGCGGTGTGCTGGGTCAGCGGTTTCCTCATCGGTGCCCTGGGCGTCTCCACCGGGCAGCTGTGGCTGGTCTACCTCGGGTACGGGTTCATCGGTGGCATCGGCCTGGGCATCGGCTACATCTCGCCGGTCTCGACCCTCATCAAGTGGTTCCCGGACCGGCCGGGCCTGGCCACCGGCATCGCGATCATGGGTTTCGGCGGCGGCGCGCTGGTCGCCAGCCCCCTGTCGACGGCGCTGCTGCAGCGGTACTCCACCCAGGACTCCAACGCCGACGGGATCGTCCCGACCTTCCTCACCCTCGCCGTGATCTACGCGGTGATGATGAGCCTGGGCGCCTGGGTGATCCGGGTGCCGGCCCAGGGGTGGACGCCGGCGGGCTGGGACCCCGGCGAGGTCGCCGCCCCGCTGCGCACCACGGCCAACGTCAGCGCGGCCAACGCGATCAAGACCCGGCAGTTCTGGTTGCTGTGGGTCATCCTGTTCTGCAACGTCACCGCCGGCATCGGGATCCTCGCGCAGGCCTCGCCGATGGTGCAGGCCTTCTTCGACCTCGGTGACACGGCCGCCGCCGCGGCGGCGGCCGCCGGCTTCGTGGGCGTGCTGTCCCTGTGCAACATGGGCGGGCGGATCCTGTGGTCGTCCACGTCCGACATCGTCGGCCGCAAGGTCATCTACGCCGTCTACCTCGGCATCGGTGCGGTGCTGTACCTGCTCGTCGCGCTGTTCGGCACGGCCTCCATCGCGGTGTTCGTGCTGCTCACCGGCATCATCCTCACCTTCTACGGCGGCGGCTTCGCCACCATCCCCGCGTACCTCAAGGACCTCTTCGGCGGGTACCAGGTCGGGGCGATCCACGGGCGGCTGCTCACCGCCTGGTCCGCGGCGGGCGTCGCCGGGCCGTTGATCGTCACGGGGCTGCGGGACGCGGCTGCGGCGTCGGGCGCGCAGGGCGCCGACCAGTACAACCTCAGCCTGTTCATCATGGTCGGAGTGCTCGTGGTCGGCTTCGTCGCCAACGCCCTCGTGCGCCCGGTCGACAGCAGGTTCCACGAGCCCGCCGCCGATGGAGCGGCTGACCGGTCCGCAGCACGTCCGAGCCAGGGAGCGACCCGATGAGCACCAACCAGGGCCCGCGCAGCAGCAGCACGGGCACCGGCGCCGGTCGCGCCGGGCGTGACGCCGGCGGCCGCGGCGCGACCCGCCTCGTCACCGAGACCGACGCCACGTCCGGTGCCGGCGCGGGCGGCGCGGCCCCCACCGCAGCAGCCGGGGCCGGAGGCGCCGCCCGCGCCGCCGCCGTGGGCCTGTGGGGACTGGTCGGTGCCGGCCTGGCCTACGGGGTGGTCCAGACGGTCATCAGGGCCACCCAGCTCTTCGCCTGATCCCATCGGGGGCCGGGCGCCGGCTCGGCACCGGCGTCCGGTCCTCCTGCGTCCGAGCCAGCACCCCGCTCACCCCAGCACCCCGCTCAGCGCGCTCCTCACCGTGCTGATCGGCCCCTGACCGGCAGGGGTCAGCTCGCGCACCCGCGGGCCCAGCTGGCGGGTGAAGAAGTCCATGAACCCCTCGGGATCGGGGCCGGCGTTCTGCATCACGAGGTGGTCGAAGCCCGCGTCGACGAACGGTCGGGCCACCTCGACGTGGCGCGCCACGTCGGGTCCGCACGCGAACTGCGCGAGCACGTCCTCGCGCCGCACGAACTGCGACGCCGCGTCGAAGTTGACGGGGTTCGGCAGCTCGCTCATCACCTTCCACCCCGTCAGCGCCCACCGGGACTTCTCCAGCACCGCGGCCACGGCGGCGTCGGTGTCGGGGGCCCACGCGAGCGGCACCTCGGCGTACATCGGGCCGCTGCCCCCGGCGTCGGTGAAGGCGCTGACCAGCTCCGGCTTCGGCTCGGTGGCGAACAGGCCGTCCCCGAGCTCGGCGGCGATCCGCGAGGCGGCGGGGCCACCGGAGGCGACGGCGATGACGGGCAGGGTCTCCGGCAGGTCGAAGACCCTGGCGTCCTCGAGCTGCAGGTGCTTCCCCCGGTAGCTCTGGTACCCGCCCTGCCACAGGAGCCGGATGATCTCCAGGGCCTCCCGGAACGCCTCCTGGCGCCGGTGGACGCCGGGGAACTCCACCCCGGTGATGTGCTCGTTGAGGCGCTCGCCGGAGCCGACGCCGAGGGTGAAGCGCCCGTCGGAGAGCAGGGCGACGGTGGCGGCGGCCTGGGCGATGATCGCCGGGTGGTACCGGTACGACGGGCACGTCACCCCGGTCGCCAGCTCGAGCGTGGTGGTCCTCGCGGCGATGGCGCCGAGCATCGACCACGTGAAGGCTGAGTGGCCCTGGGCCTCCGACCACGGGTGGTAGTGGTCGCTGAGCTCGACGAAGTCGAAACCGGCCCGCTCAGCGAGGACCGCTTGCTGCACGACCTCCTTCGGCCCGAAGGCCTCCGTGGCGATCTTGTACCCGACCTTCATGGCGCTCCTCCTGGTGGCGTGCGGTCACCACCCCGGTACCCCGCACCTGCGGAGCCACGCTCGGTGATCGGCTCCCACAGGTCCGTCCACCGCACCCCGACGTCGGCGAGCAGCTCGCGCAGCAGCGGCAGGCCCACCCCGACCACCGTGTGCGGGTCACCCTCGACGCCGCGCACGAACGCGCCGCCGAGCCCGTCGAGGGTGAAGGCTCCCGCCACGGCCAACGGCTCCCCGGTCGCCACGTACGCCTCGACCTCGGCGTCGTCGATGTCGGCGAAGTGCACGGTGGCCGAGGCGAGCGCGCCCAGCGTCGCGCCGGTGCCACCCGCGTCGTCGTCGCGGTCGTCGACCAGCCAGTGCCCGGTGTGCAGCACCCCGGAGCGCCCGCGCATCGCCCGCCAGCGCTCCACGGCCTCGCCGGCGTCGGCCGGCTTGCCCAGCACGGCGCCGTCCAGCTCCAGCACCGAGTCGCACCCCAGCACGAGGACCCCGCCCTCGGGGGCGTCGGCCAGCTCGTCCGCCCACCGCCCGGTGACGTCCTCGGCCTTGGCGCGGGCCAGGACGAGCGCGACGTCCTCGGCCTCGGTGACGCCGTAGCGGGCGACGACCGCGTCCTCGTCGACGCGCGAGACCAGCACCAGCGGGTGCACACCTGCGGCCCGCAGGGTCGCGAGGCGCGCCGGGGAGGCGGAGGCGAGGAGCAGCGTGGGCGTGGGCACGGCGCGCGAGGCTACTGCCCGCCGGCCACGCGCTTGCCGAACCACAGCTCCGCGTGCGGGTTGGCGTTGTAGGGGGCCACCTCGGCGTAGCCCGACGCCCGGTACAGCGCGCTGGCGGCGACCAGGCCCCGGGCGGTGTCGAGCACGACCCGCTGCGCCCCGCGCGCTCTCGCCCACGCCTCGACGTGGGCGAGGAGGCGGCGCCCGAGACCGCTGCCCCGTGCGGTGGGCGCCACGTAGAGCCGCTTGACCTCCACCGTCGCGGCGTCCAGGGCGCGCCCCCCCACGCACCCGACGTCGACACCGCCCCGGGCGGCGACCCAGAACGCCCCGCCGGGGGGTGCGAGATCGAGGTCCACCGCGGCTGCCTGACCATCCACCCCGACCAGGCCCTGCCCGAGAGCGGTGCGGATGTCGGTCAGGTACGCCCGGCGCACCACCCGGGCCCGCTCCGAGGCCGGGTCGACCACGTCCAGCTCGACGTCCCCGGGGGTGGACGTCACCGCCTGCGCGCCCCCTCCCCGTCCAGCACCGCCTCGCGCAGCACGTCGAGCCCCACCGACCCCACGTCCAGCGCCCGGCGGTGGAAGGCCCTCAGGTCGAACGCCTCGCCCTCGGCCGTGCGCACCTGCTCGCGCAGCTCCAGCCACAGGCGCTCGCCGACCTTGTACGACGGCGCCTGACCCGGCCACCCCAGGTAGCGCAGGTGCTCGAAGCGCAGCACCGCCTCGTCCTGGTAGGTGTGGCTGCGCAGGTACGCCCACATCGCGCCGGCGTCCCACCGCCCCCCACCGAGGGCGGCGGGTGTGCGGTACCCGCAGTGGGTGCCGATGTCGACGACCACCCGCGCCGCGCGGAACAGGGAGCTCTCCAGCATCCCCATCCGGTCCCCGGGGTCCTCCAGCCACCCCAGGTCGGCCATCAGCCGCTCGGCGTACAGCGCCCACCCCTCCCCGTGCCCGGAGACCCAGCACAGCAGCCGCCGCCACCGGTTGAGCAGCTGCGAGCGGTACAGGGTCTGCGCGACCTGGAGGTGGTGCCCCGGCACCCCCTCGTGGAAGACGGTGGTCCGCTCGCTCCACGTCCCGAAGCTGGTCACGCCCTGCGGCACCGACCACCACATCGTGCCCGGGCGGGTGAAGTCCTCGCTCGGTGGCGTGTAGTAGATGCCCCCGGTGGTCGACGGCGCGATCCTGCAGTCCAGGCGCCGGGCGGGCTCGGGGATGTCGAAGTGGACGTCGGCCAGTGAGCTCAGCGCCGCGTCGGAGAGCTCCTGCATCCACTCCCGGAGCGCGTCGGTGCCCACCACCTGCCGCGCCGGGTCGGCTCCGAGGACCGCGATGGCCTCGGGAACGCTCGCCCCCGGGGAGATGGCGCGCGCGACCTGCGCCATCTCCGCCTCGATGCGGGCCACCTCCTCCAACCCCCACGCGTACGTCTCGCGCAGGTCGACGGTGGCGCCGATGTGGGAGCGCGAGTGCAGCGCGTACGCGGCCCCGCCGACCGCGTCGTCGGTGCGCGCCCGCGGAGCCACCTCCTCGCGCAGGTACCGGGCGTGCGTCTCGAAGGCGGACGCCGCGGAGGCCAGCCCCGCCCGCAGGTCGCGGACCAGCGGGGAGTCCGCCGCCGCAGCGCCCGCACCAGCGGACGCCCGGTCCACGAGGTCGGCCAGCTGCCCGGCGGTCGGGTCCGCGAGGTCGTCGCACTGCTCGGCGCTGGCCAGCGCCTGCCGCCCGGTGGGGTGCAGCGCGGCGTCGGGGTCGTCCAGCACCACGCCGATCGAGGCCCGGGTGCCGGCGAGCACCGCCCCGACACCGTGCAGGCGGCGCGCGACGTCGAACCACTCCTGCTCGGTGCCCGTGGGCATGAGGTCGAAGACGTCGCGCACCGCCTGCACCGGGGAGGTGATGACGTTGACCAGCGCGGAGCCGTCCCGGTCGAGGCCGGCGTCGGAGAGCTCCAGCGCCAGCCCCAGGCGCTCGCGCAGCGCCGCGAGGGTGACGGTGTCACCGCTGTCGATCGGGGCAGCGCCGTCACGGGCCAGGCGCTCCACCGCTGCCAGGGTGGCTCGGTCGAGCGCGGTGCGGGCCGCGAGACCGTCGGGGGAGAAGTCGGGCACCTGGCCGTCGAACCCGGCGACACCGGCCGTGGTGGCCGTGAACGGGTCCAGGGCGCAGGTGTGCTGGACGAGGGCATCGGCGAGCGCGTCGAGCGCGGTGGGGGTGCGGGGGGCCACCGGCCGACCCTAGCCAGCGGGTGGCCCGCACCAGCGGGTCGACCGTGGTCGATCGGGCCGACGTCAGCTGGAGCGGCCCGACGTCAGCTGGAGGAGCCCGCCTTGAGCTGCGCGAGCCGCAGCTCGACCTCGGTGGCGTCGGAGTCGACCTCGAGGGACTCGAACTGCGCGTCGAGGCTGGAGGCGGCGAGCTCCGCGCGCCCGGCGACCTTGGCCTCCTCGCGGCGCACCTTCTCCTCGAAGCGGGAGACCTCGCTGGTGGGGTCGAGCATGTCGATGCCGCGGACGGCGTCGGTGACCCGGTTCTGCGCGTCGGCCATCCGCGAGCGGGAGACGAGGTCGTTGCGCTTGCCCTTCAGGTCGTCCAGGCGCAGGCGCATGGTGATCAGCCCGGCCTTGAGCTTGGCGACCACCTCGGTGCGCGAGGCGATCTGCGGCTCGAAGTCCCTGGCCTGGCCCTCGTCGACGATCTGGCGCTGCAGGGCGATCTTGGCGAGGGTGTCGAAGCGGTCGGCCTCGGCGGTGGCTCCGGACGTGCGGAGCTCGTCGGCCTTGCGGGAGGCCGCGACGGCCTTCGCGCCCCAGCTCCTCGCGGACTCCACCTCCTCGGTGTGGTCCTGCTCGAGCAGGCGCAGGTCGCCGATGCTGACCGCCACGGCCTCCTCGGCCTCGCGGATGGCGGCGGTGAAGTCACGCACCATCTGGTCGAGCATCTTCTGCGGGTCCTCGGCGGAGTCGAGCAGGGCGTTGACGTTCGCGCGGGCGAGCTGGCCGATGCGACCGAGCAGGGACTGCTGTGACACGGGGACCTCCTGGGGTCGTCTCGCTGCTGGGCGTCGCGGTGCTTCGTCGTCGTGCTGGCTGGTGCCGGTGGTCGGGGCAGCATGGCACTGGCGCCTCAGAAGCGCCCGCCACCGCCGAAGCCGCCGCCGCCCCCGCCCCCGCCGCCGAAGGTGCCGCCGCCGCCGAAGCCCCCGCCGCCCCCGAAACCGCCGCCCCCGCCCCCACCACCGCCGCCGGAGAGCACCGAGCCGATGATCCCGCCGAGCACCGCGGCCTCGAGGGATCCGCCGGAGCGGCGTCCGTACCCGCCGCCGTAGCCACCCCCGTACCCACCGCCCATGCCGCCCGTGCCGCCCCAGCCGTCGACGTCCGCGGAGGCCTCGTGCTGGGCGTGCTCGGCGAGGGCGTCGGCCTGCTGGGCCAGCGGCAGCGCCCGCACCGGGTCGACCTCGGCGAGGCGCTCAGCCTCCTGGAGCATCGCGCTGGCCTGCGCCAGCGCCGACCGCGCCTCGGCCCCGACCGCGCCCCGGCGGGTGCGCACGAAGGAGACGGCCGCCGCCACCTCCGCGCGCGCGGCGGGCAGGGCGTGGGCGAGCGAGGTGCTCGCCCGCCCGGCCCTGTCGCGGTCCTGGCGCACCGCGGCCAGCGCGGTGTCGAGGGCGACGTCGGCCTCCTCCACCCGGCGCAGCGCCGTCAGCGGGTCGCGGGAACCGGCGGAGCCCGCGGCCTGCAGCGAGGCCTGCGCGCGGGCCACCAGGGACGACAGCTCCGCCCCGCCCACGCCGCGGTCGAGCAGGGCGCGGGCCTCGGCGAGGTCGGTCTGCGTCTCGGTCACCGCGGAGGCCAGCTGCGAGCCGGCGGTGGCGAGGTCCCCCTCCAGGCGCGCCGCGGCGTCCAGCAGCGTCTTGACCTGGGCGGCGGCGCCCTGGGCGGCGCGGGCGCTGACGGCGGCCTCGCCGGTGCGCCCGGAGTCGGCTTCGGTGCGGGCCTCGCCGATCTCGGTGCGGGCGAAGCCGAGCAGCTCCTGCACCTGGTGGGCACTGCCGGCGACGGCGCTGAGCGCGGTCGGGTCGTAGCGGCCCCGCAGGGCCTCGACGCGGGCCAGCTCACCCGGTGCGCGCTGGGCGAGGCGGTCGACGTCGGCCTCGAGCTGGGGCAGCAGCGCGGGCAGCGACCGCTCGGCGTCGCGGAGCGCGGTGAAGGCGCCGGCCTGCTCGTCGAGGATGCCGTCGGCGGTGCGGGTGCGGGCCAGGACCTCCTCGAGGAGGCGGCGGCGCTGGGCGTCGTCGAGCGGTGCGGCGCCCGCCTCGTCGAGGCGGCGGTGTGCGGCGAAGGCCCCGGTCAGCTCGGTCCGGGCGCGCTCCAGCGCGTGCACGAAGGGCGCGGAGGCCTCGTCGCCGAACTGGGCGGCGGCGAAGCCGAGCTCCTGCGTGGAGGTGTCGAGGGCGTCGTCCGTGGCGACCAGCGCGGCGCCGGCGCGGCGGCCGAGCTCGTCGAGGGGCACCGGGGGCTCCGCCGGGGCCTGCTGGCCGCGGCCGCTCGGTGCGGCGGCCCCGGCCGCGCGCCGCCTCCGGCTGGTGACCGTGCCCAGCAGGACCGCGCCGGCGCCGGCGGCGACGAGACCGCCGACGAGCACGGTGCCCGCGCCGATGCCGCCGCCGGTGCCCGTGGTCCCGGTCCCGGTGGTGCCCGTGTCGCTGGTGCCGGCCCCCGTGTCGGTGACGGCCGCCTCGACCTCGTCCGCCGCGGTGACCACTGCGGCGTCCCAGTCGCCGGCCCCGAGGTCCTGCTCGACGGCGTCCTCCAGGGCGGCGCCCTCGCTGTCGTCGATCCCGGAGCCAGGTGGCGCGTACACCCCGTACACGCTGTCGCCGACGGCGACCGCCAGCAGCACGTCCTGGTCCCCGAACTGCGACAGCTCCGCCGTCTGCTCGGTCCACGTCCGCCCGTCGGCGCCGTCGAACGAGTCGACGTAGGCAACGAAGAGCTGCGTGCCGGTCGCCCCGCGCAGCTGCGCCAGCCGCGCCGCGGCCGCCTCGTCGTCCAGCACCCCTGCGGTGTCGGTGACCTGGTCCTCCAGTCGGCTCGGCGGCTCCGCCGACGCCGGGAGGGCACCGCCGACCACGAGCAGCACGCCCGCAGCGACCGTGAGCGGGATCCCGCGCCTCATCGCGCTCACCCCGCCGCCCGCCACGCGCCCGACCCGGCACCGGCCGCGCCGTCACCCGCGGGCATCGGCGCCCGCAGCCCGGTCGCACGATCACCCCATCGGCTGATCGGTGGTGGCGGGGCGGTGGCGCTCGCGCGCAGCAGGGACAGCGCCGCGACGAGCGCCGCCACCTCCTCCGGCGTCGGGGCGCCGCGGAGCACGGTCAGCAGGGGCGGGCCGGCGGTGGTCACAGGGGGATGTTCCCGTGCTTCTTCGGCGGCAGCGACCCGCGCTTGGTCCGCAGGGTCCGCAGCGCCCGCACCACCGCCGGTCGGGTCTGCGACGGCGCCAGGACGGCGTCGAGGTACCCGCGCTCCGCCGCCTGGTACGGCGTCGCCAGCGTCGTCTCGTACTCGTCGACCAGCTCCGCGCGCCGGGCCTCGACGTCCTGCCCCGCCGCCGCGGCCGCCGACAGGGTCCGCCGGTGCAGGATCCCGACCGCGCCCTGCGCACCCATCACCGCGATCTGCGCGCTCGGCCACGCCAGGTTCACGTCAGCCCCCAGGTGCTTGGACCCCATGACGATGTACGCCCCCCCGTAGGCCTTGCGCAGGATGACGGTGACCAGCGGCACGGTCGCCTCCGCGTAGGCGTACAGCAGCTTCGCACCCCGCCGGATGATGCCGCGGTGCTCCTGGTCGGTGCCCGGCAGGAACCCCGGCACGTCGACGAAGGTCAGCACCGGCAGGCCGAACGCGTCGCACAGGCGCACGAAGCGCGCGGCCTTCTCGGAGGCGTCGATGTCCAGGGTGCCGGCGAGGTGGGTGGGCTGGTTCGCCACGACGCCGACGCTGCGGCCCTCGACGCGCCCGAAGCCCACGACCACGTTGGGCGCGAACAGCTCGTGCACCTCCAGCAGCTCCCCGTCGTCGAGGACCGCGCTGAGCACCACCCGGACGTCGTAGGGCTGGTGGGGGGAGTCGGGCACCAGCGCGTCCAGCGCGAGGTCCTCAGCGGTGGTCACCAGCGGGTCCGAGCCGTCGAGGGGGGCCAGCACCGGCGCCTCGGAGAGGTTGTTGCTCGGCAGGTGCGCGAGAACGTCCCTCACCCAGGCGAGCGCCTCGGCCTCGGTCGGGGCCAGGTGGTGGGCGACGCCGGTGAGCGCGGCGTGGGTGCGGGCGCCCCCGAGCTCCTCCATGCCGACGTCCTCGCCCGTGACGGCGGCGATCACGTCCGGACCGGTGACGAACATGTGGCTGGTGCCCTCGACCACCACCACGAGGTCGGTCACGGCGGGGGAGTAGACCGCGCCGCCCGCGCAGGGGCCCATGACCACGGAGACCTGGGGGACCACCCCGGACGCCGCGACGTTGCGCCGGAAGACCTCCCCGTAGGCCGCGAGGGAGTCGACCCCCTCCTGGATGCGAGCCCCGCCGGAGTCGGTGATGCCCACCACCGGCGCCCCGATCCTCAGCGCCAGGTCCATCACGGCGGCGATCTTCGCGCCGTGCTGCTCCCCGAGGCTGCCGCCGACGACGGTGAAGTCCTGGGCGTAGACGCACACCGCGCGCCCGTCGACGGTGGCGTGCCCCGTCACGACCCCGTCGCCGTCACCACCGCTGGCCCTGCTGCGCACCAGGGCGCCGGTCTCGACGAAGCTGTCCTCGTCCACCAGCGCCGCGACGCGCTCGCGCGCGGTGCCCTTGCCCTTGGCGCGCTGGCGCGCGACCGCCTCCGGTGAGCCGGCGGCCGCCGCCTCGAGCCGGTGCCCCATGGCGGTGAGGCGCCCGGCGGTGGTGTGCAGGTCGGGTCCGCCGAGATCACCGCTGGGCCCGCTGTCGAGCTGGGTGTCGGGGTCACTGCGGGGCACGGCCGCCGAGCGTAGTGCTCAGCGGAGCCCGAGCCCTCAGCCCGCGTACGGCAGCACCGGCTCGCCCGCGACGCCCGCCTCGTGCGCGAACAGCGCCCCGGCGGCGGGCTCCTGACCCGGCTCCAGTCCCTGCGTGGAGGTGGTGACGTACAGCGTCGTGGCGTCCGGGCCGCCGAAGGTGCACGCGGTGGTCGAGCTGGTCCCGACCTCGACCACCTCCAGCAGGTGCCCGTCGCGGTCGTAGTGGTGCACCGCGCCGGCGCCGAACAGGGCGACCCACAGCCCTCCCTCGACGTCCCTCGCCAACCCGTCCGGCCTGCCCCCGGCGGTCTCGGGCACGGTCACGAAGGGGCGCCGGTCGAGCACCTGCCCGGTGGTGGGGTCGGTGACCAGGACGTCGACGCGCCGGGTGGGCGTGTCGACGTACCAGGCGGTGTCCTCGCCCGTCCAGACCAGGCCGTTGGAGACCGTCACGTCGGGCAGGACGACGTGGGCGCTGCCGTCGACGTCGAGCCGCCACAGCGAGCCGCCGTCCTGCGCCTGGTCGTAGGCCATCGACCCCACCCAGAACCGGCCCTGCGGGTCGCAGGCGCCCTCGTTGAAGCGCACCGGCCCGCGCTCCCACAGCGGCGGGAGCATGGAGGCGGTCAGGGCGGTCCCGTCTGCGCCGGGCTCCACGTCCGCATCCGTGCCGAAGCCGGTCGGCACCTGCTCCAGGACGGCGAAGCGGCGCTCGGCGGCGACCACCCACCCGCCGCGGCTGCGGGGGCGCAGGCACGCGAGGACGTCGGCGACCTGGTGGTGGACGACGCGACCGGTGACGGGGTCGTAGCGCACGAGGACGCCGCGCTCCATGTCGACGCTGAGCAGCTGGGCGCCAGCGGCGTCCCACACCGGGCCCTCCCCGTGCTCGGCGACGGGCGGGGTCAGCTGCTCAGCGCGAGGCACGGCCCGAGCCTGCACCCACCGCTCGCGGCACACCTCCCGGGGCGCTTCCCGGGGGCGGGCCGGCGCGCCGCCCGGCTGCGCTCCCGGGGCCCGCGATCGGGCAGGCGCACCCCCGGACCCGCCCGCCGGTGTCGTGCCCCGTGCGACGCTGCGGCGGTGCCCAGCCCCTACACCGACCTGCGCCGCCCACCCCTGCGGGCGGCGGCCCTGCGCGAGTCGCTGGTGGCGCCCGCGGGCCCGCTGGGGCGCCTGGAGGTGCGCGACGACGTCGGCTCGACCAACGCCGACCTGATCGCCGCCGCGGTCGCCCACCCCGCGGACTGGCCGCACCTGTCGGTGCTCACCGCCGAGCACCAGAGCGCCGGGCGCGGCCGGGCGGGTCGTGCGTGGAGCGCCCCTCCGCGCTCGGGGCTCGCCACCTCGGTGCTCGTGCGCCCGGACCGGGCCGCCGTGCATCAGCACCGGTGGTCGTGGCTGCCGCTGCTCGCCGGATTGGCGGTGGTCGAGGTGCTGGGCGAGGGCGCTGAGCTGAAGTGGCCCAACGACGTCCTGCTGGGAGGTCGGAAGGTCGCTGGCGTCCTGGCCGAGACCCTGCCCGGTGCGCCCGACGAGACCAGCGGGGGCGGCGTCGTGATCGGCATCGGGCTCAACGTCACCCTCACCGCCGCGGAGCTGCCCGTGCCCACCGCGACGTCGCTGGAGCTGGCTGGCGCGTCCGTGACCGACCGCGACGTCCTGCTGCGCTCGCTGCTGCGCTCCCTGGCCGCGGAGGTGGCGCGGTGGACCGCCGCGGGTGGCGACCCCGCGGCGTCCGGGCTGGGTGACCGGGTGCGGGCCGTGTGCGCCACCCTCGGCCGGGAGGTCGTGGTGGACCTCCCCGGTGGTAGGCGGGTCCCGGGCACCGGGCACGACCTCGACGACGACGGCCAGCTGGTGCTCGCCACCGCCGACGGGCCGCTCGCCGTCTCGGCGGGCGATGTCGTCCACGTGCGCTGACGCGCCGGCGTCCACCTGCTCCCGGTGCGCCGCCGTCGACCCGGTGCCGACGCGCCGGCGTCCGGTCGCGGGGTCGCTCGACCCCGCCTCCTGGCTCCTACGATGCGGCCGTGGCGCGTGTGCTGGTGGTCGAGGACGACTCGGCCATCACCGACCCGCTGACCCGCGCTCTGGCTCGCGAGGGCTACGACGTCGACGCCGTGGGCACCCTCGCGGCGGCCGCGGCGGCGATCACCGGCGACGGTGACCACGACAGCGGCGGTCACGGTGCTCGCGACAGCGGGAGCACCAGCAGCAGCGGCGGTCGCCGTCCGGTCGACGTCGTGGTCCTCGACCGCGGCCTGCCCGACGGCGACGGCCTCGACCTGGTGCGCCGCACCCGGGAGGCCGGCTCGTCGCTGCCGTTCCTGGTGCTGACCGCCCGCGCGGAGGAGGCCGACCTGGTCATCGGCCTGGACGCCGGAGCCGACGACCACCTCACCAAGCCCTTCCGCCTCCCCGAGCTCCTGGCGCGCCTGCGGGCGCTGCTGCGTCGCGCCGGCCCCGAGGGGGCGCGCGACGACGACCCCCTCGGCGCGCGGTCGGTGCTCACCGTCGGGCTGGTCTCGATGGACCAGGGCAGTCACCGGGTGTGGAAGGACGGCGTCGAGCTGCGCCTGTCGGCCAAGGAGTTCGAGCTGCTGCGGGTGCTGCTGCGCGCGGCGGGCACGGTGGTGGGCCGCACGACGCTGATGGACCAGGTGTGGGGCAGCGACTGGTTCGGCTCCACCAAGACCCTCGACATGCACGTCAGCTGGTTGCGCCGCAAGCTCGACGACCCCGTGCCGGCGGGGCACCACCCCCGGCTGATCACCACCGTGCGCGGGGTGGGCTTCCGCTTCGAGCGGGACTGAGCGGGACGGGCGGTCCCGGTGCTGCGCAGGGTGCTGGCGGCCACGCTGTCCTCGGTCATATTCGCGGTGGTCCTGCTGGGAGTGCCGCTGGCCGTCGCCGGCGTCGGCCTCACCCGCGCGGACGCCCAGCGCAGCGCCACCGCCCGCGCGGACGCCCTCGCGCTCGAGCTCGACCAGCTCGTGGAGGTCGGCGCGCCGGTGGGCGTGGAGGCCCTGGACCCCTCCGTCAGCGACGACGCCCCCGGCGCCCCGTGGCCGGCGCGGGTGCGCGCCCAGGTCCCCGGCGGCGACCTGCTGCAGCGCGGGCCGGGCACCGGGGACGACGCGGGGGCGGTGGGGGGGACGGTGGTCGATGACGGCGGCCGGGGGCCGCTGGGCGGTGTGCGGGGGGAGGCGCGCAGCGGTGGGGTGGCCGTGGAGGTCAGCGTGAGCGCCGGTCAGCTCTGGGCGGCGGAGCTGCGCCTGGTGGTGCTGGTGGCGGCGCTGGCGGCGGGGGCGGTGGCGGCGGGGTGGGCGCTGGCGCAGGTGCAGGCCCGGCGGATGGTGAGACCCCTGACCGACCTGGCCGCGACGGCGGAGCTGCTCGGCGCGGGCCGGGTGCCGCCGGGCCGACCGCCGACCGGCGTCGAGGAGGTCGACCAGGTGGCGGGGGCGCTGGAGGCGTCCGCCCGGCGCATCTCGCGGGTCCTCGCCGCTGAGCGCGACTTCTCCGCTGACGCCAGCCACCAGCTGCGCACCCCCCTGACGGCGCTGTCGATGCGCCTGGAGGAGATCGTGGCGACGACGGGGGAGCCGGCGACGGCCCACGAGGCGCAGGTGGCGCTGAGCCAGGTGGAGCGGCTGACGTCCGTCGTCGAGGACCTCCTGGCCCGCAGCCGCACGAGCAGCCGCACGGGCAGCGGTGACGGATCACCCGGCAGCGGGGGTGGCGGCGCGGGCGCCCGGCACGACCTGGGCGCGGTGGTGGCCCAGCAGGCCCAGGAGTGGGCGCCGGTCTTCGCCCGCGCGGGGCGGCGCCTGGACGTCGTGGCCCCGGACGCCGCGACGGCTGTCCTCGCCGCTCCGGGTCCCGTGGCGCAGGCGCTGGCGACCCTGCTGGAGAACGCCCTGACGCACGGGGCCGGTCGGGTCAGCGTGCGCACCCGCACAGACCAGCACGCCTGGGTGGTGCTGGAGGTCGGCGACGAGGGGCCGGGCATCCCCGAGCCGCTGGGGCAGCGGGCCTTCGAGCGCCGGGTCAGCGGCGGCGCGGGCACCGGACTCGGCCTGGCCGTGGCCCGCGACCTCGTCGTCGCCGAGGGTGGCCGGCTCGAGCTGGTGCGGCGGGCGCCACCGGTCTTCGGGATCTTCCTGCGCCGCGCCTGAGGCCCGGCCGGCTCACCGCTCCTCGGTCGCCCCACTGCCCCCGGTCGCCCCAGTGCCCCCGTTCGCCCCACTGCCCCCGGTCGGCTGGGCCCCCGTCGGCTGGGCCCCGCGGAAGACCCAGGTGCGGTAGGCGTAGAAGCGGAACACCGTGCCCAGCCCGACCCCGACGATGTTGGCGGAGGTGTTGGCCGCCACCGGCCCCGTCAGGCCGAGCACGTGCACGGTGAAGGCCAGGCACGCCAACGAGATGGCCAGCGCGGCGCCGTTCATGGCGACGAAGAGCCCCAGCTCCGGCAGCAGGGCCGGACGGCGCCGGTCCCGGAACGTCCACCACCGGTTCCCCGCCCACGCCACCCCCGTGGCGATGCCCACCGAGAGGGTCTTGGCGGTCAGCGGCGCCCCCTCGAGCCACCCGCCGGCGCCACCGGCGCCGTAGCTGAGCAGGTTGAACGTGCCGACGTCGACGACGTAGGCGAGGGCGCCGACGACCCCGAACCGGCCGAGCTGGCGGTGCAGGGCCCGCCACGTGCGCCCGGCCCACCGCACGGGACGCCACCGCACGAGCGCCTGCCGCGCTCGTGCGGGGCCCTCTCCCGACTTGGTCGACCCCGGTCGACCCGGGCCCGGGCGCCCTCCGGGCTGGTCGTACCGGGTCGAGCTGGCCACGGGCACCGGAGGAGCGTATGACCCCGCGCCCACCGCCGAGGCGCTTCCCGCCAGGTAGGTTCCCTGCCCGTGCCACCCGCCGCGTCGCCGCCCGAGCCGGGGGAGGGTCCGCTCGTCGCCGTCGTCGGCGCCGGTCAGCTCGCCCGGATGATGGCCCCCGCGGCCATCGCGCTGGGGGTGCGGTTGCGGGTGCTCGCCCAGGACGCGGGCGACTCCGCCGCGCGGGTGGTGGTCGACGCGCCGCTCGGTGCCCCCGACGACCTGGCCGCGCTGACGGCCCTCGCCGACGGCGCCGCCGCCGTGACCCTGGACCACGAGCTGGTGCCCACCGAGCACCTGCGGGCCCTCGCGGCGAGCGGTGTGGCCGTGCACCCCGGCCCTGATGCCCTGCTCCACGCGCAGGACAAGCTCGTGCTGCGGCGACGGCTCGCCGACCTGGACGTCGCCTCACCGCGGTGGGCCCCGGTCCCCGACGTCGAGGCGCTCGCGCGCTTCGGCGAGGAGGTGGGGTGGCCGGTGGTGCTGAAGACGCCCCGCGGCGGTTACGACGGCAAGGGCGTGCGGGTGGTCCACGCCGCGCGGGACGCCGCGGACTGGTTCGCCCGGGCCGCCGGGGAGCCCCTGCTGGCGGAGGAGCGGGTGGCCTTCACCCGCGAGCTGGCGGTGCTGGTGGCCCGCAGCCCCACCGGTCAGGCCGCGGCGTGGCCGGTGGTGGAGACGGTGCAGGTGGAGGGCGTCTGCCACGAGGTGATCGCCCCCGCGCCGGGGTTGGACGCGGGTGTGGCGGCGTCCGCGACAGCGATGGCCCTGGCGCTGGCGGAGGACCTGGGGGTGACCGGGGTGATGGCCGTGGAGTGCTTCGAGGTGGCCGACAGCGCCGGGGTCGCGGGCAGCACGGGCGCGCGGGTGCTCGTCAACGAGCTCGCCATGCGCCCCCACAACAGCGGGCACTGGAGCATCGACGGGTCGGTGACCAGCCAGTTCGAGCAGCACCTGCGCGCGGTGCTCGACCTGCCGCTGGGGGACGTCGCCCCGCGGTCGCCGTGGTCGGTGATGGTCAACGTCCTCGGCCCCCAGCGCGCCGAGCACGCGGACGTCTTCCGCGCCTACCTGCACGTGATGGCCCACGACCCGGGGGTGAAGGTCCACCTGTACGGCAAGGCGTGGCGCCCCGGTCGCAAGATGGGCCACGTCACGGTCACCGGCGACGACCTCGATGACGTCCGAGCTCGGGCACGGCACGCGGGGGACTTCATGACGGGGCTGATCGACGGGTAACGGTCCACGGGTGACGTGTGAGGGTCGACGGGTGAGGTCGCCCCGTGCTGCAGGACGGCGACGACAGGCAGGGCCTCCTGCGACGATCGGCCCATGAGCAGCACCTCCCCGGTTCCGCAGGTCGGGATCGTCATGGGCTCGGACTCGGACTGGCCCGTGATGGCCGCGGCCGCACAGGTGCTCGCGGAGTTCGACGTCGCCCACGAGGTCGACGTCGTCTCCGCGCACCGGATGCCCCAGCAGATGCTCGACCACGGCCGGGACGCCGCCGGGCGCGGGCTGCGCGTGCTCATCGCCGGCGCCGGGGGCGCCGCCCACCTGCCGGGGATGCTCGCCGCCGTCACGCCCCTGCCCGTGATCGGGGTTCCCGTGCCCCTCACCCACCTCGGGGGAGTGGACTCGCTGCTCTCCATCGTGCAGATGCCGGCCGGGGTGCCGGTGGCCACCGTCTCCGTGGCGGGTGCGCGCAACGCCGGGTTGCTCGCCGTCCGCATCCTGGCCGCTGGGGAAGGGCCTGCGGCCGGGGCGCTGCGGTCCGCGATGACCGCGTTCCAGGACGCGCTGCGCCAGCAGGCCACCGACAGGGGCGTGCGCCTGCGGGCGTCCCTGGAGTGAGGTCAGCCGCTGGGAAGGAGTCCGGTCGGGACGCTCCGGGCCGGGTCGAGCGGGTTCACGGTGAGGGCTCGCGGCCCGGCGTCGCAGCATCGGGGGCTGTCACCAGCTCGTCGCTCTCCCTCTCGGCCCGGGCCAGGTAGCGCTCGAGGACGGGGTCGGGGAACGTCGCCCGCACGTTCTCGTAGAACATCTTGCGGGCCTGGGCGGGGCTGTACGGAGGTTCCGCAGGGGTGCCGGTCACCAGCACGCTCCCTTCACCGGGGAATCCGTCGAGCGTAGTGCTAAGCGAGCACATCGCCCAGCAGGGACGCCGCCGCGATGGCCACCGCCTCGACGTCCGGCCCTGCCAGCAGCATGCCGACGCCGGGCGCGGTGCACGTCATGGGCAGGTCCATGGCGAAGACGCCGATCAACCGCTCACCCTCGGCGAGGATCGGCACCGCGATGACCTCGGCGTACTTGCCAGTGATGCCCACGAACTCCTCGTGGGTGAACCGCGTGCGGGCCCTGACCGGCAGCGCGCCGTACTCCTGCGGGGTGGGCACCACCCCCTCGGTGCTCTCGGCGCTCCACCGCTGCACGACAGGGATCAGCGCCGCGTGCTGCGGGGTCCGCGCGGCCCAGGCGCGCCCGATGGTCCCCTTCCCCTTCGTCCAGCGGACCGCCGAGGGTTGGGGGTGCTCGTCGAGGCGGAAGCGGAGCACCCGGTGCAGCTCCTCCCGGCGCATCCACCCGCGACGGCGGACGACGAAGACGCTGCCGCCCAGCTCGGCGAGGTCGACGTCGCGGCGCATCCCCACCACGGACTTCAGGGCCCCGACGGTCGCCTTCTGCAGCCGGGCCCGCAGCCGCTCGTGCTGGGGCGCCCGGCTCTCGCGCAGCGCCCCGCGGACGCCGTCGACGCAGGCGACACCGCCGATCACGACGACGACGCCCAGCTCGAGCCACCCCTGCTGGCTCCAGATGCCCGTCGCGTCGAGGGAGCGGAGCACGACGGCGGTGAGGCCCAGGACGGCGAGCAGGACGCGGAGGAGGACGCTCCAGCTGCGCGAGCCGCCCATCGTCCCCCCCGTCGCGGACCGCTCGGCCCACCCACCGCATCGTGACAGTGACTACCGACAACGAAGCGTGATCGTTCGCTCGACCCCGGCGACCGTGAGGGGAGCCTCAGGTAGAGGTGCAGCCCTCAGGCGGGGCGCTG
>CAXTAK010000005.1:0-6581 GCA_964242735.1 uncultured Quadrisphaera sp. | reverse complement strand
GCCTCAGGCGGGGAGCTGCGCCTCGGCGATGGGCCGCAGGGACTCGGTGTCGCCGGTGCGCAGCGCCTCGAAGACGACGGCGGCCTGGTCGGCGTCCCAGTCCACGACGACTCCCGCGTCGGTGCGGCGGGTGGCGTCGGCGACGGGCACCGTCAGGCTCAGGGCCGACCCGCCGGCCAGGGAGGCGAAGGCCACCGCGAAGCGGGCGAGCGCGAGCGGCCCGCTGCCGTCGTCCACCGACAGCGCACCGCCCGCAGCGCGGGCGAGCGGCAGGGCGCGGAAGGGGTTGACCAGCGTCGCGGGGCTGCTGGCCTCGCCGGCGATGGCGGCGATGAGCTCGCGCTGGCGCGTGGCGCGGCCGAGGTCGCCGCCCACGGCGGAGTCCCTGCTGCGGGCGTACCCGAGAGCTGTCGGGCCCTGCATGACCTGGCACCCGGCGGGGATGTCGAGGCCCGCCTTCGGGTCGACGATGGCGGCCGCGGGGCACATCTCCACGCCGCCGACGGCATCGACGATGCCCGCGAAGCCCGCGAGCCCGGTCTCGGCGTAGGCGTCGACGCGGACGCCGGTGGCCTCCTCCACGGTCTGCACCAGCAGCTGCGGGCCACCCTCGGCGTAGGCGGCGTTGATCTTGGACTCCCCGCGGCCCGGCACCTCGACGTAGCTGTCGCGGGGGATGCTCAGCAGCACGGTCGGCCCGCTGCCGCGGGGGCTGTGCATGAGCACGATGGTGTCGGTGCGCTGGCCGAGGAGCTCGTCGCCGCTGCCCGTGGCGAGCTCGACCTCCTGGTCCTCGGTGAGGCCCTCGCGGGAGTCCGACCCGACCAGCAGGACGGTGTGCCCCGGGGTGCCCGGCAGTGCCGAGTCGGGCAGGTCACCCACGCGCTGGAGGGCGGAGTACCCCACCACCCCGAGCAGGAGCGGGTACGCCAGCACCACGAGGACGACGAGCGCCGCGAGGGCGCGCAGGGGCGGACGCCGCCCCGCGCCCGGGACCAGCGGCGCGGCGCGGGCAGATCCCGCCGCTGGCGGTCCACTCCGCGTGGAACCCGTCGTCGCAGCTCCCGCCGCTCCCGTGCGGGCGCCTCCCGCGCGCGCAGGCCCCGTCCGGGCAGCTCCCGTCCGGGCAGGCCCCGCTCGCGTGGATCCCGCCCGGGCCGGTCCCGTCCTGGGCTGACCCGTCGACGCCTGACCCCCGCGTGCGCCCTGACCCCCCGCGCGTGCCGACCCACCGCGAGTGGTGCCGGGCGGCGGCGCGTCGGCGCGCCGCAGCTTCGGCGACGACCGGTACGTCGTCGCCGGCCCCCACTCCGGACGGTCGGCCATCGGGTCACCGTAGACGCAGACCACCTCGCTGCGGCGTCCGCTGCGGTCGCGTCGTCCGGCCGACCCCCCGTCCCGCCTGTCCCTCCAGCCCCGCCTCAGGCGCAGGGGGTGCCTGAGGCCGCGGCGTCGCTGATCACCGCGATGCCTCCCAGGACGGTCACGCTCGTCACCTCGAACGCCTCGACGGCCGACCGCGAGGCGCTCGGCAGGCACCCGTGCTCGGTGAGGAGCAGCGGCTCCCCGAGGGCGGCTCCGGCGAGGGCGTCGGGGAAGCTCGTGCCCGCGGCCAGCAGGGGCGACCCCGCGCGGACCGGCCGGGGGAAGAGCTGGGCGACCCGCGCGGCCGTCTCGTAGCGGTCCCTGCCCTGCACGCGGACGACGGCGCCGGGGGTGTACGCCTCCAGCGCGGCCTCGACGGCGGGTGAGACCGCCGCGGGCCCTCCGACGATGGTGATCGACTGCGGCTCCATCACCGTCAGAGCCGCTGCGGTCTCCCGGGGCAGGGCGTCGCGGGCGGTCAGCAGCAGCGGCGCGGCGTTGGCCGCGCCGTACGCGCCACCGCTGAGCCCGTCGGCGAAGCCCTCGCCGGAGGCGATCACCACCTCACCCAGCTCGACGTCCCCGGTGGGGGCGACCAGCCCGATGCCGGTCCTCGCGGCGGTGTCGTAGCGGTCGGTGCCCGACGCGCGGGTCACCGTGACGCCGAGGGCCCGCAGCTCGGTGACCACCCCGTCGGAGACCGCAGCGGGACCGCCGAGCACCACCGCCTCGGACGGGCCCAGGCGCTGCAGCTCCGCCCGGACGGCGGTCGGCAGCGCGGCCGGCGAGGTCAGGAGCAGGGGTGCGCCCAGCTGGGCGGCGGCGGGACCCCCGGCGAGGGCGTCGGCGAAGCCCTCCCCGCTGGCGATCACCACCGCCGGGGCCCCGTCGTCGAAGAACCGCCGGCTGATCGCGACGGCCGTCTCGTAGCGGTCGGCGCCCTGGTCGCGCGTGAACTCCAGCGCGCCGCCGGCTGACTGCGCGCCGCTGGCTGACTGCGTGCTGCCGGTTGACAGGACTCCGCTGGTGGCGGTGGCCGTGCCGCTCGTCCCACCGGTGGCTCCGGTCACGGCGGTGAGCGCGCAGAGGGCCGCCACGGCGATGACCGCGCGCCGCCTCGTGCGCTCTCCTCCACGTGGACGACGTCGCGGGCGCCGCCGTTCCGTGCCGTCGCCCGCGCACCGCCGTGCGGGCGCCGCCTCACGCACCGGTACCCACGCGATCGACGCTAGGTCGTGGGCGACGCGCGCCCCGGGTGCCGCGCCGGACGGGATGGGCGAAGTCCGCAGGACGGCCGCGACGACGGCGTTACCGTCCGTCAGTGGCCGTGAACAGAGGGTCCTCGATCGTGCTGCCCGACCACGCCGGCCCTCACCTCACCGGCGCCGACCTCACCGGCGCCGGCCGCCTCGCCGTCATCGTCCCGTGCCTGGACGAGGCCGCGGCCGTCGGTGCCGTCGTCACCGACCTGCGGCGCGCCCTGCCCGGGGCGGTCGTCCACGTCTACGACGACGGCAACACCGACGGCACCGCCGCCGCCCCCCGCCGCCACGGCGCCGTGGTGCGGTACGAGCAGCGTCCGGGCAAGGGCCACGTGCTGCGCCGCGCGTTCGCCGACGTCGACGCCGACGCCGACGTGCTCATCGACGGTGACGACACCTACGACGCCGCGGCGGCCGCCCAGCTCGTCGAGGTCCTCCTCGCCGGCCCCCACGACCACGTCGTCGGCGTGCGCCGCGCCGGCACCGCGACCGCGCACCGACCCGGCCACGCCGCGGGCAACAGGGCGCTGGACCGCGCCATCGGCACCGTCTTCGCCGCCCCGGTGACCGATGCGCTCAGCGGCTACCGCGTGATGTCGCGCCGCTTCGTGAAGTCCTTCCCCGCTCGCAGCCGCGGCTTCGAGGTCGAGACCGAGATGACCGTGCACGCGATCACCCACCGGGTGCCCCGGGCCGAGGTGCCCGTCGGCTTCCGCGACCGTCCCGCCGGCAGCGCCAGCGAGCTGCGCACCGTCCGCGACGGCGTGCGCATCGCCGCGTGGATCCTGAGCCTGGCCCACGAGGAGCGCCCACTGGCGGTGGCGGCGCTCGTCGGTGGGCTCCTCGCCGCCGCCGCAGCGGTCCCCGCGGCGCCGGTGGTGGCACAGCTCCTGGCGACCGGGGCCGTCCCGCGCCCGGCGACGGCGCTGCTCGCGGCGTGCCTGGGGGTGCTCGCGGTGCTGGTCGCCGCCGTGGGGCTGGTGCTCGATGCCGTGCGCCGCTCGCGCCACCACACCGCGCGCCTGGTCCACCTCGCCCACCCGGCGCCGGGGACGGCACGCAGGGGCCCAGGTGCCCGGCGCGACCCGAGCCCCGGGCGCGACGTCGACCCGCGCGAGCGCGACACCCAGCTGGCGCACCACGCCGACGCGCACCGGCGCCACGCGGAGGTGGCACAGCACGACCCCGTCGCCGACGTCCGGGCGCCCGCCGCCTGCCGCGCTCCGTGACCGCCGGCACCGTCCGCTTCCTCGCCAGGGCCCTCGCCGGGCTGCTGGCGCTGCAGGTGGTGTTCCTGCTGCTGCTGGTCCTGGCGCAGGCGGTGCCCAACGGTCCGATCATCACCCAGCTCGACCGGGCCGTCCGCGACGGCACCTACGGCCCGGCGTACGTGCCCGACGGTCTCGGCGGCACCGCCGACCGCTTCACCGAGTGCGTGGTGCTCGGGTACGGCGTCTCCTCACCCGACGACCCGCGCAGCCTCTGGTACCGCGCCACGGGCGGCCCGCGCCTGGAGTCCTGCGAGCTCGGCGCCGGGCAGGTGCGCGCGCTGGCGGCGGGGGAGTCCCTGCGCCCCGAGGCGGGGTACTTCCGGTACTGGAACGGGTACTCCGTGCTCACCCGCCCGGTGCTGGCCGCCACGGGCGTGACGGGGTTGCGGCTGGTGGTGGCCGGTCTGCTGGCGCTCGCCACCACCGCGGCGGTGCTGCTCGTGCGCCGCCGCGTGGGGCTGGGGCCCGCGCTGGCGCTGGTGCTGCCGCTCGTGCTCGCCACGAACGCGGCCTCCACCCCCGCGACCGCCTCCAGCCACGGCATCGCGCTGGCCGCCGTCGCGGCGGGCGTCGCCCTGACTGCGGCGCTGACCTCCGTCGGGACCTCCCGCTGGGTCTCCGGTGCCCCGGGCGGGGTCTCCGGTGGGGCACCTCCGGGGGCACAGGGGTGGCGCGGGGCGGTGGTCGGTGCCGGGGCGGGTGCAGCGCTGCTGAACTACGTCGACCTGCTGACCACGCCGGCGATGTCGTGGGCGCTGTGCGCCGCCGTCGCCGGGGCCGTGGTCTCCGCGGCGGGCGCGAGCGTGCGGACCACCGCGGTCACCGTCGTGGCGGCGGGTGCGGCGTGGCCGGTCGCGTACGCCACCACCTGGGTCTCGCGGTGGGTGTTCGCGGCGCTGGTGCAGGGCCCCGGAGTCTTCGCGCGGGTGCGCGACGTCAGCCGCTTCCGCCTCGCCGGTGACCACGCCGCTGTCAGCCACGAGCTCGGCGCGCCGCTGCGGGCCACCACCACGACGTGGCTGGCCACCACGGCCACCGCGGCGCCGCTGCTCGCGGCTGCCGCGGCGGTGGTCGTCATAGCCCTCGTGCTCGCGGTGGCGCGGCGCGGGCCGCTCGCCCTGGCACGGGCCGCGGTGCTCGCCGCCCCCGCGCTGGTGGTGCCGCTGTGGTTCGAGGCGCTGAGCAACCACAGCCAGATCCACGCCTTCTTCACCTACCGGAGCCTGCCTGCGGCGGTGGGGGTGGTGGTGATGGCGGCGCTGGTCGCCGCGGGGTCGCGGCGCAGCGTGACGCGCCGCGTCATCCGGCCCTACGACAGCCGCACGGCCCCGCGCTCGCAGGGCCCCGCGGCGCGTCGGCGCGCACACGCCCGGGCCTGAGCCCACAGCCTGCAGCGCCCCCGCGCAGCGCCCCTGCGTGTCGCAACCGATGGACAGTGACAGAGGGCCAGTCCATGTCACAGTCCGTGTCGAACCGAGAGCGTGAGCTGGTACCGCTTCCCACAGCTGGACGCGCTCGCCGTTCGGTCCCCGACCACTGCGCCCCGCGGCTCTGCCTGCCCGGTGCGCCGCCTCCACAGGAAGAGGGCTCCACATGTTCGGACGATCACTCCTCAGCGACATGGCCACCAGGAGCGCTGAGACGGCCGCGGACCGGCGCGTGTTCCTGCGCGCAGGCCTGATCGGGCTGGGCGCCGGCGCCGCCGGCGTCGCCGCGGCGGGCCCTGCGCTGGCCGCCACCCCGGACGCGAACCTCACCCCGGACCAGAAGCTCAGCGACGCCGCGGTGCTCAACTTCGCGCTGAACCTGGAGTACCTGGAGGCGGAGTTCTACTCCCGGGCCTTCTTCGGCACCGGCCTGGCCGACGCCGACACCCAGGGCAAGGGCACGAGGGGCGGTGTGACCGGCGGCAAGAAGGTCGTCTTCAAGGAGCCCAGGGTCGCGGCGTACGCCGAGGAGATCGCCAACGACGAGATCGCGCACGTGAAGTTCCTGCGCGCGGCGCTCGGTGCGTCGGTGGTCTCGCGGCCGGCCATCGACCTGGACGCGGCCTTCACCGCCGCGGCCCGGGCCGCCAAGCTCATCACCGCCACCCAGACCTTCGACGCCTTCGCCGACGACACGAGCTTCCTGCTCGCCGCCTTCATCTTCGAGGACGTCGGGGTCACCGCCTACAAGGGCGGCGCACCCCTGATCAACAGCAACACCTTCCTGGAGGCCGCGGCCGGCATCCTCGCCGTCGAGGCGTACCACGCGGGCCTCGTGCGCAGCCAGCTGTACCGGCTCGGCCAGGGCGAGGCGACGCGGATGATCTCCGACGCCCGCGACTCCCTCGACGGGACCAGCGACCTCGACCAGGGCGTGCTCAGCGGCCCCGGGCGCACCTACCGGGCGAACCTGGTGCCCACCGACGCGAACAGCATCGCCTTCTCGCGCACCACCAAGCAGGTGCACAACATCGCCTACCTGACGCCGGAGGCCGGCATCACCAGGGGCGGCTTCTTCCCGGCCGGGACGAACAACCCGGACGCCCCGGCGCTGACCACCACCTGAGGGACCCCGCGGACCCCAGCACGCGGCCGGTGGGCCCAGCCCCGACCGCCGTCCCGCTCGACCGTCCGCGGGCCACGTCCGAGCGCTCCGCTCGTCAGCCCAGCGAGGCAGCCCAGCGAGGCAGCCCAGC
>CAXTAK010000004.1:165538-174931 GCA_964242735.1 uncultured Quadrisphaera sp. | reverse complement strand
ACCGGCGGCGGCATTGTCATCTACGCGCTGTCTGGTGAGAGACTGTGGTAGCAAGTCGATGGAACGGAACGCCAGTGCAGATCGATGCCGACGAAGTGTCCCGTGCCGGGTAGTGGGAGCTCTGGACTGACGCGGTGACGGTGGTGGTGGTCTTCGTGCGCGGTGGGCGGGGGAGTCGTCGACGAGGCCGGCCTTGACCGCGTCGCAGTACGCCGAGGACGGGACGTCGTGGACATCGCGCACGGTGGCCAGCGACAGGGACCCCCGCGCGCGCCGCCGCGCTGCTCCAGCTGGCGGTACATCTCGTTCGGGTGCGTCGCGCGCAGCTCGTCGAGGGGGACGTGCCCGATGGCGGGGCTGATCTGCAGCCGGACCTTGCGCCGTTACCCGGCCAGGGTCTGAGGCTTCAGGCGCAGCCCGTTGAGCCACTCGGTGAGGTGCTGCGCGACGGTCATCCGCTGCGGGGGGATGTGAGCGCGCGCGTCGACCGTCGCGGTCACCGTGCGGCGGGGCTTCTCCGCGTCCCGGTACGAGGCGGAGGCGCACTCGACCCCGCGCTTGGGGTTGCCGTCAGCGTCCCGGTGGGACCAGAAGACGTCGTCGGCGGTCGACCCGCTGGCCAAGGGCCGGGCGACCACGCTGCCCGCTCCGTTGGCGCTGCGGCCGGCCTTCTTCGTGGCGGCTGCCCGCGCTCGTGCCATGGCTGTTCTCCTCGTGGCCACCGACCTGCGGGTCGGTGGCGCCGACTGGCCGCAGCGACCGCGCGTCGGCGACAGGACGAGGGAAGCGGACGGGTCTTGCCGGGAGTCTTGCCGTGTCCCCACTGCATGTCGTCCGGCTGATAGGCCCCCGTGCCAGCATCATCGCTGCTCGAAGCCCTCACGATCGGTGTCCGAGGGGGGACTTGAACCCCCACTCCCGGTAAAGGGAACTAGCACCTCAAGCTAGCGTGTCTACCTATTCCACCACCCGGACGAGTGGCCGCCAGAAGGCCCTCGGGGCCCCGCGCGGCGTCCCGAAGACTAGCACCGCGCCCGCCGACCCGGCCTCCGCTCGCCGCTGCACGGCGGCCAGCAGCGCCCCCCACGCCCCGGTGCGCGCCCCGGCGCATCCCTTGCGAGCCGGCCCGTGACCGCCGCTCACCACCGCGCCCAGGCCCGCACCGGGAAGGTGCCGAACGCCACGACCGCCGGGGGCACCGCGCTGAACCGCGCGCCGGTGGCGGGCAGGTCGCCGAGCCGGGTGAGGTGCTCGACCACGGGCACCCCCGCGCCCAGCAGCACCGAGTGCGCCGGACGCCGCCCACCTGCGCCGCCGGAGGTGTCGTCGATGTTCAGCGAGTCGATGCCCACCAGCGCCGCGCCGCGCTCCACCAACCACCGCGCGCCGTCCTCGGTGAGGAACGGCGCCGGCTCGGCGTACCGCGGGGTGCCCCAGTGCGCGTCCCACCCGGTGCGCAGCAGCACCGCCGCGCCGGCGACCGACGCGGCGCACGCCGACAGGGCCGCCACGTCGATGGCGCGGTCTCCGGTGGCCATGACCACCACCGCCGGCAGGTCGGCGAGGGACTCCAGGGGGAGCCCCGCGAGGTCGCTACCGCCCTCGTAGCGGTGCCACGGGGCGTCGAGGTACGTGCCGGTGTTGCCGACCATGGTGATCGCATCGATGGCGAACTCGGTGCCCCCCGCGTAGTGCGACCGCGAGGCCTCCCGCGTCAGGTGCGCGGCGACCACCGGCTGCGGCAGGCCCGGGTAGGCCCCGGTGCCGTGGCCGAAGGCGTGGCTGAGGTCGACCAGCCCCGGGCCGGGCGGCCCTGCCTCTCGCCCGACCGGAGTCACCGCACCGCCCCGCCGCCGGCGACCGCCGCGGCCAGCTCGGGCAGCAGCGCGGCGTCGACGGTGTGCCCGCCGTCGTGCGCCAGCTCCGCGACGTCCACCCCGCCCGCGCGCAGCTGCGCGACCAGTGCCGCCGTCTGCGCGGCGCTCGCCATCGGGTCGCGCCGCCCGTTGGACACCACCGCCCACCGCCGGGCACCACCCGATGCCGCCGGCAGGGGCGGCTGCTCGCGGTAGGGCACCACCGCGGCGAGCAGCACCGCCCCGGCGAGCACCTCGGGGCGGCGCAGCAGCAGCGATGAGGCGATGTTCGCCCCGTTGGAGAAACCGACCGCCACCCACGCGCCCGCCTCCACGCCGTGCTCGGCGGAGACTGCCACCACGTCGTCGGCGAGCTGGTCGGTGCGTGCGCGCAGGTCGTCCTCGTCGAAGACGCCCTCGCCGCGGCGCGCGAAGAAGCGCGGCATCGACCCCTCCAGCCCCCGCCCGCGCACCGACAGCACCGCCGAGGTCGGGGAGAGGGCGTCAGCCAGGGGCACCAGGCTGTGCTCGTCGCCACCGGTGCCGTGCAGGAGCAGCAGCGGCGGCGCCCCCGCCCCGGCGCCCTCACGCCACACGTGCGGTGGGAGCCCGTCGCCGGCGGGGCTCACGGGACGCGCAGCGGGGGCAGCGCCGCGGCGATCTGCTCGCGGCTGGGCTCCAGCCACGGCGGCAGGCGCAGCGAGCGGCCGAGCTCCAGCAGCGGTTCGTCGGTGGCGAAACCGGGCTCGTCGGTGGCGATCTCGAACAGCACCCCGCCCGGCTCGCGGAAGTAGATGCTCTTGAAGTACTGCCGGTCCTTGATGGCCGTCACCCCCACGCCGCGGTCGGCCAGGGCGTGCTGCCACGCCGTCAAGGTGGCAAGGTCGGGGGCGCGGAAGGCCACGTGGTGCACGGTGCCGCCGGCTCGGCGGCCGCGCTCGGTGGCGCCGGGTGCGACGTCGAGCACCGCGCCAGCCCCGCCACCGGCCATCGCGAAGCGCTCGGCGCCGCGGCTTCCGCCGCCGATGTCCATCGACAGCAGCTCGGTGAGCATCGCCGCGGTGGGGCCGAGGTCGCGCTCGGCCAGCGTCACCGAGTGCAGGCCGCGCACGGCGTGCTCGGCGCCGACGCCCACCGCGCCGTCCCACCCGGAGCGGGTGTCGCCCTCGGCGGCCACGAGGTCCAGCGCGAGCCCGTCGTGGTCGCGCAGGGACAGCACCTCCTCGGCGCCGCGCACCCGTGGGTGGTCGACGTCGACGCCCAGGGCGGTCAGGCGCCGGTGCCACCACCCGAGCGACTCCGGCGGCACGCTGAACGCCGTGGCGCTGGTCATGCCTGCGCCGCCGCGCCCGGCGGCGACCCCCGGCCAGGGGAAGGAGGTGAGGATGGAGGCGGGCCGGCCAGCCGCGTCGCCGTAGTACAGGTGGTAGCTGTCGGGGGCGTCGAAGTTGACCGTCTGCTTCACCAGGCGCAGCCCGAGCACGGTGGCGTAGAAGTCGACGTTCGCCTGCGGGTCCGAGGCGATGGCGGTCACGTGGTGCAAGCCGTGGGGTGCGGCGGCGGTGGTCGTGCGGGCTCCTGTCGGGGTCACCGGCTGGGCGCCGGCGTCGTGGTGGGTGTGGTGGTGGACGTCGTGGCGCCGGCGAGCAGCCGCGCCATCACCGGCACCGTCCGCGGGTCGATGTTGTGCGCTCGCGGGTGGGTCACCACGTCCACCGCCAGGTCGTGCCCGCGCAGCTGCGCGACCAGCTCCGCGGCGTCCGCCGGGGTCGTCACCTCGTCCGCCTCGCCGTTGCACACCACCGCCCACCGCCCGCTCGGCGCCCCGGGCGGCAGCGGCGGCGGTTGCAGGTAGGGGGAGCGGGCGGCGAGCAGCAGCGCCCCGGCGAGCAGCGCGGGCTGGCTCATCAGCAGCGCCGCCGCGAACAGCGACCCGTTGGAGAACCCCACCGCCACCCACTGCCCCGGCGCCACCCCCAGCGCGGGGCCCGCGGCCCGCAGCTGCTCGGCGAGCAGCGCGGCGCGCTCGGTGAGGTCGCGCTCGTCGACCACCCCCGCGGGGGAGCGCTCGTAGAAGCGGGGTGCGCCGTCCTCCAGCACCGGCCCGCGCAGCGACAGCACCGCCGAGCCCCGCGAGAGGCGGCGCGCCAGCGGCAGCAGGGTGCGCTCGTCGCCGCCCATGCCGTGCAGCAGCAGCAGCGGGGGCGCCGGCGACCCGTCGGGGGCCCGAGCGGCGGGGTGCCACACGTGCGGCCCCAGGGCGGCCAGCTCGGGTGCTGCGGTGCTCACGGTGCCTCCTGGTGCTGCGTCCAGCGGTGTGCAGGACGCCGCTAGCGTGCCCGGCGCGGGCATCGACGCGCACCTGCACCTCGTCGGCGCCGTGCAGCCGATGCCTCCCGGGTGCGGCCCCGCGCCGTCCCGGAGTCGGCGCTAGCGTGGGGCGGTGACCGGCACCAGCCCCCAGGACGAGGTCGTCGAGCTGTGCCGGGGCCTGCTGCGGATCGACTCGAGCAACTACGGCGACGGCTCGGGGCCCGGAGAGCGGGCCGCCGCGGAGCACGTCATGACCCTGCTCGACGAGGTGGGCCTGGCCGCGGGCGCGGAGCTGGTGGAGAGCGAGCCCGGGCGCGCCAGCGTGGTGCTGCGCATCGAGGGCGAGCCCGCCGGCACCGCCGAGCGCGGCGCGCTGCTGCTGCACGGCCACCTCGACGTCGTGCCCGCCCAGGCCGGGGACTGGGCGCTGGACCCCTTCGCGGGGGAGGAGCGCGACGGGTGCCTGTGGGGGCGCGGCGCGGTGGACATGAAGGGCATGGACGCGATGCTCCTGGCGCTGGTGCGCGACCTGGCCCGCACCGGTCGCCGCCCACCGCGCGACCTCGTGGTGGCCTTCCTCGCCGACGAGGAGGCCGGGGGCGTCAAGGGCGCCCACTGGCTGGTGCAGCACCGCCGGGACCTCTTCGAGGGCGTGACCGCCGCCGTCAGCGAGGTCGGGGGGTTCTCCATCGACGTCGCGCAGCAGCGGTGCTACCTGGTGCAGACCGCGGAGAAGGGCATCGCGTGGCTGCGCCTGGTGGCCGCCGGGCGGGCCGGGCACGGCAGCCAGGTCAACGACGACAACGCCGTGACCCACCTCTGCGAGGCGGTCGCCCGCATCGGGGGGCACCGCTGGCCGATCGAGGTGACGCCCACCGTGCGCGCCTTCCTCGACGGGGTCGCGGAGATCACCGGCGCGGAGCTCGACCCCGGGGACACCGAGCAGCTGGTCGCGACGCTGGGCACCACGGCCCGCTGGGTGGGGGCGACGCTGCGCGACAGCGCCAACCCCACCGTGCTGGCCGCGGGGTACAAGCACAACGTCATCCCCGGGGAGGCCACCGCCCTGGTCGACGCGCGGTTCCTGCCCGGGCACGAGGAGCAGGTGCTCGCCACCATCGCCGAGCTCGCCGGGGAGCACGTGCGCGTGGAGACCCTGCACCGCGACGTCGCCCTGGAGACCCCGTTCGACGTCCCACTGGTGGACCGCATGGTCGACGCGCTGCTCGCCGAGGACCCGGGTGCGACGGTCCTGCCGTACTGCCTGTCGGGGGGCACGGACAACAAGTCCTTCTCCCGGCTGGGAGTGCCCGGGTACGGTTTCGCCCCGCTGCGCCTGCCCGCCGACCTGGACTTCGCGGGGCTGTTCCACGGCGTCGACGAGCGGGTGCCGGTGGATGCGCTGACCTTCGGGACGAGGGTGCTGGACCGCTTCGTGCGCACCTGCTGACCGAACGGTCGGACGGGCGCGGACCCTCCGGCGACCGCTGCTCAGAGGGTCCGCTGCACCCGCAGGATGCGCCGGCGCAGGAGCACGGAGCGGGCACCGCCGACGTACAGGGTGAGCGTGGCCAGCTCCCACCGGCCGTGCTCGGCCTGCTCGGTGATGAGCGCGCGGGCCTGCGCGCGGGACGTGCCGCGCGCGAGGGTGAGGCGCCGGTACTCGTACTGGTCCCCGTGGGGCTCGTGTCGGGCGGTGGACGTGGCAGCGCCCCTGCTGTGGGAGAACATCGGTGCCCATTCTGCCCCCGACCACTACGGTCGTGTCCATGGCGACCGACCCGCGTGCAGCGCTCGACCGGCTGGTGGCCGCGCTCGAGGCGCACCTCGGTTCCGCCCAGCGGCGCAGGGGCGACGAGGACCCGGCGGTGGAGTCGGCGTACCGCGCTCTCGCCGACGCCTTCGAGACCTACGACGAGTCCCTCTACGCCGCCTACGACGAGGTGACCCCCTTCGTCCTCTACGACGAGGACGACGAGGACGCTGACGGCGACGACGAGGACGACGCTGACGAGGACGACGCGGCCCTCGTGCGCGCGGTGCTCGACGCCGACGCGCTCGAGGACGCCGAGCCCGACGTCGGCGACCCCGAGGACGACCTCGAGGACGCCGGACCCGGGGCGCAGCCGGCGGGGACCGGAGCCGGCCCGGTGGGCCCCGCGGGCCACGGCGGCTGAGCCCCACCCCGCCAGGGCTCGACCGGCACGGCCCGCCCGAGCTACTGCGCGACGTCGTTCAGCGCCGCGCGGATCTCCGGGGGCAGCACCAGGGCGTCGGCCATCACGGCGTCGAGCTGCTCGCCGGTGCGCGCACCGACCAGGGTGCACGTCACGCCCGGGGCGTCGCGCACCCACGCCAGCGCGACCTCCCGCGGCGCGGCGTCCAGGCCCTCGGCGGCGGTCAGCACCGCCTGGACCACGCGCCGGCCCCGGGCACCGAGGTACCGGTCGACCTGGTCGGCGCGCTCGGGGTCGGAGCCGCGCGAGTCCGGGGGCACCGACGAGCGGTACTTCGCGGTCAGCACCCCGTGGGCCAGCGGCGAGCGGGCGACGAAGCCGACGCGGTGGTGGGCGGCGGCGGGCACCAGCTCCGCCTCGGGGGCGCGGTGCAGCAGGGAGTACTCAGCGGCGGCGGCCACCAGCGGCACGCCCTGGGTGGTGGCGAGCTGCGCCACGGTGGCCAGCTGCCAGCCCGTGTGCTCCGCGACGCCGGCGTAGCGGGCGCGCCCGGAGGTGACCGCGGCGTCCACGGCGCGCAGCACCTCGACGACGGGGACGGCCGGGTCCCAGCCCGGGACCCACCACAGGTCCACGTGGTCGGTGCCCAGGCGGCGCAGCGACCGCTCCAGGGAGCGCAGCAGGGACCGCGCCGAGTTGTCCGCACGGGCGGGCCCCGCGGTGGCCGCCGCGTCGGTGCCGCCCGCTGCGCCGGCGGTCACGGACAGCACCACGTCGTCGCGGTGCACCACATCGGCGAGCAGCGCGGCGAGCACCCCCTCGCTGCGCCCGTCGCCGTACGCCCCACCGGTGTCGACCAGGGTGCCGCCGCCGCTGACGAAGACCTTCAGCTGGTCGCGGGCGTCGTGCTCGTCGGTCTCCTGGCCCCAGGTGAGGGTGCCCAGACCGAGGGCCGAGACCTGCAGGCCCGACCGGCCGACGTACCGCTGCTCCACGACGGACGAGGCTAGTCGGGGCCGGGGACGTCGCAGCGGTCGCGAGCGCGCGAGTCCGCGGCACTGCCGAGCGCGCGTCCGGGGCGGGCGGGGCCGGTGCGGCGCGCCCTAGGGTGACCGGGTGCGTCTCGGCCTCACCCTCGGGTACCTGGACAGCGGGCCCGGCGGCCTGGCCGGTGCCGCCGCCGCCGCCCTCGCCCTGGCCCGCGAGGCGGAGGTGGTCGGCCTGGACTCGGTGTGGGTGGCCGAGGCCTACGGCTCCGACGCCCCCACGGTGCTCGCGTGGATCGCCGCGCAGACCTCGCGCATCGCCCTCGGCAGCGCGGTGATGCAGGTGCCCGCGCGCAGCGCCGCGGCGACGGCCATGACCGCGGCCACCCTCGACGGCCTGTCCGGCGGGCGCTTCCGCCTCGGCCTGGGCGTCTCGGGACCCCAGGTCTCCGAGGGCTGGCACGGGGTGCGCTTCGACGCCCCGCTGGCGCGCACCCGCGAGTACGTGGAGGTGGTCCGCCTGGCGCTGAGCCGCGCCCCGCTGGTGCACCAGGGTGAGCACCTCCCGCTCCCGCTGCCGGGCGGGCCGGGTGTGCCGCTGCGCCTGGCGCTGCCAGCGCCCCGTCCCGACCTGCCGATCTACCTCGCCGCGGTCGGGCCGAGGAACACCGCGCTCGCCGGGGAGGTCGCCGACGGGTGGCTCCCGGTCTTCTTCAGCCCCGAGGACGCCGGGGACCAGCTCGCGGCCCTGACGGCCGGGCGCGAGCGGGGCTCGGACCCCTCGCGCGCCTTCGACATCGCCCCCACCGTGCCGATCGTGGTCACGCAGGGCGGCGGGCCGGGGCGCTCCACCGACGGCGACGACGCGACGCTGGCGGGCCTGCGCGCGCACACCGCCCTGTACATCGGGGGGATGGGCAGCCGGGAGGTCAACTTCTACCACCGCCTCGCGGTGGCGATGGGCTACGGGGGCGAGGCCGACGCGGTGCAGGACCACTACCTCGCCGGGCGCCGCCGCGAGGCCGCCGCCGCCGTCCCCCAGGGCTTCCTCGACCGCACCGCCCTGGTGGGACCGCCCGCGGCGATCCGCGACCGGCTCGCCGCGTACGCCGAGGTCGGGGTGACCACCGTGGTCCTCGCCCCGCTCGCCCCCACCGCGCACGAGCGCCTCGCCGCGCTGCGCACCGCCGCCGACGCCCTGGACGCCGCCGGGCTCGCCGGTGCCGTCGGGTCCACCGCTGCCGTCGGTACCGGGCGGTGAGCTGGTTCGACGCCCTCGTCCTCGGCCTGGTGCAGGGCCTGACGGAGTTCCTCCCGATCTCCTCCAGCGCGCACGTCAGCGTCGTGGGGCAGCTGCTCGGAGGCGGCGACCCGGGGGCGGGGTTCACCGCGATCACCCAGCTGGGCACCGAGGCCGCGGTGCTCGTCTTCTTCCGCCGCGACATCGCCCGCATCATCAGCGCGTGGCTGCGCGCGGTGGCCGGGCGGCTGCCGCACTCGCACCCCGACGCGCGGCTCGGGTGGCTGGTGATCGTCGGGTCGCTGCCGATCGTGGTGGCGGGCTACCTGCTGCAGGACGCCATCCGGGGCCCGGCGGTGCGCAGCTTGTGGCTGACCGCCACGATGCTGTGGCTCTTCGCCCTCGTCCTGCACGCCGCCGACCGGCGCGCCCGTGCCGAGCGGGAGCTGGTCGACATCACCTGGCGCGACGGGGTCCTGTTCGGTCTCGCGCAGGCCCTGGCCCTGGTGCCGGGGGTCTCCCGCTCCGGCGGCACCATCGCCGCCGGCCTGCTGATGGGGTACACCCGTGAGGCCGCCGCCCGGTACTCGTTCCTCCTGGCGATCCCCGCGGTCCTCGGCGCCGGGACCCTGGAGGCCGTGCAGGCCCTGCGCGAGCCCGGCGCCGTCTCGTGGGGGCCCACCCTCGCGGCCACCGCGCTGGCCGGGGCCGTGGGCTACGCCGTCATCGCCTGGCTCCTGCGCTACATCAGCTCCCACACGTTCACGCCGTTCGTGCTGTACCGCATCGCCGCCGGCTTCGCCCTGTACGCGCTGCTCGCC
>CAXTAK010000004.1:163954-165438 GCA_964242735.1 uncultured Quadrisphaera sp. | reverse complement strand
CCCGCCCGTGACCACCCGCCCGTGACCACCTGGCGCCGCCCCTACCGTGGGGGCGTGCCCACCCTGCTGCTCGTCCGCCACGGTCGCACCGCCGCAAACTCCGGCGGGCTGCTCGCCGGTCGCACCCCCGGGGTCGGCCTGGACGAGCTCGGCCAGCAGCAGGTCACCGCCCTGGGAGCCCGGCTCTCGCCGGTGCACCTCGTGCGGGTGGTCGCCAGCCCCCTGCAGCGCTGCCAGCAGACCGCGGAGGCCCTGGTGGCCGCGGGCGGCCCCGAGGGCGCCCCGCGCCCCGCGGTGGTCACCGACGACCGCCTCAGCGAGTGCGACTACGGCACGTGGACGAACCGGCCCATCGCGGAGCTGACCAAGGAACCGGAGTGGGCGGTGGTGCAGGCGCACGCCAGCGCCGCGGTCTTCCCCGGCGGGGAGACGATGCGGGCGATGCAGGCCAGGGCGCTGGACGTCGTCCGCGAGGTCGACGCCGCGGTCGCCGCCGAGCACGGCGAGCACGCGGTGTGGGCGGCGGTCAGCCACGGCGACGTCATCAAGGCGGTCCTGGCCGACGCCCTCGGCATGCACCTCGACTCCTTCCAGCGCCTCGTGGTCGACCCCGCGTCGGTCTCCGCGGTGCGCTACAGCCCGCTGCGCCCCTTCGCGGTGCGCGTCAACGACACCGGCGGGGACGTCGCCGCCCTCCTCCCGCCCCCGCCGGCCGCTGAGGGCGCTGAGGGGGGGACCGGCGCGAACCCCTCCGACGCCGCCGTCGGCGGGGGAGCCGGCACCGGTGGCGTCGCTGGCGGCTCCACAGCGCGTGGGTAGGCTCGGAACATGGCCGGCCAGGTCTTCGACTACGACCCCCCCGAGCGCTTCGTCGCCGGCACCGTGGGTCAGCCGGGTGCACGCACCTTCTTCCTCCAGGCACGCTCCGGGCGGGGGCTGACCAGCGTCTCCCTCGAGAAGCCGCAGGTCGCGGCCCTGGCCGAGCGCGTCGAGGAGCTCCTCGACGAGGTGGTGCGCCGCAGCGGCGGCAGCGCCCCCGTGCCGGCCGTGGCACCGACGGACCGCCGTGACGACGACCCGCTGGACACTCCCATCGAGGACGAGTTCCGCGTGGGCACCATGACCCTGGCGTGGGACGGCGACCGCCAGATGGTCGTCATCGAGTGCTTCGAGGTGCTGGAGTCCGACGCGTCCTCCGGTGGAGGCGACGACACCGACGCGGCAGCGCCCTCCGACCCCACGGGCACCGGCGGGGACCGCACGCTGCTGCGCGTGCACCTCACCGGAGCCGAGGCCCGGGCCTTCGCGGCGCGCGCGGTGGCCGTCGTCGGCGCCGGGCGCCCCCCGTGCCCCCTGTGCGCGGACCCCCTGGACGCCGAGGGCCACGTGTGCCCGCGCGCCAACGGGTACCGGCGCTGACCACCGCCCCCACCGGCGGCCCCGGTGCCGCCGACGGCGCTGACGACACCGACGGCGCTGACGAC